>CP116227.1:1517500-2919054 GCA_038184435.1 Nocardioides alkalitolerans | reverse complement strand
CTCGACGCGGCGGCGGCGTTGGAGGTCGCGGGACTGCGTCGTTTCGACGGAGGCGACGTGCGCGTGAGCGTTCCCCGGGGAGCGCGGGTGCGGCGTGCTCGCGGGGTCGCCGTGCGCCAGACCCGCCGTTTCGATGCGGCGGACGTGGTGGGGGTGGGCATCCCCCGGAGCAGGCCGGAGGTGGCTGCCGTGCGCGGTGCCCTCTGGGCGGACAGCGACCGTCAGGCGACCCTGCTCCTCACGATGACGGTGCAGCAGGGCATCGCGACGACGGAGCGGATCGCGACCGAGCTCCTCCGCATCCGTCGTGACCGTCGGCGGCGGCTGGTCGGCACCGTGCTCCTGGAGCTCGCCGGTGGAGCGGAGTCGCTCGGGGAGATCGACGTGGCGCGCGAGTGCCGACGACGGGGGCTGCCGGAGCCGACGCGGCAGGCACGCCGGCGCGCTCGGGACGGCAGCTACTTCCTCGACGTCTGGTGGGAGGAGTACGGCCTCGTTCTCGAGATCGACGGCATCCACCACGCGTGGGCGGAGAACGTGGTCGCCGACGCGATCCGTCACAACGCGGTGACGCTCTCCGGCGCCGACACGGTCCTCCGGCTGCCGCTGCTCGGGCTGCGCTTCGCCAAGGACGAGTTCTTCGACCAGATCGAGGCCGGCCTGCGGCGTGGGGGCTGGTCCCGCGGCGTACCCGGGGTGGCGGCCTGACGCCCACGGGACGTCATGCGTCCGGATGGCCCCGGCCGCCGAGGTGCATGACGTCCGGGAGCGTCAGACCGTCAGGGCGCGACCTCGAACAGCACGTGCGCGACCCAGTAACCCACGGCGCCCACGAGCCCGGCGGCGGGGAAGGTGAGCACCCAGGCGGCGACGATCGACTTCGCGACGCCCCACCGCACGGCCGAGAAGCGCTTGGTGGCGCCGGCGCCCATGACAGCGGAGGTGATGGTGTGCGTGGTGGAGATGGGCGCCTCGAACACGAACGCGGTCGTGTAGAGCACGCCGGCCGCGACGGTCTCCGAGGCGAAGCCACGCGCGGGGTCGAGGTCGATGATGCGGCGGCCGAGGGTGCGCATGATGCGCCATCCGCCGGCGTACGTGCCCAGCGAGATCGCCGCGGCGGCCGAGAAGATGACCCAGAACGGGAGGCCGTCGGACTGCGCGGCGAAGCCGCCGGTGACGAGCGCCAGGAAGATGACGCCCATCGTCTTCTGGGCGTCCTGGAGGCCGTGGCCGAGCGCCATCGCGGCGGCCGAGACGGTCTGCGCGACCCGGAAGCCGCGCTGCGTCGGGCCGGGCTTGCGCCGGCGGAAGATCCACATGATCGCCAGCATCAGGAGGAACGCGGCGCCGAAGCCGAACAGCGGCGAGGCGATCATCGGGATGACGACCTTCTCGACGATGACGTCCCACTTCACGCCCGCGCCGCCGGCGATGGCAGCGCCGACGAGGCCGCCGATGAGGGCGTGGGACGAGGAGGAGGGGAGGCCGAAGTACCAGGTGACGAGGTTCCACGTGATCGCGCCCAGGAGGCCCGCGAGCACGATCACGAGTCCGTGCACGGCCGCCGAGGTCGTCGATGGTTCGGGGATCGTGATCACCGACGCGACGGTGTTGGCGATCTCCTGGCCGAGGAACGCGCCGACGAAGTTCATGACGGCGGCCATGCCGAGCGCCACCCGCGGGGTCAGCGCCCGGGTGGAGACCGACGTCGCGATCGCGTTGGCCGCGTCGTGGAAGCCGTTCGTGTAGTCGAAGACCAGGGCGACGACGACCACCACGATGACGATGGTGAGCTCCACGTCGTCAGGACTCCTTGACCGCGATCTGCTCCACGGTGTTCGCGACGGTCTCGAAGGCGTCCACGGCGCGCTCGAGCGCCTCGACGATGTCCTTCAGCTTGAGCACCTCGAGCGCCTTGTAGTTGCCGCTGAAGAGGTTCGCGAGCGTGCGGCGGTGGTTCTTGTCGCCGGCGTTCTCGAGGCGGTTGATCTCGATCCAGTACTCCGAGAGGTCCTGCATCGTGCGCAGCCGCGGCATGGCCTCGGCCGTCAGCTCGGCGCAGCGCTGCAGCACCTCGACCTGGGCACCCAGCTCGGCGGGCAGCGACTTCACCTCGTAGAGCAGGATCATGTCGACGACCTCGTCCATCTCGTCCATGACGTCGTCGAGTCCCGACGCCAGGCCGTAGATGTCCTCACGGTCGAACGGGGTGATGAACGTGCTGTTCACCTTCCGCACGATCTCGTGGGTCGTCTCGTCGGCAGCGTGCTCGGCGTCCCGCATGCGCCGGGCCACGTCCTCGTGGTCGGCGCCGTCGGCCAGCATCTCGGCGAGCAGGCCGGCTCCGACGGTCAGGTGCTGAGCCTGCTGGGCGAAGAGGTCGAAGAAGGCACCCTCGACCGGGCGGAAACGAAAAGCCACGACTTCTCCTGCTGGATGGGAACCGGCCGCCCCATGCTAGGGGCACGTCACTCCGGCGTCACAAACCGCGGGGGGTCGCATGCGCGTTCTCCCGGTACGGCGCGGGGCGGGCCCGCGCCGTACCGTCCGCCCGGACGGGCGTCAGGACCGGCGGCGGCGCTGCCGGTCGACGAGGCTCTCCTGCAGGTGCACCGAACCGGCGTTGCGGTTCCAGACCCCGTCGGCGTCGAGCTCCCATGCGTTGGTGTCGGGGTCGAACGCGAGGTCGAGCAGGCTCTGGACGCGGGTGCCGAGCACGGAGGGCAGGCGCACCAGCACCTCGACGCGGCGGTCGAGGTTGCGGTGCATCATGTCGGCCGAGCCGATCCAGGCCTGGGGCTCGCCGCCGCCCTCGAACGTGAAGACGCGACTGTGCTCGAGGAACCGACCGAGCACGGAGCGCACCGTGATGGACTCGGACAGGCCCGGCACGCCCGGACGCAGGGCGCAGATGCCCCGCACGAGGAGCTCGACGGGCACGCCCTCCTGCGAGGCCAGGTAGAGCGCGTCGATGATCGCCTCGTCGACGACCGAGTTGGCCTTGAGCCGGATCCGCGCGGGACGGCCCGCCTGGTGGTGGGCGATCTCGGCGTGGATCTGCTCGACGAGGCCGGTGCGCACGGAGTCGGGCGCGACCAGGAGCTCGTCATAGGACGCGTTGCGGGAGAACCCGGACAGGTTGTTGAACAGGTGCGCGACGTCCTCGCCGATGCGCGGGTCGGCCGTGAGGAGGCCGAGGTCCTCGTAGAGCCGCGCCGTCTTCGGGTTGTAGTTGCCCGTGCCGATGTGGGTGTAGCGGCGGATGCCGTCGGGCTCGTCGCGCACCACGAGCGAGAGCTTGCAGTGGGTCTTGAGGCCGACCAGCCCGTAGACCACGTGGCAGCCCGCGTGCTCCAGCTTGCGTGCCCACCGGATGTTGTTGGTCTCGTCGAACCGCGCCTTGATCTCGACGATGACGAGCACCTGCTTGCCGGCCTCGGCGGCGTCGATGAGGGCGTCGATGATGGGCGAGTCGCCCGACGTGCGGTAGAGCGTCTGCTTGATCGCCAGCACGTGGGGGTCGGCGGCGGCCTGCTCGAGGAACCGCTGCACGGACGTGGCGAACGAGTCGTAGGGGTGGTGCAGGAGCACGTCGTTGCGCCGCACCGCCTTGAAGACGTCCACCGGCGAGCTCGACTCCACCTCGGCGAGCAGCGGGTGGGTCGTGGGCACGAACGCCCGGTACTTCAGGTCCTCCCGGTCGAGGTCGGCGATGTCGTTGAGCCCGCGCAGGTCGAGCGGGCCGGTCAGGCGGAAGACCTCCTCCTCGCGCACGCCGAGCTCCGACATCAGCAGCTCGAGCACCGCGGGATCGATCGACTCCTCGACCTCCAGGCGCACCGCGGGGCCGAAGCGGCGGCGGAGCAGCTCCTTCTCCAGCGCGGCCAGCAGGTTCTCGGCGTCGTCCTCCTCGACCTCGAGGTCCTCGTTGCGGGTCACCCGGAACGTGTGGACCTGCAGCACCTCCATCCCGGGGAACAGGCGCTTGAGGTGCTCGCGGATCACGTCCTCCAGCGGCACGAACCGCTGGTTGCCCACCGCCACGAAGCGGTCGAAGATCGGCGGCACCTTCACCCGCGCGAACTGCTCCTTGCCCGACTTCGGGTTGCGCACGAGGACGGCGAGGTTGAGCGACAGGCCCGAGATGTAGGGGAACGGGTGCGCCGGGTCGACCGCGAGCGGTGTCAGCACGGGGAACACCCGGTCGCGGAACAGCCGCTTGCAGTGCTTCTGCTCCTCGCGGTCGAGGTCCTCCCAGCGCACCAGCTGGATGCCCTCGGCCTCGAGCGACGGCGTGATGTCCTCCCGGAAGACGCGCGCGTGCCGCTCCATGAGCTCGCTCGTCGTCGCCCAGATCTCCTTCAGCACCTCGCGCGGGAGGAGGCCGGACGCGGCACGCACCGCCACGCCCGCCGCGATCCGGCGCTTGAGCCCGGCGACGCGCACCATGAAGAACTCGTCGAGGTTGCTCGCGAAGATCGCGAGGAAGCGCACCCGCTCGAGCAGCGGCAGCGACGGGTCCTCCGCCAGCTCCAGCACCCGCTGGTTGAACTTGAGCCACGAGACCTCGCGGTCGAGGAAGCGGTCACCGTGCTTCTCGACGGCGGCGAGGGCCTCCGGGTCAGGCGTGTAGGGCGGGTCCACGTCGAACGTGTCACCGCCGACGGCGGCCAGAGCAGCCTCGGGCGGCCCGTCGTCCAGGGATCCGGAGACGTGGGCAGCGAGGGCGGACGGGTCGGTCATGTCGATGATCCTCCCACTGCCGGGTGAACGGCCGGTGTCGTTCTCCACAGGGTCCGCAAGACCCCCAGCGCGTGCCCGAACCGGCGGGTAACGTGACCGCCGTGTCCCTCCCGACCCGCCCCGCAGCCGTCGTCGCCGCGGCCCGCCGTGCCTCGGTCACGGCGGTGCTGCGGCTGCCCGAGCCGGTCAAGCGCCGCCTCGCCGGCCCGCCCGTGCGGGTCGACGGGCTCGAGCTCGACCTCGACACGCAGCTCGTCCTGCGGTTGCGCCGGATCGCCCGCGAGCCGGTCGTGGAGGACCTGCCGGTCGCCCGGGGACGGGCGGTGCTCCGGGCCCAGGCGGTCCTGGCCGGCGGGGACCAGCCGATCGGCGCCACCCGCCCGTGCCGCGTGGCCGACCTCCCGGGCCGGCTCTACGTCCCGAGCGGCCGCCTCGTCCGCGACGGCGGCGACGGCGATCCCCTGCTGGTCTTCTTCCACGGTGGCGGCTGGCTCTACGGCGACCTCGACAGCCACGACCCGCTGTGCCGGTTCCTCGCCGAGCGCGCCGGTGTGCGGGTGCTGTCCGTGGCCTACCGGCTGGCCCCGGAGCACCCGTTCCCCGCGGCGTACGACGACGCCCTCGCCGCCCTCGAGTGGGTGAGCGCCAACGCGGGGTGGCTCGGTGCGGACGCCCGCCGGATCGCCGTGGGCGGCGACTCCGCGGGCGGCAACCTCGCGGCCGCGGTGGCGATCGAGGCCGCGCGGCGCGAGATCCCGCTCGCCTTCCAGCTGCTGATCTACCCGGCGACCGACATGACCCGGGGGAGCGCCTCCCACCGGCTCTTCGGCCAGGGGTTCTACCTGACGACCGAGTTCATGGACGGGGTCGCCGCCCACTACCTGCCGGTCGAGGAGCAGCGCACCGACCCGTCCGCCTCCCCGCTCTTCGCCGACGTGCCGGAGGCCCTCGCGCCGGCGTACGTCGCCACGGCGGGGTTCGACCCCCTGCGGGACGAGGGGGAGGCCTACGCCGCGAAGCTGGCCGACGCCGGCGTGCCCGTCCGCGTCCGCCGGTTCGACGGCCTCATCCACGGCTTCGCCAACTGGGTCGCCCTCGGGGCCAGCAACACCGCGGCCGTGGCCGAGCTCGCGGACGCGCTGGCGGCGGGTCTCGAGGAGGCCGGTTCGTGAACCGCGCGCTCGTCCGTCGTGCTGCCACCGGTGGCGTGGCGCTGGCGGCGCTCACCGGGCTGCTCGTGCACGAGGCGGTCCGCGTCGAGGCCAGCACCCACGGCGTCCCCACCGTGTTCATCGGTGACTCCATCAGCCAGGCCGACACCGACGAGTTCACCGACCTGCCGGGCAAGGCGTCGTGGTTGCGCTACGTCGTGGTCGACGACCGCACCCCGTGGCGGTACGTCGCGAACGCCGCCGTCTCGGGCCAGACCCTCGGCCAGATGGAGGCACGGTTCGACGAGGACGTGCTCGAGCGCGACCCGCGGGCCGTCGTCATCATGGGCGGCACCAACGACGTCCGGCTCGGGATCCCGGTCGAGGACTCCCTCGACTCGCTGCGCTCGATGGTCACGTCCGCCCAGGCGGCCGGGGCCGCGGTCTGGGTCATCTCGCCCCCACCGCTCGACCGCGACGACTGGGGCGACGTGGGGCCACTCATCGCCGCCGAGCGCGAGCTCGCGGCCGAGCTCGACGTGCCGTTCGTCGAGACCGTCGACGCCGTCGGGGAGGGCGGCGAGGACCGCTGGCGACCGGGTCTCTCCGACGACGGGGCCCACCCGACGCGCGAGGGCGCCCGCGCCATCGCGGCCGCCGTGCTCGCGGCCGTCGGCGCCGAGCTCCCGGACTGAGGCCAGCGAACGCGCCCGGGAGCACCCCGGGCGCGCGTCAGGCGCTCGGCGCCTCGCGGGCGTACTGCACGTGCGTCGCCACGACCTCGAAGCCGAGCCCGGCGTAGACCGCGCGGGCGCCGGCGTTGTCGCCCTCGACGTACAGCTCGATGCGCTGCACGCCCCACGACGCCAGGTGGTGCAGTCCCGCGAGGGTGAGGAGGGTGCCGAGCCCGCGGCCCTGCGCCGCGGGGGCGACGCCGACGACGTAGACCTCCCCGTCCGCGCCCGAGCCGACCGGGCCCGCGTCGCCGGGCCGCCGCGCGGTCTTGGTCCAGTGGAATCCGAGCACGGCGCCGCTGGTGGCGTCCTCCGCGACGAGGAGGCCGGCGGGGTCGTACCAGTCCTGGGACATCCGCTCCGCCAGGTCCCGCTCGTCCATGGCGCCCTGCTCCGGGTGGTGGGCGAACGCGGCCGCGTTGATGCGGAGCAGGTCGTCGCGGTCGTCGGGCGTGTAGGTCCGGATCCGCACGTCGTCGCGCTCGGCGACCGGCGGCAGTCCGGTCGCGGGCCGTTCCATCACCAGCAGCTCGCGCACGACCGCGAAGCCGAGTCGGGCCGCCAACCGGTCGGCGCGCTCGTCCGTCGTGTGCCGCCACGCGACGACCCGTCCCGCGGGCGCGTCGGCGAGGGCGGCCTCCGCGAGCGCCGTACCGAGGCCGTGGCCGGCGACCGCCGGTCGGACCGCGAGGGTCAGGTCGCGCTCCGCGTCCGTGCCCCGGAGGAACGCGAAGCCGCCGGGTCGCCCGCGGCCGTCGGGTCCGGTGGCGACCGCCAGCCACAGGCGGGCGTCCTCGAGGCCGCGGTGCTCGAGGTGGCGGAGCCCCGCCTCGTCGAGCGCGCCCGCGCCGAAGGTCGTGCGGACGTCGCCGTCGATGCCCGTGACCTCGTCGCGGGCGCGGGAGTCGAGGTCGTGGACCTCGCGGACGGTGAACGTCGTCGTGTCGCGCGCCTCGACCATGGCCCGAGAGTACGGCGGCCCCCCGACCACGGGGGTCGGAGGGCCGTCGACGACGTCGGGTGCCGGGCTCAGGCGTCGGCGGAGACCGAGGCCTCGGCCTTCTCCTTCGTCGGGAGCACGAAGCGGTAACCCACGTTGCGCACGGTGCCGATCAGCGTCTCGTGCTCGGGGCCGAGCTTGGCGCGGAGGCGACGCACGTGGACGTCGACCGTGCGGGTGCCGCCGAAGTAGTCGTAGCCCCACACCTCCTGGAGCAGCTGCTGGCGGCTGAAGACGCGACCCGGGTGCTGGGCGAGGAACTTGAGGAGCTCGAACTCCTTGAAGGTCAGGTCGAGCGGGCGCCCGCCCAGCTTCGCGGTGTAGGTCGCGTCGTCGACGACGACCTCGCCGGAGCGGATGACGTGGGCCTCGGGGTCGTCCGCCTCGCGCTGCGCGGCGAGACGGCCGATCGAGAGCCGGATGCGCGCCTCGAGCTCGGCGGGACCGCAGGTGTGGAGCAGGACGTCGTCCATGCCCCAGTCGGCGGCGACGACGGCGAGGCCGCCCTCGGTGACGATCAGCAGGACCGGCACGTCGGACCCGGTGGTGCGGATCAGGCGGCACAGGTCACGGGCGTGGGCCAGCTCCTGGCGCCCGTCGACGAGCACGAGGTCGGCGTCGGGGGCCTCCAGCAGGGCGCTGCCCTCGGCTGGAAGAATCTTGACGGAGTGGCCGAGCAGCGCGAGGCCCGGCAGCACCTCGACCGAGGGCTGCAGGGCGCTGGTGAGGAGCAGAAGTGCACTCACGATGGTCTCCTCCCTGAGGGGGTGGGGACCGAAACACGACGTTGAGCTTCGGCCAGCACAAGTGAACGGGAGAATACAGAAACATGGGCGACACACCACCGGAATCCCCGCGAAGTGAGACGCAGGTCATCGAGGCGCGCTACTGGGCGTCGGCCAAGCAGGCGGCCGGCACCGACGCGGACCGGCTCGAGGTGGAGGGGCCGGTGACCCTGGCTGACCTGCAGCAACGTCTCCTCGGCCTCCACCCGGGGGCGCGGCTGGGCGACGTGCTGGCCGTCTGCTCGGTGCTCGTCGACGACCGACCGGTGAGCTCCGACGATCCGGGCGAGGTCGTGGTCGCCGCGGGCAGCGTCGTGCAGTTCCTCCCGCCGTTCGCGGGGGGCTGAGCACCCCACCGGTACGTCGCGGGGCCGGCCCGGCCGGGCGGCTCAGCCCGGCAGGAGGTTGAGCAGGCGGAGGGCGGACTGCACGTCGCTCGAGTCGATCACCTTCATGCCGTCGACGGTCCAGGACTCCGGGGTGCGCGCCCGGCCGTTGGGCGAGCGACCCGGCACGATCGCGAGCCGGAATCCCAGGCGGGCGGCCTCGCCCAGGCGCTGGTCGAGGTCGCGCACCCGCCGGAGCTCGCCCGCGAGGCCGATCTCGCCCATCGCCACCACGCCCAGCGGGGCGGCGCGGCCCTGCGTGGCCGAGGCCAGCGCCACGGCGACGGCGAGGTCGCTGGCCGGCTCGTGCAGGCGGGCTCCGCCGACGGTCGAGGCGAACACGTCCATGTTGTGCAGACGCACCCCGCAGTGCTGCGCCAGGACGGCGATGACCATCGCGATGCGGGACCCGTCGAGCCCCGACGTCGTGCGCCGGGGCCGGTCGGCCGACGTCGGCGTCACGAGGGCCTGCACCTCGGCGAGGAGCGGGCGGCGGCCCTCCATCGCGACGGCCACGCACGTGCCCGGGACCTGCCGCTCGTGGTGCTCGACGAACAGGCCGGTCGGGTCGGAGACGGCGACGATGCCGTCGCTCGCCAGCTCGAAGCAGCCCACCTCGTCGACCGGCCCGTAGCGGTTCTTCATCGCCCGCACCATCCGCAGCCGTGAGTCGCGGTCGCCCTCGAAGTGCAGCACCACGTCGACGAGGTGCTCGAGCACGCGGGGGCCGGCGATCGCGCCGTCCTTCGTGACGTGGCCGACGAGGACCGTCGTGATGCCGCGGGTCTTGGCCATCCGGATGAGCGCGGCCGCGACCTCCTTGACCTGGGTGACGCCGCCCGGCACACCGTCGACGCCCGCGGCCTGGATCGTCTGCACCGAGTCGACGACCAGGAGGGTCGGCTTCACGGCGTCGACGTGGCCCAGCACGGCGCCGAGGTCGGTCTCCGCCGCCAGGTAGAGCTCCTCGGTCACGTTGTGCGTGCGATCGGCCCGCAGGCGCACCTGCGACGCGGACTCCTCGCCCGAGACGTAGAGCGTGCGTGCCTTGAGCCGCGCGGTCTGCGCCGCCACCTCCAGCAGCAGGGTCGACTTCCCGACCCCGGGCTCGCCGGCCAGCAGCAGCGCCGCACCGGGCACGAGACCGCCGCCCAGCACGCGGTCGAGCTCGGGCACGCCCGAGGACCGGAAGGCCGCCGTGTCCGTGCGCACCTCGCCGATCGGCACCGCCGGCGCCGACACGGGACCCGCCACGGCCGTGGTGCCCGCTGCCGCCGGGGCGACCTCCTCGACCGTGCCCCACGCCTGGCACTCGCCGCAGCGCCCGACCCACTTCGCCGTCTCCCAGCCGCACTCGGTGCAGCGGTGGACGGTGCGCGGACGCGACGAGCGCGAGGGGGTGCGGGACATGGCGAGGACGCTAGACGAGGCTGCCGACAGTCCTCGCGGCTCGTCCCCAGGGGGCACGCCGCCGCGGCGCGGCGAGAGCGACCGGCCCGACCGCCCTCCACAACCGCGGGGTTGCCGTGCGGTCGGGGTCGCCGCGTCGTACCGTTGGAACGTTCTAGGGCAGGCGGACGGAAGAGGACGCATGGGTCGCGAGCTCCACCGGGTGCAGGACGGCGCGACGTCCCTGCCCACCCTGGCGGACGTCGCCGCGATGGCCGGTGTCTCGCGGCAGACCGTCTCCAACGCGCTCAACAACCCCTCGCTGCTGCGGGCCGACACCCTCGAGCGGGTGCGGGCCGCGATCGCGCACCTGGGCTACACGCCCAACCGGGCCGCCCGGAACCTCCGCACCAAGTCGTCGCGGCTCATCGGCCTGCGGCTCACGCCCTTCGCCGAGGACACGGCCAACGCGACCATCGACCGGTTCGTGCACGCGCTGGTGCAGGCGACGCGGGACGCCGACTACCACGTGCTGCTGTTCGACGGGAACGACCCGGCGGACCCGTCGTCGGGCTACGACGACCTCGTGCGCTCGACCGCCGTCGACGCCTTCGTCGTGACCGACACCTTCAAGGGCAGCCCGCAGGCGGCCTACCTCGAGGACGGCGGCGTGCCCTTCGTGGCCTTCGGCCGCCCCTGGACACCCGCCGCGCTGCACCCGTGGGTCGACGTCGACGGCGCTGCCGGCACGTCGGCGGCGACCGCCCACCTGCTCGCGCAGGGCCACACCCGCATCGCCTGGATCGGCTGGCGGAAGGACTCGCCCATCGGCGAGGACCGCCGCGCCGGCTGGTCGCGCACCATGCACGGGCACGGGCTGCCCACGACCGGCCTGGCCTCGCGCGTCGAGGACTGCGTGGCCAGCGGCGTCGAGGCGGCGGGGGTGCTGCTCGACGAGGCCCGCCCGACCGCCTTCGTCTGCGCCTCGGACACGTTGGCGACGGGGGTGCTCCACCAGCTGCACGCCCGCGGGCTGCGACCGGGCCGCGACGTCGCCGTGACCGGCTTCGACGACTCGCCCTTCGCGCAGCTCCTGCCCGGGGGCCTCACCTCGGTGCGCCAGCCGGTGGAGGAGGTCGCCGTGCAGGTGGTGGACCGCCTCGGCAAGCTGCTCACCCACCGCGAGGTGTTCGGCTCCGGCACCCTCCTCGAGCCGACGCTCGTGGTGCGGGGCAGCAGCGAGCGCTGACGACCCGACCCCGCACGAGGAGCGTCAGAACCGCCGCCACCACAGGTTGACGGCGTAGTCGACCGACGTGCCCGCGTGCTCGGCCAGGATCGCGTCGGCGGTGCGCGGGTCGAACTCGATGCGCACGACGGCCTCGAAGTCCTCGCGGGTCTCGTGCTCCCAGGCGATCTCGAGCGGCTCCCGGTTCCACCCGTGCGACGCCCAGAAGCGCTCGATCACCTCCGGGGGATCGACCTTCGGGTAGCCCCGCCGGAACCACGCCCCGAAGGTCGAGCGCGACCCGTCGTTGTCGATCACGAACGCCGTCCCCCCGCGCCGTACGACGCGGGAGAGCTCGGCGAGGCCGGGTTCGCAGCCCGGGCCGAAGAAGTAGGCCCACCGGGCATGCACCACGTCGACGGAGGCGTCCGGCAGCGGGATCTCCTGGGCGGAGCCGACCTCGACCCGCACGCCCTCGAGGTGCCGGACCCGCCGCCGGGCCAGGGCGGCGAGGGCGGGGTGCGGCTCGACGCCGACGACCTGGGCCGCGCGTCCGCCGCTCGGCTCCGCGCCGGCCCACCGCGGGAGGTGGAACCCGGCGCCGCAGCCGAGGTCGAGGAACGTGGCGCCCGACCAGTCGTGGATCCCGCGCATGGTGCGCTCGATGAGGCCGCCGCGGTCGACGCCGCGGTTCTCGAGCTCGTAGGCAGCCGTGTGCTCCCAGATGTTGGGGCTGGGGATGGTGCCGCGGGGGGCGCCGGGCGGGAGCTTCGCCACGAGCGTGGGTGGGGTGCGCTCAGATGCGGACGAGGCCGTCCGGCGTCTGCACCTGCACGGCGAGCAGGCCGGGGGTGCCGTGCGGCGCGACCCACTCGACCTTCATGTCCTCCAGCGGCTCCTCGATGGGCTCGCCCAGCCACTCGCTCACGCGGTGCGGGTCGCCCGCGATCTCCAGCGAGGCCAGCGAGAACGCCTGGTCGGCGCCGGCGCCCGGGTGCAGCTCGCGCGGGGAGTCCCAGTGCACGAAGAACGGCAGCTGCGGGTCGGCGATGAGGCCGTTGACGCCCAGCTGCTTCCAGACCAGCTCGGTGCCGTCGGGCCGGTGGCGGCTGCCCTTGACGGCCTCGCGGCCGAGGCGGCGCTCGATGCGCGACAGGTCGCCGACGGCGACGACCCAGCCGAGCCACCCCCCGCCGAGCGCGGACCGGGCTCGCACGGCCTGGCCGAAGGGGGCCTTGTCGGAGGCCGGGTGGTCGAGCACCTCGACGATCTCGATGTAGGTGTCGTTGGCGAGGCCGAGGGTCATGTTGCGGGTGCCGAAGCGGGGGTGGATGCCGCCGTCGGTGAACTCACGGCCGAGCAGCTTCCCGATGCGCTCGGCGGTCGCCGCCAGTCCGTCGGGTCCGGCGGCGTACGAGACGTGGTCGAGGCGCATGGCCCGATTCTGTGGGACACACCGCGCCGCCGCGAAACCGGGGTCGGGTGTCTTGACGTCGAGATTCAGCAGGGGGATCAGCGCGGGTCGGCCGGGTGCAGCGCCAGGGCCGACCGCGAGCGGACGTGCGCCTCGCAGTGGCGGACGAGCGCGACGTACCCCGCGTCGCCCATCAGCTCCCGCAGCTCGGCCTCGCTCGTGACGTAGAGCGGCTCCGGGGCGACGTGGGCGACGGGGTTGCCGGTGCAGTACCAGTCGAGGTCGTGCCCGCCCGGTCCCCAGCCGCGACGGTCGTACTCGCCGATCGACACCTCGAGGTACGACGTGCCGTCGGGCCGCTCGACCGTGCGGTAGGTGCGGCGCAGGGGCAGCTGCCAGCAGACGTCGGGCTTCGTCTCGAGCGGGTTGCGCCCCTGGCGCAGCGCCAGCGCGTGCAGCGCGCAGCCCTCGCCCCCGGCGAACCCGGGGCGGTTGGCGAACACGCATGCCTCCTGCCCGTCGACGACGACCGTCAGCGTCTTGCGGGCGCCGTCCTCGTCCTTGGTCACCCAGTCCTTCCGGGTCACCTTCGCGACGTCCGGGCGGTGCTGCCACAGGTCGGCGTCCAGCTCCGCGACGAACCCGGCGACCCTGCGCTCGTCGTCACGGTCGGAGAAGTGCGCCCCGAGCGTGCAGCAGCCGACGTCGGGGGCCGAGGCGTAGATGCCGGCGCAGCCGGCGCCGAAGATGCAGGTGTACGCCGAGGTGAGCCACGTCAGGTCGCAGCGGAAGACCTGGCCGTCGTCGGCGGGGTCGCCGAACTCGACCCAGGCGCGGGGGAAGTCGAGGGGCGCCTCGCGGGAGGGACCGGACCGATCGGGCACCGGGCCACCCTACGGCCGACGGCACCGGCGGGCCCGTGCGGCGCTACCGTTCTGCCCATGAGGTTGGGAGTGCTGGACATCGGCTCGAACACGGGTCACCTGCTCGTGGTCGACGCGGCCGGTGGGGCGGCGCCGCTGCCCGCCTCCTCCTACAAGGAGCCGCTGCGCCTCGCCGAGCACCTCGACGCCGCGGGCGCCGTCAGCCAGGCGGGCATCGACGCCCTCGCGGCGTTCGCGCAGCAGGCGAAGGTCGTGGCCGAGGACAAGGGCTGCGAGGACATGCTGGCGTTCGCGACCTCCGCGGTGCGCGACGCGGCGAACTCCGAAGCGGTGCTCGCCGAGGTGGAGGGCCGCACCGGGGTGTCGCTGACGGTGCTCTCGGGCGAGGACGAGGCACGCCTCACCTTCCTGTCGGTACGCCGCTGGTTCGGCTGGTCCGCGGGCCGGCTGGCCGTCTTCGACATCGGCGGCGGCTCGCTCGAGATCGCCGGCGGCTCCAACGAGGCGCCCGACGTCGCGTGGTCGCTGCCGCTGGGTGCGGCCCGGCTGTCGCGCACCTGGTTCGCGCAGGGCGTGCCCGACGAGGACCACGTGCGCGACCTGCGCCGCACCATCCGGGCCGAGATCGCCCGCGACGCGGGCAACCTGCTGCGCGCGGGTGCGCCCGACAAGGCGGTCGCGACGTCGAAGACCTTCCGCTCCCTGGCCCGCATCTGCGGCGCTCCGGGCTCGTCCGAGGGTCCGCTGGCGCCCCGGGTGCTGCCCGCCGCCGAGCTGCGCGAGTGGATCCCCAAGCTCATGGTGATGGACCACGAGGCGCTCGCCGCGCTGCCCGGGGTGTCGCCCAGCCGCACGCACCAGGTCGTGCCCGGCGCACTCGTCGCCGACGCCGTCATGGACATCTTCGGGCTCGAGGGCCTCGAGATCTGTCCGTGGGCGCTTCGGGAGGGCGTCATCCTGGAACGGCTCGACCAGCTCAGCGTCCTGGGCTGACCCGCCCCCCACTCCTAGGAGCGGCCCGATGATCGTCGGCCTGTCCACCTCCTCGGTCTACCCCGAGTCGACCGCGCACGGGTTCGCCTACGCGGCCGAGCTCGGGTACGACGCGGTCGAGGTGATGGTGGGGATCGACGCGCTCAGCCAGCAGGTGGCCGCCGTGGAGCAGCTGGCCGAGCACCACGACGTACCGGTGTGTGCGGTGCACGCCCCCTGCCTGCTCTTCACGCAGGCGGTCTGGGGGCTCGAGCCGTGGGGGAAGCTGGAGCGGTCGGCCGAGATGGCCAAGGCCCTCGGGGCGGACGTGGTCGTGGTGCACCCGCCGTTCCGCTGGCAGCGGGAGTACGCCCGCGACTTCGTCAACGGCATCGCCGCGCTCGAGGAGTCGAGCGGCGTCGCCTTCGCGGTCGAGAACATGTATCCCTGGAAGGCCACGCCCCGGAAGGGCTCGACGCGGGGCGTCGAGGTCTACGTGCCGGGCTGGGACCCCTCGGACGAGAACTACGCCAACACCACGATCGACGTCTCCCACGCCGCGATCGCCGGCTCCGACCCCGTCGCGATGGCGGAGCGACTCGGCGAGCGCCTGCGGCACGTGCACCTCACCGACGGCACGGGCTCGGCGAAGGACGAGCACCTGGTGCCGGGCCGCGGGCGCATGGAGCCCGAGCGCCTGCTGCGCCACCTCGTGCGCACCGGGTTCGACGGCCACGTCGTGCTCGAGATCAACACGCGGAAGGCGGAGACGGCCGACGCCCGGCGCGCGGACCTCGCCGACTCCCTCGCGTTCGCCCGCGAGCACCTGCGCCCCGCGGCGGTCTGAACCGCCGTCGTACCCGGTCTGGAGGCGCCGCGGACCGGCCCCGGTGTCGCCTGGATCACGCCCGGTAGGTTGGAGCGCATGTCCCTCCTGCGTCGTCCCCTGCTCGCGCTGGCGCGCAGCGAGGAGGTGAAGCGGGGGCTCATGACGATGCCCCTGACCGCCGCGGTGGTGCGCGGGTACGTCGCGGGCGAGTCCACCGCCGAGGCCGTGCGCGTCACGGCCGACCTCGTGGGCGACGGCCTCGCGGTCACGATCGACCACCTGGGCGAGCTCACGACGGACACCGGCCGGGCCGAGGACACCACGCAGGTCTACCTCGCGCTGCTCGACGACCTGGCGGCCCACGGCCTGGCCCGGCGCGCCGAGGTGTCGCTCAAGCTGAGCGCGGTCGGCCTCTCCCTGGGCGACGACGGCCTCGACCTCGCGCTCGCCAACGCGCACCGCATCTGCGAGGCGGCCCGCGCGGTCGGCACGACGGTCACCGTCGACGCCGAGCACCACGAGATCATCGACGACACGCTCACCGTCGTGCACGAGCTGCGCCGCGAGCACCCCGACGTCGGCGCCGTGCTGCAGGCCTACCTGCACCGCACCGAGGCCGACGCCCGCGACCTCGCCCACGAGGGCTCCCGCGTGCGGCTCTGCAAGGGCGCCTACGACGCGCCGGCGACGGTCGCCCACCAGGGGGACGCCGTCGACCGCGCCTTCGTGCGCAGCCTGCGGATCCTCATGGCGGGACAGGGCTACCCGATGGTGGCGACCCACGACCCGCGGCTCATCCGGATCGCCGCGTCCCTCGCCAGCCGCCACGGTCGCGGGCCGGGCACCTACGAGTTCCAGATGCTCTACGGCATCCGCCCGGCGGAGCAGCGGCGTCTCGCCGGGGCGGGCGAGACGATGCGCGTCTACGTGCCCTACGGCACCGACTGGTACGGCTACCTCACCCGCCGGCTCGCGGAGCGACCGGCGAACCTGTCACTCTTCCTCACGTCGTTGATCTCCAGGTCGTGAGCCGCCCCGGCTCACCCGAGCCGGAAGCAGGCAGCACGTGAGCAGCTCCACCCCCCGTCTGACCGCCATCATCGGTGCCGGCGTCATGGGCGAGACCCTCCTGTCGGGCCTCGTCCGTGCGGGTCGCCGCCCGGAGGAGCTGGTCGTGGGGGAGAAGCGGCCGGAGCGCGCCGAGGAGCTCACCGCCCGCTACGGCGTCGCGGTCGTCGACAACGTGGACGCGGCCCGCCGCGCCGACACCGTCGCCCTCGTGGTCAAGCCCCAGGACATGGCCGCCGTGCTCGAGCAGGTGGCCCCCGAGCTCCGCCCCGGCCAGCTCGTCGTCTCCCTCGCCGCCGGCATCACCACGGCGTACGTCGAGGAGCGGGTGCCCGCCGGCGTCGCCGTCGTGCGCGTCATGCCCAACACCCCCGCGCTCGTCGACGAGGGCATGCACGCCGTCTCCGGGGGCCGTCACGCGACGGCCGAGCACCTCGACGAGGTCGAGGCCCTGCTGAGCGCGACCGGCCGGGTCGTGCGCATCCCCGAGGCGCAGCAGGACGCCGTGACCGCGATCTCCGGCTCGGGCCCGGCGTACGTCTTCTTCGTGGTCGAGTCGATGATCGAGGCGGGCGTGCACCTCGGCCTGCCGCGGGCGACCGCCACCGAGCTCGTCGTGCAGACCCTCGTGGGCTCCGCCGCCATGCTCCGCGAGACCGGCACCCACCCGACGGTGCTGCGCGAGCAGGTCACCTCGCCCGCCGGCACCACCGCCGCCGCGCTGCGCGAGCTCGAGATCCACAAGGTCCGCGCCGCGTTCCTCGCGGCCATGGAGGCCGCCCGCGACCGCTCCCGCGCGCTGGGGTCCTGACCCCCGCGTCCTACGCCGCTCGCCCGAAGTCGAGCTCGTCGAGGGTCCGCACGCGGCGTACGCCGGCGGTGGGGTGCTCGTCGTACCGGTCCAGCAGCACGGCCGCGAGGCCGGCGTCGAGCGCCCCGCGGACGTCGTTGACGAGCGAGTCGCCCACCATCAGCGTCGTGGCGGGCGCGACGCCGAGCCGGTCGCAGGCCGCCGCGTAGGACCGCGCGTCCGGCTTGGCCGCCGGGAGGCTCGAGGAGGCCAGCACGGGGGCGCCGAGGCCGTCGAGCAGGGCGGCGAGCCCCACGGCCTCGGCCTTGCGGCGCTGGCGGACCGCGTCGCCGTTGGTCAGCACGCCGACGACCAGGCCCGCGGCCGCGGCGCGGCGCAGCGCCCGGGTCGCGTCGCCGAACGCCCGCCAGGCCGCCTGGTAGCCCACGAGGTAGCCGGCGAAGGCGTCGTCGGCCGCGGCGTCGCTGCTGAGGTCGAGGTGGGGGAGGAACGCCCGCACGCGCGCGCGGCGCTGCTCGGCGAACGTCAGCCGCCGCTGCTGGTACGCCGCGTAGTGGCGCACCTCGAGCGCGCTCCAGCGCTCGGCGATCTCGTCGGGCGTGCCGGTCACCCCGTGGCTCGACGCCCACCGCTCGAGGCCGGCGCGGGCTGCTCCGCGGTGGTCGACCAGGGTGTCGTCGAGGTCGAACAGCACGGCGTCGAGCGGGCGGCGGGGGATCACCCGCCGCAGTGTGCCAGCGAGCGGGGACACCCCTGGACCCCCGGGTCGAGGGGTCGAGTTGCACCGCTGTCATTCCGATGCGACGCGCGAACGCAAGGCGACACGCCGGGAAGTTCCAGATTTTGCGAACCCAACCTTCCCCATCCGTCACACGAGGCCCTATTCTCACGCCAACCCCATGCGTCAGTGGGTCGGACGGCCCGTCCGGCGCGCGTGGGCACGAAAGCGGTGCCTGATGCCCCAGCACGACGGTCCGACCGGCGACCTGTCCGGAGTCCGCTTCCTCACCATCGCCGAGGTCGCCGCGGTCATGCGCGTCTCGAAGATGACGGTGTACCGCCTGGTGCACGGCGGCGACCTCCCCGCCGTGCGCGTCGGACGGTCGTTCCGGGTGGCCGAGGGCGACGTGGACGAGTACCTGCGCCGCAGCTTCTACAACGCCGGCTAGTCCCGCCGCTGGTCCCGCCGGAGGACGCGGGTTTCGGTGCGGCACGCCCCTCCGGCTACGCTGAGCGTCTGGCCGCCCCGTGTCCTCGGTGCGCGGTTCCGCTGTAGGCACGTGAAGAGGTAACTCGTGGGTTCTGTCATCAAGAAGCGGCGCAAGCGCATGGCGAAGAAGAAGCACCGCAAGCTGCTCAAGAAGACGCGCGTCCAGCGCCGCAAGCTCGGCAAGTGACGCCGCTGCGGGACTGAGGCGTCGCGGTGGGCCGGGTCGTTCTCGTCACCGGGGTCTCACGTGACCTCGGGCGGCGGGTCGCGCACGCGCTCGCCGACGATCCCGGCGTCGACCGCGTCGTCGGCGTCGACGTCGTCCCCCCGCGGGGGGACCTCGGTTCCGTCTCGTTCGTCCGTGCGGACATCCGCACGCCCGTCATCGCGAAGGTCATCGCGCGTGAGGACGTCGACACCGTCGTCCACATGAGCGTCATCGCGACCCCCGGTGCGACCGGGGGTCGCAACGCGATGAAGGAGCTCAACGTCATCGGCACGATGCAGCTCCTCGCCGCGTGCCAGAAGTCGGAGACCGTCCGTCACCTCGTCGTGAAGTCGACGACGACGGTGTACGGCGCGTCCAGCCGCGACCCGGCGATGTTCACCGAGGACATCGAGCCCCGGGTCGCGCGCGGCGGCTACGGCAAGGACGCGCAGGAGGTCGAGGGCTACGTCCGCGGGTTCGCCCGTCGACGCCCCGACGTCCGCGTCCTCCTGCTGCGCGCCGCCAACGTGCTGGGCCCGACGGTGACCAGCCCGATGACGTCCTACCTCCGGCTCCCCGTCGTGCCCACGGTGCTCGGCTTCGACCCGCGCATGCAGTTCCTGCACGCGGACGACCTCGTCGGCGTGCTGCAGCACGGGGTGCACGCCGAGGTGGGCGGCACGTTCAACATCGCCGGCGACGGCATCATCACGCTGCACCAGGCAGTGCGGCGCATGCAGCGTCCCAGCGTGGCGCTGCCCCCGTTCGCGCTCGGCGGCCTCGGCCAGCTCGTGCGTCGGGTGCGGCTCGCCGAGCTGTCGCCGGAGCTGGTCGCCTTCCTCACCTACGGGCGCGGGGTCGACACGTCCCGCTCGCGCACCGAGCTGGGCTTCACGCCCCGCTACACGACCGCCGAGGCGTTCGCCGACTTCGCGGCGGACCTGACGCCCACCTTCGCGGCGCCCGAGCAGGTCCTGGGCCGGCTCGCCGAGCACCTGCCCCCGCCCGAGCGCCCGACCCCGGTCGCCGTGGACGCGGGCTCCGTGCACCCCTTCGTCGCACCGGGAGGCCCGCGTGGGTGACGCCGACATCATCCCGATCGGCACGCGCGGTCGCCCCGGGCGCGGCAGCGGCCGCAACCGGCCGTCCACGTCCGCGCGTGACCTCGCGGGCGGCAGCGGCCCCGGCAACGGAGCCCCGCGGCGTACCCCCGCGGCGGAGCCGCCCGCACCCCCCGCCCCGCCCGTGACGTCCGACGTCGAGCCGCCCCGCGCGCCGGCCACGGCCCAGGAGCGGGGCCCCCTGGCGGGCGTGCCGATCGGGGACTGGCTGGCCGCCTTCCAGCACGCGGCCGCGGAGCTGTTCGGCGACGACGCCGAGCAGCAGCTCGCGCGCTTCCTCGCGTTCCTGCGCCGACGGGTGACGGGCGACTACGTGGTCGACGAGTTCGGCTTCGACCCCGAGCTGACCGAGCGCTTTTTCCTCGCCGCGCTGCGCCTCATCGCGGAGAAGTGGTTCCGCGTCGAGGTGCGGGGGATCGAGAACCTGCCCACCACCGGCGGCGCCCTCGTCGTGTCGAACCACTCCGGCACCGTCCCCGTCGACGGCTTGATGACGATGGTGGCCGTCCACGACCACGCGGGGCGGTTCCTGCGCCCGCTCGGCGCGGATCTGGTGTTCCGGCTGCCGATCGTCAGCACCGTGGCGCGCCGCGGGGGCACGACGCTCGCCTGCAACGCCGACGCCGAGCGGCTGCTGCGCTCGGGCGAGCTCGTCGGGGTCTGGCCCGAGGGCTTCAAGGGCATCGGCAAGCCGTTCTCGGAGCGCTACAAGCTGCAGCGCTTCGGGCGCGGCGGCTTCGTGGCCGCGGCCGTGCGCACGGGCGTGCCGATCGTCCCGCTGTCCGTCGTGGGCGCGGAGGAGATCTACCCCCTCGTCGGCAACGTGCCCTCGCTGGCGCGCCTGCTGGGGATGCCCTACGTCCCGATCACCCCGACGTTCCCGCTGCTCGGCCCGCTGGGCCTCGTGCCGCTGCCGTCGAAGTGGCTGATGGAGTTCGGCGAGCCGATCCGCACGGACGAGTACGACGCGGGTGCCGCCGACGACCCCATGCTGGTGTTCGACGTGACCGACCAGGTGCGCGAGACGATCCAGAGCACGCTCTACCAGCTGCTCATCGATCGCGGCGGCGCCTTCGGCTGAACCACCCGCGCCCCCGCGGCGGGGGAGGACGCGTTGCGCGCGGGCGCGCCAGGCTCAGGGCGTCGACTTGAGGCCGAGCAGGGTGTCGAGCGTCTCGGTGATGGCCTGGAGCGGCTCGGCGAGCGGCCCGGTCAGGCCGGTGATGCCCTCGGTCGCGCCGGTGATGCCGCCGCTGGTGCCCGGCAGCCCGGGGCTGGGCGGCGGGCTCGTCGGGGCACTGGGCTCGCTCGGCGCCGCGGTCGGCGGCTGCGACGGCGTGCTCGGCTCCTCGTTCCCCCCGGTGGCGGGCGGCGCGGTCTCGGGCGGCGCGGCGACGGACGTCCCGTCGTCCTGGGGACCGGCCACGCTGCCCGGCGGGAGGGCGGTGACGTCGACGTCGGGCACGACGGGCGCGTTCTCGCCGAAGAGGCCCTCGTCGAACATCGAGGCGGCGTTCGCCAGCGCGAACGGCAGCTCGACCGCGGCGGACGACCCGCAGGTGGGGCACAGCTCGAGGGCGCGCTCGTCGATGTCGCGCAGCGCGGCGACCGCGGCCGCCAGGCCCTCCTGGTCGGTGACGGACAGTGACGGCTCCAGGTCGGCGAGGGTCGCGACGGAGCCGGCGACGAAGCCACGGAGGTCGGTCACCGACCTGTCGTCGCCCTGGGCGCCGGCCGCGAGCAGCAGCTCGGCGGCCTCGTCGGACTGCTCCACGAAGGTGGCGAGGGCGTCGGACACGAGCGCGTCGCTCGCGCTGTCGTGCCGGTCGACGAGGCCCTGCACCTCCGCCAGCCGCTGCTCGGCGTGCCGCAGCGTGAGGGCCCCGCGCGACTCGTCGGTGAGGCTGATGGACCCGCGGGCGCCCTCGAGCGCGCGCTTGACCGGGTAGAGCGAGTCGCCGGGGAGGGCGCCCTGCGCGGCGTACGCCATCGTGCTCGACCCGCCGGCCACCACGAGGGCGGCCGCGACGGCGGTCACGCGACGCTGGCGACGGGGGGCGTGGGGGGAGCGACGGATCGTGAGGAGCTCGTCGGTGGCCGGGTCGGGCGCGACCAGCACGGTGGCGGCCTCGGTCATGAGGCGGGCGCGGAGGTCGGCGGCGAAGTCGGCGCGCGGGACGGGGACCGAGGCGGCGGCCTCGGCGCGCAGCTGGGCGACGACATCGAGCAGCGGCTCGAGGTCGGCGCTCGGCGCGGAGGCGTCGCGCGCCGACCCGGAGACCGCTGCGTCGAGCTCCTCGGCACGGCGACGCGCCGTCGGGAGGGACATCATGCGGGCATCCTCATCGGTCGGTGGCCCTGCCCGAGGGAGGGCCGGACAGGTGCACTGTCCCGGTCAACGAGGGCGCAGGCCCGGAGGTTACGGCGGCTCACGAGTCCCGCATCCCCTCGGGCATCAGCTTCGCCAGGTTGCGCACGCCCCGCAGCTGGAGCTGCTTGACCGCCCCCTCGCTGCGCTCGAGCACCGCGGCCGTCTCGGCGATGCTCATCCCCTGGAGGAAGCGCATGACGAGGCAGTCCTGCTGCTCCGCGGGCAGCTGGGTGAGGGCCTCCATCAGCAGCTCGTTGGTGATCGCCGAGAGCACCGTCGACTCGGGTCCGTCGTCGTGGCCGTCGTCGTGCAGGCCCATGTCCTCGACCGTGTGCTCGAGGCGCGTGCGTCCGGCCTTGAAGTGGTCGGTCGTGAGGTTGCGCGCGATGGTCATCAACCACGCACCGAAGTCCTTGCCCTGCCAGCGGAAGTCGCTCATCCGGCGCAGGGCGCGGAAGAACGTCTCCGACGTCAGGTCCTCGGCGAGCGTGACCGAGCGCGTGCGGTAGTAGAGGAAGCGGTAGACCGCACCGTGGTAGTGGTCGTAGAGCAGCCCGAACGCCTCGCGGTCGCCCCCGCGGGCCAGGTCGACGAGCGCGATGAGGCGCTCGCGGTCCTCGGGACGCTCCTCCGCGGAGTGGGCCTCCGTGCTGCCCGGCTCGCCCGGCACGCCGTCCGGACCGCCGTCCGGGCCGCCGCCCGGACCCGTCGTCGCGCCGGCCGTCGCGCCGGCCGTCGCGCCGGACGCGCCCCGGGCGCTGCCGACCACGTCGTGGTGGAGGATCGTGAGGGGAGCCCCGGCGGTCGCGACCGCCCCGGGCGCGAGTGCTTCGAGCACGAGGGCACGCAGCGCGTCGAGCCCTCGCTCGAACGCGCGTGCCTGCCGCGCTGCACTGCCCATCGTGGTGCCCTCCCCGCCCCTCTCCCCAGGGGGACGTCGGCTCAGATTAGGTCCCGTCCGGGGCCTTGGGAACCGCTATCGGCAAATCCGTCGGGGACCCGAGGAGAACGGGCGGTGGCGTCCGCGGCGGTCAGCGCCGGGCGGAACGGAGCGCCGTACCGGCCGCCACGGCACCGGCGGCGGCCCCCACGGCCGCGCCGGTCAGCAGGCCGAGGCGGGCGGCCTTGCGGCCCGTGCGGTAGTCCCGCACCCGCCAGCCCTGCTCCCGGGCGTGCGCCCGCAGCCGGGCGTCGGGGTTGATCGCGCAGGGGTCGCCGACGAGGCCGAGGAGGGGGAGGTCGTTGAAGGAGTCGGAGTACGCCGAGCAACGCTCGAGGTCGAGGCCCTCCCGTGCGGCGAGGGCCTTGACGGCCTCCTTCTTCGCCGGGCCGTGGAGCATGTCGCCGACCAGGCGACCCGTGTAGACACCGTCCTCGTCGTGCTCGGCGACGGTGCCGAGCGCTCCGGTCAGCCCGAGCCGGCGCGCGATGATCGTCGCGATCTCGACCGGCGCCGCCGTCACCAGCCACACCCGCTGGCCCCGGTCGAGGTGCAGCTGCGCGAGGGCCCGCGTGCCGGGCCAGATCCGCATGGCCATGGCCTCGTCGAAGATCTCCTCCGCCAGCGACTCGAGCTCGCCGACGGTGTGGCCCGCGATGAAGCCGAGCGCGGAGCTGCGCGCCTCCGCCACGTGCTCCGGGTCCTCGACGCCGACGACCCGGAAGTAGGCCTGCTTCCAGACCGCCCCGGCGATCTCGCGGGTCGTGAAGAACTCCCGGCGGTAGAGCCCCTTCGCCAGGTGGAAGATGCTCGCCCCCTGCATCAGCGTGTTGTCCACGTCGAAGAAGGCGGCCGACGTCGCGTCGCGGGGCACGTCGAGCGCGCTCTCCACCTCGGCGGCGGCCGCCGAGGCCTCGCCCGCGAGGCGGGAGCGCCGCTTCAGGTCGGTGCGCCTGACCGCCGCGGCGTGCGCGCGCGGACGGTCGTCGGCGGCGGTCTCGTGCTCGGGGTCGGCCACGGGGTCGAGCCTAGGATGAGGAGCGTGACCCTGCCACCGGAAGCGACCCGCGAGCCCCGGGTCGTGCTGTTCGGGCGCGACGGCTGCCACCTCTGCGAGGCCGCCCGCGCCGTGGTCGCCGCGGTCTGCGCCGAGCTGGGGGAGACGTTCGTCGAGGTCGACGTCGACGAGGACGAGGACGACGAGGCCGCCGCCCACGTCGACCTCGACGAGATCCCGGTGACCTTCGTCGACGGGCGCCAGCACGACTTCTGGCGCGTCGACCCGGACCGGCTGCGCGCAGCGCTCTCCTGAACGGACAGCCCCCACCCAGCCGCTCCACAGGCCGCGCCCGGGCGCGCTCCGTAGACTCCCCGATCGTGTCCGAGCCCGCCGCGACCAGCGCCGTACCCGCCGACGGGCAGGTGCGTCGCCGTGTCGCCTACGTGCTGCCGGTGTACGACGAGGGGCGCAACCTCCCCGCCTTCCACGCCGCGCTGCTGGCGGCCACGGCGCAGCGGCCCGACCTGGACTACGAGTTCCTCTACGTCGACGACGGCAGCCGCGACGACTCCCTCGAGCAGCTGCTGGCGCTGCGGGCCGCCGACGACCGGGTGGCGGTGCTGGCGCTGTCGCGCAACTTCGGGCACCAGGTGGCGCTGACCGCCGGGCTCGACGCCGCCGGCGACGCGGACGCCGTCGTCGTCATGGACACCGACCTGCAGGACCCGCCCCGCGTCAGCCTCGAGCTGATCGCGCTGTGGGAGAGCGGGGTGGACGTCGCCTACGCCCAGCGGCGCACCCGGCAGGACACGTGGTTCAAGCGCACCACCGCCAGCCTCTTCTACCGGCTCCTGGCGCGCCTCGCCGACGTCGAGATCCCCCGCGAGGTGGGCGACTTCCGCCTCATGGACGCCCGGGTGGTCGCCGAGGTCGGGCGCTACCGCGAGCACGGCCGCTTCCTGCGCGGCATCGTGGCCCACGTCGGCTTCCGGCAGGAGGCCGTGCTGTTCGACCGCGACGAGCGTCACGCGGGCGCGTCGGGCTACGACCTGCGCACCATGCTCTCCTTCGCCTCCCACGGCCTGCTCGGCTTCTCCACCGCGCCGCTGCGGATGATCAGCAAGCTCGGCTTCGTCATCTCCGCCATCAGCGTCCTGCTGGCGGTCTACGTCTTCTCCGTGCGCGTCTTCACGCCGGAGCAGGCGGTGCCGGGCTGGGCGTTCCTCGGCGTCGGCATGTTCCTGCTGTCGGGCCTGCAGCTGATCATGATGGGCGTGATCGGCTCCTACCTCGGCCGCGTCTACGTCGAGACCCAGGACCGTCCGCTCTACTCGCTCGCCCTCGCCGCGCGCGGCCGCCGCGGCGCCCCGGGCACGCCCGGCACCCCCGACCCGCGGGGATGACGACCCCCGCCGTACGCCGCGGCGCGGCCCTGCCTCCCGCGGTCCGTTTCGCGGGCGTCGGGGTGCTCAACACGGCCATCGACGTCGGGGTGTTCCTGCTGCTGCACGCGTCGCTGGGGATCGTGCTCGCCAACCTGGTCTCGACGAGCGCGGGCATGGCGTTCAGCTTCGTCGTCAACGGGCTCTTCACGTTCTCGGCGCGGCGGCTGACGTGGCGCCAGGCCGGTCTGTTCCTCGCCACGACGGGCACGACGATGTGGGTGCTGCAGCCGCTCTTCATCCACGCCGCGCTGCTCGTGGTCGACCCCCTGCTGGTCGCCAAGATCGTTGCGATAGGTTGCAGCCTCGTCGTCAATTTCGCCGCCTACCGATTCGTGGTATGGCCGCAGGGCGGCCGCTGAGGCCTGCCGTCCCGTTTTGTTCTCCCGCCCCGGACTACCTACAGTGAGCGGGCCGCTCGCCAACCCCCGAGGCGCCCGAAAGTCCGAGTAGGTGCTCGCGCGCGGCTGGAGACGAGACACGTTGACTGCACGGACCCAGGCCGAGAGCCCCCGGGGCATCCCGGAGGCGACCGTCGCGCGGCTGCCCCTCTACCTCCGTGCGCTGACCCTGCTCTCCGACGAGGGCACCTCCACCTGCTCGAGCGAGGCGCTCGCGGTGGCGGCGGGGGTCAACTCCGCGATGCTGCGCAAGGACCTGTCCCACCTGGGGTCCTACGGCACGCGCGGCGTCGGCTACGACGTGGAGCACCTGCGCTACCAGATCGCGCGCGAGATCGGCCTCACCACCGACCGCAACGTGGTGGTCGTCGGGATCGGCAACCTGGGCCAGGCCCTCGCGAACTACGCCGGGTTCCGCACCCGCGGCTTCCGGGTCGTGGCGCTCCTCGACGCCGACGAGCGGCTGCACGGCACCGTCGTCGGCGGTGTCGCCGTGCGCCCGGTGCACGACCTCGAGGAGGTCGTGGCCGACCTCGACGTCGCCATCGGCGTGCTCGCCCTGCCGGCGACGGCCGCGCAGGAGGTGGCCGACCGCCTCGTCGCGGCCGGGGTCACCGCCATCCTCAACTTCGCACCGACCGTGCTGTCGGTCCCCGAGGGCGTGGAGGTGCGCAAGGTCGACCTGTCGACCGAGCTGCAGATCCTCGCCTTCCACGAGCAGCGTCGCTCGCCGTCCTACCTCGCGGACGGGGAGCCGGTGGCCACCGGTGTCGGTGGCCGGGAGGAGGTCCGATGAGCGTCCTGGTCGTGGGGGTGTCCCACCACTCCGCTCCGGTGACGGTGCTCGAGCGGCTCGCGCTCGACGCCGAGGGAGCGCAGAAGCTCGTCGCCGATGTGGCGGGCGCCGAGCACGTCACCGAGGCCACGGTGATCTCGACGTGCAACCGCCTCGAGGTCTACACGGAGGTCGAGCGCTTCCACGGCAGCATCGAGACGATCTCGCGGCTGCTCATCGAGCGCGGCGGCGCGAGCACCGAGGCGATGCTCCCGCACCTCTACGTGCACTACGACGACGCCGCCGTCTCCCACCTGTTCCGGGTCACCGCCGGTCTCGACTCCATGGTCGTCGGCGAGGGCCAGATCCTCGGCCAGGCCCGGGAGGCCCTGCGCCTCGGCCAGGAGCTCGGTACCGTCGGCCCCGCCCTCAACGTGCTCTTCCAGCAGGCCCTCCGGGTCGGCAAGCGCGCCCACGCGGAGACCGAGATCGACCGCGCGGCGCCGTCGCTCGTCGCCGCCTCGCTCGAGCTCGCCGCGCCCCACGTGCGGGGGCTGACCGGCGCGAAGGCGGTCGTCGTGGGCGCCGGCTCGATGGCCTCGCTGGCCGTCGCGACCCTCGCCCGTGCCGGGGCCGGCGAGATCGTGGTCGTCAACCGCAGCGGGGCCGCCGCGCAGCGGCTGGCGGGGGAGTACGGCGCGCGCGCCGCCCTCCTCACCGACCTCGAGCGCGAGCTGATCGGCGCCGAGGTGGTCGTCTCCTGCACCGGGGCGACCGGCACGGTCGTCACGCGCGAGCTCCTCGCCCGGGCGCGCAGCGGCCAGGCGGACCCCACGAGCCCGCTGTCCGTCGTCGACCTCGCCCTGCCCCACGACGTGGAGCCCGCGGTCGAGCACCTGCCGGGCGTGCAGCTCCTGGGGCTGTCCCGCCTCGCCGAGGAGCTGCGGGTCGCCGAGGTGGCGCCGGGCATCGACGCCGTCCGCGAGATCGTCACGCAGGAGATCGCCGCCTTCACGACCGCGCGCCGCCAGGCCAGCGTGACGCCCACCGTGGTCGCCCTGCGCACGATGGCGACGACGGTGGTCGACAACGAGATGGCGCGCCTCGACGGCCGCCTGCCCGACCTCGACCCCGTCGCCCGCGCCGAGGTGCTCCACACCGTGCGCCGCGTCGCCGACAAGCTGCTCCACCAGCCGACCGTCCGCGTCAAGCAGCTCGCCAACGAGCAGGGTGCGGTGTCCTACGCCGCGGCGCTGGCCGAGCTCTTCGCCCTCGACCCCGAGGCCGTCGACGCCGTCACCCGCCCGGGGGGTCGCCCGTGACCGCCCCGCTGCGCCCCCTCCGCCTGGGCACCCGCGCCTCGGCGCTCGCGATGACCCAGTCCGGCCACGTCGCCGACGCGCTGCGCGAGCGGCTCGGTCGTGAGGTCGAGCTCGTCGAGGTCACCACCCACGGCGACGTGTCCCGCGCCCCGCTCGCGCAGATCGGCGGCACGGGCGTGTTCGTGAGCGCCCTGCGCGACGCGCTCCTCGCGGGCGAGGTCGACCTCGCCGTGCACTCGCTCAAGGACCTGCCCACGACCCCGGCCGACGGCATCGCGCTGGCCGCGGTCCCGCCCCGGGAGGACTCGCGCGACGTCGTGATCGCCCGCGACGGCCTCACCCTCGGCGAGCTGCCCGTCGGCAGCCGCGTCGGCACGGGCTCGCCGCGCCGCGCGGCCCAGCTGGCCGCGCTGGGCCTCGGTCTCGAGATCGTGCCGATCCGCGGCAACGTCGACACCCGCATCGGCAAGATCGCCGCCGGCGAGGTGGACGCGGTGCTGCTGGCCCGCGCCGGCCTCGCGCGGCTCGGCCGCGTCGACGAGGTCACCGAGGTGATCGACCCGTTCCAGATGCTCCCGGCCCCGGGCCAGGGAGCGCTCGCCGTCGAGTGCCGCTCCGACGACGTCTCGCTCGTCGAGGCGCTGTCGGTGCTCGACGACCCCGCCACCCGGGCGGCCGTCACCGCCGAGCGTGCCGTGCTGGCCACGCTCGAGGCCGGCTGCTCCGCGCCCGTCGGCGCGCTGGGCGAGGTCGTCGAGGGCGACGACGACGAGGAGCTCTGGGTGCGTGCGGTGGTGCTGTCCCTGGACGGCGCCCTCAGCATCCGGATGTCCGCCACCGGCTCCCCCGGCGACGCCTTCGGCGTCGGGAGCCGCCTCGGCCAGGAGATGCTGGCCGACGGTGCCGCCGATCTGATGGAAGGCCCTCAGCCAGGGGGTCCCGACCGAGTGGGAGAGCAGCACGCATGACGCGACGTACCGCAGGGAGCAAAGACCGCACCACCGCCGCGCCGGGCGGCTCGCCGGCCGGCGCGACCGGCACGCCCGACGGGGGCTGGGTGTCGTTCGTCGGCAGCGGCCCCGGTGACCCGGGCCTGCTGACCGTCCGCGCGCTGGACCTCCTCCGGGCCGCCGACGTGGTGGTCACGGAGGCCCCCGACCACGAGGTCCTCGTGCGCTCGGTGCTGGGCATCCCGACGCCGACCGTCGTCACCGACGCGGACGGCAACGAGACCGTCGTCGACGAGGGCCCGGTCTTCCTCGACGGCGGCTTCGGCGACGACGGCCAGCCGCTGACCCACGCCGCCCGCGCGAAGGTGCTGCTCAAGCCCGCCAAGGCCGGCAAGCACGTCGTGCGGCTCATGACGGGCGACCCGTTCCTCTACGCATCGGGTCCCGAGGAGGCGCAGGCGTGCGTCAAGGCGGGCATCGGGTTCGAGATCGTCCCCGGCGTCTCCGCGGCGACCGCGGTGCCGGCGTACGCCGGGATCCCGCTCACCACCCGCAGCCACCGCGAGGTGACCGTGGTGTCGTGCACCGACAAGGTCGACTGGAGCCAGTACGCCGACGGTCGCACCCTCGTGCTCCTCAGCTCGGTCGGTCCGATCGCCGACGTCGCCTCCGCGCTCGTCGCCGCCGGTCGCCCGGCGTCGACGCCGGTCGCGATGACGCGCGTCGGCACGACCACCGAGCAGGTCACGGTGACCTCGACGCTGGAGAACATCGCGGCCGACGCCCGCGCCGCGAAGATCCAGCCGCCGGCCGTCACGGTCGTCGGCGAGGTCGTCGACCTGCGCGAGACGCTGTCGTGGTTCGAGACCAAGCCGCTGTTCGGCTGGCGCGTGCTGGTGCCGCGCACCAAGGACCAGGCGGGTCCGCTGTCGGCCCGGCTGCGCGGCTACGGCGGCGTGCCGGAGGAGGTGCCGACCATCTCGGTCGAGCCGCCCCGCAACCCGCAGCAGATGGACAAGGCCGTCCGTGGCCTCGTCGAGGGCCGCTACGAGTGGATCGCCTTCACCTCGGCCAACGCGGTGCGCGCCGTCCGCGAGAAGTTCGAGGAGTACGGCCTCGACGCCCGTGCCTTCTCGGGCCTGAAGATCGCGGCGGTGGGCGACAAGACCGCCGAGGCGATCGGCGCCTGGGGCCTGCGCGCCGACCTGGTGCCCACGGGCGAGCAGTCGGCCGCCGGCCTGCTCGAGGTGTGGCCGGAGTACGACGAGGTGCTCGACCCCATCAACCGGGTCTTCCTCCCGCGGGCGGACATCGCGACCGAGAACCTGGTCGCCGGTCTCATCGACCTGGGCTGGGAGTGCGACGACGTGACGGCCTACCGCACGGTGCGCGCCGCGCCGCCGGCCGCGCCCGTCCGTGACGCCATCAAGACCGGCAAGTTCGACGCCGTGGTCTTCACGTCGTCCTCGACGGTCCGCAACCTGGTCGGCATCGCCGGCAAGCCGCACCCGTCGACGGTCATCGCCGTCATCGGTCCGGCGACGGCGAAGACGGCGGAGGAGCACGGCCTGCGGGTCGACGTGATGGCTCCGTCGCCCTCCGCCGAGGTGCTGGCCGACGCGCTGGCCGACTTCGGTGCGGCCCGCCGCCTGGCGCTGGTCGAGTCGGGCCAGCCGGTGACCAAGCCGTCGGACCGCAAGACCACCTCGCGCCGCAAGGTCTCGAACTGACCGGGCCCGTGCAGGACGGCACGCGGGCGGGCCTGGTGCGCCCGCCCGTGGAGTCGCCGTACCTGCGTCCGCGCCGCCTGCGCCGCACGCCCGCGCTCCGGGAGCTGGTCGCCGAGACCACGCTCCGGGCGGGGCAGCTCGTGCTCCCCGTGTTCGTGCGGGAGGGTGCGGAGACGCCGGTGCCGATCAGCTCCATGCCGGGCGTCGTGCAGCACACGCGCGACTCGCTGCGCGCGGCCGCCGTCGAGGCGGCGGAGCTCGGGCTGGGCGGCATCATGCTCTTCGGCGTGCCCACGTCGAAGGACGCGGTGGGCTCCGGTGCCGTCGACCCCGACGGCGTGCTCAACGCCGCCATCGCGGACGTCGCGGCCGAGGTCGGCGACGCCCTGCCCGTGATGGCCGACCTCTGCCTCGACGAGTTCACCGACCACGGCCACTGCGGCGTGCTCGACGCGGCCGGCCGTGTCGACAACGACGCGACGCTCGAGGTGTACGCCGAGATGGCGCGCGCGCAGGCCGCCGCCGGCGCCGCGGTGCTCGGGCCCAGCGGGATGATGGACGGCCAGGTCGCCGTCATCCGCGACGCGCTCGACGGGGTGGGTGCCACCGACGTGGCGATCATGGCGTACTCGGCGAAGTACGCCTCCGCGTTCTACGGCCCCTTCCGCGAGGCCGTCGACTCGTCCCTGGTGGGCGACCGACGCACGTACCAGCAGGACGCCCGCAACGCGCTCGAGGGCGTGCGCGAGGCCCAGCTGGACGTCGCCGAGGGCGCGGACCTGGTGATGGTGAAGCCCGCGCTGGCCTACCTCGACGTCGTGCGCCGCGTGCGGGACGCCGTCGACGTGCCGGTGGCGGCCTACAACATCTCGGGGGAGTACGCGATGGTCGAGGCCGCCGCGGCCAACGGCTGGATCGACCGCGAGGCCGCGATCCTCGAGACGCTGGTCTCGATCCGCCGGGCCGGCGCCGACGTGGTGCTGACCTACTGGGCGGCCGAGGCCGCTCGACTGCTGCGCTGAGCGGACGCGCGTTCCACGCCCTGCACGCGGCACGCCGCACGCGAACGACAGCGGCCCCGGACCAGGTGGTCCGGGGCCGCTGTCGTCGTCAGGGGGAGCGTCAGTAGCCGAGCGCCTTCATGCACAGGTCCCACGGGTCGTTCGTCTTGAAGGGGTTGTCGAACTTGCCCTGGGCGTTGCACGAGACGCTGGCCTGCAGCCAGGTGAGCGTGTTGCCGACGGTGCCGATCGGGTCGGTGACGACGCCGCCGACGGTGCCCACCGGGTCGGTCGGGAGGTCGGCGAGGCCGCCGTCCTTCGGCTCGCTCGGGGTGGGCGTCGGGGTGGGCGTCGGGACGGGCACCGTGCCGCCGCCGGTGGAGCCGCCACCGGTGCCGCCGGAGCCGCCCGTGCTGCCGCCGTCCGAGCCGCCGGTGCCGCCGGAGCCGCCCGTGCTGCCGCCGTTGCTGCCCGAGCCGCCGGTGCTGCCCGAGCCGCCGGTGCCACCCGCGCCGGGCGTCGAGCCGGTGCCGTTGCCACCGCCGACGGTGCCGGGGTCGGCCGAGTCCACGGATCCGCCGCTCTGCGGGCGCACCGGGTCGGGCACGAAGTAGTTGGCCGACGCGACCGCGTTGGGCACCGACGTGTACTCGCCGTCGAGGTAGGCCTGCTCGATCGCGAGGACGAGGTTCACGTACTCCTCGCTGCGGTTGTAGCGCAGCACGGCCGCACGCTTGCCGGCCTCGGTGGAGAGGTCCTCGGTGCCGGAGCAGAGGTAGACCGCCGTGCCCAGCGCCGCGTCGTGGATGTTCTGGGGGTCGCGCACGCCGTCGCCGTTGGCGTCCACCGCGATGACGCGCCACGTGGAGGGGATGAACTGCATGGGGCCGACCGCACGGTCGTAGGTCGCGTCGTTGTCCAGCTCGCCGGCGTCGGTGTCGAGGATGCGCGACGTGCCGTTGGAGCCGTCGAGAGGGATGCCGAAGATGCCCGGGGTGGCGATGCCCTCGTCGGAGAGCTGCCCGCCGCCGAAGCGCCCGTGGTCGGACTCGACGCGACCGATCGCGGCGATGAGCTGCCACGAGATGCGGCACGAGGTGTCGGCGCCGTTGATGATCGTCTGGGCCCGCTGGTAGGCGCCGAGCGCGACGGCCGGGATGCCGCTGGTGCTGGACGCGCTGACGATCTGCGGGTCGGTGGTCGGCGTCACCGCGTCGGGGACCGAGACGCTCGCCGGGGTCTCGACCGCGTCGGTGGGGACCGCGATGGCGCCCTCGGTCACCGTGTCGTCGGCGGCCGTGAGGGTGCCGACGGGTCCGCCCGAGCCGGCGACGACGACCGTGGCGGCAGCGGACAGCGCTGCCATCGGCGCGAGCGCCGTCGCCTTCTGCCAGCGCGCGAACTTGCTGTTGCTCATCTGTTCTCCCCATCGCCCGTGCGCCTCGTGGCTCACGCTCGGATCCGTGGCTCCCTCAAGCCGTGTGACGTGACTAACGCCGGTGTTCCCCGGAGGTTACGAGGGGTCACCAAGCGCCGCAGTTCTTGAGGATACCTTGAGGAATCGTTGCGTGTCACCGTTCTGATGCGGTGGGAGGGCCCTTCTCCGCCCCGTCAACGACGCTGTGTCGTAGCCCGATGTGCCCCACCTTGCCGGTCTGGGCGAGAATGGGCCGGTGACTGCCCCGACCTCCCGTCCGACAGCACGCTCCGCCGACCTCTTCGCGCGGGCGTCGGCGGTGACCCCGGGCGGCGTCAACTCGCCCGTCCGCGCCTTCGGTGCCGTCGGCGGGACGCCCCGGTTCATCGCCTCCGCGCAGGGCGCCTGGCTCACCGACGTGGACGGCAACGAGTACGTCGACCTCGTGGGCTCCTGGGGCCCGATGCTGCTCGGCCACGCCCACCCCGAGGTGCTCGAGGCGGTCCAGGCCGCGGTCGCACGGGGCACGTCCTACGGGACGCCGACCGAGCCCGAGGTCCTCCTGGCGGAGGAGATCGTCGCGCGCACACCGGTCGAGCGGGTGCGCTTCACCTCGTCGGGCACGGAGGCGACGATGTCGGCCATCCGGCTCGCGCGCGGTGCGACGGGGCGCGACGTCGTCGTGAAGTTCGCCGGTTGCTACCACGGCCACGTCGACGCGCTGCTCGCCAGCGCCGGCTCGGGCCTGGCCACCTTCGCGGTGCCCGGCACCCCCGGGGTGCCGCAGAGCGCGACCGACCTGACGATGGTGCTGCCCTACAACGACCGCGCCGCGGTCGAGCGGGTCTTCGCCGAGCACGGCGACCGCATCGCCTGCGTCATCACGGAGGCGACGCCGGGCAACATGGGCGTCGTCAACCCGGAGCCCGGGTTCAACGCCTTCCTCGCGGCCACCTGCGCCGCGCACGGCGCCCTGTTCGTCTCCGACGAGGTGATGACGGGGTTCCGCGCCACCAAGCAGGGCGGGTGGGGGCTGGACGGTGCGGTCGAGGGCTGGGTGCCCGACCTCATGACGTTCGGGAAGGTGATGGGCGGCGGGCTCCCCGCCGCGGCGTTCGGGGGGCGCGCCGACCTCATGGGCATGCTGTCGCCCGAGGGGCCCGTCTACCAGGCCGGCACGCTGTCGGGGAACCCGGTCGCGACGACCGCGGGCCTCACCACGCTGCGGCTCGCCACCGACGAGGTCTACGCCCACGTCGACGCCGTGGCGACGACGATCAGCGAGGCCGCCTCCGCGGCGCTCGGCGAGGCCGGGGTGCCCCACCTCGTGCAGCGCGCCGGCACCATGTTCTCGATCTTCCTGCTGGAGCCGGGCTCGACGCTCACGGCCGTGCGGGACTTCGACGAGGCGGGGCGCCAGCACCTGCCCGCCTACGCGGCCTTCTTCCATGCCATGCTCGACGCCGGGGTGCACCTGCCCCCGTCGGCGTACGAGGTGTGGTTCTGCTCCGCCGCCCACGACGAGCGCGCCGTCCAGCACGTGCTGGACGCGCTCCCCGCAGCAGCCCGGGCCGCGGCCGCGACGTACGGAACGTCCGCCTGAGGCGGACGGACCACCGAGAGGAACCGATGACCGAGCAGACCGTCGTCCACCTGCTGCGCCACGGCGAGGTGCACAACCCCGAGGGCGTGCTCTACGGCCGCCGCGACGGGTTCCACCTGTCCGCGAACGGCCGGGCCATGGCCGAGCGCGTCGCCGAGCGGATCGGCGACCGGCCCATCGTCCACCTGCGGGTGTCGCCGCTCGAGCGGGCCCAGGAGACCGCGGCGCCGCTGGCCGCCGCGCGCGGTCTCGACGTCGTCACCGACGCGCGGGTCATCGAGTCCACCAACAAGTTCGAGGGGCTGCGCTTCGGGGGCGGCGACAACGCGCTCCGCAACCCGGCGACGTGGCGCCACCTCTGGAACCCGTTCAAGCCGTCGTGGGGCGAGCCCTACAAGGAGGTCGCGGCCCGCATGCTGGCGGCCGTGCACGACGCGCGGGACGCGGCGGCAGCGGCGCCCGAGGCGGCCGCCGGCCAGCCCAACGAGGCCGTGGTCGTCTCCCACCAGCTGCCGATCTGGACGACCCGGCTGGTCGTCGAGAACCGGTCGTTCCTGCACGACCCGCGCAAGCGCCAGTGCACCCTCTGCTCGCTGACCTCGCTGCACTTCCGCGGCGAGCTGCTCACCCACCTGACCTACTCGGAGCCGGCGGGCGACCTCATCCCCACCCGTGACAAGGCAGCGCCCTTCTCGGCCGGCGGCGCGGCGGAGGAGCACCGACCCTGATGCGGAAGCGACGGCGCACCGCCCCGACCGGGGCGGCCCTGCTGCTGGGCCTCGCCCTGCTGGCGGGCTGCAGCGACGTGGAGGCGACGGGCGACGCGGGCTACGTGTCGGCCGACGGCCAGCTCACCGAGTACGCCCCCGCCGAGCGCGGCGACCCCATCGTCCTCGACGGCGAGGACCTCGAGGGCCAGCCGCTGTCGCTCGAGGACTTCCGCGGCACCCCCGTGGTCGTCAACGTCTGGGGCTCCTGGTGCCCGCCGTGCCGCGCCGAGGCACCCGACCTCGTCGAGGCCGCCCGGCAGCTGGGCGACTCCGCGGCCTTCGTCGGCATCAACAACCGCGACTCCTCGACCGCGCAGGCGCAGAGCTTCGAGCGGGAGTACGGCGTGGAGTACCCGTCCTTCTACTCGCCCGACGGGCGCGCGCTCCTCGCGTTCGCGGGCTCCCTCTCGCCGCGGGCGATCCCGTCGACCACCGTCCTCGACAGCGAGGGCCGCGTCGCCGCGACGATCGTCGGTCGCGTCCCGTCCGCGACGACGGTGACCACCCTCGTCGAGTCGGTCCTCGACGAGGAGGGCGCGGCCGGGGCCGGTGGCGGCGATGGGTGACGCCTTCGCGGAGACCGCCGCGAGCGGCTCGCTCCTCCTCGCGGTGCCCGTCGCGCTGATCGCCGGCCTCGTCTCCTTCTTCTCCCCGTGCGTGCTGCCGCTGGTGCCGGGCTACCTGTCCTACGCGACGGGCATGTCCGCGGCCGAGGTCGTCGACGCGACGGGCGGCCGCCCCACGGGCGGCGGCACGCTCACGGCCGAGCGGGTCCGCGTGCGCCGCGGCCGCCTGCTCGCCGGGTCCCTGCTGTTCGTCGCGGGCTTCGCCACGGTGTTCGTGCTCCTCGGGGTGGCCTCCGCCAGCATCGCCGTCTGGTTCTTCGAGTGGCGCCGCACGCTGACGATCGTGCTGGGCGCGCTCACGATCGTGCTGGGCCTGGCGTTCGCCGGCTTCCTGCGGATCCCCGGTCTCGACCGCGACGTCCGGGTGCACAAGATCCCCTCCGTCGGCCTGCTCGCGGCCCCGGGTCTCGGCTTCCTCTTCGGCCTGGGCTGGACGCCGTGCGTCGGCCCGACCCTGGTGGCGATCACCTCGCTGGCCTACAACGAGGGCACCGCGGGGCGCGGCGCCCTGCTGTCGGGGGTCTACGCCCTCGGCCTCGGCATCCCCTTCGTGCTCATCGCGCTCGGCTTCGGCTGGTCGATGCGGGCCGTGGGCTGGCTGCGGAAGCGGCAGGTCCTGGTCATGCGGGTCGGCGGCCTCATGCTCGTCGCCGTCGGTGTGCTCCTCGTGACGGGCTGGTGGGACGTCGTGGTGCAGGACCTGCAGCGCTCGCTCATCACCGGGTACGAGGTGGGCGTGTGAGCGCCCGCGAGACCTCCGAGGGCGCAGGGATGGAACCCGGCGCCGCCCCCGTCGAGGGGCCGGGCTCGGGCAACCCCGGCCGGCGCAGCGGCGAGCTCAACGCCGTCGAGCTGCTCCGCTGGGGCTGGCGCCAGCTCACGTCGATGCGCACGGCGCTCGTGCTGCTGCTGCTCGTCGCGCTCGCCGCGATCCCCGGCTCCGTGGTGCCGCAGCAGGCGGTCGACGCCTTCGAGGTGTCGCAGTGGCAGGACCGGCACCCGAAGCTGACGCCCGTCTACGAGGCGCTCGGCCTGTTCTCGGTCTACGACTCGCCGTGGTTCGCGGCCATCTACCTGCTGCTCATGGTGTCCCTGGTCGGCTGCATCCTGCCGCGCATCAAGGTCTACGCGAAGGGCCTGCGCGCGCGCCCGCCGCGCGCGCCGCGCAACCTCACCCGCCTGCCCGACCACGCGACGTACCGGGACCCCGCGAGCGCCGACGAGATCGGCAAGCGGTACGCCGCGGCGCTGCGCAAGCGGCGGTACCGCGTCGTCGACACCGACGTGGACCCCGACGGCGACGTCGTCGTCGCGGCGGAGCGGGGCTACCTGCGCGAGGCCGGCAACCTCGTCTTCCACCTGTCGGTGCTCGTCGTGCTCGCCGGGTTCGCGATGGGCAGCCTGCTCGGCTTCCAGGGCGGCGTGATCGTGCTCAAGGGCGGCGGGTTCTCCAACAACCTGACGCAGTACGACGACCTCGACCCCGGCAGCCTCTGGTCCGCCGACGACCTGCAGCCGTTCGCGTTCACGGTCGACGACTTCTCCATCGACTGGTACCGGTCGGGCGAGGCCTTCGGCCAGGCGCGCGGCTTCGCCTCGGACATCACGTACGTCGAGGACGCGACCGACCCGGACGCGGACGAGAAGTCCTACGAGCTGAAGGTCAACCACCCGCTGAGCATCGGTGGCACGGACATCTTCCTCATCGGCCACGGCTACGCACCCGTGATCACGGTGCGCGACCCCGACGGCGAGGTCGTCTACTCCGGACCCACGATCTTCCTGCCCACGGACCTGACCTTCGCCAGCTTCGGCGTCGTCAAGGTGCCGGACGGGCTGGACGAGCAGGTCGGGCTGCAGGGCGAGTTCTACCCGACCTACGGCTTCGACATGGAGACCGGCCCGTACTCGGTGATCGGCGAGGCGCAGAACCCCTTCCTCTCCATGGTCGTCTTCACCGGCGACCTGGGGATGGACGACGGGACGCCGCAGTCGGTCTACGCGCTCGACCTCGACGGGCTGACGCCGGTCGAGGGCACGGGCGGGGCGCAGTTCCGCCTGGACCTCGCGCCCGGCGAGAGCGCCGACCTGCCCGACGGGCTCGGCACGGTGAGCTTCGACGGCATCCAGCAGTGGAACCGCGTGCAGATCAGCGAGACGCCCGGCAAGCTCGTGGCGCTCGGCGGTGTCGTGGCCGCGCTGCTGGGGCTGCTCGGCTCGCTGTTCATCCGCCCCCGCCGGGTGTGGGTGCGCGTGAAGGACGACGGCGACGGTGCCCTGGTCACCGTCGGTGTGCTCGATCGCTCCACCGGAGCCGGTGGCGGCGAGGAGGCCCTCGAGGGCATCCTGGAGGACGTGCGTGCGCCGGACGGCGCCGCCGGTGACGAGCGGGCCCGGCCCGCGCTGGAGGAGGACCGCCCGTGAGCAACGAGGCGTGGGAGACGCTGAGCAACCAGGCCGTGGGATTCTGCGGGATCCTCTACTTCCTGGCGCTGGTCGCGCACCTGTGGCAGTGGGCGTCGCTGCGGAAGGTGCCCGTCGCGGCCGCGGCGCGCGAGACCGTCGGCGCCGGCGTGGGGCGTTCCCCGCGGCGTACGGCGGACGCGTGGACCGAGGCCGAGGTCGCCGACGCGGCGGGGGAGGAGACCCGCCGCCGCGTCGCCATGGGCGAGCGGCTGGGGATCCTGCTCACCGTCGCCGCCGCCGCGGCGCACTTCGTCGCCCTCCTCGGCCGCGGTCTCGCGGCGGAGCCGGCGCGGGTGCCGTGGGGCAACATGTACGAGTTCACGCTCTCCGGCTCGTTCTTCGTGACGCTGACCTACCTGGTGCTGCTGAAGAAGTTCCGGCTCGGCTGGCTCGGCCCGATCGTCACCGGCTTCGTCGTGACGGTGCTGATGGTCGACGTCATCTGGCTCTACCAGCCGGTGGCGCCGCTGACCGAGGCGCTGAACTCCTACTGGCTCGTCATCCACGTGGTCTCGGCCGTCATCGCCACGGCGGCGTTCACGCTCGGCGGCTTCACGTCGATGCTGTTCCTGCTGAAGGAGCGCGCGGAGCGCAAGGCGAAGGCCGCGGTGCCCGCGGGCGACGTCGACCCGGTCGACGGTCCGGAGGCCGAGGCTCCCGTCGTGCGGGGCTACCTCGCCCGCGTGCCCGACCTCGTCGGCCTCGACCGGCTGACCTACCGCTTGCACGCCTTCGCGTTCCCCGTGTGGACGTTCGCGGTGCTCATCACGGGCCCGATCTGGGCGCACGAGGCGTGGAGCCGCTACTGGAACTGGGACCCCAAGGAGGTCTGGGCGTTCATCACGTGGGTCGTCTACGCGGCGTACCTGCACGCCCGGGCCACCGCCGGCTTCAAGGGCCGCAACGCGGCGATCCTCGCGCTCATCGGCCTGGCGACGCTGTGGTTCAACTTCATCGGGATCAACTTCTTCTCGACGTCGAGCATGCACTCCTACGCGTGATCGGGAAGCCCGGTCGGTTCCCCGGTCAGCCGGGGAACACGCCACTTAGACCATCAGCGTTGATGGTCTAAGTGGCGTGTTGGTGCTTCAACCATCGTCGGTACGGCGCGGCTCGGCCCGACCGTCGTCCTCAGGTCGGTCGACCACGCGGCCCGTCCACCACCGACCAGCGAGCGCTTGCGTGCGCGGCCGCGCACCGAACCGACCACTTAGACCATCAACATTGATGGTCTAAGTGGTCGGTTCCCCGGTCAGCCGGGGAACCGACCGCCCCTCAGGCCCCACCTCAGTCGGCGACCCCGTACAGCCGGTCGCCGGCGTCGCCGAGCCCGGGCACGATGTAGCCCTGCTCGTTGAGCCGCTCGTCCATCGCCGCCGTCACGACGGTCACCGGGATGGCGAGGTCGGCCAGCTCCTGCTCGAGCCGGGCCGTGCCCTCGGGTGCGCACAGCAGCGTCACGGCCGTGATGTGGTCGGCGCCGCGGTCGACGAGGAAGCGGATCGCGGCAGCCAGGGTGCCGCCCGTCGCGAGCATCGGGTCGAGCACGTAGCACTGCCGGCCCGACAGGTCGTCCGGCAGCCGCTCGGCGTAGGTCGACGCCTGCAGCGTCTCCTCGTTGCGCACCATGCCGAGGAACCCGACCTCCGCCGTGGGCAGCAGCCGCACCATCCCGTCGAGCATGCCGAGGCCGGCGCGCAGGATCGGTACGACGAGGGGCTTGGGGCTCGAGAGCCGCACGCCCGTGGTGGGCGAGACCGGCGTGGTGATGTCGGACGGCTCGACGCGGACGTCGCGGGTGGCCTCGTAGGCCAGCAGGGTGACGAGCTCGTCCGCGAGGCGGCGGAACGTGGGGGAGTCGGTCCGCTCGTCGCGGAGTGCGGTCAGCTTGTGGGCGACGAGCGGGTGGTCGACGACGAGGGTGTCCATGGGCTGAACCCTACGGTGAGCGGCGCGTATCCCCATGGCGTGTCGTGGCCGGGTCTGTCACGCTGGGACCCGGACGGTCGGGACACGGCACGAGGAGGGATCGGCGTGGACAACGAGAACATCGACTTCGCCTTCGTGGCCTACCGCGAGGAGGGCGTCTGGCAGCTGCACGAGATCGTCGACGACGTGCTCGACTCGGTGGACGAGTTCGCGGCCGCGCTGCGCCGCTTCCCGGGCGACGGCGGAGCGATCGGCGTGGTCGCGGTCGACGAGGACTTCTTCGTGCTGCTCCGCGTCGCGGGTGCCCGCACGCGGGTGCTGCTCTCCGACGTCACGGCGGCCGACGAGTGGGAGATCGCCCGCTCCGCGCTCGAGGCGCTGGACCTGCCCCTGCCCGACGACGAGGACGACCAGGAGCCGGCCGGCGACCTCGGGCTGCTCGCCGACCTCGGCATGAACGCCATGGACCTCGGCCTGCTGCTCGACGACTTCGACCTCTACCCCGACGAGATGGTCTCGGAGATCGCCCGCAAGCTGGGCTTCGGCCGGCTCTTCGACGACGCGGTGGGGCTCACCTCCGCGTGACGTCGTGATCCACCCCCAGGGCGGTCGCTGGCACGTGCCCATGCGTGCGGCGCTCACCGAGGCGGCCGCGGCGCGCGCCACGGGCGACGTGCCGATCGGTGCCGTCGTGCTCGGCCCCGACCGCCGCATCCTGGCCCGGGGGCGCAACGTCCGCGAGGCCGACGGCGACCCCACGGGCCACGCGGAGGTCGTCGCGCTGCGCGCGGCGGCGCGGGAGGTCGGGGAGTGGCGCCTGACGGGCTGCACGCTCGTCGTCACGCTCGAGCCCTGCACGATGTGCGCGGGCGCGGCCGTCCTTGCCCGCGTCGACCGGATCGTCTTCGCCGCGTGGGACGAGAAGGGCGGCGCCGTCGGGTCCTTGTGGGACGTCGTGCGCGACCGCCGGCTCAACCACCGCCCGGAGGTCGTCAGCGGCGTGATGGCGGGGGAGTCGGCCAGGCTGCTCGACGCGTTCTTCGCCGAGCAGCGCTGACCGCTCGTCCCGTCAGGCGTCCGCGACGACCACCGCACCGTGCGGCGGTACGACGACGGAGGCGCCACGCTCGTCGTACCCGCCCGGGGTCGCCCAGACCACGGCGCGCCCCGCGGGCACGTCGACGGTGACGGGCTCGGTGCCGAGCGCGAGCACCAGCTCGACGCTGCGGCGCCGCACCCGCACGACGCGTGACGCCTCGTCGACCTCGCAGCTGGTGGAGGTGAAGTCGGGGTCGAGCAGGTCGGGCTGGCTGCGGCGCAGTCGGGCGAGCGACCGGTAGACCTTGAGCAGCACCGCGTGGCGGCCCTCCGTCAGCTCCGACCAGTCGAGCTTCGAGCGGGTGAACGTGTCCGGGTCCTGCGGGTCGGGCACCACGGCGGGGTCCCAGCCCATCTTGGCGAACTCCTCGATGCGCCCCTCGGCGGTCGCCTTGCCCAGCTCCGGCTCCGGGTGGGAGGTGAAGAACTGGAACGGGCTGGAAGCCGCCCACTCCTCGCCCTGGAACAGCATCGGGGTGAAGCCCGTGCACAGGGTCAGGAGCGCCGCGGTCGCCAGCTGGTCGTCGTCGAGGTGCTCGGTGAGCCGGTCGCCGCGGGCGCGGTTGCCGATCTGGTCGTGGTTCTGGGAGCAGACGACGAGCCGCCACGTCGGGGTGGTGCCGCGGTCAATCGGCACACCGTGGTCGCGCTCGCGGAACGAGCTGTAGGTGCCGTCGTGGAAGAACCCGTGGGTGAGCACCTTCTGCAGGGCCGTGAGCGGCTCGAAGTCCGCGTAGTACCCGCTCGTCTCGCCCGTGAGCGCCACGTGCACGGCGTGGTGGAAGTCGTCGCTCCACTGGGCGGTGAGCCCGTGGCCGCCGGCCTCGCGCGGCGTGAACATGACGGGGTCGTTGAGGTCGCTCTCCGCGATGAGGGTCAGCGGTCGACCGACCTGCGCCGAGTACGCCGCGGTCTCCACCGCCATCTCCTCGAGGACGTGCCGGTCGGAGGAGTCCTTCAGCGCGTGCACGGCGTCGAGCCGCAGGCCGTCCACGTGGAAGTCGCGGAACCAGGAGCTGACGTTGTCGAGCACGTAGCGCCGCACCTCGTCGGAGTCCTCGCCGTCCAGGTTGACGTAGTCGCCCCACGTGTTGCGGCCGCTGGACAGGTAGGGACCGTAGAGCGGCAGGTAGTTCCCGGACGGACCGAGGTGGTTGTAGACGACGTCCTGCACCACGCCGAGGCCCGCGGCGTGGCAGGCGTCGACGAAGCGCTGGTAGGCGGCTGGCCCGCCGTACGCCTCCGTGACCGCGAACCAGCCCACGCCGTCGTACCCCCAGTTGTGGGTGCCGTTGAAGGCATTGACGGGCAGGAGCTCGACGAGGTCGACGCCGATCGAGAGCAGGTGGTCGAGGCGGCCGGCGGCTGCGTCGAGGGTGCCCTCGGGCGTGAAGGTGCCGACGTGGAGCTCGTAGACCACGGCGCCGGGCAGCTGGCGGCCGGTCCACCCGGCGTCGGTCCAGGTGAAGGCGCCCGGGTCGAAGGTGCGCGACAGGCCGTGCACGCCCGCGGGCTGGCGCCGCGACCGGGGGTCGGGGCGCGGGTCGGGGTCGTCGTCGAGGAGGAAGCCGTAGTCGACGCCCTCGGGGAACGCCGTGAGGTCGAAGCGGTCGAGGGTGCCGGCGGGCGGCGTCCACCAGCCGTCGGCCCCCCGGGCGAGGTCGACGACCTCGTCGTGGTCGCCGGTGCCGATGACGAGCCGCACGGCGCGCGGGCGCGGCGCCCAGACGGAGAAGAGGCGGTCGGTCACGAGTCCTCCCGGGTGAGCAGGGCGACGGGGTACGTCGCGAGCAGGTCGGCGACACGGGTGCCGGTCACCGGGCGGTCGGCCATCCGGTCGAACCAGCGACCGGGCGGCAGGTCGAGCTCGGTGTCGCCCCATCCGCCACGGCGCTCCAGGCCGACGGGGAGCCGGGTGGCCACGGCGACGACGCCGCCGCGGTCGAAGGCGAGCACGTGGTCGGCGGCCGGGCCGGTCGCGCCGACCGGGGCGTAGCCCGTGAAGCGGCGGGCCTCGTCGCGGCGCAGCCGCAGGGCGGTGGCCACGAGCCGCAGCTTGACCGCGCCCGAGTCGGACAGTCCGCCGACGAGCGGGGGCGTGACGCCGCCGAGCAGGGCGGGCAGCACCTCGGCGCGCAGGTCGAGGTCCACCGGACGCCGGTTGTCGGGGTCGACCAGGGACTGCTCCCACAGGTCGCTGCCCTGGTAGACGTCCGGCACGCCCGGCATCGTCAGCGTCAGCAGCTTGGCTGCCAGCGCGTTGGACCAGCCGGGGTCGACGACGGTGTCGAGCAGGGTGGCGAGCACGCGGCGCACGCGGGCGTCGTCGAAGGCGGCGTCGACGCAGCGGTGCATCGCGTCCTCGTACGCCGCGTCCGGGGCCGTCCACGTCGTGCCGTCGCCGGCCTCGCGCATGGCCTTCTCGGCGTACCCGTGGAGGCGCTTGCGGTAGTCGGTCCCCGGGGAGGCGGGCCATGCGCCCACGATCGCCTGCCACAGCAGCGCGGCGAACCCGGCGTCCGGCACGGGCACGGCCTCGAGCAGCTCGGACAGGGCGCCCGCCCAGAGGTCGGGGACCTCGGCCAGCACGCTGATCCGGGCGCGGACGTCCTCACCGCGCTTGGTGTCGTGGGTGGAGCCCGCGCTCATGGCGTGCGGCCGGGTGGCCTGGCGCTCGAGCATCGCCGCGTGGAACTCGTCCGGGGTGGTCGCGAAGACGGACGGGTCGCCGCCGACCTCGTTGAGGCTGGTGAGGCGGGAGGAGCGGTAGAACGCGCAGTCCTCGACCCCCTTGGCCATCACCATGCCGGAGGTCTGCTGGAACCGCACCGCCGCCGGGTGCTCCGGGTCGCCCAGCACCGGCGCGAGGGCGTCGAGCGTCGCGGCCAGGTCGGGCCGTGACGCGCGGGCGGCGGCGAACGCCTGGTCGAGGTGCTCGCGACCGACGGGCAGGTAGGACCGGTAGACGGGCATCGTGGTCACCAGCTCGGCGACGGCGTCCACCACCTCCGCGGGCGCCTCGGGTCCGTCGACCACCTCGCGGGAGATGCGGCGGACCTCGGAGCCCAGGATCCCGTCGGCGACGTCGCGCTTGCGGTCGTGCACGAGCTGCTCCCAGTCGACTGGTGTGCCGCGCAGGGAGGTCTCGAGCGCGTCGAGCGGCTCCTGGCCGGCCGGGTCGACGAGCACCCGGTCGACGAGCGCCATCGCGTCGTACCCCGTCGTGCCGGCGGTCCGCCAGCCGTCGGGCAGCCGCTCGCCGTGCTCGAGGATCTTCTCGACGAGCACGTAGGCGTCGTCGGTCAGTGCGGCCAGGTCCTCGAGGTAGCCCACCGGGTCGCGGAGCCCGTCGGGGTGGTCGACCCGGAGGCCGTCGACGAGGCCCTCGGCGAACCAGCGCCCGATCTCGGCGTGGGTGGCGTCGAACCAGCGGCGGTCCTCCACCCGCACCGCGGCGAGCGTGTTGACCGCGAAGAAGCGCCGGTAGTTGAGGCGGTCGTCGGCCGTGCGCCAGCCGACCAGCTCGTAGTGCTGCGCCGCGTGGGTCGCCTGCGCGTCCGGACCACCGTCCCGCTCGACGAGCGTGCCGGGAGCGACGGGGAACCGGTGGTCGTGGTAGCGCAGCTCCCCGTCGACCACCCGCAAGTGGTCGATGCCGCCGTCGGGCAGCAGGTCGTCGTCGCCGACCACCGGGAGGCGCAGCCGGCCGCCGCCGGCGGCCCAGTCGACGTCGAAGGCGCTCGCGTACGGCGACGCCTCGCCCGCCGTGAGGACCGACCACCACCAGGCGTTCTGCGCGGGCGTCGCCACGCCGACGTGGTTGGGCACGACGTCGACGAGCACACCCATGCCGAGGGAGCGCGCCCGGGCGGACAAGGCGGTGAGGCCCGCGGCGCCGCCCCGGGAGGCGTCGATGCCGTGGTGGCCCACCACGTCGTACCCGTGGTCGCTGCCCGGCTCCGCCGCGAGCACGGGGGACAGGTAGACCCAGTCGACGCCGAGGGCGTGGAGGTAGGGCAGCGCGCGCGCCGCGGCGTACAGGTCGAAGGAGGAGGTGATCTGGAGCCGGTAGGTGCTCGTGGGGACGCGAGCGGGCGGCGTGGCGGTCAAGGGAGCTCCGTGGGGTGGGGTGACCGGGCGGGCTGGTTCCCTCAGCCTAGGGTGGGGGTGGCAGCCGGGGCCTGTACCCAACGGCGGCCACCCGAGACGACGACCACGTGGGGAGAACCGACCGATGCGACTGACGATGCGAGGCACGACGCGACGAGGAGCGCGCCGCGGCGTGGCGCTGCTGGGCACCGCGGTGATGGCGACGACCGTGCTGGCCGGGTGCGGCAGCGACTCCGACGACTCCGGGGACTCGGGGGACTCCGGCGACTCCTCGTCCTTCGTCGACCAGGACGCGCAGGCGATCATGGACGCCGCCGAGCAGGCGACGAAGAACGCCTCGTCGTTCCGCATCGTCGGCGAGATGCAGTCCGACGGCTCCGAGGCGTCGCTCGACCTCGTGCTCGCCACGGACGGGTGCGAGGGCACGGTCGGCATCGACGGCAGCGACGTCGAGGTGCTGAAGATCGGCGACGAGGGGTGGTACCGCCCCACCGCCGACTTCTGGCGCGCCCAGCTCGGCGGCGCCGGCATGGACGACGCCACCCTGGACCAGCTGCTCAGCCAGGTCGAGGGCAAGTGGATCACCGACGAAGAGGGCAGCTTCGACGACTTCTGCACCATCGAGTCGTTCTTCGACGACGCCGACGACGCCGATGACGACGACGACAACAGCGAGGCCACCAAGGGCGACGTCGAGGACATCGACGGCGTCGAGGCCATCGCCATCGACCACGAGAGCGACGGGACGCCGGCGACCCTGTGGGTCGCGGTCGACGAGCCGCACTACGCGGTACGCGTCGACGGTGGCGACGAGGGCTCGTTCGACCTCACCGACTTCGACGAGGAGGTCTCGTTCGAGGCCCCGGCCGACGCCGACGTGGTCGACCTGAACTCCCTCATGGGCTGAGTCCCCCCACGCGACGACGGCCCGGCACCCCGAGGGGTGCCGGGCCGTCGTGCGTCCGCGGGTCGGCGTCGTCTCAGTCGTCGGCGAGCGCCGCGATGCTGGCGGCCACCGAGTGGTCGACCTCGGTCTCGTCCGTGGCCTGCTGCTCGCGCAGCACGATGACGCTGCGGGAGGCGAGCGGCAGCTCGGCGCCCGGGGCGTGGGTCGAGTCGTCGGCCAGCTTGCCCGCCGTGTCGATGACGACGTCCCAGCCCTCGGCGTACTCCGCCGGCGGCAGCGTCACGGTGCAGTCGCCGTCAGCGTTGAAGTAGAGCAGGAAGTGGTCGTCGACGATGGTCTGGCCGCGCTGGTCCTTGCCGGCGATGCCGCGGCCGTTGAGGTACATGCCGAGCGCCTGGGCCGCGGCGCCCTCGCCGTCCGTCCAGTCGCCGTCCTCCATCGGACGGCCGTCGAGGTGCAGCCACACGATGTCGTTGAGACGGTCGCCCTCCTCCCCGGGGAGCGGGGTGCGCACCGTGTTGCCGGTGAAGAACCGCTTGCGGCGGAACGTCGGGTGCGCCCGCCGCAACCGTGCGACGGCGGCGGTGAACTCCACGAGGGGCCGGTCGGCGGCGTCCCAGTGCACCCAGGCGATCTCGGAGTCCTGGGCGTAGGTGTTGTTGTTGCCGCCCTGGGTGCGCCCCAGCTCGTCGCCGTGCAGCAGCATCGGCACGCCCTGGCTGAGCAGCAGCGTGGCGATGAGGTTGCGCTGGTCGCGCGCCCGCAGGGCGAGCACGTCCGGGTCGTCGGTCTCGCCCTCCACGCCGTGGTTCCACGAGCGGTTGTGGCTCTCGCCGTCGTTGCCGTCCTCGCCGTTGGCCTCGTTGTGCTTCTCGTTGTAGGAGACGAGGTCCCGCATCGTGAAGCCGTCGTGGGCGGTGATGAAGTTGATGCTCGCGAACGGGCGCCGCCCCGAGTTCTCGTAGAGGTCGCTGGAGCCCGCGAGCCGCGACGCGAAGTCGCCCAGGATGTGCTCCCCGCGCCAGAAGTCGCGCACCGTGTCGCGGTACTTGCCGTTCCACTCCGTCCACTGCGGGGGGAACCCGCCGACCTGGTAGCCGCCGGGACCGACGTCCCACGGCTCGGCGATGAGCTTCACCTGGCTCACCACCGGGTCCTGCTGCACGAGCTCGAAGAACGTCGCGAGCCGGTCCACGTCGTAGAACTCGCGGGCCAGCGTCGAGGCGAGGTCGAAGCGGAACCCGTCGACGTGCATCTCGGTGACCCAGTAGCGCAGCGAGTCCATGATGAGCTGCAGCGAGTGGGGGTGCCGCACGTTGAGGCTGTTGCCCGTGCCGGTGTAGTCCATGTAGTAGTGCTGGTCGTCCTCGACCAGGCGGTAGTACGCCGGGTTGTCGATGCCCTTGAAGCTGAGCGTCGGCCCGAGGTGGTTGCCCTCGGCGGTGTGGTTGTAGACCACGTCGAGGATGACCTCGATCCCCGCCTCGTGCATCGCCTTCACCATCGACTTGAACTCCTGCACCTGCTGTCCCTCGCCGTTGGCGGCGTAGGAGGCGTGGGGCGCGAAGAACCCGATGGTGTTGTAGCCCCAGTAGTTGCGCAGGCCCTTCTCGAGCAGGGTGTTGTCCTGCACGAACTGGTGCACCGGCATGAGCTCGATCGCCGTGATGCCCAGCTTGGTGAGGTGCTCCGTGACCGCCGGGTGCGCGAGCGCCGCGTAGGTGCCCCGGATGTCCTCGGGCACGTCGGGGTGCAGCTGCGTGAGGCCCTTGACGTGCGCCTCGTAGATCACGCTCTCTTCGTACGGCGTGCGCGGACGCCGGTCGCCCTCCCAGTCGAAGAAGGGGTTGATGACGACGCTGTGCATCATGTGCGGCCCGGAGTCGTCGTCGTTGCGCGTGTCCTCCTCGCCGAAGACGTAGGAGAACAGCGCCGGGTCCCAGTCGATGTCGCGGCTCGTCGCCTTCGCGTACGGGTCGAGGAGCAGCTTGGCGGGGTTGCACCGCAGTCCGTTCGCCGGGTCCCACGGGCCGTGCACGCGGTAGCCGTAGTGCTGCCCCGGCTGCACCGTCGGCAGGTAGGCGTGCCACACGAACGCGTCCACCTCGGTGAGCTCGATGCGGTTCTCGGTGAAGCCCCCGTCCGGATCGGGGTCGAGGAGGCAGAGCTCCACGCGCTCCGCCACCTCGCTGAACAGTGCGAAGTTGGTGCCGCTTCCGTCGAACGTCGCGCCCAACGGGTACGCCGTGCCTGGCCAGACCTCCACGAGGTGCCCTCCCTGATCGTCGGTGTCGTCCCCATTAGAGGCAGGGCTCCGAAACGCGGTGCCCACGCGGCGTGGCGCTCACCCTTTCACGGGTGCACCTTGGCCAAATCTTGAAGATCCAACCCTTGAAATTGCGGAACCCTAGAGACGCGACCCGCATTCGTGCTTATGATCCCGACAGGCTGGGATGGGTTCCCCGGCCTGCCGATCCGACCGTCAGGGGAGCACGACATGACCGAGATCCAGAACGACGGACGGCGCCTCGTCAGCCGCCGCGCCGTCACCCGCACCGCCGCCTGGTCCGTCCCGGCCGTCGCCGTCGTGTCCGCGGCGCCGGCGTTCGCCGCGTCCGGGCCGACCGACGTCGGTGCCTACTCCGTGAACGGGTCCTGCGGCACGCTCGGCGTGATCGGCCCCGGCTTCATCATCACGGCCGGCCCCGAGCCGCTGCCCGTCGGCAGCATGATCGAGATCGTCGGCACGGGCGTCGCCAACATCGGGGTCTTCTCCTCGACGTCGCCGATCGCGATCGACGTGGTGAACCCGACGACGCGGCGCGGCACGCTGACCGCGCCGCTCCCGGCCAACGCGACCTTGGAGCTGCGGACGACCCTGTCGATCACGGTCGCGTTCACCCTGAGCGCCACGACCGCCCTGCCCACCGGTTACACGGCGACCGGGGCCAAGACCAGTGCCGGCGTGACCAGCACGCTGGTCCTCTGCTCGGCGACCTGACCGCCCGCGGGATGTCGGCCTGCCCCCTGCGGCCCAGGTGAAGGTAAAGATTCGTCAGATCCTCACCTTCTTGGGTGTTGTTGCTCCATCGTGAACCCGTCCGGTCCGTTTCTTCCTAGGGTGCCGGGCAAGGTCCCGCGGAGGGGTTCCGGCAGGCAACGACTTCAGGGGAGCACATGACCGACATCCGTGAGTCCGAGCCGCGCTCGGGGCTTGTCAGCCGCCGCACCATCGCCCGCACCGCTGCGTGGTCGGTGCCCGCCGTCGCCGTCGTGGCCGCCGCGCCGCCGGCGTCGGCGTCGGTCAGCACGTCGAGCGTCGCCCTGACCGGCAACGTCACCAGCCTCCTGGCGCTGCGGGTGCTCAGCTCGCAGACCGTCCTGACGGCGAGGGCTCCCGTGACGGTGCCGACGGCGCTGACCATCACGAACGGTCCGGGTGCCCTCAACGAGACCGCCACCGTGACCGTCGTCGTGGGGCGGCCCGCCGGGGTGAACATCACGGTCGGACGTGCCCACGGCTTCGGTGTCGACCAGTTCAACGGGGTGGCGACGAGCGCGGGTCAGCGCACGGCGACCTACGTCAACAACCTGGGTTTCCCCGCCACCCAGTTCACGACGACCCTGCCGGTCGCGCTGCCGTCCAACGGCAGCGTGGACGTGCCGATCGTGTGGGGGTTGGCAGGGAGCCGGGCGGGGCTGTCCATCGACGTCGCCGCCACCTTCCCGGTCACCGTGAGCGTCGTCTTCGCGAGCGTCACCCGCACCGCGACCTCTGCCATCACGGTCCCGGCCGGAGCCGGCATCTTCTGAGCACCGCACTGCACGTCGCGACCGCCAGCACCCTCTGGGGGGTGCTGGCGGTCGCTGCGTGCGCGAAGCTGCGCGACCCCGACGCTGCGCGCGCCGGGTGGCGCTCCCTCGCGCCGGCGGTGTGGCGGGAGTGGCGGGCCGCGCCGTACGCCCTGGCCGGACTGGAGCTGGTCCTCGCCGTCGGGCTCCTGCTGCCCGGTGTGCTCGCCAAGGTGGCCGCCGCCGGTGCGGTGGTGTTGTTCATCGTCTTCACGGTGGCGCTCGCCCGCGCCGTGCGACGGGACGACGGCGCCTCCTGCGGGTGCTTCGGAGCGTGGTCGACCGAGCCCGTGACCGGGTTGGCCGTCGCCCGCACCGCCGGGCTCGCGGTGCTGGCCGTCGTCACGCTCGTGGTGGGGGAGGGCGGGCTCGTCCGGGCCGTGGCCCGCGACGCCACACCCGACGTCGTCACCGGTCTGGTCGGCGCCGCGCTCCTCGGCCTCGTCCTCGTGCTGACCACGGCGCTCGGCGTCGCCCGCGCGCGGGCATCCGGTGCGCCGGCCACGACGGTCCCGAGCGGGGCTGCCGACGCGGCGTACCCCGTCGACGAGAACGGGATCCCCGACCGGACCGGCGCCCCCGTCCCCGACGTCGAGGTCGTGCTCGCGGGCGGGCAGGTGCGGAGCCTGCGGCACCTGACCGGGGACGGCGGCCTGCTGCTCGTGCTCGCCAGTCCGACGTGCGAGACGTGCCGCGAGGTGCTGGCCGAGCTGCCCGCGTGGCAGGAGGGCCTCGGATGCGGGGCACGGATCCTCGTCGTCACCTCGGCGGACCGTGACGCCGTGCTGCGCGACTTCCCGGACCTGGAGCCGATGCTGGCGCTCGGCGCGGCCGGGGTGGCCGCGGCGCTCGACGTGCCGGGCACGCCCGCCGCGGTGCTCGTCGGGGTCGACGGTCGGGTCGCGACCCGGGTGGCCGCGGGCGTGGACGAGGTGTTCGGCCTGCTCGCCGGCACGCTCGCGGCGGTCGAGGAGGCCGGTCGGTAGGTCGCGTCGTGTGACCAGCGCCTCATCCACGCCGCTGATGACAGCCGAGTTACCGATAGGTAGCCTCACGCCTCGTGAAGCGCGAGATCTACGACGAGGACCACGAGGCGTTCCGCAGTTCGGTGCGGGAGTTCCTGGAGCGTTCGGTCATCCCCGAGGTGGAGGCGTACGCGGAGAAGAAGGGCATCCCGCGCGAGTTCTGGCTCGAGGCCGGCAAGCAGGGGTTCCTCGGCCTGGAGATCCCGGAGGAGTACGGCGGCGCGGGCGCCGGCGACTACCGCTTCAATGCCGTCATGGGCGAGGAGCTGAGCAAGGTCAACGCCGCGCTCGGCTCGTGCTGGGGCATCCATGCCGACATCACGGCGCCCTACATCGTCGCGCTGGGCACCGAGGAGCAGAAGCAGCGCTGGCTGCCGGGTGTCGCCGCGGGCGAGATCCTCCTCGCGATCGGCATGACCGAGCCGTCCGGCGGCTCGGACCTGGCCGCGCTCAAGACGACCGCCGTGCGCGACGGCGACGAGTGGGTCATCAACGGTTCCAAGACCTTCATCACCAACGGCTACTCCGCCGACATCGTGCTGACCGCCGTGCGCACCAGCCCGGAGAAGAAGGCCAAGGGCATCACCCTCTTCGCGATCCCGGCGACGGCGGAGGGCTTCAGTCGCGGCCGCAAGCTCGACAAGGTCGGGCAGGACGAGTCGGACACGGCCGAGCTGTTCTTCGAGAACGTCCGCCTCGGCGACGACCACATCGTCGGCGAGCTCGACGGCGGCTTCATCCACATGATGCAGAAGCTGCCGCAGGAGCGCCTCGGCTGCGCCGTCTCCAACATCGCGCACGCGAAGCAGATCCTGCTGGAGACGATCCAGTACGCGAAGGACCGCAAGGCGTTCGGCCAGTCGATCGGCCAGTTCCAGCACTCGAAGTTCCTGCTGGCGGAGCTCGTGACCAAGATCGAGGTCAGCGAGGCGTTCCTCGACCAGTGCGTCGTCGCCCACGCGAAGGGGGAGCTCACCCCGGTCGACGCCGCCAAGGCGAAGTGGTGGACGAGCGAGATCCAGAACGACGTGCTCGACCACTGCGTGCAGCTCCACGGCGGCTACGGCTTCATGAACGAGTACCGCGTGGCGCGGGCCTGGCGCGACGCCCGCGTCTCGAAGATCTGGGCCGGGTCGAACGAGATCATGAAGGAGCTGATCGGGCGCGAGCTGGGCTTCTGAGCCCCTGGCCTCACCCCAAAGAAGTCAGCATTTGCAAAGACTTCAGGAAGTCGCGCCGTACGTCGTCGGCTGTGCCTAGGTTCTCCCCAACATCGACGCATGCTCTGGGGAGCATCCATGCACGAGGACGGTCAGCCGTGAACGAGTCGCCCCGCACCATCTCCCGTCGCTCCGTCACGCGCGCCGCCGCGTGGTCGGTGCCCGCCGTCGCCGTCGTGGCGGCGGCTCCGGCCTTCGCCGCGTCGGGCACGACCGACATCGGTGCCTTCACGCTCAACGGCTCGTGCGGGACGCTCGGCGTCCTGGGGCCGGGCTTCACGCTGACCGCCGGGCCGGCTGCGGTGCCGGCCGGCACCACGGTGCTCGTCAACGGCACCGGTGTGGCCAACATCGGTGTCTGGTCCGTCAGCGGTGGCACCGCCAGCGTCGCCGTCCTCAGCGGCACGAGCCGCCTGATCACCCTGACCAGCGCACTGCCGCCGGCGGCCACCATGGCCTTCCGCACCACGCTGTCGATCACGGTCGCCTTCACCCTGAACGCCACCGTGACCCTCCCCACCGGCTACGTGGGCACCGGCGGCAAGCCCGCCGGCAGCGTCACCTCGACCCTGGTGCTCTGCACCACCACCTGATCGGCGTCGAGCGGGCCGTCGACACCGACTGGGGTGGTGTCGGCCGAAACCCACGTGCGCCGCGTGACCACCGGTCCTACGCTCGCCGGTGATGCGCCTCTTCACCGCCGTCCTCCCGCCCGACGACGTGGCGGACCACCTCGACGCGTTCCTCGACGTACGGCGCGCGGCCGCCGATCTCCGGTGGGCTCGCGCCGACGCGTTCCACCTCACGCTCGCCTTCGCTGCGGAGGTCGAGGAGTGGCGCCTCGACGAGGTGCTCGAGCGGACCGCGGAGGCCGCGGCGCGCCGTACGCCCTTCGACCTCCGCCTCGCCGGCGGGGGAGCGTTCCCCCACCCCGACGCCGGGAAGGTGCTGTGGGTCGGCGCCCCGGCGTCGGCCGACGACGAGCTGGAGGCGCTGGCGCGGGGCGCGCGGGCGGCGTACGCGACCGCGGGCGTGCCGGTCGATGGCGCCCGCTTCCGTCCCCACGTCACCGTGGCCAGGTCGGGGCGACCCGTGCAGCTGAGCGACTGGGTGAAGCTGCTCGACGCCTACGCAGGCGCGTCGTGGACGGTGGACGAGGTCGCGGTCGTCGCCTCCCACCTCGGCGAGGGTGCGGGTCGGCGTCCCCGGCACGAGGTGCTCGCGACCGTCGCCCTCGGAGGCCACTAGTCTGAGCGCCCATGAGCGCTCCTGACTCCCCCGCGAAGCGGACCGTCCTCGCCCAGGTCAACGAGAAGGCCATCGTGCGCGGCGAGGTGACGCTGAGCTCCGGGGCGACGGCGGACTACTACGTCGACATGCGGCGCGTCACCCTCGACGCGGCAGCGGCCCCGGCGATCGGCCGGACCATGCTGGAGCTGACGGCGGACTGGGAGTACGACGCGGTCGGCGGCCTCACGCTCGGCGCCGACCCCGTGGCGACCGCGATGCTGCACCAGGCGGCGGCGGACGGTCGCGTGCTCGACGCCTTCGTCGTGCGCAAGGCGCAGAAGGTGCACGGCCTGCAGAAGCTGGTCGAGGGCCCGCCCGTGAAGGGCCGTCGCGTGCTGGCGGTCGACGACACCTCCACGACGGGCGGCTCCGTGCTCGAGGCCGTCGCCGCCCTGCGCGCCGAGGGTGCGGAGGTCGTCGGCGTCGCCGTCATCGTCGACCGTGACACCGGGGCGGCGGAGCGGGTCGAGGAGCAGGGCGTGCCCTACCGGTACGCCGTCGGCAAGGCCGAGCTCGACATCTGAGCCGGCCCGGGCCCGGGCGCGGCGGCGGCTGCCGGGGACGACGGGCCCGCTGGCTATCCTCACCGGGTGATCCCGACCAGCATCCTGCCTGGCCTGACCGTGCTCGCCGCGAGCGATCCCCACGACCCGAACGACCTGACCGGCTTCGCCGGGTGGGCCGTCGACCTCATGGAGAAGATCGGCCCGATCGGCGCCGGCATCGCGATCGCGCTCGAGAACCTCTTCCCGCCGCTGCCCAGCGAGGTCATCCTGCCCCTCGCCGGCTTCACGGCGGCGCAGGGCGAGTTCACGGTCGTGGAGGCGATCCTGTGGACGACGGTTGGGTCGGTGGTCGGGGCGATCGTCCTCTACTACCTGGGCGTCGTCTTCGGCCGTGAGCGCATGTACTGGATCTGGGAGCGCATGCCCCTCGTCAAGACCGAGGACCTCGAGCGCACCGAGGCGTGGTTCGCCAAGCACGGCCGCAAGGCGGTGTTCTTCGGGCGGATGCTGCCGATCTTCCGGAGCCTCATCTCCGTGCCGGCGGGCATCGAGCGGATGCCCGTCGGGATCTTCGTCGTGCTCACCACGCTGGGCAGCCTGATCTGGAACACCATCTGGGTCATGGCCGGCTACCTCGCCGGCGACCAGTGGTACCGCATCGAGCCCTACATGGGCGTCGTCCAGAAGGTCGTCATCGCCGCGGTCGTGCTCTTCGTCGCCTGGTTCGTCCTGTTCCGCGTGCGGCAGATCCGTCGCTCGCGCCACCACCGCAACCCCCACGACCCCGACGCGGTCGAGGAGGCGTGAGCCCGTCGTGACGGAGGGGTACGACGCGGGCGGGCGCGCGCCGTACGACCCCATGCCCCACGGCCCGGCCGAGGTCGGGGTGGGGCCGTGGGAGGGGCCGTGGCCCGCGGGGGAGCAGTACGACCCGGAGCTCCTCGCGGCGGGGGACCGGCGCAACGTGGTGGACCGGTACCGCTACTGGCGGCTCGAGGCGATCGTCGCGGACCTCGACACGCGGCGGCACGGCTTCCACGTCGCCATCGAGAACTGGCAGCACGACTTCAACATCGGCACGATCGTGCGCACGGCGAACGCCTTCCTCGCGGCCGAGGTGCACATCGTCGGCAACCGTCGCTGGAACCGGCGGGGGGCGATGGTGACGGACCGCTACCAGCACGTCCGCCACCACGCCTCGGTGCCCGAGCTGGCGGACTACCTGCACGCCCGGCCGGCGCCCGTGCGGCTGCTCGGCATCGACAACCTGCCGGGCTCGGCCCACCTCGAGACGATGGCCGTGCCCCACGACGTCTGCTTCCTCTTCGGGCAGGAGGGCCCGGGCCTCTCCGAGCAGGCCCGCGCGGTGTGCGACGGCACCTTCTCGATCGCCCAGTTCGGCTCGACCCGCTCGATCAACGCGAGCTCGGCGGCCGCCATCGCGATGCACGCGTGGGTGCGTACCCACGCCGACCTCGGCGCCGACCCGGTCTGGCGCGGCTAGACGCGCGCGCCGCGTCCGGGCATCAGGGCGCGGGCGGCCCGGACCCCCGACGCTCGACGTAGGTCGCCGCGTTGGCCAGCACCTCGGCGAGCTCGTCGTCGGTGACCTCGCGGCGCACCTTGGCGGGCAGCCCGAGCACGAGCGACCGCGGCGGCACCTCCACGCCGGCCGCGACGACCGCCCCGGCGCCGATGATCGTGCCGCTGCCGATCCGGGCACCGTTCATCACGATCGCGCCCATGCCGACGAGCACGTCGTCGTCGACGGTGCAGCCGTGCAGCACGGCGCGGTGACCCACCGAGACGCCTGCCCCGACACGGAGCGGGAAGCCCGGATCGGCGTGCAGCACGCAGCCGTCCTGCACGTTCGAGCGCGCACCCACCGTGATGCTGTCCCCGTCGCCGCGCAGGACCGCTGCGTACCAGACCGAAGCCTCGGGACCCACGCTCACGTCGCCCACCACGACCGCCCCGGGAGCGATCCAGGCCGACGGATCGACGGTCGGACGGCTCATCGTGCTCCTCCTCGGGTCGCCCGCTCCAGCAGGACGAGGACGTTGGCGTAGTCGCGCCCGGTGGCGCGGGACATGCCGATCTCGCAGGTGCGGTTGCAGGAGGCGTGCAGCTCGGCGCCGTACGCCACCACCTCCCCGGCCTGGCGGGCGGTGGCGCTCGCGGTCAGCTCGGGGTGGAGGAGTCCGCGGTCCCCGGCGAACGCGCAGCAGCCCCACGAGGGCGGGACGAACACCTCCCGCGCCACCGCCGCCGCGAGGGCGCGCAGGTCGGCGTCGGAGCCGGCCCGTGTGGAGGCGCAGGTGGGGTGCAGTGCCAGCCGGTCGGCGATCGGCACCGGCGCGAGGCGCGGCAGCAGCACCCGGGCGGCGAAGGGGACGGCGTCCTCGACGAGCAGGCCGCGGCCCGCGAGCGTCTTCGCCAGCCCCTCGGTGCACGAGGCCGAGTCGGTGACGATCGGCACGTCGTCGCCGGCCAGCCCGCGCAGCGCGCCCTCGAGGCGGTCGGCCATCACGGCGTTGCCGTCGACGAGGCCCTTGGAGCTCCACGGCATGCCGCAGCACAGCGCGTCGGCGGCCTCGGGCACGACCACCCGCACGCCGGCCCGCTCGCACAGCGCCAGGAACGCCTGGTGGGCGGCGACGCCGTCGCTGCCGAACATCGCGCCGGTGCAGCTCGGGAGCAGCACCACCTCGGCCGTACCCTCCGTGGGTGCGTCGGCACGGGCGGTCGGCACCGGACGTCGTCGCTCGCCGCCGCCGGGCAGGTCGCGCGCGTACTGGGGCACCACGTCGGGGTCGAGCAGCCGCCGCGCCCCGCGCGCGGCGGCCTCGGTCAGCCCCGGCGCGCGGCGGGCCGCGGAGAGACCGACCGAGGCCGCACGGGTCGCCCCGGCCCAGTGCCGCGCGGCGGTCCGACCAGCCCCGCGCGCGAGCGGGCCCTGGCCCTCGGCCCGCAGCCGGCGCACCAGCTGGCCGGTGTCGATGTCGACCGGGCAGGCCGTCTGGCACATCGAGTCGACCGCACACGTCTGCACGCCGGCGTACTCGTAGTCCTCGGCGAGCGCGTCGGCACGAGCGGTCGCCTCCGGTGTGCCCTCGGCGCGCAGCGCCGCCTCGGCCCGGCGCGCGACGATGCGCTGCCGCGGCGTGAGGGTGAGGTCGCGGCTCGGGCAGACGGGCTCGCAGAAGCCGCACTCGACGCAGCGATCGACCTCGGCCTCGACGCGTGGTGCGGTCTTCAGGTCGCGCAGGTGGGCGCGGGGGTCGTCGCTCATGATGACGCCCGGGTTGAGCACGCCGGTGGGGTCGCACAGCGCCTTGACCTGGCGCATGACGTCGTAGAGCGCGTCGCCGTACTGGCGGCGGACGTAGGCGGCCATCACCCGGCCGGTGCCGTGCTCCGCCTTCAAGGTGCCACCACGGGCCAGCACCACGTCGACCATGTCGTCGGTGAACCGCTCGTAGCGCAGTCGGCCGTCCTCGGTGCCGAAGTCCTCCGTCACCATGAAGTGGATGTTGCCGTCCTTCGCGTGACCGAACACGACGGCGTCGTCGTAGCCGTGGCGTGCGAAGACCTCGCCGAGGTCGTGGCAGGTCGCCGTCAGGTCGCGCACCGGGACGGCGACGTCCTCCAGCAGCGCCGTGGTGCCTGCCCGGCGGGCGCCCGCGACGGCGGCGTACAGACCCTTGCGCACGTGCCAGAGGTCGGCGCGACGGGCGGGATCCCCGGTGAGCGGGTCTCCGCCGACGCCGGCGCCGAGCACGGGAGCCCCGGCGCGCACGAGGGCGGCCAGCTCGTCGGCGTCCTGTGCCTGGTACTCCACGAGCAGCGCGGCGTGACGCTCGAGCCGCAGGTCCCGCAGCCCCGGGGTCGCCCGGGCGTCGCGAGCGGCGACGAGCAGCGAGCGGGTGTCGAGCAGCTCGATCGCGGCGGCCCCCGAGGCGACCAGGTCGGGCAGCACGTCGGTCGCCCGGGAGACGTCGTCGAGCACCAGCAGGCCGGTGGCTGCGTGGGGCCGCAGCGGCACGGTGCGGAAGGTCGCCGACGCGATGAACGCGAGCGTCCCCTCCGACCCGACCACCAGGTGGGTGAGGATCTGCGCCGGTTCGTCGTGGTCGAGCAGGGCGTTGACCCCGTAGCCCATCGTGTTCTTGACGGAGAACTGGCGCTCGATCTCGGCGCGCATCGCCGGGTCCGCGCGCACCAGGTCGCGCAGCCGTGCGAGGCCGGCGTGGAGCGCGGGCTCGTCGTGCCGCAGCCGCGCATCGGCGTCGGGCTCCGCGGTGTCGACGACCGTGCCGCTGGGCAGCACCACGCGCAGCGAGTCGAGCGTGTGGTAGCTGCTGCCCGCGATGCCGCAGCTCATGCCGCTGGAGTTGTCGGCGACGACGCCGCCGATCGTGCAGGCCGCCTCGCTCGCGGGGTCGGGGCCGAGCGCGCGACCGTGGCGCCGCAGGACGGCGTTGACGGCGCGCACGGTCGTGCCCGGTGCCGTGCGCACGCGTGCGCCGTCGTCGAGCACCTCGACACCGGTGAACCCCCGACGCACGTCCACGAGCACGCCGCGCGTGCCGGCCTGGCCCGACAGGCTCGTGCCGCCGGCGCGGAAGGTGACCGGGAGGCCCGCCGCGGTGCAGGCAGCCAGCACCCGGGCCACGTCGCGCTCACCGCCGGCGACCACGTGCGCGGCGGGCTCGAGCAGGTAGTGCGACGCGTCGCTGGCCGCGACCGCCAGGTCGAGCGGACGGTCGCGGACGGCCTCGGCCGGCACGCCGCGCTCCTCGAGCACGCGGCGGACGTCGCGGACCCCGGACGTGGTGACCTGCGTGGCACTCACGCCGTCCGCCCACCGGCCACGAGGGCGAGCTCGAAGGTCATCGCCACCGGGTTGAGCCCCGGGAGCAGGCCGCCGGTGTGCACGCGGCCGTGCCGGTCGACGAGCGTGGCCACGAGCCGTGCGGTCGTGCGGCCCGCCTCGCGCTCGACGGTGCCCTCGATCGTCATCACCTCGGTCGCCGGACCGTCGACCTCGATCGTGGTGCCGTCGGGTCCTCGCAGCCGCCCGCCCACCAGCGAGCCGATCTGGCCGACGACCTCGGCCGACGCCCACCCCTGCTCGTCGACGATCCGCTCGACCGCTCCCACCAGGTCGACGTTGGGACGCACGCGGCACACCACGGCCGACCGCGCCCCTGCGGCCCCACCGGTGGGACCGGTGGGACCGGTGGGTACGCCGTCGGGCGCCTCGCGGACGGACGTGCGCCGCGGCACGAACAGGTTCATCGTGGTCTCCGGATCGGCCTGCACCTCGATGACGACCTCGGGGTCGGCCCACACCCGCGCGGTGACGCCCGGGCCGAGCACGACGGAGTCGGGGACCAGGTGCCCGGCCGCCTCGACGCCCTCGGCGTCGACGAAGCGCGCGTGGCTGTGCGAGAACACGGCGCCGTCACGGAGCCCGAGCGTGAGGCCGCCGCGGACCAGGCGTGCCGGACCCCGACACGTGCGGGGGGCGCTGAAGTCGGCCACCGGTCCTCCGGGAGCGCCCACGTCGGGCACGAAGTAGGAGAAGGCGGCGAGCTCGCCGCCGTGGAGCTCACCGACGGCCGAGGACGCGCCGATCTCGTCGAGCAGCGCTCCCAGCGCCTCCAGCAGGCGGGCCCCGGCGGGCAGCTCGACCTCGTGGCTGCGGAGCCGGGCCGGGACGACCACCAGGCGCTCGTCCGCCGCCTCGCCCGGGTGCTCGAGCACCGGGGCGGCGTCGAGGGGCGTCACCGCACGGCTCCTGCGGGCCACCGACCGGCGTCCGCGAGCAGCTGCCGCAGCACCGGCGTGGTCACCTTGCCGTAGGCCGTCGTCGGCAGCCTGTCGACCAGGTGCACCACCTTCGGCGCCTTGTAGCGGGCCATGTTCTCGCGGCACCACGCCAGCAGCTGCTCGGCGGAGAGGCCGTCGTCGACGACCGCGACGGCGTAGCCGACCTCGCCCCAGTCGGCGTCGGGGGCGCCGACGACCCCCACGGCCTGCACCTGCGGGTGGGTGAGGATCTTCTCCTCGACCTCGCGCGGGTCGATGTTCGAGCCCCCCGAGATGTACATGTCGGAGGCGCGGCCCGTGATGAAGAGCATGCCGCGCTCGTCGAGCACGCCGAGGTCGCCCGTGCGGAACCAGCCGTCGCGGAACGAGCGGGCGTTGGCCTCGTCGTTGGACAGGTAACCGGTGAAGACCGCGGGGCCCACCACGCAGATCTCACCGCGCTCGCCCGGCGGCAGCTCGTTGCCGTCGGGGTCCTGGATCGAGATGGTCATGGCGGTGCGGGCGTGGCCCGCCGTCACGATCCCGTCGAGGGTGGGGACGTCGGCGTGCGCCTCGGGGGGCAGCACGGTGATCGCGCCGGTGACCTCGCAGAGTCCGTAGTACTGCACGACGACCGGGCCGAGGACCTCGAAGGCCCGGGCCTGGTCGCGACGCGTGATCGGGGCGCCGGCGTAGACCACGTGGCGCAGCGACGAGGTGTCGACGCCCTCGTCGACACCGGCCACCAGACGGTTGAGGATGGTGGGCACCGTGAACAGCGTCGAGACGCGGTGACGCGCGACGAGCTCCCACGCCTGGGCCACGTCGAGCGAGTCCCCGGGCAGCAGCACGGTCGCCGCGCCGCGGGCCACGTGCGCCAGCACGTGCACGCCGGCGCCGTGCGAGAGCGGTGCGAGCACGAGGGTCGCGTCGTCCTCACCCAGGCCCGGCATCAGGTCGGCGATGTGGTTGTTGACCACGAAGCCCATCTGGTCGTGCGTCAGGACGGCCGCCTTGGGCCGTCCCGAGCTGCCGGAGGTGAAGAAGAACCACGCCGGCTCGCCACGCGACACGACGACGTCGGCCACCCGCTCGCCGCGGTGGGCCTCGACGAGGTCGTCCACCTGCGGCAGGCCGGCGAGGACGGACGCGGGAGGGAGGGAGTCGGCGAGCACCCAGGCCGGCACCGACGCCAGGGCGGCGACGTGCGCCTCCGCACCCGGCTCCACGACGAGCAGGTCGGGCTCGACCACCTCGGCCAGCCGTACGACCTCGGCTGCGGTGAGCTTGCAGTTCGTCGGGGTGATCACCGCGCCCACGCGCCAGGTGGCGACGAGGACGGTGAGGTAGTCGCGGGCGTTCGCCGAGTGGAGCATGACCACGTCGCCGGGACCGATGCCCTGCTCGCGCAGGGCCGCGGCGAGGGCGTCGACGCGCACGTCGAGCTCGCGCCAGGTCCAGCGGACGTCGTCCCGCACGAGCGCGGTGCCCTCCGGCAGCCGCGCCGCCGTGCTGCGCAACAGGTGGGCGAGGTTGCTGGTGCGCTGCGGCAGGGAGGGCAGCGCCCGGCGACCTCGGGTCGGGGTGGGACGGGTCAGGGTGCTCACCAGGCCTCCAGGATGCTCGCGTAGTTGGCGACGGCAGCGCCGCCCATGTTGAAGACGCCGGCCAGGTCGGCGCGGGGCAGCTGCATGTCGCCCGCCTCTCCGCTGACCTGCATGGCGGCGATGGCGTGCATCGAGACACCGGTCGCCCCGATCGGGTGCCCCTTCGCCTTGAGCCCGCCCGACCGGTTCACCGGCAGCGCTCCGTCGGCCTCGGTGAGGCCCTCCGCGAGCACCCGGGCCCCCTGGCCGCGGTCGGCGAGCCCGAACGCCTCGTACTGCAGCAGCTCCGCGATGGTGAAGCAGTCGTGGGTCTCGATCAGGTCGAGGTCACGGGTCTCGATGCCGGCGGCCGACGTCGCGGCGCTCCACGCGCGGCGTACGCCGGCGAACTCCAGCGGGTCGCGACGCGAGAGCGGCAGCGCGTCGTTGGCGTGGGCGCGCGCCCGGAAGCGCACGCGGCGCGGTGCGGAGGCCGCGGCGTCGTCGGCGACGACGACGAGCGCGGCGGCGCCGTCCGAGATCAGCGAGCAGTCGGTACGGCGCAGCGGCGGCGCGACCAGCGGGTTGCGTTCCGAGACCGTCGAGCAGAGCTCGAGCCCCAGGTCCTTGCGGATCTGCGCGTAGGGATTGGTGACGCCGTTGCGGTGGTTCTTGGCCGCGATGCGTGCCATCGCGTCGGACGGGTCGCCGTGGCGCTCCGCGTACGCGCTGGCGATCTGCGCGAAGACCCCGGCGAAACCGCCGTCGACGTCGGACTCCTCGGGGCCATAGCAGCCCGAGAGCAGGATCTCGCCCGCCCGGGACGTCGGCACGCCGGTCATCTTCTCGGCCCCCACGACGACCGCGACCCGGCCGCGCCCCGACTCGACGTGGTCGAGCGCGGCGTAGAGGGCCGCGGAGCCGGTGGCGCAGGCGTTCTCGAGCCGGGTCGCCGGGGTGGAGGCCAGGTCCGGCACGCCGACGCCGACGAGCGCCCCCTGGAAGTCCTGGGTCGAGAAGCCGTTGTTGTAGACGCCGACGAACAGGGCGTCGACGTCGGCGGTCTCGACCTGCGCGTGCCGCAGGGCGTCGGGCACGACCTCGCTCATCAGGGTGGTGGTGTCGGGCGCCTCCAGGCGCCCGAACCGGCTGTGGCTCCAGCCGATGATCGATGCCGACGTCATGTCGCTCCTTCGTCGCTCCGGCGCCGCCGCTCGGACGGGCGACGGACGGGGACCACGGTCCGCGCTCGTGGGCTGCCTCACAACCAGCGCCTGCCGAGGGCGGCCGATCCGTCTTCCGACAGATGTCGAGTCGGCCCGGATTCCGACATCCGCAGGAGAAGGCGACGCCCGATCCCGCGCGTCGTCGGTACCTCGCGCCGCCCGCGCCGGGCAGCGTGGCGGGCAGCACATCCGCCGCGTCCGACATCGGTCGGAGCACCCCGAGGAGCCCCATGCGTGCAGTCATCAAGGCCGTCGACGGACCGGGCTGCGCCCTGGTCAACGACCGGCCGGAAGCGGAGCTGAGCCCCGGCGAGGTGCGGATCGAGGTCGCCGCGACCTCCGTCTGCGGCACCGACGCGAGCATCCACGCCCACGGGCCCGCCGCCCGGGCCCTGGGTCTCCGTCTGCCGGTGACGATGGGGCACGAGGTCGCCGGCACGGTGGTCGAGGTCGGGCCGCACACCGACGGGCCGGCCGTGGGCACCCGGGTCGGGGTCGAGACCCACCTCGCCTGCGGGCGTTGCTGGGCCTGCCGGGACGGTGCGGGTCACAACTGCGTCGCCCTGTCGCTGCTCGGCGTGGACGTCGACGGGGCGTTCGCCGAGCGGGTCGTCGTGCCGGCCGCGATGTGCTTCGAGATCCCCGACGAGATGACCTTCGCGAGCGCCGCGCTCCTCGAGCCGGCCGGCAGCGCCATGCACGCCGTGCTGCGCTGCGCCCGACCGCTCGCCGGCGCCAGCGTGCTCGTCTCGGGTGCGGGCCCCGTGGGGCTGGTGCAGGCTGAGATCGCCGTCGCGCTGGGCGCGCGCTGCGTCGTCGTGAGCGAGCCCAACCCGCTGCGACGCCGGCTCGCCGCCGAGCGGGGCGCGGTCGCCGTCGACGTCGACGCCGACCCGGTCGAGGTCGCCGATGCTCGCACCCGGCACCGCGGCGGTTTCGACGTCGCCTTCGAGTGCTCCGGCGTGCTGCCCGCCCTGACGGCGGTCGTCGACCACGTGCGCAACGAGGGCACCGTGATGATCGTGGGCCTGGCGCCCGGCGAGCTGCCGGTGCCGGTCACCCGCACCTTCATCACCCGCGGGCTCACCCTGCGCGGCAGCTGGGGCCGCTCGATCTGGCGCACCTGGGAGGAGCTGTCGTCGCTCGTCGTCGCCGGACACGTCGACCTCGACCGCCTGGTCACCCACCGGCTGCCGCTCAGCGGTCTGCCCGATGCGCTCGACCTGATGCGCGGCGACGCGGGCAAGGTGCTGCTGCTGCCCTCCCTGCCCGACGCCGATCGGGCCGTCACCACCGCCGAGGCGCTCGCGGGTGCGACGACGACGGCCTCGGGCGCCCGGGAGCCAGCCGGGGTCTAGCCTGCGACGGTGACGCCACTCGTGCAGCAACGGATCGACGAGCTCAGCACCCGCCTGGGCCGTTCGGTCGTGCTCAACGACCCCGACATCCGCCTGCTCGTCGCCAGCAAGCACTTCGGCGACGAGGACCAGGTGCGGGTGCGGGCGGTCCTGCACCGCGACGCCGGCAGCGCACCGATCGGCTACCTCCTCAGCCACGGCATCGCCCGGTGGTCCCGCGCCGGCTGGGTGCCGCCCTCCGTCGAGCACGACCTGCTCGGCCGCCTGGTCGCGCCCGTGCGCCACGAGGGCGAGCTGCTCGGGTTCGTCGTCGTCATCGACGACCGCTCGCTCAGCCCCGACGAGGTCGTGCTGGTCGAGGGGCTGGCCCGGGACGTCGGGGCCCTCGTGGTCGCCGAGCGGCACGCCTCCGACGAGCGCGCGCAGCGCCTCGAGCAGCTGGTGCTGGGCTGGTCCTCCACCGATCCGGAGGCGCGCGCCGAGGCGGTCGGGGGTCTGCGCGAGCTCGGTGCGCTGCCTGTCGACCGACACCTGCGGGTGCTCGCGATCCAGGTCGCGGCGCTCCCCGGGGTGGAGCAGGACCAGGTCGACCTGGCGTTGCGTCACGCGCTCGACGCCGCGGCCGCGCCGCCGCGCACGACGCGCCGCACCGCTGTCGTCGACCGTCGGGCGACCTGCGTGCTCGCGTCGCCGACGACGCTCTCGGACGAGGCGGCGGGCACGTTCGCGGAGCGCCTGCTGGCCGAGCTGGACGCGTTCTCCGGCGGCTCGTTCGAGGTGCGGGTCGGCATCGGGCCCGGCGTCGACGACGTCGAGACCGCCTGGGTCTCCGCACGTCGTGCCCGGCTCGCCTGCCGCGCGGTGCCGGTGCTCGGCGGTGCCCGGACGGTGCTCTGGGAGCGGCTCGGACCGCTCGACACCCTGCTGCGGATCCCGGCCGACGAGCTCGACCCCACCGTGGTGCCCGACGAGCTCGAGCGGCTGGTCGCAGCGGACCCCCAGGGCCGCCTGCTCGAGACGCTCGCCGCCTTCCTCGCCCACGGCGGTTCCGGCGGCAGCACCTCGGACGCCCTGAGCGTGCACCGCACGACCCTGTACTACCGCCTCGACCGCATCCGCGAGATCACCGGGCTCGACCTCGACGACGGCGAGGTGCGGGTGCGCCTGCACGTCGGCATGCTCGTGCGCCGACTTCTCGACGCACGAGCCGCCGGTCGCTGACCGCGGGTGCGGTCGGCGCCGGCGGCACGCGGGGACGGGGCCCGGGGGCGCTCAGGCTGGTTGCTCGCTGCGGGCGCCGGGCTCGTCGGTCGGCAGCAGCGTCTTGTGCAGCAGGTAGTGCTCCTCCTGCTCGGGCGAGACGCCCCGGCGTTCCTGCCACCGGCTGATCGCGACCACCACGAACGGGATCAGCACGGCCGTCACCACGACGGCGGAGGCGACCTGCGTGGTGGCCACCGCCTGGACGCCGGCGTAGCTGGGGTCGGCGAGGGCCACCGCGGCCGGGGTCGCGATCGCGTTGCCGGCGGTGGTCGCCTCGCAGGCGCCGCCGATGAGGTTGCGGGCCGGCTTGGGGTGCCGTCGCACGACGTGCCAGGCCTGGAGGGCCAGCATCGCCATGCCGCCGGAGAGCACGATCGTCATGATGCCGAGCAGGATGCCGACGGCACCGGCGGTGACGAAGACGCCGAGGTCGATGCCGGCGCCGATCGCGAACAGGGCGAACGGCAGGATGATCTTCTCGCCGGGCGCGAGGAACTCGCGGACGATCGAGCTGAGGTTGCCCAGCACGAACCCGATGAGGATCGGCAGGAACACCGCGAGCAGCGCCATCGGCGAGAAGTCGGCCAGGCCCGCGGCGCCCAGGGCGATCAACGTGAGCAGCGGGCCGTCGTTGATGGACAGCATGGCGACGGCGCCCTTGTCGGACTTGTTGCCGAACTGGCCGGTGAGCGCGATGTAGAGGGCGCCGTTGGAGTTGCCCATCGCGGCGATGATCGCCAGCGGCACGAGGCCGAACAGGGTGCCTTCCGGCGTCAGGTAGGCGACTCCCAGGCCGACGGCGATCGCCGCGGCGTACTTGCCGAGCAGCATCACGATGCCCTTCTCCACCGAGGCGCCCAGCGACTTCACCTGGATCTGGGAGCCCATCACGAAGAAGAACATCGCGATGAGCGGGACGGCGCCGTCGCGGAACAGGGCCGTGGTGAAGCTGCCGATCTCGAGCACCTCGGGCACGAAGGTGTTGATCAGCGCCGCGAGGAAGAGCGGAATGATGAGCAGGGCACCCGGCAGCCGGCCGAGCGTGCGGAGGACGTTGTCCACGGGGCGTTCCCTTCGAGAGGTGCGGGCGAACAGGAGCGCCGCGCTATGACAGCCGTCACGCTAGGGATCGCGTGTGGTGCCCGACACGGACCGATGCGGAAGACCTCGCCCCGCACTTCCGACAATTGTCGAGGGTCCGCCGGCGGTCACGGACCGGGGGAGTCGTGGAGGCGCGCGTTCTCGGCCCGCAGGCGCGCCACCTCGTCCTCCAGGGCCAGCACGCGCGCGACGCCCGCGATGTTGAGGCCGTCGGCCAGCAGGTCGCGGATGCGCTCGAGGCGCTCGATGTCGGCCTCGCTGTAGAGCCGCGTGCCGCCGGCCGTGCGGTCGGGCGTCAGGAGCCCGCGGCGCTCGTAGACCCGGAGGTTCTGCACCTGCATCGCCACCATGTCCGCGGCCACGGAGATCGCGAACACCCCGGTCGTCCGTCGTCGTCCCACGGACGCATCGTCGCACACTTGATTGTCGGCGCGACATGGAATATATAACGGTGGTGTCAGATTAAGTGGTGTGAAAGCACCACGATCACCGCCCCGGTGATCGTCGATCCGAAGGAGGAATCCGTGATGCTGCTCCGAACCATCGATCCCTTCCGCGAGTTCGACCGTCTCGCGGCCCAGCTGACCGGCCCGGCCGGCACGACCAACCGGCCCGCGGTGATGCCCATGGACGCCTGGCGCGAGGGTGACCGCTTCGTCATCGAGTTCGACCTGCCGGGCGTCAGCGCCGACAGCATCGACCTCGACGTCGAGCGCAACGTCCTCACCGTCAAGGCCGAGCGGGTCGCCCGCAACGGCGACTGGGAGATGCTCGCCAACGAGCGCACGCGCGGCACCTTCACGCGCCAGCTCGTGCTCGGCGACAACCTCGACCTCGACCGCATCGAGGCGGGGTACGCCGACGGCGTGCTCCGGCTCGTCGTCCCGATCGCCGAACGGGCCAAGCCCCGCAAGATCGCCGTCGCCCAGGCCGGTGACCCGGTCGAGCGCGCGATCGAGGCCTGAGCCCGCGGCCGCGGATCGATCCGACGATCGAGGGGCGCCTCCGCCGTCACCGGCGGGGGCGCCCCGTCGCGTCCCGTCCACCCTCCCGTCCCTCGGAGGCCGTCCACGCGTCGTACCGTGGCGTGTCCGTCCCGAGGAGGTGCACCGTGAACCGACGCCCGTTCGAGCCCGCCGAGCCCGGTGCGGCGACACCGTCCGCGGACCCGCGCCGCAGCGTGATCGACAGCGCCGTGTACGTCGAGGGTCGGCGCGTCGCGTCCCCCGGGGGCCTCGCCGCGACGTACCGGAGCCTGCGGGAGCACCCCGAGGGCACCGCCTGGATCGGGCTCTACCGACCCGAGCTCCACGAGCTCGACTCGCTCGCCGCCGAGTTCGACCTGCACGAGCTGGCCGTCGAGGACGCGGTGGTCGCGCACCAGCGGCCGAAGCTGGAGCGCTACGACGACACGCTCTTCGTCGTGCTGCGCCCCGCGCGCTACGTCGACGAGCGCGAGGAGGTCGAGTTCGGCGAGGTGCACCTCTTCGTCGGGCCCGACTTCGTCATCAGCGTCCGCCACAGCGAGGCGCCCGACCTGGCGGCCGTGCGGCACCGGCTCGAGAGCGACCCCGACCTGCTCCGGCTCGGCCCGGAGGCGGTGCTCTACGCGATCCTCGACCGCGTCGTCGACGGCTACGCGCCGGTCGTCGCGGGACTCGAGAACGACATCGACGAGATCGAGGACGAGGTCTTCCGCGGCGACCCGACCGTGTCGCGGCGCATCTACGAGCTCACCCGCGAGGTGGTCGAGTTCCAGCGCGCCACCCGGCCCCTCGTCGCCGTCGTGAAGGGGCTGGCCGCCGGCTTCGGCAAGTACGGCGTCGACGAGGAGCTGCGGCGCTACCTCCGCGACGTCGACGACCACCTCACCGTCGTCGTCGAGCAGGTCGACGAGTTCCGGCAGCTGCTCCGCGACATCCTCACCGTCAACGCGACCCTGGTCGCGCAGCAGCAGAACGAGGAGATGAAGGCGCTCTCCGAGCACGGCATCGACCAGAGCGAGGAGGTCAAGCGGATCTCCTCCTGGGCGGCCATCCTGTTCGCGCCGACGCTCGTCGGCGGGGTCTACGGCATGAACTTCGCGGAGATGCCCGAGCTCGACTGGCGCTACGGCTACCCGATGGCGCTCGGCATGATGCTGCTCGTCGCGCTGGCGCTGTTCCTGGTGTTCCGCCGCCGCGGCTGGCTCTGAGCCGGGGTGTGGTCCAGCCCGCGTCGTACGGGGGTGCCTCGGCGGCGCTAGGGTGACCGCGATCCCACCCGATCCCTCGAGGAGCGCACGATGCCCATCGCCACCCCGGAGAAGTACGCCGAGATGCTCGACGCGGCCAAGGCCGGGTCGTTCGCCTACCCGGCCATCAACGTCTCGTCGTCCCAGACCCTCAACGCCGCCCTCAAGGGCTTCGCGGACGCGGGCTCCGACGGCATCATCCAGATCTCGACGGGCGGCGCGGAGTACCTCTCCGGCCCGTCGATCAAGAACATGGTGACCGGCTCCGTCGCGTTCGCCGCCTACGCGGCCGAGGTGGCCAAGAGCTACCCCGTCAACATCGCGCTGCACACCGACCACTGCCCCAAGGACAAGCTGGACGGCTTCGTGCGGCCCCTGCTCGCGATCTCGAAGGAGCGCGTCGCCCGCGGCGAGGCCCCCCTCTTCCAGTCGCACATGTGGGACGGCTCGGCCGTGCCGCTCGACGAGAACCTCGTCATCGCCGAGGAGCTCCTGGCCCTCTCCGCCGAGGCGAAGGTCGTGCTCGAGGTCGAGATCGGCATCGTCGGCGGCGAGGAGGACGGCGTCGAGGGCGGTCTGGGCGACCACCTCTACACCACCCCCGAGGACGCGCTCGCCACCGTCGCGGCGCTCGGCACCGGCGAGAAGGGGCGCTACCTGACCGCGCTGACCTTCGGCAACGTCCACGGCGTCTACAAGCCCGGCAACGTGAAGCTCCGCCCCGAGATCCTCAAGTCGGCGCAGGAGGCCGTGGTCGAGAAGCTGGGCCTCGAGGCCGGCTCGAAGCCGTTCGACCTCGTCTTCCACGGCGGTTCGGGCTCGACGGCCCAGGAGATCGCCGACGCGGTGTCCTACGGCGTGATCAAGATGAACATCGACACCGACACGCAGTACGCGTTCACCCGCCCGGTCGTCGACCACATGTTCAGCAACTACGCCGGCGTGCTCAAGGTCGACGGCGAGGTCGGCAACAAGAAGGCCTACGACCCGCGTGCGTGGGGCAAGGCGGCCGAGGCCGGCATGGCCGAGCGCGTCGTCGAGGCGTGCCAGCACCTCAGCTCCGCGGGCACGACGCTGGGCGCCTGAGCCCTCTCGTCACCCCGCTGCACCGCGACGCGGCGTCCCCGGCTCCGGCCGGTGGGCGCCGCGTCGTCGTGTGCTGGCGGGTCACCAGCCCTCGCGGTCGTGGTGCGAGGCATGCAGCTCTCGCAGGGCTGGCACCACGACCCGGGCTGGGGTCGGCTAGCGACCGGGTGGATGCACGTCCTCGGCGCCCTCGGACAGCTTCGTCGTGAGGAAGTGCGACAGCAGGAACATCGCGACCGCCAGCAGGGGTACGACGACGGCCATCGCCCACGAGAACAGCGAGCCGTTGAGGAACAGCAGCACGACCACCGCCACGAGCCCGATGCCGAGGAAGGTCGTGCTCCCGGGGTCGGCGACCTCCCAGGCCCGCAGGAGCCTCGTGCTCACGAGCCCGGCGACGAACAGCGCCGCGCCGAGCATGGGGATGACCGCCGCGCCGCACGAGCCCGAGCCCTGCACGACCGAGCAGAGCTGCAGGCTGAGACCACCGAGCAGCGTCATCACGACGCCGGCGGCCATGCCCGCCACGACGACCGCGGCGGTCTCGGGCAGGGGCGGCAGGTCCAGGTCGCGCAGCCGGCCGAGCAGCGCGGAAGCCCGCGAGGGGCGCTGGGCGGTGGGCTCCGCCGGTACGGCGGCGGGTGGCGTCGCGTCCTCCGGCTCGGGCTCCGGCTCGGGCTCCGGCTCGGGCTTCGGCTCCGGTTCGGGAGCCACGTCGGGCTCCGGTTCAGGAACGACCTCGGGCTCCGGCGTGGGCGTGGCGACGGGCAGCACCGCGGTCGGCGCCTCCTCCGCCTCCGGCTGCTCCGGCCCCGGCTGGGCGGTCGCGACGGGCTCGGGCGGACGCGACCCGCGGCGCCGTGCGGCGAGTCGTTCGCTCAGCGTGCCGCCGACGGTCCCGGCACGCTCGCGGACGCCGGAGAGCTTCGCCTTCGCCTGAGCAGCGCGTTCCGCCGCGGGTGACACGGGACTGACCGGCGGTGGCTCGGCCGGCGGTGGCTCGACCGGCGGTGGCTCGACGGGCGCCGGGGCGACCACGGGCGCGGGCGCCGACTCGACGGCGGGCTTCTCGACGACCGGCTCCTCGACGACCGGCTCCGGCTCCACGACCGGCTCCGGCTCCACGACCGGCTCCGGCTCCACGACCGGCTCCGCCGCCGCGGGCTTCGCGGGGGCCACCGGCTCCGCCGGCGCCGCCTTGCGTCGGCGTCGTCGTCCGAAGGAGGGGAGCTGGAGGGCCTGCTCGATCGCGTCGAGCTCCTCCTGCGAGCGGTCGTCCTTCTGGGCCATGGCGGGAGTCTGTCACGCAGGGCGGCTCCCGATCGGGGATCCCCGGCCGGAAATGCAGGACGGCCGGACCCGTGGGTCCGGCCGTCCGTCTGTCGGGCTGACAGGATTTGAACCTGCGGCCTCCTCGTCCCGAACGAGGCGCGCTACCAAGCTGCGCCACAGCCCGATCGTGGCCTTCCGGCACACGAGCGGTCGTGAGCATAGCCGAGCCCCGGACGGTCCTCCCAATCGGGTGTCAGGCGGTCCTCGGCGTCAGCGTCAGGAGGGTCGCCTCGGGCCGGCAGAAGGTGCGCACCCGCATGGACGGCGCCGTGCCGAGGCCCGCCGAGACGTGCAGCCAGCTCGACCCCGGGTCGCCCGGCGCTGAGTCGGCCGGGTGCCGGTGCAGCCCCTTGGCCCGCGCGGGCTCGAGGTCGCAGTTGGTGGTGAGCGCGCCGACGAACGGCAGGCACACCTGGCCCCCGTGGGTGTGGCCGGCGATGACCGCGTCGTACCCGTCCCGGGCCATCTGGTCGAGCACCCGGAGGTACGGCGCGTGCACGACCCCCAGCGCGACGTCGGCGTCGGCGCCGAGGCCGGTGCGCGCGGGGCCGGCGATGGCGCCGAGGTCGTCGTACCCGAGGTGCGGGTCGTCGAGACCCCCCAGCACGAGGCGCACGCCGCGCACGTCGAGGACGTCCCGCCGGTTGGTGAGGTCGCGCCACCCGGCGCGCGCGAGCTCCGCCTTGAGGCTGCGCCAGGGCAGCTCGGGGGTGTGGGTGTTGCGCTGGCCGTCGTCGGGTGCGAGGTAGCGCAGGGGGTTGCGTCGCGACGGCGCGAAGTAGTCGTTCGACCCCAGCACGTGCACGCCCGGGACGTCGAGGAGGTCGCCGAGCGCGTCGAGGAGGACGGGTACGGCGTCGGGGTGGGCCAGGTTGTCGCCGGTGTCGATGACGAGGTCGGGCCGCAGGCCGGCCAGGTCGCGCAGCCAGGCGATCTTCCGGGCCTGCGTCGGGACGAGGTGGATGTCGGAGAGGTGCAGCGCGCGCAGCGGCGCCGTGCCCGGCGGCAGGATCGGCAGGTCCACCTCGCGCAGCGTGTAGCGGCGGGCCTCCCACGCGGCGTACGCCAGGGTCGCCGCGCCGGCCACCGCTCCGCCGGCGACGAGCCGTGCGGCGTCGCGGCCGACCCGTCGCGCGAGCCGCCCCGAGCCGGGGCGGTGGGACGGACGGACGGGGAATGCGGTGGGCGACACCCCGACAGGCTGCCACAATCGTCGTCATGAGCACCCTGAAGGACCGTCTCCGCGCCGACCTCACCACCGCCATGAAGGCCCGCGAGCAGCTGCGTGCCTCGACGCTGCGGATGGTGCTGACGGCCGTCACCAACGCCGAGGTCTCCGGCAAGGAGCAGCGGGAGCTCGACGACGCCGACGTGCTCGGGATCCTCGAGAAGGAGGCGAAGAAGCGGCGCGAGGCGGCGACCGCCTTCGCCGAGGGCGGACGGGCCGAGAGCGCGGAGAAGGAGCGGGCCGAGGCGGAGGTCATCGCGGCCTACCTCCCCGAGGGGCTGAGCGACGCCGAGATCGAGGCGATCGTCACTGCCGCGATCGAGCAGACGGGTGCCGCGGGGGAGGGCATGCGGGCCATGGGCAAGGTCATGGGAGTGGTCCAGCCGCAGGTCAAGGGCCGTGCCGACGGTGGCGCCGTCGCGGCCGAGGTGCGTCGTCAGCTGGGCTGACGGGGACCGCCGCGCGGCACCCGGGGGCCGGTTTCGCCGAGGGCGTACGTCCAAAGTGCCGGCGAGTGTGCGGGAACGACCACCGAACAGGTAGCGTTGCCCCCACGACACAGACAACTAGTCCGGGTGCCTCCGAGCCCCGGCCAAGCGCGAGGGGGTCGACCCTATGGGGCGCGGCCGAGCAAAGGCCAAGCAGGCGAAGGTCGCACGCGACCTGAAGTACCGCACGCACGACACCGATCTCGGTGCTCTCGCGCGGGAGCTGCATGGCGGTAGCGACGACGACGACACGACCGAGCCGGATGACTTCGGCGACTGGGCCGACTACCGCCCACCTCGTGATTGACGTGTGAGACGACACCCCCAGGCTCGACGAGCCTGGGGGTGTCGTCTCTTGCGTGGGGTCAGGCGCCCAGCCAGATGCCCCGCAGGCGCCCCACGTCGCGCATCCGCTGCTCCGCGAGCCGGTCGGCGGCGACGGCCGGGGTGACCTGCTCCTTCTCGGCCAGCTCGAAGACGGCCGCCGTGGTGTCGAAGATCCCCGAGGCGCGCTGCTTCGCGCGGTCGAACGAGAAGCCCTCGCGCTCGTCGGCGACCTGGATGAGGCCGCCCGCGTTCACGCAGTAGTCGGGGGCGTAGAGGATCCCGGCGTCGGCGACGCGGTCGGCCGAGTCGGGCCGGGGCAGCTGGTTGTTGGCGGCGCCGCACACGACCTTCGCCTTGAGCACGCCCATGGTGTCGTCGTCGAGCGCGCCCCCCAGCGCGCACGGTGCGTAGACGTCGATGTCCTCGCGCACCAGCTCATCGGTGGAGCCGACCGCCCGCACGCCGCGGGGGTGGTCCGCGAGCACGGCCTCGACGGCCGGCGCGTAGACGTCCGTGACGACGACGTCCGCGCCGTCCTCGACGAGCAGGCCGACGAGGTGGCGCCCCACCTTGCCGACGCCGGCCACGCCGACCGTGCGGCCGGCCAGGGTGGGCTCGCCCCAGAGTCGCTGCGCGGCGGCCCGCATGCCCTGGAACACGCCGTACGCCGTCAGCACCGAGCTGTCCCCGGCGCCGCCGTGGGCGACGGTGCGGCCCGTCACGTAGTCGCACTCGCGGGCGACGTGGTCCATGTCGACCGAGTAGGTCCCGACGTCGCAGGCCGTGAGGTAGCGCCCGCCGAGCGACTGCACGAAGCGCCCGTAGGCGCGGAGCAGCGCCTCCGACTTGTCGCGGCGGGGGTCGCCGATGATGACGGCCTTGCCGCCGCCGAGGTCGAGCCCGGCGAGCGCCGCCTTGTAGGACATCCCGCGCGACAGGTCGAGCACGTCGCGCAGCGCGTCCGCGGTCGAGGCGTAGGGGTGGAAGCGGGTGCCGCCGAGCCCGGGGCCGAGGGCCGTCGAGTGCACCGCGATGATGGCGCGGAGCCCGGTCGCGGGGTCGTTGGCGAACACGACCTGCTCGTGGCCGGCGGCCAGCTCGAACACGTCGGTCGCGGGGCTCGCGGAGGGGGTGGTGCTCATGGCGCTCCTGTCGTCGGGCGTCGCGGGGGTGGGCGACGCGGGGCCGCCGGCGCCGGGGGTGTGGCGCGGGCGACACCCAGCCTATGACGCCACGGACCCGGGGCGAGCCCCGAGGAGGGAGCCGCGGGCGTCACCGGAGGCGCGCGACGTACCGGCGTCCGCGCCGCAGCGAGGCCAGCCGGCTCTCCCACGTCACGCCGACCGTCACGAGCAGCGCGCCGGCGGCGATCATGACGACGTACGGCGGCAGCTCCGCGGCGTACGGCGCGAGCGCGCGCAGCAGGAGCAGGGCGCCGGCCACGGACCCGGCCACGAGGGGAGCGCTCCAGCGGAGCGACGCGCCGCCCAGGACCAGGACCAGGCTCGCGAGCGCGACCAGGAGGCCGCGGAGCGTGGCCGGCTCGTCGAGGGCCAGCAGCGTGCTCGGGCCGAGCGCGAGGACCAGCCCGCTGAGGAGCATCGGCGTGCTCCGCCGGCGCGGGTCGCGCACGAGGGCCACGACGCCGACCGTCAGGAGGACGAGAGCGGCGGGCAGCGTGTACGCCTCGGGGACGGTGACGCCCGTGTCGGCGAGCCGCACCCAGGAGGCGAGCACCAGCAGTGCTCCGCCGACCCAGGCGAGAGGGCGGCGCGCCGGGCGCACGACGGCCGCGAGGGCCGCGGCCGCGCCCGCGATCGTGAGGTGCACGGCCCACCACGTCAGCGGGTCCTCGCCCACCGTCACCGCGGCGGTCAGCACCGTGGCGGTCAGGGCGACGGCCACCTCGTTCACCGGTCGGGCCACGGCCACGAGCAGCAGGCCGACCACGGCGACGGCGACGGCCAGCACGGGCTCCGGGCGCAGCCCGGCGACCCGGCCGAGGTCGACGACGAGGAGGGCGGACGCGGGGGCGACGAGCGCGAGGGCGAGGGTGCCGAGACCGGTGCGGAGCAGGACGGCGGCACCCGCGGCGACCCCGACGAGCACGACGAGGGCGAGGGCCTGGAGCGCGGCGCCGGGCGTCGCGACGAGGACCGCGGCGAGCGCGGCCACGAGGGCGGCCCCGGCGCCGGCGGTCGCGGCCCGGCGCCGGCGACGCAGCGCGGGCGGCGTGGCGAGCGCCTCCGCGCTCACGGCGACGACGAGGAGCTGGGCGACGACCAGGGCGAGCGGCACGGCGTAGGTCGCCGTCACCGCCACCCCGGTCGCCGCGAGGAACCCGGCGACCGACGCGAGGACGGGCGCCGGGGGCAGCACGCCCCCGCGGTCCCCGCGCGACGCGGGGACGTGCTGGTCGAGCACCGCCACGACGGCGGCAGCCAGGGCCGCGGCGACCACGAGGGCCAGCCACGGGTGGGTCAGGAGGGTCGTCGCGCCGAGGAGGCGCAGGTCGCCCGTCGGCGTCAGCAGGGCGTCGGTGGCGCGACCGAGCACGTCGACGAGGGCGACGAGGGGGACGAGCACGGCGGCTCCGCCCGGCCCGACGAGCGCCGCTCGCCAGCCGGTGGGGACCAGCCGCGCGGCCGCCGCGACGAGCAGCAGCAGGAGCGACCAGCCGACGACGCCGGCGTCGAACGAGACGTCGTGCAGCGGCAGCAGGAGGGCGGGGGCCAGGGCGGTGCCGGCGGCACCGAGCGCCGTCACCCGCAGGCCGCGGGGGAGGATCGGGACGACCGGCGCGGCGAGCGCGAGCACGGTGGCCGCGAGCAGCGGCCACACCTCGGCCCGACCCCAGAGCGCGGCCACGGAGACGTCGGTGAGCGCGCGCCCGAGACCGGCCCCGGCGAGCAGCAGCCAGGTGAGGCCGGCGCTGCCGGCGGCCAACGCCGGCAGGAGACGCAGCCCGCCGAGCCGGGCGAGCAGCGCGATCGCGCCGAGCAGGAGCGTCCCCACGACGAGGCCGAGCTCCGCCGCGGGCGCGGCGATCGTCGTACCGATCGTCACGAGCACCGCACCCAGCGCCACGACCACCTCGCCGGTGAGGAGGCGACCCAGCGGCGTACGCCGCGCGCCGAGCGCCAGCCCCGCCCCCAGCGCTCCGAGGACCGCGCCGACCTGGGCCGGCAGCACGCCGTCGGGCGGGTTGCCGAGCCAGCCGGCCGCGTCCGCGCCGACGCAGGCGAGGAGGGTGAGCCCGGAGGTGACCGCGGCGAGCGCCTCGCTGGCCGCGGGCAGGCCGCGACGGGCCAGCACGACGGTGAGCGCGCCGGCGCCCACGGTCGTCCCCAGGAGCACCGCCGTGCGGCCCTCGACGCCCATGAGCACCCACGCGACCGCCAGGAACACCAGCGCCCCCACGAGGAGGCAGGCGGCGCCGAGACCCAGCAGGAGCTTCGGGACGCCCGACTCGAGCATGCCCCGCTGCTGCGGGGCGGCGGGAGCGGCGGGAGCGTCGGGCGCGGCGGTCGGGGCGGCGGTCCGGGCCGCCGGGCGCGGGTACGCCGCGAGCCCGGCCGTCATCGACGTCGCGCCCGCGCGCGGAGCGGCGGCCGGGCCGACGGGAGCAGCGACGGGAGCAGCGACGGGAGCTGACGTGCGGGAGCGGGCCTCGGCGCGCAGGCGCAGGACCAGCTGGTCGGCCCGCTCGAGCGTGGCGAACAGCTGCCACGCGACGTCGCCGGTGAGACGGATCGCGCAGCGGGGGCACTCGTCACGCCCGGCGACGAGCGCGGAACGGCAGTCGGGGCAGCAGGTGCGGTCGGCGAAGAGCATGCCCCCCATCCAGCCGCAGACGCACGCGCGGCACGACGACCGGGCGACTCAGGTGGGGTGAGTACGGGTACTCGACTCCGCGGGCGGCGGTCGTAGGGTGGGCGCTCCCCGGCCCGACCCCACCCCGATCCGACCCCCGAGGAGATCCCCCGTGCGCGTGCTGCTCGACCGACGCAACCCGGCCCACGACGGCGCGACCGAGGTGTCGGACGACCAGCTGGCGACGCTCTACGCGCCGCCGGCCGGACGGGACTGGCTGCGGGTCAACATGGTGAGCACCGTCGACGGGGCGGCGACCGGCGACTCCGAGCGTTCCGACTCGATCCACACGCCCGCCGACAACCGGGTCTTCGGCGCGATCCGCTCGCTGGCGGACGTCGTGGTCGTCGGTGCGGGCACGGCGGCCGCGGAGACCTACCAGGCGGGGGAGCTGCCGCTCGTGCTCGTGAGCCGCCGCGGCCAGGTGCCGGAGCAGCTGCGGGACGCCGAGCCCGGCGCGGTGCTGCTGGCGACCTGCGCCACCGCCGACGGCCTGAGCGAGGCGCGGCGGGTGCTCGGCGACGACAACGTGCTGGTGCTCGGCTCCCACAGCGTCGACCTGTCCGAGCTGCGTCAGCGGCTCGTCGAGCAGGGCTTCGTGCGCCTCCTCGCCGAGGGCGGTCCCCACCTGCTGCGGGACCTGCTGGCCAGCCACGTCGCGGACGAGCTGTGCGCGACGTACGTCCCCCGGATCGTCGCCGGCGACCGGCCGCGCATCACCGCCGGCCCGCCCGTCGACGCGGCGCTCGACCTGCAGCTGCTGCTCGAGGAGGACAGCACGCTGCTGGGGCGCTGGGACGTCCTCCGCTGATCGTGCGCTGATACTGCCGCGACGCCGGGCGACCGGCGGTGCGAGGATCAGCGATCGTGACAACTCGACGGATCGCGTACCAGGGTGAGCCCGGCGCGAACTCCCACATCGTCAGCCGGCGCCACTACCCCGAGCTCGAGGCCGTGCCGTGCGCCTCGTTCGAGGAGGTGTTCGCGACCGTCGAGCGCGGCGACGCCGACCTGGCGATGATCCCGATCGACAACACGCTGGCCGGTCGGGTGGCCGACATCCACCACTTCCTGCCGACCACCAACCTGCACATCGTGGCGGAGCACTTCCTCCGCATCCAGTTCCACCTCATGGCCGTGCCGGGGGCGACGACGGAGACCATCCGCACGGTGCACAGCCACGTGCACGCGTTGGGGCAGTGCCGCCGCATCATCACCGGCAACGGCTGGCGGCCGGTCATCTCCGGCGACACCGCCGGAGCCGCGCGGGAGGTGGCCGAGTCGGGCGACCCGACGCAGGCCGCCATCGCCCCGCCGCTGGCCGCCGAGATCTACGGTCTCGAGGTGCTCGCCGCCGACGTCGAGGACGAGGACCACAACACGACGCGCTTCGTCGTGCTCTCCCCGGAGCCGCAGCGGGCGGCGGCCGGCAACGGCCCGGTCGTCACCAGCTTCGTCTTCCACGTCCGCAACCTGCCGGCGGCGCTCTACAAGGCGCTCGGCGGGTTCGCCACCAACGGCGTCAACATGACGAAGCTCGAGTCCTACATGGTCGGCGGCCACTTCACGGCGACGCAGTTCCTCGCCGAGGTCGATGGCCACCCCGACGACGTCGGTCTCGCCCGCGCGCTCGAGGAGCTGCGCTTCTTCACCCACGAGGTCAAGATCCTCGGCGTCTACCCTGCCGACCCGCACCGCTCGGAGGCGTGAGCCGCCCGCGCACGGGTACTGTGATCCAGGACACAGGCGCGGTGCGCAGCCGGGTGCCGCGCACCTGACCCCGGGAGCGCCATGACCTCCACGCAGGACCGCCCCTCGGGCGGCAGGACCGATGTCGACGCGGCCTTCCTCGACACTGCGACGTACCGCAGCCTCGGAGAGCAGAAGCTGTCGCCGCGCGAGGAGCGGTTCGAGAAGGGGCGTCGCACGGCGGGTCTCGTGCTGGCGCCGCTGGTCGCGGTCGTCTTCTGGCTGCTCCCGACCGGGCTGGAGGGTGACCAGCACCTGCTCGCGGCGGTGCTCCTGGGCGTCATCGTGCTGTGGGTGACCGAACCGGTCCCGATCCCCATCGGCGGCTTCATCGGCATCGGCGCGATCGTCGTGCTCGGCGTCGCCACGGCCGACGAGGCGTTGGCGCCCTTCGGGTCCTCGACCGTCTTCACCTTCATCGGCGCGTTCATCCTGGCCCAGGCCATGCTCAAGCACGGCGTCGCGCGCCGCTTCGCGATCTTCGTGCTCAGCCTGCCCGGCGTCGGTCGCTCGACCTTCCGCGTGATCCTGGCCTTCGGGGCCATCACCGCCCTGCTCTCGGCCTTCGTCTCCAACACGGCGACCGTCGCGATGCTCATGCCGACGGCGATCGGGATCCTCACGGTCATCGCCAAGCTGCTGCAGGACCGGGGCACCGTGGCGGCCGACTTCGACCCGCTCCGGCTCCGGGTGGGGGCCGCCCTCATGCTGATGCTGGCCTACGGCGCGAGCGTCGGCGGGTTGCTGACCCCCGTGGGCTCGCCCCCCAACCTCATCGGCCGCGGCCTCATCGAGGAGGCGACGGGCGAGCGCATCTCGTTCCTCGACTGGATGGTCATGGCGGCGCCGATCTGCTCGCTCATGTTCGTGGCGCTGGCCGTCGTCATCCTGCTGCTGAACCGTCCCGAGACGCGCGACCTGGAGGGCGTCGAGGAGTACGTGCGGGCGGAGCGCGCGCAGCTGGGGAAGCTCTCGGTCGCCGAGCGGAACACGCTGGTCGCGTTCGCGGTGACCGTGACGCTGTGGATCCTGCCGGGCATCGTGGCGGTCGTCGCCGGCACGGACTCGAGCACCTACACGACGGTGAGCGACCGCCTCGACGAGGGCGTCGTCGCCATCCTGGGTGCGGCCCTCCTCTTCCTGCTCCCCACGCGCTGGGCCGACCGCGAGTTCACCCTGCGGTGGAGCGACGCCGCCGGCATCGACTGGGGCACGGTCGTGCTCTTCGGCACCGGCATCATCTTCGGCAGCCTGCTGGAGTCGTCCGGACTCGCCGAGACGCTCGGCAACGGGGCGTCGGACCGGTTGGGTCTCACGAGCACGTTCCTCATCACGGTGTTCTCCGTGACGCTGGCGATCGTGGTGTCGGAGACCACGAGCAACACAGCGGCCGCAGCGGTGGTCGTGCCGATCCTCATCCCCATCGCGATGGCGGCGGACGTGAATCCGTTCGTGCCCGCGCTGGCGGCGACCTTCGGCGCGTCCTTCGGCTTCATGCTGCCGGTCTCGACGCCGCAGAACGCCATCGTCTACGGCTCGGGGACCGTGCCGATCACCCGCATGATCCGCACCGGCATCTCCTTCGACGTCCTGGGTGCGGTGCTCATCGTGCTGCTCCTCCCGCTGATGGTCGAGGTGCTGGGGCTGGGCTGAGCCCGCCGGCCCTCAGAACAGCCGGTCCTCGTTCGGCGGCTCGAGGTCGCACGGGTCGCCGAGCCGCACCACGCCCGAGTCGAGCAGCCGGCACACGACCCCGCCGCGGCGGATGAGCGCGATCTTGCCGCCCGGCCCGAGCTCGTCGTCCATGATCCGGCAGGGTGCCGCCACCCGCACCACCTCCAGGTCGAGGCCGGCGAGCCGCAGGCGCGATCCGGGCGCCGTCGGGAGCGGGCCGTGGTCGAGGGTGACGTTCCGCCGCGTGCGCGGAGCCGGTACGTCGCGGCCGAGCCGCCGTGCGGCGCTCGCCAGGTCGTCCGCGGTCTGCACGGTCACGTGCCGGTGCCGGGCGCCGAAGAAGCGGTCGCCGACGAGCCCGCGTCCGGCCACGGCCTCGACCTGGTCGACCGGCACCATCGGCGCTCGGTGGGCCGGCGCGACGTGGAGGGCGACGACGATCGGCATACCCGGATCGTAGGCTCGCGCCCGTGCCGATCACCGTCGCCCACCCGGCGCTCGTGCTGCCGCTGGCGCGGCTCACCGCCCGCCGGGGACTGCCGCTGACGCCGCTCGTCGTCGGCACGATGGTGCCCGACGTGCCGCTCTTCGCGGGCGAGCACGCGGCGTACGGGGTGACGCACTCCCCGCTGGGCATCGCCCTCTACGCGCCGCTCGCGACGACCGTCGTGGTGCTCGTCTGGTCCACGGTCGTGCGCGACGCCCTCGTCGGTCTCGCCCCGACCCCGGTACGCCGCCGCCTCGCCCCCCACGTCGCGCTGGCCCCGCGCGCGTGGGCGTGGGTGCCGGTCGCCGGGGCGGTCGGCGCCCTGACCCACGTGGCCTGGGACTCGTTCACCCACCCCGGCCGCTGGGGCTGGGAGGCGATCCCGTGGCTGGCGGCGCAGCAGGGGCCGCTGCCGGGGGGCAAGTGGCTGCAGTACGGCTCGGGCGTCGTCGGGATGGCCGTCGTGGCCGGCGCGGCGGTGCTGTGGCTGCGGTCGCGGCCGACCCGCGCCGTACCCCCGCGGGTCACCGGGGTGCCCCTCCTGGAGCTCGCGGTCGGCGCGGCGGCGCTGGTCGCCCTGGTGACGGCGGTCCTCCGGGTGCCGCAGGGGCTGCACGCCGTCGCGTTCGACGGCGTCGTGCACGGGCTCGTGGCGCTCGTCGCCGCGCTGCTGCTGGCGGCCGGGGCGTGGCACGTGCTGCGCCTGGCCCGCCGGTGACCCCCGGTGACCCCCGGTGACCCCTGGTGACCCCCGGTGACTCAGACCTGGTCCACCGGGCACCACCACGTGGTCCGGCCCCCGACCTCGCCCCGCACCATCGCGGCGCCGCAGCGGGGGCAGTGGCCGTCGGCGCGCCGGTGGGGGATCACCTCGCCGGTGTGCACGCCGCCCTGGCGGATCGCGGCGCGGATGCAGCGGCGAAGCACGCGGCGGAGCTCGTCGAGCTGCGGCTCGTCGAGGTCGTCCACCCGGTGCTGGGGGCTGAGCCCCGCCTGCCACAGCGTCTCGTCGGCCAGCAGGTTGCCGACGCCGGCGATCGCGGACTGGTCGAGCAGACGGGCCTTGAGCGGCGCCGTGCCGCGGCCGATGCGCGTGCGGAACTCGTCCCGTCCGATCTCGCCCGCGTCGGGGCCGACCCCCGACAGGTCCGGGTCGAGGCGGACCCGACCGAGCCGCCGCGGGTCGAGCAGCCGCAGCGACCCGCCGTCCTCGAAGCGCAGGGTGAAGCGGAACCACTCCTCCTTGCGCCGGTCCGCGTTGCGCCCGGCGTAGTCGCCGCCCACGGACTCCTCGCCGTCGTCGGCGGGCGCCGTCACGAGGATCCGCCCGCTCATGCCGAGGTGCAGGCCGAGGTGGGGACCCTCGTCCCGCCCGCTGTCGCCCTCCCCGTCCCGCCCCGACGTGGTGAGCCACATCGACTTCCCCCGGCGGTGGGCGGCGGCGAGCGAGCGGCCGAGCAGGGCGTCGCGGATCTCGCCGGGCGCGTGGGGGCGGCACTCCCACGTGTCGGTGTCGTCGACGTCGGCGATGGTGCGTCCCAGCGCGGCGCGCTCGATCACGGCGCGCGCGGACTCGACCTCGGGCAGCTCCGGCACTGCTCAGAGACCCAGGAGCCCGCGGACGTAGCCCGCCTGCCCGGCGTGCTGCGCGCCGTCGTCCGCGACGCTGACGAGCCGCACCCCGAGGGTGACGGGCGGGTCCCAGCGCTCGTCGACGACGCGGTCGAGGTCGTCGGCGGTGACCGTGCGCAGGTAGACCACGCTCGCCTCGTGGGTCGCCCGCAGGTAGGCGGCCAGGTCCTCGGCGCTCGCGCGGACGGCCGCGACCTCGTCGGACGTGTGGCCGTAGCCCGTGTCGGACTCGTCCAGGGGGAGGGCGAGGCGCGCGGCGTACCCCTGCGTCGTCCACACCTGGGGCGTGCCCGCGACGTCGGCGACGTGGTCGTCCTGCACGCGGGTGAGGTGCCACACGAGCCACGCGATGGAGTTCGCGTCGGGGCCGGGGCGGGTCGCGAGCTGCTCCTCGGTGAGCCCGTCGACGGCGGCGAGCGCGTTCTCGAGCACGCGCCCGTAGGCGTCCTCGAGCAGCTGGGCGGGCGTCATCTCAGGCCTCCTGCGGGATCGTGACGGCGATCTTGCCGCGGGTGCGGCCCGACTCCGAGGCGCGGTGGGCGTCGGCGAGCTCGTCGAGCGTGTACGTCGCGGCGAGGTCCACCCGCAGCCGGCCCGCGTCGACCAGGGCACGGAGCTCGTCGAGGTGCGCCGCCTCGGGACGTACGAAGACGTAGCGCCCACCCATCTCCAGGACCGCGTCGGCCTCCACGACGGAGGCGACCCGGGCCGTGTCGCGCACCTGCTGCGGAGCGTCGGCCAGCGCGTCGCCCCCGACGAGGTCGACGACCGCGTCGACGGGCTCCGACAGCTGGGCGCTGATCGGTCCCTGCGTGTGGTCGACGACCTCGCTGACGCCGAGGTCCCGCAGGTGGGCGTGGTTGTCGGGCCGCGCGGTGCCGATGACGGTCGCGCCGCGAGCGACCGCGACCTGCACGGCGAACTGGCCGACGCCACCGGCGGCGGCGTGCACCAGCACCCGGTCACCGGCGCCCACCTCGAGCGCCTCCACCACGAGCTGCCAGGCGGTGAGACCGGCCAGGGGCACGGCGGCGGCCTGCTCGAAGGTCAGCCCCTCCGGCTTGCGCGCCAGCGTGCGCTCCGGGGCCGCGACGAGCTGGGCCGCGGTGCCGAGGGCGACGTCGTCGCGCCGCACGTAGCCCCAGACCTCGTCGCCCGGGCGCAGGCCCGACCGGACCGCGGGGCCGACCGCCGCGACGACCCCCGCGACGTCCCAGCCCGGCACGATCGGCAGGTGGTGGGGGAAGGCGCCCTGCAGGTAGCCCTCGCGGACCTTCCAGTCGACCGGGTTCACGCTCGTCGCGCGGGCGCGCACCAGCACGACGTCCGGCCCCAGGGGCGGGTCGTCGACCTCGCGCACCCGGATGACGCCCGCGTCGCCGTACTCGTCGTAGACCGCTGCTCGCACGTGCACCTCCTGGTCTCAGGGACCCGCGTCCCGGGCCCCGCCGACCATCGTGTCGCGGCGATCAAGCGGTCGCCGCGACACGAGCCCGCGACGCGAGCCGGTGCAGGGGCGTCAGGCGGTCGGCGCCGCGTGCGCCCGCGCCTCCCGCTTCTGCGCGCGCTTCGCGGCCCTCCGCTCCTTGCGCCGCTCGACCAGCAGGTAGAGCGCCGGCACGAGCAGCAGCGTCAGGAAGGTCGACGACAGGAGGCCGCCGATCACCACGATGGCCAGGGGCTGCGAGATGAAGGCGCTGCCACCGGTCACGCCGAACGCCATGGGCGTCAGGGCGAGGATCGTCGCGAGTGCCGTCATCACGATCGGCCGCACCCGCTTGCCGCCGCCCTCCGCCAGCGCCTCGGTGATGCTCGCCCCCGCCTCGCGGCGCTGGTTGACGAGGTCGATGAGGACGATGGCGTTGGTGACGACGACGCCGATGAGCATGAGCGCGCCGATCAGCGACGGTACGCCGAGGGGGATCCCCGTCACGGCCAGGAGCAGCATCGCGCCGGTGGCGGCGAACGGCACCGACACCAGCAGGATGAGCGGCTGCACGAGCGAGCGGAACGTGCCGACCATGACGACGTAGACGATCGCGATCGCGATGAGCAGCGCGAGGCCGAGCTGTGCGAACGCCTCCGCCTGGTCCTCGGAGACGCCGCCGAGCGACACCTCGGTGCCCTCGGGCAGGTCGAGGTCGTCGATCACCTGCTGCACGGCAGCGGTCACGGAGCCGAGGTCGTCGGCGTCGGGCTCGCCCGTGATGGTGATCGTCCGCTCGCCGTCGGCGCGCGTGATGGCCGTCGCCACCTGCTCCTCGGTGATCTCCGCGACCTGGCCCAGGGTGGTGCCGGGCGCGACGGGCAGCTGCTCGAGCTGCGCGATCGAGGTCGGCTTCACGCCGGCCACGAGGGCGACGTCGAGCTGCTGGCCGTCGATGCTCACCTGACCGATCGGCGGCTGCACCAGGGCCTGGGCGAGCACCTGGCCGAGCGCTGCGGCGGTGAGGCCGGCGGCCTCCGCCTCGGGGCGCGGCTGCACCGACAGCACCGGCTGGGCCGGGGCGGCGTCGGAGGTGACCTGGCCGATGCCGTCGACGTCCTGCAGCTCGGCGGTGACGAGCTCGGCCGCCTCCTCGAGCCGGGACTGGTCCGTCGCGGTGACGACGACCTCGAGCGCGGAGCCGAAGCCGGCGTCCCCGGCCGTGACGGTGACGTCGCCGTCGACGTCCTCGAGGTCGCGGGTGAGCCGGTCCGCGACGGCGTCGGCGTCGGCGTCCTCGTCGAGGGTGACGGCGAACGTGTTGCCGCCTGCGCCCCCGCCGAAGGCCGCGGCCGCCGGGTCGGTCGAGCCGACCGCGGTCTGCACGGTCTCGACGGCGTCGGCCCCGACCAGCACGTCCTCCGCCTGCCGGGCGGCCTCGTCACGACGGGCGAGGGAGGCGCCGGGCTCGAGGTCCTGGGTGATGGTCAGGGTGTTCTGGCCGCTGCTGCCGAGGAAGTTCGTCCCGATGAACGGCGACAGCCCCAGCGTGGCGACCAGCACCACCACGGCCGCGAGCACCGTGGCCCACGGGCGACGCACGACCCAGCGGACGGCCGGGTCGTAGGCGCGGCGCAGCCAGGCACGCTCCTCCTTCTCCTCGGCGGCCGCCTGCACCGCTGCGGCGTCGACGCTGCCGGCGGGCGCGCGGAGGAACCAGAACGCCAGCACCGGGATGATCGTCAGCGCGACCACGAGCGAGGCCAGCAGGGCGAGTGCCACGGTCACGGCGAACGGCCGGAACAGCTCGCCGACCTGGCCGCCGACCACGCCGATGGGCAGGAACACGGCGGCCGTCGCGATGGTCGAGGAGGTGATCGCGCCGCCGACCTCCCGCACGGCGGTGACGATCGCGGTGACCTTCTCCTCGCCGTACGAGAGGTGGCGCTTGATGTTCTCGATCACGACGATCGAGTCGTCGACCACGCGGCCGATCGCGACCGTGAGCGCACCGAGCGTGAGGATGTTGAGCGTGTAGTCGCCGAGCCGCAGGCCGATGAGCGTGACGAGCAGCGACAACGGGATCGAGATCGCCGTGACCAGCGTCGAGCGCACCGAGAAGAGGAACACCAGGATCACGACCACTGCGAAGAGCAGGCCGAGACCGCCCTCCGTGGCGAGGTCCTCCACGGACTTCTCGATGAACGGCGCCTGGTCGAACGAGACGGTGAACTCCGCGTCGTCGCCCAGCTCCTCCTCGAGCTCCGGGAGCAGGTCGGCCACCGCGTGGGAGATGTCGACGGTGTTGCCGTCGGGGGTCTTGGTGATCGCGAGGGCGAGGCTCGGCTCGCCGTTCGTGCGCGCGTACGCCGTGGCCTCCGTCTGCGCGACCGTCACCTCGGCGAGCGTCCCCAGCGGGGCGGTGCCGCCCGCGGGGAGCGTGACCGGGACGGCCTGCAGCTCCTCGAGGGTCGCCGGGGTGCGCCCCACCTGCACGGACAGGCTGGTGTCGCCCTCGTCGACGGAGCCGGCGGGCACGAGCGCGGCGTTGGTCTGGAGCGCGGTGGCGATCTCGGCGCCGGTGACCCCCTCGGCGGTCGCCGCGGGGGTCGGCGTGATCTCGACCCGGTCGGTCGGGGCGCCGGTGACCTGCACCTGGCGCACGCCCTCGACGTCCTCCAGCTCGGGCTGCGCGATGCGCTCGAGGCGCTCGGCGAGCACGGCCGGGTCGGCGTCGGAGGTGACGGCGAGCTGCACCACCGGGAACTGGTCGAAGTCGCCGGCGAAGACCACGGGGTCGACCGTGTCGGGCAGGGTGTCGAGGCTCGACACGGCGCTCTCGACCTGCTGCTGGGCGCGGTCGAGGTCGGTGCCGTACTCGAGGAGCACCAGCACCAGCGACGAGCCGCTCGACGAGGTGGAGTCGAGCTCCTCGAGGCCGTCGACGCCGGAGAGCGCCGCCTCGACGGGGATGGTGACCTCCTGCTCGACCGCCTCGGGGGAGGCGCCGGCGTAGGGCAGCACCACGCCGACGGCGGGGAACTGGAGGTTGGGGATGAGCTCCTGCTTGAGCGAGCCCATCGAGATGACGCCGAAGACCGCCACGAAGAGGGTCGTCAGGGCGACGAGTGCGCGGTTGCGCAGGGAGAAGGACGCGAGTCGGCCCACGGGGTTCTGCTCCTGGGGTGTCGGAACGGGAGAGCCGCGGAGGGGGCGCGACGAGACAGTTAGCCTTGCGCTAACCATAGGCTGGTCCGGTGAACGAGCGCGAACGAGATGTCGACGCCGTCGAGGCGACCCTCGTGCGGATCCAGGACCTCTTCACCGACGTGCGCGTCGACGCCCTCGTCGCCAGCGAGCTCACCCTGCAGCAGCTCAAGGTGCTGATGCTGGCCGTCTACCGCGCGCCGCTGTCGGCCCACGACGTCGCGACCGCGCTGGGGGTGAGCGCGGCGACGGTCTCCGGTCTCGTCGGTCGGCTGGTCGACCACGGGCTGCTCCGGCAGGAGCCGGCTCCCGACGACCGCCGGGTGCGTCACCTGCGGGCCACCGACGCCGGCGAGGCCGCGCTCGACCAGGTCGCCCGGCTCCAGATGCAGCACCGCCGCGAGCTGCTCGTGCGGCTCGAGGACGCCGAGCTCGCCGCCCTGCGGGTGGGGCTGGCCGGCATCGAGCGCGCCGCCCGGGAGGTCCGGGACGTCCGAGAGGTGCAGGACCCGCCCGTCGACGGCGGGTGACCCGCCGTCGTACGGCGGGGGAGCTCAGGCGTCCGCGGCGGCGCCCAGCACCGCGAGCAGCTCGAGCTTCTCGTGGCTCTCCGACCCGGGCTCGGCGGTGTAGACCATGAGCCGGTGCGACTGGTCGGGATCGAGCAGCGTCTGGCAGTGCACCTCGATCCGGCCGACGGTCGGGTGCTGGTAGCACTTGAGCTCGTGCGGCTCGAGGCCGACCTCGTGGGCGTCCCACAGCTCGCGGAACTCGGCGCTGCGCTCGAGCAGGAGGTCCGTGAGCGCTGCGGCGCGCGAGCCCGGACCGCGGAGGCCGACGACGGCGCGCAGGCCCGACGCGTAGAGCCGGGAGAGGAACGCGTGCTCCTCGGGCGCGTGGCGGTCGCGGCTCGCCGGGTCGACGAACCACCGGTAGCCGCGGCTGCGCTCCGGACCCGTCAGGTGGGCGGTCGGTCCGGTGAGGGCGACGGACAGCGGGGTCTGCCGCAGCGTGTCCCCGAGCTCGGTGACGATCTCCGCCGGGGTGTCCGCGAGGCGGTCGAAGATGCGGAGCAGGCCGGGCGACAGGTGCTCGCTGCTCGCCCCGCGTGGCGGCGGGCGGTGGCCGAGCAGGCGGAACAGGTGGTCGCGCTCGGCGAGGGTGAGGTGCAGCCCCTGGGCGAGCGCGGCGGCCATCTGCTCGGACGGCCGCGGGCCGCGCTGCTGCTCGAGGCGCGTGTAGTAGTCCGTCGACATGTGGCAGAGCGCCGCGACCTCCTCGCGCCGCAGGCCGGAGGCGCGCCGCCGCGGCCCGCGCGGCAGCCCCACGTCCTCGGGCTGCAGCGACTCCCTGCGCCGGCGCAGGAAGTCGGCCAGTCCGGCTCGATCGACCACGGTGGCCTCCTCTCCGCGCCCTTCCTACCGCGCCCGGGTGCCCCGGTGCCACGGACCATCGATCCCCCCGTACGGCGCGGGAGGGGCCGAAGGGGGGGATCGGCGGGCCCTGCCGCCGGTCGACGCGGGGGAGCAGGGTGGAGCGCGACACCGATCGCCAGGAGGCGCCATGACCCGCTCGACCCCCCACCTGACCGTCCCCGACCTCACCGGCCGTCGGGTGGTCCTGACCGGCGGCAGCGACGGGATCGGGCTCGTCCTCGCCCGGCGCCTCGCCGGTGCGGGCGCCGACCTGGTGCTGGGCGTGCGCAACCCCGCCAAGGGCGAGACGGCGGTCGCCGCGATCAGGTCGGAGCACCCCGGTGCCGCGGTGACGCTCGGGTCGCTCGACCTCGCCTCGCTCGCATCGGTCGAGGCGTTCGCGACGACGCTCAGGGACGACGGGCGGCCCGTGCACGTGCTGCTCAACAACGCGGGGGTGATGACGCCGCCCGAGCGCCGCACCACCGCCGACGGCCACGAGCTGCAGCTCGGCACGAACCACCTCGGTCACGTCGCCCTCGTCGCCCACCTGCTGCCGCTGCTGCGGGCGGGTCGGGCGCGGGTGACGTCGCAGACCAGCATCGTCGCGCGGCGCGGGAGCGTGCACTGGGAGGACCTCGACTGGGAGCGGTCCTACGACGCGATGGCGGCCTACGGCTCGTCCAAGGTGATCCAGGGCCTGTTCGCGCTCGAGCTCGACCGGCGCAGTCGCGCCCACGGGTGGGGCATCACGAGCAACCTGGCCCACCCCGGGGTGGCCCCGACGAGCCTCCTCGCCGCACGCCCCGAGATGGGCCGCGACGACGAGACCCGGGAGGTCCGGTTGATCCGGAGGCTGTCGAGGGTCGGCATCGTCGGCACCCCCGAGTCCGCCGCGCTGCCGGCCCTGCTCGCGGCCACCGCCCCCGGTGACGCGGGCGGGCGCTTCTACGGGCCACGTCGTCTCGGCGGCCTCACCGGCGCACCGGCGGAGCGGCCGCTCTACGGGCCGCTGCGCTCGGAGACCGACGCCGCCCGGGCGTGGACCGAGTCGCTGCGCCTCGCGGGCGTCGAGCTCCCGGCGGACTGACCCCGCGGCGTACGGCGGGGGAGCCGACCCCCGCAAAGGCGAAGGCCCCGCGAGGATCTCGCGGGGCCTTCGTGCTCGTGGGCAGGGGCGGGGTCGAACCGCCGACCTATCACTTTTCAGGCGATCGCTCGTACCAACTGAGCTACCTGCCCGAGCGGGGTAGACCATACCGCAGCCCGCGGCACCTCACGAATCGGATCTCGTCGTCGGTGGACGTCGGGCGCGTGCCCGAGGGGTTCGTTGGCGGCGCTCCGAGCCCCGCCCTATGCTGGTGCGCGCGTCCGGCCCCCATCGTCTAGCGGCCTAGGACCCCGCCCTTTCACGGCGGTAGCGCCGGTTCGAATCCGGTTGGGGGTGCGACGAACCAGGCCGGTGGAGCTCGATTGTGAATCGGGAGCGACTGTGCGTTATGGTTCACCGGCTCCTGCACCGCAGGGGTTGAGCAAGGCCCCGTAGCGCAGTTGGTTAGCGCGCCGCCCTGTCACGGCGGAGGCCGCGGGTTCGAGTCCCGTCGGGGTCGCCGACCCACCGCCCCGGATCTCATCGAGATCCGGGGCGGTGGTCATTTCCGGCCCGTTCCCGGTCACCCGCGAGGATGGGCCCATGCCCGTCGACCTCGACCGTCCCGCCTTCGAGCAGCTCGTCGACCGCGCGCTCGACGGCATCCCCGACGAGCTCGCCGCGCTCGTGGACAACCTCGTCGTGCTCGTCGAGGAGGAGCCACCGGAGGGGGAGCCCGCCGACCTGCTGGGCCTGTACGACGGGGTGGCCCTCACCGAGCGCGGGTTCGACTACGGCGGGGTGCTGCCCGACCGGATCTTCGTCTTCCGCAAGCCGCTGCTCGCGATGTGCGAGGACCTGGAGGAGCTCGAGGACGAGGTGCGGATCACCGTCGTCCACGAGATCGCCCACCACTTCGGGATCGACGACGCCGCGCTGCACGACCTCGGCTGGGGCTGAGCCCCGCGGGCGAGCCGGGTCAGCTCGCGTGCGAGGACTGGTCGCGCGCCTCGACCCAGGGTGTGGGCGCCGCCCCGGCGGACTGGGCCGAGATCTCGCCGAGGAGCCACCGTTGGAACTCCCGCTGCGGCTCGGACCGCGCGAGGGACAGGAGCCGCTGCGTGCGGCAGAAGGCGTCGGCGAGGTCGAGGAGGTCCCGCATCTGGTGGGACAGATCGGCGGCGGGCTGGCCCACCGTCAGCAGGAAGTCGCCGGTGACGCGGCCCGCGGCGAGGCCCGCCTCGACGCTGCCGGCGATCCCCGCGTGGTCGATGTGGTTCTCGAACAGGTCGAAGACCCGGGAGAGCTCGTGGGCGAGCGGGTAGTCGTCCTGGTGGGCCAGCGAGAGCAGGCGCACCTCGCGCCGCAGGTCGCCGTAGTGCCGGCGGAAGTCGCGGTAGGGCAGCAGCGGCATCCCGCGCAGCCGCACGAACACGGTCGGCACCCGCTCGATGTCGCCGGTGGTGAGGGTGATGTCGAAGACCTCGCCCTCGAGGTCGGCGTCGAGCCGCGGTTCCGGCACCGGCTCGAACCAGACGACCTTGCCCTCGGGGACGATGTCGGCGCCCCAGGCGGCGGAGTTCATCGCCACGAGCCCCAGCCCGCGCCCGACCGTCAGCAGGAAGCCGAACTCGTCGTCCTCGTCCCCCGGGTCCGACGCCGGTGCGGTGAGGCTCGGCGGCACGCGCGAACCGTCCGCCACCTCGAAGCGCGGGTGGGCCCGGGTGCCCCGCACGCGCACGGTGATGGGCTCGGTGGCGTGGAGGAGCGCGTTGGTGACGAGCTCGGAGACACCCAGCTCGGCGGCGTCGAGCAGGTCCTCGCGGCCCATGTCGTGGCACACCGCCGCGGCCCAGCGCCGAGCCTGCTGGACGCAGGTCGGGCCGGGCTCGAGTCGGACGGCCTCTCGGCTCTGCGGCATCACGCCAACCTTCGTCGTCACAAGCGCGCGTCAGCCCGAGCAGGACGCGGGGGTTCGGTCATCTCGCGCCTGCTTCCCCGGGGCGATGTGGTCGAAACCACCGCGCTCGATGTGCTTTGTGTCGTAGGTAGGAGAAGAATGGTCACCGGCCCCACACATCGGCGAGGAAGGGTGGGTTCATGAACCAGCAGAGCAGCTCGGATCGACACAAGGTCGTGGTGATCGGTTCCGGCTTCGGAGGGCTCTTCGGCACGAAGGCCCTGCGCAAGGCGCCGGTCGACGTCACGATGGTGGCCAAGACGACCCACCACCTGTTCCAGCCGCTGCTCTACCAGGTGGCGACCGGCATCCTGTCGCAGGGCGAGATCGCGCCCCCGACCCGCGAGGTGCTGGCGAAGCAGAAGAACGCCACCGTCCTGCTGGGCGAGGTCACCGACATCGACCTCGAGAACCGGATCGTGACGTCCCACGTGCTGGGCCTCGAGACCCTCACGCCCTACGACTCGCTCATCGTGGCGGCGGGCGCGGGCCAGAGCTACTTCGGCAACGACCACTTCGCCGAGTTCGCGCCGGGCATGAAGAGCATCGACGACGCCCTCGAGCTGCGCGGCCGCATCTTCGGCGCGTTCGAGCTGGCCGAGATCGCCGCCGCGCGCGGCGAGAAGGTGCAGGACCTGCTCACCTTCGTCGTGGTCGGCGCCGGCCCGACGGGCGTCGAGATGGCCGGGCAGATCGCCGAGCTCGCCCACCGCACGCTGCGCACCGACTTCCGCCACATCAACACCGAGAAGGCCCGCGTCGTGCTGGTCGACGCCGCCCCGCAGGTGCTGCCGCCGTTCGGCGAGAAGCTGGGCGCCTCGGCCAAGGCGTCGCTGGAGAAGCTGGGCGTCGAGGTCAAGCTGGGCGCGATGGTCACGTCCGTCGACCAGGACGGGCTCGACGTCAAGTACAAGGACGGCTCGACGGAGCGCATCAACTCCACGGCGATGATCTGGGCCGCCGGTGTGCAGGCGAACTCGCTCGGCAAGACGCTGGCGGAGCAGAGCGGCGCCCCGCTCGACCGCGCCGGCCGGATCGGCGTCAACCCCGACCTCACCCTCCCGGGCTACCCGGAGGTCTTCGTCGTCGGCGACATGATCAGCCTCAACAACCTGCCGGGCGTCGCCCAGGTGGCGATCCAGGGTGCGAAGTACGCGGCCAAGGAGATCCAGGGCCGGCTGCAGGGCAAGGCCCCCCAGAAGCCGTTCAAGTACTTCGACAAGGGCTCGATGGCCGTCATCGGCCGCTTCCGCGCGGTCATGATGGTGGGCAACAAGATCCGCATCAGCGGCATCATCGCCTGGCTGTCCTGGCTCGCCGTGCACCTGATGTACCTCACCGGGTTCAAGAACCGCGTCACCGCGCTGCTGCGCTGGTTCGTCTCCTTCGTCGGTCGCGACCGCTCGGAGCGCACCATGACCGAGCAGCAGGTCTTCGCCCGTCGGGCGCTCGCGCGGCTCGAGGGCGGCGCCCGCGACCTGGTGACCCGCGACGACTCGAAGGCCGAGGAGGCGCTCGAGGCGCGTCGTACCGAGCTGGAGAAGCAGGCCGCGGAGGAGTCCCGTCTCACCGACGCGGGCGAGCGCGGCGTCGCCGTCGGGTGAGCCACGGACACGGGCACGGGCACGGCCCGTCGGTCGGCGCGGTGCGCACCGACCGGCGGGCCGTGGTGCTGCTCCTGGGGTTCCTCGCCGTGGTGCTCGTCGGCACCCTGTCGGGCCTCGTCGCCCTCTGGCCGTCGGACGCCGACGCCGTCGACGACGTCCAGTACGCCGCGGAGGGCGTCACCTTCGTCGACGCCGAGGTCGTGCGAGTCGAGGACGCGTGCCCGGTCATCGCGGTCGGCCCGGGTCTGCCCGAGCCCGAGGGCGGCTCCGACCAGGCCTTCCCCGAGAACTGCAACACCCTCGTCGCGCGGCTGAGCGAGGGCCCGGAGGAGGGTGACGAGACCCGCGTGCAGACGGAGGCGTCCGTCGTGCGCTCCGGTCTGCGGGCCGGCGACGAGGTCGTGCTCATGCGCGTCCCGCCGGTCGAGGGCCAGCCGGAGACGGTCTACGGCTTCTCCCACCCCCACCGCGACGCGCCCCTCCTGGCCATGACGATCCTCTTCGTGGTGGTCGTCGCGGTCATCGCCCGCGTGCGCGGCATCCTGGCGCTCATCGGCCTCGGCTTCGCCGCCGTCGTGCTCTGGGGGTTCATGATCCCCGGGCTGCTGGCGGGGGAGAGCGGCATCGGGGTCGCGGTGGTCGGCTCGATCGTCATCATGTACGTCGTCCTCTACCTGGCGCACGGACCCTCGCTGCGCACCAGCGCGGCCCTCGCGGGGACGCTCCTGGGCATCAGCGTCACCGCGCTGCTCGGCGTCTGGGCGGTCGGCGCGGCGCGGCTGTCCGGCATGAGCGACGAGAACGGCGAGTTCCTCCAGCTCTACGCCGACCAGCTCAACTTCAAGGCGCTGCTGTCGGCCGGCATCATCATCGCCGGTCTGGGCGTGCTCAACGACGTCACCATCACCCAGGCCTCCGCGGTCTGGGAGCTGCGGTCGGCCGCCCCCGACATGACCCGCCGCGAGATCTTCTCGCGCGGCATGCGGATCGGGCGCGACCACATCGCCTCGACGATCTACACGATCGTGTTCGCCTACGCGGGCACGGCGCTGGGCGTGCTGCTGCTGCTCTCGCTCTACGACCGCCCGATCGCCGACGTGCTCTCCTCCGACATGCTGAGCGAGGAGGTCGTGCGCACCCTGGCCTCGGCCATCGGACTGGTGGCGAGCGTCCCCATCACGACGGCGATCGCCGCGGCGACGGTGGCCCCACCGGGAGCCCCGCCCGCCGCCGGGAAGCGTGCGCTCAGAGGTCGCGCCGGTAGCGACGTACCGCCTGCATGAACGCCACCGGGTCCACCATCGAGCGGTCGATGGTGACCGGCCCGAGGCTGCGGCGGTGGATCTGCAGGCGCCAGTTCCGCTGACCGGGGGTGCCGTGCTCCTCCACGTCGAGCTGCACGTTGGTGAGGTCGAACGACGACGTGCTCGTGGCGCGGGTGATGTGGAGGACGCCGCGGTCGATGACCACGGTGGTCGGCGCGGAGCCGGCGCGCACCGCCCACACCACGAGGGTCAGCACGCCGGCGACGCCCGCGAGCGCGGCGTCGGCGACGTCGCGGGTGTCGTAGGCGACCCACGCCATCCCCGCCGTCACGAGCAGTCCGGCCACGATCAGCAGGGTCGCCGTGACCTGGCCCGTCCGCGGCGACGCGAACTCGACCCGGAGCGGGGTGCGCTCCTCGGCGGGCCGGGAGGCCTCGTCGCGGGTACGCCGCCCCACCGGTTCCGCTGCCGCTGCGGCCTCGGCGCGCGCGGCCTCCTCACGCGCGGCTGCCGCGGCGCGCTCCTCCTCGACGCGTCGCGCCGCCGCCACGAGGGGTGACGCGGCCGCTGTCGAGCTGGCTTCCTCCGGCTCCGCCTCGGGTGCCGGCTCGGGCTCGGTCTCCGGCTCGGGACGCCGGAACGCCGCGACGACCGACTGGGCGATGTCGTGGGAGGTGCTGGGCGGCGGGGCCGTGCTGACGTGGCGGCCCGCCGTGTCCTCCGGCGGGAGCGGCGGGTTGTCGGGGTCCGCGGCCCGGCCGGGGTAGAGGTCGACTGTGGCGGGCGCAGGCTGCGGTTCCGGTTCCGGTTCCGGTTCCGGTTCCGGTTCCGGTTCCGGTTCCGGTTCGGGCTCCGGCTCCGGCCGCAGCGCCGCGAGCACCGACGCGGCGGCGGAGTTCTGGGTGACGACCGGCGCGGGCGCGGCGACGGGACGAGCGAGAGGCTGAGGGTCCGCCTGCGGTTCGTGGTCGGGCTCCGGTTCGGGCTCGGGCTCGGGCTCCGGTTCGGGCTCCGGCTCCGGGTCGTCCCGTCCGAGGGGACTGTCGTCGTCGAGACCGACGAGCTCGATCGGGCCGGTGAGGGGGTCGAGGGGATCCCAGCGGTACGGCTCGTCGGACGGGTCGTCGTCCTGCTGCTCGCGCGGCTCGACCGGGTCGGGGGACGGTGACGGCGGCAGCGACGGCAGGGGGCCGCTCGCGGTCAGCACGTCCTGGTCGTGCTCGTGGTGCTCCTCGTCCGTCGGTTCGGTCGGGGTGCTGCGTGCGTCGTCGGTGGCGCGGAACGCCGCGAGCACCGAGGCGGCCGCGGCGTGCTGCGGCGCCGGCTCGGGCTCGGGCTCGACGGGCTCGGGCTCGACGGCCTCGGGCTTCGGTTCGACGGGCTCGACCGCTGCGGCCTCGGGGTCGACGGGCGCGTCGGCGGCGTCGTACGCCGGGGTGGGCGCAGGCGCCTCGGTGCTCTCCACGGCGGCGGGGGCGACCGGCTGCTCGGGCGCTCCACTGCGGCTGGCCGCGCGCCGCTCCCGCATCTCGAGCCACCGGCTCCGGAGGTCGGTGGGCCGGTCCCCGCCGTCCTGTGGATTGCTCATGGGCAGAAACTACGTGGTCAGCGGGTTGCCGCGCGATCGAATCCCCGAGCGACGCGTTGTCGGGATTCGCGGGACGGCTCACCACCCCGGTGCCACACTGGACCGCGGGTGGTGGCCGAGACCCGAGACTCGGCCACCACCCCTCGATTCCGGACCCGCGTCGCCTCCCCCGTCGGCGCGGGTCCTCGTCGTCGGTGGGTACTGGCGCACCCGTGCCCCTGCCACGCCCGCTCGCCGACCTCGCGCTGCACCCCGCGCCCGCCGTCGCGGCGAAGGCAGCGGTCGCCGCCGTGCTCGCCTACCTCGCCGTCGTCCCGTGGGGTGGGGTGGCGTCGCACTACGCCTACTACGCGCCGCTCGGCGCGGTCGTCACCGTGTCGACGACGACGGTGCACTCGGTCCGTACTGCCGTGCAGTCGGCGGTCGCGATCGGGCTGGGTGCGGCGCTCGCCGTAGCGGTGACGATGACCTCCGTGCCGACGCTCGCCGGGATCGCCGCGGTGGTGGCGCTCGGCAGCCTGCTCTCGTGGTGGGGACGGCTCGGGGCGATGGCCTCGTGGGTGCCGGTGTCGGCGCTGTTCGTGCTGCTCATCGGTGGTGGCGACCCCGGGGGCTACGTCCTGGGGTACCTCGGCCTCACCGCCGTCGGCGCCGCGGTCGGCGTGCTGGTCAACGTGCTGCTGCCCTCCCTGCCGCTCGCCACGGCCGACGCGGCGCAGGCCGAGCTGCGGGCGCTGCTGGCGGACCAGCTCGACGACCTCGCCGACGGGCTGCGCCAGGAGTCGCTGCCGCGGCCCTCCGAGTGGGAGGCCCGGGCGCGGGACCTCGCCACCCCCACCCGCTCGCTCGAGAGCCTGGTGGCCCGTGCCGCCGAGGCACAGCGGGCGAACTGGCGCGCTCGGCGCTGGCAGGACTCCGCGCGGTCGACGGTCACGCAGGGACGGGCGCTCGGGTGGCTGTCCTACGAGGTGGAGGAGATCCTGCGGACCCTCGCCCGCGACGAGCACGCCGAGCGCGACGAGGTCGCCCTCGGTCCGCTGCTCCGCCCTGCGGCGGCCGACGCGTTCGTCGCCGTCGCCGCGGTGCTGCGCGCGGTGGGGGAGGACCGCGAACCCGCGTACGGCGCGGCCGACGCCACCGTCGCGCGCTTCGCCGAGGCCGTGCGCGAGCGGCAGCGCGCGGGCGCGGACACCTTCGCCGCGTCGGCGCTCGTCGTGGCGACCCGGCGGGTGCTCGAGGCGGTGGACCCGAGCGTCGCGGCGCGCGTCGCGTCTTGAGAGGATGGCGGGCGACGGGCGCCTCGTGGTGGCGGCCGTCGAGGGCCACTAGCTCAATGGGCAGAGCATCGGACTTTTAATCCGCTGGTTCAGGGTTCGAGTCCCTGGTGGCCTACGGGAACCACGTCTGACCTGCGGGGACGCAATCGAGCACTCTGGTGGTTGGAGCGGATCCAACGTTTATCCAACGGTTTGGGCCGCGAGGTGCGCTCAGAGGATGTCGGCGGCTCGGCTCGGCGCTGCACGTCGGCCAAGGTACGAGGCGGTAACGCTCACATTGGCGTGGCCCAGCTGGTTGGCGATCTCGGCCAAGGGTGCTCCGGCCTCGTCCATCCAGGTGGCGACGGTCCGTCGGAAGGTGTGGGACGTTGCCCAGGGCATCCCTGCGGTCTTCATGCGGGTGGTGATGGTGCGGGTGACGTTGCGCTTGTCGCGCGGCTGGCCGAGCTTCGAGGGGTAGCGGGTGACGCCGAAGACCAGCCCGCGGGTGCCGAACCGGTGGCCGCGGCAACGCAGGCGGTCAGCGAGCCACGGAGGCAGCGGTAGCACTCGGTCGGCGTTGTCGGTCTTGGTGCCGCGGACGTGGACGCGAGGTCCCTGCGGGTCGTCGAGATCGACGTCAGGGTCTGCTGCACCGTCCGGTGACAGTTGGGTTAGGCCGCCTGGGTGGCGGTTGGAAGCATGATCAGCTCGTATTCGACCGGGGTCAATCGGCCGAGAGCAGCCTGCCTTCGGCGGCGGTGGTAGGTCTTCTCGATCCAGGTCACGATCGCGATCCGCAGCTCTTCCTGCCTGGCCCACGTGCGGCGGTCCAGGACGTTCTTCTGCAGTAGCGCGAAAAAGCTCTCCATGGCCGCGTTGTCGCCGGCCGCGCCGACGCGGCCCATCGATCCGACCATGTCGTGACGGTTGAGCGCGTGGACCAGCTTTCGGCTGCGGAACTGCGACCCGCGATCGGTATGCAGGACACAACCGGCCACATCCGCGCCTTCGGCGTTGCGGTGGGCAACGGCGTTGTCGAGCGCAGCGACAGCGATGCGGGACTTCATCCGTGAGTCGATGGAGTAGCCCATGATCCGGTTCGAGTAGACGTCCTTGATCGCGCAGAGGTAGAGCTTGCCTTCGCGCGTCCAGTGCTCGGTGATGTTGGAGAGCCACAGCTGGTTCGGGCCGTTGGCGGTGAATTCGTGGCGGGTCACGCCGTGTTCGTCGAGGACGGCGCAGAGGTCATCGTGGACCGGCGGCCCGGGCTTCTTGCCGTGGCGCCCGCGCTTCTTCCCGAACGCGGACCACCAGCCGAGGTCGGAGCAGATCCTCCACGCGGTCCGTTCGGCCATCGGCTGTCCTGCGTCCCTGGCTTCGTCGAGGAGGAACCGGTAGCCGAACTCCGGGTCGTCGCGGTGTGCGTCGAACAGCGCGTTGGCCCGATAGGCGGCAGTGAGCTCGGCATCGGTGACCGGGCACCGGAGCCAGCGGTAGTAGGGCTGGCGGGCGAGCTTCAGCACCCGGCACGTCACCGCGACGGGGATCCCGTCGGCAGCCAGCTCGCGGACGAGCGGGTACATCATTTTCCCGGCAGGTTGGCCTGCGACAGGTAGGCGGCCGCACGGCGCAGGACCTCGTTCTCCTGCTCCAGCAGCTTGATCCGCCTGTTCGCCTCACGCAGCGCATCGGACTCGTTCGCAGCCTGAGCGGCCGGCGACGGGCTCGTCGAGTTCCGATCATCGATCATGAGCCACCGCTTGAGGCACGACGGCGAGATCCCGAAGTCCTTCGCGGCCTGGGCAATGGATGAGTCCGAGTCCTTGAAGACCCGGATCACGTCCTCGCGGAACTCCTTGGGGAACGCCTTCGGCATGGTGTACATCCTTCCAGCGCCGACACACATCGACGCAGATCAGATGTCACCGATCAGTGCAGCAGACCCCCTCCTTCGTTCAGCCAGGCTCGCCGCTACCAACGTCCTGACCGGGTACACCTAGGCGTGGTGTTCGATGTCCCACCCGCCTTGCGGTGAGGCGATAGGCGATCTGTAGGGCGGTGAGAGTCCCCCTGCGGGTATCGGCCCCTCCACTGCGGGTCGAGAGGGCCGCCCGTACTGCCACGGCGAGCACGGGGCCGATGCGAGCTGACGCCCGCACCGGCCCCGGCCTGTCGGCCGCGCGAGACTACGGCCGGCCGCTGGGGGTGGCCCAGACCGAGAACCGGCGCGTCGTCGCCCGGTAGGCCTCGTTGCTCGGCACGAAGGTGATCGTGACCTCGTAGCGGCCCTTGACGTTCGGGAGGCGCGGCGTGGCGACCTGCGTCGTGCCGGCACGGTAGGTGTGCGCGGTGGCGACGAGCTGCGAGGTGCCCGAGCGACGGATCGTCACGTAGACCGTGCCGCCCACGTCCGCGCCGTCCTCGCCCTTGTAGTAGACGGTGATCGGCTTGGCCGTCCCCAGCTTGGCGAAGGCGGCCAGGGGCTGGGGCGTGATGCGCGACCCCACGCCGTACCGGCCGGGCGGGGGGACGTACCGCGGCACGTCGAGCACCTGGGTGGCCGCGTTGCCCGCCTTGTCGGTGGCCCGCACCGTGACGGAGACGGCGGCATCGCCCAGCGCCACCGGACCGGTCCAGGGCTGCCATTCCCCGTCGCCGCGGCGGTACTCGACCGTCGCGACGCCGGACAGCGGGTCCGCGGACTCCACCTGCAGGGTGCGGCCCGCGCCGAGGCTGGGTGTCACGGTCGGCGCACCCCGGTCGACCACGACGTCGCGCGACCCCTGTGCGAGCACCACGTCGCCGTCGCGCCACCGGTAGCGCAGCGTGGTTGCACCCTCGGGCAGGGTGAACGGCTCCGTGTAGGTGGTCCATCCGGCGTCACCGAGGGCGTGCTCGACCACGGTCCCGCCGACGCCCGGGTCGCCCGTGGTCGCCAGGGTCACGGTCGCGTCGGCGCCGAGCCAGCCGTCGATCCCGACGGGCTCGACGACGGCCTCGATGGCCAGGCCCTCGGCCGGCGCTTCCTCGCACACGCCGAGCAACCGAGCGTCGTTCTCCGTGCCCAGCGCCTCGGCCTCCGTGGACAGCACGTGGCAGCCCCGGCCGAGCCTCGTGACCGGCAGCGCGCCGTCGACCGGAGCGACCGTGCGCGGCGAGCCGTCGACGTACACCGTCTGCGGCGTCGTCGCCTCCGTCGGCAGGCTGACCGTCGCCGACGTGTTGCCCGGCACCGACACGGCGAGCCGCAGCGACGCGTCGTCGGTGTCGCGGTCGAAGCCGACACCCACGCTGCCGCGGACGGTCGGGGTCGCGATCGTGCCCCAGGCGAGGTCGCCCGGCCGCGGCCGCACGGCGAACGTCGCGTAGCCGGGGGTGAGCGGCTCGATGCCGAAGAGCCCGGCCGGGACGCTGAACGCCGGGGACGCCGCCCACGGGTGGGAGTAGGTCAGGTTGGGCTTCAGCGAGGGGTCCCAGGCCTCGGCCGTGGCGCCCGCACCCAGGCGGATCATGTTCATCCAGCTGCGCGTGCCCTCGCCGGTGAGCAGGTCGATCGCCGCCTGGTCCTCGCCGCCGTCGAAGAGACCCGGCACGAGGAAGCCGGCGCAGTAGACGCTGCACGCCATCCCGCGCTCGGCCACGGCCGCGGCGACACGGTCCCGCTGGTCGTCCTCGGGGACGCCGAACGCCAGCGCGAACGCCGAGGCGTGCAGGGCCTGGTGGCCCGAGAGCTGGTACGACGCGTCCATCCCGTCGTCGTACCGCCCCGTCGCCTCGTCGAGCAGGAGCTCGTTCATCGAGGCCCGCAGGCGAGCGGCCCGCTGGCCGTAGGTGGCCGCGTCCTCTGCACGTCCCAGGGCAGTGGCCATCGCGGCCATGTCCGTCCACGCGCGGTAGGTCAGCGCGTTGAGGACCGTGTTGTAGTGCCGGAACTGGTAGCCGTCACGCTCGCTGGCGGGCCAGTCGACGATGTCGCAGTCGGTCTGGCTGTTGCAGCCGTTGGCCCGGAAGTCCTTGCCGATGAGACCGGTCGAGGGGTCGATCCACTCGTCCGGCATCTTCTCCTTCAGGTTGTCGTAGTACGCCGCGGGCTGGGTCAGGTCGCCCGTCTGGCGCCATGCGTCGTGCACGGCGAGCGCGACGTAGATCGGCCACTCCGTGGGCCACGTGCGGTTGCCGCGGAAGTAGTCCATCGAGTAGCGGCCCAGCGACAGGTCGTCCATCAGGTAGAGGGTCGACATCTGCTGCAGGTAGGCGTCGGCCTCGTAGTTGGTGCGCTCCCGCGTCCACGAGTCGGTGTAGAAGTTGAGGTTGGTCGCCTCGATGGTGTTCTTCGACAGCGCGTAGACCTGGTTCAGGTTGTCGTCGGACGACGCGAAGCGGGACGCGTCGGCGTCGAACGGGTAGACCAGGGCGAGGGCGCTCAGGTTCTCGGTCGTCACCGGTTCCGGCGCCCCGATGATCTCGACGTAGCGGAAGACACGGGCACCCCACGTCTCCACGGTCTGCTGGCCGTCGCGCAGGGTCACGACGTCCTGATAGGTGTTGCCGGTGTTGAGCTGGTAGCGGACGGTGTCGGTGCTCGAGGTGATCTCGCCGAACCGCAGGTCGACCCTGGCGCCGTCGGTGCCGCCGGCCACGTCGTAGCGCACACCGCCGATCCAGGCGCGCCCGAAGTCGACGAAGTAGTGACCGGGGGCCTTCTCCACGATGCGCACGGGCGCACGGAGCTGCTCCTTCACCTTGTCGGTGGGGGTCGCGGCGAGGTTCGTGAGCGCCGGGCGCTCCGTGGCCGCCGGCCACGCCGAGGCGTCGTACCCGGGCTCGTCCCAGCCCTCCGGGTAGGCCCGCAGGTCGAGGTTCTCCTTGGGTGCCGTGAAGTAGCTGGTCCCGATGCTGCCCGCCGCCGGCCACACGTCGGAGGCCGTCCGGGCCTCCCACGTCTCCGGGCTCGTGCCGAAGCTGGTCCGCGTGCCGTCGGTGTAGGCGACGACGAGCTCCGCCTGGAACTGCTGGCCGGAGGTCGCGTAGGCCACCGCGCCCACGACGTTCTCCTGGCCCGGCACGACGAGGTCCGTCACGTCGAAGCCGTCGTACCGGGTCTCGCCACCGACGGGCTGGGTGGGTCCCAGGCCGACGAACTCACCGTTGAGGTAGAGCTTGTGGACGTACTGCTTCGCGGGCCGCGGGTCGCTCGCGGTCGCCGACAGGGTCGCCCACGCGACCTCCTTGCCCGGCAGGTCGACGGCGCCGCGCAGCATCGCCCAGTCGGCCGACACGCCGTTCAGCAGGCACACCGCTCCTCGCGGCACCGTCAGGCTCCCGCCGGCTGCCGTCGCGCAGCCGAAGGTGCGGTCGCCGGTGTCGAAGCCGGTGGCGGCGAGCACCGTCCCGTCGGCCGCGGTGACCCGGAGGGAGTCGTACGTCGCGGACTCCGACCGTCCGTTGCGCACGCCGACCACGCCGCGGGCGTCCTGGGGTGAGGCGGTCACGGAGTACTGGTGGACCAGAGCGTCGCCGACGTAGGTGCGCACCTGCGCCCCGACGACCTCGATGCGCAGGTCGAAGAACTCCCCGACGCGCACCGCCCCGGCCGGCAGGTCGACGGCCGGCAGCGCCGTGTAGGTGCCTCGCACCTGCGTGTGCGGGACGAGTCGGTTGGTGTCCGCGCGGAACTGCCACATCAACGAGTTGCTCGGGTCGACGGCACGGAACGTGACGCCCGTGGCGACCTCGTCGACGCGCACTCGCGCGGCGATCGTGTAGTCGCGCCACGAGTCCGCGGGCGACGCCGCCCAGATCGGCGCCGAGCCGTCCCAGGTGGGGCCGGTGCCGAAGGACGCCGGTGCGGACCAGGTCGAGGCCGCACCGGCTGCGTCGACGGTCCGCACGGCCCAGAAGTAGCGCTGCTCGGCGGCCAGGGCGGGACCGCCGTAGGCGATGCCCGTCTGCTGGTCCGAGGTCACCCGCCCGCTGCTCCACACGTCACCCTGACCTGCCGCAGCCGCGGCGGCGCTCGTCGCGACCACGAGCTCGTACGCCGTCTGACGCGCTGACGGCACGTGCCAACCGAACGCAGGAGTGCCCTCGACGTCGACCGGCGCGGGCAACCCGTTGACGGACAACGACAACGGTGCGGTCGCAAGCGGCTCCGTGGCGGTCACCGGCGCGGCGACGGGTGTCGCGCCGGAGGCGCCGGCAGTGGTCGCGGCCCCTGCGGCGACGACGCCCACCACGAGGCCGGCGCTCACCGCCCGGGCCAGCAGGCTGCGCACGCGGACGCGCTGACGTGACGAAGGGGGCACGGCTGCTCCTATTGAAACGATTTAATAGACGAACGGCCTCGACCCTAGTGATGCGCGTCACGGCGCGTCAATGAAAGTTGCGGAGTGCAAGCGCCACGGCGTTGATGCGTCCGGCTCCGCTCGTCTGGGCCGCTAGAGGGCAATGCCAGTCCCGAATCCGTGCACGCTCATCCCCTCTCCCGACTCAGCAGGGGCCGTTAGGGTGCGGGCGCGTCCACCCGACGTGCTGGCCTGCGAGGAGGTCATTGCCGCAGTTCACGAGCCCGGCGAGCAGCGCAGTGTTCCTGGGCGACGAGGGCATCGGTCGTGGGCGATAGCCGGGCGGGCGGCGTGCCCCGACATTCGCAAGCCAGCGGGGTCTCCGCTGATCGCGGACCGCAACCGGCGCCACGTGCTCGGTGCGGCTCAACTGGGCTCGGCGCGAGTGCTGACCTCAAGGGGTAGTAGACGCGTTCGTTGGTTCGGCGTCGCGAACCTGGTCCAACGTCTATCCAACGTTTTGGGTCAGCCATCCAACGTTTTCCCGACGTTTTCAGGATGACCTTGGGTGACGCGTGATGAGGCGTGATGAGCAGTGAGCAGGCCGCTGACCTGCAGATACATGCGCTGGAGTGACCGTGCGTGACCCGATGATGGTCTCCGGTGAGTCTTGCGGAAACCACTCCGCTGGTTCAGGGTTCGAGTCCCTGGTGGCCCACCGTACGGGGTCTGACCTGCGGTGACGCCCATGGTCGTTGTGCGGGTGGCCCGATCGGTCCCGCGCTCGTCCGGCGTCGTGGATCGCGTGCCCGGTCAGAGGATCTCGGCGGCCCGGCTGGGAGCGACGCGGGGGCCACGACACGAGGCGGTGACGCCGGCGTCGGCGTGGCCCAGGGCATCCCAGCTGGGCGAGCTCCCAGGGCAAGCGGGCGACGCCGAACGCCAACCCGCGGGTGCCGGACCGATGCGTCGCGTCACCGTGCTGCCGGGTTCCCGCGCGTTGCCCGCCATCTCCGAGCGCCTTCCGCTGAGTGAAATCTCCGGGGCGCTGAGCGTACGCCTTCCGCCGTAGCGTCGGCGGCGTGAGCATCGAGACCCAGGCGGACCTCTCCGCCGAGATGGCGACGATCGCGGACGACTACGCCGCGTCCGTGGCCGCCGGCGAGCCCGTCGAGACCGGCCCCCGGCTCGACTACCCGCCCTACCGCAGCAGCCTCCTGCGGCACCCCACGAAGTCGCTGCACCACGCCGATCCCGAGGAGGTCGAGCTGGGGGCGCCGGCGTTCGGCCCGACCGACGTCGACCCGCTCGAGGCCGACCTGACGATCCAGCACGGCGGTGAGCCCGTGGGGGAGCGGATGGTCGTCACCGGTCGCGTGCTCGACGGCGACGGCCGCCCCGTGCGCCACCAGCTGGTCGAGGTGTGGCAGGCCAACGCGGCCGGCCGCTACGTGCACAAGCGCGACCAGCACCCCGCGCCCGTCGACCCGAACTTCACCGGGGTGGGCCGGTGCCTCACCGACGGGGACGGCTGGTACCGCTTCACCACGATCAAGCCCGGCCCCTACCCGTGGCGGAACCACCGCAACGCCTGGCGGCCCGCGCACGTCCACTTCAGCCTGTTCGGCACGGAGTTCACCCAGCGCCTCGTCACGCAGATGTACTTCCCGGGCGATCCGCTGTTCGACCTCGACCCGATCTACCAGTCCATCGTCGATCCCGCGGCGCGCGACCGGCTCGTCGCGACCTACGACCACAGCGTGACCACGCACGAGTGGGCGACGGGCTACCGGTGGGACATCGTGCTCACCGGCTCCCACCGCACCGTGCGCGAGTCCGACGTCGAGCACCTCTGAGAGAGGACGACCGATGACCTCCGCCGCACACCCCACGCACCCCGCAGCACCGACGCCCGGCCAGACCGTCGGACCCTTCTTCCACTACGCGCTGCCGTATGCCGGTGACCGCGACCTCGTGCCCCCGGGGGCTCCGGGCGCGATCCGCCTGCACGGCCGCGTGACCGACGGCGCCGGTACGCCGGTGCCGGACGCGCTGCTGGAGATCTGGCAGGCCGACCCGAGCGGTGCGGTCCCGCGGGCCGAGGGCAGCCTGCACCGCGACGGCTTCACCTTCACCGGCTTCGGTCGTGCCTCGACGGACCGCCGCGGCGTCTACTCCTTCTCGACCCTCGCCCCGGGGCCGACCCGGCCGGGGGCGGCGCCGTTCTTCGCCGTGACGGTCTTCGCGCGCGGACAGCTCGACCGGCTCTTCACCCGGGCGTACCTCCCCGCCGGCTCGCCCGGCGTCGACGCAACGGCGCTGGACACCGACCGCCTCCTGGCCTCGCTGCCCGCCGAGCGGCGGGCGACGCTGGTCGCGACGGCCGACGAGCAGGGGTACGTCTTCGACGTGCGCCTGCAGGGCGACGACGAGACCGTCTTCCTCGCCTTCGACGGCCGTCGTCGGTCGGCCGGGAGGGACTGACCGGGTGCCCGACCTGTTCTGGCCCGGCGACGAGCGCGCCGGCGACCTCCTGAGCGACACCCGGCTGCTCGGGTCGATGGTGCGGGTCGAGCAGGCCTGGCTGGACGGCCTCGTGACGGCCGGGGTGGCGCCGGCCTCGGCGGCGGCGGAGCTCCCCGCGGCGGCCGCCGCCGACGCGGTCGACCTGGCGCTCGGCGCCGAGGGGGGCGGCAACCCGGTGATCGGGCTGGTCCGGTTGCTGCGCGAGCGTCTGCGCGCCGCCGGCGCGGTCGACGCGGCGACCTGGCTGCACCGCGGGCTGACCAGCCAGGACGTGGTCGACACCGCCCTGGTCCTGGTGCTGGTGGAAGCGCTCGACCGCGTCGGGGCCGATCTCCGTCGCTCCGTCGACGCGCTCGCCGAGCTGGTGCGCGCGCATGCCGCGACGGTGATGGTCGGGCGCACGCTCACCCAGCACGCGGTGCCCACGACGTTCGGCCTGAAGGCGGCCGGGTGGCTCCAGGGCATCCTCGGCGCCGCCGAGGAGGTGCATCGCGCCCGCGCCCTCCTGCCCGTGCAGGCCGGCGGCGCCGCGGGCACGTTGTCGGCCCTCGCCGAGCTGACGTCCCTCGCGGCCGGGAGCTCGGGCACGGCGGTCGACCCGCTCGCGATCACGGACGCCCTGGCCGATGCCCTCGGGCTCGCCCGCGCCGTCCCCTGGCACACCGACCGCACCCCGATAACCCGTGCCGGGGATGCACTGGGCCTCGCGACCCAGGCCTGCGGTCGGATCGCCGCCGACGTGCTCACCCTGACGCGGCCGGAGATCGCGGAGCTCGGCGAACCGGTCGACGACGACCGCGGCGGCTCCTCGACGATGCCCCAGAAGCAGAACCCGGTGCTGTCGGTGCTCGTGCGCCGTGCCGCGATCACCACGCCCGGGCTCGTCGCGACCCTGCACGCCGCCGCGGCGCTCGCCGACGACGAGCGGCCGACCGGGTCCTGGCACGCCGAGTGGGCCACCCTGCGTGACCTCGGGCGCCGCAGCGTCGTCGCCGTCGACCAGACCGCCGAGCTCGTGGCCGGGCTCCGGGTGCACGCCGACGTGATGGGGGAGCGGGCGGCGCACGCCGCGGCCACCGGGGGTCTCCTGGCCGAGCGCGACGCCGTGCGCGCGGTCGCCGGCGCCGCCGCGACCGAGGAGCCTGATCCGTCGACGTACCTCGGTGCGGCGGACGGGATCGTCCGGCGCGTCGTCGAGCGGGTCGACCGCCTCCGCACCGAGACCAGGAGACACCCGTGAGCGTTCCCGACATCCGCACCGTCGACCTCGGCGGCCGCGGACCCGTGCTGCTGCTCGGCCCCTCGCTGGGGACGACGGCGACCGCCTTGTGGGAGACGACGGCCGTGGGCCTCACGATCGACCACCGCGTCCTCGCCTGGGACCTGCCGGGCCACGGCGCCAGCCCCGAGCCGTCGGAGCCGTTCGACCTGGGCGAGCTGGCAGCGGGTGTGCTGACGGCGCTCGACGCGGCGCTCGCCCCCGAGGGGCGGAGCGGTGAGCGCGTGCTCTACGCGGGCGTGTCCGTCGGGGGCGCCGTCGGCCTCCGGCTCCTGCTCGACGCGCCCGAGCGAGTCGCCGCTGCCGCCCTGCTCTGCAGCGGCGCGCGGATCGGCGACGGCACGGGCTGGCACGAGCGGGCCGCCCTCGTGCGGGCGTCCGGCACGACGGGCGTCGTCGACGGGTCGCGGCAGCGCTGGTTCGCCCCGGGGTTCGTCGACCGGGACCCCGCACGGGCCGGGCTGCTGCTCGACGCGCTCGCGGCGACCGGCGCGGTCGGCTACGCGCAGACCTGCACCGCTCTCGCCGCCTTCGACGTGCGCGACCGCCTCGCCGAGATCTCCCCGCCGGTCCTGGCGATCGCCGGGGCCGCCGACCAGGTCACCCCGCCCGCCGACCTCGCGACGATCGCCGACGGGGTCCCCGACGGGCGGCTCTTGGTCCTCGACGACGTCGCCCACCTGGCGCCGGCCGAGGCCCCCGCTCGGGTGGCCGCCGCCCTGGTTCCGTTCCTCCGGGCGCACCACGGCACGACCGGCACTCCGACGGACCGGCGGGGGGTGCCGTCGTCGGCGACGGTCGAGGAGCAGCGCGCCGCCGGGATGACGGTGCGGCGGGCCGTGCTCGGGGAGGCGCACGTCGACCGGGCCTCCGCCGCGGCGACGGGGTTCACGGAGGGGTTCCAGGACTTCATCACGCAGTACGCGTGGGGCGGGATCTGGACCCGTCCCGGCCTCGCCCGGCACGCCCGGTCGCTCATCACCCTGACCGCGCTCGTCGCCCGCGGCCACCACGAGGAGCTGGCGATGCACGTGCGCGCCGCGATCGGCAACGGCGTCACCGTGGACGAGCTGGAGGAGCTCTTCCTGCAGACGGCGATCTACTGCGGCGTACCGGATGCCAACACCGCGTTCCGCATCGCGCAGAGGACCCTGACCGAGATGGGGATCGACCTCGGGTGAACCGCGGGCGCCGCCTCGTCTACGCCTGGCCGTCGAGGCCGGGGTCGGGTGCGCCCGCCCGCTCGGCCTCCCGCCGCTCGAGCAGCTCGACGTAGACCGCCCGCACGCCGATGGCCTGCTCGAGCTCGCCGAGCACCCCGGAGAAGAACTGGCCGCGGAAGGTGTCGTCGGTGACGGCGACGACGGTGAAGTAGAGCCCGGAGAACGCGGCGAGGAACACCGAGACGGCGAGCAGCTCCGCGCTCAGCCCGGGCAGGCCGGGCACGGAGGTCACCGGGTCGGCCGTCCACGCCTCGGCCACCTCCGGGCGCATGGTCAGCACGCCGAACAGCACGAAGAAGGCGAAGACGGTGGCGGCGACGACGAGCACCTGCACGCCCTGGACGACCAGGAGCACGAGCAGCAGGTTCCAGCGCTCGAACCGCGTCAGCTCCGTGTGACGCGTCGGCGGCGGCCCGTCGTCCTCCACGAGCCGCTGCGCGTCGCCCTCGAGCGGCGTGCCCCGGCACGCCTGCAGGAGCAGTGCCTCGTCGACGTGGTCGTCGACGCGGTCGACCTCCTCGGGCAGGCGGACGAGCAGGAACGCGACCGCCATCGCCCCGAAGAGCAGCACCGTCAGCCACAGGAAGCCGGTGGGCAGGCTCGCCGCCATCTGCCACACCTCGGCGTTGATGAAGAGGAACGTGACGAACACGAGCAGCAGCGGCAGGGCGCGGGTCACGGTCGGCAGCAGTTGACGCAGGCTCCCGAACGTCCGCCCCACGGCCCAGGTCACCACGGGTCGCGCCCCGAGGGCGACCACGGCGTACGTCGCGGCGGCCGCCCCCGCGGCGGTGAGCACGGTCGCCGGTGCGAGGGCGTTGTCGGAGCCGAGCCACGCCAGCGCGACGCCCACCAGGGCGGCGGCGGCGACGACGAGCGCCAGGCGTGGTACGACGCGGGTGAGCCGCAGTGCCCTGCGCGCCCGGGCCCGCCCCGACGCGACGAAGTACGGCAGGCCGTGCGTCGCGAACCAGCGCTCGGTGGCGGCCAGGCGAGCGGACTCGGAGGGGAGCGGATCCATCAACACACGCCGGCCCGGGTCCGCCGTCCGGGGACCGGCGGAGGGGGAGGCGTCACTCAGCCGCGGACCACGGCGCGGTCGACGCGGTCGTGGTAGCGGTGCCCGACCTTGCCGCCGAGGAACGCGGCGAGGAGCGTGCCGACGACGACCGCGAGCGCGGTCACGACCGCTCCGAGGCTGATGTCCTCGGTCGCGACCGGGACGCGCGGGAGCTGGACGCGGTCCAGGATGTTGTACTGCGCGCCGAACACGGCGCCGGCTGCCACGGCGATGATCGTGACGACGAGCCCGATCACCCACACACCGAGTCCCTGGCGGCCGCCGTCGAAGCGGGACATGCGTCCCGCGACGTATCCGCCGGCGTAGTAGCCGATCAGCAGGACCACCAGGAGGACGACGGCGGCGGCGACCCCGATCGTGCCGCTCTCGCGCTCGGCCTCGCTCTGCGTGACACCGGTCGTCGAACCGACCGCCGCGACCACGGCACCGGCGATGCTGGTGAGCAGGACGGCGACGCCGATCGCGACGATCCAGCCGAAGAAGCAGGCGCCGGGGTTGAGCCCGGCGAACCGCTCGCGAGCGGTCGTGTCGTCGACGCTGCGGCGCCGGCGCTCCTCGACCGCGTCGAGGCTGCTGGCTCCGCCGGCCGACGCAGCGTGCTGACGGTGGTTGCTGTGCTCACGTGCCACGACGGCCTCCTCGAGGATGGGGACGGGGGCGCCGGTACCCGCCGCGGGGATGTTCACCGCCGGGCGTTCCGCGGTTGCCGCTTCCGGCCACGACCCGGTACGGCGGGCCCGCCCGGGTACCCGGGGGAGCGACGGGGAGATGCGACGAGGAGGTCCACATGCTCGACGAGACGCAGGCGCGTGAAGCGCTCGGCACCACCGCCTACACCCACGACGGCGAGAAGCTGGGGAAGGTGGGCCAGGTGTTCCTCGACGACCGCACCGACCGCCCGGCCTTCGTCACCGTGCACACCGGTCTGTTCGGCAGGAGGGAGTCCTTCGTGCCCATCGCCGACGCCACCCTGGAGGACGGGCGGCTCACCGTCCCGTTCACGAAGGACCAGGTCAAGGGCGCCCCCTCCATCGACCTCGACGAGGGGCACCTCGACGAGGCCGAGGAGGCGCGGCTGTGGCAGCACTACCGCCGCGACGACGAGCGCGATCACGGCACGGGCCGCGGCGACCACCACGACGACCACCACGGCGACCACCATGACGACCACCACGACGAGCCGCGCCAGGGCGACACCGCCGAGCGTCCCGTGCTCAGCGGCGACCCGGCGACCGCGCCGTACGGTTCGGGGGCACCTGTCCAGGTCGGACGGACAGAGCAGGTGGGCCGGTCGCGGCTGCGGCGCTTCATCACGACGGAGTACGAGACCCGCACCGTGCCCGTGCGCAAGGAGCGGGTGGTCATCGAGACCGACCTGGCCGACACCGATCCGGAGGGCCCGCGAGCGGTCTGAGCCGAGCGGCGGACGAGGATGCTGCCTGCGATATCCTGAACGCTCGTACTGGAAGTGGTGCGCCGGCTGTCGGCGGAGCGGGGGGATCGTGGCGGGCGAGACGGCGACGCAGGAGGAGCGCAGCCAGGCCGCGCGGCGCACGCTGATCGCTGCGGCGATCGACATCCTGGCGGAGGAGGGCTACCGCCGGCTGACGTTCACCCGCATCCAGGAGGTCGCCGGGCTCAGCCGCGGCCTGGTCGCGTACCACTTCGGCACCAAGGTGGCGCTCGTCGAGGGGGTCATCGCGGTGATCCGCGAGCAGTACCACGACCAGGCGCAGCACGACCCGTCCCGCACCGGGTACGACGAGGTGCGCGGGATGGTGCGGACCTACCTCGACCGCTTCCGGGCCGACCCGCGGCCCGCCAAGGTCATGCTGGTCCTCGGTACCGACTCCATCGGGGAGCCCGGGCCGGTGACGGACGCGGTGCGCGAGACCTACCAGTCGTTCCGGGACGACCTGGCGCGCTTCCTCGAGCGGGGGCTGGCCGACGGCAGCATCCGCGCCGGGATCGACCCCGGCGCCCACGCGATCGTCATCGAGGCCTTCCTGCGCGGCATCGTGCTGCAGTACCTCGTGGACCCGACACGGGTCGACCTCGACGCGGTCACCGCTGCGGCGTACCAGACCGTCGACGCGCTGGCCGGCCCGGCAGGGGGCTGACCCCGTCGACCGCCCGGGCGGTCGACGGAGCCGGCAGGTCCGTCAGGCAGGTGCGGCGAGCACGTGCACCACGCACACGGCTCCGACGCCCACGAGGTGAGCCAGCCCGTGCCGGGCTCCGGGCTGCTGGCGCACGCCGGCCTCGCCCCGGAGCTGCTGTGTGACCTCGACGATCTGGGCGACCCCCGTCGGGCCGATCGGGTGGCCCATGGCCAGCAGGCCTCCCGAGGGACTCACGGCGACCCGGCCACCGATCGCGAGCTCGCCGTCCCGCAGCGCCGACGGCGCCCCGCCCTCGGGCACGATCCCCATCGTCTCCAGGTATTGCAGCTCCTCGATCGCGAAGGCGTCGTGGAGCTCGATCACGTCGATGTCCCGCGCCGCGACCCCCGCCTCGTCCAGTGCCTGCTGGGTCGTCGCGCCGGTGAGCTCCGCGTCGTAGCTGCGCGTGCCGTAGAGCTGCTCCGACTGCTGCGCGCTCGACAGCACCCGGACGGCCCGGGCGGGATCGATGCCGAGGCGGCGGATGCCCTCCTCGCTCGCGACCACGACGGCGGACCCGCCCTCTCCGATGGGGCAGCACTGCAGACGCGTGAGGATGCCGGCGATCGGGCGGTCGGCCAGGACCTCCTCGACCGTACGACGCTGCTGGCGGTGCGCGAAGGGGTTGTCGGCCGCGTTGTTGTGGTTCTTCACCGCGACGCGGGCGAGGTCCTCGGCGCCGGCCCCGCGCGAGCGGAGGTACTCCTCGGCCAGCAGCGCGAAGTGCACCGCCGGGGTCGTGAGGCCCTCGTCGTGCGGGGCGATCCCGGTGAGCGTCTCGGCGCGGAGGCCGGTCGCCGCCTTGTCGACGCCCATCGCGAGCGTCACGTCCGCGAACCCGGCCGCCACGTCGCGCACCGCCAGCCGGAAGGCCGACGAGCTCGAGGCGGAGGCGTTCTCCACCTGGGTCATCGGGATCCCGGTGACGCCGAGGTGGCGGAGCATGGGTCGCGAGACGGCCATGCCGAGCCGGGTGGACCCGGTGTACGCCGCCTCGACCGACTCCCACGGCACCCCCGCGTCCGCGAGGGCGGCGCGCACGGCGGTGAGGCCGAGCTCGACGAAGCTCGTGTCGGTCGGGCGCTGGAACCGGTGGAGACCGATCCCGACGACGTACACGGGACGCAGGTCGGACAGCGTGAGCGTCATCGGCCGCTCCCGCCGCCGGCCGCGAACACGAGCACGCCGTCGACGTCGGTCGCGGCAACCGGCGTCCCCGCCGGGATCGCGCCGTCGAGCAGCGCCCGCAGCATCGGCCCCTCGGCGAGGTGGACGGAGCCGATGTGGACGGTCGCGGCGTCGCGCCGGTGCACGTCGACGGCGTTGAGCACCACGCCGTCGCCGGTCAGGTCGGTCTCCTCGAGGTCGGGGCCGTGGGCCCCGCAGGCCTCGCAGCCGAAGGACTGCACGGGCGTCGCGACGAGGTCGCAGCGACGGCAACGGACGCCGCGGAGCGGCAACAACGTGGAGGGCATGGCATCTCCCTGGTCGGAGGTCATCGGTACTGGACGGGGAACGCGTAACGCGGTGGGGTCGCCGAGGTGTCGACGCGTTCGGGCTGGGTGGCCGCGGTCGCCTCGAGCGCCTCGGCGACGTCGAGGACCCGGTGGGCCGGCACGCCGTGACGGTCGAGCCGCTCGACGCAGTCCTCCACGCCGAGCGCCCCGATGGCCTCGGCGATGGCGGCGTTGATGGCGGCCGCGTCGGCGCGGCGGCCCTGCGGGGTGAGCCAGGGGTCGCCGCGCCACGCGTCGAGCGCCAGCGCGTCCACGAGGCCCGTCCAGAAGTGGTCCTCCATCGCCGCGACGGCGACCTGGGCGCCGTCGCGGGTGGCGAAGGCGCCGTAGGCGGCCCGCTGCTGCAGGTGCGCACGCTGCTCGGCCCGCTCGGTGAGGCCGTAGGCGTCGAAGTCGCCGATGCGCGGGTTGAGCCAGTGCGCGAGGCAGGCGGTGATGCCGACGTCGAGGTGGCCGCCGCGTCCCGGTTGTCCGTCCGGCCCGCCACGGTCGCGCTGCCGGAGCGCGGCGAGCACGGCGACCGCCGCGTAGAGCGACGACGCCAGGTCGGCCACGGGCAGGCCGGGGTTCCACGAGGGCGACTCCCCCTCGCCGGCGAGGGACAGTGCGCCGTTGGCCGCGGCGTACGTGATGTCGTGGCCGGGCAGGTGGCTGAGCGGCCCGGTCTGGCCGAACCCGGAGATGGAGACGTAGACGAGGTGCGGGTGGCTGCGGCACGTGTCCTCGGGCGCGAATCCCAGGCGGGCCATGACGCCGGGCCGGAAGCCGTCGACCAGCACGTCCGCCGAGGCGAGCTCGTCGTCGAGACGCGCCCGCCCCCCTGCCGTCTTGAGGTCGAGGGTCGTCGTCTCCTTGCCCCGGCTCAGCAGGCGGAAGAGGCCCGGTGCGGTGTGGCGCGCCGGATCGCCGCTGGGACGCTCGAGACGCACGACCTCGGCGCCCAGGTCGGCGAGCACCGACGTCAGGAACGGGCCCGGCAACAGCTCGGAGAGGTCGAGGACCCGCACGCCGTCGAGGGTGCCCCTCATCGCTGCCCCCGCTCGACCACCGCGTCGACGGCGACGACGGTCGGGCCGTCGCTCCCGGCGGGGCGGAGCACGACCGGGTTGAGCTCCAGCTGTTGCACGTCGGGATCGGCGGTGACCAGGTCGGAGACCCGGAGCAGCAGGTCGACCAGGGCGTCGACGTCGAGCGGCGGGGTCCCGCGGTGGCCGTGCAGCAGGGCGCTGACCCGGAGCTCGTCGACCATGGCGCGGGCGGTCCGCTCGTCGACCGGGAGCAGACGGCGCTGCACGTCGTCGAGCAGCTCGACGAGCACGCCCCCGGCGCCGACGGTCAGCACGTGCCCGAAGACGGGGTCGACGTGGACCCCCACGATGAGCTCCAGCTCCACGTCGTCGACCATCTCCTCCACGAGGATCCCGTCGACCCGGAGACCGGGGGCGGCGGCCGTCACGGCGGTGACGATGCCGTCGTGCGCCGCGCGGACCGCGTCCTCGCCCCGCACGCCCACGCGCACGCCGCCGATGTCGGACTTGTGCGCCAGGCCCGGGCTCACGACCTTGAGGACGGCCGGCCCCGCCAGTCCGCCCGCGACCTCGGCGGCCTCCCCGGCCGAGCGCACCAGCGAGCCGCGGGGCACCGGCACGCCGTGCTCCTGCAGCCAGGCCTTGGCCGCGACCTCCGTCGTCACGTCGACCGCGGGTGCCGCCGCGGCGCGGGGCCGGAGCGCGAGGGGGAGCGGTGCCGGATGGCTGGCCTCAGCGGCGTGCCACGCTCCGTGCGCCGCCCAGCGGGCGACGGCCGCGACCGCCTTGGACACGCTGTGGATCGGGGTCACCCCCGCCGCCGTGAGCACGGCGTACGCCGGGCCGTGCCGGTCGCTCATCCAGACGGGCACGACCGGCGTGGGGGAGCCGGCCTGCATCTCCGCGATGGCCGTGGCGAGCAGCACGGACGTCGTGCCGTAGTCGACGGGGATCGGCACCAGCACGACGTCGACCGCGGGATCGTCCGCCAGCACCCGCAGGCTGCCGGAGACCAGCGCCTCGTCGGCGAGACCGGCGGCGGTGACGTCGACGGGGTTGTCGACGGCGGCGAAGCTCGGGAGCAGGTCGGTGAGGCGGTCGCGGGTGTCGTCGTGGAGCGTCGCGAGCGTCAGTCCCGCCTGGCCGATCGCGTCGGCGCAGAGGGACACCGCCCCACCCGACATGCCCCAGATCGCCACCCCGGCGTCCGCCGGGGGGCGGCGTCGGGTCAGGAGCGACGTGACGTCGGCCAGCTCGTCGATGTCGTCGACCTCGACGACGCCCGTCTGGGCGAACACCGCCGAGTTCACGACCGCCTCGCCGGCCATGGACGCCGTGTGCGAGGCGATCGCGCGGACGCCGTAGTCGGAGCGGCCGATCTTGAGCGCCACGACCGGCTTGTCGTGCTCCGCCGCCCGCCGGACCGCGGCGAGGAACGCCGGGCCGTCGGGGATGCCCTCGAGGAGCACGGCGATGGTCGAGATGGCGGGGTCGTCGGCGAAGTGGGCGACGACGTCGGGGACGTCGAGGTCGGCCGCGTTGCCCAGCGACGCCCACAGGCCGGTCCCCAGCCCGCGCTCGGCCGCCTGCAGGACGGTGCGGCCCAGGCCGCCGCCCTGCGTCGCGAGACCGACGGGCCCCGCGGTGAGGTCCACCGGGTACGACGGGGAGAACGTCATGCCGATCCGGTCGCGGACGTTGGTGAGGCCGGGGCAGTTCGGTCCGACGATCCGGATGCCGGTCTCGGCCGCGATGCGGGTGAGCGCGCGCTGCTGGGCTGCGCCCTCCTCGCCCTCCTCGCCGAAGCCGGACGTGAGGATGACCGCGAACGGGATGCCGGCGTCGGCGCACTCCTGCACCGCGGTCACGACGCCCGCGGCCGGGATCACGACGACGGCGACGTCCACGCCGGACGGGAGGGCGGCGGCGTTCGGCACGCAGGGGCGGCCGAGCACCTCCGTGCGGCTCGGGTTGACCAGGTGGAGGTCGCCGTCGAGCGACGAGTGGTCGGCGAGGTTCTCCACGACGCGACGCGCGATGCTGCCGGGGCGCTCCGAGGCGCCGACGACGGCGACCGAGCGCGGGGTGAACAGGCGGGTGAGATCGGTGGTGGTCATGCTTCTTCCTCCTGAGGGGCCGTCGGCGGTCAGCGCAGCGCCGAGATGCCGAGCAGCTCGCGGCCGACGATGAGGGTCTGGATCTCCGGGGTGCCCTCGGGGATGCTGCCGCCGCGGGTGTCGCGGAACAGCCGCTCGATGGGGTACTCCGTCGCGTAGCCGATACCGCCGTGGACGGCGAGCGCCGCGTCCGCCACCTCGTGGGCGGCCTGCGTCGCGTACAGCTTGGCGATCGACGTCTCGACCTTCGCCAGCTCGCCGCGGTCGAGGGCCGCGGCCGCGGAGTAGCAGAGCGCCCGGGCGGCGTCGACCTTCATCCGCATCTCGACGATCTTCTGCTGGATCAGCTGGAACGAGCCGATGGGCTTGCCGAACTGGTGGCGCGTCTTCGCGTAGTCCACCGCGAGCTCGTAGGCGCGCTGCGCCGCGCCGACCGCGCCCATCGCCACGTTGATGCGGGCGGCCCCGATGAAGGCGAGCGTGCCCTTGAGGGCGGTGCCCTCCTCGCCGAGGAGGTTCTCCCGGGGGATGTGCAAGCCGTCGAACGCCATCTCCGACGTGCCGGTCGAGCGGAGCACCATCGTCTCGACCTTCGACACCGCGAACGGGGTCGCCCGCCGGTCGACGAGGAAGGTGGACAGCGCGCCGTCGCAGGTCGGGCTGTAGGTGCGGGCCAGCACGGTGCCCCAGTCGCCGAAGAGGCCGCCGGTGATCCAGAGCTTCTGGCCGGTCAGCACCCACTCGTCCCCGACGAGCTCGGCCCGCGTGGCCACGGACGAGACGTCCGAGCCGGCGCCCGGCTCGGAGATGCCGTTGAAGACCTTCGCCCGGCCCTCGAGCAGGGGAGCGAGGTAGGTCTCCTTCTGCTCGGGCGTGCCGACCTGCGCCAGCCGCTCGATCGGGCCGTTGGTGATGCTCACGATGGTGCGCAGCGACGGCCAGCAGTAGGCGAGCTCCTCCATCATCATCGCCCAGGTCACCCGGCTGATGCCCAGGCCGCCGTGCTCCTCCGGCAGGTAGCCGCCGAGGTAGCCGAACGGTGCGAGCCCCTCCAGCACCTCGTAGGGGAACGTCTGCGCGCGCTCGTGCTCCTCCACGAGGGGCGCGACCTCCTTCGCCAGGTAGCGCCGGATCGCGGCGCGCAGCTCGGTCTGCTCGGTCGTCAGCTGGTGGTCCATCAGGCCGTCCTCTTGTCGGGGTGGAGTCGTGACGCTAACTTACTTCCTGAACGGTTAGCAAGGAAAAGGGGAACCATGTCGGATCTGCTGGACATCCAGGGCCGGACGGCCTACATCACCGGTGCGGGACAGGGTGTGGGGCGACGCGTCGCGCTCCACCTCGCCGAGCACGGGGCGGGCACCGTGGTGGTCAACGACTTCCGCCGGGAGCGCGCCGAGGCCGTGGTGGCCGAGGTCGAGGAGCGGGGCGCCCGCGGGCTCGCGGTCTCGGGCGACGTCTCGGACCACGACGCCGTGAAGGAACAGATCGAGGGGGTCCTCGGCGAGCTCGGCCGGATCGACGTCCTCGTCAACAACGCCGGCAACGCCGGACCCAACCCGACGGACGCGATGACGCGGCGGTTCTGGGAGCAGGGCCCCGAGGAGTGGAACGGCTACCTCGGCACGAACCTCTACGGCGTGCTGAACACGACGCGGTACGTCGTGCCCGCGATGATCGAGAACGGGTACGGCCGGATCGTCAACATGATCTCCGACGCCGGGCGGTACGGCGAGCCCAACCGCGAGTCGTACTCCGCCGCCAAGGCCGGGGTGGCCGGGTTCACCCGGTCGCTCGCCACGAGCCTGGGCCGGTGGGCCATCACCGCCAACTGCGTCTCGTTGGCGGCCACCGTCACGCCGCGCACGGAGAAGCAGCTGGGTGACGAAGCGGCCGCCAAGAAGCTGCTCTCGCACTACGCGATCCGCCGGACGGGCCAACCCGAGGACGCGGCCAACATGGTCCTCTTCCTCGCCTCGGACGCGGCGTCCTGGGTGACGGGGCAGACCGTGCCGGTCAACGGCGGCTACTCGTTCGCGCTCTGAGCGCGTCGGAGAGGGAGGACGAACCCATGCCCGTGGTCATCACCGAGAAGGTCGGCGAGGTCGGCGTCGTCACGCTGAACCGGCCCGAGGTGCGCAACGCGCTCAACATCGAGACCCGTACGGCGATGCGTGCGGCGCTCGACGCCCACGACGCCGATCCGGCCGTGCTCGCCGTCGTGCTCACCGGTGCGGGGGGCACGTTCTGCGCCGGACGCGACCTCAAGGCGGCCGCCGCCGGCGAGCCGATGTACCCGAACCGACCCGCGGCACTCGCCGCCTTCAACCGCGCGACGATCGGCAAGCCGGTCATCGCGGCGGTCGAGGGGTGGGTGCTGGCCGGCGGCTTCGAGCTGGCCCTGTCGTGCGACCTCATCGTCGCCGGCGAGGGGGCACGCTTCGGGTTGCCCGAGGTTGCACGGAACCTCGTCGCCATCGGGGGAGGCCTCGTGCGGCTGCCCCGGCGGATGCCCTACCACGTGGCGATGGAGATGGCGCTGACCGGCGAGCACCGCACCGCCGAGGAGCTGGCCCGCTGGGGGATCGTCAGCCGCGTCGTACCCACGGGTGAGGCGCGGGCCGCCGCGATCGCGCTCGGCGAGGTGCTGGCGGCCAACGGCCCCAGTGCGGTGCGGGCGACGAAGGAGATCATCCGCGCGAGCTACGACAGCGTGCCGGAGCACCAGGCCTTCGATGCGCAGCTCGCCGTGGCGGAGCCTGCGCTATCGTCCCCGGACGGTGCGGAGGGGATCCGCGCCTTCAACGAGAAGCGTCCCCCGGTCTGGACCGACCGGTAGTCGAGGTGGTGGCGACGTGGAGCTGCGCGACCTCGAGGCGTTCGACGCCGTCGCCGACGAGCTGCACTTCGGGCGGGCCGCCGCGCGCCTGTTCGTGGCGCAGCCCTCCCTGAGCAGTCGGATCGGACAGCTGGAGCGGGAGCTGGGGCTCCAGCTGTTCGACCGCAGCACGCGGAGCGTGACCCTGACCGACGCCGGACGCCGGCTGGTCGTCCACGCGCGGCAGGTGCTGCGGCAGGCCGCCGACCTCAAGGACACCGCGGCCTCGATCGTCGCGGGCGAGGAAGGGTACGTGCGGCTCGGCTTCCTCGGCGCCGCGAGCCAGCAGGCGCTGTCCCTGCTCACCAACGCCGTCCGGCGGGAGCACCCGGGGATCGAGCTGCGGCTCCAGTCGCAGGTCTACGTCGACACCGCGCTCGACCTGCTGCGCGCCGGCGACCTCGACCTCGCCTTCGTCCGAGCCCCGGTCACCGGGCCCGGCCTGGCCTTCCGCGTGGTCGAGGCCGAGCAGGTCCTCTGCGCCCTGCCCCAGGACCACCGTCTCGCCACCCGGGAGTCCCTCCGGATGCGGGACCTGCAGCACGAGAGCTTCGTCGGCATGCCGTTCGCCCGGTCGGTCATGCGGGCCACGGTCACCAGCATGTGCCTCGCGGCGGGCTTCGCCCCCCGCTTCGCCCAGACGGCGCCCGACCCTGGCACCGTCATGGCGCTGGTCGCCGGAGGGGCGGGCGTGACCATCACGCTCAGCTCGATGCGGTCGGTGCAGAGCACGGGCATCGTCTACAAGGCGATCGACGACGTCGAGCCGCGCCACATGTTCACGGCCCTCGCCTGGCGCGCCGACGACGACGCCCCGGCGCTCGGTCGCGTGCTGGCCACGAGCGAGTCGGTGCTGCCCACGACAGAGCTATCGCCGTTCGGCATCACCGCATCGGATCTGGGTCTTGGACATTGATCCGTAGCGGTCATTGACTCGTCCTCGGGTGGTGGGCACAGGGATCCGCCGCCCGGAGGAGGTCAGCGATGCTCAGCCGTCAGCCGCGCTCGGTCGCGGTCATCGGGTTCGGGGCGATGGGCACGCCCATGGCGGGCCGGCTCAGCAGCCACGGCCACGCGGTCGTCGCGGTGGACCCGAGCCCCGAGGCCCGCTCCCGGGCGGCCGGGCTGGGCATCCAGGGCTTCGCCGACGTCGCCGCCGCGCCGCGGTGCGACCTGGTGCTGGTGCTCGTGGAGAACGGGACCCAGCTGCTCGACTGCGTCGCGTCCGCGATCGGCGCCCGGGACGTGGCGGGTGAGGTCTGGGTGCTGTGCGCGACGGTCGGACCGCAGGCGGCGCGCGCGGCCGCCGCGGTCCTCGAGGAGGCCGGGGCTCGGGTGCTGGACGCACCCGTCCTGGGCGGGGTCCACGGTGCCGACAGCGGGAGCCTCCGGTTCCTCGTCGGGGGCGACGGCGGCGTCCTCGCCGAGGTCGCCGACGTCCTCGGTGTCCTCGGCGCCGTCGCCCCGGTGGGACCGCAGCCGGGCGACGGCCAGGCGACCAAGATCGTCAACCAGCTCTGCAGCTCCATCCACCTCGCCGCGGCGGCCGAGGCGATCGCCCTGGCGACGCGGTTGGGCCTCGATCCCAGCCTGACCGCCGCCGCGCTCCGGGGCGGCTCCGGGGCGTCGCAGCTCTTCGACGATCGCAGCCACCGCATGGCAGCGCCCGAGGACCACCCCGAGGTGCTGACCCGGCTCGCGATCCTGGCCAAGGACAACCGCCTCGTCGCCGCCGAGGCGGAGGCGCACGGGGCCCACGTGCCGCTGCTCCAGGCGGCCGGCCGGCAGTACGCGCGGGCCGCCGAGCTGGACCTGCTCGAGGCCGACGACAGCCGCATCATCCAGACCTACCTCGCCTGAGGGCGAGACGCACCGAGGAGACCTCGCATGTCCGTGCTGTTCACCCCCGTCACCGTGCGGGGGCTCACGATCCGCAACCGGATCTGGCTCGCCCCGATGTGCCAGTACGCCGTCGAGGCGCACGACGGGGTGCCCCACCGCTGGCACCTCGTGCACCTGGGGGCTCGCGCGGCCGGCGGCTTCGGGCTCGTCATGACGGAGGCGGTCGGCGTCACCGCGCAGGGCCGGATCAGTGCGTGGGACACCGGCCTGTGGAACGACGAGCAGCTGCACGCCTGGGCCGGCATCGTCGACTTCGTCCACGCGCAGGGTGCGAGCGCGGGGATCCAGCTCGCCCAAGCGGGTCGCAAGGCGGGGTCGGGCAGCGGCTCACCGTGGTTCGACCCGCAGGCGGGGACGGCGGACTGGGAGACGATCGGCCCGTCACCCCTGTCGTGGAACGGCTTCCCCGCGCCGCGGGAGATGAGCCGTCACGACATCGCCGACGTGGTCGCCGCCTTCGCCGACGCGGCTCGGCGGGCCGTCACCGCGGGGTTCGACCTCGTCGAGATCCACGGGGCCCACGGCTACCTCCTGCACTCGTTCCTCTCGCCGCTCTCCAACCGCCGCGACGACGACTACGGCGGCAGCACGGACAACCGGTCGCGCTTCCTCCTGGAGGTGGTCGACGCGGTCCGCGCCGCGATCCCCGACACGATGCCGCTCGTGGTGCGGCTGTCGGCGACCGACTGGATCGAGGGCGGCCTGACCCCCGAGGACTGCGTCGAGCTGGCCGCCCGCCTGCGCGAGCACGGGGTCGACGTCGTCGACGCCAGCTCGGGCGGGCTGGACGAGCGCCAGGTCATCCCGGTCGGGCCCGGCTACCAGATCGGCTTCGCCGAGCGGATCCGCGCGGAGACGGGACTGATGACGGGCGGGGTCGGCTTTGTGACCGACCCGCTCGAGGCCGAGGCGATCGTGGCGTCGGGTCGGGCCGACGTCGTGTCCGTCGGCCGCGCTGCGCTGCGGGAACCGGCGTGGCCGCTGCGTGCCGCCCACGAGCTCGGCGTCCACCGCCACGAGGCGCCCTACCCGCCGGCGTACACGAAGGGGGCCTGGCGACCGGCCGACGTCCCGTTGGAGCGGTGACGCCGCGCGCGGAACGGATTGTTCGCTCTTTTCTCCCGCTCGTTCGGGAATTCCTGTTGGACCGCGGTCGACGGGTCGTCGACCATCAATTCACATCCAGTCGAGCACGGTGCCGCGATGTTCTCTCGGCCCGAAAGGACAGCTCTCATGAAAATGCGTCTGCACCACGTCAACGTCGTCTCCGACGACATGGACGAGCTGAACGGTTTTTACCGGGACGTGCTGGGGCTCGAGAAGATCCCCATGATCATCGAGGACGTCAAGGAGCAGGCGCCGGCACCGGACGAGGACGAGGGCGACCGGCAGCGGCGACAGAACGCCTCGATGTTCGACACCACCAACGCGGCGTTCTTCGACGTGAGCGGGAAGGACGAGCTGCAGATCCACATCGGCCTGCGGCAGCCCTACCTCAGCGCGCGGCTCGGGCACGTCGTCAACCCCGTCCTGACGGGGCACTTCGCCTTCCGCACCGACGACCTCGACGCCGTGCGCAAGTCCCTGAACGAGGCGGGCATCGAGTACTCCGACTACGGGGAGTGGGTCGTCAAGGGCTGGGACCAGATCTTCCTCTACGACCCGGCCGGGAACGTGGTGGAGATCCAGCAGGTCCTCGAGGAGGGCTGAGTCACCGGCGCCCGCGGGGCGCCGCGATACAGGGCCAGAAAGCCGCCGGAGTCGGCACCGGAATACCCGGTGCCGGCTCCGGTTCGTGCATTTGCGGGGCCTTTTCAGATTGGTTCTCCGGGGTGATCGATCCGGAGCGAGTTCCTATTGGAATGTCGCTCCCGGGTCTGCGCAGTATGACGCTCGACACATGCTCGACGATCTCGCCAGGAGCAATTCCCGTGATGAAGACCCGCACCAAGCACGACGTCCTGCCGGAGACGGACGAGCGCCTGTCGCCGCTCGGCGACCGGAAGGCTGGCGACCCGGCGACGGGTGCCGCACCGGCCCCGGAGCCCGCCATCCGGCTGTCCGGGGTCACCAAGGAGTTCGGGTCGTTCCGGGCCGTCGACGACGTGAGCCTCGAGATCGGTCGCGGTCGGTTCGTCACGCTCGTGGGGCCCAGCGGCTGCGGCAAGACCACGTTGCTCCGCATGATCGCCGGCCTGGAGTCGCCCACGAGCGGCCGGATCGCGATCGCGGGTCGCACGGTCGTGGGTGACGGCGTGGACGTGCCGCCCCACCAGCGCGGCCTGGGCATGGTCTTCCAGAGCTACGCCCTGTGGCCTCACCTCTCCGTCCTGGAGAACGTCGCGTTCCCGCTCAAGCGCGCCGTCCGGGGCCTCCGGCCGTCGCGCGGCGAGCGCGCCGAGATCGTCGAGCGGGCGAGGCACGCCCTGGACGTCGTCGACTGCGGCCACCTGCTCGCCCGCTACCCCGGTGAGCTGAGCGGCGGTCAGCAGCAGCGGATCGCCGTCGCCCGCTCCATCGTCGGCGAGCCGAGCGTCGTGCTCATGGACGAGCCGCTCAGCAACCTCGACGCCCGCCTCCGCGCCCGCCTGCGCTACGACCTGCGCGAGATCCAGCAGGAGGTCGGTTTCACGGCGGTCTACGTCACGCACGACCGTGCGGAGGCGCTCTCGATGTCCGACACCGTCGTGGTCTTCCGCGCAGGTCGCGTCGAGCAGCAGGGCCGCCCCCACGAGCTGCACGAGCACCCCGCCTCGTCGTACGTCGCCGAGTTCGTGGGGGACCACAACACGGTGGCTGGCGAGGTGGCGCGGGTGGACGACGCGGGCTGCACCGTGCGCACCGTCCTCGGCGACCTGCGCGGCGAGCTGCGCCCGGGATCCCGGCTCGCCGTCGGCGACGCGGTCGACACCGCCGTGTCGCGCGACGACATCCTCGTCGTCCCTGTCCTCGGGACCCCGGACGGCGAGCCGGCGGGGGCGTTCACCGTGCTCGGGGTGGCCTACCACGGGTGGTACGCCGAGGTGCTGCTCGTCGACGCCGAGGAGCGGGAGATCACCGTGCGGACGACGCCGTCGGCCGCCCCTGCGGTCGGTGACCGCGTTCGGCTGAGCGCCGAGCGCTCCCTCCTGGTCACGAAGCGGGACGCCGCATGAGCGCGACCGGTCCGATGCGCGCGGCCCCCGCGCACGTCAGGACGCTGATGGTCGCGCTCCTCGTGGTCCTCGCCATCGCGATCGTGCTGCCCGTCGTCGCCATCGTCGGGGAGGCCTTCGGTGCGGAGTCGGGCGTGGGTACCGCGCTGGGGGACCTGGTCGGCCAGCCCGGCTTCTGGTCCGTCATCGTGCGGAACACGGTCGTGCTCACCGTCTGCTCGACCGTGCTCTCCGTCGGCATCGGCTTCATGCTCGCGGTGGCCGCCTCCATGCTGCCGGCCGGGCGGCGCATGCGGACGCTGCTGCGGTTCATCCCGTTGACGCCCCTGTGCGTGCCCGCGCTCGTCGGCGCGCTCGGCTGGATCTTCCTGGCCTCGCCCCGCACGGGCTGGCTCAACCAGGCGATCCGCGCCGTCACCGGCTCCGACGCCGAGGAGGGCCCGCTCGACATCTTCTCGATGCCCGGCGCGATCTTCGTGGTGACGCTCTACATCGTCCCGTTCGTCTTCACGATCCTGGACGCCTCGATGCGCCGGTTGAACTCCGAGGTCCTCGAGGCCATGCGGGTCTCCGGCTCCGGCCCGACGATGATGCTGGTGCGGACCGCGACGGGGATCCTGCGCCCCGCCCTGCTCGCCGCCGGGACGATCGCGCTGGTGCAGACGATCTCGTTCTTCTCGGTGCCGCTCCTGCTGCGGGTCGACGTGCTGACGACGATGATCTACCGCCAGGTCAACGACCTGTCCCGGCCCGACGTCGCCGCCGTCGCCTCCCTCCCGCTGATCCTCATGGCCGGCGTGCTGACGGCCGGCCAGCTGTTCCTCGCCTCCGCTGCCGCGCGCTACGCGACGATGACCGGCAAGGGAAAGGCAGGGCAGACCGTCTCGCTCGGCCGTCGCGCCGACGCGGTCCTGAAGTCGCTGGCCGTCGGCTACCTGGGGCTGACCGCGCTGCTGCCCGTGGCGGCGATCGTCATGGTGTCGCTGCTGCCTTACTGGACCTCGGGGTTCGAGTGGTCGCAGGTGGGCCTGGACAACTTCCGCAACGTCCTCGCCCTGCCGGGCACGCAGGCCGGGTTGCGCACGAGCGCGACCCTGGGGCTGCTGTGCGGCGGCGGCGCCGTCGTCATCGGCCTGCTCGTCGTGGTGTTCGCCGAGCGGACGAAGGGTGCCCTCGGGCGTCTCCTGTACGTCGTCGCGAACCTCCCGCTCGGGATCCCGCAGGTCGTGCTGGCCCTGGGCTTCCTGGTGGCGTTCATCGGCCCGCCCTTCTCCCTCTACGGCACGATGACGCTCCTCGTCCTGGCCTACCTCGTGGCCTTCCTGCCGCTCGGCATCCGCAACATGGGGCCGGTCGTGCAGCAGGTGGGCAAGGAGCTCGAGGAGGCGGCCCTCGTCAGCGGCTCCACCTGGACGGGATCGGTCGCCCGGGTGACGCTGCCGCTCGTCACGCCCGCCATCGCCGCGAGCGCGTTCCTCCTCTTCCTCATGATCTTCGGCGACCTCACGATCTCCGCGTTCGTGTCGGCGCCGGGCACCGAGGTCATCGCCCTGCGGCTCCTCGACTCCTACACCCAGGGGACCGTCACGGTCTCGGCCACGATCGCCGTGCTGATCGCCGCCGTGTCCCTCGTGGGCGTCGTCGTCGCGATGTGGGCGAGCGACCGGGTGCAGCTCTCGGGCAGTCCGAAGCAGACCAGGAAGCCTGGTCTGTCCCCCACGGCCCCCCGGCCGACCCAGCAAGGAGCCCCGCGATGACGCGACCCTCTTCCCGACCCCGAGCCGCCGCTGTCGCCGGCAGCCTCCTGGTCGCCCTGTCCCTCCTGTCGGCCTGTGGCGGGGAAGGGGGTGGTGGTCGCCCGATCGAGGGGAGTGACGAGCTGAAGGCGCTCGCGGAGGCGGCCCAGGACGAGGGACAGGTCGTCCTCTACACCAGCCTGACCTCGACGACGACGGACAAGCTGGCCGCCGCGTTCCAGGACACCTACGGGATCCGCCTGGTCGTGAGCCCGGTCGCGAGCCAGGCGGCCGGCCAGCAGAAGCTCGAGCAGGAGATCGACGCCGGCAACGTGCAGGGCGACGTCTTCCTCAACACGCTGGACGTCGCCTGGGCGGAGGAGATGGGCGCGTCGGGCGGCCTCGTCGACGTCACCGACCTCCCCGACATCGACTCGCTCGACGAGGAGTTCCGCAGCACCTACTACGTCGCGCCGGTGCTCGACCTGGCGGGCATGGCCTACAACCCGACCGTCCTCGACGAGGACGACCTGCCGGACACCCCCGAGGAGTTCCTCGCCTCGGACGATCTCCGCGGGCGGACCGTCGTGCTCGACCCGGAGATCGGCGGGTCCAGCGTCAACGTGCACGACGTGCTCTTCGACCAGCTCGGCGAGCAGGGGTACGACGCGTTCGTGGCGGACTTGTTCGACGAGCTCGACGCCGACATGACCACCGACTTCGGCGTGGCGCTGACGCAGGTCTCCTCCGGCGAGAAGGCGGCGTTCTGGCCCATTCCGTCCCGGGGCGTCGCTCCCCTCAAGGCCAGCGGCGCACCGATCGCCATGCACTACTTCGAGCCGGTGCCCGCGGTGTCGAGCGCCGTCTCGGTCACCGCCGACGGCCCCCACCCCTCGGCGGGGAAGCTGCTCGCCAACTGGCTGATGAGTGAGGAGGCGGCAGAGATCCTCTGCGCCGACGAGGCCATGGCCCGCCCCGGTCTCGACGTCGAGGGCGCCCTCGAGCTGCCCGACGGCGTCGCCTTCGCCGACCCGGCCGAGGCGGCGACGGTGTACGAGGAGCACGTGCTCCCCGCCTTCGCGCAGCACGCGGGCTGAACCGGTCCGAGGTCGGCGGGGTCGCCGCGCGGCTCCGCCGACCTCCGGCCCCGCGTCCGACTCCACCACCGAGGAAGGTGCCTGGCCGTGGGCGATGTGCTCTCCGGCTACGCGGCGATCGTCGCGCTCATCGTCCTCGGCGTGCTCCTCGCGCGCCGCGGGGTCGTGACTCCCGAGGCCGAGGCGGTGATGGCGAGGCTCGCCATCACCGTCGCGAGCCCGGCGCTGCTCGTCACCGTGCTGCAGGACAGCGACGTCGCGTCGCTCTGGTCGGGGAGCCTGGTCGCCGTCGTCGTGGCCGTCGCCGTGACGGCGACGATCGCGGTGGCCGCCGCGGCCTGGCGCGGTCAGGGGCTGGGCGCCACGGTCGTCACGGCCATGTGTGCGGCGTACGGCAACGCCGGGAACCTGGGGCTCCCGATCGCGGCGTACGTGCTCGGCGACGCGGCACTCGCCGCGCCGTTGCTGTTGCTGCAGATGCTGGTGCTCCTCCCGGTGATCACGACACTGCTCGACCTGGACGGGGAGGAGGGCGCGCTGTCGGCGCGCGGCCTCGTCCTGCGTCCGCTGACGAACCCGATCACGGTGGCGTCCGGCATCGGCCTCGGCCTGTCCGTGGTCCAGGTGCGTCTGCCGCCCCCGGTCGCGGACCCCGTGGCCCTCCTCGGCGGCATGGCCGTGCCGCTCATGCTGCTGGCGTACGGAGCCGCCCTCGGGACGGGCCCGTTGCCGGGTCGCGGCGTGCGGCCCGCCGCGCTCGGCGGCGTGCTCGCGCTGAAGCTGGTGCTGCAGCCGGTCGTCGCCTACGGGGCGGCGCGGTTCCTCCTGGGCCTGGACGCGACGGCGGTGCTCGCCGTGACCGTGATGGCGTCCCTGCCGACCGCCCAGAACGCCTACGTCCTCGCAGCCCGCTACGACCGCGGCGGCCTCCTGGCGCGCGACGCGATCTTCGTCGGCACCCTCCTCAGCCTGCCCGCCACGGTCGTCGTGACCGTCCTGCTCGGCTGACCCGCGCATTGTTCGCGGTGGGCTATCGGCTCTTCGGAGACCGGCATTGGACCGGCCCGGCAGAGGAGGACCAGAGTGTGACGGCGGCCACCTCAGGCCGCACGGAGTCGGATCCGATCTCGACCCGACCCCGACCCGACCTCGACCGAAAGGCGATCGATGACGACTGCGGAACGGATGTTCGCGCTCGCCGGCGCCACCATCACCCTCGACTCGCGCTGGCTCACCTTCGGAGCGCCCACGACGATCACGGCCCCCTGCCCGGTGTTCCTCATCGAGCACCCGCGCGGCCTCGTGCTCTTCGACACCGGTGTCGACCCCGAGGCGTGGGACGACCCGGTGGCGGTCTACGGGCAGGAGCTGCTCGACATCTGCAAGCTCGACCTGCCCCCGGAGAACCGGCTCGACCGGCAGCTGGCCCAGTTCGGGTACACGCCGGCCGACGTCACCCACGTGGTGGTCTCCCACGGTCACTGGGACCACACGGGCGGGATGCACCTCTTCCCGGACGCGGAGTTCTACATGTCGATCGAGGACATCCGCTACTCGTTCTGGCCCGACCCGCTCTACGCCGGCTTCTTCCGCAACGGCACCGACCTCGAGCGGACCCGGTCGTTCAGCTGGAACCCGCTCAGCTGGGACCTCGACCTCTTCGGCGACGGCAGCATCCAGATCCTGCGCACGCCGGGACACACCGCGGGCGAGCTCTCCATGCTCGTGAAGCTGCCGTCGTCGACGTTCCTGCTCACGGCCGACTCCGTGCACGTGCGGTCGCAGCTGGAGCAGCTGTCGCCGTGCCCCGTCGACATGAACGCAGCCGACAGCATCCAGTCCATCCAGCGCATGAAGCAGCTCGCCGCCGCTCACGACGCCGAGATCTGGGTGATGCACGACGAGGGCGACTGGGCGCGGTTCGGCGGCGCCGGGATGCACAAGTAGGGCGTCGTGCCGCGGCACAGCCGGCTGACGGGGAGGGCGAAGCAGTGACCACGAGATCGGTCGAGGAGCAGAGGAGCAGGACCATGGGACGTGTCGACGGCAAGGTCGCGTTCATCACCGGCGTGGCGCGGGGTCAGGGGCGGAGCCACGCGGTCCGCCTGGCGGAGGAGGGCGCGGCCGTCATCGGCATCGACCTCCTGGAGGAGGTGCCGGGAGCGCCGTACGGGCGGGCGACGGAGGACGACCTCGCCGCGACGGTCGCCGCGGTCGAGGCGGTCGGTGGGCAGATCGTGGCGTCGAAGGCGGACGTGCGGGACCTGGCGTCGCTGCAGGCCGCGGTCGACGCCGGCGTCGACCGCTTCGGACGTCTGGACATCGTCGCTGCGAACGCGGGCATCTTCGCCCAGATCGCGCCGGCGGAGGAGCTCGACGAGGACATGTGGCGGAACATGATCGACACGAACCTCACGGGCGCCTGGCTCACCGCGAAGGCGACGATCCCGCACCTCCGGGCGGGCGGGCGAGGAGGATCGATCGCGATCACGAGCTCCGAGGGCGGGCTGAAGGGCTTCCCGCACATCGCCCACTACATCTCCGCGAAGCACGGCGTGGTCGGGCTCATGCGGACGCTCGCCCTCGAGCTCGCGCCGGAGATGATCCGGGTCAACACCATCCACCCCACGCAGACCGACACCGACATGATCATGAACGAGGCGACCTACCGCCTCTTCTCGCCGGAGCTCGACGCCCCCACCCGCGAGGACTTCGCGCCGGCGTCGCAGCAGGCCAACACGCTGCCCGTCCCGTGGGTCGAGCCGGTCGACGTGTCCAACGCGCTGCTGTTCCTCGCGTCCGACGAGGCGCGGTACGTCACCGGGGTCGCGCTGCCGGTCGACGCGGGCGCGGCGCTGAAGTGACCGGCGCCGAGGGGCGAGGAGCTTCGATGTCGAGGATCTACGTCGGGGGAACGCTCGCCGTCCCCGAGGGGAAGGACGCCGAGTTCCGCCGCGTCGTCGAGGAGCTGGTCGGCACCGTGCGGTCCTCCGACCCGGGAACGGTGTCGGTCGGGTTCTTCCCGGACCCCGGGCGCCCGGGGTCGTACGAGGTGCAGGAGGTTTACGCCGACGCCGCGTCGCAGTGGGCCCACGTGCAGAACGTGGGGGCACTGCTGGGCGAGCTGGGCGACCTCGGGGTGTCCCTGGAGGACTTCACGGTCGCGGGCGAGCCGACCGCCGAGGCGCGCGCCGCCCTCGACGCGTTGGGCGTGACTTACGTGCCCGTCGTCGCGGAGGTCTGACGGGGGCGTCGGGCCTCACCGCAGCACGAGCAGCACCTCGCCGCCCTCCACCCGCTGGCCGTCGGCGACGACGACGGTCTCGACCCTCCCGCCGCGCGGAGCCGCCAGGGGAGCGTCGAGCTTCATCGCCTCGACCGTCGCGAGCGTGTCGCCCGCGGCCACGTCGGCGCCGACGGCGACGTGCACGGACACCGTGCCGGCGAACGGCGCGCGGAGCGGTGTGCCCGGCCCCGCTGCGGTCTCGTCGCGGGTGCGCTGCCGGCGGCGGGACAGCCACGCGTCGAGCGACGGCCCGTTCTGGGTCCGGGCCGCCCCGACCGCGGCGGCCTCCTCGACGAGCCGGTCGGCGAGGCCCACGTCCCAGGCCGCACGGGCCATCCGGCGGGTGGTGCCGGCCGCCCGCCAACTGCCCTCCGCGATCGAGGCGGCGAGGGTGCGGGCCCGGGGACGCGGGTCGCCCTCGACGAGCTCACTGACCAAGCCCCACGCCAGGGCCTCGTCCCCGCCGACGGTCCTGCCTCCGACGAGCATCGCCGCGGCGCGCTGGCTCCCGATCGCGCGCGGGAGCAACCAGCTGGCCCCGCCGTCCGGAGTGAGACCGATCCGACCCCATGCCGGGACGAACGTGGTCGTCGGCGTCGCCACCACGAGGTCGGCGAGCAGGGCGAGGGAGAGCCCGGCGCCGGCGGCCGCGCCCTGGACGGCGGCCACGACCACCCGATCCGCCTCGTGGAGGGCCGCGACGGCCTCGTGCACGGCCGTGGCCACCTCGGTGCACCAGGACGCGGGACCGGCCGCCATCGCCCCCACGTCGCCGCCCACGCAGAAGTGGTCGCCCGCGGCCTCGACGAGCACGACGCGCACGTCGGGATCGGCCACGAGGGAGCGCGCAGCCGACGACAGCTCGCGGGCGCTCGTGAGATCGATGGCGTTGCCCACCGCGGGGCGGGCCAGCTCGAGGACGCCGATCCCGTTCTCGACAACGACTTGGATGTGATCCATGATTCACTAGCATCGTTCACGACGCCGCGTTCGGCAATGAATTCGCCCGAACGCCTAGCGGAGTGAATCGGGATTCGCTTAGTGTGGCGCCCGTCACCCCGAGGAGGAACCATGGACCAGCTCGCCCCCGAGTTCGACGTCGACTCCCTGTTCGACCGCCGTGCCGACCAGCGCTGGAACCGCGTGAGCGTCGCCGACATCGTGGAACGCCTGACGTGGAGCACTCCGGACAAGGAGGCGCTGGTGGGTGCCGAGGGCGCCTACGGCGATCCCGCCTTCGCCCGGCTGACCTTCCGGGCGCTCGACGCCCTCATGAACCGCGTCGGCCACGCCCTGCGGGCCGCCGGGCTCGAACGCGGCGACCGGGTGCTCATGGTCTGCGAGAACAGCATCGAGGGCTACGCGTTCAAGCTCGGCGCGGCCAAGGTGGGCGTGGTCGTCGCGCCCCTGAACCCGAACCTCGCCCCCGACGTGGTCGGGCACCTCGTCGAGCGCCTCGAGCCCCGCCTGCTGGTCGCGGACGCCGAGCTGTGGCCCCGGGTGGCCCCGGCCTTCGCCGCGGACCGTGTGCCCGACGTGACGATCGAGGTCGGCGGCGGACGCATCGGTGACAGCCGCACCTTCAGCGAGTTCGTGGCCGGACAGCCGACCGACGAGCCGGTCGCTCGCATCCACGGTGACGACATCTGGGAGATCCTCTTCACCTCGGGGACGACGGCGATGCCCAAGGGCGTCATGGAGTCGCACACGACGGTGACCCTCGCGGCGCACGGCTTCGCGCTGAGCCTCACGCGGGGCCTGAAGTTCGAGTCCGACCTCAAGGTCGCCACCTTCCTCCCGATGATGTACCACGTCGGGCACTACGTCTTCGCCCTCGCCGCGATGGTCGCCGGCGGCTCCGTCGTCCTCGGTCGACGCCCGGACCCGGCGAGCATCGCCGCCGCGGTGGAGCGAGAGCGGGTCACCGCGCTCTGGGGAGGGTCCCCCGCCATGGTGAAGGCCCTCGTCGCCGAGGTGGACGAGCGGCCCCGCGACCTGTCGAGCCTGACCATCGCGGTCTACGGGTGGGCGGCACTGCCTCCCACCGTGCTCAAGGGTCTCCGGCACCACGCGCCCGACGTCCAGGTGCTCGAGATCTTCGGTCAGACCGAGTCGATCTCCTGCCACCGCTTCTGGCCCGACATGTTCCCGGACGTCTACGAGGCCACGGCGCCGCAGCTGAACTACGTCGGTCTGCCCAGCCCGCTGCTGGCGTCGCGCGTCGTCGACGTGGAGGGGCAAGCGCTCGACGGGCTCCCGGGCGTGGCCGGCGAGGCGGTCTACCGCTCGCCGGTGATCGCGGCGGGCTACTACAAGGACGAGGCGGCCACGCGCGAGGCGTTCCGCGGCGGCTGGTTCCACTCGGGCGACAGCTGTCTCTACGACGACCAGGGCCTGCGTGTGATGGTCGACCGCTACAAGGACCTCGTGAAGTCGGGCGGCGAGAACGTCTCGACGATCCGCGTCGAGGCCGTCGTCGCGCTCCACCCGGCCGTCGCCAAGGTCGCCGTCGTGGGTCTGCTCGACGAGCGGTGGGGCGAGGCCGTCACCGCGGTGGTCGTGCCGGCGGAGGGCGTCGAGCCGTCGGCGAGCACCGAGGCGGAGATCATCGCGTTCGCCCGTGGGCGCCTGGCGGGTTTCGAGACCCCGAAGCGGGTCGTCTTCCAGGCCGCTCTCCCCGAGACCGTGGGCGGCAAGGTCATGAAGTACAAGCTGCGCCAGGCCCTGCAGCCCTGAGTGCGTTCCCCTCTTCCCACCCATCCGCGGCGTACCCCGCCGCCGTCCCCGAGGACACCATGAACTTCGACGAGAGCTTCGAGCACGCCAGCCTCCGCAAGACCGTCGCGCAGGTCTGCGCGGGCTTCGGTGACGACTACCTCCGACGGGTCCTCGCCGAGGACGGACGCACGCACGAGCTGTGGTCCGCGCTCGGCGAAGCCGGCCTGCTCGGGGTCAACCTCCCGGAGGAGTACGGCGGGGGTGGGGCCGGCATCGCCGAGCTCGCCATCGTCGTGGAGGAGGCGGCGGCCGCCGGCAACCCGTTGCTGCTGCTCCTCGTCTCGGCCGCGATCTCCGGGGAGGTGCTGAAGGACTTCGGCACCGACGAGCAGAAGGCGCGCTGGCTTCCCGCGATGGCTGACGGCTCCGACAAGATGGTCTTCGCGATCACCGAGCCGGACGCCGGCTCGAACACGCACCAGATCAGCACCAAGGCGGTGCGGGACGGCGACGAGTGGGTGCTGTCCGGCACGAAGTACTACATCTCCGGCGTCGACGAGGCCTCCAACCTCCTCGTCGTGGCGCGCACCGGCGAGAGCGCCAGCGGTCGGGGCGAGATGACGCTGTTCGTCGTCCCGACGGACGACGAGCGGTTGCACCGCGCCCTCATCCCCGTCGAGGTGCGTGCGCCCGAGAAGCAGTACACGCTCACCTTCGACGGGGTCCGCGTCGGTGACGACCGACGGATCGGAGAGGTCGGCCGGGGCATGGACATCGTCTTCCGCGGCCTCAACCCGGAGCGGATCACGGGCGCGGCCATCGAGACGGGCATCGCGAGGTACGCGCTCGCGAAGGCCGCGACGTACGCGCGCGAGCGCACCGTCTGGGGTGGCACGCCCATCGGCGCCCACCAGGGGGTGGCCCACCCGCTCGCGGCGGCGGCGATCGACGTCGAGCTGGCGCGTCTGATGACCTCGCGCGCGGCGTGGCTGCACGACAACGGTCGGCCGGCGGGCGAGTCGTCGAACATGGCGAAGTACGCCGCAGCCGACGCCGCGTTGAAGGCGCTCGACGCGGCGATGCAGGCCCACGGCGGCAACGGGCTGGCGACCGAGTACGGCCTCGCCCACCTCTGGGGCACGGCGCGGCTCCTCAAGGTCGCCCCGGTCAGCCGGGAGATGGTCCTGAACTTCGTGGCGACCCACACCCTCGGCCTGCCCCGGTCCTACTGACGTGGACGTCGTGCCCCGGCCGCTGACGGTCGTGACGAGCGGCCCGGAGCAGCTGTTCGGCGTCTCGCCCGTGGCGCAGGAGGGGGCCGAGCTCGTCGCGACCATGCCGCTCGGTCCGGGCACGCGCGTGGGCGGCCGCCCCCAGGCCGCGGCGCTCGGGGTGCTCGTCGACGACGTGCTCGGCTACGCGGTCAACACCCTCGCCGCGGGCTGGTCCGTGAGCACGGAGGTGTCGATGGACCTGCTCGCCCCGCTGCCAGCCGACGGGTGGGCGGAGTGCCGGGCACGGATCGTGCACGTGGACGCGACGGGAGCCGTCACCGAGGGCGTGGTGACCGTGCGCGGGGACGTCGTGGCGCGGGCGGTGCTGCGAGGCCGGTTCCGTGACCACGAGCCCGATCCCGCCGTGCTCGCCGCGGGTCGCACCGTCGACGTCGGCCCGGTCGACCGCACCGACCTCGACACCGTGCTGGGCGGCGGGGTCGCACACCGGGCCCGCGGCCTCGCGGTGCGGGCGTCGTCGCGGTTCGCCAATCCCCTGGGCAACCTGCACGGGGGGATGCACGTCTGCTTCCACGAGCGCGCGGCGGCGCTGGCCGCCCCGGCGCTGCCGTCGACGGCCTCGGTGCGGGTGCAGCTCGTCCGCGGCGTGCCGACCGGTGCCGACCTCGAGCTCGTCCCCCGCGTGTTGCACGCCGGCCGCACCCTCGCCGTCGTCGGCGTCGAGGCGCGGGACGGCGACGGCCGGCTCTGCAGCGCTGCCACCGTGGTGCGACACCACGGGACCTGAGGTCGCGGGTCCGCACCAGCAGCGCCGTACGGCGTTGCTAGGGTCCGGGTCCGGAAGTGGTCGGCACCGCGGAGCGAGGGGGTGGGTTCTGATGGCGCAACGCACCCGCGACCCGGACCGTCGGGAGAAGATCCTGGAGGCAGCTGCCGGCCTCCTCGCCGACAAGGGCTACCACGCCGTGTCCATGGCCGAGATCGGCGAGCGCGCCGGCATCGTCGGCTCGGGCATCTACCGCCACTTCGGCTCCAAGGCCGCGATCCTCGTCGAGCTCTTCGAGCGCGTCATCGACGACCTGCTGGAGCAGGGGCAAGCCGCCGTCGAGGGCACCACCGACCTCGCGGCAGCCCTGGACGCGCTCGTGCGGGGCCAGGTCGGGTTCGTGGTGCACAAGCGGCACCTGGCGCAGATCTACCACAACGAGATCTCTAACCTCCCGCGCGAGGACCAGGTGCGCCTGCGGCGCAAGCAGCGCCTCTACCTCGAGGAGTGGGTGCACGTCCTCGCCGAGCTCGAGAAGACGAGCGAGCCGGTCACGCGCACGCGCGTCAACGTCGCCATCGGCGCGATCCAGGCCGTGCTGTTCCACCAGGTCGTCTTGCCCGACGACGAGCTCACCGCGATGCTGACCAAGTCGGCGCACGCCATCCTCACGCTCGCCTGAGGACGCGCGGACCGGGGCACGCCTTCCGGGGCCGATCTCCCTCGCCGCAACGCCCCCTCTAGTGAATGTTCGTTAACCACCGGGGCCCTGTCGCTCGACCCACGCCGCCAGCGCTGCAGTAGTTGTAGTGCGCAAGTGCGCTAGCCCACCGGGTCGTAGTGAACGAGAAATCACCAGATCCTTGTGAATCCGGGTTCACTCATGCCAGTCTGTGCGCCACGTCACACAGATGGAGGAACGGCATGGAGCGGTGGGTTGGTGGACGCGTCGAGAGGGCGCGTCGGGGCTGGGTCGGTGGGATCGCGGCGATGTCGGTCGTGGTCCTGGCCGGGTGCGGCTCGGCGGGCCCGGCAGCGTCGGGCCCGCAGGGCGGCGACGGTCTGCCCGACACGGTGCGGCTGATGGTGAGCGTCCCGCTCACCGGGCCCGCGGCCTTCGCGGGCACCGAGGCCGAGAAGGGCTACGAGCTGGCCGTCGAGGAGATCAACGAGACTGGTTTCCTCGGTGAGGGAGTGACCCTCGAGATCGACGTCAAGGACACGCAGGCGTCGGTCCAGAAGGCCGCGAGCGACTTCACGGCGGCGGTCTCGGACCCCGAGGTGTCGGCGGTGCTCGGTTCGCTGAGCAGCGGCGAGGCCGTGGCGCAGTCGCCGATCGCCGAGAACCAGAAGATGCCGACGGTCTACATCCAGGCTGGCTCCCCCGGTGTGGTCCTGGGGGACTACACCTACCGGTTCCCGACGCCGATGAGCGCGTACTACGACGTCCTCTCGCAGTACGTCGAGGAGCAGGGCTGGGACTCGGTGGGTGTCGTCTACGCCCCGTGGATCCCCACGTTGAAGGATGTCGGCGAGGTCGCGCTGCCGGCCATGGCCGAGGAGCTCGGCATGGAGGTCACCGCCTCCGTCGCGACGCAGCAGACGACCCAGGACTTCACGGCGCCGATCGAGCAGGTTCTCGCCACCGACCCGGACGTGGTCTCCATCATCCAGGCCGGGCCGGCCAACGCCACGGCGATGCAGCAGCTGCGGCAGGCCGGCTACGACGGGCCCGTGCTCGGGAACTCCTCGGCGGGGGCCGGCACGCTCGCCCCGGCGGGCGCGGCCGGCGCTGGCATGGTCTGGCCCGTCGACTTCGCGCCGGGCGCGGACGACCCGGCATCGCAGGAGTTCGTCGAGCTCTACCGCGAGGCCAACGACGGTGAGGACCCCTACCCCTACGCCGCGGAGGCGTACGACGCCGTCTGGTTCGTCGCCCGTGCGCTGAAGGAGGCCGACAGCGCCGGGCGTGAAGAGGTCAAGGACGCCATGGCGACCATCGCCGCGCAGCCGTGGACCGGTGCGCTCGGCACCGATCGCGAGTTCGAGGACAACAACCTCGTCGTCGGCGGCGTCGCGATCGAGTGGGACGGCTCGCAGGAGAACGTCCTCTACAGCGCCGAGCGCTGACCGCGTCCGCGGCCCCCGTGGCCGCGGAGCGCCGGCGGGGTCGGCGGCCGGTACGTCCGGTCGCCGACCCCGCCCTCGACCACGGTCCCGGCGGACCGCACCACCCGTCACCAGAGAGGGGACGCCTGCTGTGCAGGAACTCGTCGCCATCGCGAGCCTCGGCTCCGTCTACCTGCTCTTCGCGCTCGGCCTGAGCACCGCGTGGGGCACCATCGGCATCCTCAACTTCGCCCACGGGGCGATCTTCGTCTCGGCGGCCTACGGCTGCTACGAGCTCCTCGAGGTGCGGCAGCTGCCGGTGCCCGTGCTCGCGGTCGTGGCCATCCTCATCGGCGCGACGATGTCGCTGCTGATGCAGGTCCTCGTCTTCGACCAGGTACGGCGTCGCGCCACCAGTGAGCGGGCCGCCGAGACCCGCATCCTCATCGGGGGCATCGGCGTGGCCATGCTGCCGATCGCGCTCGCCTCCCACCAGACCAAGAACCTGGCCTTCGGGTTGTCGGCCTCCGGGTTCGAGGCCAGCATCTGGACCGTAGGCGGCGTGCGTGTCAGCTCGATCCAGGTCGCCACCGTGGTCTGCGCCGCGGGTGCGGCCGCCGCGCTGGCGTGGTACTTGCGTCGCACGCGGGCGGGTCTCGCGCTCCGCTCGCTCGGTGTCGACGACCAGGTGGCGGCCCTGATGGGCATCGACCGCCGGCGCTACGCGTGGGCCACCATGGCCGTCGCCGGGGGCCTCGCCGGTCTCGCCGGGGTGCTGCTCACCCTGAACCTCGGGGCGATCTCCGCCGAGAGCGGCGACGCCCTCCTCATCAAGGCCTTCGCCTGCGTCGTGCTCGGCGGCGTCGGCAGCACGGTCGGCGTCGTCGTCGGCTGCTTCACCCTCGCCGCCTCCGAGGTCTGGGTGCTGACGCAGACCAGTGGCATGTGGGTCGAGGCGGTCTCGTTCGGCATCATCTTCGCCGTCCTCCTGCTCCGCCCCCAGGGCATCTTCGGCCGCCAGGAGGTGCGGCGGGTATGAGTGCCTTCTACGCCTCCAACCTGGTGCTCGTCCAGGCCACCCTCGTCGCGATCCTGCTGGCGCTCAGCATCCAGGTGCCGCTCCGGCTCGGGGTGTTCTCGCTGGCCGGCGTGGGCTCGTACGGCATCGGGGCCTACGTCTCGGCCAACCTCGTGCTGCGCGAGGAGATGGGCGCCCTGCCCACGATGCTCGTCTCCGGCCTCGTCGCCGCGGCCGTCGGCCTCCTGCTCGGCGTGATCATCTACCGGCTCGCGGGTCTCTACCTCGCGATGGCGACCATCGCCTTCGACCTCACGGTCGGCGTGGTGGCGCTGAACGGCGGGGACTGGACGGGCGGGCCGGTCGGCCTCTTCGGTGTCTTCACGAACCTCACGATGGGGCTGCTGTTCGGCACCGTCGTGCTCGTGCTGGTGCTCGTGCACCTCACGGAGGTCGGTCGCCTGTCCCGGCGCATCACGACCGTGCGGGAGGACCCCGAGCTGGCTGCCTCCATGGGCGTCAACGTCCGTGCCTACCGGCTGACGGCCTTCGTCGTGAGCGGCTTCCTCGGCGGCCTCGCCGGCTGCCTCAACACCCTGACCCGGTCGGCCGTGGGGCTGCAGGACGTCAGCTTCCACCTCGTGGTGGTCGCGCTCACCACGATCATCGTCGGCGGCGCCCTCTCGTGGCGCGGTGCGGTGATCGGCGCCGTGCTCTTCACCTGGCTGCCGAGCGTGCTCGAGGTCGTCGGCGAGTGGCAGGAGTTCGTCTACGGACTCATCGTCGTGCTCGCCGCGATCTTCCTGCCGACCGGTCTCTATGGCCTGTGGTGCTCGGTTCGTCGCTGGCTGGTCGACCGGATGCGTCCACGCCCGCGTCCACGCCCGGGGTCCGAGCCACGACCCGAGGCACCGAGCGCGGCCGCGGCTGCGGAGCAGGAGGTGGCAGCCCGATGAGCAGCACGACCACCACGGGTGCGGAGCGCACCGCGGGCACCGGGGGAGCGGTCCTCGAGATCCGGGACCTCGCGGTCCACTACGGCGGGGTCAAGGCCGTCGACGGCATCACGATGACGCTCGCCGAGGGCGGGATCTCCGGCATCATCGGTCCGAACGGGTCCGGCAAGAGCACGTTGGTGGCGGCGCTGACGCGGTTGACCCGCCTCACCCGCGGCGAGCTCATGGTCGGGGGCACCCGCTACGAGCGGGTCCGCCCGGGGCGGGTCCCGGGGCTGGGTATCGCGCGCACGTTCCAGACGGTGCGGCTCCTGGGCGACCTGTCGGTCGCCGCCAACGTCCAGCTGGGGTACGACGCACGGTCGCGCGCCGAGCGGCGCGCGCCGCTGCGGGGCCTCCCCGGCCCGGTGGCCGAGGCGCTCGAGCGCACCGGCCTGACCGACGTCGCCCGGGCCCGACCGTCCGAGCTGTCCTACGGCACGCAGCGCCGGGTGGAGATCGCCCGCGCGATCGTGATGGACCCGCGGCTGCTCCTCCTCGACGAACCGACGGCGGGCATGAACGCCGCCGAGCGCGTCGAGATCTCCGCACTGATGCGGCAGCTGCGCTCGGAGGGACTCTTGCAGCTGCTCATCGAGCACGACGTCCAGATGATGCTCGACACCTGCGACCACTTGTTCGCGATGGCGCAGGGTCGCCTGCTGACCGAGGGGCGGCCGGCCGACGTGGTCGCCGACCCACGGGTCCAGGAGGCATACCTCGGGAAGGGGTGGAAGGCCGATGCTGCAGATCAGTGACCTGCACGTGAGCTACGGACACGTGGAGGCCGTCGCCGGGATCGACCTCGAGGTCCGGCCCGGCCAGGTCTCGCTCGTCCTCGGGCCCAACGGCGCGGGCAAGAGCACCACGCTCAACGCCGTCGCCGGGGTCGTGCGACCGGCCCGGGGATCGGTCCGGGTCGGCGACCTCGACACGACGGGCCTCCCGGCCCACCGGGTCGTGGGAGCCGGGGTCGCCCTCGTCCCCGAGGGCCGTCGCGTCTTCGCGCCGATGACGGTCGAGGAGAACCTCCGCCTGGGGGGCCACACGACGGCGCCGGGCCGGGCGCGCGAGGTGCTCGAGCGGATCTGGGAGATGTTCCCCGTGCTCCACGAGCGGCGCCGGGGGGCAGCCGGGCTGCTGAGCGGCGGGGAGCAGCAGATGCTGGCCTTCGGGCGTGCGCTGATGTCCGACCCGGCGTTCGTGCTGCTCGACGAGCCGTCGATGGGTCTCGCCCCCGCCATGGTCGACGTCGTCGTCGAGAAGGTCGGGCTCATGGCCGAGAGCGGGATCGGCGTGCTGATGGTCGAGCAGAACGCGGAGGCCGGTCTCGGCATCGCGTCCGACGTGACGGTGGTGAACCGCGGGCAGGTCGCCTTCCGCGGCACCAGCGCCGAGGTGCGCGCCGACGCGTCGGTGCTGCGCGCCTTCCTGGGGGAGTCCGCGCTCGCCGAGGGCTGAGCCCCGCGCCGTACGAAAGCCACGACGGGACCTTGACAGGACCCGTCCGCCAAGTAATAGTGAATTCACTTTCACTAAAGAAGGAACGACGATGACACGCAACGTGGTGAGGGTCGGCAACGGCCAAGGTTTCTGGGGCGACTCCGCCCGGGGTCCGCTGCAGCTGGTGCAGGGCGGGGGCATCGACTACCTGACGATGGACTTCCTCGCCGAGGTGACGATGAGCATCATGCAGAAGCTCCGCTCGCGGAACCCGCAGGCGGGCTACGCGACCGACTTCGTCGCCCAGCTCGAGCGGATCCTGCCGCACTGCAAGGAGCACGGGATCAAGGTCATCGCCAACGCCGGCGGGGTCAACCCGGAGGCGTGCGCGGCGGCCGTCGACGACGTGGTGCGCCGGCTGGGGCTCGACGTCGTCGTCGCCACCGTCGGCGGGGACGACGTGATGGCGGACCTGCCGCGCCTCCTCGACAGCGGTCACGGACTGACCAACATGACGACCGGGGCCCCGCTCGCGGACGAGCTCGACCGGGTCCAGAGCGCGAACGTCTACCTCGGGGCGTTCCCGATCGCCGAGGCGCTCGCCGCCGGTGCCGACGTCGTCATCACCGGGCGGGTCACGGACCCGTCGCTCACGCTGGCGCCGCTCATCCACGAGTTCGGCTGGACCGAGGACGACCACGACCTCCTCGCGGCGGGCACGGTCGCCGGACACGTCCTCGAGTGCGGCACGCAGTGCACGGGCGGCAACTACGACCGCTGGGAGTCGGTGCCCGACCTGGCCGGCATCGGCTACCCCCTCGTGGAGGTCGCCGCGGACGGGACGTTCGTCGTGACCAAGAAGGCCGGCACCGGCGGGCTCGTCGACGTCGGCACGGTCACCGCCCAGCTGCTCTACGAGCTGGGGGAGCCCGAGCGCTACCTGACCCCCGACGTCGTCGCCGACTTCACCTCCATCCGCCTCGAGCAGGACGGCCCCGACCGGGTGCGGGTGCACGGGGTGCGCGGCAGCGCGCCCACCGACACCTACAAGGTGTCGATCAGCACCCTCGACGGGTGGCGCACGACGGCGCAGCTGACGGTCGGCGGACCGGATGCCGCGGCCAAGGCCCGCCTCACCGCCGAGATCCTGCTCGCCCGCCTCGCCGAGGAGGGCGTCGTCTTCCCGGCCGAGGACTGCCTCGTCGAGGTCGTCGGCACCAACGTGCTCTACGCGGACATGCTCCCCGAGCCGGCGACCGCCCCCTCCGAGGTCGTGCTGCGCGTCTCCGTGCGCTCGACCGACAAGGCGGCCGTCAACAGGCTCGGCGCCGAGCTGGCCTCGCTGCTCACCTCCGGCCCCCCGGGTCTCACGGGCTTCGCCGGAGGACGCCCCAAGGCGAGCGAGATCGTCGGCTTCTGGCCGGCCCTGATCGAGAAGTCGGCCGTCGAGGCCCGCGTGCAGGTGAAGGAGGTCGTGGCATGAGCACGACGACCGTTCCGCTCGGCCGGGTGGCCTCGGCCCGCTCGGGAGACAAGGGCGCCGACGCCAACATCGGGCTCTGGACCGACGACGAGCGCGTCTTCGAGGTGCTGCGGGAGCAGGTGACCCCCGAGCGGGTGGAGGCGCACTTCCGCGCGCTCTGCCGCGGCGGGGTCGAGCGCCACGAGCTGCCCAACCTGAAGGCGCTGAACTTCCTGCTCCACGACGCCCTCGACGGCGGGGGCGCGGCGTCGCTCCGCACCGACGCGCAGGGGAAGACGCTGTCGCTCGGCCTGCTGCAGATGACCGTCGAGGTGCCCACCGAGCTGCTGGGATGACCGTCCGGATCGGGCTCGCCGACGCGCAGGACGCCCGCGTCCAGGAGGCAGCGGCCCGCCTCGTGGCCGCCGGTCGGGTCGTGCCGGTCCTCGTCGGGACCGCCGGCGACGACGCACCGCCCGGTGCCGAGCGGGTCACGGCGCCGGCGGGCACCAACCCGGTCGACCACCTCGCCCGGCTGGTGGCCGAGGGCATCGTTGCCGCCGGTGTGGGCGGCAGCCTCACCTCCAGCGCCGAGATGGTCCGCGCCGGCATCCGCCGGTTGCGGCGCGGTCGCCTCGTCTCGGCCTGCTTCGCTATCGGGGGCCCCGAGGGCCGTTGGACGACGTACGCCGACTGCGTCGTCGTCCCCGACCCCGACGCCGCGCAGCTGGCCGAGATCGCCGTGACGGCGGCCGAGCACCACGAACGCACGTTCGCGGAGCGCGCCCGCGTCGCCATGCTCTCGTTCTCGACGGCCGGCAGTGCGGCCCACCCGCGGGTGCGGCTCGTGCAGGAGGCCACGCGCCGGGTGCGGGAGGAGCGACCCGACCTGCTCGTCGAGGGCGAGGTGCAGTTCGACGTCGCCGTGGACCCGCGGGTGGCCGCCCGCAAGGCGCCCGGGTCCGAGGTCGCCGGGGCCGCGAACGTGCTGGTCTTCCCGTCGCTCGAGGCCGCCAACATCGCCTACAAGGTGGCCGAACGGGTCGGGGGCGCCACCGCCCTCGGGTCGTTCGTGCTGGGGCTGGACCGCCCGTGGGTCGACCTCTCCCGCGGCTGCTCCACCGACGACATCGTCGCCACCGTCGACCTGCTCGCCCGCGCCGAGAGCGCCCACCGGGCATCGGACCCGATGGCGGGCTGAGCCCGCCCGGAAAGGAAGAGAACGATGAAGGTCCTCACCTCCACCTTCGACCTCGGCTCGGACGTCGCCGTCGCGAACCGCGAGGGCAACCTGGAGCGGATCGCGGAGCTCGACCGGCAGCTCGACCTCGCCATCGCGGGAGGCGGGGAGCGGTACGTCGCCCGCCACCGCGAGCGTGGTCGGCTGCTCGCCCGCGAGCGCATCGAGCTGCTCGTCGACCGTGACGCACCGTTCCTCGAGCTCGGCAACGTCGCCGCCTGGGGGACCGAGTTCCCCGTCGGGGCGAGCTGCGTGACGGGCATCGGCGTCGTGAGCGGCGTCGAGTGCATGATCGTCGCCCACGACCCGACCGTGCGGGGCGGCGCCTCGAACCCCTACACGTGGAAGAAGGTGCTCCGGGCCATGCAGGTCGCCCGCGAGAACCGGCTCCCCACCATCAGCCTCGTCGAGTCCGGCGGCGGTGACCTGCAGCGGCAGGCCGAGCTGTTCGTGCCCGCGGGCCGGCTCTTCCACGAGCTGACCGCGCTCTCGGCGGCCGGGGTTCCGACCATCGCGCTCGTGTTCGGCAACTCGACGGCGGGCGGCGCCTACGTGCCGGGCATGTGCGACTACGCCGTGATGGTGCAGAACCAGGCGAAGGTGTTCCTCGGCGGTCCGCCGCTGGTCAAGATGGCGACCGGCGAGGACGCCGACGACGAGAGCCTCGGCGGCGGCGACATGCACGCACGCACCTCCGGCCTGGCGGACTACCTGGCCGCCGACGAGGAGGAGTGCATCGCGATCGGCCGCGACATCGTCGAGCACCTCAACTGGCGCAAGCACGGCACGCCCGCCGCCGCGGAGGTCGACGCACCCGTGCACGACCCCGAGGACCTGCTCGCCATCGCCTCGGTCGACCTGAAGGTGCCCTTCGACCCGCGCGAGGTGATCGCCCGGGTCGTCGACGGCTCGCGCTTCGAGGAGTACAAGCCGCTCTACGGCACGGCCCTCGTCACCGGCTGGGCCACGGTCCACGGCTACCCGGTGGGCATCCTCGCCAACGCGCGCGGCGTGCTGTTCAACGAGGAGGCCAAGAAGGGCGCGGAGTTCATCCTGCTCTGCAACCAGACGGACACCCCGCTGATCTTCCTGCAGAACACGACCGGCTTCATGGTCGGCACGCAGTACGAGCAGAACGGCATGATCAAGGACGGCTCGAAGATGATCAACGCCGTCACCAACTCGAAGGTCCCGCACATCACGATCAACCTGGCGGCCTCGTACGGCGCGGGCAACTACGGCATGTCGGGCCGCTCCTACGACCCCCGCCTGCTCTTCACCTGGCCGAGCTCGAAGACGGCGATCATGGGGCCCGAGCAGCTCGCCGGCGTCATGTCGATCGTCGCCCGTCAGGCCGCGGAGAACGCCGGACGGCCCTTCGACGAGGAGGCCGACGCGGAGCGTCGCGCGGCGCTCGAGGAGCGCATCGAGGCCGAGTCGCTCGCCCTCTACATGAGCGGCCAGTGCTACGACGACGGCGTCATCGACCCCCGGGACACCCGTGACGTGCTCGGGATGGCCCTGTCGATGTGCCACAACAACGAGGTGACCGGGACCCGTGGGTTCGCGGTCTTCCGGATGTGAGGAAGAGATGATCACCAAGGTCCTGGTCGCCAACCGCGGGGAGATCGCACGACGCGTCTTCCGCACCTGCCGCGAGATGGGCATCGCGACGGTCGCCGTCTACTCCGACGCGGACGCTCAGGCGCCGTTCGTGCTGGAGGCCGACGAGGCGGTGCCCCTGGGGGGCGCCACCCCCGCCGAGTCCTACCTCCGCGCCGACGCCGTCCTCGAGGCGGCGGAGCGGGTGGGCGCCGACGCCGTGCACCCCGGCTACGGCTTCCTCTCGGAGAACGCCGACTTCGCGCGCCGCTGCGAGAAGGCGGGGATCACGTTCATCGGCCCGGGCGTCGAGGCCATCGAGGCGATGGGCTCGAAGCTGACCGCCCGCGACATGATGGAGGCGGCGGGCGTGCCCGTGCTGCCGGGGCGCGACCTGACCGGCGTGCCGGACGACGAGGTGCTCGCGGTCGCCGAGGCGATCGGCTGGCCGGTCCTGGTCAAGGCGTCGTTCGGCGGCGGCGGCCGCGGCATGCGGGTCGTGCGCGCCGAGTCCGAGCTCCTGGAGGCCATCGCCTCGGCCCGGCGCGAGGCGGGGTCCGCGTTCGGCAACGACACCGTGTTCCTCGAGCACTACGTCGACGAGCCGCGCCACGTCGAGATCCAGATCTTCGGCGACACGCACGGAGCGATCGTGCACCTCAACGAGCGGGAGTGCTCGATCCAGCGACGCCACCAGAAGATCATCGAGGAGTCGCCCTCGCCGGTCGTCACGCCGGAGCTGCGCGAGCGCATGGGCGCGGCGGCCGTCGAGGCCGGTCGTGCGCTGGGGTACGTCGGAGCAGGGACCGTCGAGTTCCTGCTGGCACCGGGCGGGGACTTCTACTTCCTGGAGGTCAACACGCGCCTGCAGGTCGAGCACCCGGTGACCGAGCTCGTCACGGGCCTCGACCTCGTGCGGCTGCAGCTCGACGTGGCCGCCGGTCTCCCGCTGCCCGCGGAGGCGTTCGCCCCCACGATCACCGGGCACGCCATCGAGGCGCGCCTCTACGCTGAGGACGCGCTCAACGGCTTCCTGCCGGCGGCGGGCACGCTCCACCGCTTCGAGATCCCCGAGGTGCCGGGTCTGCGGGTGGACGGCGGCGTCGAGTCGGGCGACGTGGTGAGCACCAACTACGACCCGATGCTCGCGAAGGTGATCGGCTACGGGCGCACCCGCGAGGAGGCGTCGGCCCGGCTCGTCCGTGCCCTCCGCGGGGCCCGGGTCCTGGGCGTCACGACCAACCGCACCCTGCTCGTCGGGATCCTCGAGCACGAGGAGTTCGTGGCCGGCCGCATCGACACGCACTTCCTCGACCGGCTCGACCCGCGCGACCTGGCGCCCACCCTGACGCCGGCGGTGGAGGGCGCGGCGGTCCTCGCCGTCGCCCTCGCGGACCAGGCCCTCGAGCGGGGCGGCAGCGGCGTCGTACGGCACGTCGCGTCCGGCTTCCGCAACGTCCGCTCGCAGCTCCAGCACCGCGCGTACGCCGTCGGCGACCGCCGGTTCGAGGTCGGCTACGACCTCGGGCGGCGTCCCCGCTTCGAGGTCGACGGGACGGCGCTCGACGTGGTGCTGCACCGGGTGGAGCCCGACGGTGTCGACCTCGTGGTCGACGGTGTACGACGCCGGTTCGACGTCGTGCGGGCCGGGGGCGCGGCGTACGTGTCCTGGGCGGACGGCACGCTCGACCTGACGGTCGTCCCGCGGTTCGTCGACAAGGCGGGCGCTCTCGAGGCCGGTTCGCTCCTGGCCCCCATGCCCGGGACCGTCGTGCGGGTCAACGTCGCGCCCGGCGACCGGGTCGTCGCGGGCGAGACCGTGCTGGTGCTCGAGGCCATGAAGATGGAGCACGCGATCAAGGCGGCCGCCGACGCGGTCGTCGCGAGCGTGCCGGTCAGCACGGGGGGCGCCGTCGACACGGGCACCGTCCTCGTCGTGCTGGAGGAGACCGAGGAGGACGAGGCATGAGCGCCACCAGCACGGAAACCGACACCGCCACGGAGGCGGTCCTCTACGAGGTCGTCGACGGTGCCGCCTGGATCACCATCAACCGCCCCGAGGCGCGCAACGCGCTCAACCTCGCGGTCCGGACGGGCCTGAAGGAGCTGCTGCTGCGGGCGGAAGCCGACGACGCCGTGCAGGTGGTCGTCCTCACGGGAGCCGGCGAGAAGGCGTTCTGCGCGGGCGGGGACCTCAAGGAGATGGCGAGCACGGGTCTCACGATCCCGCCGCCGGACTTCGTGCCGCAGCCGGGTCGCACCGTGGAGGTCACCAAGCCGGTCATCGCCGCTGTGAACGGGGGCGCGTTCGGCGGCGGCTTCCTCCTCGCGCAGTCGGCCGACCTGGTCGTCGCGGCGGACACCGCGACGTTCGCGGTCTCGGAGGCGAAGGTGGGGCGGGGATCGCCGTGGGCGGCGCCGCTGCCCTGGCTGGTGCCGCCGCGCGCCGCGATGGAGATCCTCCTCACCGGCGACCGGGTGGACGCCCGGCGCGCCCACGAGATGGGCCTCGTCAACCGCGTGGTCCCCGCGGCGGAGCTGCGCGCGGCCACCAGCGCGCTCGTGGCCACGATCGTCGCGAACGCACCGCTGTCGGTGCGGGCAGCGAAGCGCATGGTCTACGCGGTCGCGGAGCACGGGCGGACGCCCGCGTTCGAGGTGGCCGAGGAGATCTGGGCGCCCGTCTACCTGAGCGAGGACGCGCAGGAGGGGCCGCGCGCCTTCGCGGAGAAGCGCCGTCCCCGCTGGCAGGGCCGATGAGCACGCCGGCGGCGGTCGTCGCCGGCCTGGTCGAGGACCTCCGCGCCGAGCGCGACGCCCTGCTCGCCCTGCTGCGCGAGCAGCCCGCGCACGTGTGGTCCCTGCCGACGCCCGCGGCGGGGTGGTCGGTGCACGACGAGATGGCCCACCTCGCGTTCTTCGACGGCGTCACCCGCACGTGCATCGCGGATGCCGCGGCGTTCGTCCGCTTCCGCGACGAGGAGATGGGCGACCTGCAGACGTACGTCGACGGAGTGGGCCCGCGGCACGCCCACCTGTCGGGCACCGAGGTGCTCGACTGGTGGGAGCGCGAGTCCGAGGGGCTGCTCGTCGCGGCGGCGGCCGCGGACCCGAGCACCCGGGTCCCGTGGTTCGGCCCGTCCATGAGACTGGCGTCCAAGCTGACCGCCCGCATCATGGAGACCTGGGCGCACGGTCAGGACGTGGTCGACGCCCTGGGGGCCCGTCGTGAGCCCACCGACCGACTGCGGCACGTCGCCCGCATCGGTGTGCTGGCGTTCCCCAACAGCTACCGCACGCGAGGACTCGTCGTCCCCGACGTGCCGGTGCGCGTCGAGCTCGAGGCGCCGGACGGCACCCGGTGGACCTGGGGCGAGCCCACGGCGGTGCAGGTCGTGCGCGGACCGGCCGAGGACTTCTGCCTCGTCGTGACCCAGCGGCGCCACGTGGTCGACACCGCGCTCGTGACCCAGGGTGACGTCGCTGCGGAGTGGATGACGCTGGCCCAGGCGTTCGCCGGCCCGCCGGGAGCCGGCCGGGAGCCCGGGCAGTTCTCCGGGGCTGCACGCCTCCCCGCGACCGCGGCGCCCACGGGGCGCGCGTGAGCCCCGCGGGCTCCGTCGTCCCGGCCCGGATGCGGGACGGGGCGTTGCGGATCCAGGCGTTCGAGGACTGGCTGCTGCGCGACGCGCTCGGCGCACCGACGTCGGGCGAGCGACCGCACGGTGCGTGGACCGTCGTCGGGTCCTTCCGGGGCATGGGGGAGGGCCTGGACGGCCTCTTCCGGATGCTGGGTGCCGGCACCGACGACGGCGTCATGTTCGGCGAGTGCCGCATCGAGCAGGTCCGGCCGCTGGAGCACGAGCGGGAGTACGTGGTGCGGTGCGAGGTGCTCGGCGCCACCCGGCGCACGGGGCGACGGGTGCCGGTGTTCGACGTGGTCGAGTACGTCACCGAGATCGTCGAGCAGTCCGCGGGGCCTGACGGGACGGCGACCGAGGCCGTCGCGGTGCGGTGCCACGCCTCGATGATCGTCCCGCGGCCGGAGGCGGCGGCGTGAGGCCCCCCGCCGCCCCTGCCGTCACCGCCGAGGCGGTGGGCGACGACCTCCCCGACCTGGCCGTGACCGTCCGGGCCGAGGCGATGAAGCCGACGGCGCTCCTGCTGCGCGACCCGAACCCGATCCACCTCGATCCCGCGGTGGTCCGGGGCCTCGGCCTCGGCGACCGCGTCATCAACCAGGGTCCGCTCAACGTCGGCTACCTGTGGGAGATGCTGGCGCGCTGGACCGGGGACGCCGGGCTCGTGCGCAGCCTCGACGTGCGGTTCACCAGCAACGCCTTCGCCGGCGAGGTGCTCGTGGCGGGCGGCGTGATCGAGGACGTGGCGGACGCCGACGGCGAGCGCCTCGCGACCTGCTCCGTCTGGCTGTGCGCCGAGGACGGGCGCGACGTCGTCCGCGGCACCGCGCGCGTCGGGCTGCCCCGACGGACGACACCCGACGATGGAGGAGACCCCCGGTGAAGATCGACCTCTACCCGGGCTTCGGCCTGGAGCTGGGCACTGCTGCCACGGTCGCGCGGACCGCCGCGGAGCAGGGTTACGACGGGCTGTGGGCGCTCGAGGCGCCGCGCGAGCCGTTCTCACCGCTCGCGGTGGCGGCCCTGGCCGCTCCGGGCCTGCAGCTCCGCACCTCCGTGGCGGTCGCCTTCGCGCGCAACCCGATGGTGACCGCGGGACTGGCCCACGAGCTCGCCCGGGTCACGGGCGGGGACTTCGTGCTGGGGCTCGGCACCCAGGTGCGCGCCCACATCGAGCGGCGCTTCAGCGAGACGTGGTCGGAGCCCGTGCAACGGATGGCCGACTACGTCGCCGCCCTGCGCGCGATCTGGACGTGCTGGAACGAGCGGGTCCCGCTGGAGCACGTCGGCAGCCACTACCAGCACACCCTGATGACCCCCATGTTCGACCCCGGTCCGTCGGGCGTCGGCGCTCCACCGGTCCACCTCGCGGCGGTCGGGCCGGCGATGGTCGCCATGGCGACGGAGGTCGCCGACGGGCTCGTGCTGCACCCGCTCACCTCGCCGCGCACCTACGAGGAGCGCGTGGCCCCCGCCGTCGACGACCGCCGCCGGTCCGGCGGCTTCGAGCTCACGTGCCCGGTCCTGGTCGCGACGGGCACGACGGACGAGGAGGTCGACGCCGCGCGCCGCGCCGTGCGCAAGCAGATCGCGTTCTACGCCTCGACCCCGGCGTACCGCTGGGTCCTGGACCTGTACGACGAGGGCGAGCGCGCCGACCGCCTGCGGCAGATGTCGCGCGAGGGTCGGTGGGACGACATGACGGCCCTGGTGACCGACGAGCTCCTCGACGAGTTCGCCGTGACGGCGACGCAGGGCGACGTGCCCGCCGCCCTCGAGGCGCGGTGGGGCACGGTCCTCGACCGCGTCGGCGTCTACCAGCCCTACTAGCCCGCCCACCCGGCTCCTGCCGGAGGAGGACCCCGTGCCCCAGCACGACACGACGAGCCCGACCGCGGGCGACGACCGGACCGCCACGGTCCCGAGGACGCTGCTCGAGGCCGCCACCACGCACCCGGACGCCCCGTGCGTCCGGTTCGTCGACGGCCCGTCCCTCACCTACGCCGCGCTGCTGAGCGAGGTGCGTGCCGTCGCGGGCGCCCTCGCGGCCGACGGGGTGCGCCCGGGCGACCGCGTCGCCCTCATGGTCGGCAACCGGGTCGAGTTCCTGACGGTGGCCCTCGCGACGGCCTGGCTCGGAGCGGTGTCGGTGCCGCTCAACACCGCCCTGCGGGGCGATCCCCTCACCGCGATGCTGGACCTCGTGGGACCGTGCCGGCTCGTCGCCGACGGGGACGTGCTGGTCGAGGTGGCCGGCGCCCTCGAGCGCTCCGGCGCGCTCACCCGCACCTGGGCGCTGCCCGCCGCAGGGGCGGACGCCGCGCCGTACCGGTCCCCGGGGCTGCCCCCGTGGGCCGAGTCCTTCCCCGCCCTCCGCGACGGTGGTGCACCGCCGGTCCACGACCCGCACCCGGCCGTCGACTCCGACCTGCTCGCCATCCTCTTCACCTCGGGCACGACGGGACCCTCGAAGGGGGTGATGTGGTCGCACCGCACGGCGCTGGCGTTCGCGGAGAACACCGAGTGGGTGATGGGCTACACGGCCGACGACGTCATCTACACCTGCCTGCCGCTGTTCCACATCAACGCGATGTACACCGCGTTCCTCCCGGGGGTGCGCAACCGGGCGCCGGTCGTGGTGTCCCCCCGCTTCAGCGCCAGCCGCTACTGGAGCGAGATCGCCGCGTCGGGCGCGACCGTCACCAACATGCTGGGCGCGATCGGGGCGCTGCTGTGGAAGCAGCCCGAGCAGCCCGACGAGCGTGCGCACCGGTTGCGGCTCGCGATGGTGGTGCCGTTCCCCGTCGGGCACGACGCGGAGTTCGCGGCCCGCTTCGGCACGGACCTGACCGAGCTCTACGGCTCCACCGACTCGGGCATCCCCCTCGGGGTGCCGCACGGGGAGCGCCGTCCCGGGCGGTGCGGGGTGCCGGCGCCCGGGTGGGAGGTGGTGGTGGCCGACGAGCACGACCGTCCGGTCCCCGACGGCACGCCCGGGGAGCTGCTGACGCGTCCGACGCGACCGTTCGTCGGTCAGCTCGGTTACTGGCGCCAGCCCGACAAGACGTGGGAGGCGCACCGCAACGCCTGGTTCCACACCGGTGACCAGGTGGTGCGCCACGAGGACGGCTCGTTCTCCTTCCGCGACCGACTCAAGGACGCTCTGCGGGTCTCGGGGGAGAACGTGAGCGCCTTCGAGGTCGAGCACGTGCTCACGGGGCATCCGGCGGTGGCCGAGGCGGCCGTCTTCGCGGTGCCGGGCGAGCTCGGCGAGGATGCGGTGATGGCCAGCGTGGTCCCGGAGGAGGGCCACGACCTGGACCCCGCGAGGCTCGTCGCGGAGGTCGCCGACCGGCTCGCCTACTTCGCCGTCCCGCGGTACGTCGACATCGTCGACGCGCTGCCCAAGACGTCGACGCAGAAGGTGCGCAAGGCCGAGCTGCGCGAGCGGGGCATCACCGGCACCACCTGGGACGGGGGCCAGCGCCGGCGGTTCCGCTGACGACGGCCGGGCGCCGACCCTCCGCCCTCACCCGCCCGGGCGGTCCGTTACCGGGGCCCCTCCTAGGCTCCGTGCATGAGTGACGAACGCACCGGGGCGAGGGTCGACGAGGCAGCTGCAGCGTTCGGTGTGGAGGAGCCGACTCCCTGGCAGCGGGAGGCCATCACCGCGGTCGTGGAGGGGCACGACACCGTCGTCCTGGCCCCCACCGGCTCCGGCAAGTCGCTCGTCTACCTCGCCGCCGCGCGGCTCACCCCGGGGTGGACCCTGGTGGTCTCGCCCCTCATCGCCCTGCAGCGCGACCAGGTCGCGCACCTCGACGGCGCGGACACCCGCGTCGAGGCCCTCGACTCGACGCTCGGCAAGCGCCGTCGCGCGGAGCTGCTGGACGCGGTCGGCCGGTGCGAGGTCGACCTGCTGTTCCTGGCGCCGGAGCAGCTCGCGAACCCCGCGGTGGCCGAGGCGCTCGCCGCCTGCCCGCCCGGGCTCGTCGCCGTCGACGAGGCCCACTGCGTCTCCGAGTGGGGCCACGACTTCCGGCCCGACTACCTGCGGCTCGGCGCCCTGCTCGACCGGCTCGACGACACCGAGGCCCGGGCGGTGCGGGTGGCGACGACGGCGACCGCCGCGGCCCCCGTGCTGGAGTCGCTCACCACGCGGCTCCGGCTCGCCGACCCGACGGTCGTCACCGCCGACCTCGACCGGCCCAACCTCGCCCTCGTCGTCGAGCAGGCGGCCGACGGCGACCGCCTCGACGCCCGGGTCCTCGAGCTGGCCCGGGAGGACCGGGGCGGCGTCACCCTGGTCTACGTCCGCACCCGCACCCACGCCGAGGAGCTCGCGGCCGCGCTCGGGTCCGACGGGCGTCGCTCCGCGGCGTACCACGCCGGGATGAAGCGCGCCGACCGCGAGGAGGTGCACCGCCGCTTCGACGCCGACGAGCTCGACGTGCTGGTGGCGACCTCCGCCTTCGGCATGGGGATCGACAAGCCCGACGTGCGGCGCGTGGTCCACGCGGGTGCCCCGGCCTCGGTCGACGACTACTTCCAGGAGATCGGCCGGGCCGGCCGTGACGGGGAACCGGCGGACGTCGTGCTCGTGCACCGCCCCGAGGACCGCGCCCTGGGCCGCTTCTTCGCGGCCGGGGTGCCCCGCCGGTCGACGGTGCGCGCCGTGCTCGCCGCGGTGCGCCGGGTCGGCGCCGAGGAGCCGCGCGAGGTCGCCCGTGCGGCGGACGTCGGAACGGCGGCGGCGACGCGCGTGCTGAACCTCGTCGAGCTGGCCGGGGTCGACGCCGACGTCGAGGCCGTGCGCGAGGTCGCCCGCGAGCGGAAGCGGCTCGAGCAGTCGCGCGTCGAGATGATGCTGGAGTACGCCGGCACGGGGCGCTGCCGCGCGGCCTGGCTGCTCGGCTACTACGGCCAGGCCGCGGACGCCTGCGAGCGCTGCGACAACTGCGCGTCCGGTCGCGCCGGGGACGCCCCGGAGGTCGACGACGAGCGCCGGGGCGAGCGGGTCGTGCACGGCACGTTCGGCACCGGGGTCGTCGTCGACGCCGACGAGCGGCAGCTGACGGTGCTGTTCGAGGAGACCGGCTACAAGACCCTGGCCACGGGCGTCGTGGACGACCAGGGGCTCCTGAAGCCGGCGTGAGCGTCAGACCCGGCCGCGCAGGATGCGCCGGAAGTAGACCTGGGGCAGCCCGTAGCGGTCGACGAGCCACGTCGAGCGCCGCGGGCGCGTCAGGTCCGGGAAGGGCACCGTGGGTGCGGGCCGGCCGTCCCGGTCGACCTCCACGAGCATGAGCCGTCGCCGGTCGACGGTGATCGGCATGACGGTGTAGCCGTCGTACCGGGGACCGTCGGCGCCCGGGGCCGACGTCAGCCGGTCCGCCAGCACGTCCACCTGGCGGCGCAGCGCGCCGCCCGACGGGCGGGTGCGCAGGTCGGCCACGTCGCCGAGCGCCCACACCGCGGGGTGGCGCCGGTGACGCATCGTCTCCGGGTCCACGTCGACGAGACCGGCCGCCGTGTCCCCGGCCAGCCCGGCCTCGGCGACCCATCGCGGCGCTCGGTAGTGCGGCACCACGTGGGCGAACGCCAGGTCCTCGGCCGTCCGCTCGCCGCCGGGGGTCGAGACCGTGACCGACCGGTCGGCGAGACGCCGCACCTGCGCGCCGCGCAGCACCCGCACCCCGTACGACGCGAACGCGTCCTCGATGTGGCGGTCGGGGCCGGCCACGCCGAGCGCCGCGTCATACGGCAGCACGAGGGTCACGTCGAGCCGGTGCAGGACGCCGCGGCGCCGCCAGTGGTCGCACGCCATCAGCAGCGGCTTGAGCGCGGTCGGGCCGCAGGGCGCGGGCTCGGGCGGCACCGAGAAGAGGACACGACCGGCCGTGAGGTCGCGCAGCGCCGGCCAGACGCGGGGTGCCTCCTCGCCCACGAAGGTGGAGGCGGCCCACCCCTCGGCGTACGCCGCGGCCAACCCTGGCGTGGCCTCCCAGTCCTCCCCGAGGCCGGGGCAGAGCACGAGCGTCCGGGCGCGCAGCACCCGCCCGCCGGCCGTCCGCACCGTGGCGGGGCCGTCGGCCTCCCCGGGGTCGACCGCGGTGACGCGGTCGGGGAGGAGGGTGCAGCCCTCCGGCACGAGGCTGCGGGTCGGCCGCTCCAGCGCCGCCATGCCGGCGAGACCGGCTCCGACGTAGTTGAGGAGCGGTCGGTAGTGGTGCACCGGCCGCGGCTCGACGAGGGCGACGTCGCGGACCCCGCGGCGCAGCAGCCGCGCGGCCAGCGAGATGCCCGCGTTGCCGCCGCCCACGACGACGACCTCGTGGTCGGTCCCGCGCGGCGCGGTCACGACGACGGCAGCCGGCGCGTGCGCACCACCTCGGCGGCGAGGTCCCGCAGCTTGGTGTTCGTCGTCTGCGACGAGCGCGCCAGGGCCGCGAACGCGGCGTCGGGCGGCAGGTCGTAGGTCGCCATCAGCAGCCCGGTCGCCTGCCCGATGAGCGTGCGGGAGTCGAGCGCGTCGCCCAGCTGCTCGACCTCGGTCGCCGCCGCGATGGCCACGCTCACGTGGGCCGCGAACGTGGCGACCAGCTCGATGTCGTCGGTGGTGAAGGCGGCGGTGCGCGCGCCGTACACCTTGAGCACGCCGAGCACCTTGCCGCCGGAGCGCAGCGGGTGGCTGACCACGCTGTGCATCCCGAGCTCGCGCACGGCGGTCGGCGCCCAGCCCGACCACCGGGCCTCCTGCGCCATGTCCGGGCTGTGCACGGTCTCCAGCAGCGTCATCGCCTCGTGGCACGGGCCCTGGCGGATGTCGTACTGCAGGTCGTCGACGAGCTGGACCCCGCTGCGCGCGTCCTGGCCGTCGCCGGGCTCCGGGTGACCGGGGGCTCCCGCCGACTCCGGCGAGCAGACCACGTTGTCGAGACCGTCGCGGGTCAGCACCGAGATCGCCGCGATGTCGCAGCCCGCGACGAGGTGGCGCACCGCATCGGCGGCGACCTGGACGGTCTCGGCGCGCCCACGGCCCGCCTGCATGTCCTGGGCGGCGTCGGCGACGGCACGACGCAGCGCGTCTGGAGGCATCACGCCCCCATCATCCGCCATCCTCCGCACGGTCGCGCTCGTGCGGGTCGAACTCCACCTCGATGCGCTGGAACCCCTTGAGCGCCTGGGCCTTCGCCATCTCCTCGTAGGTCTGCTCGTCGGCCTCCGTCAGCTCCACGTCGTCGGTGAACGGCGTGAGGAGGGAGCGTGGGTAGAGCCGCTCCGCGAGCACCACGTTGAGCTCGATGGCGACGACCACGAGCACGGCCGCGAGGTAGAGGAAGGCGAGGAGGCCCAGGACCACGGCGAAGACGCCGTTCGTCACCGAGCCCGACGCGACGTACCGGCCGACGTAGGCGACGCCGACGTACTGCAGCCCGAGCCACGCCACGCCCGCGAGGACGGAGCCGGGCAGCACGGTGCGCCAGTCGAGGGACCGCGCCGCGGACAGCCGGAACACGCTCGCGAACGTCGCGACGTGGACGGCGAGGGTGGCCACCAGCACGAGCACGCTCCCGAGCGGGCCGAGGAAGGCGGCGGAGCCGATGAGGCCGGCCACCCCGGTGGTGCCGACGACGTTGAGCCCGATGAGGGCGGCGAGCCCGGCGCTGCGGACCCGGGACGTGACGGGGTTCGGCCGCTGGTGCCGGGGCACGGCCCACGCGGTGTTGGACGCGTTCTGCACGGCCTGGCCGACGCCGGACGCGCCGTACAGGGCGCCGAGGGCGCCGATGACGACGCCGGCGACGCCGCCGCCGAGGCCCTCGGGCTGGGCGAGGTCCTGTTGGAGGCCCGGCACCTGGGCCATCGCGGACTCGATGATCCGGGCCTGCAGCTCGGGGTTCCCGTCGAGCACGATGCCCAGGACGGTCGACCCGAGCAGCAGGAGCGGGAAGAGGGAGATGAACCCGTAGTAGGTGATGAGGGCCGCGAGGTGGGGGCCGGTGTCGTCGACGAACTTGTAGACGACACCGAGGGGCAGGCCGACGGCCCGGCGGCGGCGCTGGAAGGCGTCGATGCGTTCGACCAGCCGTGCCATGGTGCGGTCCTCTCGTCGGGTGCGGGGAGAGACGGAGCGGGCCGGGCGGCCCCGAGGCCGCCCGACCCGCTCGTCGGGGAGATGCAGGGATCAGCCCTTGAAGGCGTCCTTGACGTTCTCGCCGGCCTTCTTGGCGGACGACTTGGTCTGGTCGGCCTTGCCCTCGGCCTTCAGCTCGTCGTTGCCGGTGACGTCACCGACGGCCTCCTTGGCCTTGCCCTTGAGGTCCTCGGCGGCGTTCTTGGCCTTGTCAGCGATACCCATGATGGTGCTCCTCTCAGGTGGTGCGTGGTGGTGGTCGTGCCGCGCGGTCGCGCGGACGTGTGCGGGGGTCCGTCAGCGGACCCGGACCCGGTCGTCGCCTCCGCCGAGACGGCGGCGTCGCGGGGACTCGAGGACGACGCGGAACAGCACGTCGTCGTCGGGGAAGGCGGCCGCCACCTCGCGGGTGCAGGTCGCTGTCGCGTGAGCGAGGGCGTCGGCGTCGGCGGCGGGGTCGACGTGGCCGTGGACCACGAGGAGCACGTGCCGGCCGCGCTGCTCGGTCGTGCCACGGACGTGGACGACGGGGGCCAGCTCGGCGAAGCGGTCGGCGACGGCCGAGGCGGCCGAGCGCAGGTCGACCTCGAGGCGGCCCGTGGGGTCGCTGGCGTCGAGACGCTCGCTGCCGGGGCCGGGGCGACGCAGGTGCGCCAGCAGCCAGGCGAGCGCGAGCAGCGCCAGCACGAGCGCGCCGGCGGCGAAGGCCCACGGCCACCAGCCGCTCTCGACGACGTCGACGGCGGCGCTGGTGCTCAGCGCGTCGGCGTAGGAACCGACGACGCCGTAGCGCCAGTCGAAGGCCAGCAGGGCGAGCGCGACGAGGGCCAGGCCGAGCACCAGGCAGACGGTGCGGTCGAGGAGGCGGAGACGGGAGGTCATCGCGGCAGCTCCTTCGTGACGACGTCGATGCGTGCGGTGGACAGGGAACCCACGGCCTGGCGGGCGGCGTTGCTCGCCGCCTCGCGGACGGGGCCGGCGTCGCGCTGGGTCGTGACGGCGATCCGGATGCGGCGGCGGGACACGCGCACCGTCTCGGCGGCGACCACGCCCGGGGCGCGGTCGGCGGCGTTGCGGGCCACCGCGGCAACGGCCGCGGGGGAGACCCAGAGGTCGAGGGCGGCACCGTCGACACGGGCCGCGCTCCGCACGTGGGAGGTGCGCGCCGGGGCGAAGGCCAGCAGGGCCAGCACCAGGCCGAGCACACCGAGCGCGGCGGCTCCGACGAGCACGGCGACGCTCGCCGTCAACCCGTCCAGCGCCTCCACGGCCGGGGTCAGCCAGCTGTCCTGGCCGGAGATCCAACCCTGGCGCGCCGCGAGATCGTGGCCGGCGACGACGGCCAGGGCCACCAGTGCCAGCGCGACCAGGACGGCCACGATGCTGGACGCGGGCAGCGAGCGCGGTGCCGCCTTCACAGGGGTCGGCAGGTTTCCTGTCGTGCTCATTCCACCCTCCTTCGCGGTTGGTCGGTGTCGCCGGGGGAGACGACGTGCACGGTCACGTCGACCGAGCTGATGTGGACACCGGAGTAGCGGGCCGCCAGGTCCCGGATGCGGTCACGCACCTCGACGGCGATCTGCGTGACGGCGCAGGGCCAGACGCAGGCCACGTCGGTGGTGACCCGGGCGCTCCGGCCGTGCATCTCGACGGTGGTGCGGCCCTGCCCGGTGAGCCGGGCCAGACCGGCACGGTGGGCCACGGTGCCCGGGGTCTCCAGGGCCGCCTGCTCCACGAGCGTGCGGATGGCCTTGGTGCGGACCTCGAGGGTGCCCCGGTCGGCGGCGTCGACGGTCGCGGCGTCAGTCACGACGTCCTCGCAGGATGGCGCCGAGGTCGAACTGCCCGTCGACGTGGCCGCCGATCAGGTAGCCGCCGCCGCCGAGGACGATGGCGAGGAGCAGGCCGAGGAAGCCGCCGGTGGTGACAGCGAGGGTCAGCAGCAGGCCGGCGACGAGGCCGAGGCTCGAGGTGGTCATGGTGGGATCTCCTGGGGGAATGGAAGGGACGGGTGGTCAGAGCCGCCCGTAGCGCCGGGCGCCGGGGACGGATCGCGGCAGTCGCTGCCGCACGAGGGCGATGACGGTGCGTCCGCGTCGCCGCAGGGGCCGCGTGGTGCGGGCCCACGTGCTCGGGACGACGGTGACCGCGGGCGGGCGGACCGAGGCGCGGTCCGCCCGCCCGGCCTCCGCGCGACCGGGACCGTCCGGCCCTGTGGCGCCGGAGCGCCGCGGGTCGAGCTCGGCCATGACGCGGGCGAACACCTCCGGATCGCCGCCCCGGTCGGGGTGGTGACGGAGGGCCGCCGCGCGCCGCAGCGAGCGCAGCCGGTCGGGATCCGGTCGGTCGGGGGAGGGAGGCGAGGTCACCACGAGGTCACCACAGGCCGCTCAGGCCGCCCCCGGGTCGACGACGTCACCGACGGTCACGTCGACGGGACCCGGGACGACCGAGCGGACCGCGGCACGCACGGCGTCGGTGGTGGCCGCCAGGGGCGCCGGCCACCGCAGCACCACGTGGACCTCGCACCGCTCGTCGGCGACCCGGACCCCGGCGACACGGCGGCCGGGGAGGTAGGTCGCGATCTCCCCGAACGCGCCCGGGTGCAGGGCGTGGACGCCCGGCACCGCGAGCACGGCCGCGGCGACCTGGTCGGCGACGTCGACCTCGGGCTCTCCCGCGGTCTCCGGCGGTTCGTGGGTCACGCCGCGCTCACTCGACGCGCGGGGCGCTGGGCTCGGAGTCCTCGTCCGCACCCTCGATGTAGACGTCGTGCACCGTGATGTTGACCTCGGTGACCTCGAGGCCCGTCATGCGCTCGACGGACGCGATCACGTTGCGGCGGACCGCGGCGGCGAGGTCGGCGATCGCGACGCCGTACTCGGCGACGATGTCGATGTCCACGGCGGCCTGGCGCTCGCCCACCTCCACGGCGACACCCTGCGACAGGTTGGTGCGCGAGCCGGGGATGCGCTCGCGGAGGGCGCCGACGACGCGGGCGGCGCCGCCGCCGAGGTCGTGGACCCCGCTGATCTCGCGGGTCGCGATGCCGGCGATCTTCGAGACGACGGTGTCGGCGATCGACGTGCGGCCGTCCTCGGAGGCGAGGGTGCCGCTACCGCGCTGCTCGAGGGCGGTGGTGCTGGGGGCCTTGGGGGCCTGCTTCTCGGTCATGGTGAGTTCCTCTCGTTCAAGGTCGGACATGGGTTGGTCGCGTCGTACCGGTGGTTCGTCACGCCGGATTGGTGTGACCTGAGTCACCCCTATTGACAACTGCTGCGCGATGTGGAAACGGGTACCGGCAGTCCGCTTTGGGTGGTCCCGTCACGCTGCCTGGGTGAGCACACACGGCCCGCAAAGAGGCGGGGCTTCGGACGACGCGCTGCTCCGTGCTGCGCGCCTGGGGGACGAGGAGGCGTTCGGCGTGCTCGTCGACCGGCACGGCCCCGGGATGTACCGCTACGCCCTGCGCCTGGTGAGCGGCAGCGACGCCGACGCCAAGGAGGTCACGCAGGAGGCGCTGATCTCTGCGTGGAAGGGCCTCGACACCTTCGCCGGTCGCTCCAGCTTCCGCACGTGGCTGTTCCGCCTGGTGCACCGCCGGGCCGCCGACCTCAACCGGCACCGCCGTCCGACGCCCATCGACGACGACCTGCTCTCGGCCATGGCGCGGCCGTCCGAGGACAACCCGCTGCGCCACGTCGAGCGCGTCGAGCTGCTCCGGGCGTTGCAGGATGCGCTGGACGAACTACCGTGGCACCAGCGCGCCGCATGGCTGCTCCGGGAGATCGAGGGCATGTCGTACGACGAGATCGCGGCGGCGCTGGACACCACGGTCGGAGCGGTACGCGGTCATCTGCACCGCGGCCGTCGCACGCTGGCGGAGAGGATGGAGCGGTGGCGCTAGATCATCTCGGGCACGAGGACGCGCTCGGCCTCGCTGTCGACGCCGCGCGGCAGGAGGCGGCCGAGGGTCCCCCCGAGGGGTGGAGCGAGGTGGCGGCCACCGTGCGCGGGCGGCTGAGGTCCGTGCTCGACCCCGCGGTGCCGATCCTCGTCCACGACGCCCGGGGCCTCCTCGAGCACGACGACCAGGGATCACGCACCTGGGTCACCGACCGCGTCGTCAAGACCGCCCTGCGCCGGGCCCTGGACGACCCCGGCTTCGCGCCGTCGGCGCTGCGCCTGGTGGTGGAGGAGGGCCGGCTCCGCGGTGTCGAGCTGGACCTCGTGGCGGCGTACGGGGTGGAGCTGCGACCGCTGGCCGACGTCGCGCGCGCCGTCGTGCTGCGGGAGCTGCGGGAGCTGCTCGGGTCCGACCCCGCCTTCGGCGCCGCCGACGTCCTCATCACGTTCGTCGACGTCGTGCCGGGAGATCCGCGGGTCGTCTGAGGGTCCACGGAGACGCACGACGGGGCGGACGCTGGTCGCGTCCGCCCCGTCGGCGTTCCGTCGTGGCCCCGGCTGCCGTGCAGCCGGGGCCGGCGACGATCAGAGAAGGAAGATCAGCAGCAGGATCACGGCGATCACGAGCGCGGCGATGGCGATGGTGCGAGTGTTCATGGGGTTCCTCCTGATGGGGGTGATGAGGGGAATCGTGCTGGTGCTGCTGGTTCCTGCGGGTGGTGCTGGCGTACCGGTCAGATGTCGGTGCGGGTCTCGCGGACCTGCTGGACGCCGTTCGGGTCGGTGACGGTGGTGCGCGAGCGCGCCCGTCCGCCACGGTTGAGGGTGATCGCCGTCAGCAGCAGCACGACGACGCCGACCGCGGTCATGATCCAGCCGACCGTGACGAGGTCGACCTCGTTGATGTTGTCGCGCACTGCGAGGGCGAGCACCAGGCCGACGACGACCAGGAACCCTCCGAATCCGTATCCCATGACGCACCTTCTCTCGGGTGATGAAACAGGGACTTGACAGCCTGCCCGTTCCTCAGGCCGTTCTCAAGGACGGTGGTACCCAACCTGCCCGCGGCCAGCCCCTCGCCGACGCCTACCGTGGCCCCGGTGAGCTCAGAGCGCGTCGTCGGTCGGTGGCCCTGGGCCTTCCTCGTGGCGCTGGTGCTCCTGGCGCTCAACCTGCGGGCGCCGTTCGTCGGCGTCTCGGCCGTGACGGACGACCTCCGGTCGGGCCTCGACATCGGGAACGGCGCGGTCGGCCTGCTCACGAGCCTGCCGGTGCTGTGCTTCGCCCTGGCCGCGCCGGTCGCGCTCGCCGTCGTCCGCCGGTACGGCGCGGAGTCGGCCGTCCTCTGCTGCCTCGGCCTGGTGCTGGCGGGGTCCGTCGTGCGGTCGAGCGGGTCGTTCGCGGTGGCGGTGCTCGGCACGGTCGTCATCGGGCTCGGCATCACCATCGGCAACGTGGTGGTGCCGGTGCTGATCCGGAGCCGCGTGGCGCCGCAGCGGGTCGGCACGGTCACGGGCGTCTACACGGCCACGATGAACGTGGGCTCGATGATCGTGCTCGTCGGCAGCGGCCCGGTCGCCTCCGCGTCCGGGTGGCGGGCGGCGCTCCTCGCGCCGGCGGTGCTCTGCGTGGTCGCGGCGTTGGTCTGGTGGCGCGTGGTCGGTGCGTCGCGGCGCCAGGCGGCGGGCGCGCCGGACGGGGCGTCCGTGGCTCCTGCAGGTCCCGTCTGGCGGGACCCCGTCGCGGTGCTGCTCGTGGTGGGCTTCGCGGGCCAGGCGACGGCGTACTACTCCCTGACCGCCTGGCTGCCCTCCATCCTGGTCGACGAGGCGGGGGCGGGCAGCGCCGCCGGCGGACTGGCGTCCGTCTTCCAGATCGCCGCCGTCGTCGGCGCGCTCGGCACCCCGCTGCTCGCCCTGCGACTGCCGGAGCCCGTCGCCGTGGGCATCGTCGGGCTCCTCTGGATCGCGATGCCGATCCAGCTGCTCGTCGAGCCGTCGGCATACCTCCTCGGCAGCGTCCTGGGCGGCATCGCCCAGGGCGGCGGCTTCGCCACGATCTTCACGATCGTCGCCCGCCGGGCCCGCTCCGACCGGGAGAGCGCGGGGATGGCGACCCTCGTGCAGAGCGTCGGCTACGCGTTCGCCGCGGTCGGGCCCACGCTGCTGGGCGCGCTCCACGACGCGACCGGGTCGTGGACCGCGCCCCTGCTCGTCATCCTGGGCGCCACGGTCACCTTCCTGGTGACCGTGGTGACCGCCTCGATCAGTGCGCGGCGTCCGCGAGGTCGAGGTCGCGCGGCGTGAGCCGGTGCACGACGACCGCGGCGAGCAGGAGCAGCACGCCGCCGGCGAGGCCCGTCCAGGTGAGCGCCTCGGTGAACGCCGCCGACGCGTCCGCGGCGAGCGCGGCGCCTCCGACGCGCTCGGCGACCTCGAGCGCCCCCGCCAGGGACTCGCGGGCGACGTCGCCGCTCACGCTGTCGAGACCGTACGACGCGAGCGCGCCCTCACCGAGGCCGAACCGGTAGATCGCGCTGGCCATCGAGCCCAGCACGGCGATGCCGAGCACGGCCCCGATCTCGTAGCTGCTCTCCTCGATCGCCGCGGCGCTGCCGGCCTTGTCGGTCGGCGCGCCCGCCATGATCACCGCGGAGGCCACGGCGAGCGAGGCCATCCCGACGCCGACGAGGAGGAGGGCGACGGCGAGCGCCGGGTAGTGCAGCTCGCCCGGGGCGAGCCCGAGCACGAGGAACCCGGCGCCGGCCACCGCGAGCCCGCCGGCCAGCACGGTGCGCGCCCCGATGCGGGCGGCCACGGCCGGCGCGAACGGCGAGCCGATGAGCCCGCCGACCGCGAGCGGCAGCAGCGCGAGGCCGGCCTGCAGCGGCGAGAAGCCCTCGACGAGCTGCAGCCACTGCGCGCCGAGCAGCAGGAGCGCGGACATCGCGACGCTCGTGGTGAGGGCGGTCAGCACGCCGGCGCTGAAGGCGTGACCCCGGAACAGGCGCACCTCGAGCATGGGTTCCGGCGAGCGCAGGCAGCGCCGCACGAAGAGGGTGAGGGCGACGACGGCCACGGCGGCGGTGAGCCCGCCGGGGAGGTCCGGGCCGTGCTTGGCGAGGTGCTTGATCGCGAAGACGAGCCCGGCCATGCCGACGATGGAGAGCAGCACGCCCGAGAGGTCGATCCGCGGCGGTCGGGCGGACCGGCTCTCGGGCAGCAGGGCGAGCGCGGCCACGATCGCGACGGCCATGACGGGGACGTTGACGAGGAAGGCCGCGTGCCACGAGAAGTGCTCGAGCAGCACACCGCCCACCACGGGGCCCAGGGCACCGCCCAGCGCCGCCATGGCGCCCCAGACGCCGAGCGCGGTCGCCCGCTCACGCGGGTCGGAGAAGAGGGCGCGGATCATGGAGAGCGTCGACGGCATGATGAGGGCGCCGCCGATGCCCAGCAGCACGCGCACGCCGATGACGTGCGCCGGGGTCGTCGCGACGAGCGCACCGAGCGAGGCGACGGCGAACAGCGTGAACCCGGTGACGAGGGCACGCCGGCGACCGAACCGGTCCGCGAGCGCGCTCGCCGGCACGAGGAGGCCGGCGAGCACCAGCGCGTAGGCGTCCACGATCCACAGCAGCTCCACCGACGTGGGGCGGAGGTCGGCCGCCAGCGAGGGCAGGGCGACGTTGAGGATCGTCATGTCCATCACGACGACCAGCAGGCTCGCCGAGAGCACCGCCAGGCCCGCCCACCGGCGGGGGTCGCGGGTGGCCGGGGTGACAGGGGTCGGGATCGGGGTGGTCATGCGGATACTCCGTGGAGGAAGGTCGAGAGGACGAGGTCGGGGACGTCGCGACGGGCGACGTCGCCGTGGCGCAGGGCCTCGCGGCAGGCGACGAGCACGCCGTACGACGCGTGCGCGATCCAGCGCGGCGTGAGCCCGGAGCGCAGGACGCCGGCGTCGAGCGCGGCCGCCCAGAAGGCGACCTCGAGCTCGAAGAGCTCCTCGGTGCGGGCGCCGATCTCCGGCAGGGCGTAGAGGTACTCGTCGACGAGGGCGAAGGCGTAGTCGTCGGCACTGACCACCAGCTTCCGGAGCATCTCCTCGGCGCAGGCGCGCAGGCGGGCCGGGTCGCCCGAGGCCGTCACGGCGACCATCGAGGTCGACTCCTGCACCCCGGCCCAGTGCTCGAGCGAGCGCAGGCCGATCTCGCGCAGCAGGTCGTCGCGGCTCGCGAAGTGGCGGTGGAGCGTGGCGCGGCTGATGCCGGCGGCCTGGGCGATCTCGGTGGTCGACGCGGTGGGGCGGACGTTGAGGTGACGCAGAGCCGCCGTGACGATGTCGTCGCGGGAGTTCATGGGGATTCCTTCGAACGGGTGAGCGCGGTGAGACAACTATGTCTCATTTGAGACCGCTGTGCCAACCTCGGGATGACCTGGGGGTGCCGCCCCGGGCCGCGTGGCCTGCGTCGTTGCGTCGCCGTCACCGCCGCGTTGCAGAGACTTCACCGGTTTCCTGAGATTGGGGCTGTGGACGGGTGACACTCCTTGGGCAGGACTTGGTACGCTCACGCTCGCAACAGGTGCAAGGTTCCAGCAGGTACAGCCGGCGGAGTTTGTGATCCAACGGCGCTTTTTTCTCGTGGGAAGACCACTCACGTGAGTCGGAGCGACGTGTCACCGCATCTGGTGTGGGCCGTCGAAGTGACGGCTCTCGCCCCGACACAAGGAGAAGTGAGTCACCATGACTCTGGGCACCGTGAAGTGGTTCAACGCTGAGAAGGGCTTCGGCTTCATCGCGCAGGAGGACGGCGGCGACGACGTCTTCGTGCACTACTCGGCCATCCAGACGCAGGGCTACAAGTCCCTCGACGAGAACCAGAAGGTCGAGTTCGACGTCACGCAGGGCCCCAAGGGCCCGCAGGCGGAGAACGTCCGCCCCGTCTGATCGCGGCGGAGTGACCTTCGGGTCACCTCCTCAGGAAGGCCCCTCCCGCTCCGGCGGGAGGGGCCTTTCCTCGTTGTTGGGCCCGAGCCGGGGGCGGTCAGTTCCCCGGCTGACCGGGGAACCGACCGCTTTGACCATCAAATTTGATGGTCAAAGCGGCACTTTCCCCGGCTGACCGGGGAAAGTGTCGCCGCCCCGGCAACGCTAGGCTCGGCGTTCGTGACCGACTCGTCGACGCTGCCCCACCGTCTCCGCGACGCCCTGCTGGGGGCGGGGTTCACGTACGACGCCGTCGCCGACCTCCTCGGGACCACGGCGCACGCGGCGCTCGCGCGCAACCAGACCGCTCCCGGGCTCGCCCGCACGTCCGACGGCTCTCCGCTGGCGACGCTGACGCGCCTCTTCCTCCTGCAGACCGCCGTCACCCGCGGCGACGCCGAGGCCGCCCTGCCCGACCTCGTTGACCGGCTGGCGGTGGAGGGCTTCCTCGAGACCTCGGTCGGTGAGGTGCGGGCCCGCCTCGACTGTCGTCCCTACGCGGCGCCCGACGCCGCGGGCGACCACGACCTCTGGGTGGCCAGCGACCTCACGCCGGGGCTCGACGGGCTGCCCAACCGCGTGAGCGCCGACCACGTGCTGGGCATCAGCTCCGCCTCGACGTCCCTGGCGCAGCTCACCCTGCGCGACGACGTCGTCAGCGCGCTCGACCTGGGCACGGGCTGCGGCGTGCAGGCCCTGCACCTCGCCACCCACGCCGCGCGCGTGGTGGCGACGGACGTCAACGCGCGTGCGCTCCGCCTGGCCCGCTTCAACGCCGCGCTCAACGACCTCACCGGCATCGAGGTGCGCGACGGCTCCTACTTCGAGCCGGTGCGGGACGAGCAGTTCGACCTCATCGCCACCAACCCGCCGTTCGTCATCTCGCCCGGCACGGGCGAGCGCCTCGTCTACCGCGACTCGGGCCTGCCCGGCGACCGCGTCGTCGAGGACATCGTGCGCACCGCGCCCCGCCACCTCACGCCGGGCGGGTGGTGCCAGGTGCTCGCGAACTGGGTGATCACGACGGGCACCCCCTGGGACGAGCGGCTGGCCCGATGGCTCGGCCCGACCGACGAGGGCATCGTCAGCGACGCGTTCGTCGTGCAGCGCGAGGTGCTCGACCCCGCGGCGTACGTCGAGCTCTGGCTCGCCGACGAGGGCGCGACGGGCACGCCGGAGTACCTCCGGCGGTACGACACCTGGCTCTCGTGGTTTGCCGACCAGGGCATCGAGGGCGTCGGCTTCGGCTGGATCAACCTGCGCCGCCGTCCGGACGGCGCCGCGGGCGACGCCACGCTGCGCCTGGAGGAGTGGCCCTACGAGGTCGAGCAGCCCATCGCCGGTGCGATCGGCGCCTGGGGGGACGCGGTCGACGACCTTGCCGCCCTCGACGACGCGGCCCTCCTCGACGCCCGCCTGCGGGTGCGCTCGGACGTGCGGCAGGAATCGTTCGGTGAGCCCGGCGCGGCCGACCCGGAGGCGATCGTGCTCCGTCAGCAGCGAGGCTTCCGCCGGGGCCACGCGGCCGACACCGTGACGGCCGGCCTCGTCGGGGCGAGCGACGGGGACCTCACGGTGGGGCAGATCCTCGACGCCCTCGGGCAGCTCCTCGACGAGGACGCGGCCGAGCTGCGGCGCACCTACGTGCCGGTCGTCCGCGGCCTCGTGGCCGACGGCTTCCTCGAGGTCTGAGTCGCCGCACGTCCTCGCGGGTCCGGTCCCCTAGGCGGCGTCCGGCGCCGCGTCGGGCGTCGCATCGGCGGACGCCTGCTCGCGCCGTACGCGGTCGAGCTCGGCCAGCGCGCGGTCACGGCTGCGCACCAGCTGGCGCCGCACGCGGCGGGTGAGCACCTCCGGTCGCCCGGTGGCGAGCAGGCGCCCCCCGGTCCACGACGGCGGCGGTGAGGCCTCCGGCCACGCGACGCCCAGGGCGCCGCGGACGGCCTGGCCACCGCCCGTCAGCGGGGTCGCCAGCCCGAGCAGGTCCCGGACCGTGCTCTGCGTGACCCCACCGCCGAACAGGGCGTTGGCCCGGCCGACGAGCCAGCACACGCCTCCGGCCACCTGCAGCGCGGAGAGCGCTCCCGTCAGCAGGTCGGGCTCCTCGACGGCGAGCAGGTCCACGACCTGCTGCAGCGTCGCCGCGACGTCGTCGTCGAACACCTCCTCGGCCACCGCCCCGACCAGGTCGCGCACGACGGCGCGCCGCTCGGCGACGGCGGGCGCGAGGCCGGACGGCGGTTCCGGGGTCGACGGCACTGGCGCGCCCGTCGAGGGCCAGGAGGGCCTCGCGCCCGCCCACCACGGTGTCGAGCCACGCCAGGACCAGCTCGTGCGGGGGCGGAGGTGGGGCCGCCACGACCCCGACGGCCGGCGGGGCGGGCGGGCGGCGCTCGCGGTCGAGGGCGCGCGCGATCGGCTCCCACCGGGTGCCGGCGACGTCCGACGACCAGGCGTCGACGAGCCGGCCGTCGAGCAGCACGAGGTGCGTGACGCGCTCGCCCGGACGGACGTCGGCGAAGAGGTGGTCCCCGAAGGGCTCGCGGAAGGGGTCCTCAGGCCAGTGGTGGGACAAGGTGGCTCCCGTGGGTGTCGTCGGTCCGGGACTCTCCCGGGGGTCCCACGCTGCCCGCGACGCGGGGTGTTGTCGAACGTCTGTCCACAGGGCCCGTGGCTCCACCCGGTCCGGCCGTCGGTGGATCGCGCTACTGTGACCCGCCGTGGGGGCACGGGAGCCGGTCCCGTCCGTCACCGATCGAGCTGGGAGTTGGGAAGAGTGGCACACAAGCTGGTGATCGTTGAGTCGCCGACGAAGGCTCGGAAGATCGCGGGCTACCTGGGCAAGGACTTCGTGGTGGAGTCGTCGATCGGCCACATCCGCGACCTCCCCAACAACGCCGCCGACACCCCGGCCAAGATCAAGGACAAGCCGTGGGGCCGCCTCGCGGTGGACGTCGACAACGGCTTCCAGCCCTACTACGTGGTGCCGCGCGACAAGAAGGCCCACATCAGCAAGCTCAAGAGCCTGGTGAAGGACGCCGACGAGCTCTTCCTCGCCACCGACGGCGACCGCGAGGGTGAGGCCATCGCGTGGCACCTGCTCGACGAGCTGAAGCCGAAGAACATCCCCGTCAAGCGCATGGTGTTCCACGAGATCACCGAGCAGGCGATCCGTGAGGCCGCGGAGAACCCGCGTGAGCTGGCGATGGACCTCGTCGAGGCGCAGGAGACGCGGCGCATCCTCGACCGTCTCTACGGCTACGAGGTCTCGCCCGTGCTGTGGCGCAAGGTGATGAGCGGCCTTTCCGCGGGCCGCGTGCAGTCGGTCGCCACCCGCCTGGTGGTCGACCGCGAGTCCGAGCGCATGCGCTTCCGCGTGGCGTCGTACTGGGACCTCGAGGGCACCTTCGACGCCGGCTCGAAGCACGAGCAGCGCATGTTCCCGGCCAAGGTGCACTCCGTCGACGGGGCGCGCGTCGCGCGCGGCTCCGACTTCGGCCCCGACGGCCAGCTGAAGCAGGCGGCGGCCGGCAAGGTCGTCCACCTCGACCGGGCCCGGGCCGAGGCGCTCGTGAGCGCGCTCGGGGAGACGACGTTCGACGTGCGCTCGGTGGAGTCGAAGCCCTACAAGCGCTCGCCCTACGCACCGTTCCGCACGACGACGCTCCAGCAGGAGGCGTCGCGCAAGCTCGGCATGAGCGCGAGCGTCACGATGTCGGTGGCGCAGCGGCTCTACGAGAACGGCTTCATCACCTACATGCGCACCGACTCGACCACGCTGTCGGACAGCGCGGTGCAGGCCGCGCGCGCCCAGGTGCGGGAGCTGTACGGCGCGGAGTACGTGCCCGACGCCCCCCGCGTCTACGCGAGCAAGGTCAAGAACGCGCAGGAGGCGCACGAGGCGATCCGCCCAGCGGGCGAGTCGTTCCGCACCCCGGCGCAGACGGGTCTCACCGGTGAGCAGTTCCGGCTCTACGAGCTCATCTGGATGCGCACCGTCGCCTCCCAGATGCGGGACGCCGTCGGCCAGACCGTGTCGATCCGCGTCGGCGGCGCGGCCGCGACGGGCGAGGACGTCGTCTTCGGCGCCTCCGGTCGCGTCATCACGTTCCACGGCTTCCTCAAGGCGTACGTCGAGGGCACCGACCACGGCGCCGCGTCGGACGACGCGGAGACGCGCCTGCCCCAGCTGGCGGAGGGTGACGCGGTCTCCGCGGCCAGCCTCGCGGCGGCGGGTCACGAGACGAAGCCCCCGGCCCGCTACACCGAGGCCACGCTCATCAAGGAGCTGGAGGACCGGGAGATCGGTCGCCCGTCGACGTACGCGTCGATCATCGGCACCATCCTCAACCGGGGCTACGTCTACAAGAAGGGCACGGCGCTGGTGCCGGCCTGGCTGGCGTTCTCCGTCGTGCGGCTGCTGACCGAGCACTTCCCGCGCCAGATCGACTACGAGTTCACGGCCCAGATGGAGGACGTGCTCGACGAGATCGCGGCGGGTCGCTCCGACCGCAACACCGAGCTGGCGGAGTTCTACTTCGGGGCCGGCGACGTGGACGGCCTCAAGACGCTGGTCAACGAGCTGGGCGACATCGACGCGAAGGAGCTCGCGACGTTCCCGGTGCCGTTCGGTGGCACGGACGACGGCGAGGACTCGGGCATCCAGCTGCGGGTGGGCAAGTACGGGCCGTACCTCGAGGGTCCGGGCGACGACGGCACGCCGCTGGCGAAGCGCGCCAACGTGCCCGACGACCTGCCCCCCGACGAGCTGACGCTGGAGAAGGCGCAGGAGCTGCTGGCCAACCCCGCGGGCGAGGAGCGGGAGCTGGGCCGTCACCCGGAGACGGGCCTGGTCGTCGTCGCGAAGAACGGTCGCTACGGGCCGTTCGTCACGGAGCTGCTGCCCGAGGACGCGCCGAAGAGCGCCAAGCCGCGCACCGGTTCGCTGCTCAGCTCGATGGCGCTCGACACGATCGGCCTCGACGACGCGGTCAAGCTGCTCAGCCTGCCGCGGGTGGTCGGCACCGACGCGGAGGGCGTCGAGATCACCGCGCAGAACGGCCGGTACGGGCCCTACCTCAAGAAGGGCACCGACTCGCGGTCCCTGACGAGCGAGGACCAGATCTTCGACATCACGCTCGACGAGGCGCTGGCGATCTATGCCCAGCCGAAGCAGCGGGGCCGTGCCGCCGCCGCGCCGCCGCTCAAGGAGCTGGGCAACGACCCGGTCTCCGGGCAGCCCATCGTGGTCAAGGCGGGGCGCTTCGGGGAGTACGTGACGGACGGCGAGTACAACGCCACCCTCCGCAAGGACGACTCCGTCGAGGCCGTCACCCTCGAGCGCGCGGCCGAGCTCCTCGCGGAGCGTCGTGCCAAGGGCCCCGCGAAGAAGGCGGCCAAGAAGGGCGCGAAGAAGGCACCCGCGAAGAAGGCCACGGCCAAGAAGGCCACGGCCAAGAAGGCCACGGCGAAGAAGGCGACGGCGAAGAAGACGGCGGCCAAGAAGACCGCCGCGACGACGAAGAAGGCCGCGGCCGAGAAGTCCTGACGCAGGCCCCACCGACGGCCCCTGTCTCGCATCCGAGACAGGGGCCGCCGGCGTCCTCTGGTGGCGCGGTCGCCGCCGCCGTTCGATGGACCCATGAGCTTCCCGCAGGTCGTCGTCGGCACCGGACCCCTGAGCCCCGAGGAGGTCGTCGCGGTCGCGCGCCACGGCGCCGGGGTGCGGCTGGGCGACGACGCGCTCGCCGCGATCGACCGGGCCCGCGGCGTCGTCGAGGGCCTGGCGGCGGCGCCCACGCCGTCGTACGGCGTGTCCACCGGCTTCGGTGCCCTCGCCACGCGCCACATCCCGGCGAGCCGTCGCCGTGACCTGCAGCGCTCGCTGGTGCGCTCCCACGCGGCCGGGACCGGTCCGGAGGTCGAGCGGGAGGTGACGCGCGCGCTCATGCTGCTGCGGCTCTCGACGCTGGCGACCGGGCGCACCGGCGTACGCCGCGGGACCGCCGCCCTGCTGGCGGCGGTGCTGGACGCGGGGATCACGCCGGTGGTGCACGAGTTCGGGTCGCTGGGGTGCTCCGGCGACCTCACGCCCCTGTCGCACTGCGCGCTGGCGCTCATGGGCGAGGGCGACGTGCGGGACGCGGACGGCGTGCTGCGCCCGGCGGCCGACGCGCTCGCCGCGGCCGGCCTCGTGCCCGTCGAGCTGGCCGAGAAGGAGGGTCTCGCCCTCATCAACGGCACCGACGGGATGCTGGGGATGCTCGTCCTGGCGATCGCCGACCTGCGGATGCTCCTCGCGACGGCCGACGTCGCCGCGGCGATGAGCGTCGAGGCGCAGCTGGGCACCGACCGGGTGTTCGCCGCCGACCTGCAGGCGCTGCGCCCCCACCCGGGCCAGGGCGCCTCGGCGGCCAACCTGCGCCGGCTGCTGGCGGACTCGCCGGTGGTGGCGTCCCACCGCGGGCCCGACTGCAACCGCGTGCAGGACGCCTACTCCCTGCGCTGCTCGCCCCAGGTCCACGGCGCGGCGCGCGACACGGTGGACCACGCGGCGCTCGTGGCGGGCCGGGAGCTGGCGTCGGCCATCGACAACCCGGTGGTCCTCGTCGACCCGGACGACCCCGCCGGCGGCCGCGTCGAGTCCAACGGCAACTTCCACGGGGCGCCGGTCGCCTACGTGCTGGACTTCCTCGCGATCGCGGCCGCGGACGTCGCGGGGATCAGCGAGCGCCGTACGGACCGGTTCCTCGACCGGGCCCGCAACCACGGGCTGCCCCCGTTCCTCGCCCACGACCCGGGGGTGGACTCGGGGCTGATGATCGCGCAGTACACGCAGGCGGCCCTCGTCTCCGAGCTCAAGCGGCTCGCGGTGCCGGCCTCCGTCGACTCGATCCCGTCCTCGGCGATGCAGGAGGACCACGTGTCGATGGGCTGGTCGGCCGCCCGGAAGCTGCGGCGCGTGGTCGACGCGCTGGCCCGGGTCGTGGCCGTCGAGGCGATGACCGGTGCCCGCGCGCTCGACCTGCGGACCGCCGAGCTGGGCGTCGGCCCCGCCCGCGGCACGGGCGCGGCCGTCGCCGCCCTGCGCGCGGCCGGTGTCGCCGGCGCGGGCCCCGACCGTCACCTCGCCCCCGAGATCGAGGCGGCCGTCGGGCTCGTCGCCTCGGGTGCGCTCCTCACCGCCGTCCAGCAGGAGATCGGAGAACTGGCATGAGCACGACCACGTCCCGTCCGGCGCACGGGGCTCGCCCCGTCCGCGCACCGCGCGGCTCCACGCTCACGGCGCGCTCGTGGCAGACCGAGGCGCCGCTGCGGATGCTGATGAACAACCTCGACCCGGAGAACGCCGAGCGACCCGACGACCTCGTCGTCTACGGCGGCACGGGACGGGCGGCGCGGTCGTGGGAGGCGTACGACGCGATCGTCGCCTGCCTCACCGACCTCGCCGACGACGAGACGTTGCTCGTGCAGTCCGGCAAGCCGGTGGCGGTCATGCGCACCCACACGTGGTCGCCGCGGGTGCTCATCGTCAACTCCAACCTCGTGGGCGACTGGGCCAACTGGGAGGAGTTCCGGCGCCTGGAGGACCTGGGGCTCACCATGTACGGCCAGATGACCGCCGGGTCGTGGATCTACATCGGCACCCAGGGCATCCTCCAGGGCACCCACCTGACCTTCGCCGCGGTCGCGGACCGGCGGTTCGGCGGCACGCTCGCCGGAACGCTCACGGTGACCGCCGGCCTCGGCGGGATGGGCGGGGCGCAGCCGCTCGCGGTCACGATGAACGACGGCGTCGTCATCTGCCTCGAGGTCGACGAGGCGCGCATCGCCCGGCGCATCGAGCACCGCTACCTCGACGTCCGCGCCGACGACCTCGACCACGCGCTGGCCCTGGCGACGGCGGCGCGCGACGAGCGTCGACCGCTGTCGATCGGGCTCCTCGGCAACGCCGCCGAGGTGCTGCCGGAGATCGTGCGCCGCGGCGTGGACGTCGACGTGGTGACCGACCAGACCTCGGCGCACGACCCGCTGGCCTACCTGCCGGCAGGCGTGCCGTTCGGCGAGTGGGAGCAGCGCCGCACCTCCGACCCGGAGGGTTTCGTCGCGCAGGCGCGGGCCTCGATGGCGGAGCACGTGCGTGCCATGGTGGCGCTGCAGGAGGCGGGCGCCGAGGTCTTCGACTACGGCAACTCCATCCGTGACGAGGCCCGCAAGGGCGGCTTCGAGCGGGCGTTCGCGTTCCCGGGGTTCGTGCCGGCCTACATCCGGCCCCTGTTCTGCGAGGGCATGGGCCCCTTCCGGTGGGCGGCGCTGTCGGGCGACCCGGCGGACATCGCGGCGACCGACCGCGCGATCCTCGAGCTCTTCCCGCGTCACGAGAAGCCGGAGTACGAGCGCCTCCACCGCTGGATCGAGATGGCCGGCGAGCGCGTCCACTTCCAGGGGCTGCCCGCCCGGATCTGCTGGCTGGGGTACGGCGAGCGCGCCCGCGCCGGACGCCGCTTCAACGAGATGGTCGCCTCGGGCGAGCTGTCCGCCCCCGTCGTGATCGGTCGCGACCACCTCGACTGCGGCTCGGTCGCCTCGCCCTACCGCGAGACCGAGGGCATGCTCGACGGCTCCGACGCGATCGCCGACTGGGCGCTGCTCAACGCGCTCGTCAACACGGCCTCGGGCGCCACCTGGGTGTCGATCCACCACGGCGGCGGGGTCGGCATCGGCCGGTCGATCCACGCCGGCCAGGTGATCGTGGCCGACGGCACCGAGCTGGCCGCCGAGAAGATCGAGCGCGTGCTCACGAACGACCCCGGCATGGGCGTCGTGCGCCACGTCGACGCGGGCTACTCCCGCGCCGCCGACGTCGCGGCCGAGCGCGGCGTGCGGGTGCCGATGGAGCCGGTACGGCGCGACTGAGGCGTCGGCCGGGACTGTCCCGGGACTGGGCCCGGGCCGACGCCGTCCGCGTTTTCCTCCCGGCCCGGGCGCGGCTCGCCCTCAGGCCCGCGGCGAGTCGAGCACGAGCGTGATGGGGCCGTCGTTGACCGACGCCACCTGCATGTCGGCGCCGAACACGCCGCGCGCGACCCGGGCGCCGAGTCGTTCCAGCTCGGCGCAGACCGCGTCGTACAACGGCTCGCTGACCGGGCCCGGCGCGGCCGCCGACCACGAGGGGCGCCGGCCCTTGCGGGCGTCGCCGTACAACGTGAACTGGCTGACCACCAGCACCGGCGCGCCCACGTCGGAGGCGGAGCGCTCGTCGCGCAGGAGCCGCAGCTCCCAGACCTTGCGCGCGATCCAGGCGACGTCGGCGGGTCCGTCGTCGTGGGTGACGCCGAGGTAGACCAGCAGCCCCGGCTCGTCGGTGCGACCGACGACCTCGTCGGCGACGCGGACGGAGGCGGACAGGGTTCGCTGGACGACGGCACGCACCCGTCCATGATGGCCGGTGGGCGACGATGGGGTGGTGGACACCCCGACCCCCGTCGCCGATCTGGTCGCGCGGCTGCCGCGGGGCAGCTCGACGGTGCGCTACGCGGGCGACCGCTGGGCGGTGACCGTCAGCGAGCACGCGGGCGGGCGCAGCCTGAAGGTGTGGGCGGAGCAGCTCGGCGGTACGGCGTTCGTGAGCGCCAACGTCTACCTGGCGGCCGCGGGCGAGGCCTTCCGGCCGTGCGAGATGCCGGCCGAGCGGGTGCTCGCCTTCCTCCGCGGGTGGGAACCGCTCTGACGTCCGCTCAGACGTCGGGCCGCGGCGGTGGCGTACCGCTCGGAGCGCCCTGCTGGGCGTCCGCCAGCGCCGCCGACCAGCTGCTGCGCACGGCGCCGCCGCTCTGCACCGTCGCGAGGCTCGTGCTGTAGCTCGACCACGTCGGCTGGGCCCCGAGCCGGCAGCCGGTCGGCGACCCGCCGCGGGAGATGCACTGCTCGCCCTCGCGCGACACGGCCTCGCCGCGGTTGACGGCCAGCTCGGCCGCGGCCACGAGCGCGACCACCGAGGCGTGGGCCGACCGCAGCGAGCCGGGCGCGGTGATGCCCCGCACCCGTTGGTCGAGGGACGCGTACGGGCCCCGCAGGCGGAACAGCGCCGACCCCACCGACGAGCTCGGGGCGTCGCCCGACGCGAGGCGCGGGGTCTGGGCGGCGAGCGCGTCGTAGGTGCTGAAGACACCGCTCATCGCCGAGGCGTAGGCCGCGACCTCCGCCGCGTCCTCCGTCGACCCCTCCTGCGCGGCGACCTCCGCCTCCCACGCGGCGATGGTGGTGCGAGCGGCGGCCACGAGGGCGTCGACGTGGGCGTAGGCCGCGCGCGACGCGGCACCGAGCTGGTCGTCGCCGCCGGTGGCGTCGGCGAGCTGGGCGCTGACCTCGGTCCAGAGGTCGAGGTTCTCGCCGTCGAGCTCCACGAGCCGCCCGACGGGGCCGAGCAGGGCCAGCAGCCGGTCGAGCGCGACCGCGGTTTCCGAGTCGTCGTCGAACCCGGCCCGCGCCGCCTGCGCGTAGGTCGCCAACGCCGCCGCGTCCTCCGCCGCCGCGCGGATCTCCGCGGTCCGCGTCGACAGCTCGAGCCGGCCGGCGATCTCCGTCAGGTCCTCGGTGGTGGCGCGGACCGCTGCGGTGCCCACGAGACCGACGAGGTGCTGGGCGGTGGACGTCGGCGGAGCCGGTACGGCGCGCGCCCGCGCCGCTGCGAGCACCAGCTCGTCCGGCGCCGTGCCGGCCCGGGCGCCCGCGGCTGCCTGGTCCTCGTCGCGTCCGGCCAGCTCGAGGCCGGCCTCGGCCTGGGCGAGCAGGTCGGCGGCACCCCGCAGCGCGGTGGCGAGCTCGCCGAACGTGGCGAGCGTGGCGGTGTCGAGCGTGGCGAAGGCGGCCACGGCCGCGATCAGGTCGCGCTGCCGCGTGACGACGTCGAGCTCGGGCTGTGTGGGCGCCGGGTCGAGCGTGCCGGCCTGCGCGACGAGGGTCTCGGCCTCGCCCCGGGCGTCCTCGGCGATCGCGACCGCCTCGGGGAGGCCGCCCAGGTCGGCCGTCGCGGTGACGGCGTCCGAGACCTCGTCGTACAACGCCCGGCTGGTCGCCAGCAGCGCCTCGACATCGGTGGCGGTCGGGGTCGCGCTGGGCCCCTCGGTGCGCGCGGACTGCGGCGGCGCGTCGTCCTCGCCGCCCAGGGCCAGCACGCCGCCGATCGCGACGACGAGGCAGATCACGGCCACCCCCACCAGGGGCAGCAGCCACGGGCGGCGGGTCTCGTCGTCGTGCGGGGTCCGATCACGGGACGCCGGCGCCGTCACCTCGGGGGGTGGTTCATCGGCGGGGCGCAGGAGCGCCGTCAGCGGTGCGAGCTCAGCCTCGGGCTCAGCCTCCGGGTAGAGGTCGGCCGACGTGGCGACGACCGGCGTGGCGACGGTCGGCTCGGGGATCGGCTCGGGATCTGGCTGGGGATCCGGCTCGGGATCTGGCTGGGCACCCGACCGGGGGGCCGCAGCAGCCGCGCCCAGCGCCGCCTGCCGCGCGGCGAGGCGCTCGGCCAAGGTCCGGGGCCGGGCGGGCCGGTCCGACGCCTCCGAGGAAGGGTCACGAACGACAGCCGGACCGCCCTGCGGGGTGTCGTCCGTGCCCCTTTCCGGCTCCGCCTCCGCCGCCGGCTCCGCCGCTGCGTCCTCGTCGGTCCGCTCGGCGTCGCGGAACAGGTCGAAGAGGGCACGCTGGAGGTCGTGGCCGGGCTGCGACGAGCTGTCGTCGGGCGGGTCGGTCGGCATGCCTCTGTCTCCGGGCCGGCTGGAGAGGGAGGCGCCGGCCTCACTGGTCAGAACGTGCGGAGGGCCACAGCGTTACGTCGGACCCGGTGACGGCGACGGCCCGGTGGGACCACGGGGGTCCCACCGGGCCGCGGCCACGGAACGGCCTCGCTCAGGCGTCGGCCTCCAGGGCGGTGATGGCCTCGTGGATCGCGAGGGCGCGCTGCGCCGACTCGACGTGGAGGTTCTCCACCATCTTCCCGTTGTAGGTGACGACGCCGGAGCCCTTGCCCTCCTCCCAGGCGGCGAGGATGCCGCGGGCGTCCTCGACGGCCTGGGCGCTGGGCGCGAACGTCTCGTTGGCGCCGGCGACCTGGCCGGGGTGGATGAGCGTCTTGCCGTCGAAGCCCATCTGGGCGCCCTGGGTGCACTCGGCGAGGAACCCCTCGGTATTCTTCACGTCGTTGTAGACGCCGTCGAGGATCGCGACGCCGGCGGCGCGCGCGGCGAGCACCGACCAGGACAGCGACGTCAGCAGCGGGGCACGGCCGGGGACATGCTCGGCGTAGAGCTCCTTGACCAGGTCGTTCGTGCCCATCACGAGCACGGCGAGCCGCTCGTCGGCGGCGGCCAGCTCGCGCACCCCGAAGATGGCCTCGGGCGTCTCGACCATCGCCCAGAGCCGGGTGTGGTCGGGCGCGCCCGCCTTCTCCATCGCACCGACGAGCTGCTTGACCTCCTCGGCGCTGTTGACCTTGGGCACGACGATGCCCGCCGGTCCGGCCTGGGCGGCGGCCACGATGTCGTCGTCGTGCCACGCGGTGCCGAGGCCGTTGACGCGGATCGTGAGGGTGCGCCGGCCGTACTCGCCGGACCCCACGGCCGCCGCGGCCGCCTCGCGCGCGGCCGGCTTGGCGTCGGGGGCCACGGCGTCCTCGAGGTCGAAGATGACGCCGTCGATCGGCAGCGTCTTCGCCTTCTCCAGCGCCTTCGCGTTGGACGAGGGCATGTAGAGGACGGAGCGGAGCGGGGTGAAGGCGGGCTCGGTCATGTCAGGCTCCCTGCGGCTCGGCGTCGATCGCGTCGTACTGCTTCTTGAGCTCGGGGTCGACCGCCGCCAGCTGCTCGGCGAGGTCGACCATCACGAGGCACTGCTTGAGGGAGGCGTCATCCTCCATCTTGCCGTCGAGCATGACGGCGCCGGTGCCGTCGCCCATCGCGGCGACGACGCGGCGCGCGTGCCGGATGTCCTCGACGCTGGGGGAGAAGACCCGGTTGGCGATGGCGATCTGCTTCGGGTGCAGCGACCACGTGCCGACGCAGCCGAGCAGGAACGCGTTGCGGAACTGGTCCTCGCACGCGACGACGTCGGTGATGTCGCCGAACGGCCCGTAGTAGGGGTAGATGCCGTGGGCCGCGCACGCGTCGACCATGCGGGCGACGGTGTAGTGCCACAGGTCCTGCTGGTACGTCGCGCGCTGAGCCTCGATCTGCGCGGTGCCGTCCTCGCCCTTCGGGGGGTCCTGGCGCACCAGGTAGCCGGGGTGGCCGCCGCCCACGCGGGTGGTCTTCATCCGACGGTCGGCAGCCAGGTCGGCGGGTCCGAGGGAGAGGCCCTGCATGCGCGGCGAGGCGCCGCAGATCTCCTCGACGTTCGCGACGCCGCGGGCGGTCTCGAGGATGGCGTGGACGAGGATCGGCCGCTCGAGCCCGGCCTTGGCCTCGAGCTGGGCGAGCAGGCGGTCGACGTAGTGGATGTCCTCCGCGCCCTGCACCTTCGGGACCATGACGACGTCGAGCTTGTGGCCGATGGCCGGCACCAGGGTGGTCAGGTCGTCGAGCGCCCACGGGCTGTCGAGCGAGTTGATGCGGGTCCAGAGCTGGGTGGGGCCGAAGTCGACCTCCTGCCCGATCCGCACGAGGCCCTCGCGCGCCTCCACCTTCTTGTCGGCCTTGACCGCGTCCTCGAGGTTGCCCAGCAGCACGTCCACGGTGCCGACCATGTCGGGGACCTTGGCGGCCATCTTGGGGTTGCTCGGGTCGAAGAAGTGGATGGCCCGGCTCGGCCGGGCGGGCACCTCGCGGACCGGGGCGGGAGCCCCGACGGCGAGCGGGGCGAAGAAGTCCTTGGCGCTGCGCATGAGAAGTGAACGTAGCAGCGCTCCGCCGCCGGATCGCCGCCCGGACGGGCAGAGTTCGGCGGCCGATGAGGTGCGATCAGCGCTGCCGGCGGTCCACGTAGGCGACCATCCGGGCGAAGAGCGCCTCGGCCGCTGCCCACTCGGCGTCGACCCGCGGACCGGGGCGCACGGCGCGGAGCAGCGCCCCCTCGCTGGCGACGGTCGCGGACTCCCCGGCGGCGGTGGCGCAGACGAGCGCGGCGGTCGCGACGTCGGCCGGTCGCAGGGACCACACGGCCTCGAACTCGCGGCGGTGGTCGGGCACGTCCGCCTGCCCGGGGATCTCCCAGGCGGAGAGGGCGATGCAGAGGTCGTCGGAGTCGCACACGACGGCCCACTCGCTCCGCAGCGGCGAGTCCTCCGGCAGGCCCACCCGGCGCACCGTGCCGGCCTGGGCCGGCGGGTCGGAGTCGTCGAAGTCGGCGAAGACGATGGTCGTCGCCGCGCGCCGCGCCAGGTCGGTCCACCGCGGCTCGGCTCGCTCCCAGAACGGGACGCGCTGGAACGCGCCGTACAGGTGGGGGCGCTGGGCCCGGGCCATGAACTCGTCCTCGATCGCCCACGACACGGCGACGAGCGTGCCCTTGCTGAGCCGGTGGACGGGGAGACCGACGTTGACGCCGCGCAGCTCGGCGAAGACGGAGGCGGTGGGCGGGCTGGCGGCGAGCTGCACGCGGGAGATCGACTGGTCGAGCCGCAGCCCCGCCCTTCGGTGGGCGAGCACCTGGCGCACGAGCTCGATGTCGGCGGCCTCGTAGCGGCGGTGGCCGCTCGGCAGTCGGCGGGCGACGGGGAAGCCGTGGCGCTGCTCCCACATGCGGAGGGTGGGGACGCTGACGCCCGTGGCCTCCGCGAGCTCACCGATCGCGAGGTCGCCGACGGACGTCGAACCGGCGTCGGAGGAACGGTCGTGAGCCATGACCCTGATCCTATACCTCAACAATCCGTTTAGGTTTCGTGTTGAGATTTTGGGGGCGGTAGTGGACGCTGTTCTCCATGAGCGATCACCGGTGCGTCGGCCACGTGGGCGGCCTCTTCCTCGAGCTGGCGGGCCGCGACGGCGCCGTCCCGGCGGTGCTGGTGCGCGACCGTGACGGACTGGTCCTCCGCGTCGACGAGGTCGCCGGCTTCGGCCGGGTGCGCGCGAGCCGCGAGGTGCGCGAGGCGGCGGCGCGGATGGCCGAGCGCGGTGTGGTCGTGCGGGTCGAATGCCGCGGCCGCGCCCTCGTGACGCTGGGTGTCGCCACCGCGCCGTGGTGGCAGCGCGCGCTCACCGGCGCGCCGCACGTGCGGCTGCACGCCTGGCCCGGCGCCGTACGGCGGGGCGCGGCCCGCGATCGCCGCCGTCAGGAGCGCTCGACGACGGGCGTGGTGGACGTCCACGGGGGCGTCGCGCAGGCCGCCTGACCTGGGCAGACGCGCCGGGACCCTGGGGCGTCGGGGGCCTTGCGGAGACGTTGCGGGGGTTTCGCAGGAAAACTGAGACGAGTCCGGTGAACGCGAGGCATACTTCTTCTCGAACCGCGGTGGTGACCCGAGACGCCACCGCGGTTCTCCCATTTCCGCTGTGCCCCGCTGCACGTAGGCCGGGCCGGCGTCCTCGGTGAGCGCGGCTCACGAGGCGAGATGTTCCGCTCCCGCGACCAGGTCGAGCTCATGCAGGTGGCGTTCCCCGGCGTCGAGGTCGACGCCCTCGCGGCGGCGGTCCGCACGACCGGCGGCGTCGGCCGGGTCGGCCTCGACGAACGGGGCCGCGCCGCCCTCCTCACCGTCGGCGAGACCCACGGGCGCTACAGCGCCGAGGATGCGCGCGCCCGCTGGCGGTTCCTGAGGGTGGGGCGCGAGGGTTACGGCTTCGACCTCGCGGTGCCCGAGCTCGCCGATCACCTCGGGGCCCCGGCGAGCAGCGTCGTCTTCCGACGCTTCGAGGACGAGGTCGACACCCGGCTGGCCGACGGGTGGCACGCCGTCCTGGTGCTCCCGGCGGGCGACCGCGAGTACCGCCCGGTCGGCAAGGACGCTGCTGGCTCGCGCACCGAGGTGCGCGAGGTGCGCGGGTGGCACCTCGTGACCTGGGTGCCCGCCCCCGGGGTGGTCCCCGCCGAGGAGGACGTGATCGCCCACCTGGTCTCCACCACCGCGACCGGTCGCTCCGCCACGGGCGTCCTGGTCCTGCTCGACGCCGGGCACGCGACGGTGCTCGACGTCGCGAAGGGCGAGGTGGTCGGCGGTCGGCACTGGCCGGCGGACCTCTGGCCCGCCGTGCACCCCGACGGGCTCGAGGACGTCGAGCCCGCGCGCGTCCTCGTGGCCGACGTGCTCGCGGACCTCGTGCCCCAGCACGCCGACGAGGACTTCACGTCGTGGGGCGCCGACCCCGTACGGCGCCGGTCCGCCTTCCGCGGCCACCCGGTCGACCTGCCCGAGGTGGTCGCCGCCCTCGGGCTGCCGCCCGAGACGCTGGACGTGCTCGCGGGGACCTCCGACCTGCCGGTGACGGCCCACGAGGCGACGACCGTCGGGCGCGCGACGACGGAGGCCATGCTGGACGCGACCGCCGCGTCCCGCTTCCCCGTCGTCGAGGCGGTCTCGAACGTGGCCGGCGTCGTCATCGCTGCCGTGGTCCTGCTCCTGGGCCGCGACACGGTCCCGACCTGGGCGTGGTGGGGCGCGATCGTCATCGGCGTGCTCAGCGTGCTGGCGCTCGCGACGCAGGTGCTGGCGTTCCGGCGGCGCCGCCGGAACGCGCGTCCCTGACCGCGACCCCACCCGCCCGAGCGGCCGTTCGGCCAGCCGTTAGCCTGCCGGGGTGAGCACCGCCGACGCCATCTCGCCCGACTCGGACCGCCCCTGGGCCACGCCCGGGGCGTGGCCGGTGGCTCCGGGCGTGCACCGCATCCCGCTCCCGCTGCCGAACGACGGGCTCCGCGCGGTCAACGTCTACGCGGTCGAGACCACCGACGACCGGGGTCGGTCGCTCACGCTCGTCGACGGCGGCTGGGCGATCGAGGAGTCGCGCGAGGCGCTGGAGAAGGCGCTGGCCAGCATCGACGCCGGTGTCGGGGACATCCGCCGCTTCCTCGTCACCCACGTGCACCGCGACCACTACTCCCAGGCCGTCGCGCTCCGCCACGTCAACGGAGCGGAGGTCGCACTGGGCCGCGGCGAGGAGACCTCGCTGCGGCTGGCGGCCGAGGGCAGCGCCGTACGCCGCGTGATGGCCGCCCACCTCGCCGACGCGGGCTCGGTGCGCACGGCCGAGGCGTGGCTGGCCGCTCCGGCGGACGACGAGGCGGAGACCTGGGGGCTGCCCGACACGTGGATCGAGGGCGACGTCCCGATCACCGTCGGGGAGCGCCGCTTCGACGCGGTGCACACCCCGGGCCACACGGCCGGGCACTACGTCTTCGCGGACGCCGCCGCCGGGCTCCTGTTCGCGGGCGACCACGTGCTGCCCACCATCACGCCCTCCATCGGCTTCGAGCCCGACACCCGCCTCGGGGCGCTCGCCGACTTCATGGGCTCGCTGGCGAAGGTGCGGGCGCTGCCCGACCTCCGGCTGCTCCCCGCCCACGGCCCGGTCACGGGATCGGCCCACGCCCGCGTGGACGAGCTCCTGGCCCACCACGAGGCTCGTCTCGAGCAGAGCCTGGCGCCCCTCGAGAACGGCGGCGCGGGAGTCACGGCCGAGGACGTCGCCAGCCACCTCACCTGGACCCGCCACGAGCGGGCCTGGTCGTCGCTCGACCGGTTCAACGCGGCCCTCGCCGTCATGGAGACGCGGGCCCACCTGGAGGTCCTCGTCGCGCGCGGCCAAGCGGTCGTCGAGCGCGACCAGGGGTTCGCCGACGCGATCGGTGCCGCCGCCGACGCCCTCCCGGGCAGCGATCCCGTGAGCGGCGTGCCGGCGCGGTACCGCCGGGCCTGAGTCGGGTCCGGGCTGGGCCGGGGTCCGGCTCGCCGGTGGGCGATCGGTCGGGCGCGGAACTGTGCCGCTGGTGCGGCCCGGAGCGAGCCGGAGGTGTCCCAGCTGCACACTTCTCGGCCTCGGCCTCGGCCTCGGCCTCGGCCGGGCCCGCGCCGGCTCCGGGCGGCGCCTGTCTCAGCCCCCCGCGGGCCGCGTCATGGGCAGGTGCGGGATGCCGTCCTCGTCGTACCCCTCGCCGCTGACGACGTAGCCGTGCGCGCCGTACCAGCCCGCGAGCGGCGCCTGCGCGCTCAGCACCGACACCCGGTCGCCCACGACGTCGAGGGCCGCGCGCATCAGCGGCGTGCCGAGCCCGCGCCCCCGGGCGGCCGGCGCGAGCACGACCCGGCCCACGCGTGCCACCTCCCCGTCGGGGCCGTCCGCCAGCACCCGCAGGTAGCCGAGCAGGTCGTCGCCGTCGAGCAGCAGCACGTGCCGCGTCGCGGGCTCGTCGTCGCGGCCGTCGAGGTCGGGGTAGGGGCACTCCTGCTCCACCACGAAGACCTCCTGCCGGAGCTGCCAGACCCGGTAGGCCAGCCGCGGGGGCAGCTCGTCGAAGGCAAGGGTGCGCACGTCCATGGGCCGACCGTCTCACGGGCGTCGACGCGCGCAGCGTAGGGTCGCTCCCACAACGACAGGGGAGCGCCGAGTGCCGAGAGGCCGGGGCGCTGAGAGTGCGGATCCGCCGCAGACCCTCGAACCTGCTCCGGTTAGCACCGGCGAAGGGAGTCACGCCATGCGTCGCATCCTGCCCACCCTCGTGACGGGCGCCCTGGTCCTGCCCGCCCTCGCGGCCTGCTCGACGTTCGGGGAGGAGGAGAGCGCGAGCGGCGGCACCGAGAAGCTGGTGCTCGTCGCCCACGAGTCCTTCAGCCTCCCCGACGAGCTCGTCGAGGAATTCGAGGCCGAGCACGACGTCGACCTCGAGGTCCGCCAGCCCGGTGACGCCGGCGCGGTCGTCACCGAGATCGCGCTCAACCCCGACGACGCCGGTGCCGACGTGGTCTTCGGCGTCGACAACACGTTCGCGAGCCGCCTGCTCGACGTCGGCGCCCTCGAGCCGTTCGAGGGCGAGCTGCCGCCCGGTGCGGACGCCTACGCGCTGGCCGGCGAGGACCGCCTCGTGCCCGTCGACTCGGGCAACGTCTGCGTCAACGTCGACACGGCGTGGTTCGCCGAGCGCGGGATTCCCGAGCCGGAGTCGCTCGACGACCTGGTCGACCCCACCTACGCCGACCTCTTCGTCACCCCCGGCCCCGTCGACTCCAGCCCGGGGCTCGCGTTCCTGCTGACGACGATCGCGGCGTACGGCGAGGACGGGTGGCGCGACTACTGGCGGGAGCTCGTCGGCAACGGCGCCGAGCTGGTCGCCGGGTGGAGCGACGCCTACTACACGTCGTTCACCGCCGGCGGCGAGGACGGCCAGCGGCCGATCGTGCTGTCCTACGACTCCTCGCCCGCGTTCACGACGACCGAGGACGGGTCGGCGACGACGACCCGCGCGCTGCTCGACACGTGCTTCACGCAGGTGGAGTACGCCGGCGTGCTCCGGGGCGCCGACAACCCCGAGGGCGCCGAGGAGCTCGTGTCCTGGCTCCTGTCGGAGGACGTGCAGGCGGCCCTGCCGGACAACATGTACGTCTACCCGGTGCGCGACGACGTCGAGCTCCCCACGGCGTGGGCCGAGTTCGCCCCGCGGCCGGATGCGCCGTACGCGATGGAGCCCGCCGAGATCGCCGCGAACCGCGAGACCTGGATCGGCGAGTGGCGCGAGGAGACGCAGCGCTGACCCGCGCGCTGCGCCTCCTGGCCCTCGCGGCGCTGCCGCTGGGGGTCGTGGGGGTGTTCTTCGTGCTCCCCGTGGGCGCGATGCTCGTGCGCGGGCTCGCGCCCGACGGGCAGCTCGACCTCGGCGGGCTCGTCGAGGTGCTCGGCCGTGACCGCACGGGGCGGGTCCTGTGGTTCACGCTGTGGTCGGCCGGGCTCGGCACGCTGGTCTCGCTCCTGCTGGGCCTGCCGGTCGCCTACGTGCTCTTCCGCCTCGCCGTGCCCGGCGCCCGGGTGCTGCGGGCGCTCACGCTGGTGCCGTTCGTGCTCCCCACCGTCGTCGTCGGCGCCGCCTTCCGGGCGCTGCTCGGCGAGGGCGGGCTGCTGGCCTTCCTCGGCTGGGACGGCACGCCCGCCGCGATCGTCGCCGCGCTCGTGTTCTTCAACGTGTCCGTCGTCGTGCGGGTCGTGGGCGGTGCCTGGGCCGGCCTCGACCCGCGGGCCGAGGAGGCCGCCGCCGCGCTGGGCGCGCGCCCGGTGACGGTGCTCCTGACGGTGACGCTGCCGGCGCTGCGCTCCGCGCTGGCCTCGGCGGCGGCGGTGGTGTTCCTCTTCTGCTCCACGGCGTTCGGGGTCGTGCTGACGCTCGGCGGGCTCCGCTACGCGACCGTCGAGACCGAGATCTACCTGTTGACCCGGGCCTTCGACCTGCCCGCCGCGGCCTGCCTCTCGCTCGTGCAGGTGGCGACCGTCGTGGTGCTGCTCGCGCTCCTGGGCCGGCTGCGGGGCCGGGCCCACGGGGCCGTGCCCGTCGACCGGGTGCCGCCGCGACCCCGGCGGCCCCGCCGCGGCGACGGGCCGGCGATCGTCGTGACCGGTCTCGTCGTGCTCGCGACCGCCCTCCCGATCGTGGGTCTCGCCGTCGCCTCGCTCCGGGTGCGGGGGGCGTGGACGCTGGCGAACTACCGGGCGCTCGACGAGCCCGGGATCACCACGGCCCTCGACGTACCCGTGCTCACCGCGCTGCGGAACTCCCTCCAGGTGGCGGTCGACGCGACCTGGATGGCGCTGCTGCTCGGGCTGCTCGTCGCGCTCGTGGTGACGCGCCGGACCCGCTCCCGGCCCGAGCGGGTCGTGCGCGGCCTGCTCGACGGGTTCTTCATGCTGCCGCTCGGGGTGTCGGCCGTGGTGCTCGGCTTCGGGCTGCTGGTCACGGTCGCGCGCCCGCCCCTGGCCCTGCGCGACGAGCCGCTGCTCGTGCCCCTCGTGCAGGCGCTCGTGGCGCTGCCCCTCGTCGTGCGCACCCTCGTGCCGGTGCTCGCCAGCGTCGACGACCGGCAGCGGCAGGCGGCGGCCTCCCTCGGCGCCTCGCCGGCCCGCGCCCTGCTCGTCGTCGACCTGCCCGTGGTGTGGCGTCCGCTGCTGGCCGCCGCCGGGTTCGCCTTCGCGACGTCGCTGGGGGAGTTCGGCGCGACGTCGTTCCTGTCCCGCCCCGACCACCCGACGCTGCCGGTGGTGATCGGCCGGCTCCTGGGGTCGCCGGGCACGACGGGGGCGCAGTCCAACCCGGGGATGGCGATGGCGGCGGCGGTCGTGCTGGCGGCGACGGTGACGGTGGTGGTGCTGACGGTGGAGCGCCTGCGGGTGCCGAGCGTGGGAGCGGTGTGATGGTGGACGAGAAGGATCCGGAGGGCGGCCTGCGGCTGCGCGGGGTGACGGTGGCGTACGACGACGTGCCCGCCCTCGCCGACGCCAGCCTCCACCTGCCCGCGGGCGAGGTGCTGGCCGTGCTGGGCCCCTCCGGCAGCGGCAAGTCGACGTTGCTCCGGGCGGTCGCCGGGCTCGAACCGCTCGTCGCGGGCTCGGTCGCGTTCGACGGTGCCGACCTGGCCGGCGTCCCCCCGCACCGCCGCGGTTTCGCGCTGATGTTCCAGGACGGCCAGCTCTTCGGCCACCTCAGCGTCGGCCGCAACGTGGCCTACCCGCTGCGGCTGCGGCGCACCCCCCGGGCGGCGAGGCAGGCACGGGTCGCGGAGCTGCTGGCGCTGGTGGGGTTGGAGGGGTACGCGGACCGCGCCCCCGGGACGCTGTCGGGCGGCGAGCGGCAGCGGGTCGCCCTCGCTCGTGCGCTCGCCTGCGCGCCCCGCCTGCTGCTCCTCGACGAGCCGCTCTCCGCGCTCGACCGCGCCCTGCGCGAGCGGCTGGCGGGGGACCTGGCCGGCATCCTGCGGGCCGCCGGCACGACGGCGCTCCTCGTCACGCACGACGTCGACGAGGCGTACGCCGTCGCCGACCGCGTCGCGCTCGTCCGCGAGGGACGGATCGTGCAGGAGGGCACCGTCGCGGACGTCGACGCCGCCCCTCGGGACGCGGCCGTGGCCCGCCTCCTGGGCTACCCCCACGTCGTCGGGGACCGGGCGGTGCGCCGTACGGCGTTCGCGGTCGCGGCGGCGGGCGGGACGGCGGGCGGGACGGCGGGCGGGACGGCGGGGACGCGGCCGGGCACGGTGCTGCACGCCCGCGCCACGAGCGCCGGACGGCGGCTCCTGGTCGACCTCGACGGGGTCGGTCCGGTCGACGTCGTGCCGCTGCCCGCCGCCCCCGAGCCCGAGCCCGGCGCGCGGGTCGAGGTGCGCGTCGACCCCGCGGGGACGGCGCCGCTCGGCGGGACCGCCGGGCACCGGCGGGGAGGGGAGGCGGCGGACGCACGTCTACACTGACCGGCGTGTATCGCCGCGCCTACGTCCTCCTCATCGGGGTTGCAGCGACGATGGCGATCCTCACGGTCGTCACCGCGCTGTCGCTCGGACGCAGCGTCGTGGACCCCGAGGGCTTCCTGGGCCCGGGCTGGCTGCGCTTCCCGCTCCTCGTCGGACTGGCGCTCCTGGCCGACCTCGTGCCGCGTGCGCTGTGGCACTCCCGGATGCGGTTGTCCCAGGTGCCCGACCTGGTGAAGGCGCGCTGGCGCGAGCACTGGACGCGCGAGCGGTTCACCCTGGTGGCGCTCGGCATCGGCTGCTTCTACGTGACCTACGCCTGCTACCGGAACCTCAAGTCGTTCCTGCCGTTCGTGCTGGGCGAGAAGAAGTACGACACCGAGCTGCACGCGCTCGACAAGATCCTGTTCCTCGGCAACGACCCCTCCGCCGTGCTCCACACGGTCTTCGGGTTCGCCTGGTTCGAGCAGTTCATCTCGACGATCTACCTCTGGTACCTGCCGCTCGTGCCGGTGCTCGTCGCCGTGTGGACCATCTGGTCGCGCAACATCTCGTTCGGCTACTGGTTCGTGACCTCGCAGGTCATCGCCTGGACGCTGGGCACGGCGACCTACTACATGCTGCCCGCGCTCGGCCCGAAGTTCGCCTTCCCGTGGCTCTACGCGGACCTCGACACCGGGGCAAGCCAGCTCGCCGACTCGTTGTTCTACAGCCGCACCAACGTGCTCTGGGGGGACGGCGACGGGCTGCAGTCGACCGCCGCCTTCGCCAGCCTGCACACCGCGATCACGCTGCTGTGGGCGCTGATGGTGCAGTACACGATCCGCAGCCGGATCGTGCACTGGGTCTTCTGGGCCAACTTCGGCCTCACCATCATCGCGACGCTCTACTTCGGCTGGCACTACGTGGCCGACGACGTCGCCGGCGCCATGATCGCGGTGGTCGCGTTCTACGTGGGAGGCGTCGCGAGCGGGCAGAAGTTCGAGAGACGCGGGTTCTCCAGCCATCCGACGACGACCACGTCGCGGGTGCCGCTGGGACCCGACGGCCGGGACGCGGACGTGCGCGTCGAGACCGACGAGGAGCGCTCGCCGAGCGCCTCGCGGCTCAACCTGTCGCGGCTGTGGCGCCGGCTCCACCGTCGCGACGACCGGCCCGCGGCCCGCACCGGCGACTGAGTCCCTCCCGGGGTTGGTGACCCGCCGGTAGTTTGGCGGCATGGCCACCGACCTGGGCGTCGCCCGTGACGCCGCTCCCGAGCACACCGTCGCCCCCGACCCGGCCGCGCTGCAGCGGATCCTGGACGGGAAGTACGCCGAGGTCCGCGACCTCGTGCGCCGCAACCTGGTCGAGCACGCCGACCTCCTCGGCGAGGTCGACGACCTCGACCGCGAGGCCTATCGCGACCGCGTCCTGGAGATCGTGCAGCAGGTCGCCTCGACCGGTCAGACCGGCTTCGGGTTCCCCGAGGAGCACGGCGGCGGCGGCGACATCGGCGCGTCCATCGCCGCCTTCGAGACGCTCGCGTTCGGCGACCTGTCGGTCCTCGTCAAGGTGGGCGTGCAGTTCGGGCTCTTCGGCGGCGCGGTGCTGCAGCTCGGCACCCAGCGGCACCACGCGGCGTACCTGCCCGGGATCATCGACGGCACGATCCTCGGGTCGTTCGCGATGACGGAGTCGGGCCACGGCTCCAACGTGCAGGCGCTGGCGACCACGGCGACGTACGACGTCGGCACCGACGAGTTCGTCATCGAGACGCCCCACGACGCGGCCCGCAAGGACTACATCGGCAACGCCGCCCGTCACGGCGAGCTCGCCGTCGTGTTCGCGCAGCTCCACATCGGTGGGGAGAGCCAGGGCGTGCACGCGTTCATCGTGCCGATCCGCGTGCGCGACGAGGCGGGGGAGCTCGTGCCGGCGCCCGGCGTGCGCATCCAGGACTGCGGCCACAAGATGGGCCTGCAGGGCGTCGACAACGGGCGGCTGTGGTTCGACGGCGTGCGGATCCCGCGGGAGAACCTGCTCGACCGGTTCGCGACGGTGTCGCCCTCGGGCGTCTACTCCTCGGAGATCGAGAGCCCCGGACGGCGCTTCTTCACGACGATCGGCACCCTTGTGCAGGGCCGCGTCAGCGTCGGCGGCGCCGGCATCAACGCGGCGAAGGTCGCGATGGTGCTGGCGGTGCGGTACGCCGAGCGGCGACGCCAGTTCGAGGCGACGGGCGAGCAGGAGGAGCTGCTGCTCGACTACGGGCAGCACCAGCGGCGCCTGCTGCCGCTGCTCGCGTCGACCTACGCGCTCCACGTGGCGCAGGAGGACCTGGCAGCCGAGCTGCACGCGGTGTTCTCCGGCGAGAAGACCGACGAGCGGTCCCGCCGGGCGCTCGAGTCGCACGCCGCGGGCCTCAAGGCGGTGGGCACGTGGCACGCCACCCGCACGATCCAGGAGTGCCGCGAGGCGTGCGGCGGGGCGGGCTACCTGTCCGCCAGCCGGTTCGCCGCGCTCAAGGCCGACACCGACGTCTTCACGACCTTCGAGGGCGACAACCACGTGCTGCTGCAGCTCGTGGCCAAGGGCCTGCTCACCGACTACGCCGGCGACTTCCAGGACGCCGACCAGTTCGAGATGGTCAAGCTCGTCGCGGGCATCGCGCTCGACGAGATCGTCAAGCGCACCCGCGCCCACCAGCTCCTCGACCGCGTCCGCGACCTCCTGCCGAGCGGGACCGACGACGAGGACGAGGCCGGTCTGCTCGACACCGACTACCAGCTGGCGATGCTGCGCTACCGCGAGGAGCAGGTCATCTCCTCGGCCGCCCGTCGCCTCAAGCGGGGCGTCGACAGCGGCATGAACCCCGGGGCGGTCTTCTCGCAGGTGCAGCCGCACGTCATCGCCGCCGCGCGGGCCCACATGGACCGCGTCGTGCAGGAGGCCTTCGTCGCCCGCGTGGCCGGGCTCCCCGACGGGCCGGAGAAGCGGGCGCTGGGCCTGCTCGTCGACCTCAACGCGCTGCGCATGATCGAGGCCGACCGGGCGTGGTTCATGGAGAGCGGGCGGATGTCCGCGGCCCGGTCCAAGGCCGTCCGACGCGAGGTCGACGCGCTGTGCCGGCGGGTGCGCCCCATCGCCCGCCAGCTGGTCGACGCCTTCGGGGTGCCCGAGGAGGTGCTCGGGGCGCCGGACCTCCTCGGTCCCGTCGTGGTCGCCGGCGAGCCGGCCGCCGCCGGCGACGAGCCCGGCCACCACACGCAGGGCGACACGGCCGAGCGGGTCGCGGAGCAGGTCGCGGAGCCGGCGTGAGCCTGCGCGACGCGGTGGGTCGCCTGCGGGGGCTCGCCGGGGGATGGGCCGACGACCCCGCGTGGGCGCACGTCTACAGCTACTCCGTCGACCACCCGCGCCTCGGCGTCCCCGGCTGGCGCCTGGCCGTCGGCTCCGACCTGCGGCTCCTGCTCGCCGCGGCCGACGAGACCGGCACGCTGCCCGCCGGCTCGCGGGTGCTCGACGTGCCGTGCGGCTCGGGCGTCGCGCTCCGGGGGGTGCGGCCCGGGCAGGGGATCGAGTACGTCGCGGCCGACCTGGCCCCGGCCATGCTCGCGCGCACCCGGCGCACCGCGGAGCGGCTCGGCGTGGCCGACCAGGTGACGCTGCTCGAGGCCGACGTGACGGCGCTGCCGTTCCCCGACGAGCACGTCGACCGGGTCCTCAGCCTGACGGGGCTGCACTGCTTCCCCGACCCCCACGCGGCGTTCGTCGAGATGACGCGGGTGCTCCGCCCCGGCGGGACGCTGCTCGGCTCGGCCGTGCTCACCGACACCGGGCGGCGGTGGGAGCCGATGCGCCGGGTGGGTCGTGCCAGCGGGCTCATCGGACCCATGTGCTCGTCCGACGACCTGCGCCGCTGGGCCGCCGACGCGGGGCTCGAGGGCTTCTCCGTGCGCCCGTCCGGCGCGCTGGCGTACTTCCGCGGCGTGCGCGCGGGCGTCGCTGCCTGACGGTCCCCGGGCGCGGGGCTGGGTTGCAGGGCGCCACCACCACCGGTTGTAACGCGGTGTCCGCGTGTCCATGGACGTGTTGTGCAGCGCGCTCGGACGCACCTACACCGCGTTACAACGGGGGATGTCGTACGCCGCCGGCCGGGTCGCCATCGCGACCTACGGTCCGGCCGGCGGGGCCCCGACCGGCCGGCTGGATCAACTGGTGCGGTGCTGGTGCTACGTGTGCGGTGGTCGACCACCTCCACGGACGCCCGGACACCGCGTTACACGCCGAGGAGTCGGAACAGCACGAGGGCGGGACACCCGGTGGGTGTCCCGCCCTCGCCGTACCGGCCGGAGCCGGCGCTGCTGAGCAGAGAAGCTCAGTACTTGCTGCCGTTGTCCTTGAACCGCTGGAACGACGCGGCCACCTCGGCCTGCGCGGCTTCGGCGCCGACCCAGTCGGCGCCCTCGACGGACTTGTTGGGCTCGAGCGCCTTGTAGACCTCGAAGAAGTGCTTGATCTCGAGGAGGTCGAAGTTCGACACGTCGCCGAGGTCCGTGTAGTGGCTGTAGCGCGGGTCGCCCGCGGGCACGCACAGCACCTTGTCGTCGCCGCCGGCCTCGTCGGTCATGCGGAACATGCCGATCGCGCGGGCCTTGATGAGGCAACCGGGGAAGGTCGGCTGGAGGAGGATGACCATCGCGTCGAGCGGGTCGCCGTCCTGGCCGAGGGTGTCCTCGATGTAGCCGTAGTCCGTCGGGTACTGCGTCGCGGTGAACAGCGTGCGGTCGAGACGGAGGCGACCACTGTGGTGGTCCACCTCGTACTTGTTCCGCTCGCCCTTGGGGATCTCCACGAGTACGTCGAACTCGAGCACGCTGCTGCCTTCCGCATCGCGACCGCGCCGGCGCGGTCGATCGTGTTGGTGCCGCGACCGGAGGCCACGGTCAGGTCTGTCGGTGCCCTCGCGCAGAATGACGCCGAACCGATCGAAACTGAGGTGATCCTAGGTGGCGAAGGGCACGCGTCGCAGGCGGGGCGTCAAGGTCCCCCTCCTCGTCGTGCTGGTCCTGGTCCTCCTGGGAGGCGCCGGGGCCGGGGCGTGGAGGCTCGGCCTGGCCGACCGGTGGCTCGGCGACCCCGACGACCGGACGGGTGACCCCGCGGCGGTCGCGGCCCCGGAGGGCCTCGAGCTCCCGCCCGTCGAGGAGCCCGACCCGCTCCTCGCCGCGGTCGACGCCACCGCCGGGGCGCTCGATCCGGCGGCGCTCCAGGCCGCGCTGACGCCGCAGCTCGCCGACGAGGACCTGGGCTCCCGCGTGGGGGTGGCGGTGGCGCCGCTGAGCGGCGCCGACCCCTGGACGGCGGGGGTGCCGCAGGTCGTCCCGGCCTCGACCACGAAGGTCCTCACCTCCGTGGCGGCGCTGGAGACCCTCGGCCCCGACCACACCTTCACCACGGAGGTCGTCGACGCCGGCCCCGCCGAGCCGACCGACGGCGCCACGGACGCCGTCACGGACGGCGCCGCGGACGCTGCCGGCGCGGTGCACCGCATCGTGCTCGTGGGTGGCGGCGACCCGCTGCTCACCCGCGAGCCGGTGCCGACGGAGCGGCCCTCGCGCTACGGCTTCGGTCCGTCGTTGCGGCAGCTCGCCACGGCCACCGCCGCGGCGCTGACCGAGGCGGGACGGACGCAGGTGCAGCTGTCCTACGACGCCAGCCTCTTCACGGGCCCCGGCATCAACCCCGTCTGGCCGGCGTCCTACGTGCCCGACGACGTCGTCGCGCCGATCGCGGCGCTGACCTCCGACCGGGGGTACGACGACGAGGGCGACCCGCTCGCCGACCCCGCCGCCGCGACGGCCGCCTGGTTCGCAGGCGCCCTGGCCGAGGCGGGCATCACCGTCGTCGGCGAGCCGTCGACGGGTCTCGCAGGCAACAGCCCGCGCCTCGCCGCGGTGGACAGCGCACCGCTCGGCGAGATCGTCGAGCACCTGCTCGCCGTGAGCGACAACGAGACCACCGAGGTGCTGGCCCACCACGTCGGCCTCGAGGTCGAGGGGGCAGGGTCCTTCGAGGGCGGCGCCGCGGGGGTACGGCGCGTGCTCGCCGGCCTCGGCGTCGACCTGGGGGCCGACGTGCTCACCGACGGCAGCGGCCTGTCGCGGCAGAACCTGCTGGCGCCGACCACGCTCGTCGAGGTGCTCGCCGTCGCCTCGTCGCCCGACCGCCCCGAGCTGCGCCACGTGCTCAGCGGGCTGCCGGTCGCGGGCTTCTCCGGCTCGCTCGCCAACCGCTTCACGACGGCCGACCCCGCAGGGCTCGGCTCGGTGCGGGCGAAGACCGGCACCCTGACGGGCGTGCAGGGCCTCGCCGGGATCGTCCAGGACGCCACGGGCCAGCCCCTGTTGTTCGTCGTCGTGGCCGACGGGGTGGACCCGGCGGCCGCGCTCGACGCCCGTGAGGCGATCGACCGCACCGCGGCGGCGCTCGCGGCCTGCGTCTGCACGACGGGCGCGGCGCCCGAGGAGCCCACCGACGGGCCGACCGACGGGCCGACCGACGGCCCCACCGACGGGGCGACCGACGGGGCGACCGACGGCCCGACCGCGAGCGATGGCGCCGCTGCGGCGACCGGCCGCGACGTACTGTCGCCGGCATGACCTCCTCCCCGGGCGCGGCCATCGACTGGGACCTCGCTGCGCGGCTCGGCTCCCGTCTCGCCCCGCCGGCCCCCGACGTCCCCGCGGCCCAGGTCGCGGAGACGGTGACGGCGCTGCGGTCCGACGCGGCGCGCTCGACGGACCTCGTGGCCGACTTCACCGGACTGGTCGCGCCCCCGCACGCGGCGCCCGTGCTCGTGGTGGACCGACCCCGCTGGATCGAGGCCAACACGCAGAGCTTCGCCGTGATGATGGAGCCGTTCCTCGCCCGGCTGGCCGAGCGGAGCGCGGAGGGCGGGATCCAGCCGCCCGCCGTCGTCCGCCGCGCCACGACCGCCGTCGGTTCCCGGGTGACGGGCGCGGAGCTGGGGGTGCTCCTCGGGTTCCTCTCGGGCAAGGTCCTCGGGCAGTTCGACCCGTTCGCGCCCGCGGACGTCGCGCCCGACGGCCGTCTGCTGCTCGTCGCGCCCAACGTCTGGCAGGTCGCGGAGGACATCGGCGCGCGCCACACCGACTTCCGCCTGTGGGTCTGCCTCCACGAGGAGACGCACCGGGTGCAGTTCACCGCGGTGCCGTGGCTGCGCGAGCACCTGCGCGAGCAGGTCGACGCGCTCGCGGGCACGCTCGATCCCTCGTCGGTGCTGGAGGACGGGCTGTCCCGCGTCGTCGACGCCGTGCGCAACGGCGCCCGCGGCTCGCTGGTCGACATGCTGGGCTCGCCGGAGCAGCGCGAGATCGTCGACCGCGTCACCGGTGTCATGTCGCTGCTCGAGGGGCACGCGGACGTCGTCATGGACGGCGTCGGCCCCGCCGTCATCCCCACCGTCCGACGCATCCGCAAGGCCTTCGAGCAGCGCCGGGACGGGCTCGGCTTCCTCGACCGGCTCGTGCGCCGCATGATCGGGCTCGACGCGAAGATGGCGCAGTACCGCGACGGCGCCGCCTTCGTCCGCCACGTCGTCGACCGCGTCGGCATGGAGGAGTTCAACGCCGTCTGGGCGACGCCCGACCACCTGCCGTCCAAGGCCGAGATCGCCGACCCCGCCGCCTGGGTCGCGCGCGTGCACGGGTGACGCTCCCGCCGGCGGTCGCGGCGGTGCGCTCCGCCGTACGCCGCGTGCTCGAGGCCGAGCGGCCGCCGACGGTGGTCGTGGCGTGCAGCGGGGGCGCCGACTCCCTGGCGCTGTTGGCCGCCACGGTGTTCGTCGCCCGCGCCGCCCGCGACGCGACCGGGACCCACGTCGTCGGCACGGTCGTCGACCACGGTCTCCAGGAGGGTTCGGCCGACCACACGCGGCGCGTCGTCGAGCAGATGGCGGCGCTGGGGGCCGACGAGACGTTCTCGGCGACGGTGAGCGTCGGCTCCGCCGGTCGGGGCGTGGAGGCGGCGGCACGGGAGGCGCGGTACGCCGTGCTCGGCCAGGTCGCCGCCACGGTCGAGGCTCCCGTGGTCCTGCTCGGGCACACGCTCGACGACCAGGCGGAGACGGTGCTGCTCGGTCTCGCCCGCGGGTCCGGCGGGCGCTCCATCGCCGGGATGCGCCGCGGGTTCGACGTGTTCCGCCGGCCCCTGCTCGACGTGACGCGGGCCGAGACCGAGGCGGCCTGCGCCGCCGAGGGCATCGCCTGGTGGACCGACCCCCACAACAGCGACCCGCGTTTCCTGCGCGCCCGCGTGCGCGCGGAGGTCCTGCCGGTGCTCGAGGACGTGCTCAACCGCCGGGTGCGCCACAACCTCGCGCGCACCGCCGACCTCCTCCAGGACGACCTGGCGGCGCTCGAGGAGGTCGCGGACGCGGCGTACGGGGACGTCGTGAACGGGCGCGACCTCGCCACGGAGGTCGACCTCGCGGGTCTGGCGAGCCTCCCGCGGGCCATCGGGACCCGCGTCCTGCGGCGGGCGGCGCTCGCCGCAGGAGCCCGGGACGCCGAGCTGTTCGCGGTGCACGTCGATGCCCTCGCGCAGCTCGCCGACGCTCCGGGGGGAGCGGCGGTGCAGCTCCCCGGACACGTCACCGCGGAGCGCCGGGGGCCGACGGTGCGGTTCCGGCCGACCGCCTGAGGCGGGCGCGGGCCGCCGCCCCGCCCCCCGGCGACCTGTGGCAGGCTGACCTCCCGTGGACGCCTCCTCCGTCGAGAACGACCTGGTCAACATCCTCTTCACCGAGGAGGAGATCCTCGCGAAGCTCGAGGAGATGGCCCGCCGCATCGAGGCCGACTACGAGGGCAAGGAGCTCCTCGTCGTCGGCGTGCTCCGCGGCGCGATCATGGTGATGGCCGACCTCTCCCGCGCGCTCGACCGCCACGTGGAGACCGACTGGATGGCCGTGTCGTCCTACGGCTCCGGCACGAAGTCGAGCGGGGTCGTGCGGATCCTCAAGGACCTCGACACCGACATCTCCGGCAAGCACGTGCTCGTCGTCGACGAGATCATCGACACGGGGCTCACGCTCAGCTGGCTGATCTCCAACCTGTCGAGCCGGAGCCCGGCGAGCGTCGAGATCGCGACCCTGCTCCGCAAGCCGGAGGCGCTGGCGATGCCCGTGACGCCGAAGTACGTCGGGTGGGACATCCCCAACGAGTTCGTCGTCGGCTACGGGCTCGACTACCAGGAGCGCTACCGCAACCTCCGGTGCATCGGGACCCTGGCTCCGCACGTCTACTCCTGATCCCACGCTCAGCCGGTCCTTGGGAACTGCTGCCAGAATCGGGCGGCAGGGCGGACAGACCGCGCGGGCGCGGTAGTTTCGTCCCCTGAGTCCTGGGCCGGTCGCGACGGCCGCCCGTCATCACGTCGTGGAAGAAGCCTGTGAAGCGTTTGTTCAAGGGGCCTTGGCTCTGGATCGTCCTCGCCGTGGTGGCGGTGCTCCTGTCGCTGCAGTTCCTGGTGTCCGGTGACGGCGCCGATGAGATCGACACGTCGCGGCTCGAGAAGTACATCGCCGACGGCCAGGTCAAGGACATCACGTTCATCGACGGCGACCAGCGCATCGAGGCCACCCTCGACGACGACGTGAAGCGCGAGGGCGGCCGGGACGTCGTCGCCTACTACGTGCAGGGCCAGCAGGACACGATCCTCGCGGCGGTCGACGAGCAGGTGCAGGCCGGCACGATCGAGAAGTCGAACTCGGAGAACCCGCAGCCCGGCCTGCTGAGCTCGCTGCTCGTCAGCCTCCTGCCGTTCATCATCATCCTGGCGCTCTTCATCTTCCTGATGAACCAGGTGCAGGGCGGTGGCGGCCGCGGCGTCATGCAGTTCGGCAAGTCCAAGGCCAAGCTCATCACCAAGGACATGCCGAAGACGACGTTCGCCGACGTCGCCGGGTGCGACGAGGCGATCGAGGAGCTCGGCGAGATCAAGGAGTTCCTCGCCGAGCCCGCGAAGTTCCAGGCCGTCGGCGCGAAGATCCCCAAGGGCGTCCTGCTCTACGGCCCGCCCGGCACCGGCAAGACGCTGCTCGCCCGCGCGGTGGCCGGCGAGGCCGGCGTGCCGTTCTACTCGATCTCCGGCTCCGACTTCGTCGAGATGTTCGTCGGTGTCGGCGCCAGCCGTGTCCGCGACCTGTTCGAGCAGGCCAAGGAGAACGCCCCGGCCATCGTGTTCATCGACGAGATCGACGCCGTGGGTCGGCACCGCGGCGCCGGCATGGGCGGCGGCCACGACGAGCGGGAGCAGACCCTCAACCAGCTCCTCGTCGAGATGGACGGTTTCGACGTGCGCGGCGGGGTCATCCTCATCGCCGCGACGAACCGCCCCGACGTGCTCGACCCGGCGCTGCTGCGCCCGGGTCGCTTCGACCGCCAGATCCAGGTGGACGCCCCCGACCTGGCGGGTCGGCACAAGATCCTGCAGGTCCACTCGCGCGGCAAGCCGCTGGCCGAGGGCATCGACCTCATGTCGGTGGCCCGCCGCACCCCGGGCTTCAGCGGCGCCGACCTCGCCAACGTCCTCAACGAGGCCGCGCTCCTCACGGCCCGCTCCAACGACAAGCTGATCACCAACCACGCCCTCGACGAGGCCATCGACCGCGTGATCGCCGGCCCCCAGCGTCGTACGCGCCTGATGAACGAGCACGAGAAGCTGGTGACGGCCTACCACGAGGGCGGCCACGCGCTCGTGGCGGCGGCCCTCCCCGGCACCGACCCGGTGCACAAGGTGACGATCCTGCCGCGCGGTCGTGCGCTGGGCTACACGATGGTGCTGCCCGACGAGGACAAGTACTCCCAGACCCGCTCCGAGATGCTCGACAAGCTGGCCTACATGCTCGGTGGCCGGGCGGCGGAGGAGCTGATCTTCCACGACCCGACGACGGGTGCCGGCAACGACATCGAGAAGGCGACGAGCCTCGCTCGCGCGATGGTGACGCAGTACGGCATGACCGAGCGTCTCGGCGCCATCAAGCTGGGCGACTCGGGCGGCGAGCCGTTCCTGGGGCGCGACATGGGCCACCAGCGCAACTACTCGGAGGACGTCGCCGCGATCGTCGACGAGGAGACCAAGAAGTTCCTCGCCGCGGCGCACCAGGAGGCGTTCGACATCCTCGAGGAGAACCGCGACGTCCTCGACGCGCTGGTGCTCGCGCTGCTCGAGCGGGAGACGCTCGACAAGGCGGAGATCGCGGCCGTCTTCGAGCCGCTCCGCCGGCGCCCCGTGCGACCGGCGTGGACGGGCTCCCCGACGCGCAACCCCTCCGCGATCCCGCCGGTCGAGATCCCCGCGGCCGTGCGGCAGCGCGCGGCCGAGGGTGCCGTGCCACTGGAGAAGGGCGAGGGCGGCGCGATCATCACGCCCCCCGGCCCGGACGGCGACGTCCACGGTGGTCCGGGCACGCCCGGCACGCCGCCCGGCCCGCCCGCCCCGGGTGCGCCGTGATCAGCCCGGTGTCCAACCCCGACCCGGCCGCGCGTCCGGACTACGACCACGACCGGGCCGAGGCGGCGATCCGCGAGCTCCTGTTCGCGATCGGCGAGGACCCCGACCGGGAGGGCCTGCAGGAGACGCCCGCCCGCGTGGCGCGGGCCTACGCGGAGCTCACCGCCGGGCTGCGCCAACAGCCGGAGGACGTGCTCACCACGACGTTCGACATCGGCCACGACGAGATGGTCCTCGTGCGCGACATCGAGCTGTGGAGCATGTGCGAGCACCACCTCGTGCCGTTCACCGGCGTTGCCCACGTCGGCTACATCCCGTCGGCGAGCGGCAAGATCACCGGCCTCTCCAAGCTGGCCCGCCTGGTGGACGTCTACGCCAAGCGCCCCCAGGTCCAGGAGCGGCTCACGACCCAGGTGGCCGACGCCCTCATGCGGATCCTCGAGCCGCGCGGCTGCATCGTCGTGATCGAGGCCGAGCACCTGTGCATGACGATGCGCGGGGTCCGCAAGGCGGGCGCGCGCACGCTGACCTCGGCGGTCCGGGGCCAGATGCACGACCCGACCACGCGGTCGGAGGCCATGGCGCTGATCCACAGCCCGCGTCGCTGAGGAGCCGGTCCGTGCGTCCGCTCCTCATGGGCGTCGTCAACGTCACGCCCGACTCCTTCTCCGACGGGGGCCGGTGGGCCGACCCCGAGCGCGCCGTCGCGCACGGGCTCGCCCTCGTCGCCGACGGGGCCGACCTCCTCGACATCGGGGGTGAGTCGACGCGGCCGGGAGCGACTCGGCCCCTGCTGGCCGAGGAGCTCGACCGCGTCGTGCCCGTCATCCGCGAGCTCGCGGCCGCGGGTGTCACCGTCTCGGTGGACACCATGCGGGCGGAGGTCGCCGAGGCGGCCCTGGTCGCCGGTGCCACCGTGGTCAACGACGTCTCGGGCGGCCTGGCCGACCCCCGCGTGCTCGCCGTGGCCGCGGAGGCGGGTGCGACGTACGTGGCCATGCACTGGCGCGCCCACGCCGACCGGATGACCGACTTCGCGGACTACCCGCGGGGGGTGGTGACGGAGGTGGCGGAGGAGCTGGCGGTACGTCGCGACGCCGCCCTCGCCGCCGGCATCGCGCCCGAGCGGCTCGTGCTCGACCCCGGCCTGGGTTTCGCGAAGGGCGCGCACCACAACTGGGAGCTGCTCGCGGGGCTCGAGCGCCTCGACGCCCTGGGGCACCGCCTGCTGGTCGGCGCCAGCCGGAAGACGTTCCTCGGCCGGCTGCTGGCCGGGCCCGAGGGACCGCGTCCGGTGGACGGACGGGACCACGCGACGGCCGCGCTGACCGTCATGCTGGCGGCGGCCGGCGTGTGGTGCGTGCGCGTGCACGACGTGCGGGCGAGCCACGACGTGCTGGCCGTGCGGGAGGCCTGGCAGACGGCCCGGCAGGGCGTGACGGGGGAGGAGCAGGCGTGACCGACGAGCTGGCCGTGCGCGGCATCGAGTGCTGGGCGCACCACGGCGTGTTCCCCGACGAACGGCGAGAGGGACAGCGGTTCGTCGTGGACCTCGTGCTGGGCCTCGACACGGCCCCCGCGGCGGCGTCCGACGACTTGCACGACACCGTCGACTACGGAAGTCTCACCATGGCGGTGAAGGCCGCCGTGGAGTCCGATCCCGTCGATCTCGTCGAGACGGTCGTCCAGCGCATCGCTGACGTGGTGCTGTTGGAAGGTCGTGTTGAATGGGTCCGGGTGACCCTCCACAAGCCTGACGCACCCATCCCCACGACGTTCACCGACGTGGCGCTGACGATCGAACGGAAACGAGGCCCAAGGTGACCGAGACTCCGAACCCCCACATCATCGACGCGGACACCCTGACCGGGGAGATGCGACCCATCCGCCGCACGGTGGTCTCGTTGGGGTCCAACCTCGGCGACCGGTTCGCGAACCTGCAGGGCGCGGTGGACGCGCTGGCGGACACCCCCGAGGTGTGGATCACGAACGTCTCCGCGGTCTACGAGTCGGAGCCCCTCGGCGCGCCCGCGGGCTCCGACACCTTCCTCAACGCCGTGGTGCTGTTCGACACGACGCTGTCGGCCGCGCGGCTCATCGACCGCATGCAGGCCATCGAGGACGCCTTCGGCCGCGAGCGGGACGGCATCGTCAACGCGCCCCGCACGCTCGACGTCGACCTCATCGTCGTCGGCGACCGCCGCAGCAACGAGCCGTGGCTGCAGCTGCCCCACCCGCGTGCCGCGGAGCGGGCGTTCGTCCTGCAGCCGTGGTACGACCTCGAGCCCGACGCCGAGATCCCCGACCACGGCCGCGTCGCGGACCTGCTCGGCGCGACCGGCGACCAGGGGCTCCAGCGGCGTGACGACCTCGTCCTCGCCAACCCCGCCTGACGGACGCGACGGCCCCGGGGACGTCGGGGACGGGGAGCCCGACGGCCCGCGGCTCGGCCCCGTCTCGCCGGCGGCGCTGACGGCCTTCGTCGTCGTCGGTCTCGTCGGCGGCTGGCTGCTCCACCGGCTCGGCCGGGCGCTCGGCGTCGTGGTGCCGCCCGTGAGCTGGACGCAGGTGCTGCTCCTCGTGCTGGTCGCCGCGATCCTGGCGGGCACCGCCTGGTTCACCCGGCGCACGATCGAGCGCGCCCGCGCCGACCTGCTCGCCCACCAAGCCGTGAACCGGTTGGTGCTGGCGCGCGCGTGCGCGCTGGTGGGGGCCCTCCTGGTGGGCGGGTACGTCGGGCACGCGGTCAGCTGGCTCGGCTCCGCGTCGTACGTCGCGGAGGAGCGCCTCACCCGCAGCCTCGTGGCCGCGGTGGCCGCCGGGGCCGTGCTGGCCGCGTCGTTGCTGCTCGAACGGGCGTGTCGCGTCCCTGCGGAGCCCCCTGCTCCCTAGGGTGGCGAGCATGGCTTCCCCCAACGCTCGTCGCCGGCAGCGCAGCACGCGTCTCGTCGTGGCCGTCGCCCTCATCGTTGCCTCCGGCGTGCTGCTGGCCGCCGTCGTGCCCACCGGCTCCTTCGTCGCCGTCGCCGTCGCGGGTGCGGTCGCCGTCCTCCTGGGGGCGGCCGCGCTGCGCATCGCCCACTCCGAGCTGATGGCGTCGCGGCGCGACGCCGCGACGGACCGCGCGTCTCAGGCGAAGGAGTACGCCGAGCTCGCCGCCCAGCGCTCCGAGGAGAACGCCGAGTTCATCGCCTCGGTCGAGGGTCGCATCGCCGACCGTGACGACGCGATCTCCGCGCGCGAGAAGGCGATCAGCGACCTCGAGCAGGCCGTCGAGCTCGCCCAGGCCAAGGTGGTGGAGCTGACCCGTCGGGCCGACGCGGAGGCGAAGCGCGCCGACGCCGCGGTGGCGGAGCGCGACGAGCTGCGCCGCAAGCTGCAGGCCGCCGAGGACCGCGCCGCGGAGGCCATCGTGCGCCTCGCGGAGCTGGAGCAGGAGCTCGACGTCGTGCGCGCCGAGCTGCTGGCGTGGGAGGGCTCCCACGTCGACCTGCGCAAGCACGCCTGAGACGCTCCTGAGGGCGGCCGCCGGACACGCGGTGGCCGTGCGGCACAATCGCACGGGTGATCCCGGACGACAGTCGATTCGAGTCGGACCCCGACGAGCTCCTGCCCGGTGACCCACCGCTGCCCGACGGCTGGCTGGTCGACACGGTCGACCCCGCCGTGGACGCCGACGTCGACCGCCTCGTCGAGCTGCTCCGCGGCCACGAGACCGCGGGGCGCGGCTGGGCCGGCGCCGACCGCGACGGCGTGCTCGTCGAGATCTCCGACCTCGGCACGCGCACCCGCGAGAACGTGGTCGTGCGCGACACCGACGGCGTGATCCAGGCGTGGGGGAGCGTCCACGACCGCGCGGCCGGCCGGATGCTCTACGTGCACGTCGTCGCCCGCGACCTCGACCACCGGGTCGCCGGGGCCTGCTCCCGCGTGCTGTTCGCCTGGGCCGAGGGCCAGGCGCGCGAGGTCGGCGCCGCCCGCGGGCTCGCCGTCCAGCAGATCGACACCGGCGCGTTCGCCGACGACCCCCGCCAGCACGCGTGGCTGGCCGGGGCGGGCTTCGACCGGGTGCGGTCGTGGTGGCAGATGAGCCGGCCCGTCACCCCCGCGGAGGCCGGGCTCGTGCCCGACCCGGAGCGTTGGGAGAAGAACGGCGTGCTGTTCCGGGCCGTCGGCAGCGCCGACGACGGGATGCCCGACGAGGCCGACCTCCGCGCCGTCCACGAGGTGCTCGAGGGTGCCTTCACCGACCACTTCAACTCGCGCGAGGAGACCTTCGCCGAGTTCGTCCACCGGCTGCGGCAGGACCCGGGACACCGGTGGGACCACTGGTGGCTGGCCGAGATCGTCGACGCCGGCGCCCCCGTCGCGGCCGGCGCCCTGGTCGCGACCGAGAGCATCTCCGACGACGGGCCCAACGGGTCCTACGTCGACTACCTCGGCGTGCTCTCCAACGCCCGCGGCCGGGGCGTCGCGAAGGGCCTCCTCCACACGGTCATCGCCGACGCCGCGACCCGGGGCCGCGACCGGGTCGGGCTCGAGGTGGACGCCGACTCGCCCACCGGAGCGGACGGGCTGTACACGTCGATGGGGTGGACCACGTCGTACATGACGCAGTCCTGGCACAAGGACGTCCCGGTGGAGGCGCCGGGCGCCGGCGCCTGACGGTCGTGCCGCCCCCACCCGCCATGACCCCCACCAGCCTCGGCATGCCGGCCCTGCCGCCCCCGAGCGAGCCGACGTGGAAGCAGGCGTGGGACGCGGCGCTCTACGGTTCGGCGCGCGGCTACCTCCGCTCCCACCCGCCGACCCTGCTGCAGGTGCCGGAGGACGTGCTCGACCTGCTGGTCACCGAGGACCCGGCCGAGCTCGTCCTCCTCGGCTCGGTCGGCGCACTGACACCCGCGATCGCCCGCGCGCTGCCGCGGGCGGAGATCCGCTTCGACCTGCGGGCCGGCTACACCGGCACGGTGCTGGCGGGCGACTGGCTCGCCCACGTGCCGACCCACGTCGTGCAGGTCGACGGCGACGGCTACCCCCGCATGGTCCACGTCGACCCCTTGAGCGGCCGGGAGCGGCTCGGCGCCCGGCTCGCCGAGACGGGGGTGCCCCAGCAGGTGGGTCGCTGGCTCCAGGAGTGGTGGCCGGTCGCCGACCGCGGCACCGGGGCGAGGGCCGAGGTCGGTACGGCGCGGGACGCCGCCTGGCGCGACGTCGTCCGCAACCTGGGGCCGGGCGGCCGGGCCATCGCCCTCGAGCCCGGCCACGTCCGGTCGACGCGGCCCGACCGGGGCAGCCTGCGGTCGCTGGGCCCGGTGGGGACGGAGGCGGCCGTGATCGTGCCCGACGGGTCCCGCGACATCGTGGCCGACGTCGCCCTCGACGCCGTCGCCGACGCCACCGGGTCCGTCCTCGTCGACGACGACGGACCGACCCGCGTGGTCCACGTGGCCTGAGCGCGTCGAGCTGGGTTGTTCGGCGCGGCAGACGCGTCGAGTTGGGTTGTTCGGCGCGGCAGACGCGTCGAGTTGGGTCGTACGGCACCAATCCCGCGAGATGTGCGGCTGGGGCAGGTCCGCCGCGGCCTGAGTCGTACCAAGCGCACAGTTCCGGTGCCTGTCTCGGCCGCATCGGCCCGGCGTCATGCGCGGCGGCGGCCGGGGGCGCCGGACCGCATGACGTTCGCTGTACGGCGCGGGCTCGCCGGCGGCGTACCCGGATCCTGGCCGGCACCGCCGAGGCCGGCGGCGTCCGTCCTCGCCGACAGCGCGCGCTGTGCAGCTGGGGCAGGTCCGCGCCGTACGACCCAACTCGACGCCCCCGCCGCGCCGAAGACCCCAACTCGACGCACCGGGTGAGGCAGGTCACGCGGGCATTCGATTCTCCTGCCCGGAATCACGGGCGTAACGTTCCCGTTGCACCACCGTGACCGCCTCCGCGGCCACGGGAGTTCGAGACAACGTCCGGTACCCACACCGGCCCCGCGAGGGGTGGTCGGAGGGACGGGAACGAAAGGTTCGGACCATGTCGTCTGGCATGCCCTGCCCACGTCGCGTGGGCGTCATCGGCGCCGGCCGTGTCGGCGCCGTCGTCGCGGCGGCCCTGGCCGCCGCCGGCCACGAGGTCGTCGCTGCCTCCGGCGAGTCCGACGCGTCCCGGGACCGCGCTGCGGAGCTGCTCCCCGGCGTCCCCCTCCTCAAGCCCTCGGCCGTCGCCCGTGCCGCGGACCTGCTGCTCCTCACCGTGCCCGACGACATGCTCGGCAACGTGGTGGAGGTGCTCGCCGCGAGCGGCGCGATCCGGCCCGGCCAGGTCGTCCTCCACACGTCCGGTCGCCACGGCCTGGCGGCGCTCGAGCCTGCGCGCCTCGCGGGCGCGCGCGTCGTCGCGCTCCACCCGGCGATGACCTTCACCGGCACCGCGACGGACCTGCCCCGCGTCGCGGCGTGCGCGTACGGCGCGACCGCGGTCCCCGACGACCGCCCGGTCGTCGAGCGGCTCGTGGCCGACCTCGGTGGCCGCGTGGTGTGGGTGCCCGAGGAGCGGCGCGCGCTCTACCACGCCGCGCTCGCCCACGGCGCCAACCACCTCGTCACGCTCGTCGCCGAGGCGCGCGAGATCCTCGCCGCCAGCGCGGACGGCGTCGCCGACCCCGCCGACGTGCTGCGCCCGCTGCTCGAGGCGGCCCTCGACAACGCGCTGCGCTCGGGCGACGCGGCCCTGACCGGTCCCGTCGTGCGCGGCGACGTCGGCACGGTCGCGACGCACCTCGACGAGATCGGCCGGGAGGCCCCGCAGGCCCTGGCGTCCTACCGCACACTGGCGCGCGCCACGGTCGGCCGGGCGGCCACCGACGGCCGCCTGCTGCCGATCCGCGCGGCCCGCCTGCTCCAGGAGATCGACGCCGCCGAGCACGACGCCCCCGTCACCGGGGACGCCGCCCGTCCGGGCCCGGAGGCCGTCCGTTGAGCACCCTCACCAGCCCGGCGCTCGCGCCGACGCGGTCGGCCCTGCGCGACCGGATCGCCGCGGTGCGGTCCGAGCACGGCGGCGCGGGCCGCGTGGCGCTCGTCCCCACGATGGGCGCGCTGCACGTCGGCCACGCGGCCCTCATGCGCGAGGCCCGCGACCACGTCGGTCCCGACGGCGTCGTCGTGGCCTCCGTCTTCGTCAACCCGCTCCAGTTCGGGCAGGGCGAGGACCTCGACCGCTACCCGCGCACCCTCGACGCCGACCTCGCGGTCTGCTCCGGCGAGGGCGTCGACGTGGTGTTCGCCCCGGCGGTCGAGGAGGTCTACCCCGGCGGCGACCCCCAGGTCACCGTCGAGCCCGGACCGCTCGCGACCCTCCTCGAGGGGGCCAGCCGTCCCGGCCACTTCCGCGGCGTGCTGACGGTGGTCGCCAAGCTGTTCGGTCTCGTGCAGCCCGACGTCGCCGTCTTCGGCCAGAAGGACTACCAGCAGCTGACGCTGGTGCGCCGCATGGTCGCCGACCTGTGCCTGCCGGTCGAGGTCGTCGGCGCGGAGACGGTGCGCGAGCCCGACGGCCTCGCGCTCAGCTCCCGCAACCGCTACCTCGACGCCGAGCAGCGCCGCGCGGCGGTCGTCCTGTCGCGCGCCCTCGCCGCCGCGCGCGGGCACGCGACGTACGGCGCCGAGGCCGCCCGCGAGGCCGCCGTCGCGACCGTCGCGGGCACGCCGGGCGTGGACCTCGACTACCTCGTCGTCACGGAGGCGGACCTCGCCGCCGTGGACGGCACCCGGGAGGACGTCCGTGAGGGGCGCGTCCTCGTGGCGGCCCGCCTGGGCGCGACCCGGCTCCTCGACAACCTGCCCATCACGATCCACCCGACGCCCCTGAGCGAGGAGAGCCGCTGATGCTCCGCACCATGATGAAGAGCAAGATCCACCGCGCCACCGTGACGCAGGCGGACCTGCACTACGTGGGCTCCGTGACGGTGGACGAGGACCTCCTCGACGCCGCCGACCTGCTGCCCGGCGAGCTCGTCCACATCGTCGACATCACCAACGGTGCGCGCCTGGAGACCTACACGATCGCGGGCGAGCGGGGCTCGGGCGTCATCGGCATCAACGGTGCCGCCGCCCGTCTCGTGCAGCCGGGAGACCTGGTCATCCTCATCGCCTACGCCCAGCTGACGACGGCGGAGGCGAAGGAGCTCAAGCCGCACGTCGTCTTCGTCGACGCCGACAACAAGGTGCTCGCGACGGGCTTCGACCCGGCGGAGGCGATCGCCGGTTCCGGTCTCGTCCGCGGCGACACCCTCGCCGCTCGCTGAGCCCGCACCGCACACTGTCCCGGTGACCGCGTCCCGCCCGCTCGACCCCGGCCCCCCGCAGCCCGGCCCGCAGCCCGACCCGCAGCCCGGCCCGCAGCCGCGCCTGCCGCGCCGCCTCAGCGCGGCCGCCCCGGGGTGGACGGCACGCGCCGACGTGGTGGTCGTGGGCTCCGGCATCGCCGGCCTGACCGCGGCGCTGCGCGCCCACGCCGCCGGCGTGGGCTCGGTGCTCGTCGTGACGAAGGACGTGCTCAGCGCGGGCTCGACGCAGTGGGCGCAGGGCGGCATCGCGGCGGCCCTCGGTCCGGGCGACACCCCGCACGAGCACGAGGTCGACACCCTCGTGGCCGGCGCGGGCGCGTGCGACCCGGAGGCGGTGCGCGCGCTCGTCACGGAGGGCCCGGCCGCGGTGCGCGAGCTGATCGCCCTGGGCGCCGTCTTCGACCAGGGCACCGACGGCGAGCTGTCCCTGACCCGCGAGGGCGGGCACCACCGGGACCGCATCGCCCACGCCGGCGGCGACGCGACCGGGGCCGAGATCCAGCGTGCGCTCGTCGCGGCGATCGAGGCGGCCCCGGAGATCGAGGTCGTCCACCACGCCCACGCGGTCGACCTGCTGCTGGGCGAGCCCGACGCCGAGGGGCGCCGCCCGGTCGCGGGCCTGACCCTCCACGTCATGGGCGAGGGCCAGCGCGACGGGGTCGGAGCGGTGCACGCCCGGGCCGTGGTGCTGGCCTCGGGCGGGCTCGGCCAGGTCTTCAGCCAGACGACGAACCCGGCGGTGTCCACGGGTGACGGCGTCGCGCTGGCGCTGCGCGCCGGCGCGGTCGTGCGGGACCTGGAGTTCGTGCAGTTCCACCCGACGGTGATGTACCTCGGCCCTGACTCCCGCGGCCAGCAGCCCCTCATCTCGGAGGCGGTGCGGGGCGAGGGTGCCTTCCTCGTGGACGACGCGGGGGAGCGCTTCATGCTCGGCGAGCACGAGCTGGCCGACCTCGCGCCCCGCGACGTGGTCGCCAAGGCGATCACCCGCCGGATGCAGGAGACGGACCGGCCCCACGTGTGGCTCGACGCCCGCCACCTCGGGCGCGCGTTCTGGGAGCGCCGCTTCCCGACCATCCTCGCCACCTGCGAGCGGCACGGCGTCGACCCCGCCGTCGACCTCGTGCCGGTGGCGCCCGCCTGCCACTACGCCTCGGGCGGCATCGCCACCGACCTGTGGGGCCGCAGCAGCGTGCCGGGCCTCTACGCCACGGGCGAGGTCGCCTGCTCCGGCGTCCACGGCGCCAACCGGCTGGCGTCCAACTCGCTGCTCGAGGGCCTCGTCTTCTCGCGGCGCATCGCCGAGGTGCTGCCGGGCGACCTCGAGCGGCTCCCGGCGGTCGCGCCGGCCGGAGCCCGCGCCGTACCCTCCGGCCTCGCCGACCCCGACCGCCGCCGGGACCTGCAGGAGACGATGACCGCGCAGGTCGGCGTGCTGCGCACGGCGGACGGTCTCGCGGCGGCGGCGGCGCACCTCGCCGAGCTGGCGGCCTCCGGTCGCGAGGACGTGCCCGCCGAGCTCGCCGCCTGGGAGACCACCAACCTCGTGACGGTCGCGGCCGCGCTGACCGCGGCGGCGACACTGCGGCAGGAGACCCGCGGGTCGCACTGGCGCGACGACCACCCGGCCCGCGACGACGCGCACTGGTCGGGCCACGTGGACGTCACTCTCGACGGCGACGGTGCCGTCGCCGTCCTCTTCCGCCCGGCCCCGCCGAGCGACGCGCCCACCGCCCTGGCGCCCACCGCCACCCCCGACGCCGAACCGACCCCGGAGATCGTGTGAGCACCTCCCTGAGCACCACCCCGTACGACGCGTTGCCGGCCCCGCTGGTCGCGGAGCTGGAGGCGGCGGGCCTCGACCCGCGGGCCACGTACGCCGCGGTCGCCGCCGCCCTCGTCGAGGACGTGCCCGACGGGGACGTGACGAGCCTGGCCACGATCCCGGTGGACGCGCGGGGCACCGCCGACTTCGGGGCGCGCGAGGCGGGCACCGTCGCCGGACTCGTGCTGGCCGAGCTGGCCTTCCGGGCGGTCCTGGGCGACGACGTCGAGGTGACCGGTCGCGTCCCGGACGGCACCGAGGTGAAGGCCGGCGACGCCGTCATGAGCGTCGCGGGCCCGACCCGCGGCCTGCTGACGGCGGAGCGGGTGGCGCTCAACTACGCGTGCCACCTCTCCGGCGTCGCCACGGCGACGGCCGCGTGGGTGGCGGCCCTCGAGGGCACCGACGCCCGGGTGCTCGACACCCGCAAGACGCTGCCGGGCCTGCGGGCGCTGCAGAAGTACGCGGTGCGCTGCGGCGGCGGGGTCAACCACCGGTTCAGCCTCTCCGACGTGGCGATGGTCAAGGACAACCACGTCGTCGCGGCCGGCGGCGTCGTGCCGGCGTTCGAGGCCGTGCGCGCGACGTACCCCGACCTCCACGTCGTCGTCGAGGTGACCGGCCTCGAGCAGCTGCGCGCCCTGCTGGTCGCCGGCTGCACGTGGGTGCTGCTCGACAACATGGACGCCGCGACGATGACCGCGGCCGTCGCCCTCAACGAGGAGCTGACGCAGGGGCGGGCGACGCTGGAGGCGTCGGGCGGCCTCACCATCGAGCGGGCGCGCGAGGTCGCGGCGACGGGGGTCGACTACATCTCGGTCGGCGCGCTGACGCACTCGGTGAAGGTCTTCGACCTCGGCCTCGACCTCCGGGGCTGAGCCGTGGGCACGTCGCCGGAGCCGGCCCCGCGGAGCCGCCTACTCTGCGTCGACATCGGCAACACCCGCACGGTGCTCGGCCTCTTCGACGGGGCGACGCCGGTGACGGACTGGCGCGTCGCGACCGACGAGCGCCGCACCGCCGACGAGTGGGCCGCGCTGCTCGGCTCCCTCGTGGGGACCCGCGCCGTCGGCGGCCTCGCGGTGCTGGAGGGCGTCGCGATCGCCTCCACGGTGCCCGGTGTGCTCCACGAGTGGCGCGAGATGCTCCAGCGGCACCTGCCGGACGTCCCCCACGTGGTGGTCGGCCCCGGGATCCGCACCGGCATCCCGGTCCTCGTCGACAACCCGCGCGAGGTCGGGGCCGACCGCATCGTCAACGCGCTCGCCGCGGCCACGCACCACGCGGAGCCCGGTCGGCCGGTCGTCGTCGTCGGCCTCGGCACCGCCACGACGGTGGACGTGGTGAACGAGAAGAGCCAGTACGTCGGCGGGCTCATCGCGCCCGGCATCGAGGTGTCGGCCGAGGCGCTCGACCGGCGCACGGCCCAGCTGCGGCGCGTCGAGCTGGCGCGTCCCCGCTCGGTGATCGCCCGCAACACGGTCGAGGCCATTCAGTCGGGGCTCTACTTCGGCGTGGTCGCCCAGGTCGAGGGCCTCGTGGCGCGGGTGGCGGCCGAGATCGGTCGCTCGGTCGACGACACCACCGTGGTCGCGACCGGATATCTCGCGCCGATGATCAGTGCGGAATGCACGGGAATCGACCGCCACGACCCGTGGCTCACGCTCCGCGGTCTCGAGCTGGTATTCCGTCGCAACGCGGGCTGATATTCGGCGGGTCGCATTTCTCGCGATTATCGACGTCGAATCGAATCGGCGGGGTGCCGCACAATTCGCCGACGTGATCTGCAATAGTCTGCGCGGAGATATCCTCCCCGATATCCGACGATCGCAGTGATCTGCGGAAAGTGAAGGCGTCATGGCACAGAAGGTCCACATCGTCCTCGTCGACGACATCGACGGTTCCGAGGCAACCGAGACGGTCACCTTCGGTCTCGACGGCGTCACCTACGAGATCGACCTCAACGACGAGCACGCCGCTGCGCTGCGGGACGCGGTCGCGCCGTACGTCGGCCACGCGCGCCGCGCCGGCGGCCAGCGCCGCCAGCGCTCGTCGTCGCGCTCCACCGCGGCGGCCACGACGGACGGCCCCAGCACCAAGGAGATCCGCGAGTGGGCGCGCGAGAACGGGTGGGACGTGCCCGACCGCGGTCGCGTCTCCTCCGAGATCCGCGAGGCGTACGACGCGGCGCACTGAGCGCGCGCACCTGACGGTGCCCACGGGGGTCTGTTCGCTCTGAGCAGACCCCCGTGGAGTCGTCGGGGGGAACACGTAGGCTGGGTCAACAGTTGATCTGCGGTGTACGGCGAACCAGGAGAGCGGTTGGCCGGCCCACCTTGCGGCGCCCCGGGCGCCGCGAAATGAGAAGGATCGAGGCGCACATGTTCGAGCGGTTCACTGACCGAGCCCGTCGGGTGGTCGTGCTGGCCCAGGAAGAGGCCCGCATGCTCTCCCACAACTACATCGGCACCGAGCACATCCTGCTCGGCCTGATCCACGAGGGTGAGGGTGTCGCGGCGAAGGCCCTGGAGAGCCTCGACATCTCGCTGGAGGCGGTCCGGGCCCAGGTCGAGGAGATCATCGGCCAGGGCCAGCAGGCGCCCAGCGGGCACATCCCGTTCACCCCCCGAGCCAAGAAGGTGCTCGAGCTGTCGCTGCGCGAGGCGCTGCAGCTCGGTCATTCCTACATCGGCACCGAGCACATCCTGCTGGGCCTGATCCGCGAGGGCGAGGGTGTCGCCGCGCAGGTCCTGCAGAAGCTCGGCGCCGACCTCAACCGCGTGCGGCAGCAGGTCATCCAGCTGCTCAGCGGCTTCCAGGGCAAGGAGAGCTCCGGCGCGGCGGCCGCCACCGGCGGCAGCGGCAGCGAGGCCCCCTCCTCCTCCCTCGTGCTCGACCAGTTCGGGCGCAACCTCACCCAGGCGGCCCGCGAGGGCAAGCTCGACCCGGTGATCGGTCGCGGCACCGAGATCGAGCGGGTCATGCAGATCCTCTCGCGGCGCACGAAGAACAACCCGGTCCTCATCGGTGAGCCCGGCGTCGGCAAGACGACGGTCGTCGAGGGCCTGGCGCAGGACATCGTCAAGGGCAACGTGCCGGAGACGCTCAAGGACAAGCACATCTACACGCTCGACCTGGGTGCGCTCGTGGCCGGATCGCGCTACCGCGGTGACTTCGAGGAGCGCCTCAAGAAGGTGCTCAAGGAGATCCGCACCCGCGGCGACATCGTGCTGTTCATCGACGAGATCCACACGCTCGTCGGTGCCGGCGCGGCCGAGGGCGCGATCGACGCCGCGAGCATCCTCAAGCCGATGCTGGCCCGTGGCGAGCTGCAGACGATCGGCGCGACGACGCTGGACGAGTACCGGAAGTACCTGGAGAAGGACGCCGCGCTCGAGCGCCGCTTCCAGCCGATCCAGGTGGCCGAGCCGTCGATCGCCCACACGATCGAGATGCTCAAGGGCCTGCGCGACCGCTACGAGGCGCACCACCGCGTCACCATCACCGACGAGGCCCTGGTCTCGGCGGCGACGCTGGCCGACCGCTACATCTCCGACCGCTTCCTGCCCGACAAGGCGATCGACCTCATCGACGAGGCCGGCTCGCGCCTGCGCATCAAGCGCATGACGGCGCCCGCCGACCTGAAGGAGTACGACGAGAAGATCGCCGACGTCCGGGTCCGCAAGGAGGCCGCGATCGACGGCCAGGACTTCGAGGCCGCCGCTGCGCTCCGCGACGAGGAGAAGCAGCTCATCCTGAAGAAGGCCGACCGCGAGAAGCAGTGGCGCGCGGGCGACATGGACGAGGTCGCGGAGGTCGACGAGGAGCTGATCGCCGAGGTGCTGGCGGTCGCGACGGGCATCCCGATCGTGAAGCTCAGCGAGGAGGAGTCCAGCCGTCTGCTCAAGATGGAGGACGAGCTCCACAAGCGTGTCATCGGCCAGGAGGAGGCCGTCAAGGCCCTCTCCCGGGCCATCCGTCGCACGCGTGCCGGTCTCAAGGACCCGAAGCGTCCCGGTGGTTCGTTCATCTTCGCCGGTCCGTCCGGTGTTGGTAAGACGTGGCTGTCGAAGACGCTCGCGGAGTTCCTGTTCGGTGACGAGGACGCGCTGATCCAGCTCGACATGAGCGAGTTCGGCGAGAAGCACACGGTGTCGCGTCTCTTCGGTTCCCCGCCGGGATACGTGGGTTACGAAGAGGGCGGCCAGCTCACCGAGAAGGTGCGTCGCAAGCCGTTCTCCGTCGTCCTCTTCGACGAGGTCGAGAAGGCGCACCCGGATATCTTCAACTCGCTCCTGCAGATCCTCGAGGAGGGTCGACTCACCGATTCCCAGGGTCGGGTCGTCGACTTCAAGAACACGGTCATCATCATGACGACCAACCTCGGCACGCGGGACATCGCGAAGGGCGTCAACCTCGGTTTCGCCCAGACCGGTGACGCCGCGGGTTCCTACGACCGGATGAAGTCGAAGGTGTCGGAGGAGCTCAAGCAGCACTTCCGTCCGGAGTTCCTCAACCGTGTCGACGAGATCATCGTGTTCCCGCCCCTGAACCAGGAGCAGATCATCGCGATGGTCGACAACATGATCGCCAACGTCGACAAGCGCCTGAAGGACCGGGACATGTCGATCGAGCTCACGCAGACCGCGAAGGACCTGCTCGCCAAGCGGGGCTTCGACCCGGTGCTCGGCGCGCGTCCGCTGCGGCGCACGATCCAGCGCGAGGTCGAGGACGTGCTGGCCGAGAAGATGCTGTTCGGCGAGGTCGGCCCCGGCCAGATCGTGCTGATCGACGTCGAGGGCGAGGGTCCGACCGCGACCTTCACCTTCCAGGGCCAGAAGGTCGGCACCCTGCCCGACGTGCCCCCGTTCGAGACGGCGGACATGGGCAAGGTCGACCCCACGGCGGAGACCGAGGGTCCGGTGGACATCGAGAAGCGCCCCGAGGAGTGACCCGCTCCTGAACGACCGGCCGGCCCGCACGCGACCCGCGTGCGGGCCGTCCGTCGTTCGAGGGCCCTGGACCCGCCGGACGTCATGCGGACCGGTGGCCGGGGGCACCGCCCCGCATGACGTCCGCGAGGGGTCGAGCGCTGGACCCGCCGGACGTCATGCGGACCGGTGGCCGGAGGCACCGCCCCGCATGACGTCCGCGAGGAGGGGACCGCCGGTCAGGGGAGGGCGTACGACGCGGGGCCGACCCGCGCGACCAGGCCGTCCTCGACGAGGCTGGCGAGGCACCGGTCGCGCTGCTCCGGGATCGCCCACGCGGCCTCCAATGTCGACAAGGCGACCGGCCCCTCGGCGTCGCGCACGACGGCCAGGAGGCGTCCGCGGCACTGCCGGTCGGTGCCGGCGTAGGTCTGGGCCACCCGCGCGGGGCCTTCGTAGGCGGGGCGGCCCGCCGCCACCCACGCGCACCGGTCGAGCACGGGGCAGCGCTCGCAGGCGGGGGAGGCCGCGGAACAGACGAGGGCGCCGAGCTCCATGAGGCCCACGTTCCAGGTCGCGGCGTCGGCGGGGGCGTCGGGCAGCAGGGAGGCGGCCAGCGCGCGCTCGGCCGTCGTGACCGAGCGCGGCGGGAGCTCCTGGCCGGCGGCGACGCGGGCGATCACGCGCCGTACGTTCGTGTCGAGCACGACGTGGCGCTGCCCGTAGGCGAACGACGCGATGGCCGCCGCCGTGTAGTCGCCGACGCCGGGGAGGGCCAGGAGGTCGGTGTAGGAGCGGGGCACCTCGCCCCCGTGCTCCGCCACGATCGCCGTCGCCGCGGCGTGGAGGCGCAGGGCGCGTCGCGGGTAGCCGAGCCGTCCCCAGGCGCGCACGGCCTCTCCGGTGCTGGCCGCGGCCAGGTCGGCCGGCGTCGGCCACGTCTCCATCCACGCGGCGTGCACCGGCAGCACCCGGGCGACCGGTGTCTGCTGGAGCATGAACTCCGAGACCATGACCGACCACGGGCTCGCCCCGACGCCGCGCCAGGGCAGGTCGCGGGCGTGCTCGTCGTACCAGCCGAGGACGGCGTCGTGCAGCCCGGGCACGTCGTCGACGGCGGGGATCTCCGGTGTGGCGCGCACGTCGGTGGAGACTACGGTGCGCCTGCGACGGGCTGCCCGGCGCGGTGGCTAGCGTGGGATGCGTGTCTGCCGTGTCCCGCCCCCGTGGGCCTCTGTCGCCCCGTGTCTACTGGCGGCGTCGGATCGTGCTGGCGGCGGTGGCCGCCCTCCTCGTGGTGCTCGTCGGTCGCCTCCTGGGCGCGGGCTCCGACGGCGACGACGACGAGGCCCGCGCGGCGTCGAGCGACGCGAGCACCACCACGGAGCAGCCGCCCTCGACCCCACCGGCGCCGTCGCCCACCACGACGACCGAGGCGCCGCCCCCGCCGGCCAGCCCCGAGGGCCGCTGCGCGGCGGACGACGTGGCCGTGCGCGCCAAGGTCGAGCGGGCGGTGGCCGGGCAGCCCGTCGCGGTCACGCTGCTCTTCTCGAGCAAGGAGACGCCGGCCTGCTACTGGACGGCCTCGCCGACGACCACGGTCGTCAAGATCACCAGCGGCAGCGACGACATCTGGTCGACCCAGCACTGCCCGGACGCCCTGCCCGAGCAGGAGCTCGTGCTGCGGACCGACGCGGAGGCGGCGGCGGAGCTGGAGTGGCCGGCCTGGCGCTCGGGTCCGGGCTGCGAGCTGGAGCAGTGGTCGCTGCCGGGCGCCTACCACGTCGAGTCGGCGGCGCTCGCGGGCGAGCCCACCGACGTGCAGTTCGAGCTCGAGACGCCCCAGCCCGAGGTCATCGAGCGCACCATCACGCCGACGGTCGACCCCACGGCTCCGCCGACCGGTACGACGGGGACGACGCCGCCCGCCGCCACGTCGGCCCCGACGGACTGACGCGGGCCGGCGGCCGTCGCTCAGACGTACCGCTCGAGGATGCTCGACTCCGCGAGGCGGGAGAGGCCCTCGCGCACGTTGCGGGCGCGGAGCTCGCCGACGCCCTCGACGGCCTGCAGGTCGTCGATGCCGGCGGACAGCAGCTTCTGCAGGGTGCCGAAGTGCTCGATGAGGCGGTCGACGACCGCGCCGGGCAGCCGCGGCACCTTGGCGAGGAGCCGGTAGCCCCGGGGCGCGACGGCGCCGTCGAGGTGCTCGCTCGTGCCCAGGCCCAGCGCCTTGGCGACCGACGCCGGGTCCACCAGCTCGGTCGCCGACAGCGTCTCGAGCCGCTCGAGGAGCTTCTCCGGGGTGGGGGAGCGGCGGCCCGACGGCAGGTAGTCGCGCACGACGAGCTCGCGCTCGGCGTCGACGCCGGAGACGAGCTCCTCGAGCTGCAGCGACAGCAGGCGGCCGTCGGTGCCGAGCTCGAGCACGTAGTCCTCGATCTCCCGCGCGATCCGCGTGACCATCTCCATGCGCTGCGCCACGACCGCGACGTCGCGGACGGTCACCAGGTCCTCGATCTCGAGCGCGGACAGCGTGGTCGCGACCTCGTCGAGCCGCAGCTTGTAGCGCTCCAGCGTCGCGATCGCCTGGTTGGCGCGGGAGAGGATCTGGCCGGAGTCCTCGAGCACGTGCCGGCTCTCGCCGACGTACGCCGCGATGATCTGCATCGACTGGGACACCGAGATCACGGGGAACCCGGTCTGGCGGGCCACCCGGTCGGCGGTGCGGTGCCGCGTGCCCGTCTCGAACGAGGGGATGGTGTGGTCGGGCATGAGGTGCACGGCCGCGCGGTGGATCTTCGTCAGGCCGCTGTCGACGATGATGCCGCCGTCCATCTTCGCCAGCTCGCGCAGGCCGGTGGCGGTGAACGGGACGTCGAGCTCGAAGCCGCCGGTGGAGATGGACTCCACGAGCGCGTCCCGGCCGAGCACGATGAGGGCGCCGGTGCGCCCGCGGAGGATGCGTTCGAGACCGTCGCGCAGCGCGGTGCCCGGCGCCGTCAGCGCGAGCACCTCCCGCATGCGCAGCATGTCGTCGCCGCGTTCGATCCCTGCCACGTCGCTCCCGTCCTCGGTCACCAGCGCGCCAGAGTCTAGGAGATGGGGCCTCGCCGCCACCCCTCCTTTGGTAGCGCGCCGTCCGACCAGCGGCCACTTCACGTCCTGAGAATTCGCCGAACCAGGTGACTTCCGGCCGCCGACGTGGCTGACTGGGAACCCTGAGACGGAGCAGAGGGGGCGCAGCATGTGGGTCGTGGTGATCGCAACGGTCGTGGGAGCGACCGTCGGTGTCTGCTCGGGGCTGGGGGTGCTCGTGGCCCTGCTGCGTCGTCAGGAGGCCCGGGAGGGCGTCGCCGGGCCCCGCCCGGACCACGAGGCGACGGTGCCGCTCCCGCTGCGACCGTCGGCCGCTGCCGTCGTGCCGACGAGCAGTGCCACGGTCAGCCCCACCGTCAGCCCCACGGACAGCCCCGTCGACGCGGATCCCGGCCCGCGTCGTACCCGGCCGATGCCGACCTCGGTGCGTCCGCTGCCGGTGCGCCCGGTGACCGCTCCGGTCGCGACCCCCGCCCCGGCGCCGTCGGCGCTGCGCGCGGCGCGGCCGACGCCCCGTCCCGGACCCCCGCCGGTCCCCGGCCCGCGCCGGGACCCGCGCGCGGCACCGGTCGCGACGCCGTCGGCGGCCGGATCCGCGCGGGGGGTGCTCGCCGGTGACGAGATCGCCCTGGTGTCGACCTCGGGCCTGCTCTTCCGCGTGCCGTCCGGGGCGGTCCTGGGGCGCTCGCGGGGGTGCCGGGTGCGGCTCTCGGACGCGCGGGTCTCGCGCCAGCACGCGGTGCTCTACAAGGCGCGCGGCGGCTGGTGGATCGGCGACCTGGGCAGCACCAACGGCACGACTGTCGACGGTGTGCTCGTGCAGGGCGCCGCGCCCGTGCGGGAGGGGTCGACCGTGCTGGTCGGTGGCGCTGGCGGTGTCGTGCTCCTGGCGCTGCGCGCCATCGAGGCGAGCCACGTCGGCTCGCCGACGGCCGCCGCCTGAGCCGGGGCCCGAGCCGGGGTCCGGCCCTCAGGCCGCGGCGTACGGGAGCCGCACCCGCACCGTGGTGCCGGTGCCCGGCGTGCTGCGCACCTCGACGGTGCCGCCGTGCCCCTGGGTGATGCTGCGGACGAGGGAGAGCCCGATGCCGACGCCGGGGGTGCACGCGTCGACGGCCGCGCGGGTGCGGTAGAGCCGCTCGAAGACCATCGGCAGCTCGTCGGGCTCGATGCCGGTGCCGGTGTCCTCGACGGTCACCGTGGTGCGTCCGTCGAGGTCGCTGCACGTCACGCGCACGCTCCCGCCGGCGGGCGTGAACTTCAGGGCGTTGGAGACGAGGTTGTCGACGACCTGGCGCAGGCGGTGCGCCCGACCGCTCACCGGCCGCGCGCCCGGGTCCGCGTCGACCTGCAGGTCGACACCGCGGTCCTGCGCCAGCACCCGGGCCTGGGCGACCGCCGCCGCGACGACCTCCGCCATGTCCACGGTGCTCGCCGACGGGCCCTCCGAGCCCACGGACGCGACGGTCAGCAGGTCGTTGACGAGCCCGAGCTCGCGGTAGGCGTTCTGGTGCACCACCTCGAGCATGCTCCGCGCGGCCGGGGGCAGCGGCTCGGTGCTGTCCAGCACGAGCTCGAGGTAGCCGATGATCGAGGTCAGGGGCGTGCGCATCTCGTGCGACACCGTCGCGACGAGGTCCTCGCGCACCTGGTCGACCTGCGTCTGCACGCGGTTGCGCTCGGTGAGGTCGCGGATGGAGGCCGAGAGCAGCACCTCGTCCTCGGTGACGAGCGGGGCCAGCGAGATGGACACGGGGATCTCCGAGCCGTCCCGGTGGCGGGCGTAGAGCTCCTGGCCGGAGCCCATGGGCCGGAACCGCGGGTTGGCCGCGAACCGCTGGCGCATCCGGCGGTGGGTCTCGTGGTAGCGGGTCGGCACCAGCACCTCGATGGGCTCGCCGACGAGCTCGTCGCCGGTGTAGCCGAACACGGCCTGGGCCTGCTCGCTCGCCAGCACGATCGTGCCGGCGGCGTCCGTGATGACGAGCGGGTCGGGCGCGGCGTCCACGAGCTGGCGGAAGCGCTCCTCGGAGCGCTTGCGCTCGGTGATGTCGCGGACCGTCGCGCACACCCACGTGCTCGCGCCCTCGACGATGGTGGCGAGCGAGATCTCGGCGGGGAACTCGGTGCCGTCCTTGCGGTAGCCCCGCAGCTCGAGCAGGTTCATCCGCAGGCCGGCGTACCCCTTGCGCAGTCGCGGGTGCCGGGCGCGGTAGCGCGGCGGCATCAGGATCTCGATGGGGCGGCCCACGAGCTCGTCCTCGCTCCAGCCGAACACCTCGGCGGCGCGCGGGTTGGTGAGCACGATGCGGCCCTCCGGGTCGGCCACGACGACGGCGTCCGGCATCGCCTCGACGATGCCGGCGTGCAGGGTCGGCGCGACGAGGCCGTCGGCCCCGACGCGCGCCATGGCCACCATGTGTGTGCTCCCGGTGTGGTGGGGGCGTCCGAGCCGGCCCCGCGTGAGACCAGTCTGCGCAGGTCAGGGCGCTCGATCCCAGCACTTGAGCCAGTCTTGCGGAGGTCTGGTCCCCAGCGGTGCTAGAAGACGTCGACGTGCACGTGGTCGCGGTGCTCGAGGATCGCCGCGGTCTCCGCGTCGACGTCGCCGGTGTCGATGTCGTAGTCGCGCCAGCCCTGGGCGGAGCGCCGCGCGGTCCAGATCTTCCCGTCGTAGATCACCGTGGCCACGTCGAGCCGCTCGGCGTGCGCCACCAGGTAGTGCGCCATCGACCAGCCGAACCGCTGCGACTCCTCCGTCACCGGGCGGGTGAACACGTCGACGGCGCGGCCCTCGTAGTGGGCCGACCCCTCCGAGTGCCCGGAGTCGACACCGCCGGGCGCGAAGCCGCCGACCGGCAGGTCGCCGTACGCCGCCTCCAGCTCCGCGAGGACCGTCGCGGCCCGCGGGGTCAGGCCCGCCTCGTCCAGCTCGTCGGAGGCCTCGGTGCGCACGTCGGCGTCCCACGTGCAGGTGAACGCCGCCTGCGACCACCCCGTCAGGGCGGAGGCCAGCACGCGGGCGTCGGCCTCGTGGTCGGCGTAGGCCTCGGGGAAGGCCGAGCGCTGCACGGCCTGCGCGGCCTCGGTGACCGGCAGCTCGGCGTACCCCGGCACCTCGACGAGGCCGTCGTAGAACTTGCCGATGGAGTACGAGGGATCGAGGATCTGCTCCCGCGTGCCCCACCCCTGCGAGGGGCGCTGCTGAAAGAGCCCGACGGAGTCGCGGTCGCCGTAGGCGATGTTCTCGATCCGGGACTCCTGGTACGCCGTGGCGAGGGCGATCGTCGCCGCGCGCGCCGGCAGCCCACGGCGCACGGACGTCGCCACGATCAGCGCCGCGTTCTCGGCCTGCTCCCGGTTGAGCTCGACCCGGGCGCCGTCCACCTCGGCCACGCAGCCCTCGGGCGGCGGCAGGAAGCCCTCGACGCTGCGGTAGACCCACCGACCGGCCAGCACGACGACGCCACCGACGAGCGCCGCGACCACGAGGCCGACGAGCAGGCGCGACCTCATGGCCCGGCCCCCCTCGCGCGCACGCCGTCGGTCAGTCGTTGGCGTGGAGCGCGGCGTTGAGCGTGACGCCCTCGCTCTTCCACGGCACGGCCTCGAGCGCACCCGACACGGAGTTGCGCCGGAACAGCACGTTGGAGGCGCCCGAGAGCTCGGCCGCCTTGACGGTGCGGGGCTCGGCGCCCGGCTCGGTGACGACCACCTTGGCGCCGGCCGTCACGTAGGTGCCGGCCTCGACGACGCAGTCGTCGCCGAGCGAGATGCCGATGCCGGCGTTGGCGCCCAGGAGGCAGCGGCGGCCGATGGAGATGACCTGCTTGCCGCCGCCCGACAGCGTGCCCATGATCGACGCGCTGCCGCCGATGTCGGAGCCGTCGCCGACGACGACGCCCGCCGAGATGCGACCCTCGACCATCGAGGCGCCGAGGGTGCCGGCGTTGAAGTTGACGAAGCCCTCGTGCATGACCGTCGTGCCCGGCGCGAGGTGGGCGCCGAGGCGCACGCGGTCGGCGTCGGCGATGCGGACGCCGGTGGGCAGCACGTAGTCCGTCATCCGGGGGAACTTGTCGACCCCGTACACGCTGACGTGCTGGCCCGCGGCCCGCAGCCGCGCCCGGGTGAGCTCGAAGCCCTCGACCGCGCAGGGGCCGGCCGACGTCCACACCACGTTGGCGAGCAGGCCGAACTGGCCGTCGAGGGAGATGCTGTGGGGCGTCACGAGGCGCGCCGAGAGCAGGTGGAGGCGCAGCCAGACCTCCTCCGTCGACGTCGGCGCGGCCTGCAGGTCGTCGATCTCGACCCGGCGGACCTCGCGCGTCACCCCGCGCAGCTCGTCGACACCGGCCAGCGCGTCGAGCTCGACGCCCGCCAGCTCGTCGGCGGCGTCGGCGTGGGGGGCGGGCCCGAGCGCCGGGGCGGGGAACCAGACGTCGAGCACGGTGCCGTCGGCGGCGACCGTGGCGAGGCCGACGCCCCAGGCGGCGGTGGGGGCGGCGGTCGGGGCCGGGCGTGCGGCGTCGTCGGGCAGGGCGGCGGCGTCGGTGGTGGTCACGTCGCACCATGCTACGGACCGCCGCCGACAGCTCCGAGGAGAGTCCGGCTACCGTCTGGGTCCATGGATCCCGATTCGCGAGCCCGGCGCGAGGCACTGCGACTGGTACGCCGCGGCGCCGCCGCCTCCGTCCTCGGCGGCCTCGCCTGGGCCGGGTGGGAGGTCGCGCGCCGCGCCGTCCCCGCCGAGGCCGTCCGCGACCGCCTCGGCGACCTGGCCGCGCGCGCCCGGGGCGGGGTGTCCGGCAGCGAGCTCCACCTCGACGCCGGCGAGCCCACGTGGGAGACCCGCGCCCTCGACGAGGACGTGCGGGCCCTGACCGACGCGATCCTGTCGCAGACGGAGGACTACGGCGCCCTCGCGCTCCGCGCCCAGCTCGCGCGCTCCGTCACCGCCGACGCCCCCCACGACCCGCGGCAGCCGATCGACTTCGCGACCTTCGAGGTCCCCGAGGACGTGCCGCTCGCCGTACCCGCGGACGCCGAGTTCCCCGTGCGGGCGAGGTTCGTGGGGCCCGACGGGGAGGCGTACGTCGTCGCGCTGCGGGTCGACGAGGGCCGCCTGGCCTACGTGCGTCTCGCCGGGATCGACGGCGGCGCGGTCGACGGCCTGGCGCCGGTGCGGTCGTGGCCGTCGCCGGACCAGGTGACGTTCTGGATCGACACCATCAAGGGCCCCGAGCCCGTCCTGCGCTGACCCCCGGCCCGCTTCGCGTCCACAGGTGGGGCCGACACGGGGCGGTCGGTTCCCCGGTCAGCCGGGGAACACGCCGCTTTGACCATGAAATTTGATGGTCAAAGTGGTCGGTTCCCCGGCTAGCCGGGGAACCGACCGGAGCCCCTCACGACGCCCGGACGACGCGGTACCGGACGAACGCCGGCACGGCGAGGGCGGCGACGACGACGCCGATGACGGTCAGCACGCCGCCACCGGCCGCGGCGGCCGAGGCGCCGACGACGGCGGCGGCGCCACCGTGGGCGACGTCGGCGAGACGCGGGCCGCCGGCGACGACGACGATGAACACGCCCTGGAGCCGGCCCCGCACCTGGTCGGACGCCGCCGCCAGCAGCATCGTCTGCCGGAAGGCGGCCGAGGCCATGTCGGCGGCGCCGCCGATGGCGAGCATGAGCACGGCCATGGCCAGCCAGATCCCGGCAGAGCCGTCGGCGGCGCCGGCCGCGAGACCGAACCCGGTGATGGCGAGCCCCCACACCACGATGGACAGCACGACGGCGAGGCCCTGCCGCTCGATCCGGGTCACCCACCCCGAGAAGACGCCGCCGATGACGGCACCCGCGGGGATGGCGGCGAAGAGCAGGGCGAAGGCGAGCCCGCCCTCGTCCGGTCCCCCGAAGGAGACGTGGGCGATCTCCGGGAACAGCGCGCGCGGCATCCCGAACAGCATCGCGATGATGTCGACGACGAAGCTCATGAGGAGCACCGGCTGCCCCGCCAGGTAGGTGAGGCCCTCGACGACGGACCTCAGCCCCGGCGTACCGGTCGTCCCCTCCACCGGCAGCGACGGCAGGCTGATCACGGCCGCGAGCGTCGCGAAGAGGCAGACGGTGTCGGCGAGGTAGAGCCACGCGAAGCCCGTGAACGGGATGAGCACGCCCGCGACCAGCGGCCCCGCGATCGCGCCGGCCTGCATGACGGTCATGTTGAGCGACGCCGCCGCGGGCAGGAGCGAGGAGTCGACCAGCTTCGGCAGGATCGCCGTCCGGGTCGGTTGGTTGATCGCGAAGAACGCCTGCTGCACCGAGAACAGCCCGAGCAGCACCCACACGTCGTTCCAGCCTGCCGCGGCCTGCACCCAGAAGAGGGCGCTCGTCGCGATGAGGCCGGTCGTGGTGACGAGCAGCAGGATCCGACGGTCGAAGTGGTCGGCGAGCGCGCCGCCCCAGAGCCCGAAGGCGATGAGGGGGACGAGGCCGAAGACGCCGGTGAGGCCGACGTACGCCGACGACCCCGTCATCGCGTAGATCTGCGCCGGCACCGCCACGACCGTCAGCTGCGCGCCCACCACCGTGACGATGTTCGCGATCCACAGGCGCCGGAACGCCGGTACGGCGAGGGGACGGGTGTCGGCGAGAAGACCGCGGATCTGCACGGCGCAGGACGCTACGCCCGTCCTGGACTCCCGCCTATTCTCCCTGCTGTGACCTCCGCGACGGGCCCCGTTCCTGCGCGACGCACCCGCGTCGCCCTCGCCCTCGGCAGCGGCGGCGCCCGGGGATACGCCCACCTCGGGGCCCTCCAGGAGCTGCGCGCCCGCGGGCACGAGGTGGTCACCATCGCCGGTACGTCGATGGGCGCGGTCGTCGGCGCCCTCGCCGCCGCCGGTCGGGACGACGACTTCGCCGCCTGGGCGATGGGGCTGCGGCAGCGCGACGTGCTCCGGCTGATGGACTTCAAGCTCTCCGCGCCGGGCGCGGTCGCGGCGGACCGGCTGCTCAACGAGATCGGGGAGCTCTTCGGCGACGTCGACATCGAGGACCTGCCGGTGCCCTTCACCGCCGTGGCCACCGACCTGGGCTCGCAGCGGGAGGTCTGGTTCCAGCGCGGACCCCTCCTGCCGGCTGTGCGGGCCTCGATCGCGATCCCGGGCCTCTTCACCCCGGTGATGATCAACGGCCGCCTCCTCGTCGACGGCGGCCTCCTCAACCCGGTGCCCATCGATCCCACCACCGCCGTCCCGGCGGACCTCACCGTGGCGGTGTCGCTCCTCGGCCGCCGGGAGCGGCCGGGGCGCCAGGCGCCGTCGCAGGAGTCGGCGGCCCCGCAGCGACGCGAGGAGTGGCGGGGTCGCTTGCGCCGCACGATCTCCAGCATCACGGGGCGCGAGGAGCACGCCGTCGACGTGGACGACCAGGACGGTCACCGCGGCGACCCCACGGGAGCCGTCGAGCCGGCCGCACCCGAGGCCGTGGCCTCGGCCGACCCCCCGGTCGGCGGGATCGACCCGCTGCCGAAGGACCTGCGCCTCACCGACGTCACCGCCCAGGCGTTCGAGGCGATGCAGGGGCTCGTGCACCGCTACCGCCAGGCGGCGTTCCCGGCCGACGTCACCGTCGACGTCCCGGTCGACGCCTGCCGCACGCTGGACTTCCACCGCGCGACCGAGATGGTCGAGCTCGGCCAGCGGCTCACCGCCGAGGCCCTCGACCGGGCGGGGATCAGCTAGGGCTCCCGCGGCCCCCGCGGGCCGTCGTCCCGGTCGTCCTTGTCGTCCTTGTCGTCAGGCCCGCCCCGACCCCCGCCGGGACCCGGACGGTCGTCCTCGTCGTCCTCGTCGGTCTCGTCCGAGGTCGGCGCCGAGGTGGGCGGCGCGGGGCCGGTCGTGGACGGGGTCGTCGGCTCGCTCGTCGGCTCCGTGGTGGGTGCGGTGGTGGGTCCCGGGGTCGGCTCGTCGCCCGCCCCGGCGAGCACCGCCGCGCGCAGCGCCTCGGCCGCGGCCAGCACCTGCTCGGCCTCGGCGTCGCTGATGTCCCCGGCGTCGCGGGCGTCCTCGGTGCGCTCGACCAGCTCGTCGATGCGCTGCAGCACGAGGTCGTCGTCGGAGCCGGTCACGCTGTCGTCGATCGCCTCCAGCGCGTCGACCAGCTCGGCGCGGCTGTCCTGGGAGCCGCCCCCGCAGGCGGTCAGCAGCACGAGGGCCGTGCCGGCGAGCACCCGGCCGAGCCGCGACGGACGGGCGCTCATCGCGTCGCCTCCTCGACCGCGTCGTGCAGGGCGGCCAGCGGGTCCTGCAGGTCGGCGGGCGCGTCCGCGGGCACCGCCGGCACGTCGGGCGCGGAGCCGCCGCCGTCCCCGTCGCCCGCGCCGAGGGCGATCGCCGCGCCGCCGACGAGCCCGAGCACCACCACGACGCCGACGGCGGCGAGGAGGGGACCGCGCCGGCGCCGTACGTCGCGGTCGCGGCTCGGGAGCACCGCGGTGCTCGACGGCGCCGGGCCACCGGGATGGGGAGGCAGCGGGGGAGGCAGCGGAGCGGACGGGAGGTCCGCCACCGGGAGCACCGCCGTGGCGGTGGGGGCCGCGGCCCCGGCGACGTCGCCCGTCGCCAACGCACGCAGCCGCGCCTCGGCGGCGGCCGCGTCGGGACGCTGCGCCGGCTCCCGCGCGGTGAGGTCGCGCAGCAGCGCCGCCCACCCGGGCGGCAGCGTCGGGGGCAGCGTCGGCCCGGCCGTGAGCCGGGCCATGGCCACCTCGATCTGCGTGCCGGTGAACGGCGGTTCCCCGGTGAGGGCCTCCAGCAGCAGGAGCCCCAGCGAGTAGAGGTCGGTCGCCGTCGTCACCGTCTCCCCGGCGACCTGCTCGGGGGCGAGGTAGACGGGGGACCCGATCACGGTGCCGGTGCGGGTGTGCCGGGTGGTCGCCTCCGCGAGGCGGGCGATGCCGAAGTCGGCGAGCCGCACGTGGCCGCTGTCCTCCACGAGCACGTTGCCGGGCTTCACGTCGCGGTGGACGATCCCCGCCGCGTGGGCGTGGGCGAGCGCCTCCGCGACCTCGGCGCCGAGTCGGGCGACCCGGTCCGCCGGGAGGGGACCGTCCCGCAGCACCGCCGCGAGGTCGGAGCCGGCCACGAGTTCCATGACGATGTGGGGCCGGCCGTCGACGGTGCCCGCGTCGAGCACGGTCACGAGACGCGGGTGGTGCAGGCGCGCGAGGAGCCGCGCCTCGGCGACGAAGCGCTCGTGCGCCTTCTCGTCGTCGGCGGTGTCGCTCAGCACCTTGACGGCGACGGGGCGCTCCAGCAGCAGGTCCCGCCCCTCGAGCACGACGGCCATGCCGCCGCGGCCCAGCACGCGGACCAGCTCGTAGCGCCCGGCGATCACGTCCCCCGGTTCGGGAAGCCTCGGAGCCACGGCGGCCACCTCCTCGTGCTCTCGACGGACCGCAGCCACGGACCGCACCCACGGATCGGGCCCACTCTAGGAGGGCACCGGTACGCCGCGGGGCCGTCAGACCGCGACGACCGCCACCATCGTGAGGATGCCGAGGGCGAGAGCCCCGCCGCCGAGGGCGACCGCCAGCCCGATGGTGGCGAGGAGCCGGCCGTTCTGCACCGGGGTGTCGATCATGGCGCGGCTCGGCGACGCCGGGTCGTAGGCCACGGGCACGGGCCGGCCGGGGGACAGGATGCCGCCCCGCATCCCGGAGCGCTGCCGGTGCCAGGTCCCGTTGCCGTCCTGCCACATGAAGGTCGGGTACTGCGACGGGAAGCCGCTCACCGCGCCGTCCCGCGTGGTGACCACACCCGTCGTGCGCACCCAGTCGCGCGTCATCCCGAGCCGCACGCGTCCCACGACGACGAGCACGAGCCCCACGGCGACGGGGATGAGGGGCACGAGCCAGACGGCGGGAGGCACGCGGGCACCCTAGGACAGGCCCACCCCGACGGCGAGGGAGCGCGACGGAACGGATTCGCGGGGGGCGAGCGGGCGGCGTACCATCCCGCGCAGAGGCGCTGGAGCCGTCATCAGCGGCGAGCCTCCGGAAGAACGGGGAGCCTGCTCCCTCAGTAGAACCGGACGGGTGGGCCCGTCACAGCCCACGAACGAAGCGGTCGTCGCGTCCCGGCAACGGGGGCGGCGGCAAGCGAGGTGGTACCGCGGCGCCCCGGCGTCGTCCTCGTGGCACGAGCAGCAGCCACGCACGACGACCGACCGAACCGACCACCAGGAGCTCACCGCGATGGCCTACCCCCAGGTCTCCACCAGCGGCGCCGACCGCGTCCCGACGTCCCCCCGCTTCCCGGAGATCGAGAAGCAGGTGCTGGCCTACTGGGAGTCCGACGACACGTTCGCGGCGAGCGTCGCGCAGCGCAGCGCCGGTGAGCAGGGCGAGAACGAGTTCGTGTTCTACGACGGTCCGCCGTTCGCCAACGGCCTGCCCCACTACGGCCACCTGCTGACGGGCTACGTCAAGGACATCGTGCCGCGCTACCAGACGATGCGCGGCAAGCGCGTCGAGCGCCGCTTCGGCTGGGACACCCACGGCCTCCCGGCCGAGCTCGAGGCGATGCGCCTGAACGGCATCAAGACCACCGACGAGATCCTCGAGCTGGGCATCGAGAAGTTCAACGACGCCTGCCGGGCCTCGGTGCTGAAGTACACGGGCGAGTGGCAGGACTACGTCACGCGCCAGGCGCGGTGGGTCGACTTCGAGAACGACTACCGCACCCTCAACCCCGACTACATGGAGTCGGTCATCTGGGCGTTCAAGTCGCTGCACGAGAAGGGCCTCGTCTACGAGGGCTTCCGCGTGCTGCCGTACTGCTGGAACGACGAGACCCCGCTGTCCAACCACGAGCTGCGGATGGACGACGACGTCTACCAGATGCGGCAGGACCCGGCGGTCACCGTCGGCGTGCGCCTGCACGGCCACGGCCCCGACGGCGGCGACGACCCGCTGGCGGGCGCGCTCGCGCTCGTCTGGACGACGACCCCGTGGACCCTGCCCTCCAACCTCGCGGTCATGGTGGGCGAGGACATCGACTACGTCGTGGTCGAGTCCTCCTTCACCGGTACGCCGGAGCGTTACGTCCTCGCGGAGGCGCGGCTCGCGTCGTACGCCCGCGAGCTGAAGGACGACGCCAGCGAGAGCGTCGAGGACCAGGTGGTCGCGCGCTACACGGGCGCCGAGCTCCTCGGGCGCGTCTACACGCCGCCGTTCTCCTACTACGCGGGCCACGAGAACGCGTTCCGTGTCGTCCCCGCCGAGTTCGTCACCACGACGGACGGCACGGGCCTCGTCCACACCGCCGGTGCCTTCGGCGAGGACGACAAGGTCGTCACCGACCGCGAGGGCATCGAGGCCGTCATGCCCGTCGGCAAGGACGGCCGGTTCACCGCGCCGGTGACCGAGTACGCCGGGGTGCAGGTCTTCGACGCGAACCAGCCGATCATCGAGCACCTCAAGAACGCGACGTACGCCCTCGACCACGTCGCCGGCCGCGACGCCACGGACACGGGGTCGGTCTCCTTCGGCACGGTGCTGCTGCGGCGCGAGACCTACGACCACTCCTACCCCCACTGCTGGCGTTGCCGGCAGCCGCTCATCTACAAGGGCGTCTCGTCGTGGTTCGTGGAGGTCACGCGGATCAAGGACCGGATGCTCGAGCTCAACCAGCAGATCCGCTGGGTGCCCGACCACATCCAGGACGGCCAGTTCGGCAAGTGGCTGGAGAACGCCCGCGACTGGTCGATCACCCGCAACCGCTTCTGGGGCTCCCCGGTGCCGGTGTGGAAGAGCGACGACCCGGCCTACCCCCGGGTCGACGTCTACGGCTCCTTCGAGGAGATCGAGCGCGACTTCGGGCGGCTGCCGCGCAACGCGGCGGGCGAGCCCGACCTGCACCGGCCGTTCGTCGACGACCTCGTGCGACCGAACCCGGACGACCCGCGTCCCGAGGGCGAGCGCAGCACCATGCGGCGCGTGACCGACGTGCTCGACGTGTGGTTCGACTCGGGCTCGATGAGCTTCGCGCAGGTGCACTACCCGTTCGAGAACAAGGAGTGGTTCGACGGCGCGGCGTCGCTGCAGGGCCACTTCCCGGCGGACTTCATCGTCGAGTACATCGGCCAGACCCGCGGCTGGTTCTACACGCTGCACATCCTGGCCACGGCGCTGTTCGACAAGCCGGCGTTCTCCACCTGCATCAGCCACGGCATCGTGCTGGGCAGCGACGGCAACAAGATGAGCAAGTCGCTGCGCAACTACCCCGACGTCTCCGAGGTCTTCGACCGCGACGGCGCCGACGCGATGCGCTGGTTCCTCATGGCGTCGCCGATCCTGCGGGGCGGCAACCTGGTGGTCACGGAGCAGGGCATCCGCGACTGCGTGCGCCAGGTGATGATCCCGCTCTGGAACAGCTGGTACTTCTTCAGCCTCTACGCGAACGCCGAGTCCTACGAGGCGCAGGCCAGCACGACCTCGACGGACCCGCTGGACCGCTACGTGCTGGCGAAGCTGCGCCAGTACGTCGCCACGATGACCACCCAGCTCGACGAGCTGGCCATCGCGGACGCGTGCGAGACGACGCGCGGGTTCCTCGACGTGCTGACGAACTGGTACATCCGCCGGTCCCGCGAGCGCTTCTGGTCCACCGGCGACGACGTCGACCGGGCTGCGTTCGACACGCTCTTCACCGTGCTCGAGACGGTCTGCCGGGTGACGGCGCCGCTGCTGCCGCTGACGACGGAGGAGGTGTGGCGCGGGCTGACCGGTGGTCGTTCGGTGCACCTCACCGACTGGCCGACGCTCGACGAGCTCCCCGCCGACGACGCCCTCGTCGCGGCCATGGACCTCGTGCGCGAGGTCTGCTCCGCCGGGTCGGCGCTGCGCAAGGGCGCGAAGCTGCGCAACCGGCTCCCGCTCGCCGGGCTGACCGTCGTGGTCGACGACCCGGCCGCGCTCGCCGACGTGCTCCCCGGCTTCGGCGACCTCGTGGCCGACGAGCTCAACCTCAAGGGCGTGCGGCTCGTCGCCGCCGACGCGGACGAGGCCGCGGCGTACGGCGTCTCCGAGCGCCTCGTCGTCAACGCCCGGGCCGCCGGGCCCCGGCTCGGCAAGGACGTCCAGCGGGCGATCAAGGGCTCGAAGTCGGGCGACTGGTCGGTGGCCGAGGACGGGACCGTCACGGCGGGCGGCCTGGCGCTGGTCAAGGGCGAGTACACGCTCGAGACGGTCGCGTCCGGCGGCGAGGGCGAGGCCATCGGGGTGCTGCCCGGCGGCGGCTTCGTCGTGCTCGACACGACGGTGACGCCGGAGCTGGCCGCGGAGGGCGTCGCGCGCGACGTCGTGCGCGCCGTGCAGCAGGCCCGCAAGGACGCCGGGCTCGACGTCTCCGACCGCATCGTGCTGGTGCTCGGCGGTGACGAGGACGTGCTCGCCGCGCTCCGCACCCACGAGGCGCTGGTGGCGGGGGAGACGCTCGCGTCGTCGTACACCGTCGGGACGGGCGTGCTGCCCGCCGGCGCCCACGTCGCCGACGTGACGGTCGGCGACGGGCAGGCGGTCAGCGTGGCGCTCGCGAAGGCATGAGCCCCGCTCCGTCCCCACCTGGTCGTGGTGCGAGCCCTGCGGAGTCCGCGGGCCTCGCACCACGACCGCGCGGGCGGTTAGTTAGGCTTGCCTAAGTCGATCCACGAGGAGCCTGCATGCCCACCCGCCTGACCGTGACCGGTCGCGCCGCCCTGACCGACCACCTGGTGCGCGTCACCTTCGAGGGCGACCTGGCCGCCTTCGCCGACAGCACGGACACCGACCGGTACGTGAAGCTGATCTTCGCGCCGGAGGGCACCGAGCTGAGCGAGACCACCGACCTCCGCCGGCTCCAGGCGACCCTGCCGCCGGGGCAGGCGCCGGTGGTGCGGACCTACACGGTGCGCCAGCTCGACGTCGCCCGCGGAACCCTGGCCATCGACTTCGTCGTGCACGGCGACGAGGGCGTCGCCGGGCCGTGGGCGGCCTCGGTCGAGCCGGGGGCGGTGCTCTTCGTCAACGGTCCCGGCGGTGCCTACGCCCCCGACCCCGCGGCCGACGCCCACCTGCTCGTCGGCGACGAGTCGGCCCTGCCGGCCATCGCAGCCGCCGTCGAGGCCCTGCCGGCCGACGCGCGCGGCCACGTGCTCGTCGAGGTGGCGGGCCCGGGCGACGAGCTGCCCCTCCCGGTGCCGGCCGGGGTCGAGCTGCGCTGGCTGCACCGGGGTGCGTCGTCGTCTGCGACCGACCTGGTCGGCGAGCGGGCGCCGATGGTCGTGGCCGTGCGCGCCCTCGTCGCCGACGGCTGGCCCGCGGGTCGCGTGCAGGTGTTCGTGCACGGCGAGGGCGACGCGGTGATGCACCACGTCCGTCCGCTCCTGAAGGCGCAGGGCGTGACGCGCGCCGACCTGTCGGTGTCGGCGTACTGGCGCCGCGGCCGCACCGAGGAGGGCTTCCGCGTCTGGAAGCAGGACCTCGCGAAGGCCGAGGCGGCGGACGCCTGACCCGCCCGCCTGCTTGGATGGAGCCATGTCGCACCCGAGCCTGGACCTGGACGCGGACGTCGTCACGTTGACCGCGCAGCTCGTCGACATCGCGTCGGTGAGCCTCGACGAGAAGGCCATCGCCGACGCGGTCGAGGCGGCGCTCAGCCCGCTGCCGCACCTCACCGTCACCCGGCGGGGCCACACCGTCGTCGCCCGCACCGACCTCGGGCGCGCCGAGCGCGTCGTCATCGCCGGCCACCTCGACACCGTGCCGCTCAACGACAACCTGCCCCACCGCCGCGAGCAGACGCCCGACGGCGAGCTGCTCCACGGCCTCGGCACCTGCGACATGAAGGGCGGCGACGCCGTCATCCTCAAGCTCGCCGCGGAGCTCGCCGAGCCCAACCGCGACGTCACCTACATCCTCTACGAGGCCGAGGAGATCGAGGCCGAGCACAACGGCCTGCGCAAGCTCGGCCTGTCGGACCCCGACCTGCTGGCCGCCGACTTCGCGATCCTCATGGAGCCCTCCAACGCGGCCGTCGAGGCCGGCTGCCAGGGCACCCTGCGCCTCGAGGTCCGCACCCGCGGCGAGCGCGCGCACTCCGCCCGCAGCTGGCGCGGCGTCAACGCGATCCACGCCGCCGGTGACGTGCTGGCCCGGCTCGCGGCGTACGAGGCCCGACGCCCCGTCATCGACGGCCTCGAGTACCACGAGGGCCTCAACGCCGTCTTCATCTCCGGCGGCGTCGCCGGCAACGTCGTGCCCGACGCGTGCGTCGTCACCGTCAACCACCGCTTCGCCCCCGACCGCACCGAGGCGGAGGCCGAGGCCTTCGTGCGGGAGTTCTTCGCGGGGTACGACGTCGAGCTCGTCGACTCCGCCCCCGGCGCCCTGCCCGGGCTCGGCGTCCCCGCGGCGGCCGCGTTCGTCGAGGCCGTGGGGGGCCGGGTCGCGCCGAAGTTCGGCTGGACGGACGTCGCCCGCTTCAGCGCCCTCGGCATCCCGGCCGTGAACTTCGGGCCGGGCGACCCCATGTACGCCCACAAGCAGGACGAGTTCGTCCCCGCCGCCGACATCGTGCGCTGCGAGCAGCAGCTGCGGTCGTGGCTAGGCGCACCCGCCACCCCGTACGACGAGGAGCAGTCATGAGCGAGCAGCGCGAGGCCGGCCTGGGGGAGGGCTCGGACCCCTCCGCGACGGCGGCGGAGCGGTCGCCCATGCCCACTGGGCCGGAGCGGGTGCCGCAGGCGTCCGTGCCCCTCCGCGAGCGCATCAAGCGACGCGGCCCCATGCTGCTGCGCCGCGGCCAGGTCGACCTGACGACCACCGACCAGCGCCTGCTCGACTCCGCCGGCGAGGCCGACTGGGTGCACACGGACCCCTGGCGCGTCATGCGGATCCAGGCCGAGTTCGTCGAGGGCTTCGGCGCCCTGGCCGAGCTGGGCCCCGCGATCGGCGTCTTCGGCTCGGCGCGGACCGCGGTGGACCACCCGCAGTACGCCCAGGCCGAGGAGGTCGGTCGGCTGCTGGCCGAGGCGGGCTTCGCCGTCATCACCGGCGGCGGTCCCGGCGCGATGGAGGCCGCCAACAAGGGCGCGTCCGAGGCCGGCGGGGTCAGCGTCGGGCTCGGCATCGAGCTGCCCTTCGAGACGGGCCTCAACGCCTGGGTCGACAAGGGCATCAACTTCCGCTACTTCTTCGCGCGCAAGACGATGTTCGTGAAGTACTCAAGCGGCTTCGTCGTGCTCCCCGGCGGCGTCGGCACGCTCGACGAGCTGTTCGAGGCGCTCACCCTGGTCCAGACCCAGAAGGTCACCCGGTTCCCGGTGGTGCTGCTCGGCACGGCGTACTGGCAGGGGCTCATCGACTGGATGCGCGACGTGCTGCTGGCCGACGGGAAGATCCGCGAGTCCGACCTCGACCACCTGCACCTGACCGACGACCCCGCGGACGCGGTGCGCCACGTCCTCGACCGGCTCGAGGCGGACGGGGTGGCCCGCCCCTCCGGCTCCTACCCCGAGTGATCGGGGAGGGCTGATGGTCTGGATCTTCGCGGTGCTCGCCGTCGCGGCGATGGCCGGCGTGGCGGCCGTGGCCGCCGGGCACGGCACGCCGATGGCTCCCGAGCACGGCGACCGGCCCGACGCGGGCGTGCCGTCGACGGGGCGGATCACGGCCGACGACCTGCGCGGCGTGTGCTTCCCGGTGGTGCTCCGCGGCTACCGCCAGGCCGACGTCGACGCGCTCCTCGAGCGCCTCGCCGCCCAGCAGGAGGGCATCGACCTGTACCGCCCGCCTGTCGCCCCCGCCGATGGCCGGGACGGCCCGGATGGCGATGCGGCCGACCGTGAGGCACACTGACCCGCCGTGATCCCCGTCCCGAGCTCCCTCGCCGTCTACGCGCTGACCGCGTTCTGCGTCGTGGTCGTCGTGGTCACCCGATGGATCCTCGGGAGCGGTCGCTCGACGGGCCACGGCGTCTCGCCGCTGCTGCTCGGCGCGCACACGGGGGCGGGCCTGCTGGCGACCGTGGTGTGGACGGTCTTCATCCTCGTCCCCGCCGACGGCAAGGCCTGGCACTCGCTCCTGGGCGCCGTGGGCCTGGGCGCCTGGTGGGTCACCGGCTGGTTCGGCCTGCTCCTGCTCGGTCGCTGGCTCCCGAGCCGTGGCCGGCACTCCGACGCGCGTGACCGACGCTGGTTCCTCGGTCTCCTGCTCGCCGTCGTCGGCCACGTGGGCGTGCTGGTCGCCGGCGTCGTCTTCACGTTGGGCTACCTCTTCGGCGCCGTCTGACCCTGCCGAAACCGGCCCCGCGGGGCTGTGTCCTGTGCCACGATGCGGTATGAAGCCGCCGCGCTCGTCTCGGGTCCCGTTCCTCTCCCTCCTCGTCGGTCTCCTCGCCGTCGCGATGCTCGTCGGGTCGCCGGTGGCCCAGGCGAAGCCCCGGGTGGTGGCGGTGCCGCCGGCGCCCGACGCCGCGGCCGCGGTGGCGAAGCCCTACACGCAGTCCGCGAAGTGGGTCTACGGCCGCACCGCGCAGGGCCGCGACCTCGTGGCCTACCGGGTGGGCAACTACGACGCGAAGTTCACCGCGATGGTCGTGGTCGGCATGCACGGCAACGAGCAGGGCGTGAACGGCATCGCGACCGGGCTGCGCGAGCTGGCGGCCGCCGGTCGCTTCACCGCCGTCGACCTGTGGATCGTGCCGGCCTACAACCCGGACGGGCTGGTGGCCAAGCGGCGCCAGAACTCCCGCGGCGTCGACCTCAACCGCAACTTCCCGCACAACTGGCGGCCCCTGACCGGCAACTACTACGCCGGCAACCAGGCGGCCTCCGAGGTCGAGACGCACAGCTTCATGAAGGTGCTCGACAAGGCGCAGCCCGACCTGCTGCTCAGCTTCCACCAGCCGCTCAACGGCGTGGACATCGACACCAAGTACCCCAGCTGGTCGCGCTACGTCGCCCAGGGCCTCAACCTGCCGCTGAAGAACTTCAACTGCGGCGGCGTCTGCTCCGGCACGATGACGGGCTGGTACAACGCCCGCTACCCCGGCATCGCCATGACCGTGGAGTACGGCGCGCGGCCCGACGCGACCTACATGCGCACGTACGCACCGCGTCGTGTCGCCGCCCTCTTCCAGCGTGCGGGCGGCGCGTCCTGAGGTCTCGCGTCGACGACGGGGGGCGATAGGGGATAATGGCGCGCAGCACGTCGCGGGGAGTGCGCTGGCATCCCCCCGCTCGAACTTGACGAGAGAAGAGGTGCACGGATGGCGGCGATGAAGCCGAGGACCGGCGACGGTCCGCTCGAGGTCACCAAGGAGGGTCGCGGCATCGTCATGCGCGTTCCCCTCGAGGGTGGTGGCCGCCTCGTCGTGGAGCTCAACGCCGAGGAGGCCGGCAACCTCGGTGACGCCCTCAAGGCCGTCGTCTCCTGACACGTGTCGCCTGACGCCCCGACCGACGCCGCCCACGCCGTGCTCGGCCTCCCGCTGAGCGGGCTGCCCCCGCAGCCCGTCCCGCCGGAGGTCGAGCGACGCGACTCCCTCGCCGCTGTCGGGGACGATCCCGACCGCGGCGCGGTGCTCGCCGTCGCGGTGCTGCCGCCCCCCTCCGCTGGCCACGACGCCGGCGGCGACGCCGACGAGGCGGGGGAGGGCACCGACGGGCCCGATCTCGTCATCGGCCCCGGTGGGGCCGAGGTCGCCGAGCGGTGGGGTCTCGACCTCCTCGCCGCGCTGGCCGCCCACCGGGCGACCGGCCGGGCGGGCGAGGTCACCCGCATCCCGCTGCTCGGTCCCGGGCCCGACGAGGTGCGGTTGCTGCTCCTCGTCGGCGTCGGCGCCGGCGGGGTCGAGGACCTGCGTCGGGCCGGGGCGGCGACCGCTCGCGCCTGCGCGGGTCGTGCCGCCGCGACCAGCACCGTCGCGGCCGTCGCCGAGACCGACGACGCCCTCGCGGCGTACGTCGTGGGGGCCACCCTGGGGGCCTTCTCCTTCCGCTGGTCCGAGCGTGACGACGAGCGGCCGCCGCTCGGTGTGCTCGTGCTCGCGGGCCTGCCCGACGACGACGCGGTCGCGGGCGTCGTCGAGCGTGCCGTCGCGGTGGGCCGCGCCGGCTGGACGTCGCGGCTCCTCGCGACCGTCCCCTCCAACGTGAAGTCCCCGCGCTGGCTCGCCGACCAGGCCGAGGCGCTCGGCGCGCGGCACGGCCTCGAGGTCGAGGTGACCGAGGTCGACGAGCTGCGGCGGCGCGGCTTCGGCGGCATCGTCGCGGTGGGTCGCGCCTCGGTGACCCCGCCGGTGCTGATCCGCCTCGACTACACGCCGCCGGGCCTCTCCCGCGCGGCGCTCCGCCGCACGCCGCGGGTGGTGCTCGTCGGCAAGGGCATCACCTTCGACACCGGGGGCCTCTCCCTCAAGCCCGCCGAGGGCATGCGCACCATGAAGCGCGACATGACCGGTGGCGCCGTCGTGATGGCGACGCTCGCCGCGCTGGCGGCCGTCGGTTGCCCCGTGCGCGTGACGGGTCTCGTCGCGGCCGCGGAGAACGCGGTCGGCGGGGACGCGCTGCGCCCGGGCGACGTGCTGCGGCAGTACGGCGGGCGCACCACCGAGGTCACCAACACCGACGCCGAGGGCCGCCTCGTGCTGGCCGACGCGCTGGCCTTCGCGGTGGACCGGCTCGACCCCGCGGTGCTCGTCGACGTCGCGACCCTGACGGGCGCCGGCAAGGTCGCGCTCGGCCTCAGCACCGGCGGTCTGTTCGCCACCTCGGACCCGCTCGCCGACGCCCTGCTCTCCTCCGGGGGCCGCGCGGGGGAGCCGCTGTGGCGCCTCCCGCTGGCCGACGTCTACGAGGAGAAGCTGGCCTCGACGATCGCGGACGCCGACAACGCGCCCGGCGGACCGGGTGCGATCACCGCGGCGCTCTTCCTGCGCCACTTCGTGGGCGACGTGCCGTGGGCGCACCTCGACATCGCGTCGGTCGGGGACGCGGCGAAGGACGCCGACGAGTGGACGGCCGGTCCGACCGGGTTCGGCCCGCGTCTGCTGCTCGACTGGCTGGCCGGCCGGGACGGCCGGGTCAGCGGGTTCTGACGCCCGCCGCCCGCGCGGCAGTCCTCAGCCGATCTTCTTCGCGGCCAGCAGGCCGTCGCCGACGGGCAGCAGCACCGGCACGAGGTCCTCCGAGGCGGCCACCTCGCGGCCGAGGTCGCGGATGGCGATCGTCGTCTCGTCGCGCTTGGCCGGGTCGGCGACCCGGTCGTGCCACAGGGCGTTGTCGAACACGACGACGCCGCCCGGGCGCAGCAGGCGCAGGGCCGCGGTCAGGTACGCCGCGTACTCGAGCTTGTCGCCGTCGCAGAGCACCAGGTCGTAGTGGCCGTCGGTCAGCCGGGGCAGCACGTCGAGCGCGGCGCCGGGGATGGCCCGCACCCGCTGCGAGGGGATGCCCGCCTCCGCGAACGTCTCCTTGGCGAGCCGCTGGTGCTCCGCCTCGACGTCGACGCTGGTCAGCACGCCGTCGGGGCGCATGCCGCGCAGCAGCCACAGGCCGGAGACGCCCGTGCCCGTGCCGATCTCGACGACGGCGCGGGCGTCCAGCACGGCGGCCAGGAAGCGCAGTGCGGCACCGGCCCCGGGGCTGACGGGAACGACACCGACCTCCTCCGCCCGGGCACGCGCGCCGAGCAGCACCTCGTCCTCGGCGACGAGCTCCTCGGAGTAGGTCCAGCTCGCGGCGGTGATGGGGGTGGTGATGACGGCCTCCTGGGTGCGCTGCGGGCGGGGAACGCCCTGACCTCGAACTCTATGCTCTCCGGCCCCTGCTGCGCGCGGCCCCGCTCCGCCGAGCGCGCCGGAGCCACCGGCCGGTGAACGTTCGCGACCATCGCGCCAACTCTGGGTGCGGCCCGGGCGCGGGCCCGTCTGCGCTGCTTGGATCGACGTGTGGATCTCGGGGTTCATCAGGGTCCTCGAGGACGCGTTCTCGGAGGGAGTGCACGTGAGGAAGCAGGCGATGGCGGCGGTGGCCGGTGCGGTGATGGCCGGAGGGGCCGTCGTGGCCGTGGCGCCGCCGGCCCAGGCGGGCTGGTTGTGCGACACGACCGGGGTGTGCGGGACCGTCACGAACAACGCGTCGAGCAACGGCAACATCCTGGCCGGGGAGGGCTGGAGCGACTCCTCGGGGCGCCCGACCGGACGGGTCGTCACCCTGCGGCCGGGCCAGTCCAGCGGAGGCGGTGTCCTGCACGACACCGACGGCTACTACGTGCCCTCCGGGTGCCAGCAGGGGTCCTACACCCGCAACGGCTGGGTCGGCGGCAGCTGGGGTCCCCGGTGGGTCAAGATCACCGACAACCAGCAGATGAGCGTGACCGTCCGGTGCTGACGAGGTGCTGACCGGGTGGTGACCCGGTGCTGACCCGGGGCGGGGCCGGGCAACCGGTCCCGCTCCGCGGGAACTATCGGGCGGACTCACAGGTTGTTCTCAGTACGCGTCACTAGATTGCTGCGCATCGCGCACCGGCCTGCGAGCTGCTGGTGTGGGATGGGCGCCGGCGGGGTAGAGCCCCGCCGGACGCAGGTCCGGGACCGCCGGTCCCGGTGACGAGTGGTGCGACGAGAGACGGAGTGGTTCGGTGAGCGAGGGTGGCCCTGTGAGTGGCCGAGGTGAGAGTCCCGCGGGCAGCGGGGGAGGCGCGCGCACGTCCTGGGAGGACGTGGTCACGCGGCACTCCGACCGGGTCTTCCGGCTCGCCTACCGCCTGACCGGCAACCGCCCCGACGCCGAGGACCTGACGCAGGAGGTCTTCGTCCGGGTGTTCCGCAGCCTCGACGGCTTCACCGAGACCGAGACCGGCTCCTTCGAGGGCTGGCTCCACCGCATCACCACGAACCTGTTCCTCGACCAGGCGCGCCGCAAGCAGCGCCTGCGCTTCGACGCGCTGTCCACCGAGCGCGCGGAGGCCATGGCGGCCAGCGCCCCCGGGCCCGCTGCCGCCGTCGGCGACCGCACGTTCGACGACGACGTCGAGGGTGCCCTCGCGCAGCTCTCGCCGGAGTTCCGCGTCGCCGTGGTGCTGTGCGACGTCGAGGGCATGACCTACGACGAGATCGCCGACATCCTCGGCGTCAAGATCGGCACGGTGCGCTCCCGCATCCACCGCGGCCGCGCCCAGCTGCGCCAGGCGCTGGCCCACCGTGCGCCGGCCGCGGGCCGCACGCGCTACGCCGGTCCGCGCACCGGCCCCCTCCCCGCGGTGCGCACCGCCGCCCAGGGGGCGGCCGAGGCCGCGCGCCGGGTCACGACCGGCACCGCCGAGGGCCTGGTGGGCCGCCGCATGGCTCCCGCGGGGCCGAGGTGAGCCGATGACGATCCTGGGTCACCTCGGCGGCACCAAGATCAGCGACCTGCTCGACGACCGTCTCCCCGAGCACGACGCCGAGCTCGCCTGGGCGCACGTCGACGACTGCGAGGTCTGCCAGCAGCACCTCGAGACCGAGGCGTGGGTCAAGAACGCGCTGTCCGCGCTCCCCGAGCCGCGGTGCGGTCTCTCCGAGGCGTTCCGGGGCCGGTTGTGCGACGACGAGCTCATCGCGTCCTACGCGGAGGCCGGCTCCTGGGTCCTGCCCACCACCCCGGCCGACCAGCGCCGCCACCGGTGGACCCTCGCCGCCGTGGGCGGCGGTGCCGTCGGTGCCGCCATGCTCGGTGTCGTCGCCCTCGGCACGACCTCCCCGGCGCCGGCGAACCGGCCTGCCGTCTCGAGCATCACGGCCATCGCCGAGGTGTTCCGGTCCCCCGTCTCGGCGAACCGCCCCGCCTCCCGGCCCGTCGAGGCCGAGGGCGACGGAGCCCGCCGGTGACGGGACGCGACGCCGAGGGGCAGCCGCGCGAGCACCACGACGAGCACCAGCCGGAGTCGACGCGCCCCATCGCGTCGTACCCGGCCCCGGGGGCCGACGCGAGCCCGCGCCACGGCGACGCCCCCCGTGACGACGACACCCAGGACTTCCCCACGCTCGGCACCGACCGGAGCGGGGGCCCCAAGCACGCCGCGGGCGGCGGCTTCGGGCTGCTGCCGGCGGCCCCGGCCGGTACGACGCGGGCACGCCGCAGCGCTGTCCCCGGCTGGCTGCTCCCCACCGTGATCCTCCTGGCGCTGGTCGTCGGCGCGGGCGGCGGCGCACTCGGCGGGATGGCCTACCAGGCGTCCCGCGACGACGACGCCGGCTCCGGGCGGGGCTCGCAGGTCAGCGGCACCGAGGGTCTGGACGTGGACACCACCCCGCCGCTCGACGAGGACAACACGTCGGTGGCGGCCGTCGCCTCGCAGCTGCTCCCCAGCACGCTGCAGGTCTTCGCCCTGTCCGAGGACGGCGACGACGCGACCGGCTCGGGCTTCGTCTTCGACGGCGAGGGCCACATCATCACCAACAACCACGTCATCGAGTCCGCGGTGGACGGCGGCACCGTCGAGGTGCAGGCCACCGACGGCCGCAAGTTCGAGGTCGAGGTGGTCGGGCGCAGCCCGGTCTACGACATCGCCGTGCTCCGCGCCGACGAGGCGCGGGAGCTGGCGCCGGTGTCCTTCGGGTCGGCCGACGACCTGGTCGTCGGTGAGGGCGTCGTCGCGATCGGTTCGCCCCTGGGGCTCGCCGCGACCGTGACCGCCGGCATCGTGAGCGCGAAGAACCGTCCCGTGACCACGGGCAACGCCGACGACGGCGCCTCCTACATCAACGCCGTCCAGACCGACGCGGCCATCAATCCCGGCAACTCGGGCGGACCGCTGGTCGACCTCGCCGGTCAGGTGGTCGGTGTGAACTCCGCGATCGCCACGACCGGCGGCATCAGCGGCTCCGGCGGCAGCATCGGCGTCGGCTTCGCGATCCCCTCCGAGCAGGTGCTCCGCACGGCCGGCCAGATCATCGCGGACGGCGAGGCGACGTACCCCGTCATCGGCGCCCAGGTGCAGGTCGGCGGCGAGGGCGCCGGCGAGGGCGCGCTCGTCGACGAGGTCAACGAGGGCAGCCCGGCGGAGGACGCCGGACTGGTCGAGGGCGACGTCGTGACCGCCGTCAACGGCCAGGTCGTGACGGGGGGCGCGGAGCTGATCGTCGCGCTGCGCAGCTATGCGCCCGGCGACGAGGTCGAGCTGACGGTGCTCCGGGACGGCGAGGAGCGCAGCGTCCAGATCGTGCTCGGCGAGCAGACCGGCTGATCCTCCTCCACAGGTCGGCGGTGGGGGAGGGCGGCGACGCTCCGACGGTGGCAGAGTAGGGCCCATGGCCTCGCCCCGCTTCCTCACGCTCGCCGACGTCGCCGAGGTGCTCAACACCTCGAGCGCGCAGGTCTACGCGCTGGTCCGTCGCGGTGACCTGCCGGCCATCAAGATCGGCGGCCGGGGCCAGTGGCGGGTGGAGGACGAGCAGCTGGAGGCCTACATCCAGCGGATGTACGCGGAGACGCGCCAGTTCGTCGACGCCCATCCCTACGTGGAGGAGACCACGGACGCGGACTCGCGGGCGTGAGGCTCGTGGGGGGCGGGTCGCGGGATCGCTTCAGGTCCGAGCACGTCCTGCCGATCGTCCCCCACGTGTCCCTCCTGCTCAGCTCCGTCCCCTCCCGCCGCGCGTCCGCCCGGCGGATCGCCGCCGTCGCCGGCCTGCTCGTCACCAGCCTGCTCGCCGTCGGCGTCGACGCCTCCGGCGCGACCCCGGTCGTCGCGGCTGCCGGCACGGCCGCGACCGTGACGACGCCGTCGTTCGTCGTCACGTCGCCGACGTCGAGCACGCGCCGGCTCGCGACCGTGCCGACGACCACGAAGGCAGCCACCGTCACCTTCACCGTCGACACCACGCGTCCGCAGCAGGCGTGGTGGGGCACGGGCGCGGCGCTGACGGACGCCTCGGTCGGGCTGCTGGCCGGCAACAGCGACGCGCTGCGCCTGCTCTTCGACCCGACACGCGCCGACGGAGCCCGCCTGGACGCCCTGCGCCTGCCGCTGAGCTCGACCGACTTCTCGCCCACCTCGTGGGCCTGGTCGTGGGACGGCACTGCCGCGGCCCCGGCGCCCGAGGCGTCGGCGGCGATCTCCACGATCACCCAGGGCATCCTGCCGCTGCGCCCCGACCTCCGCGTCGTGGCGGCCGGCTGGAGCGCTCCGGCGTCGATGAAGACCAGCGGCTCGCTGCGGGGCGGCGGCCTGCGCGCCGACAGCACGACGGCGTACGGCGCGTTCCTGGTCTCCCAGGCCCAGGAGCTGCAGCGGCGCGGGGTGCCGCTGCGTGCGATGACGCTGGGCAACGAGCCCGGGCACTCGTCGGACTACGCGACGATGACGATGGACGTCTCCCAGATGGCGGCGCTGGGCCGGCAGGTCCGCCCGCAGCTGCCGGGCGACGTCGCCCTGTGGGCCGGTGACCACAACTGGGAGCACCGCTGGGCCTACGACCAGATCGTCGCCGCGGCCCCGGGTTCGTTCGACGGGTCGGCGTACCACTGCTACGGCGGCACGCCGTCCCAGATGAACGGCCCGACCCCGTTCCGCATCATCACGGAGTGCACGGGCACCACCGACGGCTGGGCCAGCAGCTTCGCCTGGCAGCTGCGCAACCTCGTCGCCGTCCCCGTGGCGAACGGGTCCTCGGGCCTGCTCATGTGGAACCTCGCCCTCGACCCGTCGAACGGACCGATCGACGCGGCGTCGCGCTACGGCTGTCGCAGCTGCCGCGGGCTCCTCACGGTCGACGGCACGCGGGTCACCACGGGTCCGGAGTTCTACCTGCTCGCCCACCTGACCCGTGCGGCGCAGCCGGGTGCCCGGGTGCTCCCGGTCGCCTCGTCGGCGTCCGGCACCGCCGTCGCGGCCTTCCGCAACCCCGACGGCACGACGGGCGTCGTCGGCGTCAACCACACGACGAGCACCCAGGTGGTGGCGGTGAAGGTCGGGTCCACGACGCGTCGCTACTCGGTGGGTCCGGGCGAGCTGTTCACCTACCGCACCCCGTAGCTCCCGGCCCGCGACCGATCGCTCGGTCTGTGATGTCGGTTTCAAAGAGCCCGTGTGAACGGTCCAATCGGCCCGAATTCATGCTCATAGTTTGAAATTTCGTGGACGACGACCTTGCAGGCGACCTCCGTGGCCCTAGCCTTCCCCGAGGTCGCGCCGTCGCGCGTCCGGAGCGAGGTACAGGCACGTCTCGTCACCGCTGGACGGAGAAGGACACGCATGAGTCAGTCACGCTTGGGGATCGTCGCCGAGTCGGCGCCCGGTGAGGCACGGGTCGCGGGCACGCCCGCGACGGTGAAGCAGCTGGTCGGCCTCGGCTACGAGGTCGTCGTCGAGTCGGGGGCCGGTGAAGCCGCCTCCTTCACGGACGAGGCGTACGCCGCGGCCGGCGCGCAGGTCGTCACCGGGGACGAGGCGTGGAGCAGCGCCGTGGTGCTCAAGATCAACGCCCCCACGGACGCGGAGCTCGCCCGGCTCGCCGACGGCGCCACGCTGATCTCCCTGCTGAGCCCGGCCCTGCGCCCGGAGCTGGTCGAGAAGCTCGGACGCGACGCGCTGGGCAAGGACATCACCGCGCTCGCCATGGACGCGGTGCCGCGCATCTCCCGCGCCCAGTCGATGGACGTGCTCTCGTCGATGGCCAACATCGCGGGCTACCGCGCCGTCATCGAGGCCGCCCACGAGTTCGGCCGCTTCTTCACCGGCCAGGTCACGGCGGCGGGCAAGGTGCCGCCGGCGAAGGTGCTCGTCGCGGGCGCCGGCGTGGCCGGTCTCGCGGCGATCGGTGCGGCGTCGTCGCTCGGCGCCATCGTGCGCGCGACCGACCCGCGGCCCGAGGTCGCGGACCAGGTGAAGTCGATCGGTGGCGAGTACCTCGAGGTCGTCGTGCCCGAGGAGGCCAAGGAGGTCTCGTCCGACGGCTACGCCAAGGCCACGAGCGACGCCTACAACGCCCGTGCCGCGGAGATCTACTCCGAGCAGGCGGCGGACGTCGACATCGTCATCACCACGGCGCTGATCCCGGGCCGGGCCGCCCCCCGCCTCCTGACGGCGGCTGACATCGCGTCGATGAAGCCCGGTTCGGTCGTCGTCGACATGGCGGCCGCCCAGGGCGGCAACGTCGAGGGCTCGGTGGCCGGCGAGCGCGTGGTCACCGACAACGGCGTCGTCATCCTCGGCTACACCGACCTCGCGGGCCGCCTGCCCACGCAGGCCTCCCAGCTGTTCGGCACCAACCTCGTCAACCTGCTCAAGCTGATGACCCCGGAGAAGGACGGCACCCTGGTGCTCGACTTCGACGACGTGGTCCAGCGCGGCGTGGCGGTCGTGCGCGCCGGCGAGACGACGTGGCCCCCGCCGCCCGTCCAGGTGTCGGCTGCCCCGGCGCCGGCCGCCCCGGCGGCTCCCGCCGCTCCCGTTGAGGAGAAGGCGCCGCCGTCGCCGGCCCGGAAGTACGGCCTCATCGGCCTGGGCATCGCGCTGCTGTTCCTCGTCAACGCGACCGCGCCCCAGCCGATCCCGCAGCACTTCACCGTGCTCGTGCTGTCGATCGTCATCGGCTACTACGTGATCGGCAAGGTCGCGCACGCGCTGCACACGCCGCTCATGTCCGTGACCAACGCGATCTCCGGGATCATCGTGGTCGGCGCCCTCGTGCAGATCACGTCCGACGACACGGCCGTCCAGGTGCTCTCGGCCGTCGCGATCCTCCTGGCGAGCATCAACATCTTCGGCGGATTCGCCGTGACCCGTCGCATGCTTGCGATGTTCTCGAAGGACTGAGGGAACGTGACCGACAACCTCCTGGACATCTCCGTCGCGGCGTACATCGTCGCGGCCCTGCTCTTCATCCTCAGCCTCGCCGGTCTCAGCAAGCACGAGACGGCCCGGGCGGGCGTGGGCTACGGCATCGCCGGCATGGCGATCGCCCTCGTCGCCACCATCGCGCTGGCCGTCGACGGCGCCGAGACGCTCGGTGTCGTGCTCCTCATCGGGGCGGTGCTCATCGGCGCCGGCATCGGCCTCTGGCGGGCACGCATCGTCGAGATGACGGGCATGCCCGAGCTCATCGCGCTGCTCCACTCGTTCGTCGGCCTCGCCGCGGTGCTCGTCGGCTGGAACGGCCACCTGGAGCACCCGCCGTACGTCGGTGCGCTCGAGGACATCCACCGCGCCGAGGTCTTCATCGGCGTCTTCATCGGCGCGGTCACCTTCACGGGCTCGATCGTGGCGTACCTGAAGCTCAGCGCGAAGATCAAGTCCGCCCCGCTCGTGCTGCCCGGCAAGAACGCCATCAACCTCGGCGCGCTCGCGGCCTTCGCGGGACTGACGGTCTGGTACGTGCTGGACAACCAGCTGTGGCTGCTCATCGTGGTCACGCTCGTCGCGCTGGCGCTCGGCTGGCACCTCGTCGCCTCCATCGGCGGCGGCGACATGCCGGTGGTCGTCTCGATGCTCAACAGCTACTCCGGCTGGGCGGCGGCCGCGGCGGGCTTCCTGCTCTCCAACGACCTGCTCATCGTCACCGGTGCGCTCGTGGGCTCCTCGGGTGCCTACCTCAGCTACATCATGTGCAAGGCGATGAACCGCTCGTTCATCTCCGTCATCGCGGGCGGCTTCGGCATCGAGGCGGCGTCGTCGGGCGACACCGACTACGGCGAGCACCGGGAGATCGACGCCGCGGGCGTCGCGGAGCTGCTCAAGACCGCGTCCAGCGTGATCATCACGCCGGGCTACGGCATGGCGGTGGCCCAGGCTCAGTACCCGGTCGCCGACCTCACCAAGCGGCTGCGCGAGCGGGGCGTCGAGGTGCGGTTCGGCATCCACCCCGTCGCCGGCCGGCTGCCCGGGCACATGAACGTGCTGCTCGCCGAGGCGAAGGTGCCCTACGACATCGTGCTCGAGATGGACGAGATCAACGACGACTTCGCCTCGACGTCGGTCGTGCTCGTCATCGGCGCGAACGACACCGTGAACCCGGCCGCGAACGACGACCCGTCGAGCCCGATCGCGGGCATGCCGGTGCTGACGGTCTGGGAGGCGGAGGACGTCATCGTCTTCAAGCGCTCGATGGCCGTGGGCTACGCGGGCGTGCAGAACCCGCTGTTCTTCCGTGACAACACGCAGATGCTCTTCGGTGACGCGAAGGACCGCGTGGAGGACATCATCCGGGCGCTCTGATCCGGCGGCACGACCGCGTCCGGGGTGGGTTGGGACCGCCGGCCACGGGGCACCAGACCCGGCATGTCCGAGCGAACGGGACTCCCCGACGTACGCCGCTGGTGGTGGCTGGCCGCCCTCGTCGTGCTGGCGCTGGCGGTGCCGGCGTACCTCCTCGCGTCGGCCGGCCCCGCGCTCACCGACGACCAGGAGCGGGCGCGCGAAGCGGCGGCGGAGCTGCCGGAGCTCGAGGTGGGGGAGACCGCCGCGCTGGCGGACGACGAGTCGGCGAGCGGCCCGGGCGTGGCCGTCGACGTCGCCACCCCGGGCGCGACCGTGACGGTGCGGGCGACGGCGCCCGACGGTTCCGGCGGCGGTCGGCGCGCGGGCGGCGGGGCGAGGGTCGTGACGGTGACCTGGGACGTCCTCTACCGCTACGACCCGACCGTCCCGCTGGACCAGGCCGCCGCCCTCGGGGACGTGCCCTCCCTCGAGATCGGCCTCCGGAGCGACGGCGAGGACGTCGACCTCGCCGGGACCGGTGACACCTCCGTGCCCGGGATCGTCACGGGTCTCGCCGAGCCGACGGGCGGTGGCGTCGTGCTGGCCGTCGCCGAGGACGTGGACGACCTGGCGCTCGACGTCACCTTCGACGGGGTGGCGCAGACCGTCGACCTCCTCTCAGGCGAGCTCGACGCAGGGCGCGCGGCGGGGCTCTACGACACGAGCCGCACCGGCTTCGTGCCCGAGCGGTGCACGTTGCTGGCCGCGGCCCCGGAGGGTCTGGACCTCGACGCCTGGTGCGCCGTCGACGCGATCGCGCTCACCGCGTGGACGGCCGGGACGGGGTGGGTCGAGGACGCCGACGACCGGTGGGCGCTCGTGCGGGCCACCGCCTTCGTGGACTCCTACGCGACGCTGCGCGACGCCGCCGGGTTCGAGGAGGCGTTCCTCGAGCGGGTCTCCTCGTCGCTGGTGCTGACCCTCGACGGCGAGGCTCCGGTCGCGGGGCCGGAGGCGCCCGGCGGGTTGGACTACGTCGGGGCTCCCGGCGGCCCCTCGGAGGTGTCGGTCTTCGCGGTGCCGGCCGGCACGACCCCGCAGGAGCTGCGCCTGGTCGGCGAGATCACCGCCGTCGACGACGACGCCGCGGTGGAGCCGCTGGTGGTGGCCGTCGACGAGACGTTGGAGGTGCGGGGTGGCTGAGCAGGTGGCGGCAGGGTCGCCCGAGCCGATCACGAGCCGCCGCGCGTGGACGGTCGTCGCGCTGGCCGGCCTGCTGGTGGTCGTCGGCGCCGTGGCGGTCGGGCTGCTGGTGCGCCCCGACCCGGTGCGCGAGGTCGCCGCGGGCGAGACGCTCGCCCTCGCGGCCCCTCCGCCCTGGGACGGGGACACCCTGCGGGAGGTGGTGCTCGACCACGGCGTCGGTGTGCGCCTGACGACGAACGACGACCTCGGCGACGCCCGCGACGTGGTGCCCCCCGAGGGCGGCACGTTCCTCGTCGTGCGCGTCTCCGACCCCCGGAGGGGAGACGCGGCGCCCGACGTCCTCGCGCCGCCGACGACGCTGACCCTCGTGGACGGCGACCGCCGGTTCGACCTCACGCCGGAGGCGCGGCCGACCAGTGCCGGCGCGCCCCTGGTCGCGACGACGGCCGTCGCGCTCGACCGGTCCGGCGACGACGCGTTCGACGGTCTCGTGCTCGAGGCGGAGCGCAGTGGCGCGGTCACCACCGTCGACCTCGCGCCCGAGGTGCCCGAGCCCTCGCCCCCGGTCCCGACGGGGACGCCGGGCAACCGGTCCCAGCCGTGCGCACCGGCGGTCTGGCCCGAGGGCTGGTCGCCGGAGGAGAACGAGTACGACGCGTGCGCGGTCGCGCCGTACCCCCTCGTCGACGTGCTCGGCACCCTCGGCCCGGCGCCCGAGGGCGCGTCCTGGCTGCCCCTGGTCGTCGACACGGAGGGCACCTACCTCGACGCCGAGCTCGACGGTCGCGCCTACTACCTCGACGGCATCCCGACCTCGGTGGACTACCGGCTCGGCGACCGCGAACCGGCGCTCGTCGTCCCCACGACCGCGCTGCAGCCCCCGGACCGCATGCCCCGGGCGGTGCCCGAGGACCTCGTGGTCTTCGCCGTCCCTGCCGACGCGGAGGTCGACGGGCTCACGCTGACGTTCACCGCGACGTACGACGCGCGCGCGGGCGGACCGGACCCCCGGCCGACGACGACGGTCGCGCTGGAGCGGAGCGCGGCGCTGGGGGAGTAGCGGGCGCGGTGCCGGGCGGGTCGGAAATGTGCGGTCGGGGTGGCCCGGATCGCGCGGGGCCTGTCCCGGCTGCACAGTTCGCGTCCCCGCCGGCGGGCGGGCGTCGGGGACCGCGCCGGGGGCACCGCACCACCTCCCGATGGCCATCTGAAAGCACCCAGAACAACGTCGTACGACGGGAATTGTCGAGCGACGTCGCTCGTTGGTCAGGGTGCGTCGGTCCGAGATCATGCCCCCGGGCCTCACCATTTGCCGCTACGAGCGGCCGTTCGCCGAGAGGCGGCTGACGGGCCGGCGAGCAAGATCACGCGGCCTCCCGCCGGGTAAGCCCCAGGCGGGAGGCCGCGTGCTGCACCCGGTGGGTCCTCCCGGAGACGACGCAACCACCCGCCGGGCGGATCCGACGGGTGGCTGCGCGGTGGTGCGGTGGATCAGGGAGCGGGGTAGCCCGTGGGGTTCTCGCCCAGGTCCACGATCGCCGCGACGGGACCGCCGCCGTCGGGGCCCTGGTGGGCCGCCGACACGGAGACGAACACGGCCGGGTCGCCGGTGACCGAGGCGGTCACACCGCCGACGGCGCTCTTGATCTGGCGGTGCCAGTGCACGTCGGAGTCGTCGAGCATGGCGTTGCGGCGTCCGCGGACCTCGCCGTCCTGCGAAACCTCGCACTTGAGGAACACGTTGACGAGGCGGCCGCCGAGGTCGGAGGTGTGCGGGCGCTCCGGCAGGTCGAGACCGGCGTCCTTGATGGCGGCCCAGATGCCGTCGGTGTCGAGGGCGTCGTTCATGACCGAGTGGCCGATGCGGTAGCGGCCGCCGACACCGCGGGCGTTGCCCACGACGACGATCTGCGCCTGGTCGAGCTCGACGCCCGAGGAGCACGACGCGACCGAGGAGTACAGGTCGCGGTTGTGCATGACGTCGGCGTCGGTCGGCTGCTCGATCTCGCCGAGCGCGACGGCGATGCCGAGCGCGGTGCAGCCGTTGGACAGGTCCATCGACTCGTGGGTGTGCTCGGTCCAGACCGTCTTGCCGCGGCTCTTGGCGTCGCGGATGGTGTGGATGGTGAGCAGCGGCGTCTTGGTCTGCACGTAGTGCACGTCGGCCGGGTCAGTGATGCCTGCGCGCTCCATGGCGACGCGCACGCCGGCGGCGACCTTGTCGACCATCGTGACGCGGCCGATGTCCTCGGGCAGCAGCTCCTCACTCATGGCGAAGCCGACCGTCAGGCGGAGGTCGTCGGTCTTCTCGACCTTGTCCTCGGGCACGGTCGCGAAGATGGTGGCGTGGGGCGAGATGACGCCGTCCGTGCCGCCGGACCACACGATCGGGACCTGCTTGACCTCGGACTCGGGGCGCGAGCCCTTCGCGAGGAGCACCTCGCGGAACGCGCGGTCGGCGATGATGCGGGTGTAGTCGTTCACGCCGCCGTTGCCCTCGGTCTTGCCGATGACGGCGATGACGCGGTCGGCCTCGATGATGCCGGCGTCGATCAGCTCGGCGAGTCCGGATGCGTCCGAGACGTTCTTGATGGGGACCTTGCGGACCTCGATGGCGTCGGGCACGACGGTTACCTCTCTCTTCGGTGGCCCCGGCCGCGTCGCGGCCGGGGATCGGTGCGGGTCAGACGGTGGCGGGAGCCGGCTCCGGCACGATGACGGTGCCGACCAGGTCGGCGCCGTCCCCGGTGCCGCCGGTCCCCTGGACGTGCTCCGCGACGGCGGCGACGGCGTCACGGATGCGGTCGAGCGACGTGATGATCGAGCAGCCGCCCTGCTCGGCGAACCGGAGCGCGGCCTCGACCTTGGGACCCATGCTGCCGGACGCGAAGTGACCCTCGGCGGCGATGGTCCGCATCTCGTCCACGGTCACGCGGCCGAGCGGGCGGGCGTCGGGGGTGCCCCAGCCGATGACGGCGTTGTCGACGTCGGTGGCGATGACGAGCACGTCGGCGTGGACGAGCCGGCCCAGCAGCGCTGCCCCGAGGTCCTTGTCGATGACGGCCTCGACGCCGGTGAGCGCGCCACCCTCGCCGCGCACGACCGGGATCCCGCCGCCGCCGGCGGCGACCACGACGAAGCCGGACTCCACCAGCGCCAGCACCGCGGGGGCGTCGACGATCTCGCGGGGCTGCGGCGACGGCACGACGCGGCGCCAGCCCTTCTCGCCGCGGTCCTGCCAGTTCTGGCCCTCGGCGACGAAGCGCTGCGCCTCGGCCTCGGGCAGGAAGCGGCCGACCGGCTTGCTGGGCTGCAGGAAGTCGGGGTCGTCGGCGTCGACGACGGTGCGGGTGACGAGGGCCGCGGCGCGGCGGTCGATGCCCTCCGCGGCGAGCGCGGCATCCAGGCAGGTCGTCAGCGTGTAGCCGAGGGTGCCCTGGGTCTGGGCGCCGCACCAGTCGAGCGGGACCATCGGGACGACGTGGGCGGTCAGCTCGTTCTTCACCAGCAGGTTGCCGACCTGGGGGCCGTTGCCGTGGGTGACCACGACGTCGGTGCCGGTGGCGACGAGCTCGGCGATCCGCGCGGCGGCCGTGCTGATGGCCTCCCGCTGGGCCTCCACCGTGGCCGAGCCGTCCGGTGCTGTCATGGCGTTGCCGCCGAGTGCGATGAGCGCGCGCACGTGGTTCTCCATCCGTGTGATCTGGCTCTCGCCGTCTGCGTCGAATCTAGGCGCGGCGGGAGCGCGGGGGTACGGCGAGGGATGCCCGAGGTGGGCCGCCGTCGTTGGCAGACGTTGCTGTCCGGGTGGCGGGCGGAGCGCGGTCGGGCCCGAGCGGGTCGGGCCCGACCGCCTCAGGCCAGGCCGAGGTCGCGGCGGAGCGCGTCGCGGACCGTGGTGGGGGTGCGCCCCAGCAGGACGCCGAGCGCGAGCGGGCTGCCGACGAGCCCGTGGGCGTCGTAGTGGTCGAACATCGCGACGAGGTCGTCGACGTCCGGGCGGGTGCCGTCGGGGTCGACGGCGGCGCGCCAGTCGGCGACCGGCTGCCGCTCGGCCACCACGGGCCGGCCGGACAGCTCGGCGATCACCGCGGCCAGGTCGGCGCTGGTCAGCACCTCGGGGCCGGCGAGCTCGAAGGTGCCGTACGTGGTGGCCGGGTCCTCGAGGACCGCCACCACGGCGCCCGCCACGTCGGCCAGGTCGACCGGCGTGAAGGGCTGGGCGACGTCGTACGGGACCCGGTAGGTGCCGCCGGCGACCGCGGCGTCCCAGAAGGGGAGCACGTTCTGGGCGTAGCTGGCGGGCTGCAGCACGGTCCAGGCCAGGGAGCTGGAGCGCACGGTGAGCTCGGAGGTCGCCTTGCGCAGGTGGTGCGGCATGGCCGGCACGTGGGGCTGCAGGACCGAGTGGAAGACGAAGCGGCGGACGCCGGCGCGCTCGGTGGCGGCCACGACGTCGGCGGTGAGGGCGTCCTCGGCCGGGTGCATGTTGGGCGGCACGTGGTGCACCGCGTCGACGTCGGCGAGGGCGGCGGCGATCGCGTCGGGACCGGCCTCCAGGTCGACGACGCGGGCCGCGGCGCCCTGCTCGCGCAGGGACGCCGCGGCCTCGGGCCGACGGACCAGGGCCACCGGCTCGTGGCCGGCCTCGAGGAGGCCGGCCACGACGGTGGCTCCGGTCTTGCCGGACGCGCCGGTGACCGCCACGCGCAGGGTGGGGCGGGGGTCGGTCATCGGCTCAGACGTAGTCGTACGGCGAGCTCGTGGCCCCGCCGGACAACCGGGCGTAGCCGGGACCGCGGTCGAAGAACGGCGCGTCGGCGTCGCGCTCCGAGCGCAGCTTCTCCCGCAGCGCGGTGGTCGCGTCGACGTCGACCTCGGGGGCCGCCACGCCGTCGGGGTCCACCTCGCCGGCGAAGACGACGCCGTAGTCGGCCTCGGCGGCCGCGACGGACACCTTGCGCCACCACACGTCGCGCGCCACGTGGGCCGGGTCGCGGTCGAGCGGGTCACCCCAGCCGCCGCCACCCGTGGTGCGGATGCGGATGACCTCGCCGGCCTTCACCTCGACGGCGTCGACGAGGGCGTCGACCTCCCGCTCGTTCGGGCCGTCCGGGTCGATCGTCACGCGGAACGGCTGGCCGGCCTTGCCGCCCTTGACGCCCCAGCACGACAGGATCGAGCGGTCCGCGATGGACATGAAGTGCGCGTCCGCGAGCATGCGGATCTGCTTCTCGTAGCCCAGGCCGCCGCGGAACTGGCCCGCACCGCCCGAGTCGAGCGCGAGGCCGAGGCTCTCGACGCGGAACGGGAAGCGCGACTCCGTGAACTCGGTCGGCAGGTTCCGCGAGTCGGGCACGACGTGGATCGTGTCCTCGCCGTCGGCGTAGTAGCGACCGCCCGAGCCGCCGCCGAGCACCTCACGCATGAGGTAGGGGTTGCCCTCGAGGTCGTTGCCGTAGACACCCGTGTAGCGGATGGTCTCCTGGTCGGCGGGCATCTTGCCGTCGACGGCCTTCGCGACCACGCCGGCGAGCACGCCGAGCAGGCGCAGGATGACGAAGGTGCGGGCGTTCGTCGGCGCCGGGAACTCGGGCGTCAGGAGCGTGCCCTTCGGCGGGAAGCGCATCTCGATGAGGGGCGTGATGCCCTCGTTGACGTCGAGCTCCGCCATCCGCTCCGGGGTGTCCGCGAGGTTGCGGAGGATGGGCGCGATCCACTTCTTGAGGAACGAGCCGTCGGCGTAGTCGCCGCAGTGGTTGATCGGACCCTTGGCCTGCGGCGCCGTGCCGGTGAAGTCGATGATGAGGCGGGGGCCGTTGTCGGGACCGCCCGTCTCCTCCTTCGTCAGCGTGATGCGCTGCGTGTGCAGGCGCGGGTCGTCGACGCCGTCCTGCTCCGCGTAGTCCTCCCACACGAACGTGCCCGTCGGGATCTTGGAGAGGATCTCGCGGCGGAACGTCTGCGTGGTCTTGTCGAGGATCGCGTCGAACGCGGCGAACACCTGGTCGCGGCCGTAGCGCTCGAACAGGTCCGTCAGGCGACGGGCGCCGAGCAGGCACGCCGAGCACTCGGCGTCGAGGTCCGCGGCCAGCGAGTCGGGCATGCGGGAGTTGCGCGTCATGATCTTGAGCGCCGCCTCGTTGGGCACGCCGCCGTCCCAGAGCTTGATCGGGGGGACCATGAGGCCCTCCTCGAACACGCTCGTCGCGGTGCTCGGCATCGAGCCGGGCACCGAGCCGCCGATGTCGTCGTGGTGGCCGAAGGCCTGCACGAACGCGACGACCTCGGGACCGTCGCCCGAGTCGTGGAAGACGGGCGCCGTGATGCACAGGTCGGGCAGGTGGCCGATGCCGCCCTCCGACATGTAGACGTCGTTGTGGAAGAAGACGTCGCCCGGCTTCATCGTCTCGACCGGGTAGTCGCGGATGACCGGCTGCACGAGCGCCGAGTAGGACCGGCCCGTCAGCTTGCGGGCGTGCTTGTCGTGGATGCCCGCGCGGTAGTCGTGGGCGTCGCGGATCATCGGCGACCGGCTGGTGCGGCCGATGGAGGTCTCGACCTCCTGCTCGACGGAGGCCAGGTAGCCCTCGACGATCTCGACGACGACGGGGTCGACGTCGACGCCGTCGGTGAGCCGGTACGGCGCGTCGCCGCCCGGGGCGCGCACGCCCACCACGGTCGCGGTGTCGGTCTCGGGGTTGCTGAGGACGTCGCTGGTCACGAGAGGTTCTCCTTGCGGGTGATGAGGAGGTTGCCGAAGCGGTCGACCTCGGCGACGAAGCCGGGGTGCAGCGGGACGGTGGAGCTGAACTCCTCCACGATCGCCGGGCCGGTCACGACGTCGCCGGCACCGAGCTGGGCGCGGGCGACGACGGGTGCGTCGTACCACTGGTCGAAGTAGACGCGGCGGGTGCCGGTGACGGCGCCCTCGGAGCCGGTGCCGTCCGCGATCTCGCGCAGCTCGGGCTTGCGGATCGGGCCGATGCCGGAGACGCGCAGGTTGACCCACTCGACGGGCTGGGTGGCGTCGCCGCGGAAGTCGTAGCCGTAGAGCTTGTGGTGCTCGGCGTGGAAGGCGTCGGCGACGGCCTCGACGAGGCTGTCGTCCACCGGGCCGTCCGGCACAGGCACCCGCACCTCGAAGGCCTGGCCGACGTAGCGCAGGTCGGCCGTGCGCTGGAACTGCCGCTCGGCGGGCTCGAAGCCCTCGCGGGCCAGGGCCTCGTCGGCGTCGCGGGCGAGCTCCTCGAGCAGGCCCGCGACCTTCGCGCGGTCGAGGTCGTCGTGCTTCGTGATCGCCGTGCGTACGTAGTCGTTGCGCACGTCGACGGTCAGCAGGCCGTAGGCGGAGGTGTTGCCCGGGTTGAGCGGCACGATGACGCCCTGGAGGCCGAGGATGTCGACGAGGCGGCAGGCCAGCAGCGAGCCCGAGCCGCCGAACGTGACCATGCGGAAGTCGCGGGCGTCGAGGCCCCGCTTCACCGTCACCTGGCGCAGTGCGTTGGCCTGGTTCCAGGCGGAGATCTCGAGGATGCCGTCGGCGGCCTCCTCCACGCCGAGGCCGAGCTTGCCCGCGATGTCCTCGATGCCGGCGCGCGCGGCGTCGACGTCGAGGGGGATCTCGCCACCGAGCAGGTGGGGAGGGATCCGGCCGAGCAGCACGTGGGCGTCGGTGATCGTGGGCTCCTGGCCGCCCTTGCGGTAGCAGAGCGGGCCCGGGTCGGCGCCGGCCGACTGGGGGCCGACCTTGAGCATGCCCTCGGGGCTGATCCACGCGATGGAGCCGCCGCCGGCACCCACCGTGACGACGTCGATCATGGGGATCTTGCTGGGGTACGGACCGACGGTGCCCTCGGTGGTCAGCGCCGGGTGGCCGTCGATGACGACGGTGACGTCCGTCGACGTACCGCCGCCGTCGCAGGTGAGGACGCTGTCGAAGCCCGCGCGCTGCGCGATGACCGCGGCGCCCAGGGCGCCGGCCGCCGGGCCGGAGAGCACCGTGGTGATCGGCTGGCGCACGACCTCCTCGGCCGACAGCACGCCGCCGTTGGACTTCATCACGTAGAACGGCACCTCGCGGTGCTCGGTCTCCGCGCCGTCCTGGGAGCCCTCGGCGCCCGCGATGAACGAGTTGAGGCGCTCGGTGATGTTGTTGACGTAGGCCCGGATGTTGGGCTTCACCGCCGCGTCGACGAGCGTGGTGACGCTGCGCTCGTACTCGCGGTACTCCCGCAGCACCTGCGAGGACAGCGAGTAGTCCGCCTCGGGGTACTCGCGCTGGAGGATGGCCAGCGCGGCCTCCTCGTGCTCGGGGTTCGCGTAGGAGTTGAGGAACGACAGACCGATGGTCGTGACGCCCCGCGCGCGGAAGTAGCGGGCCGCGGCGACGACGTCGGCCTCGACCAGCGGGCGCACCTCGGAGCCGTCGACCGCGAGGCGGCCGCCGACCGTGCGGACCAGGTCGACCGGCACGATGCGGTCGGGCTTGACCCAGAAGTACGAGTTGCCGTAGCCGTCCGGGACGGACTGGCGGGCGATCTCGAGGAGGTGGCCGTAGCCCTCGGTCGTGATGAACCCGAGGTTCTCGACCTTCTCCTCGAGCAGCTTGTTGGTGGCCACGGTGGTGCCGTGGCTGACGGCCGTCACGGCGTCGCCCTCGAGGCCGAGCAGGCCGAGGACCTTGTCGATGCCGTTGAGGAAACCGTCGGCGGGGTTCGCCGGGGTCGAGGGCGTCTTGGTCGTGACGAGCTCGCCGGTCTCCTCGTCGACGGCGACGACGTCGGTGAAGGTCCCACCGGTGTCGATGCCGATGCGGATGCGACGCGTGGCGCTCATGCAGCCTCCAGGTTCGTTGGTGCGTTCAGTGCATTGAACCCCGCGGGCCGTGACCGGGGCTTCGTCAAAGTTGGCCGTAAAAGGCGCGATTCTTCGTCAGTTGCCGACTCGCTTCGTTACATCTGCCAACGCACCGCCCCGCGTCGTGGTGCCCGGCCTGCGGAAAGTGACGGGCTCACACCGCGACCCGGGGGAGGGGGAGGGGCGTTGGCACAACCCGCCAAGCCGCGGGGCGGTGCTTCGGCACCCCTCCGCCCTGCCGTACGGCGCGGTGCGTGCCTACGCTGGTCCACCTGGCCGACCCGGAGGTCGACCGCGAGGTCCACAGGAGGAGGCGGCACGTGCAGGGACCCGAGTCCGTGGCGGCGCTGGTCGACGACCTCGCGCGGGTGGGGTACCTCGCGGACGAGGGCACGGCCACGGCCGCGTGGCTCGCCTGGCGCACCTCCCGCCCGCTCCTGCTCGAGGGCGAGCCCGGGGTCGGCAAGACCTCGCTGGCGACGGCGCTCGCGCAGGTGCTCGGCCGCGACCTCGTGCGGCTGCAGTGCTACGAGGGCATCGACGCCTCCGCGGCGCTCTACGACTGGGACCACCCCCGCCAGCTGCTCCACGTGCGCGCGCTGGAGGCGGCCGGCGGGGTCGACGCCGACGCGCTCGAGCACGACCTGTGGAGCCGGCGCTTCCTCCTGCCGCGACCGCTGCTGCGCTCGCTCGAGGCGCCGAGCGTGCTGCTCGTCGACGAGCTCGACCGCGCCGACGACGAGTTCGAGGCGTTCCTGCTCGAGCTGCTCAGCGACTTCGCCGTGACGATCCCGGAGTACGGCACCGTCACCGCCGAGGTGCCGCCCCTCGTGGTCGTGACGAGCAACCGCACCCGCGAGGTGCACGACGCGCTCAAGCGGCGCTGCTACTACCACTGGGTCGAGCACCCCGACCTCGAGCGGGAGACCGCGATCGTGCGGCGCTCCGTGCCCGAGGCCGACGCGGCCCTCGCCGCGGGCGTGGCCCGGGTCGTCGCCCGGCTGCGCGACGAGGACCTGCTCAAGGCCCCCGGTGTGGCCGAGTCCATCGACTGGGCGCGCACGCTCCACGCCCTCGGCGCCACGACGGTCGAGCCCGCCGCCGCGGCGCGCACCCTGGGCGCCGTGCTCAAGTACCGCGAGGACCAGCAGCGCGTCGCCGCCCACCTCGCCGAGCTGCTCGCGGAGCCGGCGTGAGCCTCGCGCCCACCACCGCTCCCGCCCCCGGGCCGGACCTCACCGCCGAGCTGACCGGGCTCGCCGACGCGCTCCGTCGTGCGGGTGTCGACATCCCGGCGGGTGCGGCCCGGGCGGCCGTCGTCGCGCTGGCGGCGTTGGCGCAGACGCCGGGGCCGGCGGCCGGTGAGCCGAGCCGGGCCGCGACCTACTGGGCCACGCGCCTCACCCTCTGCTCCCGCCCCGACGACCTCGCGGTGTTCGACGAGGTCTTCGCGCTGTGGTTCGACCGGGCGGAGTGGGCCGGCGACGTACGCCGCGGGGTCACCCTCCCGACCTACCGCGACGTCCCCGTGCCCGGCGACCAGGCGGACGCCGGCGACGTGGAGGTCGCCAGCGCGCCGCCCACGGCGAGCCGGCTGGAGGTGCTCCGCCACCGCGACGTCGCCGCGCTCGACGCGGAGGACCGGGCCCTCGTCGCCCACCTGCTCGGTCGGATGGCGCACCGGCCGGCCCACCGTCGGTCGCGCCGCACCCGCCCCGGTCACCACGGCCGCGTCGACCTGCGTCGCGTGGTGCGCGAGGCGGTCCGCACCGGCGGCGACCCCGTGCACTGGCCGCGCCGGCAGCGGTGGCCGCGTCCCCGCCGTACCGTCGTGCTCCTCGACGTCTCGGGGTCGATGCGGCGCTACGCTGAGACCTACCTGCTCTTCGCCCACGCCCTCGTGCGCAGCCAGCCGAACGCCGAGGTCTTCTCGCTCGGCACCCGGCTGACGTGCCTGACCCGCGCCTTCCGGTCCACCGACCCGCAGCGCAGCGCCGACGAGGTCGCCCGCCGCGTCGTCGACTGGAGCGGCGGCACCCGTCTCGGCGAGGGGCTGGCGGTGTTCCTCGACCGGTGGGGACGGCGGGGTACGGCGCGGGGCGCGGTCGTGGTCGTCGTCTCCGACGGCTGGGAGCGCGGGGACGCGACGCTGCTCGGCGAGCAGATGGAGCAGCTGCACCGCCTCGCCCACCGGGTCGTGTGGGCCAACCCCAACCGCGCCCGTCCCGGCTTCGCGCCGCGGACCGCCGGGCTGGTGGCCGCGCTGCCGCACGTCGACGCCTTCGTCGACGGGCACAGCGTCGCCGCGCTCGAGGCGCTGACCGACGAGATCGCCGGGTCCACGAGGCCCGGGACGGCTGGAGGCCGACGTGCGTGAGGTGCTGGAGGCGGCCCGGGGCTGGTGGGCCGCGGGGGAGCGGTTCGCGCTGGGGACGGTCGCGGCCACCTGGCGCAGCGCGCCCCGCCCGGCGGGCGCGACCATGGCCGTCGGACCGGACGGCACGGTCGTCGGCTCGGTGTCGGGGGGCTGCGTCGAGGGCGCGGTCTACGAGCTGGGCCGCGACGTCATCGACTCCGGCGAACCCGTCTTCCAGCGCTTCGGGGTCTCCGACGACGACGCGGCCGCGGTGGGCCTGACCTGCGGCGGGATCCTCGACGTGCTCGTCGCGCCGGTGGACGCCGCCACCTTCGGGGTCTTCGAGGCGGTCGCGGACAGCATCTCCGCGGAGCGACCGGTCGCGCTGGCGACGATCGTCGACGGCCCCGCCCCGCTCGGCGCGCGGCTCGCGGTGTGGGAGGGGGAGACCTCCGGCTCGCTGGGCGACGCCTCGCTCGACGCCGTCGTGGCCGCCGAGGCGCGGGCGCTGCTCAGCGTCGGCGAGACGCGCACGCTGCGCACCGGTCCCCGCGGCGAGCTGCTCGAGGACGACGTCACCGTGCTCGTCGAGGTCTTCGCCCCGACGCCGCGGATGATCGTCTTCGGCGCGATCGACTTCGCGCGGGCGACGGTGCGGATCGGCAAGGTCCTCGGCTACCACGTGACGGTCTGCGACGCGCGGCCCCTCTTCGCGACGCCGGCCCGGTTCCCCGAGGCCGACGAGGTCGTCGTCGACTGGCCGCACCGCTACCTGTCCGGCACCACGACCGACGAGCGCACCGTGCTCTGCGTGCTGACGCACGACCCCAAGTTCGACGTGCCGCTCCTGGAGGTCGCGCTGCGCGGCCCCGCGGCGTACGTCGGGGCGATGGGCTCGCGACGTACCCACCGCGACCGGCTCGACCGGCTCCGGGAGGTGGGCGTCACGGAGGCCGAGCTCGCCCGGCTGCGGTCGCCCATCGGCCTCGACCTGGGCGCGCGCACGCCCGAGGAGACCGCGGTGTCGATCGCGGCCGAGATCGTGGGGCTGCACCGCGGAGGGACCGGGCGGCCGTTGACCGAGCTCGAGGGGCCGATCCACGCCGGACTGCTGCGGGCCGACCCGCCCGGGGTGGCGTGAGGCTGCGGTGGGGCGCGGGGGGTGCGGCCTCGGCCGCGACTTTGCGAAATGTGCGGCTGGGGCAGGGTCTGAGGCATCTGGGTTGTCCCAGCTGCACACTTCCGGGCCGGCCGGGGGCCAGCCCCGGCCCGGCCTGGCCCGGGTGAAGAAAACGCGGACGGCGGGCAGCTGAGGAGCCGTCTGGATCGATCCGACCGAGGGCTGGGTCCGCGTTTTCCTCCGCCGGCTCGAGTCCGTCCGCGTTTCCCGGCGGTCCGCGCCGGACGCGCCCGAGCCGCCGCGCGAACTGTGCAGCTGGGACACGTCCGAGTCGATCCGCGCTGTCGCAGCCGCACATTGCGCGCCGGGGGAGTGCGGGCGGGGGAGCGCTGGGCGGAGCGGGCGAGACCGGGCCACACCAGGCTGGCCCGTGCGGACTACGCCGCCACCCGCCGCGTCGGCCCCAGCAGCGCGCCGACCACGACCTGCGCGGCGGCCACGACCGCGAGGAGCAGGAACGGCACGGTCCACGAGCCGAGCGCGTCGTGCAGCGCCCCGATCCCCGTCGGCCCGCCGGCGGCGACGCCGTAGGACACCAGGAACGCCATCCCCGCGAGCCGTGCCGAGTCGTGGGCGGTGCCGGCGTGCTCCACGAGCTGCGTCAGTCCCAGCGTGAAGGCGGCGCCGTTGCCGAAGCCGAGCAGCAGCACGATCGCCCAGGGGACGGACTCGGGGGCCACGACCAGCGCGGTGAGGGCGACGGCGTTGACGGTGCCGGCCGCGGCGTACAGGCCCCGGCGGTCGCGCACACGGTCGACGACGAGCGGTACGGCGAGGGCGGAGGCCAGCTGCGCCGCGCTGAAGCCCGCGAGGAGGAGGCCGGCGGCGGCCTCGTCCCAGCCGCGGTCGGTGTAGGACGGCGCGATCCAGGCGAGCAACGCGTAGAACATGATCGAGCTGGTGGTGAGGTAGCCCGTCACCAGCCAGGCGGCCGGGCTGCGCCACGGCAGCCGGGCCGTGGCCGCGGGACCGGCCGCGGAGCGCACGGGGACCGGTCGACGGCCCGCGCGCACGACCCACCAGACGGCCGCCGCGGCCGCGGGCACCGCCCAGATCCCCAGCGAGGTGCGCCAGCCGACGGCGTCGGCGAGGGGTACGGCGAGGGCGGCGGCCACCGCGGCCGTCGTCATCATCGCGGCCATGTAGGCGCCGGTCATCGCGCCCGGTCGTCGCGGGAAGTGCCGCTTCACGGCCCCGGGCAGCAGCGCGCCGACGATCGCGATGCCCGCGCCGGCGACGAGCGTGCCGGCGAGGAGCACGGCGGCGGGGCCCCAGGGGCGCACCGCGACACCGACGGCGATGGCGACGGCGCCCACGGCCAGCGCCCGTTCGAGACCGAGACGGGCCGCGAGCAGCGTCGCCGCCGGCGCCAGCACCCCCATGCAGAGCACGGGGAGCGCGGTCAGCAGTCCGACGGCGACGCTGCTCAGGCCGAGCGCGTCCTCGAGCTCGCCCACGAGGGGCGGCACCGAGGTCAGGGGTGACCGGGTGCTCGCGGCCACCGCCACCAGGGCGGCGACGACCGCGAGGCGCCCGGCGCGGCTCACCCGAGCGTCGGCGCGGCCGCCGCCAGGGCCTGGACGGCGCCCTCGAAGCACTCCATCGGCGGGGTCACGAGACCCGCGCCGACCTGGCCGACGCCCGCGACGCGACCGGCCATGCCGGTGTTGATCTGCGGGAGCACGCCGGAGGCGAGCACCTTGGTGACGTCGATGCCCGTGGGGGTGCCGCGGAAGTCGAGGATCGGCACGCCGAGGCGCTGGTTCTCGGTGGTGGTGATCTGGTACATCAGCCGCGTCGCCGTCAGCGCGTCGCCGACCTCGCCGCCGATGAACCGCACGATGGCCGGGGCCGCCGCCATCGCGAAGCCGCCGATGCCGGCGGTCTCCGTGATGGCCGAGTCGCCGATGTCGGGGTTGGCGTCGTCGGGGCCGTAGTCGCCGAGGAACATGCCGCTCGGCGTCTGCGCCGGGCCGGTGAACCACTGCTGCCCCGTGCCCGAGACCTGGATGCCGAAGTCGGTGCCGTTGCGGGCCATGACGGTGACGACGGTCGAGCCCGGGATGTCGGCCGCGGCGCTCGTGATGAGCTTGCAGGTCGGCATCACCAGGTTGAGGGCGAAGTGGTCGTTGCCGCCGATGAACCGCACGACCTCCGCCAGGCGCAGCGGGTCCACGCCGGCCTCGAGGATGTCGGGGAGCAGGTCGCGCATGAACATGAGCGTCCCGGCGCGGTTGCGGTTGTGGCCCTCGTCGCCCATCTGCACCATCTGCGCGACGATCGCCAGCATGTCGAGCTCCGCGCCGCGGTCGCGGGCGCGGCGCACGCCGCTCTGCAGGGCGGGGCCGAGCACCTCGCTCATCCAGCGGAGGCGGGTGATGACCTCCTCGCTGTAGGCGCCGTACCGCAGCACCTTGCCGAGACCCTCGTTGAGCGAGCACCACGACGTGCGCCCGCTGGACGGGTCGGTGAGCTCGAAGACCCACATCGACGGGCTCACGACACCGGCCATGGGGCCGACGGCGCCGCGGTGGTGGCAGGGCTCCCACGTGAAGGACCCCGACGCGAGCTTGCGCTCCGCCTCCTCGGGACCGCTGGCGAGGCCCTCGAACAGCACCGCGCCGATGAGCGCGCCGCGGAGCGGCCCGGAGGCGCGCTCCCAGGTGATCGGGGGACCGGCGTGCAGGAAGTGGCCGGGCTGGAGGTCGAGCGCCTCGCTGGCCAGGCGCACGTCGACGAGCTCGGCGCCCGCGGCGAGCATGCGCTCCGCGGCGAGGCGGTTCGCCTCGACGCGGCGCGGGTCGGCGAGCACGCGGGCCAGGGCGGCGGAGGTGCCGGCGGGCGGCGGGGTCCAGTCGACGTCGGTGACGTCGACGCCCTGGGCGCGCAGCGCGTCGGAGAAGAGGGCGACGCCGGTGCCGACGACGGACGGCGTGCCGTCGAGAAGGTCGAGGGTGTTCATCGCTGGCCTCCGGAGACGAGGGCGACCGCGTAGCGGGTCGCCGCGGCGTTGGACGAGAAGACGGAGGCGCCGGCCGCCGCGAGCGCGGCGGCCTGGGCCTCGAGACCCTGCGGGTCGGCGTCGGTGCCGCACAGGGAGATGACGACGGCGAGCTCGCGGCCCGCGTCGGCGGCGGTACGGCGCGCAGCGGTGACCGCCGGGGCGAGGTCGCCCGCCGGGTCGGCGTGCGCCCCGTGGCCGAGCACCACGTCGAGGAGCACGACGCCGGTGGCCGGGTCGGCCGCCTCCTTCTCGAGCCGCGCGAGGCGCAGGCCCGGGTCGATCATCGGGTGGGGACGACCCTGGGTGAGGGTGTCGTCGCCGAAGTCGATCATCAGGTGGCCGTCGTGCTCGAGACCGGCCGGCAGGGCCAGCTCGGGCCGCAGCGGGATGTTGGAGCGGATGTCGCCGAGGGTCTCGGCCGCGATGAGCATGGACTCGTCGCAGAGGGTGCCGCCCGCGAAGAGGCCGCGCAGGGCCCCGCTGACCCGGGGTGCCTCGTCGGGCACGCCCCACGTGGGCCAGTCCGGGCGGTCCACGCCGAGCTCGGCGAGCACCTTCTCGACGCCGGCCGTGATGGTCGGCTGGCCGGCCCCGAGCAGCACGAGGTGGACGGGGGTGGCGAGCGTGGCGGCGTACTCCTGCAGGTCGGCCGCGACGGCCGGGTGCGGGGGCTTCGAGACGACGACGATGACCTCGGTGGCGGGGTCCGCGTCGAGGGCGGCGAGCGCCGCGCGGGCCGAGAGGCCGCCGACGGCCTCGGACAGGTCGCGCCCGCCCAGGCCGAGGCAGTGGGAGACGCCGACGCCCGCGGTGTGCAGGAGGCTGGTGAACTGCTGGGCGCCGGTGCCGGAGGCGGCGGCGACGCCGACCGGGCCGCGGCGCACGACGTTGGCGAAGCCGAGGCCGACGCCGCCGACGATGGCCGTGCCGCAGTCGGGGCCCATGACGAGCAGGCCGCGGTCGGCGGCCGTGCGCTTGAGGAGCACCTCGTGCTCGAGCGGCACGTTGTCGCTGAAGACGAGCACGGAGCTGCCCGCGTCGAGGGCGCCCATGGCCTCGGCGAACGCGTGCTCGCCCGGCACGGAGACGACCGCGAGGGGAGCGCCGCTGCGCTCGACCGCCCAGCGGGTGGTGCGCGGGGCGGGCTCGCCGCCGAACGTGTCACCGGAGCCCCCGCCGCGACCGATGGACGCGACGGCGTCCTCCATGACGGCCAGTGCGGCGGCGACGGCCTCGTCGCCCTCCGCGGAGACGGCGACGATCATGTCGTTCGGGCCGGCGTCGGCCGGGATCTCGAACCCCATGCCGGTCAGCACGTCCAGGTTGAGCTCGGTCGCCATCGCGACCTGGGCCTTGTGGACGCCGGGCGTCGCCGCCACGGTCGCGGAGACCTGCATCAGGGAGACGGAGTCGACGTACCGCCCCCGTCGGACCTCGACGTGGTGGACGTCGGTACCAGTGGCGCTCATGCGCAGTTCCTCTCGGTGGACGGCACGGGGGAGAGCAGGGAGCGGGAGCCGGAGGCGGCGAGCAGGCCGTCGCGGATCCCGTCGGCGAGGTCGGCGCCCGACGTGTGGCCGAGGGCCAGCAGGGCGGCGACGTGGCGGTCGAGGACCCCGAGGGCGCCAGTGACCTCGGGGCCCCCGGGAGCGGGGGCGAGCAGGGTGGTGAGCACGCGCCGTGCGGCGGGGGTCGCGCGCCCCTCGGCGGCGGCGGCGAGGAGCAGGCGGGAGGCCGTGGTGGTGCGGGTGCGGGCCAGGTCGAGCACGACGGCGGCCGCGGCGTCGGTGCCGGGCGTCCCGAGCACCCGGTGCACGAGCAGCACGCCGGAGCAGAGGTCGTCGCCGGTCGGCGTGAGGCCGGGGCCGCGGCCGACCAGCCCGGGGGCGTCGGTGGCCAGGGCGGCCGGGGTGGCGTGGCCGCCGGTCCAGGCGTGGGTCACGGCGGGCCAGGGGGAGTCGGTGGCCGCGGTCCGCGCCGCGACGCGGTCCCGTGCCGCGGTCAGGCGTCGGGCCGCGGCGGCGGGGTCGGCGGCGTCGACCCCGGCGATCCGCAGGCGGCTGTCCGTGGCGGCGCGCACGGGGACGACCACGTCGTCGCAGCGCAGGACGTCGTCGCCGAGGAGGATCGGGTGGGTGGTGCGGGCCGCGAGCACCTGTTCCCAGGCCAGCCCGGGCGGGAGCCGCACCGCGTCGGGCACGACGACGGCGTCGTGCTCGACGAGCGCACAGACGGGCTGACCGCTGCCGGCGTCGACGAGGTACGCCGCGGCGCGGGCCGCCAGCGCGACCCGCAGCTCGCGGGCCGGGGCGGCCACGCGGCCGCTCAGCGCGAGGTCGGCGTCGGCGGGGGAGGTCACCGCACGGACGCTAGTCGGAGCGGGTACGGTCCCCCCATGTACGAAAGTGCCAAGGATCACGGTGACTCTGGACAAGTGTCGCCCATGATCTTCGACCGCCCGGTGCAGGAGTCCTGGGGCTACGGGATCTCCGTCGCCCAGATGCTCGAGCTGCCCGAGCTGGCGGGCACCACCTGCGTCGCCGGGGCGGCCGGGCTGCGCCGCCGCATCGAGCGCCTCAACGTCATGGAGGTGCCCGACATCGGGCCCTGGATGCGGGAGCAGGAGCTGCTGCTGACCACGGGCTACCCGCTGCGGGAGGACCCCGAGCAGCTCGTCGACCTCGTCGTCGAGCTCGACGAGCGCGGCGCCGCGGGGCTCGGGATCAAGCTCGGGCGCTACATCGACGCCCTCCCCGCGAGCGTGCTGGAGGAGGCCGAGCGGCGCTCGTTCCCCGTGCTCACGCTGCCCGACCTCGGCTTCGACGACGTGCTCTCCGTCGTGCTGTCCGAGGTGCTCAACCGCCAGAGCGTGCTGCTGGCCCGCTCCGAGCACCTCCACCACGAGCTCCTCCAGCGGATCACCGCGGGGGAGGGTCTCGCCGAGGTCGCCGACCACGTGTCGCGGCTCGTCGGGGCGCGCGTGCTGGTGACGACCGCCGACGGCCGGGTGCTGGTCGAGACCGACCGCACCGAGCCCGGCCGCGCCGCGCACGGGCCCGAGGACATCAGCGAGGACGACGGGCTCGAGCGCGACCCCACCGGGCGCGTGCGGGTGGAGACGCTGGCCTACGGGTTCAGCGACGGCCCCCCGCAGCGCATCGTCGTGCCCGTGGTCGCCGGACGCCAGGACCACGGCCGCCTCGTCGCCACGGCCACGCGGCGCAGCCTCGAGCCGGCCGACGAGCACGCGCTGCGCCGCGCCGCCACGGTCATGGCGCTGAGCATCACCAAGCAGCGCGAGCTGGCGGCCGTCGAGAGCAAGTACGAGGGCGACTTCCTGCGCGACGTGCTGGCCGGCCGCGCCGGCGACCCCGACGAGGTCGTCGCCCACGCCGCGATGCTCGGCTGGCGCTTCGAGCGGCCCGCGGTCGTGCTCGTCGCGCAGCACGACGACCCGCCGCCGCCCTTCCGGCCGGCGGCTGGCGCCGCGCCCCCGCAGGACCGGTTCTTCGCCGCCTGGCGTTCCGTCGTCCGCTCCGCCGATCCCGGCGCGGCCGTCGTCGGCCTCGGCGGGGAGGTCGTGGTGGTGCTCGGGGTCGACCCCGACCGCGGCGGCAGCGTGCGCGACCTCGTGCGGCCCTTCGTCACGCGCGTCGCCGGCGACGGGGGCGGCGGCCGACGCACCTTCTGCACCGGTCTCTCGCGCGTCTTCACCGACGTGGGGGACCTGCCCGCGGCGTACGAGCAGGCGCGGAGCGCCGTCCGGGTCGGACGGTGGCTGCAGGGGCCGGGCGCGGTCGTCGAGTTCGACTCCCTCGGCATCCACCGCCTGCTCAGCCTCGTCTCCGACCCCGGGGAGCTGGCCGGCTTCGTCGCGGACACCCTCGGCGAGCTCGCCTCGGACGACGCCGAGAGCGACGACCTGCGCACGACGCTGCAGGCCCTGCTCGACCACAACCTCAACGTCGCGGAGACCGCGCGGCACCTGCTCTTCCACTACAACACCCTGCGCTACCGGATCACCAAGCTGGAGCGGATGATCGGGCCGTTCACCACCGACGCGCACCTGCGGCTCAACATCGCCGTCGCGTTGCAGGCGCTCTCGTTGCGGTCGGTGAGCGAGGTGTTGCCGCAACGTGTCCCCGTGGCCAGAAGTGCACAACGCGGCAGCGGTGACGCTGGCAGAAGTCGATGATGTAGCGGGGGTGGCGTCTCCGTAGGCTCAGCGGACCGCGTGTGGTCGAGGCCACACGTCGGTCCGATGCTCGGGCAGCACGGCACCAGGGCACGCAGGACGTGCCGCCCTTGAGAGGAGACTGCGATGGCTTTGAAGTGGACGCTCTACGGAGACGGTGGCACGCCGCCCCCGGGCGGGGTCGTCGCGCCGGACGAGCGCCTGTCGTGGCCGCGGACCATCGGTCTCGGTGCGCAGCACGTGGTCGCGATGTTCGGCGCCACATTCGTGTTCCCGATCATCATGGGCCTCAACCCGCAGCTCGCCGTGCTCATGTCCGGCATCGCGACGATCCTGTTCCTGCTGATCGTCAACGACAAGATCCCGTCCTACCTGGGCACCAGCGCCGCGTTCGTCGCGGCGGCGGGCGCGATCCGCGCGCAGGGCGGCGAGAGCTCCGACGTCACCGGCGCGATCCTCGTGGCCGGCGTGATCCTGTTCGGCATCGGCGTGCTCGTGCACTTCGTCGGCGGCCGCATGATCGACAAGGTCCTGCCGCCCGCCGTCACCGGCGCGGTCGTCATGCTCATCGGCTTCAACCTGGCGCCGGTCGTCGCCGACATCTACTGGCCCGCCGACCAGTGGACCGCGCTGGCCACGATGGTCTTCGTCATCGTCGTCTCCGTCGTGGTGCGCGGCTTCATCTCGCGCGTCGCCGTGCTCATGGGCCTCATCTTCGGCACCGCGTTCTCGTGGTTCCTCGACACGGTGTCCGGCCCGCTGACGGCGGCCGACGGCTCCGAGGCCGATCGCATCAACTTCTCCGCCGTGGGCGCCGCGAACTGGATCGGCCTGCCGGAGAGCATCACGCAGCCCGACGGCACCGTGCTCTCGGGCGCGCACCTGCCGACCTTCAGCGCCACGTTCATCCTGCTCATCATCCCGGGCGTCATCGCGCTCGTCGCCGAGAACGCCGGCCACGTGAAGGCCGTCGAGGAGATGACCAAGCGCAACCTCAACCCCTACATGGGCCGCGCGTTCATGGGCGACGGTGCGGGCACCGCGCTCGCCGGCCTCGTCGGCGGCTCGCCGACCACGACGTACGCCGAGAACATCGGCGTCATGGCGGCCACCCGCGTCTACTCGACGGCGGCCTACTACGTCGCCGCGGTCGTCGCGATCCTCTTCGGCTTCTCGCCGAAGTTCGGCGCGGTCGTCGCGGCCGTCCCCAGCGGCGTGCTCGGCGGCATCACCGTGGTGCTCTACGGCATGATCGGCCTGCTGGGCGCGAAGATCTGGGTGGACAACAAGGTCTCGTTCGGCAGCCCGCTCAACCTGGTGCCGCTGGCCGCCGGTCTCGTCATCGGCATCGGCGACGTGGCGCTCACGTTCACCGACTCGTTCTCGATCACCGGCATCGCTCTCGGCACGATCGTGACCATCGTGGCCTACCACGCCGTCAAGCCGTTCGCGCCCGCGGACTGGCTCGGCGACCACGCGGGCGACGACCGGGCCGGCACCCCCGGCCCCACCGGCGGCCCGGCGGACGGACCCGTCGCCCGCTGAGCGTCGCCACCGGCCCTCAGCCGGACACCGCACGGACACGGGGAGGCCTGCAGGAGGGTGCAGGCCTCCCTCACCGGACAGGGAGACCATGAAGACCCCGAAGTTCACCTACCACGCACCCCGCACCGTGGCCGAGGCTCTCGACGTGCTCGCGGAGCACAGCACGGACGCGAAGGTGCTGGCAGGAGGTCAGAGCCTGGTGCCGGTCATGGCCATGCGCCTGGCCTCGCCGGCCCACCTCGTCGACATCAACCGACTGACCGACGAGCTGTCGGCGCTGGAGGTGGACGACGCCGGGGTCCGCATCGGCGCCCTCGTGCGCCACGCTCGTCTCGAGCGCGACGAGGCCGCCGCGGCGGCCGTGCCGCTCGTCGGCCAGGCGCTGCGCCACGTCGCCCACCCGACGATCCGCAACCGCGGCACGACCGTGGGCAGCCTCGCCCACGCCGACCCCTCCGCCGAGATGCCGACCGTGCTCGCCCTCCTCGGCGGGCACGTCGTCGCGCGCTCCGTCCGCGGCGAGCGCACCATCGACGCCGCCGACTTCTTCGTGGGCCCCATGGAGTCGTGCCTCGCCTACGACGAGCTGGCGGTGGCGGCGTACTTCCCCGCCCCGGAGGGCCGCTTCGGCACCGCCTTCGACGAGATCTGCCGTCGCCACGGCGACTACGCCATGTGCGGCGCCGGCGTCGTGGCGGTGCTCGACGAGGCGGAGCAGTACGTCTCGCTGCAGCTCTCCCTCGTCTCCGTCCACGACGTCCCCGAGGTGCTCGACCTGACCGAGGTGGTGCGCGGCACCGCGTACGACGAGGTGGACCACGCCGCTCTCGGCGACTGGGTGCGCGACCGGATCGACCCGCCGGGCGACCTCCACGCGAGCGCCGACTTCCGCCGCCACCTCGCGTCGGTGCTGACGAAGCGCCTGACCCGCGAGGCCGCGGCGCGCGCGATCACGACGACCGAAGGAGCACGGGCATGACGAGCACGGACCACACGGACGTCGGCGAGCAGCACCTCGAGGTGCGGCTCCGCGTCAACGGGATGCCCCGCCGCGTCGAGCTGCCGGTGCGCCGCACCCTCTGCGACGCCCTGCGCCAGGACCTCGGCCTGACCGGCACCCACGTCGGCTGCGAGCACGGCGTCTGCGGCGCCTGCACCGTGCTGCTCGACGGCGAGCCCGTGCGCAGCTGCCTCATGCTCGCGGTGAGCGCCGAGGACCACGACGTCACCACCGTCGAGGGCCTCACGGAGCCGGACGGTCGGCTGAGCCCCACGCAGCAGGCGTTCGTCGACTGCCACGGCCTGCAGTGCGGCTTCTGCACGCCCGGCTTCCTCACGACCGTCTCCGCGTTCATCGAGGAGAACCCCGACCCGACGCCCGAGGAGGCCCGCGAGGCCGTCGGCGGCAACCTGTGCCGCTGCACCGGGTACCAGAACATCGTCGCCTCCGTGCTCCGCGCCGCGGAGATCCAGAAGGAGCGCGCCGGGTCCACCGAGGGGAGCGACGCGTGAGCACCCGCAGCTTCGGCGAGCCCGTCAAGCGCGTCGAGGACCCGCGCCTGGTGACCGGCAAGGGCCGCTACGTCGACGACATCGGCGACGACCGCACCCTCCACGCCGCGTTCGTGCGCACGCCCCACGCCCGCGCCCGGATCCGCGACATCGACCCCTACGAGGCCTACGAGCTCGAGGGCGTCGTCGCCGTCTACACGTGGGACGACCTCTCCGGCCCGGCCGCGGAGCCCCTGCCGCTGCTCATCCCGCACCCCGACCTCACCCACCCGCGCACCGGCTACGCCCTGGCGAAGGACGCGGTGAACCACGTCGGCGAGGCCGTCGCGATGGTCATCGCCCGCGACCGGTACGTCGCGGAGGACGCCGCGGCGCTCGTGAAGGTCGACTACGAGGTGCTCAAGCCCGTCGTCGGTCTCCGCAAGGCGGCCGCGGCCGAGGAGCTCGTCTACGACGACATCCCCGGCAACGCCGCCGCGGTCTCGACCCAGGCGTACGGCGACGCCGCCAGCGCGGTGGCCGAGGCCCCGCACCGCCTGACCTTCGAGTGGGACATCGAGCGCAGCGCCTGCATGCCCATGGAGGGCAAGGGCGTCCACGCCCGCTGGGACGCCCACGAGGAGAAGCTGACGCTCTGGACGGCGACGCAGACGTCGACCGGCGTGCGCGGCGCGGTCTCGGCGAAGCTCGGCCTCGAGCTGACCCAGGTCGACGTCGTGACCCCCGACGTCGGCGGCGGCTTCGGCGTGAAGATCGTGCACCCGTGGCCCGAGGAGATCATGGTCCCGTGGGCCGCGATCCGGCTCGGCCGCGACGTGAAGTGGACCGAGGACCGGCGCGAGCACTTCGTCTCCAGCGCCCACGAGCGCGCCCAGCTGCTCACCGTGCAGGTCGGCTTCGACGACGACGGTCGCGTCCTCGGGCTAGAGGTCGACATCCTCCACGACCACGGCGCCTACATCCCCTACGGCCTCATCGTGCCGATCAACGCCTCCACGCAGCTGCTCGGCCCCTACCGGCCGGGCGCCTACCGGGTGACGTTCACGAGCCTCTACACCAACACGGTGCTCGTGACGCCGTACCGCGGCGCCGGCCGGCCCCAGGGCGTCTACGCCATGGAGCGCACGATGGACCGCATCGCGCAGTACCTGGGCAAGGACCGCCTCGACGTGCGCGCCGCCAACTTCATCCAGCCCGAGGACTTCCCGGTCGACTTCGGCCTGATGTTCCAGGACGGGCGGCCGCTGCGCTACGACTCGGGCAACTACCCGGCGCTCGCCGACAAGCTGCGCACGCTGGTGGGCTGGGACGAGTTCGAGAAGATCCGCGCCGACGCCCGCGCCGAGGGCCGCAAGGTCGGCATCGGCCTGGGGTTCTACGTCGAGGGCACCGGCCCCGGCCCGTACGAGGGTGGCCACGTGCAGGTGCTGACCTCGGGCAAGGTCAAGGTCGCGACCGGCATCACGTCGCAGGGCCAGGGCCACCAGACCGCGTTCGCGCAGATCGTCGCGACCGAGCTCGGGGTGCCGTTCGAGGACGTCATCGTCACGACCGGTGACACGCGCCGCTTCGGCTACTCCGTCGGCACCTTCGCGTCCCGCGGTGCCGTCATGAGCGGCAGCGCGATCGCGCTCGCCGCCCGCAAGGTCAAGGAGCGCACGCTGCGGCTCGCCGCCGACGCGCTCGAGGCCGACCCGGGCGACCTCGAGATCGTCGAGGGCATGGTGCAGGTCAAGGGCGACCCCTCGACCGCCGTGGGCATCGGCACCGTCGCGGTGCTGTCCAACCCGCTGCGCTACGCGTTCGACGAGGCCAGCAAGGCCGCCACCCAGTTCAGCGGCGGCCCGGTCGACTACGCCAAGCCGCCGGTCGCGCCGGGGGAGAAGCCCGGCCTCGACGAGACGGACTACTACTCCCCGCCGTACTCGACCTTCGCGGCCGGCGCCCACGCCGTCATCGTGGAGACCGACCCGGAGACGGCGGAGATCTCGATCCTCAAGTACGCCGTCGTGCACGACTGCGGGAAGATGATCAACCCCCGCATCGTCGAGGGCCAGATCCACGGCGGCGTCGCCCAGGGCGTCGGCGGCGCGCTCTACGAGATCATGGCGTACGACGAGGCCGGCCAGCTGGCCAACGCGTCCTTCATGGACTTCCTCATGCCGTACGCCTCCGAGGTGCCCACCAGCATCGACATCGACCACCTGGAGACGCCCTCCCCGCTCAACCCGCTGGGGATCAAGGGCGCGGGCGAGGCCGGCGTGATCCCGACCTCCGCGGCCATCGCGGCGGCCATCGAGGACGCCGAGGGCATCCCGATCGTGCGGATGCCGATCTCGCCGTCCGAGCTGTTCGACCTGCGCCGCGCCGCGGCGTACCCCGAGCCGCTCGTCAACACCATGCCGGGGACGGAGAGCGTGCGCTGGGTCGACCCGGCGTCCGTCCTCCCCGAGCACTCCTCTGCGGCAACCCCCGCAGCATCCACCGAAAGTGAGGCCCGCGCGTGAAGGTCACCGGCGAAGCAACGCTGACCAGCAGCATCGACGCCCTCTGGGCGGCGTTCAACGACCCGGCCGTCCTCGTCGCCACGATCCCGGGCTGCCAGCAGCTCGAGACGGTCACCGAGGACTCCTACCGGATGACGATCAGCGCCGGCGTCGCCGCGATCCGCGGCACCTACGAGGGCGAGGTGCACCTCAAGGACAAGCGGGAGCCGCACTACCTGAAGATGGTCGCCTCCGGCGCCGGGGGCCCCGGCACCATCCAGGTCGAGGTCGACGTCGACATGGAGGCGCAGGGCGAGGGCACCCTCATCCGCTTCGTCGCCGACGCCGTCGTCGGCGGCATGATCGGCGGCGTCAGCCAGCGGATGCTCGCCAGCGTCGGCAAGCGCCTCGCGGCCGAGTTCTTCAAGGCGATCGACGACCACCTCCAGAACGGCCCGGCGCCCGTCGGCCCGACGGCCTCCGCGATCAGCCCCACCGACCAGACCGCGGCCGAGACGCGCGAGGGCGGGGCGGGCAACGCCGCGGCCTCGGCCTCGACCGGGGCCGAGGGCCAGCGCAGCTTCTCGCGGCCGGGTGCGGCCGCGTCCGCGCCCTCCGCGGGCGGTTCGCCGGACGCCTTCCTCAAGGGCACCCTCACCGGCGCCGGCCTCGTGCTCGTCGGGGTCGTCGTCGGCGCCCTGCTCGGACGGCGGTCCCGCTGATGCGTGACGTCGTCGCTGCCGCCGTCCAGGTCGCCCCGAGCTCGGCGCCGCTGACGCCCGAGTCCATCGCGGGCAACACCGAACGCGCGCTGACCTGGGTCGAGCGCTCCGTCGAGGCCACCGGTGCCGAGCTCGTCGTGCTGCCCGAGACCGTGACGACCGGCTTCGGTCCCGCGATGGGTGCCGAGGAGCTGTGGGACCTGCTCCAGGCGTCGCCGGGCGCCGGCACCGCGCCGTACACCGACCTCGCCCGCCGGCTCGGCATCCACCTGGTGTGGGGCGCCTACGAGCCGGGCGAGGAGCGGGGCGTCGTCTACAACTCCGCGCACCTCGCGGGGCCGGACGGGTCGGTGCTCGGCACCTACCACAAGACGCACCCGTTCGGGACCGAGGACATCGAGCGCGGCGGCTGGGTCACGAAGGGCGACACCGTCACCGTCGTCGAGACGGAGATCGGCACGATCGGTCTGATCATCTGCTTCGACGGGGACTACCCGGAGCTCTCCCGCATCAACGCCGTCAAGGGCGCCGAGATCATCGCGCGGCCCTCCGCGCTGCTGCGCAGCGCCGACCTGTGGGAGCTGACGACGCGGGCGCGGGCGTACGACAACCACGTATACGTGATCGGCGCCAACGCGACCGGCGTGGACCCGGCGGGCGCGCCGTACTTCGGCAACTCCCTCATCGTCACGCCGATCGCCGAGGTCGTCGCTCGGGGCGCGAGCCACGAGGGCTGGGTGAGCGCCGCGCTGAAGCCGCAGCAGGCGATGGCGACGCTGACGCCCGGCTCCAGCGTGCCCCAGAAGTGGGACCACCTGGACGAGCGGAACCTGGCGCTGCTGGCGAACTACGCCGAGGAGCTGGCCGGTCCGGCGAACACCCCGTTCCCGCTCGGTGGTGGCCGAGTGGGATCGTAGGGGCGTGACGACGACCGACCTGGCCCCCCTCGACGCTCCTGGTGCGGCGGACGGTCGGCCGCCCGTGCTCGAGCTCGCCGGCGTGACGCTGCGCCGCGCGGGCAAGGAGATCCTCCACGGCATCGACCTCCGGGTCGAGGCCGGCGAGCACTGGGCGGTCCTCGGCCCGAACGGCGCCGGGAAGTCCACGGTGCTGAGCCTCTGCGGCGCCAACCAGCACCCGACGACCGGCACCGTCCACGTGCTCGGCCACCGGCTCGGCCGGATCGAGCTGCAGGCGCTGCGCAAGATGATCGGCCACGTCGACCCGCGGCACCGGGTGGCCTCGCCGCTCACGGTGGAGCAGGTCGTGCTGACCGGCCTCACCGGCAGCGCCGACCTGCCGCGCCGCTGGGAGCCCACGCCCGACCAGTCCGAGCACGCGCGCGAGCTCATCGCGAGCGTCGGCATGGGCGACCGGGCCGGCCTGCGCTGGCCCACCCTGTCGCAGGGCGAGCGGGGCCGGGCGCTCATCGCCCGCGCCCTCGTCGGCCGCCCGCAGCTGCTGCTGCTCGACGAGCCCACGACCGGGCTCGACCTCGCCGCCCGCGAGCGCTTCCTGACCGCGCTCGACGGCGTCGTGGCCGAGGAACCCGCCACCTCCACGCTGCTGGTGACCCACCACCTCGAGGAGCTGCCGAGCACGACGAGCCACGCCGCGCTGCTGCGCGACGGCGCGATCGTCGCCGCGGGACCGGTCGACGAGGTGCTGACCAGCGCGGGCGTCTCCGAGGCCTTCGCGCACCCCATCCGCGTCGAGCGCACCCACGGCCGCTGGCACGCGTCGGGGGCCTGAGGCGCGAGGCGCGGCTGCGCTGGCTGTCGGGGCCGTCCCCCGGGGGGCTGAGATGTGCGGCTGGGGCCGGTCCCGCGCGGTCCGGGCTGCACCAAGCGCACAGTTGCGGCGCCCCTCGCGGCCCCTCGCGCCCCTGCCCGTCGGACGTCATGCGCAGCGGTCGGGCCGGGCGCCGGACCGCATGACGTCGGGGGGACGGCGGGGGTTCGCCCGCGGCGTACCCGCCCCGTCTGAGAAAAACGCGGACCGGAGGCCCCGGGGAGTCCGCGTTTTCCTGTCCCGGGCCGGGTCCCGTCCGCGTTTTCTTTCTCCGGCCCCCACGGGCCCCCGGGGCTCGGGTCGGCCAGTGCCCCGCCGGGCCCGGGCGTCACGCGATCGTTACGCAACCCCGCGACCCTCGAAACACCCGCTGAGTTTCATCTGAGCAGACAACGTTTCCTCGCATGATCGGAGCGGCTCAGATGACCACTACCCCCGACGCACCCGCCACGGCCCCCTTCCTCGTCACGTCCGAGGCGTGGAAGGGCCTGCCGCGGATGGAGGAGTACCCCGCGTGCGAGGGGTACATCGGCGACGTCTACGAGAACCCCGAGGGCAGCAGCATGTGCTCCGGGTTCTTCGAGCTCAAGCACACGGACGAGCCGCTGGTGTACCTCTACGAGTACGACGAGATGAAGGTCGTCCTCGAGGGCGAGTTCCTCCTCGAGAACGTGGACACGGGCCAGAAGACGGTGGCCCGCGCCAAGGACGCCATCTTCTTCCCCAAGGGGTCGCGCATCGCGTTCTCGACGCCGTCCTACGCGCTGGCGTTCTACGCCGGCGACCGCAACGCCGACCTGCTCTGACCGGGCCCCGATGACGACGGTGGAGATCGCGGCGACCGCGGCGACCGGGGTCCCGCTCGGCCTGCCGCACTGGCCGGCCGCGCCGGAGCCGGTCGACCCGTCGGCGGCCTCCGTGCTGGTGCTCGCCCTCGGCGGCCACCCCCGCACGGCGGAGGTCGCTGGAGCCTGGGTGCGGGAGGCCGAGGGTCGGGTGCCGACGCGCCTCGTGGTGGCGGACGACCTCGCGAGCGGCCACGAGGACGTCGTCGCCGCCCTCGACGCCGTGCGCATCGGCGTGCGGATCATGGTCGTCGGTCCCCAGCACGACGTGCTCCTCGCCCTCGCCCGGTGCCGCACCCACGGGGCGAGCGGGGCGGAGCTGCGGGCGTTCGTCGTCGACGCGGAGGGCCCCACCGACCTCCCGGTCTACTGCGCCCACTGCCGCGCCACCCACCGCCTCCACGGTGAACCGGGCGGCACGGCCGTCTGTCCCGGCTGCGCGCGCCTGCTCGAGATCCACCCCCACCACTCGGCCGTGCGCGGCAGCTTTCTCGCCTCGGACACGGGCACCGAGCCCGACGCCGACGCCGAGCCCGACACCGGCGCCGAGCCCGACCAGCAGGCCGCCGCATGAGCGCCACGCTGCTTCCCGAGGCGCCCGTGCGGTACGCGGCCCACCAGCACGCGGCGTACCGGACCGGTCCCCGGCTCCTCCGCGTCGCGGAGGTGCGGGCGCTGACCGCGGACGTCCGCCACGTCGTGCTCGTCGACCCCGACGGCGGCCACCTGGCGCCGCACGAGCCGGGTGCGCACGTCGTGCTCACGACCGACCCGGGCGGGCCGGGGGAGAAGCGGAACGCCTACTCGTTGACGGACGACGGGTTCAACCCGCGCCGGTACGCGATCTCGGTGCTGCGTCGCGACCAGGGCTCCGCGTGGGTGCACGGGCTCGCGGCCGGCGACCTCGTCGAGGTGGAGGGGCCGCGCTCCGCGTTCGCCCCGCGCCACGACCAGCGCCACGCGCTGCTCGTCGCCGGTGGAATCGGCGTCACGCCGGTGCTCTCCCACGCCCGCGCGATCGCGCGCTGGGGCGGGAGCGTCGAGGTGCTCTACTCCCACCGTCCCGGCCACGCCGCCCACCTCGACGACCTGCGGGCACTGGCGGAGCGCGACGGCGTGACGCTGCACGAGGCGACGACCGTCGCGGCGACCGCCGCCCTCCTCGCCGCCCGTCTCGCGGACCAGCCGCTCGGCACCCACGCCTACGCGTGCGGCCCGGTGCCCATGCTCGAGGCATACGTCGACGCGGCCCGCGCCGCCGGCTGGCCCGAGCACCGGGTGCACCTCGAGCGGTTCACGGCGCCCGAGCTCGACCCGGGCGTCCCCTTCACCGCCACGCTGGCGTCGACGGGCGAGCGCATCGCCGTACCGCCCGGCACCAGCCTCCTCGAGGCCCTGCTCGCGACGGGTCGCGCCGTGCCCAACCTCTGCCGCCAGGGTGTCTGCGGCGAGTGCGAGGTGCCGGTACGCCGCGGCGCGGTCGAGCACCGCGACCTCGTGCTGTCCGACGCCGCCAAGGAGTGCGGCGACCGCATGCTGGCCTGCGTCTCGCGCGCGGCCCGCGCCGACGACGACATCGAGGTGGACCTGTGACCCTCGCCCCCGCTGCCCCGACCGCGGCCACCGACGTCCCCGCCTTCCCCGTGCGCGGGCACACCGCGCGCCTGCCGTGGCCGTTCCCGGACGACCTCGACGCGTTCCGCTACTCCGTCAACGTCGAGCCCGCGCGTCTCCTGCGCCGTACCGCCGCGGGCGAGTGGGGCGCGACGATCGTCGACCTCGGGGGCGAGGAGTACGGCGCGATCATGGCCGAGCGGCGCCGCATCCTCGACGCCGATCCCCACCGGGTGCGGATCATGCCCGGGATGCTGCCGGCCTGCTGGGACCTGCTGCTCTACTACCTGCGGGACCTGGCCGCGTCGTACCCCGCGATCATGCGGCTCGACGAGGACCCCCGCGACCCCGACCGGTTCCGCTGGCGCAACGCCGCCCTCGGCACCGACCAGACGTTCGTGCTCGGGGACGCCGCCAGCCTGCCGTGGGACCCGATGACGTTCCTCGGTCGTGAGGTCCCCGACGACCTCCTGCTCGTCAAGGAGCGCGACGGCGAGCTCTGCTTCGACGCCGGGCTCGTGACGTTCGCGGCCGCGTGGTCGGTCTCCTTCGACGTCGGGATGACGATGGCGGAGATCCACAACCCGGTGCCGCGGCTGACCCGGGAGGGCATCACGTCGCGGGCCGAGCAGTTCCTGCGCCGGCTGCCGGTCGACCAGGTCTACCGGCGCGTCAACTGGACGCTGTCGGCCTCCGGCTCCCGCCTGCTCGACGTCAGCCTCGAGGAGCTGCCGGCCTGGGCGGGCGACATCCCCGCCCTGGTCGCCGCGGAGGACTGGGGCCGGCTCCAGCTGCGCATCGAGGTCGAGCACTTCATCCGGCTGCCGATGACCGGGGCGGTCACGTTCAACATCCGCACCCACATGACCTCGTTGGAGGAGATCCGGCAGGTGCCCGCGTGGCGTGACCAGCTCGCGCGCGTCGTCCTCGAGCTGCCGGAGGACCTGGCCGCCTACAAGGGGTTCCTCGACTACCGCGAGCCCGCCATGGCGTGGCTGACCCGCCCGTGAGCGCGGTGACGACGGTCGTGAGAGGGATCACCGCACCCGTGCGTCCGGCGGAACGCCGCGGACACCCGGGAGAAACACCGTCACGTTCGACTACCCGCCACGGCACCGACCGGGGCGGCCGAGGTGGAGAGGGGGGATCGTCGTGGTCAGCATGACCCAGACCAGCGTGCCGCGCTGGGCGTGGGACGCGTCCGCGCCCGCTGCCGAGCCCGACCCGCGCGGTCGCGTGTTCTCGCTGCTCGTGCTCCCCGGGGCCGGGGACGTCGTCGACCGGTGGACGACGACGCTGGCGGGGCGCGACGTACGGCGTCACGACTGCGGGGACGTCGACGCCGCCGTCGGCGCCCTGCGCGCCGACCTCGCGGCGGCGCGGGTGGGACACCGCGTGCTGGTGGCCGGTACGGCGCGGGAGTGCCTCGCCGTGCGCGCCGTCGGTGTGCGGGCCGGGCTGGGGGACGACGAGATGACCTTCGGGGTCGTCGACACCGCCGAGCGGGCCGTCTGGTGCGTGCACTGCGACGCCACGACGCACGCCGCCGTCGCTATCGACGCCGTGGTGCCCTGCGCGGGCTGCGACCGGCGGCTGCTCGTCTACCCCCACGTGTCCCGCCTGTCCGGCGCGCACCTCGGGTTCATGGTGGACGCCGAGACCCCGGCGTCCGAGGGGGCGGTCGCGTGAATGCCCGGATCGAGCTCGTCGTCGCGGCTGTCGACGACGCCGTGCCGGGCATCCGCTCGCTCACCCTGGCCGCGCCGGACGGTGGACGCCTGCCCTCGTTCACGCCCGGCAGCCACCTCGTGCTCGACGTCCCGGCGGGGGAGGGCCGGCCGCGGCGCGCGGCCAACGCCTACTCCCTGACCGGCGAGAGCATCGACCCGCGGCACTACGCGATCTCGGTGCTGCGCTGCGCGCCCGTCGCCGAGGGCGGGACGGCCGGCGGCGGCTCCGCCTGGGTGCACGAGCTGGTGATCGGCGACCGGGTCACCGCGACCCCGCCCCGCAGCGCGTTCGCGCCGGTCCACCTGGCCACGCGGCACCTGCTCGTCGGCGCGGGCATCGGCATCACGCCGCTGCTGTCCCACCTCCGCTCGCACGTGCGCTGGGGCCGGGAGGCGGAGCTGGTCTACCTCTTCCGCGACGGCCACGGTGCCCACGTGGACGAGCTCAAGGAGCTCGGTGGTGACCGGGTCACGTTCCTGGCCGACCGGGCCGGCCTCGCCGAGGACCTCGTCGTGCGGCTCGCCGACCAGCCGCTCGGGACCCACCTCTACACCTGCGGTCCCGCCGGGTTCATGGACGCGGTGGTCGACCTGGCGACCGAGCTCGGCTGGCCGTCCAGCCGGGTGCACCTCGAGCCGTTCGGCGTCGCGGCGCTGGACCCGGGCGACCCGTTCACGGTGGGGGTCGCCGGGGAGGTGCTGGAGGTCCCGTCGGGCACCAGCCTCCTCGAGGCGCTCGAGGACGCCGGCCACGTCGTGCCCAACCTGTGCCGCCAGGGCGTCTGCGGCGAGTGCCGCGTCGACGTCGCTCCCGGGAGCAGCCCGCTGCTGCACCGCGACCTGTTCCTCGACGAGGAGACGAGGGGCGCGGGTGACTGCCTCATGGCCTGCGTCTCCCGTGCCGTGCCCGCGGCCGACGGCCGCGCCCACCTGGAGGTGACCCTGTGACCCCGCCCCCGACCCTGTCCCCGGCGGCCCCGACGACCGCGCCCGACCTCGTCGCCGGCTTCCCGTTCCCGTTCCCGAACCCGACCTACCGCTACACGACCAACGTCGAGCCTGCGCGCGGCGTCGTCACCACCCCGGCCGGCCAGTGGGGCGCGGCGGTCGTCGACGTCGACTCCGCGTACGGCGAGGAGCTGGCCGAGCGGGCCGCGATCCTCGAGCGGGACCCGTCCCGCCACGCGGTGCTGCCCCACATGGACGTGGCGTGCTGGGACGCGATGCTCTGCCTCATGCGCGAGCTGGCGCTGGCGCGGCCCGACGCGTTCACGCTCGAGGTGCTCGACGACCTCGAGGGGGGCTCGCGCGCGGCGTACCGGTGGCGCAACGACCTGCTCGGCATCGACCACACCTTCGTGCTCGGCGACGCGAGCACCCTGCCGGACGAGCCGCTGCGCTGGATCACCGCGCAGGTGCAGGAGGACGTCGTGCTGCTCGACGAGCGCGACGGGGTGCTGTGGGGCGACGCCGGCGTGGTCACCTTCGCGGCCGACTGGTCCTTCGGCTTCGACGTCGGGATGAGCTTCCTCGAGATCCACGGCCCCGTGCCGCGGATCCACTCCGAGGGCGTCATCACGCGGGCGCACGAGTTCATCAAGCGGCTCCAGCCCAACGAGACCTACCGCCGCACCAACTGGACCCTCACCGTGCACCGCCGGCTCGACGTCTCCACCGAGACCTACCCCGCGTGGGGTCCCGACCGCCCGATGGTCCTGACCGTCGACGACGAGACGTTCGGGCGTCTCGTGCACCTCCGCACCGAGGTGCAGCACCTGGTCCGACTCCCCGAGTCGGGCGCCGTCATGTTCCTCATCCGCAGCTACCTGCTGCCCTTCGACGAGCTCGCGCGCGTCGAGGAGTGGCGGGAGCGGGCAGCCGCCGTGATCGCTGAGCTGCCCGAGGATATGGCCGACTACAAGGGCATCGCGACCTACCGCGACCGTGCAGCGGCGTGGCTGCGCGCGCAGGCCCCGACCCCCTGAAGCCCCCCGCTCCACCCCCGAGAAGGAGAACCGCATGCCCGCAGCAGACGTCGCGTGGATGCTCGCCGCACTGGCGCTCGTCATCATCATGTTCCCGGGCATCGCCCTGTTCTACGGGGGCATGGTGGGCAGCAAGAACGCGCTCAGCATGATCATGATGACGATGAGCACGCTCGGCACGACCACCGTCCTCTACGTGCTCTTCGGCCACGGCCTCGTGGTCGGTGACTCCGTCGGCGGGCTCGGCCTCATCGGCAACCCCGACGGCTACCTCGGCTTCCTGGGGATCTACGACGACCCGGGCGAGGCCCAGCTCGTCGACCCCTACTGGTTCGCGTTCTACATCCTGTTCGCCGCCATCACCGTCGCGATCGTCGCCTCCGGCGCGGTCGGGCGCATGAAGTTCGGCGGGTGGATCGTCTTCTCCGCCATCTGGGTCACGCTCGTCTACTTCCCGCTCGGCCACTGGGTGTTCGCCTACGACGGCGAGGGCACCGTGGGCGGCTGGATGCGCAACGACCTGGGTCTCCACGACTACGCCGGCGGCACGGCCGTCCACATGTCCGCGGGTCTCGGCGCGCTGGCACTCGCGATGGTGCTCGGTCCTCGCAAGAACATGGGCAACCGCCCCCACAACCTGCCGCTGGTGCTCCTCGGCGCGGGTCTGCTGTGGATGGGCTGGTTCGGCTTCAACGGCGGCACCGCGGGCGGCGCGAACTTCCTGGCGCAGTACGCCGTGCTCACCACCCTCATCGCCGGCTCGACGGGCATGATCGGCTTCTGCCTCGTCGAGAAGATCCGCGACGGCGCGCCCACCACGCTCGGCATGGCCTCCGGCATCATCGCGGGCCTGGTCGGCATCACCCCGTCGGCCGACGCGGTGGACTCCCTCGGCGCGATCGTCGTCGGCGTCGCCTCGGGCGCCTTCGTCGCCTGGGCCTGCACCTGGAAGACCAAGCTGGGCGTCGACGAGACCCTCGACGCGTTCGCCGTGCACGGCATGGGCGGCATCGTCGGCTCGCTCTGCGTCGTGCTCATCGGGTTCTCGGGCTCGCCCGCCGGCATCGAGGGCGTCCTGTTCGGCGGCAGCTGGGACATCGCCTGGCGCGAGGTCGTCGCCATCGGCGCCACCTGCGGCTACGCCTTCGTCGTGACCTGGGTGATCGCGAAGGTGCTCGACAAGACGATCGGTCTGCGGGTCAGCGAGGAGGACGAGCTCGCCGGGCTCGACCTGTCGCAGCACGCGGAGAACGCCTACGACATCGAGCGCTCCGGCGGCGGCCTCGGCCAGACGTGGTCGGAGCGTCCGGGCGGCGCGCCCACCACGGACCGCATCGCGGCCCTGGCCAAGGAGTCCGCCGCCGCGGAGGAGTCGGCCCGGGCCTGATCCTTCCCTCGACACACCCGCAGGGGTACGGCGCGGCGCGGGCCGCGGCGTACCCCTGCGCCCGTGGAGGAGGGCGGCGGGGCCGTCGGGGTCGGGTGGCATGCTCGACGGATGAGCTCCTCCACCGCCTTCACCCCGCCGCCCGCCGACCTGACGCGCCCCACGCTCACGGGGTCGTTCGGGATGGCGGCCGGCACCCACTGGCTCGCCGCGGCGAGCGCGCAGTCGGTGCTGGAGCGCGGCGGCAACGCGTTCGACGCGGCCGTGGCGGGCGCCTTCGTGCTCCACGTCGTGGAGCCGCACCTCAACGGCCCGGGCGGCGACCTCATGGGCATCGTGGCGCCGGCCGGAGCCGATCCCGTGGTCGTCGACGGGCAGGGTCCGGCACCGGCCGGGGCGACGATCGAGCACCTGCGGGCCGAGGGCCTCGCCGACGTGCCCGGCAGCGGGGCGCTCGCCGCCGCCGTCCCCGCCGCCGTCGAGGCGCTCCTCGGACTGCTCGAGGACCACGGCACGTGGGAGCTGGGCGACGTGCTCGCCCCGGCGATCCACTACCTGGAGGACGGGCACCCCGCCGGTGCCCAGCTGTGCCGCACCCTCGCGACGATGCAGGAGCACTTCACCGAGCACTGGCCCGACTCGGCCGCGCTGTGGCTGGTCGACGGCCGGGTGCCCGAGCCCGGCGACGTCGTCCGCAACCCGGCCTACGCCGCGACCCTGCGGGCCCTCGTGGCGGCGGGGACGGCCCTCGGCGCCGGCACCGACGAGGTCGCGCGGGTCGCACGCATCCGCGCGGCGCGCGACGAGTGGCGCTCCGGGCGCGTCGGGCAGGCGCTCGTCGCAGGCGCGGCGCGGTCGCACCGGCACTCGTCGGGCACCGACCACGCGGGCGTGCTCGCGCTCGCCGACCTCGCCGCGGACCACGTGCGGCTCGCGGAGCCGCTCACGCTCGACTTCCGGGGCACGACGGTCCACAAGGCGGGCTTCTCCAGCCAGGGGCCCGTGCTGCTGCAGTGCCTCGCGATCCTCGACCGGCTGCCCGACGAGCAGCTCGACCCGTCGACGGCCCTCGGCGCCCACACGGTGATCGAGGTGCTCAAGCTGGCGCTCGCCGACCGCGACGCCTACTACGGCTCCGGCGCCGACCCGGCGGTGCTCGCCCACCTGCTCACGCCGGCGTACGCCGCGGAGCGGGCCGCGCTCGTCGGCGAGACCGCCTCGCTCGAGCACCGGCCCGGGGTGGTCCCGGGGGCGACGCCCTTCGCGCCGCCGCTGCGCACCCCGGCGGACGTGGTCGTCACCGGGCCGCGGGGACCGGGGCAGCCGGGACCCGCGCCCGTAGGCGTCGGGGAGCCGACGGTCGCCCGCCACGGCACGACGCGTGGCGACACGTGCCACCTCGACGTGGTCGACGCCGCCGGCAACCTGGTGGCGCTGACGCCGTCGGGCGGGTGGCTGCAGTCGTCCCCGACGATCCCCGAGCTGGGCTTCTGCCTCGGCACGCGGTTGCAGATGACGTGGCTCGACGAGTCGAGCCCGTCGGCGCTGCGCCCCGGCGCCCGGCCGCGCACGACGCTCAGCCCGACGGTGCTGAGCCGCGACGGACGACCGTTCGCCGCGCTCGGCACGCCCGGCGGCGACCAGCAGGACCAGTGGCAGCTGCTCTACCTGCTGCGGCTCCTCGTCGGCGGGTGGAGCCCGCAGGCCGCCATCGACGCGCCCGCGTTCCACACGACCGCGGCCGTGAGCTCCTTCTGGCCGCGCACCTGGGAGCCCGGCGGCGTCGTCGCGGAGGCCCGCCTCGGCGAGGCGGTGCTCGGCGAGCTGCGCGACCGGGGCCACGTGCTCACGGTGGCGGGGGACTGGACGCTCGGCCGCATCTCGACCGTCGGCCGCGACCCCGAGACGGGCTGGCTGTTCGGCGCGGCCAACCCCCGCGGTGCGCAGGGGTACGCCGCCGGTCGATGATGGCCGCGTGACCGCGCCCGCTGCTGCTGCTCCGCCCCGGACCGACTCGCTCCTCGAGCACCCCCGCAGCCTCGCGCTGCTCCTCGTGCTCACGTTCTCGACCGGGGTGGCCGACGCGGTCGGCTACCTCGGCCTCGACAAGGTCTTCACCGGCAACATGACCGGCAACGTCGTCATCCTCGGCATGGGCGCGGCGGGCGCGGACGACCTCCCCGTGGTGGGCCCGGTCTGCGCGCTCGCGGCGTTCATGGCCGGGGCGGCGGTGGGCGGACGCTGCGTGCGCGGCCACGACGCCGGCTGGGGGCGCCGGGTCTCCGTGCTGATGCTCGGCGTGGCGGCCCTGCTGGCCGTCACCGCCGGCTACGCCGCGGTCGAGCCGCAGGTCGGCGAGGGCGGCGCCCCGACGGTCGGGGTCGCCGCGGTCGTCGCCGTCGCGATGGGCCTGCAGGCGGCGCTCGCACGGCACGTTGCGGTCAAGGACGTGACGACCGTCGTCGTCACCTCGACCATCACGGGTCTCGCGGCCGACTCCTGGCTGGGGGCGCGCACGGGCCAGCCGTGGATCCGGCGCCTGCTGGCCATCCTCCTCATCGCGGCGGGTGCCGCCGTGGGGGCCCTGCTGCTGCGGGTGGACCTCGCGGCAGGGCTCGCGCTGTCGGCGGTCCTCACCCTCGTGGTGGCCGGGCTCGCGGCGTACTGGTCTCGCTCGAAGGGGTGAGCGAGGACCGGTCGGCGCAGGGTCCTCGGGGGGCACTCGGTAGGTTGCTGAGGTGACGCTCTGGGAGGGGGCAGGCCCCGACCTGCATGCGCGCTACGACGCCGTGGACTGGGCGTCGACCCCGCTCGGCGCGCCCGAGCAGTGGACCGGCACGCTCCGCGGTGCCCTGCGCACCATCGTGAACTCCCGGTTCCCCGCCGTGCTGCTGTGGGGCGAGCAGTTCGTGCTGCTCTACAACGAGGCCTACGTCGAGCTCATCGGTGACAAGCACCCGACCGCGCTCGGTCGCACGGCGGAGTCGGTGTTCCCGGAGGCGTGGGACGAGATCGGGCCGCTCATGCAGGGGGTGCTCGACGGTGGCGGGTCGTTCCGCGTGGACCAGACCCTCCTGCCGCTGCACCGTCGCGGCTTCCTCGAGGACTGCTGGTTCACGTACTCCTACTCGCCCGTCCAGGGCACGGGCGGCCGCATCGAGGGCGTGCTCGACATCGCCGTGGAGATCTCGTCGATGGTGCTCGCCCAGCGACGCGCGATCACGCTCACCGGGCTCGCCGACGTGCTCGCCGGTGCGACGACCGCGCAGGACCTGCGCTCGCGGTCGCTGGCCCTGCTGCGCGGCATCACCGAGGAGTTCGCGGCGATCGACCTGCGGCTGCCGGGCGAGCCGCTGGACGCGACCGCCGGGACGGACGCGGGCCTGCCGGTGGCGCCGTCCACGCTGCTGGTGCCGACCGCGGCGTACGTCGAGGAGACCGCCGCCGGCCGCGTCGTCTGGCTGCAGCTCGGCCGGCCGGCCCCGGGGGAGGAGGTCCCCGTGCTCGTGGCCCGCCAGAGCGGCCGGCTGCCGTTCGACTACCACTACCGGCACTTCCTCCGCGGCATCGCGAACGCCCTCACGCAGGCCCTCACCCGCATCGAGCTGCTCGCGTCGGAGCGCCGGCAGGCGGAGGCGGAGCGCAACGTCTCCATCGCGCTGCAGCGCGCGCTGCTGACGCCGCCGCCGGAGCACGAGCGGCTGGCGGTGGCGGTGCGGTACGTCCCCGCGGCGCACGTCGCCCAGATCGGCGGGGACTGGTACGACGCGTTCCTTCAGCACGACGGCGCCCTCGTGCTCGCCATCGGCGACGTCGCCGGGCACGACCTCGCCGCCGCCGGCACCATGGCCCAGGCGCGCAACCTGACCCGCGGGATCGCCGTGGCGACGGTCGACGGCCCCGCGCGGGTGCTCGAGGCGTTGGACCGTGCGCTCGAGCTGCTCGAGGTGCGCTCGATCGCGACGGCCATCGTGGCGCGGGTCGAGCCGCTCGAGCTCCTGGAGCAGCTCGACCCCGACGCGCAGCGCGACCGCTGGCGGTTCGTGTGGTCGCGCGCCGGCCACCCGCCCGCCGTGCTGCTCCGCCCCGACGGCACCACGCAGGTGCTCGACGCCGGCGGCGAGACGATCCTCGGCATCGACCCGACCACCGTGCGCACCGACCTCGCCGTCCACCTCCCGGTGGGCTCGACGGTCGTGCTCTACACGGACGGCCTCATCGAGCGGCGCGGCATCCCGCTCGACGTGAGCATCAAGGAGCTCTGCACGGCGCTGGCCGCGGGGGCGCACCTCGACGCCGAGGCGCTCAGCGACCACCTGCTCTCGACGCTCGTCGTGCCCTCCGAGGAGGAGGACGACGTCGCCCTCGTCGTGCTGCGCGTCGTGTCCTGAGCCGCGGCTTGCCCGGGGTGCACCCGTGTGCCACCCTCGGCGGCAGGCCTCGCCAGGAGGCTCCGGACGAGGGGTGCCGTACCCGGTCAGCGACAAGACGGCCCGTGGAGGCTGTCGTGTCCTGGTTCGTCCTCGTGCTGTCCGGTCTGCTCGAAGCGGTGTGGGCCACCGCTCTCGGTCGCTCGGAGGGCTTCAGCAAGCCCGTGCCCACCGCCGTCTTCGGCGTCGCGCTCGTCGCGAGCATGGCGGGCCTCGCCCTCGCGATGCGCGACCTGCCGGTGGGCACGGCCTACGCGGTCTGGGTCGGCATCGGCGCCGTCCTCACCGTCGCCTGGGCGATGGCGACCGGCGGCGAGCCGGTGTCGGTCGCGAAGGTGCTCTTCCTCGTGATGATCGTCGCCGGCGTCGTGGGCCTCAAGCTCGTCCACTGACCCGCGCGGGGGTCACAGGGGGCGCCGCACCGCCAGCACCGTCGTGTCGTCGTCCTCGGTGCCGTCGCGGATCGTCAGCACCCGGTCGATCCAGTCGTCGAGGGCCACGGCGGGGTCGTACGTCGCGAGCGAGCGCACCACCGCCGTGCGCTCGCCCATGTCGACGCCCCGGCGCTCGACGAGACCGTCGCTGTAGAGCATGAGCGTCTCGCCGGGCGCGAGCGTGAAGGTCGTGACCGGCGCCTCCGAGGCCCCGAAGCCGAGGAGCGGCCGGGCCGTCATCGTGAGGTCCGCGGTGCCGCCGGGTGCGGCCAGCAGGGGCGGGAGGTGGCCGGCGGCGGCGAGGTCGACCCGGCCGGTGGCCAGGTCGACCTCGGCGGCCACCGCCGTCGCGACGTGGTCGCGCAGCAGGTTGAGCATGAGGTGGTCGAGCTGGTCGAGCGTCTGGGCGACGGTCGAGCCCGCGTACATGTAGGCCCGCAGCGCCGTGCGCAGCTGGATCATCGCCGAGGCGGACTCCACCCCGTGGCCGGCGACGTCGCCCAGCACGATGACGACCCGGCCGGGCGCGATCTCGAACGCGTCCCACCAGTCGCCGCCCATCTGCACGGTGGACGCGGGCAGGTAGCGCGCCGCGACCTCCAGGCCGTCGAACTGCGGCACCTCGCCGAGCACGACGCTCTGCTGGACCGACTCGGCGACCTGCACGTGCTCGCGGGCGCGGGAGAGCAGGAGGCCCGTGACGTGCACGCCGAGCGCGTCGGCCGCCTCGACCTGCCACGGCTCCCACGGCAGCGACCGACCGCGCACCACCTGGCGCCACTTCTCGAAGGAGCGCCGCGGGCTGAGCCGTACCTCGGGCCCCTCGGCCGCGGCCACCTGCTTGTTGCGCGGGTCGCCGCCCCAGTCGACGGTCTGCTCCTGCTCGGGCCGCAGCCAGAGGATCCACCGGTCGGGCTCGGCGCCGATGCGGAGCGCTCCCGCGGCGTACCGGGCCACGTCGGGGAGGTCGCCGAGCCGTGGCTCGAGCGCCGACACGTCGTCGGTGTACGTCGCGTAGCTCTCCTTGTCGGCCAGCACCCGCGCGATGGCCCGGAGCTCGTCCTCGCCGGGGACGTCGCCCGCCGTGGCGAGGAGGTCGTCGTGGGCGAGCGCCGCGCCGGTCGCCCCCATGAGCGTCAGCAGCTCGGGGTCGGCGATGAGCGTCTCGAGGGGGTTCTCGGGGCTGGTGGTGATGCGGGTGACCATGCCGGCGAGCATCGTGCGGGCGCGCAGGGCGGCCTCCCGGCCCTCGGCGCGCTCCCGCTCGCCGACGAGCTGCGAGGCGACCTGGGCGAGGAACTCGGCGGCGCCGCGGGCGTCCTGCGCCGGTCGGTGCGGACCGGAGTAGTGGTGGCAGGCGATGAGGCCCCACAGCTGGTCGTCGACGACGAGCGAGATCGACATGGAGGCGCTGACGCCCATGTTGCCGAGGTACTCGACGTGGATCGGCGAGACGCTGCGCAGCCGCGAGAACGACAGGTCGAGGGGCGCGTCGGTGGCCGGGTCGAAGATGGGGTCGAGCGGCACGGGGGTGTAGCCGATGTCGGCGATCAGCCGCGTCCAGTTGACCGTGTAGAGCCGCCGCGCCTGGGCGGGGATGTCGGTCGCGGGGTAGTGCAGCCCCAGGAACGGGTTGAGGTCGGGGCGCCGCTGCTCGGCGATCACCTCGCCGTTCCACTGCGGGTCGAAGCGGTAGACCATCACGCGGTCGAAGCCGAGCAGCTCCCGCACCTCGCGGGCGAGGTGGTCGGCGAGGTCGGCGATCGACTCCGTGCCGCTCAGGCGGGCCATGGCGCCGCGGGCCGAGCCGTAGGACAACGACAGGCTGCCCGTGCCGACGACCGGCTCGAGCTCGACCACGACGCGGTCCCCGCTGCGCACGACGTGGACGTCGAGCTCCGTGCCGCGGAGGGCGCCGGGGCCCTCCGGCAGCACCAGCACCAGCGGCTCGGTGGGCAGGCCGGCGGCCACGCGCGCAGCGATGGTGGCCGTGGCGTCGGAGCCGAGGAGGTCGGCGGGGGTGGCGCCGACGACCGCGTCGGCGGGCACGCCGAGGAGCTCGCCCGCGTTGGCCGACGCGATCACGACCGAGCCGAGGTGCTCGTCGAGGGCGAGCAGGATGCCGTGCGGCTGGATGGCGCCGGGCACGTGGATCGGCTCGCGGTCGCAGTTGGTGAGGTCGGCCTCGGGGTAGGCCGGGGTGTGGGCCACGCCGTGGGGACGCACCACCGGCTGGGGCACGGGGTCCACGGCGTTGCTCCTTCCCCGAGCGCACCTGGCGCCCCGGGAGGTCCGGGCCGGCGATCAGTCCGCTCGACCCTAGGGTGCGAGCAGCGGACGGCGCCACGCGAGCGGGTGACACTCACCCGTGGGGGTGAGTCGTTCGCGGCAGGCGGTCAGCCCAGCCGCCCGTGCGCCGCGAGCACGTGCAGCGCCCGCAGGGTCACGAGGCCGCGCCACTCGGCGCTCTGCCCCGGCGACCAGGCGAGCCAGTCGAAGGTCCAGCCGCCGTCGTCCTGCTGGCCCGCCTCGAGGCGGTCGAGGTCGGCGGCCACCTGCTCCGGCGTGAACAGGCTGCGGCTGCGGCCCCGCGGGCGGGGCGCCACGTCGAGCAGGTGCAGCCGCTCACCGTCGGTGCCGCCCGGGACCGGGATCGTCCCGTCCGCGCCGACGAGCGGGCGCAGACGCTCGACCGCGGCGTCCGCGCGCGCCGCGTCGGGGTGGTCGTCGGGCACGGCGTCGAGGAGGTCGAGGGCGAACTTCACGCTGTAGGCGTCGAGCGGCTCCTCCGCCTCCAGCCGTGACCAGCACCAGGCCGTCCCCACGCCGACCCACGGCAGGTCGCGGCCGTGGAGGGCGCCGGCGAGCCCGAACGTGAGGTGCGAGCCACCGGGCGTCGGCTGCATCCAGGGGCCGTGCGGGTGCCGCGCCGTCGCCGCCACCACGAAGGGAACCCCGCCGCCCGCCTCCGCGACCCCCGCGACCCACGCCGCGACGTCGCGCACGAGGTCGGCCGTGGCCGGCGCATCGAGCATCCCGACCTCCGCGAGCACCTCGAGCGCGGCCAGGGCGGCGGTCGGCTCGCTGTGCGGTCCGCGCACGTCGGGCTCCAGCGCGCTGCCGAATCCCCCGTCGGCATTGGCGTAGGGCCGTAGCGCCGCCACCACCCGCTCCTTCGTACCGGTGCCCAGCAGCAGCTCCGCGCGGCGCCGGTCCAGCAGGCGGGCGTTGGCCTCGATGAACGTCACGGCGGCGGGGAGGTCGATGCTCACCCCTCGCACGCTAGGGGAGCGGTACGCCGCTGGCGAGCCCCGCGCCGTACCTGGGGCGCTGGGTGATCCGGACCCGCCGCTGGATGGGGAATGGTGCGTTGGGTGCGGCCGGGGTCGAGGCCGGACCTGCCCCAGCCGTACACCTCCGCCACCCTTGGTCGCGCCCCGCACGCCACGCGGCTCATCGGTCGACGGTCGGCAGTCGACCGTTCGCGGTCCGCGCCGCGTGCGAGTGGGTGTGGAGGACGCTTTCGGGCCCGTTCACAGAGCCGTTACACATCCCCGATCAGCAAACTGTTGACAGTTGTCAGTTGGCAACCTAGGTTCGTCGGCATGCCCGTGACGTGGTCTGCGTCACCCGCTCACCAGCGGTCCCGGCACCCCGAGGAGGAGCCCCCGATGTCGTTCGTGTCTGCCTGGTCGGACCTGCCGGAGCGCGAGGTGCTGCCCGGCAACTTCCGTACCGCCGTCACCGGCAAGGAGATGGGGATCAACCGGATCCGCTGGGTGCACCCGACGGTGCTGCCGATGCACACGCACCCCGACGCGGAGCAGGCCGTCGTCATGACGAGCGGCCGGATCGCCTTCACCGTCGGCGGCGAGGAGATGGAGCTGTCGGTCGGCGACGTGCTCGTCGTCCCTCGCGACGTCGTGCACGGCGGCCGGTCGATCGAGGGCGAGGCGACCTTCGTCGAGATCTTCGCCCCGACCCGCATCGAGAACCTCGTCGGCTTCCTCGGCGGGGCCTCCATGCCGGTCCCCGAGAGCACTCCCGAGACCGCCACCGCCCGCCCGTCCACCCGTGAGGAGCAGCAGTGACCCTGCAGCAGGTCAGCAAGCACGTCCACGTCGAGACCGCCAACCTGGGCTCGAACAACTCGATCATCGTGGGCGCCGACGGCGTGGCCCTGGTCGACACCCCGCACCGGCCGACGGACGCGATCGCGTGGCGGAAGGTGGTCGACGGGTTCGGCCGCACGCGCTTCGTGGTCAACACCGACCACCACCCCGACCACACGATCGGCAACTTCTGGATGGGCGGCGAGGTCGTCGCGCACCGGGGCACCCGGGAACGGCTGCTCCACGACGCGCCGACCTACGACTACCTCAAGGACCTCTTCGCCCGGATCGACCCCGACGCTGTGGCGATGCTCGACGAGTACGCCGTGCGCGTGCCCGAGGTCGTTTTCAACGACGCGCTCGACCTCCACTTCGGTGAGCTCCACCTCGAGCTCACCTTCCAGCCCGGCCACACGGCCAACAGCCTGATCGCCTACCTGCCCGAGGACGGCGTCGTGTTCACCGGCGACATCGTCTGCGAGGCCGGCCTGCCCTCGTTCCAGGACTCGCGCATCTGGAACTGGTTCGACGCGATCGACGCGGTGGCCGCCTACGACTTCACCGTGCTCGTCCCCGGCCACGGCGAGGTCGCCGACCGGGCGGTGCTGGAGCAGTACCGCCAGTGGGGCCGCGAGGTCGTCGGCGAGGTGGCCGCTGCCAAGAGCGCCGGGCACAGCCTCGAGCAGGCCTGCGACGAGATCCGCTTCCCCGACAACATCCACGTCGACACCGAGGACTACGTCGGCTACCCCGACTCCCTCGTCGAGGTCTTCCAGCGGCGCTCGATCGCCCGCATCTACGAGGACCTCGACCTCCGCCCGGAGCTCGCCCAGCGCTGAGCCGGCTCCGCCGCCCACACCTCCCGGCACCACCGCAGCACCCCGTCTCGGACGTCCCGAACCCGCACCCGCAAACGGAGTCCCACATGCGCACAACCACCTTCAAGGTCGGCGTGGCCGCCCTCGCCCTGACCGCCCTGACCGCGTGCACCAGCTCGCTCGAGTCCGGTGGGGAGTCCACCGACGAGGGCCGCGAGCGCGCCGACGCGGCCGCCGAGCTCGTCGACGAGGCGAAGGCTGTCCCGACGACCGACGACCTCGGTGACCCCATCGACGTCAGCTCGCTCGCGGGCGAGACGATCTACAGCATCCCGATCGACAGCACTGCGGAGTTCTACACCGCGGGGGAGCGCGCCATGGCCGCGGTCGCGGAGCAGGCGGGCATCGACTACGTGACCTTCCCCTCGGACGGCACGCAGACCTCCTACCAGCAGGGCATCGCGCAGGCCATCAACGCCGGCGCGTCGGCCATCCTGCTCAACGGCCCCCTGGCGGAGACGCTCGGCCCGTCGATCGACGCGGCGAAGGACGCCGGGATCCCCGTGATCCCGCTCCACATCAGCGACAGCGAGGGCGAGGGCACCCCGGGCCTCGAGTACGAGGCCTATGCCCCCTTCAACCAGGCCGCCCGCCTGATGGCCCTCGCCGCCATCGCGGACGCCGACGGCGTGCCGGTCCACGCCCTCGTCATCCAGTCCTCCGAGACCGGCCCGGCGGCCGGCATGGTCGAGACGATCGAGGAGACGCTGGAGGAGTCGGGCCCCGAGGGCTCGGAGGCCACCGTCATCAACGTGGCCGTCCCGCAGTGGTCGACCCAGATCCAGAGCCAGGTGCAGTCGGCGCTGGTGCGCGAGCAGGACATCAACGCCGTGCTCCCGATCTACGACTCCATGGCCCTGTACGCCTCGCCCGGCATCCGCCAGGCCGCCGGCAGCCGCGAGGTCCCCATCTACACCTTCAACGGCACGCCCTCGATCCTGCGGATGGTGCAGGACGGCGAGGTGGCCGTGAACATCGCGGAGAACCCCGACTGGGTCGCCTACGTCAACATGGACGTCGCGTTCCGGGCCATCCTCGGCGAGGAGCCCATCCCCGGCGAGTCCGGCCCGATCCGCCTCATCGACGAGTCGAACGTGGCCGAGACCGGCAACCCGCCGGAGAGCGGCAAGGGCTTCGGCGACGAGTACGCCGCGGCGTACCTCGAGCTGTGGGGCCTGTCCTGACATGAGCACCTCCCTGCTCCAGGTCCGCGACCTGCGCAAGTCGTTCAACGGGGTCCCCGCGCTCCGCGGGGTCGACCTCGACGTGCGGCCCGGCGAGATCCACGGCCTGCTCGGCGCCAACGGCTGCGGCAAGTCGACGCTCATCAAGGTGCTCGCCGGCGTCCACGACGCCGACGGCGGCTCGGTGACCGTCCGCGGGCGCGAGATCTCCACGCCGTTCGGCCCCCGGGGGCTGCGGGACGAGGGCCTGGGCTTCGTGCACCAGGACCTCGGCCTCGCGCCCGCGGGCACCGTGCTCGAGCACATGGCCCTCGACCACGAGGGCAGCGCACCGGGCTGGCGCCGGGTGGGCTGGCGCGCCGAGCGGGCCCGGGTGACCGAGCTGCTGGAGCGGTTCGGCATCGGGGTCAGCCCCGAAGCCACGATCGACATGCTCTCGCCGGTGCAGCGGGCGATGGTCGCCGTCGTCCGTGCGGTCGGCGCCCAGGAGGCCGGCGGCGTCGACGGGGGACAGATCCTCGTCCTCGACGAGCCGACGGTGTTCCTGCCCCGCAACGAGGTCGACCTGCTGTTCGGCGTGCTGCGCCGGCTGCGCGAGCGCGGCGACGCGGTGCTGCTCGTCTCCCACGACCTCGACGAGATCCTGCAGGTGACCGACCGGGTCACCGTCTTCCGCAACGGCGTGCTCGCCGGCACGCGGGAGACGCAGGGCTCGACCCGCGACGACCTGGTGCAGCTCATCCTCGGCGCCCGCGACGAGCACGTGGCCCGTGGGGCGGCGACGGTCCGGCACGACCAGGAGCCGCTGCTCTCCACGCGGGCGCTGTCCGGCGCCCGCGTGAAAGGCCTCGACCTCGACCTCTACCCGGGGGAGGTCGTCGGGGTCACCGGCCTGGCCGGCTCCGGGTTCGAGGAGCTGCCCGACCTGCTCTTCGGCTCGCGCGCCGCCTCGAGCGGGACGCTGGTGCACGGGGGCCAGGAGGTGCGCCGGCCGACGCCGGCCCGGTCCATGGACGCGGGCGTCGTGCTCATCCCGGCGGACCGCAAGGGCCAGGGCGGCGCGCTCGGGCTCACGGTGCTCGAGAACGTCTCCCTGCCCTTCCTCGACCGCAGCGCACGCGGCGCGAAGGTCGACTGGAAGGGCCTCGAGAGCCAGGCGCAGGACACGTGCGAGCGCCTCAACGTCGTGCCGCCCAACCCGCGGGCCCTCTTCGGGCACCTGTCGGGCGGCAACCAGCAGAAGGCGCTCATCGGCAAGTGGATGGACACCGGACCGACCGTCCTCCTGCTCAACGAGCCCACGCAGGGCGTCGACATCGGCGCCCGGCGCGAGATCTTCAAGCTCATCCGTTCGGCGGTCGCCGACGGCATGGCCGTGCTCTGCGCGACCTCGGACTACGAGCAGCTGGTGGAGATGGCCGACCGCGTGGTCGTCCTCGACGCCGGTCGCGCGCGCACCGAGCTGCACGGCGACGACATCACCAAGGACGCGCTCGCGTCCGCCGTCTACGCGGAGGAAGCCTCATGACTGCCATCGACCAGGAGCGCCCGGTGACGCCCGGGGACGACGGGAAGGGCCGCGGGGCCCGCGCCGACGTCGTGCGCAAGCCCGCCGAGCCCGAGCGCTTCGCGCTGCTGGGGGTGTGGGCCGCCCTCATCGTCGCCTTCAGCCTCATCGTGCCGGACACGTTCCCGACCACGGCGAACGTCTCCAACATGCTCTCGACCCAGGTCGTGCTGCTGATCCTCGCGCTCGGCCTGCTGGTGCCGCTGCGCGCCGGGGACTACGACCTGTCGGTGGCCAACACCCTCGGGCTCTCGGCGATGACCGTGGCGCTGCTGAACGTCAACCACGGGTGGAACATCTGGCTCGCGGTCGTCGCGGCCATCGTGGTCAGCCTCGGCGTCGGCCTCCTCAACGGCTTCATCGTCACCGTCTTCGACATCGACCCGTTCATCGTCACCCTCGGTGTCGGCACGGTGGTGCAGGGCCTGATCTTCCTGATCTCGAGCTCGATGACGATCAGCGGCGTGGACCGCACGCTGACCGACGCCGTGCTGACCCAGCCGGGGATCGTCATCTCGCTCGGCTTCTACTACGCGATCGCCCTGTGCGTGCTCGTCTGGTACGTCTTCGACCACTCGGCCTTCGGCCAGCGCCTGCTGTTCGTCGGCCAGAGCCGCGACGTGGCCCGCCTCAACGGCGTCAACGTGGCGCGGATGCGCTGGACGTCGCTCGTCATCTCCGCCGGCTTCGCGGGCCTCGCCGGCGTGGTCTACGCGGGCACGACCGCCAGCGCCGACCCCGTCTCGGGTGCGTCGTTCCTGCTGCCGGCGTTCGCCGCCTGCTTCCTCGGCTCGACCGTCCTGCGCATCGGTCGGTTCAACCCGTGGGGCACCCTGATCGCCGTCTACTTCCTGGTCACCGGCATCACCGGCCTCCAGCTCATGGGCGCGCAGCAGTACGTCCAGGAGCTGTTCTACGGCGGCGCCCTCGTGATCGCCGTCGTGCTCTCCAAGCTGGTGCGCACCCGCGGCGAGCGCAAGCGCCGGCGCATGGCCGCCACCGCCTGACCCGGCCAGACCGAGCCCGATCCAGACATCCATCCACCCAGCACCACCCCGGCACGAAGGAGCACGACCATGCAGGCACGCGGAGCCGTCATCCACGAGGTCAACGGCAAGTGGCAGGTCCAGGACCTCGAGGTCGCCGAGCCCGGTGAGAACGAGGTGCTCGTCAAGGTCATGGCCTCCGGGCTGTGCCACTCCGACGACCACTTCGTCACCGGCGACCTCGACGTGCCCCTGCCGATGGTGGGGGGCCACGAGGGCGCGGGCATCGTCGAGAAGGTCGGCGCCAAGGTCACCCGGGTGAAGCCCGGCGACCACGTCGCCACGCTCTTCATCCCCGCCTGCGGCACCTGCCGCTACTGCGCCAAGGGCCAGAGCTACATCTGCAACAACGGCGCCGGCATGGAGACGGGCCGCGCGATGGACGGCACCTACCGGTTCCACGACACCGACGGCAACCCCGTCGGCGGCGTCACGCGCCTGGGCACGTTCTCCAACTACCTCGTCTGCCACGAGTCGCAGACGGTGCAGCTGCCCGAGGACATCCCCTTCGACCTGGCGTGCCTCGTCTCCTGCGGCGTCGCGACCGGGTACGGCGCGGCCGTCAACGGCGGCGTGAAGCCGGGCGACGTCGTGCTCGTGCTGGGCCTCGGCGGGGTGGGCGCCAACGCGGTGCAGGGGGCCCGCCACGCGGGTGCGGACCACGTCATCGTGGTCGACCCCGTCGACTACAAGCAGGAGCGGGCCGCCGACTTCGGCGCCACCGCCTCCTTCGCCTCCATCGGCGAGGCGCGTCCGCTCATCGACCAGCTGACCAACGGCCAGGGCGTCGACGTCGCGATCATCACGGTCGGTCGCGTCGACGGCGACATCATCGGCGAGGCCTTCGCCGCCGTCGGCAAGGCCGGCACGTGCGTGCTGGTCTCGGTCGGCTCCTCGGAGATGTCGATCGCCGTGAGCCCGCAGGACCTCACCAACTTCGCGAAGTCCATCCAGGGCGTCATGTACGGCAACTGCAGCCCCGTGGGCGACATCCCGCGGCTGCTCGAGATGTACCGCCGCGGCTCGATCAAGCTCGACGAGCTCGTCACCCGCCGCTACGGCCTCGACGAGATCAACCAGGCGGTCGAGGACATGCACGCCGGTCGCAACATCCGCGGCGTCGTCGTCCACGAGCACTGAGCCGCGCCGAGCCGGCCCGCGCACCCAGAACCCGAGCACGAGAGCAGAGGACACGACACGTGACCACCACCCAGCAGGCGCTCGACGTCGACGCCGACCGCCCCATCGAGCACACCCGCCTCCACATCGGCGGCGAGTGGGTCGACGGTGAGGGCGGCAAGGAGTTCGACACGATCAACCCGTCCACCGGGCGCGCCTTCGCGAAGGTCGCCGAGGCGTCGGCGGCCGACGTCGACAAGGCCGTCGCCGCCGCCCGCGCGGCGTTCGAGGACGGACCGTGGGCGCGCATGAAGCCGAAGGACCGGGCGGCGGCCCTGTGGCGGCTCGGTGACCTCATCGTGGCGGACGCCGCCGAGATGGGTCGCGTCGAGACGCTCGACATGGGCAAGCCCTACCTGGGCGCGCGGGACGGCGACGTCCCCACCGCTGCCGGCCTGTTCCACTACATGTCGGGCTACGCGACGAAGATCGAGGGCGAGACGATCCCGATCTCGGCCCCGGGGGAGTACCACACCTACACCCGCCGCGAGCCCCTCGGCGTCGTCGGCCTCATCGTCCCGTGGAACTTCCCGCTCGTCATCACGGCGTGGAAGGTGGCGCCCGCCCTGGCGGCCGGCAACACCGTGGTGCTGAAGCCCGCCGAGTCGACGCCGCTCTCCGCGCTGCGCCTGGCCCACCTGGCGCTCGAGGCGGGCATCCCGCCCGGCGTGCTCAACGTGGTCAACGGTTTCGGCCACACCACGGGCGCCGCGCTCGCGTCCCACCCGGACGTCGACAAGGTCTCGTTCACGGGCTCGACGGCCACGGGCCGCCGCATCCTCGACGCGGCCGGCGGCAACCTCAAGCGCGTCACGCTGGAGCTGGGCGGCAAGAGCGCCAACATCATCTTCGGCGACGCCGACCTGGAGGCCGCGATCGACGGCGCCAGCAACGCGATCTTCTACAACGCCGGCCAGGCGTGCGCGGCGGGCTCGCGGCTCTACGTGCACGACAGCGTGTACGACGAGGTCGTGGCCGGCCTGGTGAAGAAGGCGGAGCAGATCAAGGTCGGGGACGGCTTCGACGCGTCGAGCGAGATCGGCCCCGTGGCCAACGAGGCCCAGTTCGACCGCGTGCGGTCCTACCTCGAGGTGGGTCGCGCGGAGGGCTCCGTGCTCACGGGCGGCGTCCGCAAGGGCGAGGAGGGTTTCTTCATCGAGCCCACCGTCTTCGCCGACACCGCTGCGGACGCCCGCGTGGTGAAGGAGGAGATCTTCGGACCGGTCGTCGTCGCGACGCGATTCACCGACGAGGACGAGGTCGTGCGGGCGGCCAACGACACCCGCTACGGCCTCGCGGCGGGCGTCTGGACCCGCGACGTGGCGCGGGCGCACCGCGTCGCCGGGCGGCTGCAGGCGGGCACGGTCTGGGTGAACGCCTACGGCGTCTTCGACCCGAGCATGCCGTTCGGCGGCATGAAGGAGTCGGGCTGGGGCCGCGAGATGGGCCACGAGGTGCTCCACGACTACACGGACCTCAAGACCGTGTGCGTCAACATCGCGGACTGACCTCCCCGATGACCGACACCGCACCTCCCGGGCTGGTGCCCTTCGACCGCACCAGCCTCACCCTGGCGGACCGGGTCGAGGCCCTGCTCCACGAGCAGATCGTGAGCGGAGCCCTCGAGGCGGGGGCGCGGCTGAGCGAGAGCGAGATCGCGAGCTCCTTCGGCGTCAGTCGGGGACCGGTGCGCGAGGCGCTGCGGCGCCTCGCGCACCGGGGGCTCGTCGTCGTCGAGTCCCACCGTGGCGCCTCGGTGCGCCACCTGGACCTCAGCGACGTGCGCCAGCTCTTCGAGGTGCGCATCGCGCTCGAGTGCGAGGCCGCCGCCCTGGCGGCCCGCCGGATCGACGACGCGGGCCGGGCCGGGCTCATCGACCTGGAGCGGCTCGCGGACGGCGAGGCCGACTCCGGTCTCACCGCCGTGTTCGACGACCACGACCTGCACGACCTGATCGTGCTGCACGCGGCCAACGACCAGCTGGCCCGCATGGTCCGCCAGGTCAACGTCGAGCTGCGGCTCGCCCGCTCCCGGTCCGGCGCGGGCGGCCACCGCGCGGCGGAGGCCCGCGAGGAGCACCGCCGCCTCATCCGCTGCCTCGTCGCCGGTGACGCCACCGGCGCGCGGGCGGCCATGCGCGAGCACCTGTCGGCCGCGCTGTTCAACACCCTGCAGACGCTGCAGGGCCCGACCGAGGAGGACCGAACGTGACGGCCAGTCCCGCCACCAGCCCCACCACCAGCCCCTCCGTGCTCGACCCCTGGCAGCTCGGCCGGATCGAGCTGGCGAACCGGGTCGTCATGGCGCCCATGACGCGCAACCGCGCGGACGAGCACGGGGTGCTGCCCGAGGTGGCGATCGACTACTACGCGCAGCGGGCCGGTGCCGGTCTCATCGTCACCGAGGGCACGCAGCCGACCGCGGCCGCCCAGGGCTACCCCGGCACGCCGGGGCTGCACACCGACGTCCAGCAAGCCGTGTGGGCGCAGGTCGCCGATGCCGTGCACGCCCGTGGCGGGCGCATCTTCTGCCAGCTCATGCACACGGGCCGGATCAGCCACGAGAGCCTCATCCCGCCCGGTGCCCGGATCGTCGCGCCCAGCGCCGTCCGCGCCGACCTCGAGGTGCAGACCGCCGACGGCCGCAGCGTCCCGGCCCCCGAGCCGGCGGAGATGACCCCCGACGACATCGCCGAGGTGGTCGAGGGGTTCGCCTCGTCCGCCGCCCGCGCGGTCGCCGCCGGGCTCGACGGCGTCGAGCTGCACGCGGCCAACGGCTACCTGCTCCACCAGTTCCTCGCCCCCGGCACCAACCACCGCACCGACGCGTACGGCGGCACCCCGGCCGGGCGGGCCCGCTTCGTCGTCGAGGTCACGCGCGCGGTCGCGGAGCGGATCGGGGCGGACCGCGTCGGCATCCGCATCTCGCCCGGCGGCCAGTTCAACGACATGGACGACCAGGACAACGACGACACCTACGTGCGGCTGGCCGCGGAGATCGGCGAGCTGCGTCCGGCGTACCTCCACACCCTGCGTCGCCGCAGCACCCCGTTGCACCGCACGCTGCGGGAGACCTGGCCCACGACGTACGTCCTCAACACCGGCTACAACGGCGGCAGCGAGCTCGACGACGTCGCGCCCATCGTCGCGGAGGGCGCGGCCCACCTCGTCAGCGTCGGCCGCCTCTTCATCTCGAACCCGGACCTCGTCGAGCGCTGGCGGCACGGCCGCCCGCGAGCGGCGTGGGACGAGGAGACCTTCTACACGGGCGGGGAGCGCGGCTACACCGACTACCCCGCCTGGCACGAGCCCGACGGCTCGGACGAGTCGAGCGCACCCACCCGCAGAGGAGCACCCGCATGAGCACCGCAGCAACCGTCCCCGCGCCCCTCGGCGACCGCGTGGTCGTCGTGACCGGCGCGGCGTCCGGCATCGGCGCCGCCACCGTCGACTTCCTGCGTCGCCAGGGCGCGACGGTGGTCGGCTGGGACATCAGCGGCACGCCGGAGGCCGGCCCGCTCGACCTCACCGACGGGGAGGCGGTCCGCGCGGCCGGCGCCGCGGTGGTGGCCGAGCACGGCGCGGTCCACGCGCTGGTCAACTGCGCGGGCGTCATCACGCCCAACCTGCCGCTCGAGCAGACGGACGCGGCCGACTTCCGGAAGTGCTTCGACGTCAACGTCGTCGGCCTCGTCAACGCCAGCCAGTCCGTGCACGCCGCGCTGGTGGAGTCGAAGGGCGCCATCGTCAACGTGGCGAGCCAGGCCGCCCTCGTCAGCCTGCCGCACCAGTCGGCGTACACGGCCTCCAAGGGCGCGGTCGCCGCGCTCACCCGCGCGATGGCGGTCGACTGGGCCGAGGCGGGCGTCCGCGTCAACGCGGTGTGCCCCGGTTTCACCCTGACGCCGATGGCCGTGCAGCAGATGACGCCCGAGCTCGACGCCGCGGTCTCGCGCCGCGTCCCGCTGGGCCGGATGTTCCAGCCCGACGAGATCGCGTCGGTCATCGCGTTCCTCGCCTCCGACGCGGCCTCCGCGGTCACGGGCGTCGTCATGCCCGTCGACGGCGGTTGGACCGCGGGCGAGCCTGCGCTCCCGATGGGCGGCGACGCGTGAGCGCCGGGGGAGCACCGCGCGTCGCCTACGTGACGGGCGCGAGCTCGGGGATCGGCCGCGGCGCGGCGGAGCGGCTCGCGGCCGACGGGGCGCGGGTCGTGCTCCTGGGCCGCGACGAGGGCCGGCTCGCGGAGGCGGCCGCCGCGTGCGGCCCGGACGCGCGGTACGCCGCGTTCGACGTGACGGACGCCGCCGCGGTGGAGGCGGTGCTGCCCGGCGTCATCGCCGAGCACGGCGCGCCGTCGGTGGTCGTGCACAACGCCGGGCAGACGGTCGTCGGCGCGCTTGACGCGCTGACGCCCGAGGAGTGGCACCGGCAGCTCGACGTGAACCTGACGAGCATCTACTCGCTCAACCGGCACCTGTGGCCGGCGATGGTCCCGGGCGGCGGGGCGATCGTGCTCGTCGCCTCGACGGCCTCGTTCGCGGCGTTCCCCCAGGACGCGGCGTACGTCGCCACCAAGGGGGCGGTGCTCGCCCTGACCAAGGCCATGGCGCTCGACGGGGCACCGCACGGCATCCGTGTCAACGCGGTGTGCCCGGGCTTCATCCTGACGCCGAACCTGCAGGGGTACTTCGACGCCCAGGCCGACCCCGCGGGGGCGGCTGCCGGCTCGGCCGCCGCGGCGCCGCTCGGTCGCATGGGCAGCCCCGCCGACGTGGCGGGCACGATCGCGTTCCTCGTCTCCGACGACGCCGCGTTCGTGACGGGGACGTCCGTGCTGGTCGACGGCGGCCTCATGGCGAAGGTACCCACGGCGTGATCTTGTAGCCGTCAACTGCTAACTGTTGACAATCGACAGTTGAAGGCGGATGCTCGGGGGGTCGGTCGTCCGGCCCCCCGAGCGGGTCCCGCGCCCGACCCTGCTCCTCTCCCTCCCTCCCCTCGCCCACGAAAGGAGCCCCGCATGTCCACGACGAACGCCGGCCCCTCGGTGGGTCAGCAGCGGCGCGCGGCACTCGGCAGCTTCGCCGGCACGACGCTGGAGTGGTACGACTTCTTCATCTACGGCACGGCCGCCGCCCTGGTCTTCGGTGATGTCTTCTTCCCGACCCAGGAGGGCGTCGTCGGCACCCTCGCCGCCTTCGCGACCTTCGCGGTCGGCTTCGCGGCCCGCCCGATCGGCTCGATCCTCTTCGGTCACTACGGCGACAAGCTGGGCCGCCGCAACGTCCTCATGACGACGCTCCTGCTCATGGGGGTCTCCACCGTCCTCATCGGCTGCATCCCCTCCTACGACGCCATCGGCGCCTGGGCGCCGGCGCTCCTCGTGCTCTGCCGCATCGGCCAGGGCGTCGCCCTGGGCGGCGAGTGGGGCGGTGCCGCGCTGCTCTCCGTCGAGAACGCCCCCGAGGGCCGCAAGGGCCTCTTCGGCTCCTCCACCCAGGTCGGCTCGCCGGCGGGCCTGCTGCTCGCCAGCCTCGTCGTCGCTGCGGCGGCCGGCCTCAGCGGCGACGCCTTCGACAGCTGGGGCTGGCGCGTCCCGTTCTGGATCTCCGCGGTCATCGTGCTCGTCGGGTTCTGGATCCGTCGCGGCCTCGCCGAGTCCCACGACTTCGCCGCGGCCCAGGCCCACGACGAGACGACGAACGTGCCGGTCGTCGAGGTGCTCCGCCACCAGTGGCGCGAGGTGCTCCTCGGTGCCGGGCTGGGTGCGGCCAACAACGCGCTCTACTACACGGTGGCGACCTACACGCTGGCCTACGTCACCACCCAGACGGACGTGACCGAGGGCCAGGTGCTCAACCACCTGACGATCGTCTCGCTCTGCTACCTCGTCTCGATCCCGCTCTTCGGCTGGCTGTCCGACCGGGTCGGCCTGCGGCGCCAGGTCATGCTGGCCGCCCTCGCCGCTGCCGGGTTCACCGTGCCGTACTTCCTCCTCATCGAGACCGGCAGCTCGCTCGTCATCCTCGTCGCGATGGTCGTCGGCCTCGCCGTCGTGCAGTCCGCGGCCTACGCACCCCAGCCGGCCGTCTACAGCGAGCTGTTCCCGGCCCGCACCCGCTACACCGGCGCCTCGCTCAGCTACGCCCTACCGACGACGGTGGTCGGCGGCACGGCGCCGCTCATCGCGACCTACCTCTACGACCGCACCGGGTCGAACCTGCCGATGGCGGGCTACATCGTGGTGCTCTGCCTCGTGGCGGCCACCTGCGCGGGCCTGGCAATGCGTCGCCACGAGCGCGCGGTTCGTGAGACTGTGTCGACAGTTGACATGCCGGTGGCGCGGCGATGAGCACGACGACCCTCCCCGCTCGCGCCGCCGGCACGGACCGCGAGAGGAACACGTCCATGCCGAAGGCCCCCAGGAGCGACCGTCCCAGCTCGACACCGCTCGAGCGCGACGCTACGTTCTCCCGCCGCACGGAGGAGGCGGTGCGGTCGATGATCCTCGACGGCACCCTCTCCCCGGGCGAGCGGCTCAACGAGGTGCTCATCGCCCAGTCGCTCGGCATCAGCCGCGGGCCCCTCCGCGAGGCCATCCAGCGCCTCGTGGGCGAGGGCCTCGTCACCGTGATCAGCCACCGCGGCGCCTTCGTGCGCACCTTCGCGCGGCGCGAGGTGGAGGAGCTCTACGAGATGCGCTCCGCGCTCGAGATGTACGTCGCGCGCCTGGTCTGCCAGCGGGCCTCGGACGCCGAGGTCGCCGAGCTCCGAGCCTTGGTGGACGCAGCGGCTGCGGAGATGTCGAGCGCGCCGGACGCGCCGTACCCCTCCGACGCGGACCTGCACTCGCGCCTCATCGACCTGGCGGGCAACGCGACGCTCGGCCGGGCGACGGTGGAGGCCCAGCGCCAGATCTCGCTCGCCCGTCGGATGTCGGCCCAGGTGCCGGCACGCGCCCGCGAGGCGCAGGGCGAGCACGAAGAGCTCGTCGCGGCCTTCGAGCGCCGCGACGAGGACGCCGCCGCGGCGGCCATGCGCCGTCACCTCGACCGGGCGCGTCGCAGCGCCGTCGAGGCCCTGGGGATCGACGACAGCTGATCCCGAGCGGTCCGTCCCCTGCGGCGGGCCGTGATGCAACCAGACACCTGAACGGGAGTGAACGTGAACGAGATGTCGAGCCCGAGGCGACTGCGCGACCTGATCGCGCGGAGCGGTCCGCCGCTGATGCTGCCGGGCGCACCGAACGCTCTCACGGCGCGCGTCGTCGAGGAGGCGGGCTACGAGGCCGTCTACGTGTCCGGCGCGGGCGTGACGAACACGTTCCTGGGCGCTCCCGACCTCGGCCTCCTCACGCTCAACGAGCTCGCCGACCACGTGCGGGCCATCGCCGACGCCGTCGCGCTGCCCGCCATCGTCGACGCCGACACCGGCTTCGGCAACGCCATCAACGTGCAGCGCACGGTGCGGGTGCTCGAGCGGGCCGGCGCCGCCGGCCTCCAGCTCGAGGACCAGGTCAGCCCCAAGAAGTGCGGCCACTTCTCGGGCAAGGACGTGATCTCCGCCGACGAGATGGTCGGGAAGGTCCGCGCCGCGGTCGACGCCCGCATCGACGACGACTTCGCGATCGTGGCCCGCACCGACGCGCTGGCCACCGAGGGCCTCGAGCAGGCGGTCGACCGCATCGGTCGCTACCGCGACGCCGGCGCCGACATCCTGTTCGTCGAGGCCCCCCGCAGCGCGGAGCAGATGCGTCACGTCGTGCGGAGCGTGCCCGGCGTCCACATGGCCAACATGGTCGAGGGCGGGCTGACCCCCCTGACGTCCCGCGAGGAGCTCGGCGAGATCGGCTACGCCGTCGCGCTCTACGCCAACGCCGCGATGCGCGGCGCCGTCGCCGGGATGCGCGAGGTGCTCGACCACCTCGCGGAGCACGGCGACACCACCCGGGCGAGCGAGCTGATGATCAGCTGGCAGGACCGCCAGTCGCTCGTGCGCAAGCCGGACTACGACGAGCTCGAGCGGCGCTACGCCGCCGAGGCCAACACGCCCGGGGCGGACGGCTCCGAGCAGGACGGAGACGTGGCATGACGACCTACGACCTCAGGCTCGCCGGCGGGGAGGTCTACCTCCACGGGACGGGCGTCACCCCGGTGGACCTGCTGGTCACGGACGGCCGCATCGCGGGGATCGTCGACCGCGGCGCGCCGGCCGAGGCCCGCGAGGTCGTGCAGCTCGGCGGGAAGCTCGTGCTGCCGGGTGCGATCGACCCGCACGTGCACCTCGGCAAGGACATCCGCATCCCGCGGGACCCCGACGACGCCCGCCTCGAGACGGCGTCGGCCGCCGCCGGCGGCATCACCTCGATGCTCGTCTACCTCATGAGCGGCGAGGGCTACGAGAACATCGTCCCGGGCGCGCAGGCCGTGATGGAGCAGGACTCCTACGTCGACTTCGGCTTCCACATCTGCGTGGGCACCGACGACCACGTGCACGACATCCCGGCCTACATCCGCGACTTCGGCGTCTCCAGCTTCAAGTTCTTCATGAACTTCAAGGGCGAGGAGGGTGCCTACCTCGGCCTGCCCGGCAACGACGACGGCTACATGTACGACGTGCTGGGGATGGCCGCCGACTCCGGCGCGATGATCAACCCGCACCCGGAGAACATCGAGCTGGTCTGGAAGCTGAAGAACCGGCCGATCGACGAGTCCCGCGGCCCCCTCCACGCCTGGAACGCCTCGCGGCCCTCCTTCGTGGAGGCCGAGGCCGTGCAGCGCGTGGCCTACATGGCCCAGATCACCGGCGCGTCGGTCTACGCGGTGCACACCTCCAGCCAGCTCGCGCTGGACGCCATGGAGCGCCAGCGCCGGTCCTACGAGAACCTGTTCGTGGAGACCTGCACGCAGTACCTGACGCTCACCACCGAGGCGGGCTGCGGCACCTACGGCAAGGTGAACCCGCCCATCCGCGAGCGGGCGGACCTCGAGGCGCTGTGGGTGGGCCTCGCCGAGGGCCGGGTCGACACCGTCGGCTCCGACCACAACGCCCGGCACCGCTCCTTCAAGGAGAAGGACGTCTGGTCGGCCTCCGCCGGCTTCCCCGGCACCGGGGGCGTGCTGCCCCTGACCCTCAGCGAGGGGCTGCGCCGCGGCGTACCGCTGGAGCGGCTCGTCGACGCCACGTCGACGCGGTCGGCGCAGCTGTTCGGGATGTATCCGCAGAAGGGCACCATCCGCGTCGGGTCCGACGCCGACCTGGCGGTCGTCGACCTCGACGGCAGCTACACGATCAACGCCGCGACCCAGCACTCGGGCGCCGACTACACCCCGTGGGAGGGCACCGAGGTCCCGTTGCGCGTCGTCCACACCATCGTGCGGGGCGAGTTCGCGCTGCGCGACGGCGTGCTCGCCGACCGCACGACCGGTCGCTACCTGCGCCGCGAGAAGAGCGGCGCCGCCGCCCTGGCTGCGATCGACACCGCTCCCGAGCAGAAGGGGACCCCCGCATGACCGAGATCATCGACGACCTGACGCGGCAGAGGTACGACGCGGCCGGCTTCGGCCGCCCCGTCGGCCTCGGCAAGCGCCCGGGGCTCCTCATCATCGACGTGCAGTACCGCACCACGGGCACGCAGCCGGTGCCGTTCGACGAGGCCCTCGAGGAGTTCACCACCAGCTGCGGCGAGGTCGCCTGGGACGCGGTCGCCAACATCAAGCGACTGCTCGAGCTCTTCCGCTCCCAGGGATGGCCCGTGCTGTACCCCTACGTCGCGCCCAAGCAGGCCTTCGACGCCGGTGCGCTCGGCGCCAAGGTGCCCGGGATCATGGCCATCCCCGAGAAGGGCTACGAGTTCCACCCCGACATCGCGCCGCTCGACGGGGAGATCCTGCTGCCCAAGCGGCACCCGAGCGCCTTCTTCGGCACCCCGCTGCTCAGCTACCTCGTGCAGGCCGGCGTCGACTCGCTCGTCGTCACCGGCTGCTCGACGTCCGGCTGCGTGCGCGGCAGCGCCGTCGACGCGTTCTCCTACAACTACAAGGTGGCGGTGCCGAGCGACGCGGTCTACGACCGCAGCCCGCTCGTGCACGAGGTCAACCTCTTCGACATGGGCCAGAAGTACGCCGACGTCGACACCACCGACAGCCTGCTGCAGCGCCTCGCCGCGCTGCCCGAGGGAGGAGCAGCATGACCGAGCAGATCGTCCCCGAGGTCGACGTCGACGTCGTGGTGGTCGGGGCCGGCGGTGGCGGCCTCGTCGCCGCCCTGGCGGCCGCGGACGCCGGGGCCAGCGTCGTCGTGCTCGAGAAGCTCGACCGCGTCGGCGGCAACACGTCGCTCTCGACCGGCTCCATCCCCGGCGCGGGCACCCGCCAGCAGCGCGAGCAGGGCGTCGACGACGACCCGGACCGGATGACGGCGGACCTCCTGCGCCAGAGCGGCCCGCACGAGGCGGAGCACCTGACGCGCCGCCTGGCGGAGACGTCCGGCGAGCTCGTCGACTGGCTCGTCGAGAGCCACCAGGTCGGCCTGAAGCTCATCATGGACTACAAGCACGTCGGGCACTCGGTCAACCGGCTGCACGCCCCGGCGTCGCGCCGCGGCCACGACCTCACCGCCGACCTGGTCGCGGCCGTCGAGCGCGCGGGCGTCGAGATCGTGCTCGGCAACCCCGTCGCCCGCCTCGTCGTCGAGGACGGCGTCGTGCGGGGCGTCGAGGTCGCGGGCGACCGCATCGAGCCCTACACGATCCGCGCCCACGCCGTCGTGCTGGCGGCGAACGGCTTCGCCGCCAACCGCGAGCTCGTCGAGCGCTGGGCCCCCGGGCTGGCCGGGCTGGAGTACTTCGGTGCCCACGGCTCCACCGGCGAGGCCCTCGCGTGGGGCGTCGAGCTCGGCGGGCGGCTGCGCAACCAGGAGGCCTTCCAGGGGTACGCCGCCGTCGCCTACCCCCACGGCAGCATCCTGTCCTGGACCACGGTCGAGATGGGCGGCGTGCTGGTGGACGCCACCGGTGCGCGACTGGGCGACGAGATCGTCGGCTACTCGGGCTTCACGACCTCCGTCGTCGCGGGCGAGGGCCCGATCTGGGCGGTCTACGACGCGCGCATCCGCGACATCACGCTCAAGGAGGACGAGTACCGCGACCTCGTCGACATGGGCGGCGCGAAGGAGTGCGCCGACGTGGAGGAGGTCGCCGCCGTCACCGGCGCGCCCCTCGAGGCCCTGCGGGCCACGCTCGCGGCGTACGACGCCGCCGCCCGGGGCGAGCGCGCCGACGAGCACGGGCGCACCGACTTCGCGCACGCGCCGCTCCAGGCGCCCTACGTCGTCTCCCGCGTGACGCCGGGCCTCTTCCACACGCAGGGCGGGCTCGACGTGGACGTCGACGGCCGGGTGCTCACCGACGCCGGTCCGGTGCCGGGGCTGTACGCCGTCGGCGGCGTCGCCGCGGGCGTGTCCGGCCAGACGGGTGGCCGGGGCTACTCCTCGGGCAACGGTCTGCTCACCGCGGTGGGCCTCGGCCGGCTGGCCGGTGCGGCGGCCGCCGCGGAGCGCCCGTGAGCGTGCCCGTCGGCTGGGCGGGGTGGCGCGACGGGCTGGAGCGGCGCCTCGCCGCCGACCCGCTCGCCGACCCCGCCGTACGCCGCCGCGCCGCCCTCGTGCTCGTCGACGACCTCGCCGCGACGGTGCTCGGGGGGCGCCACGCCGAGGTCGCCGCGTTCGCCGGTCTCCAGGTGCGCGGCGGCTCGGGGGAGTCGCGCGTGCTGGCCGGCGGCTCCGCCCCGCGCGAGCGCGCGGCGGCGGCCAACGCGGTCGCGGCCGGCTGGGACGAGCTGGACGAGGGGTTCCGTCCGGCCACCTGCCACGGCGGCCTCTACGCCGTGCCGGCCGCGATCGCCGAGGCGGAGGCGACCGGTGCGAGCACCGACGCGCTGCTGCGCGCGGTGGTCGTGGGCTACGAGGTCGCGACGCAGGTCGCGCGGGCGGTCCCCGCGCCCCGGCCGCTGCGCCTGCACCCCCATGCCACGCTGTCGCCCATCGGTGCGGCCGCCGCGGTCACCTGGTTGCGCACGTCGTCGCCGTCCGCCGTGCTCGCCGCGGCCGACGTCGCCGCCTCGATGAGCATGGTGGGGCCGTTCCGGCACGCCACCGACGGCCTGCAGGCCCGCAACGCCTGGGCGGCGGGCGGTGCGGTGCTCGGCTTCCTCGCCGCCGACGCGGCCGCGAGCGGGCTGGGGGCGGACGCCACGACGCTCCTCGACGTGCTGCGGGACGCCTACGGCCAGGTGCCCGACGAGGCCTTCCTCGCCGACCCGGCGACGGACTGGGCGGTGCTCGAGGGCTACCACAAGCGCTACGCGGCCTGCCAGTACACGCACGCCGCGCTCGAGTGCGCCCTCGCGCTCGGCGCGGACGGCGTCACCGGCGACGCGCTCGCCCGGGTGGAGGCGATCACCGTCGCCACCCACCCGCTGGCGCTCGCCCTCGACGGCACGGCGCCCCGCACGGCCCTCGGGGGCAAGTTCTCCGTGCCGCACGTCGTCGCCGCCACGTTGGCGGCGGGGCGGGCCGACGCCGACGTCTACGCCGCGCCCGGGCTCACGGAGCCGACGGTGGCCCGGCTGCGGGAGCGGGTCGTGCTCGCGCCGTACGGCGACCTCCCGCCCGCCCCGCACGACCGCCCCGCACGGGTGACCGTGCGGCTGAGCGACGGCAGCGAGCACACGCGCGAGGTGCTGAGCGCCGTGGGCGGTCCCGACCGTCCGCTGGGCCCCGACGAGGTGCTCGCCAAGGCGGCCGACCTCACGCAGTCGAGCGCCCCGGGGTTCGCGTCCGTTGCCGCCCGGCTCGTCGACGGCGGCCACGGGCAGGAGTCCTGGGCCGACGTCCTCACCGCCCTCCTCGACGACGGGAACGACCGATGAGCCTGACCCAGCGTCTCGTGGACGCCGCCTGCGCCGCGGCCGCGGCGGGCCTGCCCGCCGAGGTCGACCGATCGGCGCGGCTTCACCTCCTCGACAGCCTGGGCGTCGGACTGCTCGCCGCCCACCGGGGACCGCTGCAGGGCCTCGAGCGACTGGCCGTCGGCCGCCCCGGTCCGGCCACCGTGCTCGGCCGTGCCGAGGGCGCCGCACCCGAGGTGGCCGCGCTCGTCAACGGCACGTTCGTGCACTCGCTCGAGTACGACGACACCCACGTCGCCTCCGTCATGCACGGCAGCGCCACCCTCACCCCGGCCGCCCTGGCCGCGGCGGAGGAGTCCGGGGCGCGGGGAGCGGACCTGGTGGCCGCGTACGCCGTCGGGTGGGAGGTGCTCGTGCGGATGGGCCTCGCCAGCCCCGGCACGCTCCAGGCGCGGGGGTTCCAGACGACGAGCGCCGCAGGCCCGTTCGCGGCCGCGCTCGTCGCGGTGCTGCTCCAGGGTGCGGTCGGGCACGGGGTCGGGCACGGGGTCGACGCGCTCGGGATCGCCGGGAGCCAACCGGGCGGGACGTTCGCGTTCCTCGCCGACGGCGACACCGTCAAGGCGGCGCAGCCCGCCTGGGCGGCCCACTCCGGGCTGTGGGCGGCCGCGCTCGCGCGGGCCGGCGTGACGGGCCCCGCGGCGGTGCTGGACGGGCCGCACGGGTTCTACCGGCTCTACGCCGACGACCCTGCCGCCCCCGCGGCGCTCGAGCGCGAGCTCGGTGACCTGGGGGAGCGCTGGCACCTGCCGGAGGCGGCGTTCAAGCTGATCCCGGCGTGCCACTTCATCCACCCGTTCGTCGAGGCGCTCGAGCGGGTGCTCGCGGCCGGCGTGGAGCCGGCCGACATCGCCGCCGTCCACTGCCACGTGCCGACCGGCGCCGCACCGATCATCGCCAGCGACTGGCCGGCCCGCCAGGTGCCGCCGCGCGCCCACCTGGGCCGGTGGAGCCTGCCCTACACGCTCGCCGGTCGGCTCGTCGACGGCACCGTCGACCTCGAGCTCTACGCCCGTCCGGTCGACGCCGCGCACACCGACGTGGCGCGGCGCATCACGGCGGAGCCCTGGGAAGACTCGGGCTTCCCGGCGCGCTTCCCGGCCCGGGTCGTCGTGACGACGACCGGCGGCGAGGTGCACGACGTGGTCGTCGACGACGTCATCGGCGGGGCGGGACGGCCGGTGCCCGAGGCCGACGTGCTCGCGAAGCTCGAGCGCAACCTGGACGGTGCGGGCTTCGGGGCGGACACGGCCGACGAGCTCGTCGCGCTCGTGCTGGAGGGCGGGGACTTCGACGTCGCCCGGCTGGGCGCGCTCCTGCGGACGCCGGCGGGGCGGTGACGTGACGGCGGTCCGCGTGCCCGTGGGGCCGGTGCCCGTCCGCGGGCGCCTGCTCGGCGAGGACGCCATGCTGACCGAGCGGGAGCGCGAGGTCGCCGGTCTCGTGGCCCACGGGCTCACGAACGGTGAGATCGCCGCTGCGCTGTTCATCTCGGCCACCACGGCGAAGTTCCACGTCGGACGTGTCGCCCGGAAGCTCGGCGCCAGCAACCGCGTCGAGGTCGTGGCCTGGGCCTGGCAGAGCGGCCTCGCGGCGAACGTCGCCGGGCAGGTGCCGGCGGCGCGGTAGCGGCCCTTCCCCGCGCCGTACCCAGGACGTCATGCGGTGCGCCGCCCGGGGCCGGTTCGCATGACGTCCGGCGGGGTGGCGAGGAGGGGTCGGAAGTGTGCGGTTGGTGGCGCCCGGATCGCGTCTGTCCTGTCTCAGGTGCACATTTCGTGGACCCGACGAGCGCTCGCCGCGACCCCGGCGCACGCGTACCGCGCCCCCTGCGCGGGCGCGGTACGCCGCTGGCGAGCCCCGCGCCGTACCCCGGGACGTCATGCGGTGCGGTGCCCGGGGCCTGCGGTTCGCATGACGTCCTGGGTGGGGATGGAGCCTCAGCCCGCCTGCGGGTCGGCGGCGGTCGTCAGGTGCACCTCGACGGTCGTCGCGCCGGCGTGGGTCGTGACCTCCCACCGGTCGGAGAGCCCGTCGACGATGAGCAGCCCGCGGCCGCGCGGTGAGTCGAGCTCGGGCTGCTGGACCTGCAGCGTCGCGCCGTCCCCCGTCACCGGGGCGAGCCCGGCGCGCGGCGCGCGACGGGGGTGGCAGCGCTCGCACCGGGGGTGGGGGCCGTGGTCGGTGACCCGCAGCACGACGGACTCGGGGGACGCCTCCCACGCGAGGTGCAGCGTCTCGTTGGGGCAGGGGAAGCCGTGGTCGAGGCTGTTGGCGACCAGCTCGTGCAGCACGAGGAGCGCGTTCTCCGTCACGACCTGGGCCGTGCCCGCCGTCGCGAGGTGGTGCCGCAGGAGCCGTCGGGCCAGGTGGGCCCCGCGGTCCGTGAACGGCACCTCCGTCTCGAAGGCCACGACGTCAGCCATCGCTCTCCACCACCTCGACGCCCGTGATCATCAGGACGCGGTGCGCGACCGTGCCCGGTGCGGCGACGACGGTGAGGTCGGCGCCGTGCAGCCGCATGCGGCGGCGCAGCGACAGCAGCGTGCCGATCCCGAGGCTCGGCAGGAACTCGGCGCGGGTGAGGTCGAGGGTGATCGACTGCGTGAGGCCCGCGGAGGCCGTCGTGATCGCGCGGTCGAGCTCCTCGACGTCGCGGAACCCCCAGACGCCGCCGGTCACGGTCACCGTGCGCGTGGCGGGGTCCACCACGGACGCGAAGGGGGGCTCCTCCATAGGAGAAACCTAGCGGTCGCGGGGCTCGAGGCGCACGACGACGGACTTCGACGTCGGCGTGCGGGACGTGTCGGCGTAGGAACCGAGCGGCACGAGCACGTTGGTCTCGGGGTAGTACGCCGCGGCGCACCCCCGCGGTGTGCTGTAGGCCACGCAGCGGAAGGCCTCGGCGCGGCGCTCGCCGTCGCTCCACTCCGACACGAGGTCGACCAGGTCGCCGTCGGCGAGCCCCTGCTCGGCGAGGTCGTCGGCGTGCACGAGCACGACCCGGCGCCCGCCGTGGATGCCCCGGTAGCGGTCGTCCTTCCCGTAGATCGTGGTGTTGTACTGGTCGTGCGACCGCAGCGTCTGCAGCAGCAGGCGGCCCGCGGGCACGTGCGGGTACTCCAGCTCGTTCACCGTGAACTCCGCCTTGCCGGACGGCGTCGTGAAGCCCCGCTCGTCGCGCGGCCGGTGCGGCAGCACGAACCCGCCGGGCACGTCGATCTTGGCCTCGAAGTCCTCGAACCCCGGTACGACACGGGAGATCGACGCCCGGATCGTCGCGTAGTCGTCGCGGAACGCGCGCCAGTCGGCCTGCGGGGCGTTGTCCCGGCCGTCGAGGAGCCGTTCGGCGAGCTCGGAGATGATCGCCACCTCGCTGCGCAGCTCGTCGCTGGCCGGGGCCAGCCGCCCCTGGGAGGCGTGGACGGCGCTCATCGAGTCCTCGACGGTGACGCGCTGCGGACCCCCGGCCTGCACGTCGGCCTCGGTGCGCCCGAGCGTCGGCAGGATGAGGGCGCGCCGCCCGTGCACGACGTGGGAGCGGTTGAGCTTGGTCGACACCTGCACGGTCAGGTCCAGCGAGCGCAGGGCCGCCTCGGTGACGTGGCTGTCGGGGGTGGCGCGGGCGAAGTTGCCCCCCATGCCGAGGAAGACCTTCGCCTTCCCTGCGGCCATGGCCTCGATCGCCGCGACCGTGTCCCAGCCGTGCTCGCGCGGCGAGGTGAACCCGAACTCGGCGTCGAGGTGGTCGTGGAACCACGCCGGCATCTGCTCGAAGATCCCCATCGTGCGGTCGCCCTGCACATTGGAGTGGCCGCGCACCGGGCAGACGCCCGCGCCGGGCCGTCCGATGTTGCCCTGGAGGAGCAGCAGGTTGACGACGTCGCGGAGCGTGGCGACGGAGTGCTTGTGCTGGGTCAGTCCCATCGCCCAGCAGACGATGGTGGAGCCCGAGCCGAGCAGCAGCCCGGCGACCTCCTCGATCTGCTCCCGCTCCAGGCCGGTGGCGGTCGCGACGTCGTCCCAGTCGAGCGCGGCGAGGTGCGCGGCGTACTCCGCGAAGCCCCGCGTGCGCTCCTCGACGAACGCGTGGTCGAGGACGGTGCCGGGGGCGGTCTCCTCGGCGGCCAGGAGGAGCGCGCCGAGGGCCTGGAAGAGGGCCTGGTCGCCGCCGAGCCTGACCTGCAGGAACACGTCGGCGATCGGCGTCCCGCGACCTACGACGCCGCGCGCCTTCTGCGGGTTGTCGAACCGCAGCAGGCCCGCCTCGTGCAGCGGGTTGACCGCCACGACCGTGCCGCCGTTGCGCTTCGTCTTCTCCAGCGCCGACAGCATGCGGGGGTGGTTGGTGCCGGGGTTCTGCCCGGCGACGATGACGAGCTCGGCGGTCTCGACGTCGTGGAGCGACACCGAGCCCTTGCCGATGCCGATGGTCTCGGTGAGGGCGGAGCCGGACGACTCGTGGCACATGTTCGAGCAGTCGGGGAGGTTGTTGGTGCCGAGCCCGCGGGCGAGCAGCTGCCAGAGGAAGGCGGCCTCGTTGGAGGTGCGGCCCGACGTGTAGAAGACCAGCTCGTCGGGGGAGTCGAGCGCGGCGACCTCGTCGGCCACCACGGCGTACGCCTCCTCCCACGACACCGGCCGGTAGTGCGTGGCCCCCTCCTCGAGCAGCATCGGGTGGGTGAGCCGCCCCTGCTGGCCGAGCGCGTAGTCGTCCCACGTCTCCAGCTCCGACACCGGGTGCGCCGCGAAGAACTCCGGCGGCACCCGGCGTCGCGTCGCCTCCTCGGCGACGGCCTTCGCGCCGTTCTCGCAGAACTCGGCCGCGCTCCGGTGGTCGCCCTCCGGCCACGCGCAGCCCGGGCAGTCGAAGCCGTGCTTCTGGTTGACGAGCCGCAGCGTCTCGCCCGTGCGCACGGGACCCATCTGCTCCACCGCGATCTGCAGCGCGTGCGTCACGGCCGGCACCCCGACGGCACGCTGCTTCGGCGTGCCGACCGTCAGCGCGGTCTCGTCGATGTTGGCGACGGCGGGGGTCGCGTCCTCTCGTCCCATGTCCGCCATCATCCACCTCCGGTGGCGGGCGCGCGCTCAGCCCTCGTAGTTGCGGGTCGGGTAGAAGGTCGTCGGGTTCGCGTTCTGCCGGGCGCGGAGCCACTGCGTCCAGAGCACGACACCGATGGTGTCGGTGCGCTGGCCGCGCTCCCAGGTGCCGCCGATGGGCTGGTAGTACGGCGCGAGCGCCTGCGTGCCCATCACGATGCCCGTCGGCGCCTGCTCGCAGGTGGCGGTCACGCAGTGCCGCAGCGCGAACGTGCGGTTCGCGACCCGCCACATGCCGATCTCGTCCTTGCCGTCGCCGTCCCAGTCGCCCGTGGTGACCTGGTACGCCGCGGAGACCGCCCCGAACTGGAAGCTCGTCGCCGTCGTGGTGCTCGTGCGGATCGCGAAGACCTTGGTCTTGGTGTCGAGGAGGCCGACCTCGTCCTTGCCGTCGCCGTTCCAGTCGCCGGCGATCGGCTCGTAGCTGCGGCTGCGGGAGCCGAACGAGAACGACCCGATGCGACCCTCCTGCGTGCGCAGGTGGAACGTCGCCGTGGCGGGGTCGAAGACGCCGAGCTCGTCGGTGCCGTCCCCGTCCCAGTCGCCCGCGACGAACCGCCAGCCGACCTTGCCGAGCGTGATGATGCGCTCGGACTCGCCGGAACCGGGGGCCACGTACTCCACGGAGCCCGCGTCGGACGCCTCGTTGGTCAGGTGCACCCGGTTGCCCAGCACCCCGGCGGGCGTGTCGACGCCGTCGCCGTCCCAGTCGCCCGTGAGCGCCTGGTCGAACTGGCTGAACCGCCCGTAGGACCGGGCCGGCACGTCCCGCGGCAGGAACTGCGACTGGTCGAGGGAGGAGAGCGAGCGCTGGTTGTAGACCGCGGTGGTCGACACCGGCAGGCGCGGGTCGCGCTTCACGTGGCCGCCCTGGTCGGTCCACTGGCCGGAGTAGCGGCAGTACGTGCCGCGGATCGGGTCCGTGTGGCGCCGCGTCGGCGGGCCGTACCAGAGGTCCGTGCGGGTGGCGTTGCCGCGCCCGTCGAGGCAGTACGGCTGCACCGACGCCGGGCCGTCCGGCCAGTCGCGGGTGGCGCCGAGCATGATGTTGTCCTCGATGAGCGACCCGGCGGTCTCGAAGGCCAGACGCACGTTGGTCCACGCGCCGAGGAAGGTGTTGCGCCGGATCGTGATGCCCGACGTGCCCGCGTTCGCCGTCGTCTGCGACGAGGCGCCCAGCTTGATGTTGGAGCCGTTGGAGGAGCCGGCCAGCACGTTGCGCTCGATGTAGCCCGGGCCGGAGCCCGTGTTCGGGTGCACGTAGATCAGGTGGTCGGTGTCCGCCGCCGCGCCGCGACCGGGGTTGGACCAGATCGTGTTGTGGCTGATCGTCCAGTCCTTCGGCTGGCCCCACACCTGGACCATGCCGTAGGTGCCGAAGCAGCAGATCTTCGAGTTGCGCAGGATCCAGCCCGTGCCGCCCACGAACTGCACCAGGTAGCCCGGGGGCTCCGTCGTGTCGCGGTAGCGCGCGCCGTTGCCGGAGATGTTGAAGCCGTCGAACGTCCAGTACTGCGCGTTGTCGATGGCCAGCGGCTCGTCGAGGAAGACCTGGTCGTTGGCGGCCTGGACGGTGATCCGCTTGTCCGGCGTGCCCGCCGCGAGCCCGTTGGGCCGGATCACGTAGCTGTTCGGCGACGCGTAGCGCCCGCCCTTCACGAACAGCGTGTCGCCCGCCCGCAGCTTCTGCATCGACGCACGGAGGTCCTTCCACGGCGCCGCCGACGTGCCGGGGTTGGCGTCGTTGCCGTTGGTGGCGACCCAGAAGACGCGACCGGTCGGAGCAGCGGCGGCAGCGGTGGCAGCGGCGGAGCTGTCGATGGCAGCGGCGTCGGTGGACTGGGCCGCGACGGGGGAGCCCTGGGCGCCGAGCAGCACCGTCAGGGCGAGCACGAGCAGGACGGCGGCGCCACCACGCCGTGCACGCCGGTGGAACGGGAGGGAGGGCATGGTCGGAGGGTAGGCCTCCCCGTGCCCCGTGGCGACGGTTTCCGCCAGGTCACCCCCGCGCGGGCGAGGGGCTCGGGCCGGGGGCTCGGGCCGGGGGTCGTGGGAGAAGAAAACGCGGACGGACCCGACCGGGCCGAGGAAAGTGCGCGGCGGGGTCGTCGCTCGAAAAGAAAACGCGGACCGGAAGGCCCCTGGCCTCGGAGTGTCGGACCTCGCCGTCCGCGTTCTCCTTCGCCCGTCGAGGGCCGGGCACCGACCGGTCCGCGTTTTCTTTCCTGGTCCGCGTTTTCTTTCCGCGGGCGCGACCCCGGCCCGGGCGCGACCCCGGCCGGGCGCGGCCCCCGGTCAGGAGGTGGGCAGGTCGGCCGGGAGGTGCGCGTCGAGCCAGCGGTCGAGGGCCGCGTACGCCGCGGCGCGGGGCTCGGCGAGCGAGAGGAACACGTCGTGCCGGGCGCCGGCGACGGGCACGACGTGGGTCTCGCCGCCGAGGCAGCCCGACCAGCGGGCGATCTGGCGCACGTCGAGGATGTTGTCGGAGCGGTCCGTCACCTCCGTGACGCGGCGCGAGAAGCTGGTGCGGTCGGACCGGAGCACCAGCGAGGGCACCCCGACGTCGAGTCCGCGGTGCAGGGCGGCGTGACCGCGGCGTACGGCGTTGAGCCAGCCCACGGTGACGGGGAAGCCCGCGAGGGGACGCAGGGCGAGGTCGTAGTCCCACTCGCCGCGCCCGCTGACGTGGAGCGCGTCGCCGTAGACCGTCGACACGGGCAGGTCGAGGCGGCGCAGGGGCTGGACGCGGGAGACGGCCCGCAGCGCCTGGGTGACGGGTCCCCGCATGACGGGCTTGCCCTGCAGGTCGAACCAGGGGCTGTTGAGCACCTGGCCCACCACGGGCGCGACGCGGTCCTCGCGGCGACGGCGGTCGAGCCACAGCGGCAGCACGAGCCCGCCGGTCGAGTGGCCCATCACGACCACCGGCGCGTCGGGGTGGTCGGCGGCGATCGTGGCGAGGGCGGTCTCGAGCTCGGTGTCGTAGAGCGCCAGGTCGCCCGCGTAGTGCGCCGTCTGGTGCGGCTCGCGGGCCCGTCCGCACTTGCGCAGGTCGAGCGCGTGGAAGGCCAGCCCGCGGGCGGCGCAGTGGTGGGCGAGGTCGGTCTGGAAGAAGTAGTCGGAGAAGCCGTGGACGAACAGCACGGCGCCGACGACGGTCTCCTCGGGGCGGACGACGCGGCGCACGAGCACCGCGTGCACGTCGCCGCCCTCGCCGTCGGGGTCCGGTCCGAGCTCGATCCGGGCCTGCTCGAAGCCCTCGCCGAGGATGTCGGGACGCCAGTCGCCCACGGTCGCCTCCACGGGGGCGCTCACGCGTCGACCAGCCCGGGCTCGGCGGTGTCGGTCGCAGCGGTGTCGGTCGCAGCGGGCACGGCCCTCGGTCGCGGTCGCAGACCCGTGAGCGTGCGACCCAGGTCGCTGCGCAGCGTCGTCGCCGCGTCGAGCACGTAGTTCTGGCGCACGCGCCACGGCGCCTTGTCGCCCTGGCGCGGGAAGGCGTCGATGGAGCGCTGCACGTAGCCCGCGGCCAGGTCGAGCAGCGGACGCGAGCCGAGGTCGCCGTCCGGGGTGGGGACGGCCGCGGCGTACCCCTGCTCCTCGGTCCAGGCCAGCACCTTGCACACGAGGCGGTGGGTGAGGTCGGCGCGCAGCGTCCAGGAGGCGTTGGTGTAGCCGATGCAGACCGCGAAGGAGGGGATGCCCGTGACCATGGCGCCGTTCCAGGTGTGCTGCTCGGGGAGCGTCACCTCGACCCCGTCGACGCTCGGGGAGATACCGCCGAAGGCCCGCAGGCGCAGGCCGGTGGCGGTGACGACGACGTCGGCCTCCAGCACGCGGCCGGACTCGAGCCGGATGCCCTCGGGCACGAACGAGGCGATCCGGTCCGTGACGACCTCGGCCGCGCCGCTCTTGATGACCTTGAACAGGTCGCCGCCGGGGACGGCGCACAGGCGCTGGTCCCACGGGTCGTAGGTCGGCGTGAAGTGGTCGGCGACGAGCTGCGGGTCGCCGAGGAACTTCGTCGTCAGCCCGGTGAGCAGCTTCCGCGCCTGCTGCGGGCGGCGGCGGCAGAACTGGTAGAAGGCCGTGGAGAACGCGATGTTCTTCGCGCGGATCGCGTGGTGCGCGGCGGCCGGGGGGAGGACGCGCTTGAGCCGCTCGGCGTTGCGGTCGACGCGGGGCACGGCGCTGATCCAGGTCGGGGTGCGCTGCAGCATCGTCACGTGGCCGGCGGGGCCGCTGCCGCCGTTCCCGCTCTCGTCGGCGAGCATCGCCGGCACGAGGGTGACCGCGGTGGCGCCGGAGCCGATGACGACGACGCGCTGGCCCGCGTAGGACAGGTCCTCGGGCCAGAACTGCGGGTGGACGACCTGGCCGGCGAACTTCTCGAGGCCCGGCAGGTCGGGGTGGTGGGGCTCGTCGTAGTCGTAGTAGCCGGCGCACGAGTAGAGGAAGCCGCAGGTCAGCGAGCGGCGCTCGCCGGTGCGGGGGTCCTCGACCTCGACCGTCCAGCGGCACGTCGCGGTGTCGAAGTCGGCGGCGACGACGCGGGAGGAGTAGCGGATGTGCTCGTCGATGCCGAACTCGCTGGCCGTCTCCTCGATGTAGCGCAGGATCGACGGCCCGTCGGCGAGCGAGCGGCCGTCGCGCCAGGGCTTGAAGGAGTAGCCGAGCGTGTACATGTCCGAGTCGGAGCGCACGCCCGGGTAGCGGAACAGGTCCCACGTGCCGCCCATCGCCTCGCGGGCCTCGAGCACGACGTAGCTCGTGCCCGGTCGCTCGGTCTGCAGGCGGTACGCCGCGCCGATGCCGGAGAGCCCGGCGCCGACCACGACGACGTCGACGTGCTCGGGGGTCGGACCGGTGGAGCGGTCGGTGGGAGTGCTCATGGTGTCGATGGTGCTCCCCGGGGCGGTCCGAAACTTGCCCTGGTGCGACATGATCTTGTCCTGACGCGACACTCCTCGGAGGTGACGATGGGCTACATCCGCTCGGCCGCCCTGCGCGGGTTCGCCGACGAGGTGACCGTCCACGGCGGCGACCCCGCGGCGTACGCCCGCGCCGTCGGCCTGCGCCCCGACGCCCTGCTGGCCGACGACGTGCTCGTGCGGGACGAGGCGGCCGCCCAGCTGCTCGAGCTCGCCGCGCACGACCTGGGGCGGGCCGACCTCGGCCTCCGCATCGCCGGCCGCCAGGACATCACGACGCTGGGCTCGCTGGCCGTCGCGATCCAGCACTCGCCGACGCTCGGCGACGCGCTCGACTGCACGTCGCGCTACCTCTTCGTGCACAACGGCTCCCTCAGCGTGCGCCTCGGCGACGACCCGCAGGGGGAGCGGGGCGTCGCGGGACTGCACTACGGGCCCGCCGGCGAGGGCCTCGTGCAGGGCACCGACATGGGCCTGGCCTTCGCCCACGGCGTCATCACCTACCTGCACGGCGGGCCCTACGGACTGCTCGGCGTGGAGCTGCCCTACCGGCCGGCGGCCGAGCCCGCGGCGTACGAGGCGGCCTACGGCGCCCCCGTCACCTTCGAGGCGCCCGGGACGGCGGCCGTGCTGCGGATCCCGCAGGCCCTCGCGGGGCACCGGCTCGCGGGGGTGAACGCGACGCTGCGGCGTCTCGCGCTCGCCCACCTCGCCGCGCAGGCGCCGCTGCCGGGGAGCGGTGGGGGCACGAGCGCCCGGGTGCGCGCGGCCGTGCGCGAGTCGCTCGGCACGGGCAGCGTCGAGATCGCCGCCGTCGCTCGGCTGCTCGCCGTCCACCACCGCACGCTGCAGCGGCGGCTCGAGGCGGAGGGCACGACGTTCGGGGCGCTGGTGGACGAGGTACGGCGCGGCGAGGCCCAGCGTCTCCTCACCGGCACCGACCTGCCCCTGGCCCAGGTGTCGGCCATGGTCGGCTTCGCGGAGCAGTCCGCGCTGTCCCGCGCCGCCCGACGGTGGTGGGACGCCGCGCCGCGGACCGTGCGTGCGCGTGCGTCATCGGGGAGGCTGGGCGGGTGAGCACCTCTGCGCCCGACCCCGCGCCCGACCCCCGGCCCGACCCCCGGCCCGACCCCACCGTCCTGCCCAGCATCGGCGTCACCGGGGCGACCGGCGCCGTCGGCAGCCTCGTCGCCCGCGACCTGGCGGGCCGCGGCGTACCGCAGCGGCTGCTGGCGCGGACCCCCAGCCGCGTGCCGAACCTGCCCGGCGCCGTGCCGCTGGCCTGCGACTACGCCGACCCGGCCGGGGCGCGCGCGGCGCTCGAGGGCGTCGAGACGCTGCTCATGGTGTCGGCCGGCGAGACCGCCGACCGCGTGGCCGTGCACCGGGCGTTCGTCGACGCGGCCGCCGCGGCCGGGGTGCAGCACGTCGTCTACACGTCGTTCGCCGCGGCCGCGCCCGACTGCACGTTCACGCTCGGCCGCGACCACCACGCCACCGAGGAGCACCTGCGGGCCAGCGGGATGGCCTGGACCTTCCTGCGCGACAACTTCTACCTCGACGTGCTGCCGCTCTTCGTGGGCGACGACGGCGTGCTCCGCGGACCGGCGGGCGACGGGCGGGTCGCTGCGGTCGCCCGGGCCGACGTGGCCCGCGCCGCGACGGAGGTGCTGCTCGACCCGGTGGCGCACGCGGGGCGCACCTACGAGCTGACCGGGCCCGCCGCGATCACGCTGACCGAGGCGGCGGAGGTCATCACCCAGGTGACGGGCCGCCCGACGACGTTCCACGACGAGACGGACGAGGAGGCCTACGCGTCGCGCCGACGGTGGGAGGCGCCGGACTGGCAGTACGACGCGTGGGTCTCCACCTACACCGCCATCCGCTCCGGCGAGCTCGCCGCGGTGAGCGACGACGTCCGCCTCCTCACCGACCGCGCGCCGCTCGACCTCGCGGCGGTGCTGCGGGGGGCGTAGGCGTTTCGCCCCGCCCGCCGCGCCCGTGTGAGGCTGAGGGGGTGACCGAGCTCGACACGACCACCCAGCCCGACGCCCGCACGCTCGACCTCCCCATGATGCCCGACGGGCTGCGGCTCGCGGTCGTCGACATGGACGGCACGCTCCTCGACGGCGACGGCGAGGTGCCCGACGCGCTGTGGCCGCTGCTGGACCGGCTGGCGGCGGCCGGGGTGGCGTTCGCGCCGGCGAGCGGTCGGCAGTACGCCACGCTGCGCCGCATGTTCGACCGCGCCGCCGACGGCATGGTCTTCATCGCCGAGAACGGTGCCTACGTCGTGCGCGACGACGAGGAGGTGTCGTCCACGGCGATCGATCCCGCCGTGGTGGCCGACCTCGTGACCACGCTGCGCGAGGTCGTCGCCGACCGCGACGCCGGGGTGGTGCTGTGCGGCAAGCGGGCGGCGTACGTCGAGCGTGACGACCCCGCGTTCCTCGCGGAGGTGGACCGGTACTACGCCGCGCGCGAGCTCGTCGACGACCTCGGCGCGGTCGACGACGAGATCGTCAAGGTCGCGATCAACGACGCCCACGACCCGCAGGTCGTCGCCGACGCGCTCGCCGGGTTCGTCGGCGACCACCAGGTCGTCGTGTCGGGCACGCGCTGGGCCGACGTGATGGTCGCCGGCGTCCACAAGGGTGCGGCGGTGCAGCGGCTGCAGGAGGCGCTCGGCGTCACGCGGGCGCAGACCGCGGCGTTCGGCGACTACCTCAACGACCTGGAGATGCTCGACGAGGCGGCGGCCTCGTTCGCGATGGCGGGCGCCCACCCGACGGTGAAGGAGCGCGCGGCCCACCTCGCGCCGGCGCACACCGAGGCCGGCGTCGTCACGGTGCTGGAGGCACTGCTCGACCGCGGCGTGTGATGCCTCCGGGGTATCGCAGGATGCCGGAGAAGTGTTGGACGGGAATGGCGGTGTCTTCCTAGGGTCAGTGTGTCGCCCACCACACGCCCCCGGAGGACCGCATGACCTCGACCGCCACGGCCACGCCGACGAGCGCGCTCGCCGCCCCTGACGCCGCGGTCATCGCCGCGCAGGCCGGGCCGGCCACCGTCGATCGCATCGCGCACGTCGCGCTCTCCTCGGTGGTGCTGCCGCTGGCGACCCCGATCAGCGACGCGAAGGTGCTGACGGGCCGCCAGAAGCCCATGACCGAGGTCGTCTTCCTCGTCGCCGAGATCACCACCGAGGGCGGCCACACGGGCGTCGGGTTCTCCTACTCCAAGCGCGCCGGCGGCCCCGGCCAGTTCGCGCACGCCTCCGAGATCGCCCCCGTGCTGATCGGCGAGGACCCCTCCGACATCGGCAAGATCTGGACGAAGCTGACGTGGGCCGGCGCCTCGGTCGGCCGCAGCGGCCTCGCGACCCAGGCCATCGCGGCGATCGACGTGTCGCTGTGGGACCTCAAGGCGAAGCGCGCCGGCCTGCCCCTCGCCAAGCTGCTGGGCGCCCACCGCGACTCGGTGCGCACCTACAACACCTCGGGGGGCTTCCTCCACACGCCGATCGAGCAGGTCATCGAGAACGCGGGCGCCTCGCTCGCCAGCGGCATCGGTGCCATCAAGCTGAAGGTCGGCCAGCCCGACTGGCGCACCGACGTCGCGCGCGTGACCGCCGTCCGTGAGGCGCTCGACCCCGACGTCCCCCTCATGGTCGACGCCAACCAGCAGTGGGACCGCGCCACCGCGATGCGCATGGGACGCCTCTTCGAGGAGTTCGGCCTGGTCTGGATCGAGGAGCCCCTCGACGCGTACGACGCGGAGGGCCACGCCAACCTGGCCCGGAGCCTCGACACGCCCATCGCCACGGGCGAGATGCTGACCAGCGTCGCCGAGCACGTCCGCCTCATCGAGGCCGGGGCCCACGACATCATCCAGCCCGACGCGCCGCGGATCGGCGGGATCACGCCGTTCCTGAAGCTGATGACGCTCGCCGAGGCCCAGCACCTCGACCTCGCCCCGCACTTCGCGATGGAGATCCACGTGCACCTCGCCGCGGCGTACCCGATCGAGCCGTGGGTCGAGCACTTCGACTGGCTCGCGCCCCTCTTCAACGAGCAGCTGGAGACCCGGGACGGCCGCATGTACGTCTCGGACCGCCCCGGCCTCGGTTTCACCCTGACCGAGCAGGCCCGCGCGTGGACCGTCGCGAGTGCCGAGTTCGGCCAGCGTCCCTGATCTCCCGTCCCACCTCACCGTCTTCCTAGGAGCACCCCGATGAGCCGCTACGCCCCCGACGAGCTGCGCACCGCGCTCGGCGCCGGCCTGCTCTCCTTCCCCGTCACCCACACGACGGCCGACCTCCGGTTCGACGAGGCGTCGTACCGGGAGCACCTGCGCCACCTCGCCGACTACGACGTCGCCGGCCTCTTCGCCGCCGGCGGCACGGGCGAGTTCTTCTCGCTGACGCACGCGGAGGTCGACACCGTCGTGCGCGCCACCGTGGACGAGATCACCGACATCCCCGTGATGGGTGCGGCGGGCTACGGCACGACGCAGGCCGTCGCCCTCACCCAGGCATCGGCCGCCGCGGGCGCCGACGGCGTGCTGCTGCTGCCGCCGTACCTCACCGAGCTGCCGGAGCAGGGCCTCTACGAGCACACGGCCCGGGTCTGCGCCTCGACGGACATCGGCGTCGTGGTCTACCACCGCGCCAACGCCCGCTACTCGGCGGCGACGGTCGAGCGCCTGGCGGAGGAGTTCCCCAACTTCATCGGCTTCAAGGACGGCATCTGCGACATCGACCTGCTGGCCACGCTCAACGCGCGCCTCGGCGACCGGCTGGTCTACATCGGTGGCCTGCCGACCGCCGAGACCTACGCGCTGCCCTACCTGGAGCTCGGCGTGACGACGTACTCGTCGGCCATCTTCAACTTCGCCCCCGCGTGGGCGACCGACTTCTACCGGGCGGTGCGCAGCGGCGACCGTGAGGGCGTCCTCGCCCGGCTGCGCGACTTCGTGGTCCCCTACATCGGGATCCGCGACCGCCAGGCCGGCTACGGCGTCTCCATCGTCAAGGCCGGCCTGACCGCGGCCGGGCGTCCGGCCGGACCGGTGCGACCGCCGCTGACGGACCTGACCGACGCCGAGCTGTCCGAGCTGACCGACCTCGTCAAGAAGGTGATCTGAGCATGACCACGCCGCAGGCGGCCCCCGGGCTGACCGGTGAGATGTTCCTCGGTGCGCGCCGCGTGCGCGGGGAGGCGGGCACCGTGCGTGCCGTCGACCCCCGCACGGGCGAGGAGGTCGGTCCGGCCTACGGCCTCGGCACGGCCGCGGAGGTCGACATCGCCGCCTCGCTCGCCGCGCGGGCGCACCCGGTCTACCGCGCGACCGGTCCGGAGGACCGGGCAGCGTTCCTCGAGGGGATCGCCGACGGCATCGAGGCGCTCGGGGACGTCCTCGTCGCGCAGGTGCTGCTCGAGACGGGCCTGCCGGAGCCCCGCGTGCGCGGCGAGATCGGCCGCACCGCGGGGCAGCTCCGCCTCTTCGCCTCCGTCGTGCGCGACGGCTCCTTCCACGGCGTACGGGTCGAGCCCGCCCTCCCGGACCGCACACCGTTGCCGCGTCCCGACCTGCGCCAGCGCAAGGTCCCGCTGGGGCCTGTCGCCGTCTTCGGCGCCAGCAACTTCCCGCTCGCGTTCTCCGTGGCCGGCGGCGACACCGCCTCGGCCCTGGCCGCGGGCTGCCCGGTCGTCGTCAAGGCGCACGAGGCCCACCCCGGCACGTCCGAGCTCGTCGGCGGCGCGATCGCGGCGGCCGTCGCCGCCGCGGGCCTGCCCGAGGGCGTCTTCTCGATGGTGTACGGCGAGGGTCCCGTCGTCGGCACCGCCCTGGCCGCCCACCCGGCGATCAAGGCGGTCGGCTTCACGGGGTCGCGCCGTGCGGGCCTCGCCCTCGTGGACACCGCCGCGCGCCGCGAGGTCCCGATCCCGGTCTACGCCGAGATGTCGAGCATCAACCCCGTGTTCCTCCTCCCGGGCGCCCTGGCCACCGACGCGGCCGGCGTGGCGCAGGGGTACGTCGCGTCCCTGACCACCGGCGCCGGCCAGCTCTGCACCAGCCCGGGCCTGGTGCTCGCCGTGGCGGGCCCCGAGCTCGACGCGTTCCTCGGCCGGGTCGCCGAGGCGCTGCCCGCCTGCCCGGCGCAGACGATGCTGACGCCCGGGATCCACGCGGCCTACGAGGCCGGGCTGGACCGTCTCGGCCGCGCGGACGGCGTGCAGGTGGTCGGCCGCGGCCAGGAGCCGGCGGACGACGCCCCGACCGCGGGCCAGGCCCTCGTCGTCACCGTGCCCGCCAAGGCCTTCGCCGCCGACCCCACCCTGGCCCAGGAGAACTTCGGCTCGTCGTCGGTCGTGGTCGTCGCGGACGACGCCGACACGCTCGTCGCGATCGCCGGGGAGCTGGAGGGGCAGCTCACCGCCACCGTCCACGCCGTGGAGACCGACCACGACCTGGCCGCGCGACTGCTGCCCGTGCTCGAGGACAAGGTCGGTCGCATCCTCTTCAACGGGTGGCCGACCGGGGTCGACGTCGGGCGTGCCGTCGTGCACGGCGGCCCGTTCCCGGCCACCTCCGACGGGCGCAGCACGTCGGTGGGCACGCTGGCCATCGAGCGCTTCCTGCGACCGGTGGCCTACCAGGACGTCCCGGCCGCGCTGCTCCCGCCGGTCGTGGCCGACGACAACCCGCTCGCCGTGTGGCGCCAGGTCGACGGCGAGCCGACCCGTGACTGAGCGCGGTCCCGTCGTCACCGACGTGCGCGTCGTGCCCGTCGCCGGGCACGACAGCATGCTGCTCAACCTCTCGGGTGCGCACGCGCCGTACTTCACGCGCACCCTCGTGGTGCTCACCGACTCGGACGGCCGCACCGGCGTCGGCGAGGTGCCCGGCGGGGAGGCGATCCGCACGACCCTCGAGGCGTCGGCCCGGTTCGTCGTCGGCCAGCCGGTCGCGCGCTTCCGCAGCCTGCTCCGCAGCGTCGCCGACGCCTTCGCCGGCCGCGACGCGGGCGGCCGCGGGCTGCAGACCTTCGACCTCCGCACGACGGTGCACGTCGTCACCGCCCTGGAGTCGGCACTCCTCGACCTCCACGGCCAGGCGCTCGGCGTGCCCGTGGCGGAGCTCCTCGGCGACGGGCAGCAGCGCGACGAGGTGCTGGCGCTGGGCTACCTGTTCTTCGTGGGCGACCGGCGGCGCACCGACCTGGCCTACCGCTCCGAGCCCGACGGGGAGGACGCCTGGACGCGGCTGCGCCACGAGGTGGCCCTCGACGCCGACGCGGTGGTCGCCCTCGCCCGGGCGGCGCAGGAGCGCTACGGCTTCGCCGACTTCAAGCTCAAGGGCGGTGTGCTGCCCGGCGAGGAGGAGGTGGAGGTCGTCACCGCGCTGGCGCAGGCGTTCCCCGACGCCCGCGTGACGCTCGACCCCAACGGGGGCTGGCTCCTCGCCGACGCGATCCGGCACGGGCGCGCGATGCGTGGCGTCGTGGCCTACGCCGAGGACCCGTGCGGCGCGGAGGGCGGCTACTCGGGCCGCGAGGTCATGGCGGAGTTCAAGCGCGCCACCGGCCTGCCGACCGCGACGAACATGATCGCGACCGACTGGCGGCAGCTGGGCCACGCGATCCGCTCCGGCGCGGTCGACATCCCCCTCGCCGACCCCCACTTCTGGACGATGGCCGGCTCCGTGCGCGTCGGCCAGCTGTGCCACGAGCTGGGGCTCACCTGGGGCTCCCACTCGAACAACCACTTCGACGTCTCGCTGGCGATGTTCACCCACGTCGCCGCGGCCGTGCCCGGGGAGCCGACGGCCATCGACACGCACTGGATCTGGCAGGACGGGCAGCGGCTGACCCGCGACCCGCTGCGGATCGAGGGCGGCCGGATCGCCGTCCCGACCGTGCCGGGCCTCGGCGTCGAGCTCGACGAGGACCGGGTGGCGGAGGCCCACGAGCTCTACCTCCGGGAGGGCCTCGGGGCGCGCGACGACACGGCCGCCATGCAGTTCCTCGTGCCCGGCTGGACCTTCGACCCGAAGCGTCCCGCGCTGGACCGATGATGGTCCCCGTGACCTCGCCTGCCGCACCACCGCCCGGCCGGGTGCTCCAGACCGCCGGCCTCAAGCCCGACCTGGCCCGCGCCCTCACGGCCGCGTACGCCGCTCCGGTCCTGCCGACCGGAGCGGCCGAGGTCGGCAGCGAGCCGCTCGCGAGCCACGCGGCGACCGCCGAGGTCGTCGTCACCTCGGGTCGGCTGGGGCTGCACCCCACGGTGCTCGACGCGCTCCCCGCCCTCCGGGCGGTGGTGAGCTTCGGGGTCGGGTACGACACGATCGACGCCGCCCGGGCGGCCGGGCGCGGCGTGGTGGTCAGCAACACCCCCGACGTGCTGACCGACTGCGTGGCCGACACCGCGGTGGCGCTCGCGCTCGACGCGATGCGGGGCTTCAGCGCCGCCGACCGCTGGGTGCGGACGGGTGCCTGGGCCCACGGCGTCGAGCCCCCGCTCACCCGTCGGCTCAGCGGCGCCCGCGTCGGCATCCTCGGCCTCGGCCGGATCGGGCTCGCGATCGCGCGCCGGCTCGAGGCGTTCGGCTGCGCGATCAGCTACCACAACCGGCGCGAGCGCACCGACGTCGACCACGCGTACGCCGCCACGCCGCTCGACCTCGCCGCCTCGGTCGACCTGCTCGTCGTGGCGGCGTCCGGGGGCACCGCGGCCCGGCCGCTCGTCGGTCGTGCCGAGCTCGAGGCGCTCGGCCCCGACGGCTTCCTGGTGAACGTGGGCCGCGGGTCCGTCGTCGACGAGGCGGCGCTGGTCGAGCTGCTCGCTGCGGGCGGGCTCGGCGGGGCGGGTCTCGACGTGTTCGCCGCGGAGCCCGACGTGCCCGCGGCGCTCCGTGCGCTCGACAACGTCGTGCTGCTGCCGCACGTGGGGTCCGCCACCGTCGAGACGCGGGCCGACATGACCCGGCTCGTCCTGGCCAACCTGGACGCGTGGCTCACCGGGGCGCGCCTGCTGACCCCGGTGGCCGAGTCGCGGCCGCTGCTCGGGTGAGCGACACCCTCCTGCTGGTGCTCGCCGGCGTGGGCGCGGGCCTGTGCGGCTCGATCGCCGGGTTGGCGTCGCTCGCGTCGTACCCCGCGCTCCTCGCCGTCGGCCTCCCGCCGCTCGCCGCCAACGTCACCAACACGACGGCGCTGCTGGCGAACGGCGTCGGCACGGCGGTCGGGTCGCGACGGGAGCTGGCCGGGCAGGGACGACGCGTCGCCGTGCTCAGCGGGTGGGCGGCGCTCGGGGGGACCGTGGGCGCCGGGCTGCTACTGCTCGGGGGCGAGGAGACCTTCGAGGTCGTCGTCCCCGGTCTCGTGGCGTTCGGCGCCGTGCTGCTGCTCGCCCGCGACCGCATCCGCGGCTGGGTCGCCCGCCGCGGGAGGGGCGGCCTCGACACCGGCGGGGCGCCGGGCGCGCAGGTCGCGACCGTGGGCGTCTACGGCGGCTACTTCGGCGCCGCCGCCGGCATCATCATGCTCGCCGTGCTGTCGGTGCGCACAGCCGAGCCGTTCGCCGTCACCAACGCCGTGAAGAACATCGTCACCAGCGCCGCCAACGCGGTCGCCGCGGTCGTGTACGCGTTCCTGGCGCCGGTCGACTGGTCGGCCGCGGGGTGCGTCGCCCTCGGCGCCCTCGTCGGGGGCTGGATCGGACCCCAGGTCGTCCGTCTGCTGCCCGAGGCCCCGCTCCGCTGGGCCATCGGGCTCGCCGGTCTCGGCCTCGCGGCGCACCTGGCCCTGTCGCTCGCCTGAGCGCCGCCGCCCGGTGGACGCTCAGCCGGGGCGCCCCGGCACGGCGTCGGGGTCGATCCCGCGGAGCGCCTCGAGGGCGAGGGGGAGCGCCGGGTTCGCCGAGTCCCGCGGCCACAGCACGTGCAGCTCGACGGGCTTGGGCTCCCGGGTCCGCAGGGGGAGGTGGGCGACGCCCTCGATCCCGAGCAGGGACGCCGACCGCGGGACGAAGGCGATCCCGCGCCCGCTCGCGACCAGCCACGTCATGGTGGCGATCTGGCTGACGGAGTGCACGACGTTGTGGTGCTCGACCGGGAGCAGGCCGACGACCAGGTCGTAGAAGTAGCGCGCCTTGGTGGGGGAGTGCATGACCAGCGGCTCTCCTGCGAGGTCGGCGACCTCCACGGGCCGGTCGAGGCGGGTGAGGGGGTGGCCGGACGGGACGGCCACGACCAGCTCCTCCCGTCGCACCAGTCGGCTGCCGAACAGCGCGGGGTCGAAGGGCGGGCGGGCCAGCGCGAGGTCGATCTCGTGGGCGAGGAGGGCCTCCACCTGCTCCCGGGTCACCATCTCGAACAGGTCGAGCTCGACCTGCGGCAGGGCCGCGGAGACGAGGTCGAGCACGTCGGTGAGCACGCCGAAGGTGGACGCCGCCGTGAAGCCGATCCGGATGCTGCCGACGGTGCCGGCGGCGATCCGTCGGGCCAGGTCGGGAGCCGTGTCGGCCAGGGCCAGGAGACGCACGGCCTCCCGCAGGAACGCTGCTCCGGCCGGCGTGAGGCTGACGCCCCGGTTGTCGCGGTCGAGCAGCCGTACGCCGACGGCGCGCTCCAGCTTCTGGATCTGACGGCTCAGGGGAGGCTGCGTCATGCTCAGCCGCTCGGCCGCGCGTCCGAAGTGGAGCTCCTCGGCGACGGCCACGAAACCCCGGAGCTGGTCGAAGGAGAACATGATGCACGGACGGTATCAGGCCATGCCTCATCGGGTTTGGACATGCATCATCACGCCCTCTTAGGGTCCAACGCGTGATGGCGATCACAGACCCCCCGAGGTCATCGCCCACCCTCGATCCCCCAGGAGTCCGCATGAACCACCACCGTCTCGTCCACGGCGTCGCGGCCATCTCGGCCGGCGCCGCAGCGCTCTCCCTGACCGCCTGCGGCGGCAACCTCGGCGGCTCCTCGGCCGAGGACTTCCCCAACGGCGCCATCAACCTGACGGTCGGCCAGGACGCGGGCGGCAGCACCGACCTCATCGCCCGCGCGCTCGCCGAGCCCGTCTCCGACGACCTCGGCGTGCCGGTGCCCGTGATGAACAAGCCGGGCGCCAACGGCGCGCTCGCCGCCCAGACGCTGGCCGGCGAGAACGCCGACGGCCAGAACCTCATGGTGATCAACGCGTCGCTCATCGCGATCACGTCGCTCGTCGTCGGCGAGGACGAGGTCGTCAGCCTCGACGACTACGAGATCGTCACCGGGATCTCCCAGGACGACTACGTGCTCGTCGCCAACGCCGACTCCGGCTGGGAGTCCTTCGAGGACCTCGAGGGCTCCGGCCAGACGGTCGACTTCGCGACCACCGGCGTCGGCACCGGCAGCCAGCTCTCCCAGGAGCTGCTGTTCAACCAGACCGAGGTGGACGGCAACGACGTCCCGTTCGACGGTGGGTCGCCGGCGCTCACCGCGCTCCTCGGCAACCAGGTCGACGTCACGAGCATCCAGCTGGGCGAGGCCTACCCGCAGATCCAGGCCGGCGAGATCGTCCCCCTGATGGTCTTCTCCACCGATCGCAACCAGTACCTCGAGGACGTCCCCACGGCGACCGAGCTGGGGTACGAGGTGCCCGTCGCGCAGTACCGCGCGATCGCCGCGCCGAAGGGGACCCCGCAGGAGACGATCGACACGCTCAAGGAGTCGTTCGACGCCGCCTTCGAGACGCAGGCCTACCAGGACTTCAACACCAACGCGCTCCTCACGCCCTACCAGGTGGACGGGGACGAGGTCGTCGCGGACTGGACCGAGCAGCGGGAGACCTACGAGGCGCTCATCGCCGAGTACGGGATCGACATGGGCGGTGACGCGTGAGCCAGCTGCCCGAGGCGGCGACGCCCGAGGAGCTGGCCGCCCAGTGGGAGGCCGAGAAGCCCGAGGCGGCCGGCACCACGACGAACGTCGTGATCGCGCTGCTGGTGCTCGGGTTCGGTCTGGCGGGGACCGCCGGGTCCCTCGCCCTGGGCGCCGGCTCCCTGGGGGAGCCCGGCCCCGGGACCTGGCCGCTGGTGGTCAGCGCCACCATCGCCCTGCTGGGGCTGGTGCTCCTGCTGCAGGCCCGCACCACCGCGGACACCGAGCGCTTCACGGCCGACAGCACCATCGTCCTGCCCGCCGTGCTCACGCTCGTCCCGTTCGCCTACCTGATCGACGTCGTCGGCTTCGAGATCCCGTCCGCGGTGCTCGCGTTCGTGTGGCTGAAGTTCCTGGGGCGGGAGGGCTGGCGCACCTCCGTCGTCGGTGCGCTCGTCATGACGGCGACGTTCTACCTGATCTTCGTGGCCGCGCTCAGCGTGTCGATCCCGCACCTGTTCTGACGGCCCCGTCCCCCATCCACCCCGAGAGGACCTGACCTGTGGACATCGCCCCGGTCATCGACGGCTTCGGCGTCGTGCTGCAGCCGGAGAACCTGCTCTACTGCCTGATCGGCGTCGTCGTCGGCATGCTGGTGGGCGTCCTCCCCGGCCTCGGCCCCGCGGCCACGATCGCCATCCTCCTGCCGCTCACGTTCAACGTGGAGCCGGTCACCGCGATCATCATGCTCGCCGGCATCTTCTACGGCGCGCAGTACGGCGGCACCATCACCTCGGTGCTGCTTCGTCTGCCCGGCGAGGCCAGCTCGGTCGTGACCGTGTTCGACGGCTACGCCCTGGCGCGCCAGGGCAAGGCCGGCACCGCGCTCGGCATCGCCGCCATCGGCTCCTTCGTCGGCGGCACCGTTTCGATCATCGCCCTGACGCTCGTGGCGCCCTTCATCGCCTCGTTCGCCCTCGACTTCGGTCCGCCCGAGTACACGATGCTCGCCCTCCTCGGCATCCTCCTCGTCGCCGCGGTGGGCAACGGCAGCAGGACGAAGGCGTTCGTCGCCGCCGGCATCGGCCTGTTGCTCGCCACGGTCGGGCGCGACGGCTTCACCGGCGCGGAGCGCTTCACGTTCGACTCGCTCTCCATGGCCGACGGCCTCGACTTCGTGCCGATCGCCATGGGCATCTTCGGTCTCGCCGAGATCCTGCACAGCCTGGAGAACCGCGAGAAGCTGGCCAAGCCGCCGGCCAAGGTCTCGAACCCGTGGCCCTCGCGGTCGGACCTCAAGCAGTCGTCGGGGGCCATCGGCCGCGGCTCGGTCATCGGCTTCGTGCTCGGCATCCTGCCGGGCGGCGGCGCGGTGCTCTCCTCGCTGGCGGCCTACGGCCTGGAGAAGAAGCGCTCGCGCACCCCGGAGCGCTTCGGCAAGGGCGCCATCGAGGGCGTCGCCGCTCCGGAGACCGCCAACAACGCGGCCGCCACGTCGTCCTTCATCCCGCTGCTCACGCTCGGCATCCCCGCCAACGCGACGATCGCCGTCATCTTCGGCGCGCTGCTCATCCAGGGCATCACGCCCGGTCCGGGCCTCGTCGAGGACCACCCCGACCTGTTCTGGGGCGTCGTCAACTCGATGTACATCGGCAACCTGCTGCTCCTCATGATGAGCATCCCGCTGGTCGGCCTGTTCGTGAAGATCCTGACGGTGCGGGCCTCGATCATGGCGCCCATCACCGTGCTCATCACCCTGATCGGCGTCTACACCGTCAACAACAACAGCTTCGACATCGTGCTGGTGATCGTGTTCGGCGTGCTCGGCTACCTCATGAAGAAGGCCGGCTTCGAGCCCGGCCCGCTGGTGCTGGCCTTCGTGCTCGGCTCGCTGCTCGAGTCCAACGCCCGGCGCTCGCTGATCCTCTTCGACGGCGACGTCGCCGGGTTCGCCACGCGGCCGATCTCCGGCACCCTGCTGGCCGTCCTCGTCGTCGTGCTCGCCCTCCCGCTGCTCGGCCTGCTGCTGCGACGCGACCGGCGGACCCCGTCCGGGGGCATCGCCCCGGGTGGTGGCCCCACCCCGGGCGGCACCCCCGCTCCCGACGGCACTCCCACCGACCCCGCGCCCGAGGCGCGCTCCAAGGAAGAGGCACCCTCATGACCGTCCTGGTCGGCTACGTCGACACCGCGCCCGGCAACGCGGCCTACACCGCCGCCGTCGAGGAGGCCGCTCGTCGCGGCGAGCCCCTCGTCGTGCTCAACTCCCCGCAGGGCGGCGCGCTCGTCGACCGGGCGCTCGTCGGCGAGGAGCGGCGCGCGGAGCTCGAGGCCGCCGCGACCGCCGCCGGCGTGGCCTTCGAGCTGCGCCAACCCACCCACCACGACGACCTCCCGGGTGCGATCGCCGCGGTGGCCGACGAGGTGGACGCGTCGGTGATCGTCATCGGCATCCGTCGTCGCTCGCCGGTCGGCAAGCTGTTCCTGGGCAGCGACGCCCAGCGGGTGCTGCTCGACGTCGACCGACCGATCCTGGCCGTCAAGCCCCGCGGATGACCGACGGCCTCCTCGCCGCGCTCACCGCCGTGGTCGGGGCACGGGGCGTGCTCGTCCCCGGTGCCGACGACGACCGGATCGCGACGTACGCGACCGACTGGCGGGCGGCGTACGGCGGGGTCCCGGCGCTCGTGGTGCTGCCGCGCTCCACGGGGGAGGTGGCGGGCGTCCTGCGCGCCTGCCACGAGGGGGGCGTCGCGGTGGTGCCGCAGGGCGGCAACACCGGGCTGTGCGGCGGTGCGGTGCCGGACGCCAGCGGGACCCAGGTGGTGCTGGCGACCGAGCGTCTGCGGGCCGTGCGCGCGGTCGACACGGCCAACCGCACGATGACCGTCGAGGCGGGGGTCGTGCTGGCCGACGCCCAGCGCGCGGCCACCGAGGCGGGCCTCCTGCTCCCGCTCACGATGGGGTCACGGGGCCGCTGCACGGTCGGCGGCGTCGTGGCGACGAACGCCGGTGGCACGGGCGTCCTGCGGTACGGCAGCACGCGCGCCCTCGTGCTGGGCCTCGAGGTGGTGCTGCCCGACGGCCGGGTGTGGGACGGCCTGCGCGGGCTGCGCAAGGACAACACGGGCTACGACCTCAAGCAGCTGTTCGTCGGCTCCGAGGGCACGTTGGGGGTGGTGACCGCCGCGGTGCTGGCGCTGCAGCCGGCGGTGCGGCGGCGCATCGGCCTCTGGGTCGGCCTCTCCTCCCTCGCCCAGGCGGTCGCGCTCCTCGGGACGGCCCGGGAGCTGGCGGGGGAGCGGATCACCGCCTTCGAGGTGATGTCGGCGGAGAGCCGCACCATGGTGCTCGACCACGTGCCCGGCACGCGTGACCCGCTCGGCCCGGAGCACCCCTGGTGCTGCCTCGTGGAGCTCGGGGACACGGCGCCGGACGCGGACGTCGAGCGGCTGGCCGAGCAGCTGCTCGTCGCCGCCGCGGAGCGCGGGCACCTGCAGGACGCCGTCGTCGCCACCGGGCCGGGGCTCGACGCGTGCTGGGCGCTGCGGGAGGGCATCTCGGAGGCCCAGGGCCACGCGGGGCCGAGCCTCAAGCACGACGTGGCGCTGCCGATCGGCAGCCTGCCGGCGTACGTCGCGGCCACGTCGGCCGCCCTCGAGGCGGTGCTGCCCGGTGTCCGCGAGGTGACCTACGGGCACGTGGGCGACGGCAACCTCCACCACAACCTGTCGAAGCCGCGCGGCGCCACGGACGAGGAGCTCCTCGCGGCGGCGCCCGCGCTGACGGCGGCGCTCTACGAGCAGGTGGCCGCCTTCGACGGATCGATCAGCGCCGAGCACGGGCTCGGCCAGGCGAAGCGCGACGCGGCGGCAGCGGTGAAGTCGGACGTCGAGGTGGGGCTCATGCGCACGGTGAAGCAGGCGCTCGACCCGCGCGGCCTGCTCAACCCGGGCAAGGTCGTCGTCGCCTGACGTTGGCACTGGCGCTGGCGCTGGAGCTGGAGCTGGCGCGAGGGTGCAGGATGACCTGCATGAGCGAGCAGCCGGACGTGCACGAGGTGGACCTGGTCGTCGTCGGGACCGGGCCGGGCGGCGAGGCGCTCGCCGGTGGCGCGGCGCGCGCCGGGCTCGAGGTCGTCGCCGTCGAGAAGCACCTGGTGGGCGGCGAGTGCCCCTACTACGGCTGCATCCCGTCGAAGATGATGCTCCGCGCCGCCGACGCCCTCGCCGAGGCCCACCGCGCGTCCGAGCTCGCCGGCGACGTCGTGGTGACCCCGTCGTGGGCGCCGGTCGCGCGGCGCATCTCGGAGGAGGCCACGGCCGGCTGGGACGACACCGCGGCCGTGCAGCGCCTCGAGGACGCCGGCGGCCGGCTGGCCCGCGGCGCCGGGCGGCTCGACGGCCCGCGCCGGGTGGTCGTCACCGCCGACGACGGCTCCACCACGACGTACGTCGCTCGGCGCGGTGTCGTGCTCAACCCCGGCACCCGCCCCGCCCTGCCCCCGGTGGAGGGCCTCGCGGACGTGCCCGTGTGGACCAACCGCGACGCCGTGCGCGCCACCGAGGTGCCCGGCCGGCTGGTCGTGCTCGGCGGCGGCCCCATCGGTGTCGAGCTGGCCCAGGTCTTCGCACGGTTCGGCGCGCAGGTCACCGTCGTGCAGCACGGTGACCGCATCCTCGCGGGCGACGAGCCGGAGGCGGCGGCGATCCTCACCGATGCGCTGGTGGCCGACGGGATCCGCGTGCTCACGGGCGTGGAGGCCGAGCACGCGTCGTACGCCGACGGCCAGGTCACCCTCCGCCTCGACACGGGGGAGGAGGTGCGGGGCGACCGCCTGCTCGTGGCGGCGGGACGCACGCCCAACCTCGACGACCTCGGGCTGGAGACCGTCGGCCTCGACCCGTCGGCGCGGGTGCTCGACGTCGACGACCGGCTGCGGGCGCTCGACGCCGACGGCGCCGAGGTCGACGGGCTGTGGGTGATCGGCGACGTGACGGGCAAGGGCGCGTTCACGCACGTGTCGATGTACCAGTCGGGGATCGCCCTGGCGGACGTGCTGGGGGAGGAGGGGCGTCGTGCGCGGTACCACGCCCTCCCGCACACCACGTTCACCGATCCGGAGGTCGCCGCCGCGGGGCTCACGGAGGCCGCGGCGCGCGACGCCGGCCTGCGGGTGCGGGTGGGGTCCACGCCGCTGGAGCAGTCGTCGCGGGGGTTCACCCACGGGCCCGGCGCGACGGGGATCGTCAAGGTCGTCGAGGACGCCGACCGGGGGGTGCTCGTGGGTGCGACCGTCGTCGGGCCCGCCGGCGGCGAGATCCAGGGCTTCCTCACCCTCGCCGTCCACGCCGCGGTCCCGGTCGCGGAGCTGCGCGGGATGATCTACGCCTACCCCACGTTCCACCGGGCCATCGAGAGCGCGCTGGCCGACCTCCACGAGTGACCGCCCCCACTCGCCCCGCACCCATCCGGGTGGGCCGGCCGTGCCGAACCTGTCCGGGTGTCGGTGCCGCCTGCAAGACTCCACGTCGCGCGCCTCGGGAGGGAGAGCCGGTTGATCGAGTTCCGTTCGGTCCGCAAGGAGTACGCCGACGGCACGGTCGCCGTCGGTGACCTGAGCCTCGTCGTCCCCGAGCGCAGCACCACGGTGCTGCTCGGGTCGTCCGGGTGTGGCAAGACGACCCTGCTGCGGATGGTGAACCGCATGGTCGACCCCACGTCGGGCACCGTCCTCGTCGACGGCCGTGACGTGAAGGAGCAGGACCGTGTGCGGCTGCGGCGGTCGATCGGCTACGTGCTGCAGGCCGGCGGGCTCATGCCTCACCGCAGCGTGCTCGACAACGTGGCCACGGTGCCGCGGCTCGAGGGGGCGACCCGGCGGGCCGCCCACGCCCGGGCCGCGGAGCTGCTCGAGGTCGTCGGGCTCGACCCGGCGCTCGGGCGGCGGTATCCGGGGCAGCTCTCGGGCGGCCAGCAGCAGCGCGTTGGCGTGGCCCGTGCCCTGGGGGCGGACCCCGACGTGCTGCTCATGGACGAGCCGTTCGGCGCCGTCGACCCCATCGTGCGCGCCGACCTCCAGGCCGAGCTGCGCCGGCTGCAGGCCGAGCTCGGCAAGACGGTGCTCTTCGTGACCCACGACGTCGACGAGGCGCTGCGGCTCGGCGACGAGGTCGTGGTGCTGCGCGCCGGCGGCGTCGTCGCCCAGCGGGGCACGCCGGGCGAGCTCGTGGCCGCGCCCGCCGACGACTTCGTGGCGGACTTCCTGGGTCTGCGCAGCCGGCAGCGACAGCTGAGCGTGCGGGAGCAGGACGGGCGGCGCCTCGTGGTCGACGCCGACGGCCGGCCGGTCGGTGTGCTCAACGGGTCGCTCGACGGGTCGCTCGACGGGTCGCTCGACGGGGAGGTCCCCGGCGCGTGAAGTGGCTGTCGCAGAACTACCCCCAGGTCGTCGAGCTCTTCCTCACGCACCTGGCGCTCAGCGTGCCGGCGATCGTCGCGAGCTTCCTCATCGCGGTGCCGCTGGGCTGGTCGGCGCAGCACGGTCGGGGCCTGCGCGGGCCGGTGCTGGTCGGGGTGGGCCTGCTCTACGCGATCCCGTCGCTGCCGCTCTTCATCATCGTGCCGGTGCTCATCGGCACGCCGTTGCGCTCCTCGTCGACGATGATCGTGGTGCTGACGGTGTACGGCGTCGCCGTGCTCGTCCGCTCGGCCGCCGACGCGTTCGCCTCCGTGCCCGCCGCGACCCTCGACGCCGCAGCCGCCGTCGGCCACACCCGGTGGTCGTCGTTCTGGCGGGTCGAGCTCCCGCTCGCCGGACCGGTGCTGCTCGCCGGCGTGCGGGTCATCACGGTGAGCACCGTCAGCCTGGTGAGCGTCGGCGCCGTGATCGGCATCCAGAGCCTCGGCACGCTGTTCACCGACGGGTTCCAGCGGGGGATCCGCTTCGAGGTGGTCACCGGGATCGTGCTCATCGTCGCGCTCGCGGTGCTGCTCGACGGTCTCGTCGTGCTGGCCGGCCGGCTGCTCATGCCGTGGACGCGGGGTGGCCGGGCTGGCCGGGGTGGCCGGGCTGGCCGGGTTGGCCGGGGTGGCCGGGGTGCTCGTGTCGTGCGGCGCGGCGATGACGCCCCGGTGCTCGCGGAGCCTCGGCTCGCGGGTGCGGCGCAGGCCGAGGAGGGACCGCGGTGAACCTCTTCGCCGACGCATGGCGCTGGCTCGCGACCGGCAGCAACTGGACGGGTGACGGCGGCGCCGCGACGCGTCTCGTCGAGCACCTCCTCGTCTCCGGCCTCGTGGTCGGGATCGCCGCGATCATCGCCGTACCGCTCGGCGTGCTCGTCGGCCACACCGGCCGCGGACGCACAGTGGTCGTGCTCGCCGCGAGCACGGCGCGCGCCGTCCCGACGCTCGGCCTGCTCACCCTCGTCGCCCTCGCGACGGGCATCGGCCTCACCGGCCCCGTCGTCGCGCTCGTCGTGCTCGCCGTCCCGTCGCTGCTGGCCGGCGCCTACGCGGGTGTCGAGTCCGTCGACCGCGTCACGATCGACGCCGCCCGCGCCGTCGGCATGACGGAGGCACAGATCGTGCGCCGCGTCGAGCTGCCGCTCGCGGCTCCGCTGCTGGTCGGCGGCCTGCGCAGCGCGACGCTGCAGGTCGTGGCCACGTCGACGCTCGCGGCGTACACCGCCGACGTCGGCCTCGGCCGGCTCCTCTTCGCGGGGTTGAAGGCGCGGGAGTACGACGTCATGCTCGCCTCCGCGCTCCTCGTCGTCGCCCTCGCACTCGTGCTCGAGGGCGTGCTCGCCCTCCTGCAGCACCTCGTCACCCCGCGCACCACCGCCCGCGCGGGGAATGCGCACCCGATCTCCACCGTTCCCGAGCAGAGCCCCACCGAGAGGACGTCATGACCCCCACCCTGCGCCGCCGCCTGAGCGCGGCCCTCGCCCTCGTCCCCGCCCTGGCGCTCGCCTCGGCGTGCGGCGGCGGCGACGACTCCGACCCGCTGTCCGCCGGAGGCGGTGACGGCGACACGATCGTCGTCGGGTCCCAGGACTACTACTCCAACGAGATCATCGCCGAGATCTACGCGCAGGCGCTGGAGGACGGCGGCTACGACGTCACCCGCGACTTCCGCAACGGGCAGCGCGAGACCTACCTCCCCGAGATCGAGGAGGGCAACATCGACCTCTTCCCCGAGTACACCGGCCCGGTGCTGCAGTACTGGGAGCCCGACACCGAGGCGCGCCTCGCCGACGACGTCTACGCCGCGCTCGAGGAGGCCGTGCCCGACGGGCTCCGCGTGCTCGACCAGTCCGACGCGACCGACCAGGACGCCTACGTGGTGACGCGGGAGTTCTCGGAGGAGTACGGAGTGACCTCCGCCGCCGACCTCGCCGACGTCCCCGTGCCGCTCACCCTCGGCGCGAACTCCGAGGCCGAGACCCGTCCCAACGGCCCGCAGGGGCTGTCGGGCACCTACGGCGTCGACGTGGACTTCGCCCCCATCGAGGACGGCGGCGGCCCCCTCACTGTGCAAGCGCTGAAGGACGACGACATCCAGATCGCGATCATCTACACCGCGACGCCGTCGATCGCGCAGGAGGACCTCGTCGTGCTCGACGACCCCGAGGGCCTCTTCCTCGCGTCCAACGTCGTCCCGCTCGCCAGCGACAACGTCGACGACGAGGCGGCCGCGATCATCAACGAGGTCAACGCCAAGCTGACCGCCGACGGTCTGCGTGAGCTCAACGTGCAGAGCGTCGAGGACCAGTCGCCGGCGTCGACGATCGCCAAGGAGTGGCTCGAGGAGCAGGGCCTGGTCTGACGTCCGGTCCCGGACCCGTCGCAGGTCCGGGCCTCGTCGATCGACGGGGTGGAGCTGCCCGCGCCGCGGGTGGTTCCACCCCGTTCGTCGTCCCGGGTGTCACCCGCGGCTCACTCGCGGCGGGTGAAGCGGAGCTTGCCGGTGCCGAGTCGTTCGACGAGGTAGAGCGGGTCGTGGATCTGCTGGTGGTGTTGGTCGCAGAGGAGGCAGCCGTCGTCGACGTTGGTGTGGTCGCCGGCTGACCATGGGGTGAGGTGGTGGGCGTGGGTCTGGTGGGGTGGACGGTTGCAGCCCTCGGCGACGCAGCCACCGTCGCGGATGGCCATCGCGGTGCGCATGGCTCGGGTGTGGAAGCGGGCGGTGCGGCCGAGGTCGAGGACCTCGGACGTGGTGCCGAGGACGGCGGGGATGATCCCGGCCTCGCAGGCGAGGCGTCGCGCCTCAGAGGCACTGATCTGGCCGCCGGTGTCGAGGGAGGCCGATGCGAGTCCGCCGAGGAGCGACTCCAGCGTCATGGTGACGACGACGGTGGCTCCGGTTCCGCCTGTGGTGGGCAGGTCTTTCTGGTCGAGCATCTCGAGCAGCTCTTGGAAGGCCTGTCCGTAGCGTTCCGGCGTCGGCCGTCCTGCCTGGAAGCGCTGGTCGGGGTCGTCGTTGGTGTTGAGGTGCTTCGGTGCGGCGTAGGCGTCGAGTGCTTTGCGGAGCATCGCGCCGTGGAGCTCGGGCAGCGTGAAGCGTCCGTGGACCTTGCCGTGGCCGTCGGAGACCATGCTGAGCCGGGAGGCCGCGCGGGCCTCGCGTTCCTCCCGTTCGAGCAGCGCGGCCTCGTGTGCTTCGCCGATGTCGGGGGCGATGACGGTGAGGATCTTCTTGCCCAGGGCTCGGAGGGCGCGGGCGTCGTGGTCGGCGGCGAACCCGACCAGCGTCTCCTCGGCCTGCAGCCGCAGCTCGGCCGGTAGTTCGTCGGGGAGTGCGTCGAGGGCCTTGATGATGACGTCGGCCTGTTCGGTGTTGACCGCTCCGGCCTCGCAGGCTGGGGCGAGGTGGGTGGCACAGCGGCCCGCCGTGGCCTCGCCGATGCGGGCCAGACGGTAGGCGTCGCGCCGGGTCGTGGCGGTCGCGTTGGCCAGCCAGACCGCGGCCGTGGAGGCGCCGTTCGTCTGGTGGAGCTCGACCGCCTCGGCGTGCTGCACCAACACGGCCACCAGCGCCGACGCGCGCGCGGCGAGCCGGTGCGCGTCGACCAGGGCGATCCCGGTCTGCGGCGCACTCAGCCACCCAAGCCCGGTCCGCCCATCGTCCGCGAGAACGGCCGTGGCCACCCGGATCGCCTCCAAGACCGGATGCCCCACATCGACCGCACCCGCACCCGCACCGGGACTCGAGGCGACGCCCGGCACCACCCACCCAGGCTCAGGCTCCGCGGTCGGCTCGGGCGCGTCGTACTGGCTCTCGCGATCGACGATCCGGCACCCGCGCGTCGCCTCGACCGGCCACTCACCCGTGGTGAACGCGTGCTCCAACCAGTCCGGCACCGGCTCGTCGACCAGGAACTCGGCAGGCGGCTCCGGACCGGTGGCCCGAAGCCACCGGCGTCGCCCGTTGAGCTGACCCCCGTCATGCCGCCCACTCAACCCGAGCCCACCGACAGTTCTGTGAGACATCGGACGAGTCGCCGCACCGGGCTGTGGACAACGTCGCGCTGGGGCCGCGCCCCGACGGTCGTCGACGGCTTCCCCAACTCGGCCCGGGTCGCCGCGAGCGCTGGTTCTGAGCGTGGGGCCAAGACTGTGCGGCTGGTGCGGGCTGGGCCGCGTCGGGGTTGCCCCAGTCGCACATTTCGCGTGGCGGTGTGGCCTGGGTCGGCCTGGCTTCGCTCGCCCCCGCCGCGCCGTACAACCCAACTCGACGCCCCCGCCGCGCCGTACAACCCAACTCGACGCCCCCGCCGCGCCGTACAACCCAACTCGACGCGCACGGCGAACGATGACCCTCAGTGGGGGACGGGGCAGCCGCCGGGGCGGGCGGGGAAGGTGCCGAGGTCGGCGAGGTCGAAGCCGCCGGGGTAGCTGCGGATCCGCGGCAGGTCGCGCGCGAGCTGCGGCCGGCGCCGCGGGGGCAGGGCCCGCAGCACGCGCGCCCGCGCCCGGAGCGCCGCCCGCGCGCCGTGACGCACGACGGGGCCGGGGTCGTCGTAGCCCAGCGCCGTGCGCAGCGGCTCGTCGAGCATCCCGATCACGAAGCGCCGCACGCCGCCGGCGAGGGGGCGCGGGTAGAACGTCGTCGCCAGCTCGACGAGCGCGTCCGCCACGCGCCGCGAGCCGGGGGAGGGGGCGAAGTGCTCGGCCTCGTAGGAGTCCATGAGGTCGGCGAACTCGTCGTACGTCGCGGGCACGGCGCGGATCGCCATGTGGCGCCCGAGGGCGCGGTAGTAGTTGACGCTCGCCCGCAGCTCGACGTCGGAGAGCGGGCGGCGGCCGACGTCGTCGATCCACCGTTTCGGCACGACGACGAACGTCGACAGCACGTAGCGCATGTCGTCGTTGCTGATGTCGTAGGCGCGGTGCATCTGGTTGATCCGCCGCACCGCCGTGCGGCCCTCGGGACTGTCGAAGCCGTGCACGAGGGGCGCGTCGAGCAGGAGCACCGTGTCGTCGTAGCGCTGCTGGCGGCGGTCGGTGAACTCGCCCGTGGCGTCGAGCAGCTCGCCGATGCTGGGCACCGCGTAGGTGCGGAACAGGGCGAAGCTGAGCGCCTGCACCATGTCCCACCAGAACTCGGTCTGGCTGAGGTCGCGGTAGATCTCGACGTACGCCGTCTCGGGGTCCATCGTGTCGTGCCGCCGCTGCCAGTAGTGCCTGTCCATGACGCCTCGCTCCTCCGCCGCCGGTTCCATAAGTGAGGTTATGGCACGCGACGGCGGAGGGGAAGAGGGCGTCAGATGCGGCGGAAGAGGGCGGCGAGGGCCTGGCCGCCGCCGATGCACATGGTGACGATGCCGAGCTCCTTGTCGGAGCGGTGGAGCTCCTTGGCCACGCGCAGCGAGAGGATCGCGCCGGTCGCGCCGACGGGGTGGCCGAGCGCGATGGCGCCGCCGTAGGGGTTGACCTTGGCGGGGTCGAGCTTCGCGTCGCGGATGACGGCGACGGCTTGGGCGGCGAAGGCCTCGTTGCACTCGACGACGTCGATGTCGCCGGGGGTGGTGCCGGTCTTCTCGAACAGCGCCTTGAGGGCGAGCACGGGCGCATAGCCCATGAGCTCGGGCTCCATCGCGCCGGTGGTGACGGCCTCCAGGCTCACCAGCCCGGTGAGGCCCCGCTCCGCGACGGCCCGCTCGGAGGCGAGCACGACGGCGGCGGCGCCGTCGTTGATGCCCGAGGCGTTGCCGGCGGTGACGGTGCCGTCCTTCGTGAACGCCGGGCGGAGCCCGGCGAGGGTCTCCAGGGTGGTGGCGGGCTTGGGGTGCTCGTCGGTCTCGACGGTGAACGGGCGACGCCCGCCGACCTCGACGGCGACGATCTCCTCGGCGAACGCGGCCTTCGCGGCGTCGGTGGCGGCGCGGCGCTGGGACTCGAGTGCGAACTCGTCCTGCTCGGCGCGGGAGACGCCGTACTTGGCGGCGACGTTCTCGGCGGTGACGCCCATGTGGATGCCGCCGAAGGGGTCGGTGAGCATCATGACGGTGCCGTCGACGAGCTCGCGGCTGCCGAGCTTGTAGCCGTTGCGGGCGCCGAAGTCGTAGAACGGCATGCGGGTCATCGACTCGTCCCCGCCGGCCACGGTGAGGTCGAGGTCGTTCCAGCGCATCTCCATCGCGGCGGACCAGATGGCCTGCAGGCCGGAGCCGCAGAGCCGGTTGACGGTGTAGGCCGGGACGTTCTTCGGCAGGCCCGCGGTGACCGCGACCCGGCGGGCGTTGTAGGCGTCCGGGCCGACCTGGCCGATGCAGCCCATGACGACTTCCTGCACGTCCCCGCCGTCCACGCCGGCCCGCTGCAGCGCGGCGGTGGTCGCCTGCGCGCCGAGCTCGTGGGCCGGGACGTCCTTGAACACGCCGCCGAAGCTGCCGACCGGGGTGCGCGCACCGTCGACGAGGACGATCTTCTGGGAATCAATGCTCATGGATCAGAGGATAGGGTCACTGCCCGTTCTGGCTCGCGTCGCGGTCGTCCAGGGCGATCTGCAGGCTCACCGGGTCGGTGGCCCCGCTGCGCGCGGTGACAGCGAGGTCGACGGGGCCAGCGTCGGTCGTCTGCGTGCAGTAGACGCGGATCCCCAGCTCGAGGTCGAGGTCGTCGAGGCAGGTCACCTCGCCCGTGCTGCCCTCGTCCGTCAGCTCCTGCGTCACCAGCGGCGTGAGCTGCGTGGTCGTCAGGTAGGTGCGCGTCGGGTCGACGCGGAACTCCACCTCGGTGCCGTCGACGGCCGACACCACGACGTCGGCGTCCTGGGTGCGGTCGCCGAGCACGTAGGTGCACGTCGTGCGGGCGTCCACCTCGGGCTCGAGCCCGCCGCACGAGATCGGCGAGGGCGGGGCGGCCGCCGACCGGCCGATCTGCTCGGCCACCGCGTCCGCGACCTGGGCCGCGGTGAAGTCGGGGATCTCGTCGCTGCAGCCGGCGAGCAGGGCGAGCCCCGCCAGCGTGGTGACCGTCCCGGCGATCCGTCGACGCATCAGCTCCCTCTCCCGCGACCTCTCCCGCGACCCCTCCCGGGCCCCTGGGGGTGCCGATGAGGGCGACCCTCTCACGCGCGGGCGTGCTCCGTGACGACGACACCGGAGGAGTAGGGCGTGACCCGCGTCCGTCGCAGGTGGCGCGGCGCGTACGGCCCGGCGAACAGGCTGGGTCCCGCGCCGAGGACGAGCGGGTTCACCTTGAGCACGAGGTGGTCGATCTCGTCCGCGAGCGCCGCGGCGAGCACCCCGCCCCCGCAGAGCCAGATCCCGCTCCCGTCCTCCTCCTTGAGCCGCCGTACGACGCGGACCGGGTCCTCCCCGGTGACCGTCACGCCCGGCGCGGCGTCGGCCGCGGTGCGCGAGCGCGAGAAGACGACCTGGCGCAGGTGGGGGTACGGGTCCCGGGTCTGGGCGAAGCCCGCGGCGTACGTGGTCCAGCCCATGAGCACCGTGTCGAAGCGGGAGCGGTCGGCCTCGAGGCCGAGGGCCTCGAGCGCGGCGCCGGGGAGCGTGTCGCGGTAGTCGCGCACGATCATCGCGACGTGGTCGCCCTCGACGGGGAAGGCCGAGTAGTCGTCGCCGGGCCCGGCGATCCGCCCGTCGAGGGAGACGGCGGCGACGTAGGTGAGGGTGCGCACGGGGACCTCCGAGATGTACGACGGGTGTAGTGGTCGAGAGGAAACTACTACATCTGTCGTGGTCGGGCTAGGCTGCGGCCGTGGCACGCAACGAGGAGCGGCGCGCCCGGCTCGCCGACGCGGCGATCGGGGTGCTCGCCGACGAGGGGTCGCGGGGGCTCACCCACCGCGCGGTCGACCGACGGGCCGGGGAGCCCGCGGGCACGACGTCCAACTACTTCCGCTCGCGGGGCGACCTGCTCGCCGGCGTCGTCGCGCGCATCGGCGAGCGCATCGCGCCCGACCCCGCCGTGGTCGACCGGCTGCGGTCGGCGCCCCCCGGCCGGGCGTCGTACGCGGCACACCTGCGGTACGTCGTCGCGCGCATGACCGCCTCGCGGGAGGTCGCGCTGGCGTGGTTCGAGATGCGCCTGGAGTCCGCGCGGCGACCCGAGGTGGCGGCGCTCATGGCCGCCACGCTGACCGCGGGGTTCGCGGCCGACGTCGCCTACAACGCCGCGGCCGGGCTCCCCGGTGGGGCCGCCGAGATCGCCCTCCTCCACTACGCGGTCGACGGTCTCCTGCTCGACCGCCTCACGGTGTCGATCGACCCCGACACGCCCACCGACGCCGTCGTCGAGGCGCTGGTGGAGGGGCTGCTGCCGGAGCGCTGAGCGCGGATGTTCACGGACTCGTCGCCGCCCGGTCGGGCCACGGTGGGGGAGCGGGCGCGACGGCCTGCCTAGCCTGCCCCGGTGCTGTCCCCCGCCATGATCGCGCGCGGCGTGCTCGGCTCGTCGCTCGTGCTCGTGGGGGGCTTCGTCGTCTCGACCATCCCGCGCTCGGCGCCGGTGATGGAGCTGCAGGTGCTCGCCGACGCTCGCGCCACCACCGCCGGTCGCATGCTCGGCCTGGCCGTGGTCATGCTCGGCCTGGGACTGCTGGGCGCCGCGTGGCTCGCGTTGTGCCGCGCGGTGGCCCGGGACGGCACGGACCCCGCCGACGCCGTGGACCGCGTCCGCTACTGCACCCTCCTCTGGTGCGCGCCGCTGCTGCTGGCGCCCCCGCTCTTCAGCCGTGACGGCTGGTCCTACGCGGCCCAGGGCACGATGACGAACGTCGACGCGTCGCCGTACCTCTACGGCCCCAACGTGCTCGGCGGCCCCGTCGTGGAGGCGGTGGACCCGCGGTGGATGGGGACGGTGACGCCCTACGGCCCGCTGCCCCTCGCGATCGGCGACCTCGCCGCGACCGTCACCGGCAACCCGTGGGTGCTCGTCGTCATCCACCGTCTGGCCGCGCTCGCGGGCCTGGCGCTGCTCGCGTGGGCCGTGCCGCGGATGGCCGGCTGGGCGGGCGTGAACCCGGCCCTCGCGACAGCGATCGTCTGCGCCTCGCCGCTCATGCTCGCGAACGGGGCCGGCGGGCTCCACAACGACCTCACCATGGTCGGTCTCATGGCCGCGGCCCTCGTCGTGGCCGCCGAGCGCTCGTGGGTGCTCGGGGCCGTGCTCGGCGGGCTCGCCGCCGCGGTCAAGGCGCCCGGCGGGCTCGTCTGCATCGCCGTGGCGCTCGTCAGCCTCCCCCTCGCGGCGACCCTCGTGCAGCGGCTGCGTCGCCTCGCCGCGGTCGCGGCGGTCTCCGTCGCCTGCCTCGTCGCGCTCGGCCTCGCCTGGGGCGTCGGGCTCGGCTGGATCGAGGCGCTGACCGTGCCCGGCACCGTCAACACGCCGTTGTCGCTGCCCACCGTCGTGGGCGGTGCGCTCGACGACGTCGCCACCCTCACCGGGCTCGGCACCCCGCCGGCGACGTTCCTCGAGATCACCCGCCTCGTCGGCAATGTCGGCGCGATCGCCTTCGCCGGCTGGGTGGCGCTGCGCTGGCCGACGGGCCGACGGGAGCGGGCCGTCGCCGCGGTCGCCGCCGTCATGGGCGTCATGGTGCTGCTCAGCCCGGTGGTGCACCTCTGGTACTTCCTCTGGGTCGTCCCCTTCCTCGCCCCGCTCCGCCTCCACCGCCTCGGCGCGCTCGGCGTGCTCTTCGTGTCGGTCGTGGCGGGGGTCGTCGCACCGCTCGACTCCTCCCTGCACGGCGCCTACCTCGCGATCGTCATGGGATCGATGATCGCGACCGGCACCGTGGCCCTGCTGTTCGCCACCCACCGCTCCCGGGCGCGCGTCGAGCGCATCGTCGCGCCGCCCTCGTGGCTCGCGGCCCCGGCGCGCTCGTCCGCGTCCTGACCGTCCTGCTGATCCGCTGCGCCGCGCGGCGATCTGCTCCATGATCCTGCTCAGGCCCCACACCCACATGCCGATGGTGGGGCCAGCGACGGGGGTCGGAGGAGACATGGACGCTGGGGCTGGGGTGCTCCTCGTCGTGGAGGACACGGACGACCCCCGCGGTGCGCGGGTCGCCGTGTCCCGCGGCGCCGTTCCGCCGACCGTGCGGGAGCGGCTCCTCGACGCCGCCGTCGTACGACGCGTGCCCGGCGCGCTCCCGGACGGGGGCTCCGTGGTGGAGGTGCCCGGGCTCGCGGCGTACGCGCTCATCTGGGTGCAGGACGCCGCCGGTCCGGACGACCGCGGTGCCGCCGAGCAGGTGCGGCAGGCGACGGCGGCGCGGGCGGCCGTCCGCGCGGCCGTGGCGGCGGAGGACCCGGGCGCGGTGCTGGCCGCCTCGGAGAGCGAGCTGCTGCGAGCGCTGGGCGCGAGCGCGGTCAAGACCCGGATCTACGAGGGGGTCCCCGGCACGGACGCGCTCCACGCCATCCCCTCCCGCCTGCCCCCGGTGCCCGACGCCCTGCAGCCGGCGTTCCGTCGGATCATGAAGTCCTGCTGGAGCGCGCAGGAGACCTGGTCGCTCGCGGCGGACGACCTCGACCGTGTCGAGGAGCTCGCCGACGACCGGTACGCGCAGCTGCTGCTCGGCGGCTGGATCGTCGACCTGGCGCGGATCGGGCTCTCCCGGGCGCTGCTCGCGCCCGTCGGGGCCGGTGACTCCTGCCTGGGCGTGTTCGGGGTGTTCCGGCGTGCGGACGACCCGCCGTGGTCGGACGCGGAGCGGGCCACGGCGCTCGACCTCGGCCACGACCTCGGACAGGTCGTGCTCGCGGCCCGCGCCCGGCACCTCGAGCGACGGGCGGCCGACGAGCTCCGGCGGCTCGAGCAGTACCGCGGACGCATGATCACCACGCTCGCCCACGAGCTGCGGACACCGCTCACCACCATCTCGGCGGCGCTCGACCTCATGCCGCCGCCCGCCGACGGCGACCTCGACGCCGCCGCCTACATCCGCCGGGGCGTCGACCTCATGGGCAGCACCATCGACAACCTGCTCGTCGTCACCCAGGCGCAGGCGCCCCGGGCCGCGGCGGCCACGCCCTGCGACGTGGCCACCGCCGCCCGCTGGGCGGTGGAGGCCGTGGGGGTCGCCGCCGCGGCGAAGTCCATCGAGCTGGCGCTCGACCTGACCGACGACGCCCCGCTCGCGCTGGCGGACCCGACCGACCTGGGCCACGTGCTGTCCAACCTCGTCGGCAACGCCGTGAAGTACACGCCGCACGGCGGTCAGGTGCGCGTCGCCGTCGTCGCCGATGATGAGAACGTGCGGATCGAGGTGCGCGACACCGGCATCGGGATCAGCCAGGTCGACCAGCGCCACCTCTTCGCCGAGTTCTTCCGCTCCACCAACCCCGCCGCGCTCGAGCAGTCCGGGTCGGGGCTCGGGCTGACGATCGTGCGGAGGCTGGTGGAGCGGCTCGGGGGCCGCGTCGAGGTGGAGTCGGAGCTCGGCCGCGGCTCGTGCTTCAGCGTCGAGCTGCCCCGCGCGTGACGCGGGCCCGGCCCACGGCGTACGCGAGGGCGGCGGCCGTGAGGATGCCGACCACGGGGGGGATGCCGATGCCGAGGTGGTCGGAGCCCCACGCCAGGGCGCTGGCCACGACGTAGCAGCCGAGCACCGGCAGGTCGACCCGCGGCAGTGCTGCGCCCTCCGGCATGCCCGACCGCCAACGACCGAGGTAGTCACCGATGATCACGCCGCCCAGCGGCGGCACGAAGATGCCGAGCAGCACGAGGTAGTCGACGAGGTGCTCGTGCACGCCGAGCAGGGCCAGGGCGGTGCCGATGACGGAGCCGCCGACGACGAACGGGATCTTGCTCGGCTTGTCGAACATGGCGGCGCCGGCGACACCGAACGCGTACGCCGTGTCGGCGTTGGACTTCCACAGGTTGCCGAACAGCAGGAACAGGCCCCAGCCGACGAGGCCGAGCTGGTAGAGCACGAGCACGAAGTCGCCCTCGCCGAACGTCATGGCCCCGACGGCGCCGAAGAAGATCATGAGCCCGTTGCCCACGAGGAACCCGATGCAGCAGGCGAGCACGGCGTGCCGGCCGCGGCGGGCGAAGGGGGTCCAGTTCGGGGTCTGCGTGCCGGCGGAGACGAAGGTGCCGACCACGGTCGTCACGGCGACGGCCAGGGTCATCGAGCCGCCCGGCTCGACGTCGGCCAGGCCGCCCCAGCCGCCCACCTCGTCGAGCGAGCGCTGCAGCACCCAGAGCGCCAGCACCAGGATGAGCGGGGTGGAGACCAGCGAGACCCAGTACATGCCGCGGTAGCCGTAGCAGGCGGTCAGGCACATCAGCGCGCTGGCCAGCACCATCACGGTCGCCTCGGCGGCGTAGGACTCCCACCCGAACGCCTGGGCGGTGAGGGCGCCGACGGTGCCGATGATGACGCCGTACCAGCCCACCTGCGTGCCGCCCAGCAGCAGCGAGGCGAAGCGGGAGCCGGAGGTGCCGAGCACGTAGCGGGCCATGACGACGGTCGTCAGTCCCGTGCGGGCACCGATCCAGCCCAGGACCGCGACGTACGCGCCCAGGATCACCGAGCCCAGCAGGATGACGCCGAGCAGGCCGTCGAGGCGGAACGCGTTGCCGAGCGCCGCGCCGGCGAGCATCGTCGGCGTGAAGACGGTGAACCCGAGCAGCACGACGGCGAGCGAGAAGAACGACTTGCGGGCGTGCGGCGGGACCGGCGTGACGGGGTAGTCGGGGTCCACGACCGGGGCGGTGGTGCCGGTGCCCTCCTCGACCGAGGCGCTCATGACTCCTCGCCGATGTCCTCGGCCCACACCTCGGGACGCTCGCGCATCATGCGCTCCATCAGGTCGCGGCACTCGGCGTCGTCCACGACGTCGACGGCGATGCCGTGGGAGCGCAGCCAGTCCTCGGAGGCCTGGAAGCTCCGGTTCTCGCCGACGACGATCCGGGGGATGCCGTAGAGCACCGCCGTGCCGGCGCACATGTAGCAGGGGGAGAGCGTCGTGTAGAGCACGCTCTCGCGGTAGACGCGGGCGGGCTGGCGGCCCGCGTTCTCCAGGCAGTCGGTCTCGCCGTGGCGGATCGCGCTGCCCAGCTGCACGCGGCGGTTGCGACCGGTGGCGAGCAGCTCGCCGCGGTGCACGAGCGCGGCACCGATGGGCACGCCGCCCTCGTCCCAGCCCGTGCGGGCCTCCGCGATCGCGTGCTTCAGGAACTGCCGGTCGTCGTCCACGGGTCCACCTCGTCGTCGCAGTGCCGGGTCGTCCACCCGGGCGGGGGTTGTGGGGGCGGCACCATGCTGGTGGGATGGGCCGCCGCGCCCCAAGGGACGGAGCGTCACCCCGGTGGGTCGACAAGGTGGACGGTCCGTCCGGTGCCTGATGGGCGGAGAAGGAGTACGGCGATGGTCCCGTTGCAGGAGGTGCTGCGGCTCCCGTCGTTCCTGGCCGCCGCTCCGGAGGTGCGGTGCGGCGACGTCGCGGCGGCGCAGGTGCGCTGGGTGCACTCCTCGGAGGTGTACGAGATGGGCGGTCTGCTCGAGGGCGGCGAGCTGCTGCTCACCACCGGGCTCGGCCTCCACGGGCGCAGCGACGCGCAGCTGGCGGCGTACGTCGACGAGCTCGTCGCCGCCGGGTGCGTGGCCCTCGGCCTCGAGCTCGGCCGCTCCCTCCTCGACGTGCCGGCGCCGCTCGAGCGCCGCGCCGCGGAACGGGGCCTCGTGCTGCTCGTGCTCGGCGCCGGCACCGTCGTGCCCTTCGAGCGGCACGTCGAGGACTTCCACGAGCTCGTCGTGCGCCGCCGCACGGCGCCGGGCGGCGGGGAGTCGGTGCCGCGGCGGTTCGTGGACCTGGTCGTGCGGGCGGCCGGCCTGCCTGCGCTGCTCGACGAGGTGGCCCGGGCCGCCGGGTGCCAGGTGGAGCTGCACGACCTGGCAGGACGGCTCGTGGAGCGCAGCCGCATCCGCACGGTCGCGTCGCCCGACGCGACGACGACGGCGCCGGTGGCCGGACCCCGGGGCGTGCGGGCCGTGCTCGTGCTCCGCGCGGACGAGGACGAGCTGCGCCGGCGCACCGCCGACGACGCCGCGGTCGCCGTGGCCCTGGAGCTGGCCCGGCACGCCGACGTGGGAGGCCACGCGTCGGTCGAGCAGGCCCTCGTCAGCGACCTCCACGCCGGCGCGCTCGTCTCCACCGCGGAGGTGCTGGGTCGCCTCGGCCACGCCGGGCTGCGGGTCGCCCCCGGGGACCCGCTCGCGACCCTCGCGCTCGACGCCGGGCCCGCGGTGGCGCCCACCGACCTGCTCGCCGCGCTCCGCGCCTGTGCCGAGGGCGTCGCCCTGGTGCCGGGCGTGCTCGGCACGCACGTCGTCGGCGTCGTGCGGCTCGCGCCGGGTGGCGACACCGGTGTGCTGCGCCGTCGGCTCGGGGACCTGGTCGAGCGCCTGTCCGCCCACCTCGGGCCGGCCGCCGACGTGCTCGTGGCCCTGACGACGCCCGACCCCGATCCGGGCACCCTCGCGGCGCGGCTCGAGGTCGCGCGGGACCTCGTGCGGCTCGCCCGCCGGCACGGCGGCCCGGGCGGCGTCGTGCTCGCCCGCGACCTCGGCGTGCAACGCCTCCTCGCCGGCGCGACCGACCCGCAGGCCCTCTCCGACTTCGTCGTCGAGCAGATCGGCCCGCTGGTCGACGCCGACCGGGCCCACGGGTCCGCGCTGCTGCGCACCCTGGACGCCTACCTCGGCCACGGGCTGAGCAAGGCCACGACCGCGCAGGCGCTCGGCATCCGGCGGCAGTCGCTCTACGGACGGCTCGAGCGGATCGAGCGCCTGCTGGGCGTGCGGTTGGACGACCCGGGGCACCGCGCGGGCCTCGTGCTGGCGCTCGCGGCGTGGCGCCTGCGGACGGGTCTCGACCCGCAGGCGGCGTTCTGACCGGGCTCAGCCGGTGAGCGCCGCGGAGGCCGCGACCCGGTCGTCGACCTGCGCGGCCGGTACGTCGACGCGTCGGCACCAGCGCCGCGTGCGCTCGAGGGTGGCGGCGTCGAAGGCGGCCCACGCCTCGGCGGCGCTCCCCACCAGGAGCCGGCCTGCCTCGTCGGGCTCGCCGTCGAGGCAGGCCCGCACGGCGGCGAGCACCGCGACGGGATCCCGGTCGCCGCGCACGGTCTCGGTGGCGACCTCGCGGTCGAGCGCGGCGTCGACCAGGGTCGTCCAGACCTCCGGTCGGGTGGCGTCGAGGCCCACGACCAGGTCGGCGTTCCCGATCTCGTCGAGGGCGGCCTCCGCGCCGTACCCGCCGACGCCGGTCGGGAGCACCACGGTCACGGGCACGTCGTCGGGGAGCGTGCCGTCGTCGCGCAGGGGGTCGAGCGCGGCGAGCACGCGCCGCACGTTGCCCGCCGGGTCGGCGGCGTCGCGCAGCGTCGTGCGCACCCCCGCGAGGACGAGGCCGGCGCGGGCCGCCAGGCCGAGCGGACCGGCGACCTGGGCGGCGCCCCCGGTGCCGACCACCGTGACGGGCAGCCCGGGCGCGTGGTCCCGGACCGTCGGCAGCAGCAGGTCGTCGACGGCGACGGCGCCGACGACGTCGGGCAGGTCCCCGGGGAGGTCCGCCGGGCCGGCGTCGGGGGCGACGACGAGCGTGACGAGTCCGGTGAGGGCAGGCGCGGTCATGAACCCGAGGCTAGCGAGGGCGGCGGGGCGGGGGCTGGTACGGCGGGGGCGGGACCTCGAGGCCCTCGTACGCCGCCAGCCGCTCGGCCGTCACCTGACGCATCGTGCGCACGAAGACGGGGTGGCGGCGCAGCTCGCGCTCGTCGACCTCCCCGCGGCGTACGGCGGCGGCGAGCGCGTGCAGCTCCTCGTCGTCGCTGCGCCGCAGCACCTCCGCGACGGGGTCGAGCTGGCGCCGGGGCGCCCCGGGGAGACCCGAGGCGAACGGCGGCAGCCGGTCGGCCTCGGCCCGGAAGGCGGCGAGGGCCCGGGGGAGGTGGGACTCGATGTGGTCGTTCACCGCCCCGACCGTGGTGCGCGGTGGGGCCGGCACCGACGTGGCCCGGGCGGGGAGCCGGTCGGCCCGCGGGCTGCGCCACCCGTCGTCGGGGCGCATCACGGGCCGTCCACGTCGGACGGGGTGAACGTCGTCGCCTCACCGCGGGGGATGGCCAGCCCGGGGTAGGTGTTGATCTGGCCCAGGGTGAGCGGGAAGACCGCCACGAGGGCGAACAGCAGGTCGATGATGAGGAAGATGAGGTCGATCGCCTTCGCCACGGCGGTGACCCACTTGAGGATCTGGCTCGAGCCGCGCCGGATGGCCTGGAGGATGTCTGCCGGGTCGAAGCCGATCCACTCGATGAACACGCCGAACAGCCAGTCGATGAGGCTGCAGAGGGCGTCGGTGAGCATCCGCATGCCCATCGCGAAGCCGTTGAAGCCCTGGCTGGTGCGACCCAGGTCGCTCTGGTGGGAGGCGAGCACCTCGCAGAACCCGGCGAAGGAGGCGAACGCGGCGTCGGCGGCGTTGCCCGACCAGCTCGGCTGGACGGCGAGCACGGAGGCGGCGACCTCGGCCTCGGCGCGCTCGAAGAAGTCCTTGAGCTCCGCCAGCGACAGCGCCGCGGTGCCGATCGTCGTCCAGTCGCCGTCGAAGGTGTCGCGGAGGCTCTGGGTGGGGTCGGGCATGTGCGCGAACAGCGGGATCTGGAGGAGCGCGTCGATGGCCCAGGTGAGGCTGACGACGTAGCTGGTGTTGTCGAGGATGTCGTGCCAGACGTCGAGGCCCTCGAAGAAGTCGCCCGGCTCGGCCAGCTCGGCGGTCAGCTCCGCGGTCGTGATGCCCGCGGTCTCGCCGTCGGGGTCGAAGGCCTCCGCCGGGTCGACCGGGGTGGCGATCTGGCCCAGCAGCGCGTCGTAGGTCGCCCGCTGGGCGACGTCGGTCGCGTCGTAGTCGTCGGCGTTCGCGGCGAGCGCGTCGCCCGCGCCCTGGAGGTAGGACTGGACGGGGCCGTCGGGGGCGTACGCCGCGCGCAGGTCCTCCCGGGCCCGGTCGAGCTCCGCGACGATGTTGTCGAAGGTGACGCCTCCCGTGGGGGCCCGCACGTGGGTCTCGGCATAGGTCAGGGCGGACGGGATCGCCGCCGCCATGGCGTGCAGGTCGTCGGCCACGCTGCGCAGGGCAGTCGTGTCCACGTCGAAGCTCATGGCGCCGGTCGTGCCCCGCGGGCCGGGTTGCGAAACTCCGCTCTGTCGACGACCGAACGAAAACAGCCGCCGCTCAGGCCACGAGGGCCCGCGGGTCGCGGCGTGCACGGCCGCCGAGCCGGTCGTGCACCGCGAGCATCCGCTCGACCGTCGCGCTCCAGGGGAACTCCTCGGCCCTGGCGCGGGCCGCTCGACGTCGCTGCGCCTCGGGCCGCGCGGCCACGGCGAGCACGGCCTCGGCGAGGGCGGACGGGCGCGGCGGGGCCCAGGCTCCCGACTGCTCGTCGACGAGCTCGCGGGCGCCGCCGCTCGACGCCGTGACGACGGGGGTGCCGCAGGCGAGCGACTCGAGCACGGCGAGGCCGAACGTCTCGCCGGGGCAGACCGAGAGGGCGACGTCGGCGGCGGCGACGCGCGCGGCCAGCTCGGCGCGACCGGCGACGTGCCCGTGGAAGGTCACGGGCGCCCGGCCCGCGATGGCCCGGAGCTCGTCGAGGTGGGGGCCGTCGCCGTACACGTCGAGCTGCACGTCCACGCCCCGGCGGTGCAGCTCGACGGCCGTCGCGACGGCGAGGTGGGGGGACTTCTCCCGCGAGAGCCGGCCGACGTGGACGAGGCGGAGGGGGCCGCCGTGGCGCACCACGGACGCCGGTGCGGGGCGGAACGTCGCGAGGTCGACGCCCAGCGGCACCCGCACCAGCGGGCAGCCCGCGGCGGCGGCCGGGAGGCGGAACTCGGCCCGCGCGAACCCCGACGTGACGACGACGGTGTCGAACTGCCGCACGAGGATCTTGTTGTAGAGGCCGATGGTCGTCTTCACGCTCGCGTCGAGACCCATGCGCATCGAGAGCATGTGGTCGAGCCGCTCGTGGGAGAACAGGACGGAGGCGACCCCGTTGCGCCGCGCCCACCGCGTGACGGGCAGGAGCGTCGACTTGTCGTTGACCTCGATCGCCGTGGGACCGAACTCCTCGAGGGCGTCGATGACCCGCCACGGCTCCACGATGAGGCGGTAGCTCGCGCCCACCCGGGGCGCGCGGAGCTGGACGACGTCGCCGAGGTCGGTGCTGAAGCGGGCGTCCGTGGGGCCGGGTACGACGAGGAGCCGGTCGGCGCCGGCCGCGACGTACCCCTCCGCGAGCGCCTGGACGGCGGTCTTCATCCCTCCCGACGCAGGACCGATGAAGTTGGCGAGCTGAGCGATGCGCACGCGGTCAGAGGCTGCCGGGGCCGGGTGAACGGGCGGCGCCGTGCCGGTGGAACGGGGGTGTCGGCTGAGGGGCCGTGCCCTCCTGGGGACGAGCCGGGTGCGCTTGTCGGTGGTCGGCGGCAGGATGGCCCCATGAGCAACACGGAGACGCGTCCGGACGAGGTCGAGTGCCGGGCGGGCGACGCCGCGGGTGGTGGCGTGGAGATCCTCGAGCCGCGTGACGTGCCGCTGGGCGGTCCGCGCGCGATGCTGGTGCGGCGCACGCTCCCGCAGCGGGAGCGCTCGCTGATCGGGGCGTGGTGCTTCGTGGACCACTACGGGCCCGACCTCGTGTCCGAGTCGGGCGGCATGAAGGTCGCGCCCCACCCGCACACGGGGCTGCAGACCGTCTCCTGGCTGTTCACCGGCGAGATCGAGCACCGCGACTCGGTGGGCTCCCACGCGATGGTGCGTCCCGGCGAGGTCAACCTGATGACGGCGGGCCACGGGATCAGCCACTCCGAGGTGTCGACGCCGGGCACGACGGAGCTGCACGGGGCGCAGCTGTGGGTCGCGCTGCCCGACGCGCACCGCGACACGGCGCCCGCCTTCGAGCACCACGCGCCGCCGCCGGTCCACGCCCCGGGCGTGGAGGCGCGCGTCTTCCTCGGCAGCCTGCTGGGCTCGACGTCGCCCGTGGCGACCTTCACGCCGCTGCTCGGGGCCGAGCTCGTGCTGGAGCCGGGCGCCAGCGTGACGCTCGACGTCGACGCGACCTACGAGCACGGGGTGCTCGTCGACCTCGGTGACGTCACCGTCGAGGGGGTGGCGGCGGGGCGCGGCGACCTGGCGTACGTCGCGCCCGAGCACTCCGCGCTGACGCTCGTCGCCGGCGGGGAGGGCGCCCGGGTGCTGCTGCTCGGCGGTCCGCCCTTCGGCGAGGCGATCGTCATGTGGTGGAACTTCGTGGGGCGCACCCACGAGGAGGTCGTCGCCTACCGCGCGGCGTGGCAGGCGCAGGTCACGGCGGGCACGGACACGGTGGTGGGGGACTCCCAGGAGGTGGCGGACGGCCGCTTCGGGATCGTGCTCGGCGACCACCTCCCGCCGATCCCCGCCCCCGAGCTGCCCAACGCGCGGCTGCGGGAACGGCGGTGACGACGGTCCCCCGGGGCGATGCCGTCCTGGGGGAGGACGGCGTCGCCCGCTGCCCGTGGGCCGCGCGCCCGGGGCCGATGCGGGACTACCACGACACGGAGTGGGGCGTCCCCGTCGCGGGCCGCGGCGTCGAGCGGGAGACGGCCTACTTCGAGCGGCTCACGCTCGAGGCGTTCCAGTCGGGGCTGTCGTGGGCGACGATCCTCGCCAAGCGTCCCGCGTTCCGGGAGGTCTTCGCGGGGTTCGACGTGGCCCGGGTCGCGGCGTACGGCGAGCAGGAGCGTTCCGCGCTCCTCGCCGACGCCCGGATCGTGCGCAACCGCGCGAAGGTCGACGCGACGATCGTGAACGCCCGCGCCGTGCTGGCGATGCGGGAGGAGGGCCCGGAGGTGTTCGCCGACCTGCTGGAGTCGTTCCGCCCCACGGAGCCGCCTGCCCCGCTGGTCGTCACCGAGGTGCCGACCACCTCGCCGGAGTCGCTGGCCCTCAGCAAGGCGCTCAAGAAGAGGGGGCTGACCTTCGTCGGGCCGACCACCATGCACGCGCTGATGGAGGCGACAGGCCTCGTCGACACCCACCTCGTGGGCTGCCACCGGCGTGGGGTGGGGCGGGCGGGTCGGACCTGACGGGTCAGAAGATCCAGATGCTGCCGATGGCGGCCGGCAGCAGGCCGAGCACCAGCAGCCAATGCAGCGGCGAGCGTCGGTGCACGAGGAGCCCGCAGGCCATGCCGATCACGCCGACGATCGCGGCGATGACGACGAGGCCGACGCGGGAGGCCAGGTGGCCGTCGATCGCGAGGGCGGCCACGACGAGGCCGCCCGAGAGGTGCAGCGCGGTGGTGACGATGAGCACCGACATGACCCACTGCTGCACGCTGGTGAGGCGCTCCTCGGCGACCTTCGGCGGCGCCGCCGGCGGCGGGTTGTCGAAGTCGATCAGGTGCCGGCGCTTCTTCGGCGCCGGTCGTGCGGGAGTCGTGGACGGCACCTCTTCACGGTACCCCCACCGCTCCTGCTTCAATTCCTCGCCATGACCTCCCGCGCCCGGCCCCCTCGCCCCGCGTCGGTGGTGTTCCTCGACGGCCTGCTGTGGCTGCTCGGCTTCTGGTTCGTCGGCGAGGTCGTGGTGCGGACGCTGGACATCCCCGTGCCCGGGGCCGTCGTCGGCATGCTCGGCCTGTTCGTCGCCCTGCAGGTGCGGCGTCCCGGACCTCGTTCGGCGACGCTGACCGCGGCCGACGGGCTGCTCGCCCACCTGCAGCTGCTCTTCATCCCGGCGGGAGTGGGCATCGTCGCGTTCCTCGCGGTGGTGCGGGACGACGCGGTCCCGATCGTCGGCGCGCTGCTGGCGTCGTGGGCGATCGGCCTGGTCGTGGTCGGCTGGACCGTCACGCTGCTCCTGCCGCGGCGGGAGCGGTGATCCCGCTCGTCGCCTGGCAGCCGGACGCGACCTGGGCCTGGCTCCAGGGATCGCCTCTGCTGGGCGTGCTGCTGACGCTCGCGGCGTACCGGGTCGGGCGGGCCGTGCACCACCGCTGCGGCCGGCACCCGGCCACGCAGCCGGTGCTGGTCGCGATCGTGCTCGTCTCGGCGGTGCTGCTGGCGACGGGGACGTCGTACGGCGAGTACTCCCGCGGCGGCGACCTCCTCGCCTTCCTGCTGGGCCCGGCCACGGTCGCGCTCGCCGTGCCGCTGCACCGACAGGCGCGCCACCTGCGCCGTCTGCTCCTGCCGCTGCTCGTCGCCATCCCGCTCGGCGTCGTCGTCTCGGTGAGCACGGGCTTCTGGCTGGTGAAGCTGCTCGGCGGGGACGAGCAGCTGGCGATCACGATGGCCCCCAAGGCGGCGACCACGCCGGTCTCGCTGGTGCTCTCGGGCGACGCCGGCGGTATCGCGGCCCTCACCGCCGTGCTGACGATCGGCGTCGGGATCGTCTCCGCCGTGCTCGGCCCGTGGCTCATGACGCTCGCCCGGGTGCGGCACCCCCACGCCCGCGGGGTGGCGATGGGCGCGGTGTCGCACGGGATCGGTACGTCGCGGTCGCTCGCCGACGACCCCGAGGAGGGCGCCTTCGCGGGGCTGGCGATGGGGCTGACGGCCTTCGGCACGGCGGTGTTGCTGCCGGTGCTGCTGGCGTTGTTCGGGGTGTGAGGGTGGACGCGCTGCGCGAGCTGGCCCGGCGGCTGGGTGCGGCTCGGCCGAGGCGCCGAAATGTGCGGTTGGGGTCGTCCGGACGCGCTGGGACCTGTCCCAGGCGCACATTTCGAGCCCTGCCCGCGAGCCTGCCCCGAGCGCCCCAGGACCGTCACCGCCGCCCCCTATCCTCCGGCGCATGACGCTGACCCTCGGCATGATCACGATCGACACCACCGACCCCTCTCCGCTCGCGGAGTGGTGGGCGACGCAGACGGGCGCCACGGTGCTGGAGGAGAACCACGGCTGGTTCGTCGTGCTCCAGCTCCCGGGCGGGCCGCGGCTCGCGTTCCAGAAGGTCGACGACCCGACGCCCGGCAAGAACCGGATGCACCTCGACCTCGTCGTCCCCGTCGGGGGCCTCGACGCCGAGGCCGAGCGTCTGGTCGACGCGGGCGCGACCCTGGTGGCGGAGCGATCGATGGGCGACGACTTCCGGTGGGTCACCCTCAGCGACCCCGACGGCAACCAGTTCTGCGTCGCGGAGCACTGAGCGCGCGAGGTCAGAGCGCGGTGTAGCCGCCGTCCGCCGTCACCACCGACCCGGTCATGAACGACGACGCGTCGGACAGCATCCACGCGACGACCGGGGCGATCTCGGCGGGCCCGGCGATGCGTCCCTGCGGGGTCAGCGACTCCATGTGCTCGAGCGCGCCCAGTTCGGCGAGCCAGTCGGTGAGGATCGGGGTGCGCACCGAGCCGGGGGCGAGCACGTTGACGCGCACCCCGAGGCGGCCGTAGTCGGCGGCGGCCGACTTGGACAGCCCGACGACGGCGTGCTTGCTGGCGCAGTAGGGCCCGATCCCGGGGGCGGCGACGACACCTCCGACGGAGGCGGTGTTGACGATGACGCCGCCTCCGGCGCGGAGCATGGCCGGCACCTCGTGGCGCAGGCAGGAGATGACGCCGAGGAGGTTCACCTCGAGCACCTGGCGCACCGTGGCGTCGCTCTGCTCGTGGAGCGGTGCGGCCGGCCCCTGGGTGCCTGCGTTGTTGAAGGCGAGGTGGAGCGCGCCGTACCGGGCCTCGACCTCCGCGACCGTCGCGGCCACGGCAGCGTCGTCGGTCACGTCGAGCTGCAGCGCGACGGCGGTCCCGCCCGCGGCGGTGATCGAGGCGACCGTCTCCTCGCAGGCGGCGAGGTTGCGGGCCGTGAGGACGGTCGTCGCCCCGCACTCCGCGAGGTAGCGCGCCGTCGCCTCGCCGATGCCCTGGCTGGCGCCGGTCACGAGACAGACCTTGTCGCGCAGGTCGGGGTGGCCGGGGAGCGGGAAGGTGACGGTCACGGGGTGCCTCCTGGGGCGGTCGAGCGGTGCGCGGCGAGCCGGTCGTGGACCGGGCCGAGCACCTCGTAGGTCTGGCGGTAGAGGGCGTAGAGCTCGTCGTACGTCGCGGCGAGGCCCGGGTCGGGCTCGAAGACCCGGTCGACCTGGGCGAGGCTCGCGGCCGCGCGCCACGGGTCGTCGCCGGTCACGGCCGACTTCGCCAGCGTCGCCGCGCCGACGACGGCGGTGTCCGCCTCGCGGGAGCGGCGCACGACCCGTCCGGTGACGTCGGCGGCGATCTGGCACCACAGCTCGCTCCGCGAGCCGCCGCCCGAGAGCGTCAGCGCTGCAGCCCGTGGCGTGGCCACCTCGACGGCCTCGAGCAGCTCGCGCAGGGAGTACGCGACACCCTCGAGGACGGCCCGCGACAGGTCGGCGAACGTCGTCGACGAGCTGAGCCCGGTGAACCAGGCACGGACGTGGTCGTCCCACAGGGGCGCCCTCTCGCCCATCAGGTGCGGCGCGAACACGACACCGCCGCAGCCCGGCGCGGCGGTGGCGGCCGCCGCGACGACCTCCTCGACCGAGTGGCCGGACAGCCGGGCCCACCAGCGCAGGGACTCGCCGCCGGACTGGGTGGGGCCGGCGTGCACGTGCCGCGAGCGGAAGGGCGCGAAGGCGACGACGCCGGGGGCGGGGGTCCCGTCGGCGCCGAGGGCGGCGACGATGACGGACGTCCCGATGGTCGCCATCGTGTGGCCGACCTCGTGGAGGCCGGAGCCGAGGACGTTGCCGAACGCGTCCATCGTGCCCGTGGCGACCACGGTGCCCGCCGGGATCCCGTGCCACGCCCGCACGGTGCGACCCGCGGGGGTCTCGGGCGAGGCCAGCGGGGCGAGGCGCTCGGCCAGGCCCGGGGCGTGGGCGACACCCGCGACGTACCGCCCGTCGGGTCCCACGACCTTGAACGAGCCGAGCGGGTCCGCGCAGGGCGCGCCGGTCAGCCACGCGACGACGAGGTCCTTCGGCAGGAGGAGCCAGCGGGTCGCGGCCCACACGTCGGGCTCGTGCTCCGCCAGCCACAGCCCGCGCGGCACGGGGTTGGAGGCGTCGACGGGCCGCTCGTCGCCCCAGCCGGCGAGCCGGCCCTCGGGGCCGAGGCGGTCGTTGAGCGCCGCGGCCGTGGCGGCCGTCCGCACGTCCTGCCACAGCAGCGCCGGACGCAGCGGACGCAGGTCCCCGTCCACCGGCACGTGGGTGTCGACCTGGCTCGTCACACCGATCGCCCGGACCGGGCCCAGGTCCACCTGCGCGGCCAGCTGGGCCACGCAGGCGTCGACGGCGTCGATCCAGTCCTGGCCCTCCTGCTCGGCGCGGTCGGGGGACGGCCGACTGATCTCGTAGCCCGCCGAGCCCGACGCCAGCGGCGACCCGTCCGCCGTGAACGCGATCGCCTTCGTGGTCGTGCTACCGACGTCGACGCCGACGTACGCCGGGACGCCCGGCCCGTACGTCGTCCCCGGAGGGGTGGACTCAGGCACGGTCCACCGCCGTCCGCAGCGCGGCCAGCAGGGAGACCAGCTCATCCCGCCCGGCCTCGGCGGCGCGCACGCACGCCGAGCCGACGATGACCCCGTCGGCGCCCATGGCGAGGGCCGCCCGCACGTGGTCGGCGGTCGAGAGGCCGAAGCCCAGCAGCACGGGCGCCGTGACGCCCTCGTCCCGCAGGCGGGCGATCGTCGCTGCGTTCCCCGGGGCGACGTGGTCGCGGTGACCGGTCACGCCGTCGGCGGCGGCGAGCATGACGTACCCCTCGGCCCGTCGTGCGGCCGCGACCTCCGCCTCGGTGGGCGTGTGGGACAGGAACGGGACGCCGGCGAGGCCGACGGCCGCGGCGGCATCGAGCAGCGCGACCTGGTCGGCGTCGGGCAGCAGCACGCCCCCGGCCCGCGAGGCGGCGACGACGTCCAGGTACGCCGGCCCCGGCGCGTCCTGGTAGCTCATCCACACGGCCGCGCTGTCCGCCACGTCGTCGAGATCCGTGGCGAGGCGCTCGGCCGCGGCGGCACCGGTGCACCCCGCGGCCGCCGCGCGCGCCATCGACGCGCTGACGACCGGGCCGTCGAGGAGGGCGTGGCCGCCCGCGACACCGACCTCGAGCACGTCGACGCCGTGCTCGGCGTACAGGCGCGGGGTCGCGTCGGGGGTCGCGGGGTCGCCGTGCGGCAGGTAGCACACGAGCAGCCGGCCGGCCCGTTCCCGGACCACGGTGCCGAGACCGTTCGCGAGGGTCCTCACGACGACAGCACCTCCGGGGCGCCTGCCTCGACCGTCGGGTCGGAGGCGGCCACCTCCGGGCGGAGGAGCTCCCGGATCTCGTGGCGCAACGGCACGAACTGCGGGTGCGCGAGCACCGAGTCGAGGGCGCGCTCGCGACCGAACGGCACGGTCACGACCCGCTTGATCCGCGCCGGCCGGCTCGACATCACGACGATCCGGTCGGCGAGGAGCAGCGCCTCGTCGATGTCGTGGGTGACGAGGAGCGTCGTGGTGCCGAAGCGGCGCACGATCGAGAGCAGCTCCTCCTGCAGGTAGCTGCGCGTCAGCGCGTCGAGCGCGCCGAACGGCTCGTCGAGCAGCAGCAGGTCGGGCTCGAGGGCCAGGCCGCGCGCGAGCGCGGCCCGCTGCTGCATGCCGCCGCTCAGCTGGTGGGGGTACTTGTCCCCGTGCTCGCCCAGGTGGACGAGCTCCAGCGCCTCGTCGGCTCGCCGACGCCGCTCCGCGCCGGGCACGCCCGCCTGCTCGAGCCCGAACTCCACGTTGTGGCGCACCGAGCGCCACGGCAGGAGCCGCGGGTTCTGGAACACGTAGGCGCTGCGCAGCTCGTCGGTGCCGGCGCTGCCTGCCACGTCGATCGTGCCCGTGGTCGGATCGGTGAGACCGGCGAGCAGGTTGAGCAGCGTGGACTTGCCGCAGCCCGACGGTCCGATGAGCGCGACCAGCTCGCCGCGCTCGATCTCGAGGTCGACGCCGGTCATCACCGGCGCCGTGGTCTTCGGGTAGGTCTTGCCGACGTCGCGGAAGGCGATCATCGGCGCCGAGGTCGTGGCCATTGGTCAGCCCTTCTTGACGTGACGGGTGAGGCGGCGCTCGGCCGGGCGGAACGCGCCGTACTCGAGCACCAGGGTCATCGCGACGACGCTGAGGCCCCACATGAAGACGGCCTTCGTGTCGAGCAGCTTGATCGCGCTGCTCACCTGGAAGCCGATGCCCTCCGCGCCCATGAGGTACTCGGCGAACAGGGTGATCTGCCACGCGACACCCAGCGTGATCCGGGCGCCGGCCAGGAAGTACGGCACCACCGCGGGCAGCACCACGGTGCGCATGATGGCGCCCTCCGAGGCCCGGTAGGCCCGCGCCATGTCGACGAGGTCCTGGTCGATGGCGCGGGTGCCCTGGATGACGTTGAGCAGGAAGTAGGTGATCGACCCCGCCACGGTCACCCCGACCACCGAGCTGGTGGAGGCGCCGGCGACGACGAGGGCCAGCGCGATCAGCACGATCGTCGGCACCGTCTGCAGGAACACGAGCACGACCCGGCTGAGGTCCTCGGCGATCGTCGACCGACCGATGACGATGCCCAGCGGCAGCCCGGCGACCAGCACGATGCCGAACGCCAGCAGGAGGTGCTGCAGCGTCGCCCAGACCTCCTCGATCCACACCCCGCGGCTCCACGTCGAGGTGAAGGAGGTCCACACGTCGATCGGCGCGGGCAGGACGTAGCCGGGGTAGTGCGGCGCCGCCAGGTTCCACGCCAGCAGGATCACCAGCGCGGCGAGCACGACCCGCGCCGGCCGGATCCAGCGCCGTACCCGGCTGCGCGCCCCGGAGGGAGCGCTCTGCGTCGCGCGCCCGCCCCGTCGCCGCGGGTCGCGCGGGGAGTCGGCCGGACCGCCCGGGACCCCGCCGTCGGGGTGGGCCAGGCGCCCACCCGCCTCGATGTCGGTGCTCACGTCACTCGCCCGTGATCTGGAAGAGCGCGGCCGGGTCGGCGGGAGCGGACTCGATGAAGCCCGACTCGGCGAGGAGCGGGTAGATCTCGGTCCAGGTGGCCACGTCCTGCTCGGTGACCTTCTTCTGCTCGTCGGTGGTGCCCGAGAGGTTGAGCACCTCGCCGACCAGGGTCAGCTGGTCGGGGGCGATGCCGCTGACGTCGGCCGCCTCGGCGATGACGGTGTCGGGGTCGTCCTGGTAGAGCGTCCAGGCCTCCTGGGTCAGCTGCACGAGGGCGTCGACGAACTCGGGGTTCTTCTCGACGAAGTCGGTGCTCGCGATGAACCCGCCGTTCATGACGGCCGGGTCGCCGAACGCCTCCTCGAACGCCTCCTGCACGCTGAAGACCGGGCGGTAGCCCTCCGCCAGCAGCGGGGCCGTGGCGGGCGCCTCGACGAACGCCGCGTCGACGCGGCCGAGCGTGAGCTCCTGCGCCGCGGCGTCGGTCTCGGTGAGGTCGAAGTAGGTGTCGATGGTGTCCCCGGTGGCGGCGGCCACGGCGGCCTGCTCGGCGCCGAAGCGGCTGCTGAGCGGCGCGATGGCGACGCTCTTGCCGGCGAGGTCGTCGATCGAGTCGACGGAGGAGTCCGGCGCGACGAGCAGCTCGGGGCCGGGGGTCCACCGGGCCATGGGGAAGAAGTACGTGGTGTCGATCCCGTACTGCTCCTCGATCCGCGGCTGGAACGAGGGCACCGTGGTGATGACGTCGACGTCGCCCCGCCCGAACGACGGCACCTGCGTGGTCGCGTCCAGCACCTCGAACTCCACGTCGTACCCCATCTCCTCGAAGTCGGGAGCCGAGGTCGCCATGAGGTAGTCGAAGATCGGGTGGAAGGGCACGTCGATCGCGATCGTGATGGTGGACGTGTCGGCGTCGGCCGCCTCGGCGTTGGTGCCGGTGTTGTCCTGGTTGGACGCACAGCCGGCGGCGACGAGCGTGGCGGCGGTGGCGAGCGCGGCGAGCGAGGTCCTGCGGTTGATGGCCATGGTGGCTCCTGAGGGGTGTCCTGCGGGTTCGGGTGGTGCTCGGGCGGTGGTGCTTCAGGAGGGTCCGACGGCGCCGTCGCCGTCGGGCCGGCTCGTGGGGACGAGCTGGAGCGGGAGGTCGTGCACCCGACGCTCCGTGGAGATCTCCACGGCGTCGCCGGGCATGATGGCGCGGTCGTCGACGACGGCCACGCCCTCCGCGGTGAAGGTGATGCGGCTGCTGACCAGGGCGGGGGAGCCCGCGGACCGGCCGAGCGCGGCCGCAGCGTCGGTCGCCATGGCGGTGGCGTGGAACGTCTCCACCGCCCGGTCGACCCGCAGCCCGAGCTGCTCGGCGAGGGCGTCGTAGAGCGACGCCCCGCCGACCTCGTCGATGCGCAGCGCCGTACCGATCTCGACCGGCAGCAACGACATCGTGTAGACGAAGGGGACTCCGTCCACGGTGCGCAGGCGGGTGAGCGCGAAGACCTGGTCGGTCGCGAGGCCCATCCGCACGGGGACGCCGGGGGGTGCCGGCACGACCTCCGCGCTGAGGATCTGCGTGCCCATGGTGCTGCCACGGGCCTCGACCGACGCGCGGAAGCTGGTCAGCACGTCGATCGGCAGTCGGTAGGGGCGCCGCGCGACGAAGGTCCCGCGGCCGTGCTCGACGCGCAGCAGGCCCTGGTCGGACAGCACGCCGAGCGCCTGGCGGAGCGTCATGACGGTGACGCCGAAGTGGTCGGCCATCTCCTTCTGCGACGGCAGGGGAGAGCCGGGCGCCAGGCGACCCGACTCGATCGCCTCGGTGACGTCACGGCAGATCGCCAGGTACTTGGCCGTCCCGCCCCGGTCGGGACGACTGCGGCGCACGGCGCGCGCGAAGGCCTCCGGGTGCTCAGGCACGGACGGGTCTCCCGCGCTCGGCCGCCCGGCGGACGTCCGCGACCAGCGCGCGCACGGCCTCCGCGCCCTCGCCGGCGGCGGCGACGAGCGTGGTGCCGATGACGGCGCCGTCGGCGCTGGTGTCGCCGAGCAGCTCCACCTCGTCGGGACCGCGCACCCCGAACCCGACCAGCACGTGGGCGTCGCGCCCGTCCAGGGCATCGCGCAGCTCGGTCACCCGCTCGCGCGCCTTGGCGGGGTCGAAGGTGCCGCCGGTCTGGAGGTCGGCCGACTGCACGTAGACCACCGGGTCCGCGAAGGGCAGGTCGCGCAGGAGCGCGAGGTCCTTCTCGAGGTGGATGAAGAGCACCTGCTCGAGCCCCACCCTCCGGGCCGCGGTGGCGGCCTCGATCTGCTCCGCGAAGGTGTGCTCGGGCATGAGGACCGCGTCGACGTCGGCGTCGAGGCAGGTCTGGAGCAACCCCTGCTGACCGAGCTGCTCGGCGGCGTGCCGGTAGGCCAGGGCGACGACCGCCTGGTCGGGCTCGCGGCGCTGCAGAGCGGCGAGCCGCAGGCCCTCGTGGGGCCCGCTGATGGCGGCGGCGCCCTGCTGGCCCGCGGCCTGGATCAGCGGGCCGTCGAGGGGCAGGGGCGGGTTGGGGAGAGCGATCTCCAGGGCGTCGGCACCGGCGTCGAACGCGGCGGCCACGCCGGCGGCGAAGCCGGCACGACCGGGGTAGCCGGCCGGCAGGAAGCCGAGCACGAACAGGCGTCCGCTGCGCCGCACACCGCGCAGCCGGGCCGTCAGACGATTCATCGTCGGGTCACTCCCACTCATCTAGAAGACTAGAAGAGAAGGTAGGGAGGTGACGGGCGCCACGTCAACGGGTGCGACGGCACGGTCCGCGTTCCGCGGATGACGACCGCGCTCGGCGGACAGCTCCGGGCCTCGTGCGCGGCGCGCTCGCTCAGTAGCGTGCGCCCATGACGAGAGTGCACGCGTTCCGTGACGACGCCCTCGGCGACCTCGACGCCGTCGGCCTGGCGGAGCACCTGGCGGCCGGGAAGGTCTCCGCGGTCGAGGTCGTGGACGCCGCGATCGCCCGCTGCGAGGCGGTGGGACCGACGCTCAACGGCCTGGCCCTCGACACCTACACGCGGGCCCGGCGGCAGGCGCGCGACCCGCGCGCGGGGTTCTTCTCCGGGGTGCCGACGTTCGTCAAGGACAACGTCGCGGTCGAGGGACTGCCCACCCAGGACGGCTGCGACGCGTTCGTCGCCCGGCCGGCGCCGAAGGACGGGGACTTCTTCCGGATGTACGGCGCGACCGGCGTCGTGCCGATCGGCAAGTCGCAGCTCTCGGAGTTCGGGTTCTCGGCCTCGGCGGAGCACCCGCGGCTCGGTCCGGTGCGCAACCCGTGGGACCCGACGCGCACGGCGGGCGCGTCCTCGGCGGGGTCGTCGGCCTTCGTGGCGGCGGGCGTGGTGCCGATCGCGCACGCCAACGACGGGGGCGGCTCGATCCGCATCCCGGCGGCGGCCTGCGGCCTCGTGGGGCTGAAGCCCACGCGCAACCGCTTCGCGCAGGACAAGGTGTTCCGCGACATGCCCGTGCGGATCGTCGCGGACGGCGTGGTGACGCGGTCGGTGCGGGACACGGCGGCGTACCTCCGCGAGGCGGAGCGGGTCTACCGCAACCTCGCGCTCGCGCCCGTCGGCGACATCACGCGGCCCGGCACGAAGCGGCTGCGGGTGGCCGTGGTGACCACGTCGATCGACACGGCCGCGAGCCCCGAGGTGCGGGAGGCGACGCTCGGGGTGGCCCGCCTGCTCGAGGAGCTGGGCCACCACGTCGTGGAGCTCGAGCAGCCGCCGGTGCCGCCGTCGTTCCGGGACGACTTCCTCCTCTACTGGGGCTTCCTGTCGACCTTCCTCGTCTCGACCGGGCGGGCGACGCACCGCGGCTCGTGGGACCCGTCCCGCCTCGACAACCTGACCCGCGGGCTGGCCCGGTACGCCGCGCGACGGATGCACCGGCTCCCGGGGGCCATCGCGCGGTTGGCGCGCTCCGAGCGGCTCAGCGCCGCGTTCTTCGCCGACCACGACGTCGTGCTGACCCCGACGGTGGCGACGACGACGCCGGAGATCGGTCACCTCGACCCGATGCAGGACTTCGACACGGTGATGACGCGGTTGATGGACTGGGTGGCCTTCACGCCGCTGCAGAACGCCACGGGCGAGCCGGCGATCTCGCTCCCGCTCGCGACCGGCGCGGACGGGATGCCGCTCGGCGTGATGCTGGGCGCCGGCCGTGGTCGGGAGGCGACGTTGCTCGAGGTGGCCTACGAGCTGGAGGAGGCCCGGCCCTTCGCGCGGATCCAGGGGTGAAGCCAGCCCGGCGCCGCGCCGAACGCCGCGCCGGCCCGCGAAGTGTGCGGTTGGTGCCGGTCCGAGTCGATCCGGGGCGTCCCAGCCGCACATTCCCGCCCGCCGGGCCCGCCCCTTCCGCCCGCCGGGCCCGCCCCCGCTGTCCGGCCGAGCGCGCCGCAATTCGCTCGATCCCCACCCGCGCAGGTGGCAGGGTGGGGTGGGTCACGCCCAGCACCTCGACCTCGGGAGGACCCCATGACCGACAACTCGGCACCGGACGACGTGAAGGCCAAGATGCGGGAGGCACTGAAGCGCAAGCAGGCCCACGAGCACCCCGACGACTCGGTGGCCGGCGAGGGCAAGGCGCACGGTCCGGAGGTCGCGGGCGGCGCGGCTCCGCAGATGCACCGGCGCAAGGCCGGCGGCGGGGGCAGCTGACCGTCGGCGGACGTGCGGCTGGGCCGGCTCTCAGAGCTTGCGCAGCCGCACGTACCGCACCGAGTGGTCGCGGTCCTTGCGCAGCACGAGCGTGGCGCGCGACCGGGTCGGCAGCACGTTCTGCATGAGGTTGGGCCCGTTGATCGCGCCCCAGATCCGCGTGGCCTCCGCGACGGCGTCCTCCACGGACAGCGTCGCGTACTTCCGGAAGTAGGACGCCGGGTCGAGGAACGCGGTCTCGCGCAGGCGGAGGAACCGCTCGACGTACCACCGCTGGATGTCGGACGTCGCGGCGTCGACGTACACGGAGAAGTCGAAGAAGTCGCTGACCGCCAGGCTCGTGCGGCCGTCCTCGCGCACGATCGCCGGCTGCAGCACGTTGAGGCCCTCGACGATGACGATGTCGGGGTGGCGCACGACGACCTTCTCGTCGCGGCGGACGTCGTAGGAGAGGTGCGAGTAGATCGGCGCCTCGACCTCGTCGCGCCCCGACTTGATGTCGACGACGAACTTGAGCAGCTTGCGCCGGTCGTACGACTCCGGGAAGCCCTTGCGGGTGAGCAGTCCGCGCCGCTCCAGCTCGGCGTTGGGGTAGAGGAACCCGTCCGTCGTCACGAGCGCCACGTTGGGGTGCTCCGGCCAGCGGGCGAGCAGCTCCTGGAGCACGCGGGCCGTCGTGGACTTGCCGACGGCCACGGAGCCCGCGACGCCGATGACGAACGGCGTACGCCGCGGCTGCGGCCGGGCGAGGAACTCCTCGGTCCGGCGGTGCAGCTGGCCGGCGGACTCGACGTACAGGCTGAGCAGGCGCGAGAGGGGCAGGTAGATCTGCCGCACCTCGTCGAGGTCGAGGTGGGTGCCCAGGCCGCGGAGGCGGCGTACCTCCTCGAGCGTCAGCGGCGACTCCGTCGCGCTGGCGAGGGCCGCCCAGGCGGACCGGTCGAGCTCGACGTAGGGCGACGTGGGGTCGCGGCCCTGGTCCAGGGCGGTGGCGAGGTCGCCCGCGGCAGACATGCTCGGCATTGTTGCAGCATGCCAGGACAGGGCCGGCGGAGGGACGCGCGTCACAGACGCGCGTGGCGCCGCGCGCAGGATCCGAGGACGACCACCGACCGGTCGTAGACTCGGCCGCTATGTGCGGAATCGTGGGTTACGTCGGAGCTCGCTCGGCGCAGGACGTGGTGATCGAGGGGCTGCGGCGGATGGAGTACCGCGGCTACGACTCGGCCGGCATCGCACTGGTCGCCGACGGCACGCTGGCCGTCGACAAGCGCGCCGGCAAGCTCGCCAACCTGGAGAAGGCGATCGCCGAGCAGGCGCTGCCCGCCTCGACCATCGGCATCGGCCACACGCGGTGGGCGACCCACGGCGCGCCCACCGACGTCAACGCGCACCCCCACCTCGGCAGCCACGGGCGCCTCGCGGTGGTCCACAACGGCATCATCGAGAACTTCGCAGCGCTGCGGGACCGCATCGAGGACGAGGGCATCACCGTCGTCTCCGAGACGGACACCGAGATCGCCGCCCACCTCCTCGAGCTGCAGCTGGAGTCGGGCGAGGACCTGACGACCGCCATGCAGCGCGTCTGCTCGCGGCTCGAGGGCGCGTTCACGCTCGTCGCGGTCGACGCGCAGGACCCCGACCGCGTCGTCGCCGCCCGCCGCAACTCCCCGCTGGTGGTCGGCCTCGGCGAGGGCGAGAACTTCCTCGGCTCCGACGTCGCGGCGTTCATCGAGCACACCCGCGAGGCCCTCGAGCTCGGCCAGGACCAGGTCGTCACCATCACCCGCGAGGGCGTCGAGGTGACCGGCTTCGACGGCAGCCCGGCGGAGGGCAAGCAGTACCACGTCGACTGGGACCTCTCGGCCGCCGAGAAGGACGGCCACGACTGGTTCATGCGCAAGGAGATCTTCGAGCAGCCCCGCGCGGTCGCCGACTCGCTCCTGGGCCGCATGGGCGCCGACGGCCTGCTGCAGCTCGACGAGGTGCGGCTCTCCGACGACGAGCTGCGCGACATCGACAAGATCATCATCATCGCGTGCGGCACGTCGTTCTACGCGGGCATGGTCGCCAAGTACGCCATCGAGCACTGGTGCCGCATCCCCGTGGAGGTCGAGCTGGCGAGCGAGTTCCGCTACCGCGACCCGATCCTCAACTACTCGACCCTCGTGGTCGCGATCAGCCAGTCGGGCGAGACCGCCGACACGCTGCAGGCGATCCGTCACGCGCGCGTGCAGAAGTCGAAGGTGCTGGCGATCTGCAACACCAACGGCTCGACCATCCCGCGCGAGTCCGACGCGGTGATCTACACCCACGCCGGCCCCGAGATCGGCGTCGCCTCCACCAAGGGCTTCCTCACGCAGCTCGTGGCCTGCTACCTCCTGGCGCTCTACCTGGCGCAGGTGAAGGGCACGCGCTACGGCGACGAGATCCACCAGATCGTGCGCCAGCTCGAGGCCATGCCGGCGCACATCCAGGACGTGCTCGACCGGGCCGACGAGGTCTACGCGCTGGCGCGGGAGTACGTCGACGCCACGTCGGTGCTGTTCCTCGGGCGCCACGCGGGCTATCCCGTCGCCCTCGAGGGTGCCCTCAAGCTGAAGGAGCTGGCCTACCTCCACGCCGAGGGCTTCGCCGCCGGCGAGCTCAAGCACGGCCCGATCGCCCTCGTCGACGAGGGGCTGCCCGTGCTCTGCGTCGTGCCGTCCCGCGGCCGCGACCAGCTGCACGACAAGATGGTCTCCGGCATCCAGGAGGTGCGGGCCCGGGGGGCGCGCACCCTGTGCCTCGCCGAGGTCGGCGACACGGCGATCGAGCCCTACGCCGACGTGCTCTTCCGGCTGCCGAAGGTGCCGACGCTGCTGCAGCCGCTCGTCGCGACCGTGCCGCTGCAGCTCTTCGCGTGCGAGCTGGCGACCGCGAAGGGCCACGACGTGGACCAGCCGCGCAACCTCGCCAAGTCCGTCACGGTGGAGTGACCCGGTGCCGATCGTCGGCGTCGGGGTCGACGTCTGCGACGTGGGTCGTTTCGCCGCGTCGCTCGAGCGCACACCCGCGCTGAGGTCGCGCCTGTTCACGACCGTCGAGACCGACGGGCGCTCGCTCGAGTCGCTCGCCGCCCGCTTCGCCGCCAAGGAGGCGTTGGCGAAGGCCCTGGGCGCCCCGGGCGACCTGGAGTGGCACGACGCCGCGGTGCTCCGCGAGGCCGGGGCGGCGCCGTACCTGCGGCTCACCGGCACCGTCCTGGCCCGCGCCGACGCGCTGGGCGTGCGCAGCAGCCACCTCTCGCTCACCCACGACGCGGGGATCGCCACGGCGTTCGTGGTGCTGGAGGGCTGAGCGGCGCGGCTAGGGTCGCTCCCATGCGCGCCGCCCACACCGAGGCCCAGGTCCGTGCCGCCGAGGAGGCCCTGCTGACGGGCCTCCCGCCCGGGGCGCTCATGCAGCGGGCCGCCTCGGGGCTCGCCCACGCCGTGCTGGCGCTCCTCGACGGTGCCTACGGTCGCCGGGTCACGCTGCTCGTGGGTGGCGGCAACAACGGCGGCGACGCGCTCTTCGCGGGGGCGCTCCTCGCCCGTCGCGGCGCCTCGGTCGACGCGGTGCTCCTGACCGCGTCGCCCCACGAGGCCGGGCTCGCGGCGCTGCAGGCCGCCGGCGGCCGGGTACGGCGCGACACCGCCGCCCCCCGCGAGCTGCCCGACCTGGTGGTGGACGGGATCGTCGGGATCGGCGGCCGCCCGGGGCTGCGGGCCGACGCGGTGGCCGCGCTCGAGGCCCACGCACCCGCCGGTTCCGGGGTGACCGTGGTGGCCGTCGACGTCCCGAGCGGCGTGGAGGTGGACACGGGGCGCCTGCCCGAGGACGCGCACGTGCGCGCGGACGTCACCGTCACCTTCGGCACCCACAAGGTCGCCCACCTCGTCGACCCCGCCGCCCGCGCGTGCGGCGTGGTGCAGCTCGTCGACATCGGCCTCGCACCGCACCTGCCCGCCCCGGCCGTCGAGGCCCTGCAGGCGGCGGACGTGGCGGCGCTCCTGCCGCGCCCCGACGCGTCGTCGCACAAGTACTCCCGCGGCGTCGTCGGCGTGCGCGCCGGCTCGGGACGCTACCCGGGCGCCGGCCTGCTGGCCGTCGCCGGCGCGGCGAGCGGGCTGGTGGGGATGGTGCGCTACGTCGGCGACCCGACCGTGCTCGACCGCGTGCGGGAGGCCCACCCCGAGGTCGTGGGCGTCGGCCGGGTGCAGGCCTGGACGGTCGGCTCGGGCGGCGACAACCGCGCGGGGGCCGCCCTCCGTGCGGCGCTGGCCGACGAGGTGCCGCTCGTCGTCGACGCCGAGGCGCTGCGCCACCTCGACGCCCCGGTGCGCCGGGAGGGCGGCGCGCCCGTGCCCGCCGTGCTGACGCCCCACGCCGGGGAGCTCGCCGCCCTGCTCGACGTGGAGCGCGCCGAGGTCGAGGCCGACCAGCTCGCCTCCGCCCGCCGCGCCGCGGAGCGGTACGACGCGGTCGTGCTCCTCAAGGGCAGCCACAGCCTGGTGGCCCATCCCGACGGGCGGGTGCGCGTCAACACGAGCAGCACCCCGTGGCTGGCCACCGCCGGGGCGGGCGACGTGCTCGCCGGGCTCATCGGGGCCCTGCTGGCGGGCGGGCTCGCGCCGTACGACGCGGCGTCGGTCGGCGCCTGGCTGCACGGTGCGGCCGCGACGTACGCCAGCCAGGGCGGCCCCGTCGTGGCGACCCAGGTCGCCGCGGCGATCCCCGAGGTCGTCCGGGACCTGCTGACCTGACCGCGCCGGATCGAGGCTCCGGGCGCCTGCCACAATCTCCTCCGTGAACGCCGTCGACCGTCCCGAGGTCGTCGTGGACCTCGCCGCGGTGCGCCACGACGTCGCCGTGCTGCGCGCCCGCGTCGCCCCCGCGCGCATGATGACCGTGGTGAAGGCCGACGGCTACGGCCACGGCATGGTCGAGGTCGCCCGGGCCGCGCGGCAGGCGGGCACCGACTGGCTGGGCGTCGCGACGCCCGCCGAGGCGCTGGCCCTGCGCGCCGCGGGGGACACCGGGCCGCTGCTCTGCTGGCTCTCGGTGCCGGCCGACGACCTCGCGCCCCTGGTGGCCGCCGGGGTGGACCTCACCGCGTACTCGCCCGACGAGGTCGCCGCCGTCGTCGAGGCGGCCTCCCGCGCCGGGCGGGTCGCCCGGCTCCAGCTCAAGGTCGACACCGGTCTGCACCGCGGCGGGGCGCTCCCCGACGACTGGCCCGACCTCGTCGCCGCCGCCCGCGCCGCCGAGGAGGCCGGGACGCTGCGGGTCACCGGCATCTGGTCCCACCTCGCGGCCGCCGAGGACCCGACGCATCCCGCCAACGACGCGCAGGAGGCGGTGTTCCGCGCCGCGCTCGACGTCGTCGCCGCCGCCGGCCTCGAGCCCGAGGTCCGCCACCTCGCCAACTCGGCCGCAGCCCTCCTCCGGCCCTCGGCGCACTTCGACCTCGTGCGGTGCGGGATCGCGTCGTACGGCATCGACCCCGCGCCCGACGTCCCCGACGCCGCGTTCCCGGGCGGTCGCCCGGACCTGGTGCCGGCGATGACCGTGCGGGCGCCGCTGGTGCTGAGCAAGCCGCTCGCCGCGGGCGACGGGGTCTCCTACGGGCACACGTGGGTCGCCCCCGCGGCGACGACGGTCGGGCTCGTGCCGCTGGGGTACGGCGACGGGGTGCCCCGCCACGCCGCCGCGGGGGTCGGCACGGACCAGGCCGCCGAGGTGCTCGTCGGCGGGCGCCGCCGGCCGGTCCGTGGACGCGTGTGCATGGACCAGCTCGTCGTCGACCTCGACGGCGAGACCTACCCGCCGGGCACCCCCGTGGTGCTGTTCGGGCCGGGCCACGACGGCGAGCCGACGGCCCTGGACTGGGCGCGGGCCTGCGGGACGATCGACTACGAGGTGGTCACCCGCTTCCGCGGACGCGCGCGGCGGGTCCACGTGGGCTCGACGGCGGACGGAACGGTGGAGGGAGGCGACCAGTGAAGCTCGGACGTGCGATCGCGGGACTGGCCGCGGGAGCGGCCGGTGTCGTCCTGGCGGGCGGTGCCGCGGGCCTGGTGCACCAGCGCCGTGTCATCGCCCACCGCGACGCCGGTGAGGCGGTCGAGTTCGGGTCGCTGCGCTCGCCCGCGCTGACCGTCGTGGCCGGCGACGGCGTCGCGCTGCACGTCGAGGTCGACGAGCCCGACGCGGCGGCCCGGGGGGTCGCGCCCACGCTGGTGTTCGTGCACGGGTACGCCCTCAACCTCGACTGCTGGCACTTCCAGCGCGCGGCCTACCGGGGGCAGGTGCGCGCGGTGTTCTACGACCAGCGCTCCCACGGACGCTCGGGCCGGTCCGACGCCGAGCACGCGACGATCGAGCAGCTCGGCGCCGACCTGCTGACGGTGCTCGACCACGTCGCGCCCGACGAGGAGGTCGTGCTCGTCGGCCACTCGATGGGAGGCATGAGCATCATCGCGCTCGCCGAGGCGCACCCCGAGCTGTTCGGCGACCGCGTCGTCGGGGTCGGGCTCATCGCGACGACCGCCGGCGGGCTCGACCCCACCCGGGCGCTGCTGCCGATGGTGCCGAAGGCGTTCGGCGGGCCGCTGTCGCTGCGGTTCGTCGCCGGCCTGTCGCGCGGCCACCGCGTGGTCGACGGGTTCCGGCGGATCGGCAAGGGACTCGCCATGGTGGGCACCGACCGGTTCGCGTTCGGCAGCGACGTGCCGGAGAGCTACGTCGCGTTCGTCGACGACATGCTCAGCCGCACGCCCTTCGAGGTGCTGGCGCAGTTCTTCCCGGCGTTCGGCAGCCTGGACAAGTTCTCCGTCGTGCACGCCCTCGAGCGGGTGCCGACGACCATCGTCTGCGGCACCGGCGACCGGCTCACGAGCATCGGGCACGCCCGCAAGCTGCACGCCCACATCGGCGGCTCGCGCCTCGTCGAGGTCGAGGACGCCGGGCACATGGTCATCATGGAACGGCACGTCCTGGTCGACGAGGCGCTCGACGACCTCATCGCGGCGGTGCAGGCGGTGCAGGCGGGCCAGGCGGGCCAGGCGGGCCGGGCGGGCCGGGCGGGGAAGCACCGTGCCTGAGGTCGACGCGTCCGCGCAGCCCGTGACGGTGCGGCGGGTCGGCCCGGAGGGGGCCGCCGCCGTGCACGCCGTCGTCCGCGCCGCCTTCGCCGCCCGCCCGGCCCTCGACCCGCCGACAGCGGCCCTCGCCGAGACCGTGGGCTCGATCGCCGACGCGCTCGCCGCCGGGGGAGGCCTGCTCGCCGAGGGCGACGGCCACCCCGTCGGGGCGCTCGTGCTCGATCCCGAACCGGCGCAGGGCCGGGTCTGGGTGCGGCGGTTCGGCGTCGTACCGGCCTGGCAGGCCCACGGCGTCGGCGCCCGCATGGTGGAGACCGTGATCGCCACGACCGCGGGTCAGGAGATCGCGGTGCTCGCCCGCGAGGAGCTGCCGCGCGCCCAGGCGTTCTGGGCGGGCCACGGCTTCGTCGAGGTGGGACGGACGGCGCCGTACGTCGAGATGGTGCGCCCCGCCGCCCTCGTCGTGCCCGATGCGGACGCCATGCGCGACCTCGGCCGGCGGCTCGCCGGGTTGTTGCGCGCCGGGGACCTCCTCGTGCTCACGGGGGGTCTCGGGGCGGGCAAGACCACGTTCACGCAGGGCCTGGGGGCGGGGCTGGGCGTGCGCGGGGACGTGACGTCCCCGACCTTCGTCATCGCGCGGGTGCACCCGTCGACCGTCGGCGGCCCGGAGCTCGTCCACGTCGACGCCTACCGGCTCGGCGGCGCGGCGGAGCTCGACGACCTCGACCTCGACACGTCGCTGGAGGACGCCGTCACCGTCGTCGAGTGGGGCGCCGGCCTCGCCGAGCAGCTCGCCGACGACCGCCTCGAGGTGGTCATCGAGCGCAACGACACGGACGACGTGCGGCTGGTCCGCCTGACCGGGTACGGCGCGCGGTGGGCCGACGTCGACGTGCGGGCCGCCCTGGCCTGATCCGGCGCGGGGCACCACCCGGCTCAGGGAGCGTCGACCATCACCGTGACGCGGCTGATCCCGCTGGAGCCGAACTGCAGGTGCAGGTAGCGCCCCCCGACGACGTACCGCACCCACGACCCCTCTTCCTCGTCCGCTCCCTCCGGCGTGCCCCACGCGGCGATCACGGCGTCCGCGTCGGCGTCGAGGTCGATGCCGTCGAGGAGCTGCTGCGCCCGCGGGTACTGCTTCAGCTTCACCCAGATCGTCCGGGCGCCCGCACGGCCCAGGTCGACCTCGACACCGTGGAGAGCGAGGTCGCGCTGGGTGGGGGTGTCGGGCAGGGCGAGGAGGTAGGCGATCCGCTGCACGGCGTCGGTCGTGCCCAGTGCGCCCAGCAGGACGTCGATGTCGCCGCCGAGGGCGTCGGCGGGCAGGCCCGCCGGGGGCTCGGCGGGCGTGGTGTCCTCGCCGAGCACCGCGTCCATCCAGGCGCTGAACTCGTCGGGGCCGCCGGAGACCCACTCCCGCGGGACGTCGACGCCGAAGGTCTCCTCGACCCAGGCGCGCAGCTCGGCCCCGCGCAGCACCCCGAAGGGCGTCACGGGCGGCCCGCTGGGCCGGTCGAGCTCCTCGTAGCCCACCGCCATCAGCCGCACCAGGTCGAGCACGGAGTCGGCGACGACGAAGCGGTCGCCCTCGCTGCCCAGCGCGACGACGAGGTCGCGGCCGTCGTCGTCCCGCCACAGGGCACCGACCGATCCCGTCCCGTCGAGCTGCACGAGCGGGCGGAGCCGCTCGAGGACGGCGGGGTCGGTGCCCTCGGGGAACCATCCCTCCAGCGAGCCGCCCGGCTCGACGCCGACGGGCAGGCGGCGACGCGCCAGCCACCGGAAGGTGCGGGCCAGCTCGTCGGGCAGCTCGTCGAAGGTCGGGGCACCGTCGGGCTCCGGGGGCAGCAGGGCCGGCAGGGTCGCGGCCGCGGCAGGCCCCACCGCGGTCACCAGCCATACGTCGAGGGTGTCGCCCACGGACACCCGGAGCAGGGCGACGGCCGCGTCGTCGACCGGCCACACGACCACCTGCCCCGCGCCGAGCGCCACCGCGACGGCGTCGATCCAGGTGGCGTCGGTGTAGCCGTGCACCGCCGCCCGCTCCTCCGGTGTCCCCAGCTCGGCCCGCAACGCGGCCTCGGCGAGGTCCGCGAAGTCGTGCGCCTCGTCGGCGTCGCTGGTGCGGGCCTCGACGAGCTGGACGATCCACCCCTCGGGCGCGGCGTAGGCGTCGGTGTCCTCGACCGTCGCATAGTCGTCCCACCAGCCCTCCGCCGGTGTGCCGGCCACGGCGCGGGCGAAGGTGCCCACGTCCTGCGGCTCGGGCTCGAACGACGACCAGTCCCGCTCGCTCATGCTGCTCCCATCGATGACCCCGTCATCCCCGTCGTCTCCAGCGGGCCGCCCTCCCGACGACCGCGACCGTTCTTCCCCCGCGGAGGTGTCCTAACCTCGTCGGGTGCTCCTCGCCTTCGACACCGCGACCCCGCGGGTGTGCGCCGCGGTCTACGACGCCGACACCGACACCGTGCTCGCCTCCGGGGTGGCCGAGCGGCCGATGAAGCACGGCGAGCAGCTCGCCCCGCTCATCGACGGCTGCCTGCGCGACGCCGGTCTCGACCGTCTCGACCTCACGGCGCTCGTGGTCGGCGTCGGCCCCGGGCCCTTCACCGGGCTCCGCGTCGGGCTGGTCACGGCGCGCACGCTCGGCTACGTGCTCGACCTGCCCGTGTACGGCGTGTGCTCGCTCGACGCGCTCGCCGTCGAGGCCGTCGCCACGGGAGCCGTGGCCGAGCCCTTCCTCGTGGCGACCGACGCGCGGCGCAAGGAGGTCTACCTGGCCTCCTACGACGAGACCGGCACCCGCCTCAGCGGCCCCACCGTCACCCGGCCCGCCGACGTCGCGACCGACCTGCCGGTCGTCGGCGCGGGCCCGTCGCTCTACCCCGACGCCTTCACCCGTCCCGTCGGGCCGACCGAGCCCGACGCCGCCTGGCTCGCCCGCGCCGTGGCGGGGGAGCACGTCGAGCTGCTCGACCCGGAGCCGCTCTACCTCCGCCGTCCCGACGCCGTCGCCAGCGCCGAGCGGTGAGCGCCCCGACCCCGGCGGCCCCCGTCCTGCGCCCGGCCCGCACCGGCGACGTCGCCCGGGTCGCGGCCCTCGAGGCCGACCTGTTCGGCAGCGACGCCTGGAGCGAGGAGCAGATCGGGGCCGAGCTGTCGGCGCCCGGCCGTGCGATGCTCGTCGCCGAGAACGCGGTCGCCCCCGGTGACCGGGCTGCCGTCGTCGGCTACGCCGTCCTGGGCGTGCAGGGCGACGTCGCCGACCTGCTCCGGATCGGTGTGGACCCGACCCTCCGTCGTACCGGCGTCGCCTCCGCGCTGCTTGCCCACCTCCTCGGCGCGGCCCGCGCCGCGGGCGCCGAGCGGATGCTGCTGGAGATGAGCGAGGCCAACGCGGGCGCCGCGGCCTTCTACGCCGCTCGCGGCTTCGTCGAGATCCACCGCCGACCGCGCTACTACCGCGACGACGCCGCGGCCCTCGTCCTCCAGCGCGGCCTCTAGGAGGCGCTCGTCAGCTTCGCCAACCGCGACGACAGCAAGGCCACGCGGTGGGCGTTGCCGGGGAGCTCGACGTACCGCTCTTCGTAGGTCGCCAGCAGGTCGTCGTCGAGCCGGCGGACCGCGCCGGCGGGGTAGCGGTAGCCCATCCGCGCCGTCACGGCCTCGCTGTCGACGTCCGCCATGGCGCCGGCGAGGTCGGCCGCCGAGGTGATGCCGAGCTCCGCGAGGAGACCGGCGATCCACTCGTAGTGGTCAGTGCGGGACCAGCCCGCGCCGGGATAGCGGCCGGCGAGGTACGCCGCGAGGTCGCCCGGGCTGAGCCGGTGGCGGTCCGCGCGGGTCGGGTCACGGTCGCCGTCGGCCACCCAGGCGCCGCTCGCCGCACCGCCGGCGACCTGGTCGCCGCGCAGCTGGTCGCGGATCGTCGAGAACTCGCGGTCGGCCAGCTCGAGCAGCCCCGCGGCGAGCGTGAAGCGGCGGTCCAGCTCGGAGGCGTGCTCGGGCGGCACCTCGCCCTTGTAGCGGATGTCGTGCTCGAACTCGGCCCACGCGTGCTGCAGCGCCGTGCGGATCTGCACCTCGATGATGCGCCCGGGCAGCGCGTCGGTGCCGGGCGTCGGGTCGACGCCCTCGGGCAGGGCCAGGTCGAGGTGGCGGCTGGAGTAGCCCCAGCGGCCGGCCCGCGCCGTCTCGAGCCCCTTGTCGCGGTCGCCGAGCACGGTCAGCTCGGCCCCGAGCACGTCGGCGACGGCCTCGACGTCGGAGGCCAGGTAGGTCACGACGCGCACGCCGATCTGGTCGGCCATCTCGGCCAGGGCGTCCGTGTAGCGCGGGTGCCCGTCCTCCAGCGACGCCGCCTTGGCGGCGAAGGACGCCACCGACTTGGCCCGTGCCGTCACCGACAGGTAGTTGAGGCCGGCGTCGTCGAGCGCGGCGGTGACGAGGGCCGCCGCCTGGTCGGTGGCGTGCTGCGTCGCGGGCAGGCGCGCGGCGTACGCCTCGACCTCCTTGGCCCGCGCCCGCTCGGCCCGGGTACGGCGCGGTGCGGGCTCGAGGCCCTCGGGCAGCGTCGGGGTGACGATGACGCCGTCCTCGACGGAGCCGTAGCGGGTGAGGCGCTCGGGCTCCCGCGCGGCGAGCAGCGCGACATAGGCGCAGACCACCGCGTCGAGCCGGTCCTCGGCCAGCCGCAGCTCCGACTTGCGCCCCGCGTTCTCGACGAGCGCCACCAGCTCCTCCCACACGGGGCGGCGGTGCAGGAGCAACGGCGTGCGGGCCCGGCCGAGCTGCTCGAGGCCCTCGGTGAGGCGGAGCATCTCCGAGCGCATCTGGGAGAAGGTGCGGTCGCGGCTCTGCTTGTACTTCAGCGTCCGCCCCAGCCGCAGCAGCGCCACGGTCGCCGCGTGCGGGTAGACCTCCAGCGCCCGCCGTCCCGTCGCGTCCGGGTCGAGGTCGAGGTCCCAGCGCGCCGCCAGCCGTGCCGCCCGCGGGCCGTCCGCGAACTCGGGCTTGCCCAGGTTCGTCGGGTGGGTGCCGGCCTCGAAGGCCCGGAAGTCCTGGTTGAGCGCCTTCTCGGCCGGCCGCGTGCCCGTGGCGTTGCGCACCACCAGGGGGGCGTCGAAGGCGACGACGCAGTCGCCGGCGACGTACGGCGCGACGACCGCGTCGATCTCGTCGTCCGTCGTGACGGCAGCGGTGGACAGGAGCCGGCCGCGCTCGTCGAGCACGGCGATGCCGGTGGGTGCCCGCTCGCCCCACGCGAGGTCGATGCCGACGAGGTGCATGCGCACAGCCTGCCAGTCGGGCGGCTCAGAGACGACGACGTACGGCGCGCGCCACGACGACGACCAGCACCACGACCGCGAGCGCGACGAGGAGCAGCTCGGGGTGGCCGCCCCAGACGGCGGTGAGCACGGCGATGCCGACGGTCACGTAGATCGTCGCCCACAGCGCCGCGCCCAGCAGCAGGGCGGGCACGTAGCGCCGCAGCGGCATCCGCAGCAGCCCGGCGGCCACGTTGACCGCCGTCTGCACGCCCACCGTGAGGAAGCAGAGCGTCACCGCGGGCGCACCGAACCGCCGCACCGTGCCCTCCGCCCGCGCCACCTCCGGCCGCGCGAGCAGGCGTGCGGCCCGGTCGCTGCGCCCCGAGGCGCCGCGGAGCGCACGCCCCAGCCCGTACGTCGCGCCCCCGCGCAGCGTCGCGATCAGCCACAGCAGGGCGAAGGCGATCGCGACGGGCTGGTCGGAGAACACGGGTCAATCGAACCAGTCCCAGGTTGCGGAGGGCGCACCGGCGGGCCCGGTGGTCGTGCGCGGTGGGTTGAGCGCGGACGGCATACTCGACGGCGATGTCTGCTCGACCGCCCCGCCCCCCTGACGACTCGTCCGCGACGCCGGAGAAGCCCCGGATGGACCTCGACTGGGTGAAGCTGGTCGCGGGTGCGCTCGCCGCGGTCTCGTCGGCGTTCCTGCTGTCCACCCTCGGCGCGGTCGGCACCCTGGCCGGCGCGGCCCTGGGCAGCGTCATCGCCTCGGTGAGCTCCACGCTCTACACGACCTCCCTCGAGCGCAGCCGCCAGAAGGTGCTCGAGGTGCAGGTGCCGCTGCGGCGTCGCCCGGACGGCGAGGACACCACCACCCTCGTCGTCGACACCCCGGCGGAGGAGATCGTCGAGCCCGCTGAGCCCGTGGACCCGCGCAGCATGCCGACGATCACGTTCGCGGCGGTCACGGACGGGGTCGAGCCCACGGCGGCTGCGTCGGCTCCGGCCGCTGAGCCGACCGGGACCGACCGCAGCGTCGGCTCGTTGCTGGCCTCCGTGCCCTGGGGCAAGGTCGCGCTGGCCGCCGCCGGCCTCTTCGTGGCCGCCATGCTCGTGCTGACCGTCATCGAGGGCATCGTCGGGAAGTCCGCGTCCGACCTCACGGGAGGGTCCGACGGCGGGTCCCGCACGTCGTTCGGGCAGCTCGTCGGGGGCGGCGGCGGTGCGGGGGACACCGACCAGCGCGACCCGTCGCCGCAGCCGACGACGGACGGCACCCCGGGGACGACCGAGCCGGGTTCGGAGGGGTCGTCGAGCCCCACGACCACCGACGAGCCCAGCAGCCCCACGAGCGAGCCGACCACCGACGCCCCCACGTCGGGGACGACCAGCACGCCCACCGGGGGCACGATCCCGACGGCCCCCACGGCTCCGCCGACCTCCGCCGCACCCGGTGCAGCGGGCACCGCCGCACCCTGATCCCGGCCTGACGCCGGCCTGATCCCGGCCCGGCGGAGCCCCGATCCGGGGCCTCAAGCCGCCGTCAAGATCCGCTCCAGGGTGGCGCGGGGGTCTCGCTGCGGCACCGCTCCCGGGCGCACGATGGCTCGTGGGGAAGGGAGAACCCACATGGACATCGACGACGCCGCCCTGCACGCCTGGGTCCCGGGGCTCGCACCGGCGGTCGCCGGTCTGCCGGGCGACCGCCGCATCTGGCGCATCAACCGCTCCGGGGTGCGCGGCCTGCTGGCGGCCTCCTCCGCCGGCCTCACCTGGAGCGAGCAGGGCGGACTCGTGACACGCCCGTTCACCGACGTCGCCTCCCTCGAGCTCGTCGGGGTCAACGGCGTCGTGCTCCACGTCCACGGCCTCCTGCCGGCGCGCCTCACCTTCCCCGACGTGCGTGACCGGGACGCGTTCGAGCAGGTGCTCCACGCGCAGCGCGTCGCCGCGGCGCACGTGGCCCCCGTGGCCCCGGTGGCGCCGGTGGCCCCGGTGGCCCCGGTGGCCGCGCCGTACGTGCCGGCGCCCGCGGTGCCGGCACCGCCCGTCGCGCTCGTCGCCGCCGCGGCGCCGACCGAGCAGCTGCCCGCGTACGTGCCCGTGACGGACGTGCCCGTGACGGCGCGGGGACGCTCGGGGCCGAGCCCGTTCGGGCCGCCCACCGCCCGCGTGGACACCCCGCAGGTCCCGCCGGTCCCGACCGTGCCGGCGGCCCCCGCGGCGCCGCCGGTCCCCGCAGCCCCGGCAGCCCTGGCGTGGCCGTCCAGCGCGTCGTACCCGACCGTCCCGGCGGCCTACCGCCCTCACGCGCCTCCGGCACCCACCGCCCCCGCTGCGCCGCAGGCCCGCCCGTCGTCCCACCCGCCGTCGTCCCACCCGCCGTCGTCGTCCCGGCTCCGGGCCGCGCGCCTCGCGGAGGAGCGGCGTGCGGGCATGGTCCCGCCGCAGGCAGCGCCGCCCGCGCCTCCGCGCACCGCGCCGCAGCAGTCCCCGGTGCCCGCGGCACCGGCCGGTGACGCGACCTCGCGACTGCGCGACGGGCTGGTCGTCGCGGGCTTCCTCGCCGGTGTGGGGGCGCTCCTCGCCTTCTTCTCGGGCCAGGCCGCCTCGCAGTCGGTGCAGTCGACGGGATCCCACGTGCTGACCTACGTGGGCTACGGCCTCGTCGTCCTCGGCGTCGCCGCCGCGCTGTTCACGGCCGGCCGGGCGCTCGGCGGCCGACGCCCCTGACGGTGTGACCGGCCCGATCAGCGCGGCAGGTCGCTGAGCACCCGTCGGCTCAGCGATCCACCGCGCTGCTTCTCCACAGGCCGCCCGCGCCACGTGCGACGTCCCGCCGGGCGGGGAACGACCAGCGGGTGCCTCCCGCCCCGCTGCCTGCGCCGGTCCTCGCCCTGCTCGCCGAGCAGGACTCCGTCGTCGCCCGCTCCCAGCTGCTCGACGACCTCGGGGTGCCGGCCTGGCAGCTCCGCCGCTGGCTCACCCGGGGCCGGCTCGTGGTGGTGCACCCGGGCGTGTACGTCGCGCACACCGGCCCGCTGACCTGGCAGCAGCGCGGGTGGGCGGCCGTGCTGCACGCCCGTCCGGCGGCCCTCCACGGGATCTCCGCCCTCCGGGCGGCGGAGGGGCCGGGTCGCCGCGGCCACGACGACACCGGGCCGGTGCACGTGGCGGTCGCCCGCGACCGCCCGGTGCGGGGGCTCCGCACGGCCGGGGGCGTCGTCGTCCACCGGGTGGCGCGCTTCGGCGACGACGCGGTCCAGTGGAACCGGCAGCCGCCCCGCCAACGCTACGAGGAGGCCAGCGTCGAGGTCGCCCTCCGCTGCGCCACCCGCACCGACGGGCTGGCCGTGCTGGCCGCGGGGGTGCAGGCGCGCCGCACCGTCGCCGCCAAGCTCGCCGACGCCCTCCGGGCACGGCGGCGGGTGCGGGACCGGGCGTTCTGGGTCGGCGTGCTGCGTGACGTCGCGGACGGAGCCTGCTCGGTGCTCGAGCAGGCCTACGTCGAGCGCGTCGAGCGCGCCCACGGGCTGCCGGTCGCCGAGCGGCAGCAGCGCGGGACGCTGCGGTGCGGCGTGGTCTACCGCGACAACGCCTACGACGGCCTGCTCGTCGAGCTCGACGGGCGGCTCCACCACGACACGACGCGCCAGCGCGACGCCGACATGGAGCGCGACCTCGACAGTCTCGTGGAGGGCCGGGCGACGGTACGGCTGTCCTACGGGCAGGTGTTCGACCGCCCGTGCGCGACGGCCCAGCGGATCGGCATGCTGCTGGTGCAGCGGGGCTGGGAGGGCGCGGTCACGCCCTGCGGCGCCGGTTGCGTCGCGGCGCGGGCGGCCGCCTGACGGGCCCGCTCGGCGCGGTGGTTCGCTGAGCACCCGTCGCCTCAGTGATGCTCCGCGCTGTTCTTCCCCAGGTGGGTCCCGCCCTCCGTCCGACCCTCGAGGGCGCGGGCCTGCTGGGCCTCCTGCGCCTCGGCGATGATCCGCCGCATGGCGGCGTCCGCGTCGGCGGGTCGTCCGCGGCGTACGGCGTCGGCGACGTCCGCGTGCCACTCGATGGCCGTGGGCTCGGGATCGACCGGCATGAGGTCGTGGTGGGTGCGGCCGGCGAGCACGGCGTCGACGACGTGGGCGAGGGCGGCGTACATCTCGTTCCCCGAGGCCGCCAGCAGCGTGCGGTGGAAGCGCTGGTCGGCCTCGAGGTAGGCCTCGAGGTCGCGGGCGCGCGCGTGCACCGTCATGTCCGACACCGCGGCGGCGAGGGTGGCGGCCCGCGACGCGTCGGCGCGCGCGGCGGCGAGCGCCGCCGCGGCCGGCTCGAACCCGGCCCGCAGCTCCGAGAGGCTCCGCAGCTGGGCGTCCCGCTCGGGTCCGTCGAGCCGCCAGACGATGAGGCGGGGGTCGAGGACGTTCCAGCAGTCGCGCTCGGCGACCGTGATCCCGACGCGCCGCCGCGACGTCACGAGCCCCATCGAGGTCAGCACCTGCACGGCCTCGCGGGAGACGGACCGGGAGACGGCGTACGCCGCGTCCACGTCCTCCAGCCGCAGCACCGAGCCCGGCGGGAGGTCGCCGTGGGCGATGCGCCGGCCGAGGGCGTCGAGGACCGTGCCGGTGCGAGGTCCGACCGGTCGGGAGGGGTCTCCGCTCACGCGCGCTCCTCACAAATCAGATTTCTTTTGCTTCGGGCTTGTAAACGACTGATGAATCATCCCACACTGGAGGGCAACTGGTGTGACGGCGCGCACGTAGGTGTGCCCGGGAACGGAGGAAGCGCATGAGCCAGCAGGACCAGCCGCCGCTCGTCGTCGTGATGGGCGTGTCGGGGTCGGGCAAGTCGACGGTCGGCGCGGCTCTCGCGCAGCGGCTCCGCGTGCCGTTCGGCGACGCCGACGACTTCCACCCCCAGGCCAACATCGACAAGATGGCGTCGGGCCACGCGCTCGACGACGACGACCGTCGCCCCTGGCTCGAGGCCATCGGCAGCTGGCTCGCCGAGCGCGCGGGCACCAGCGGGGGAGTGGTGACCTGCTCCGCGCTGAAGCGGTCCTACCGCGATCTCATCCGCGACGCCGCCCCCACGGCCGTGTTCGTGCACCTCGAGGGCAGCCGCGAGGTGATCGCGCGGCGGCAGGCCAGCCGCCCCGGCCACTTCATGCCGGCCTCGCTCCTCGACTCGCAGTTCGACACGCTGGAGGACCTCGGCGACGACGAGGTGGGTGTCGCCGTCGATGTGGCGCAGTCCGTCGACGACATCGTGGCCGAGGCGGCCACCTGGGTCACCGACGGCGGTGCCCGATGAGCGCCGCGTTCACGAGCGCCGCTACCGGTGACCTCGTCGAGCCCATCAACGGTGGCGCCCAGCTCATCGGGGCCGGCCTGGCGGGCATCGCCGTCGTCGTGGTGCTCGTCGCCGTCGTCAAGCTGCACCCGTTCCTCGCCCTCGTGCTCGGCGGGTTCACCGTCGGCGGCATCGCGTCGATCGGCTCCGACGCGCAGGTCGACGGGGTCGCCTACGACCTCGCCCACGTCGTGACCGTCTTCTCGACCGGCTTCGGCTCCACGACCGCCAGCGTCGGCCTGCTCATCGCCCTCGGCGCGATGTTCGCGAAGCTCCTCGCCGACTCGGGCGGCGCCGACCAGGTGGTCGACACCATCGTCAGCCGGTCCTCGCGGCGTGCCCTGCCGTGGGCGATGGCCGGCGTGGGTGCGCTCATCGGCCTGCCGATGTTCTTCGAGATCGGCCTCGTCCTGCTGATGCCGGTCATCTACCTCGTCGCCCGCCGCGCCGAGCTCTCCCTCGTGGCCATCGGCATCCCGACGCTCGCGGGCCTCTCCGCGATGCACGCGCTGGTGCCGCCCCACCCGGGCCCGCTCCTCGCGATCGACAACCTCGGCGCCGACCTCGGCATCACGCTGGGGCTCGGCGTGCTCTTCGCGATCCCCGTCGTCATCGTCGCGGGACCGCTCTTCGGCATCCTCGCCGCCCGGTGGGTGCCCGTCCCGGCCCCGGCGGCTGTCGGCGCCCCCGCCGGCCCCGGCACGCAGAACGACGACGGCCCCGGCAGCGAGGGACCCGGCGGGACCGAGGCTCCCGAGGGAGCCCCCGCGGGTGCCCGGCGGCCGGGGTTCGCCGTCACCGTCGCCACGGTGCTGCTGCCCGTGCTGCTCATGATGGGCAAGGCGATCTCCGACATCGCGCTCTCCGAGGACAACCCGGCCTACCGCGTGTTCGACCTGCTCGGCACCCCGTTCGTCGCGCTCCTCATCGCGGTGCTCGTCGCCATGTGGACCTTCGGCCTCGGCCTCGGCTGGAACCTCAAGGAGGTCGGCCGCAGCGTCGAGTCCTCGCTGCCCGGCGTCGCCGGGATCCTCCTCATCGTCGCCGCCGGCGGCGGCTTCAAGGAGGTGCTCGTCTCGACCGGCGTCGGCACCCTGCTCGCCGAGTGGGCGCAGGACGCCAACGTCTCCGTCATGCTCCTCGCCTGGGTGCTGGCCGTGCTGATCCGCCTCGCGACGGGCTCGGCCACCATCGCCACGGTCACCGCGTCGTCGCTCATGGCGGGCCTCGTGGACGGCCTGAGCTCCGGCGAGGTCTCGCTCATGGTGCTGGCCATCGGTGCCGGGTCGGTGTTCTTCTCGCACCTCAACGACGCCGGCTTCTGGCTGGTGAAGGAGTACTTCCGCCTCGACGTGCCCCAGACCATCAAGACGTGGTCGGCGATGGAGACGGTGCTGTCGGTGACGGGCCTCGTGCTCGTGCTGGCCGCCGACCTCGTGATCTAGCGGTCCGGCACCCCTCCCGGAGCTAGCCCAGCACCCCGGCGGCGCGCGCGGCGGCGGCGTACTTCTCCGCCAGCGTCGCCGGGGTGTCGTGCGCGTTGAGCCCGCTCGGGTTGGGCACGACCCACACCTCGGTCTCGCCCCACGGGTCGGCCTGCAGGCCGCCGGTCGCGCGGGGCTGCCGGAACGCGCTGCGGTACGCCGTCAGCCCGGCCACCGCCACCACCCGCGGGGCCAGCCGCTCCACGAGGTCGCGCAGGCGCTGTCCGCCCTCGCGGTACTCCGCGGTGGTCAGCTCGTCGGCGCGGGCAGTCGCGCGCCGTACGACGTTGGTGATCCCGATCCCGCGGGACCGCAGGTGGTCGCGGTCGGCGTCCGTCATGCCGGCCGCGGGGTCGATGGGCCGCTCGATGATGCCCGCGGCGTGGAGCGCCGGGTAGAAGCGGTTCGTCGGGTGCGCGAAGTGCGTCTGCGTCGCCGCGGTCCACAGGCCGGGGTTGATCCCCACGAAGAGCAGCCGCAGCGGCGGGTCGTCCGGGCCCGGCAGGAGGTCGGGGACCTCCTGCCCCCGGTAGGTCTCGAGCTCGGCGCGGGTGAACGTACGACGCGGTGGGGCCACCCGTCGGAGCATGACAGATGTCATCGGTGACCCGTGAGGTCCGCCGGTGAACCCGTGCGGTCGTGCACTGCCCGCAGGACCGGACGGCGGCCACGATGGAGCCATGACCACGACAGAGCAGACCCGAACCGCGTCCGGCGCAGGTGCCGGGACAGGGGCCGCGATCTCGGTCCGCGGCCTGCGGCGCACCTACGGCAAGGGCGCCGGCGCCTTCGAGGCCGTGCGCGGCGTCGACCTCGACGTGCCGACCGGCACCGTCACCGCCCTGCTCGGCACCAACGGCGCCGGCAAGACCTCGACCCTCGAGGTCGTGGAGGGCCTCGGCCGCGCCAGCGGCGGCACCGTGCAGGTGCTCGGGCTCGACCCGATCGCCGACCGCGCCGAGGTGCGGCGCCGCACCGGCGTGCTGCTGCAGACGAGCGGCTTCTCCGGCGACCTCACCGTCGCCGAGACCGCCCGGCTGTGGCACTCGACGCTCTCGACCCCGCGGCCGGTGGACGAGGCCCTCGAGATGCTGGACCTCGGCGCCCGTGCCGCGGTGAAGGTGAGCGCACTGTCGGGCGGCGAGCGCCGCCGGCTCGACCTGGCGTGCACCCTCATGGGCCGGCCGGAGCTCGTCTTCCTCGACGAGCCGACGACGGGCCTCGACCCCGAAAGCCGGCGCGAGGTGTGGCGCCTCGTGCGCGGGCTCCGCGCGGCAGGGGCGACGGTGCTCCTCACGACGCACTACCTCGAGGAGGCCGAGACCCTGGCCGACCGGCTCGAGATCATGCACGGCGGCCGCATCGTGCGCAGCGGCACGGCCGGCGAGATCGCCGACGGCCACCCCTCGACCATCGCTTTCGACCGCCTCGAGCGGGCGCTGCCGCCGCAGCTCGCGGGCGGCGTGGTCGACCCGGCGTCCTACGGGCAGCCGCGCACCGTCGTCGAGACGGTCGACCTCCAGGCCACCCTGACCGCGCTGCTCGACTGGGCCCGCGACGAGAAGGTGCGCCTCGAGGGGCTCGACGCCCGCAGCGCCAGCCTCGAGCAGGTGTTCCTCGCGATCGCCGACTCCAGCACCGACGACCGGCGGGACGCCCCCGTCCACCCGAAGGGAGCCTGACATGAGCACGATCGACCTGACGCCCGCCTCGTACGGGACGGCGGAGAGCACCCGACCGCAGGGCTCCTCTGCCCGCCGCGTGCTCGGCATGGCCCGTGCCAACGCGGTGCTCCTCGTGCGCAACCGGATGACGTTCGTCTATGCCGTGGTCATGCCGCTGGTGCCGCTCGCCCTGCTCCTCGCCGGGCCGCGTGGCGAGGCCGGCACCGGTGTCTCCGCGCTCACCAACGTGCTGATGCTGGCCGCGATCTTCCCGGTCTACTACAACCTGCTCTCGCTCACCGTGACCCGCCGCGACGAGCTGGTGCTCAAGCGGCTGCGCACCGGCGAGGCGACCGACCGGGAGATCCTGGCGTCCATGGCGCTGCCCGGTGTCGCCGTCCTGCTCGCCGTGGTGGCGATCAGCGTGCCGGTCGCCGCGGCGCTCGGCCAGCCGCTGCCCCACAACGGGGTGGTCGTGGCGCTCGCCGCGGTGCTGGTCGCCGGGGCCTTCGCCGCACTCGCGTTCTGGACGGCGGCCTGGACCAAGAACGCCGAGGCCGCCCAGCTGACCTCGATGCCCGTCATCCTCGTGGCCGTCGTCGGCTCGCTCGTGGCGATCCTGCCCGAGCGCGTGCAGCCGGTGCTCGAGTGGACACCGGGCGCGGCGCTCGACGCCCTCGTGCGGATCGGCTGGTTCGGCCAGGACACCGAGGGCGCGGCCGTCTCGCTCGGCGACTCGTTCGCGGCGTCCGCGCAGCCGCTCGTCACCCTCGCCGTGTGGGCCGTCGTGGCCGCCTCGCTGGCGGCGCGGTCGATGCGGTGGGAGCCGCGCGGCTGAGTGCTTCCTCGAACGGTCCCGGACGCGCGGGGGACGCGCGGGACACCCGCGGGGCGCGGGCGGCCATGATGGTCGCCGGCGCCCCGTCGCACGCACGGCGGCCGAGACGAGGAGGAGGGCCGATGGCACGGTGGAACGGGTTCTGGACCCGCCGCACCGACGTGCAGCGCGTCGAGCTCTACACGAGGGTCTCGCTCTACTTCCTCGTCTGGTGGGTCGGCGTCTCCGTCGTCGCGTTCCGTCCGGAGGCGCTCGCCTCGACGCGCACCGCGCTGCTGCTGGCCCTGGCCGTCGTGGTCACCGCGCTCGCGGCGACGCTGGGGCTCCGGGTCGCGATGGCCCAGGTGCGGCCCCGTCTCGACGACCCGCTGGTACGCCGCGCGACCGCCACCAACGTCGTCGCCGCCCTCGTCGCGCTCGGTCTCGGGTTCGGGCTGCCGCAGGACGACCGGGGCCTCGTGGTGACGGTGGTGGCCGGCACGGTCGCCTGGGGCGTCGGCGCCGTGCGGGGCCGTGCGGCGGTCGCCATCGGCCCGGTGCTCGTCGCGGGCGGCACCGTGGCGCTGTTCGGGTTCGGCGCGGCGCCCGCCGCGGTGATCTGGCTGGGGGTCTACGCGTTCTTCGTCTTCACGCTGCGCTCGTCGCTCTGGCTGCTCGCCGTGGTGCGGGAGCTCGACCAGGCCCGGCGCGCGCAGGGCCGGCTGGCCATCGCGGAGGAGCGGCTCCGCTTCTCCCGCGACGTGCACGACGTGCTGGGTCGGCACCTGTCGACCATCGCGGTGCAGGCCGAGCTCGCCTCCCGGCTCGCGGAGCGCGGTGACGAGCGTGCCGCCGCCACGATGCTCGAGGTGCGGTCGGCCGCCCACGAGGCGCTGCGCGAGGCGCGCGCCCTGGCCCGCGGCTACCGTCCGGTCGACCTCACCACCGAGCTGGAGGGCGCGCGGTCGCTGGTGCGGTCCGCCGGCATCGAGTGGCGCGAGGACCTCGACGACCTGCCACCCCGGTGGCGCGAGCCCGTCGGGTGGGTCGTGCGCGAGGCCGTCACCAACGTGCTCCGCCACGCCACCCCGACCCAGGTGGCCGTGCGCTGGGAGCGGGACGCCGGCAGCCCCGGCGGTGCTGGCGGTGCGGGCTCGCTCGTGGTGCGCAACGACGGCGCCCGGCCGGCCGGCCCCGGCCACGGGGGCACGGGTCTCGTCGGCCTCGGGGAGCGGCTCGCCCCCGCGGGCGCGACGCTCGCCACCGCGCGGCACGACGACGAGTTCGTGCTCCGCGTCGACTTCCCGGCCGACACCGCGGCCGGACGAGGGGAGGGACCCGCATGATCCGGGTGCTGCTGGCCGACGACGAGAACCTCATCCGGGAGGCGCTCGCCCAGATGCTCGCGCTGGAGGACGACCTCGAGGTGGTCGCGCAGGCGGCCAGCGGCGAGGAGGCGCTGGCGATGGCCCGCAAGACCAGCCCCGACGTGGCGGTCCTCGACCTGCAGATGCCGGGGCGTGACGGCCGCGGCCCCGACGGCATCGAGGTCGCCGAGGGTCTCGCCGACGCAGCCCCCGGGTGCGTCGCGGTCATCGTCACGAGCCACGGGCGGCCCGGACACCTCAAGCGGGCGCTCGCCGCCGGCGTACGCGGGTTCCTGCCCAAGACGACCTCGGCGGCGACCCTCGCCGGGGTGGTGCGCACCGTCCACGACGGCGGCCGTCACGTCGACCCCGAGCTGGCGGCGGAGGCCATCAGCGCCGGCGACAGCCCGCTGACGCCCCGGGAGGCCGACGTGCTCGAGCTCGCGGCCGACGGCGCCCCGGTGGAGGAGATCGCGCGGCGGGCGTCGCTGTCGCCGGGCACGGTGCGGAACTACCTCTCGAGCGCCGTCACGAAGCTCGGCGCGGCCAACCGCCACGACGCCTGCGCGACCGCGCGTCGGATGGGCTGGATCTGAGCCCCGCCGACACTCCGCAGGCATCCGTCAGGGGTAGCCCACCTGGATCCCGTTGGGCACCGGGCGCTTGCTCCCGTCGGAGGGCTGGTTGACCGTCACCATCCGGCCGCCGACCCGGGCCAGCATGGTGGACGACCCGCCGCCGTCGAGGTTGAGGGCCTCGTCCGCGCCCAGCCACAGCGCGATCTCGGCCGCCTCGAGGTGGGTGATGCCGCGGCTGCGCTCGGAGCGACCGTCGACGACGAACAGCAGCAGCCGGTGGGTGTCGCGGTCGTAGGCGACGACGGTGCGCGGCGCGAGCGTGGAGTCGCTGCGGTTCGCGACCTGACCGTTGCGCACGAGGGGGCCGCTGGCCCCGACCGCGAACGCCACGTTGCCCGGCACGGCGACCCGGGGCGTGACGACCGTGCCGTAGGGCATCTGCGCGGCCTGGGCCGCCGCCGCGCCGCGGGCCACGAGCACGTAGCCGCCTCGCGGCACCGTGCGCACCGGCGCGGACGAGTTGAGCACCACGCGGCCGTCGCGGACGACGACGGTGCGCACGTCGGTCGCGCCCGCGGTCACGGGGCGGGCGTCGACCGAGGTGCCCCAGGCCGACGAGTAGACCCCCACCGAGTCGACCGCCACGGCGCCCGAGTTCCAGGCGCTGACGGTGAGGCCCGGGAACTCCGCCAGGCTGGCCTGGAGGTCGAGCTGGCCGAGCCCGACGCTGCCGCCGCGGGTCATCCAGACGGCGTAGTTCCAGCCGCTCTCGCGGCCGTTGAGCACCCCGGCGCCGCGGCTGATGCCGAACCCGCGGGGAGCGCCCGTCGTGTCGATGTCGAAGAAGTCCCCGTTGATCGCGGCCACGGCGTTCGGGCCCACGAGGCGGTCCAGGGTGGCGCGCGTCGACACCTGGCCGCTCCAGGCGTGGTCGGGGCGCACCTTGGTGGACCCCCCGAGGTCGATGGCGACGAGCTTGCCGACGTACCCGCCGCGCTCGTCGACCTCGCTGAACGTCTTGAGGTAGACGCCCGTGGCGAGCCGCACCGTGTCGCCGGTGCGGAGCGGGTGGGTGGCGGCGGTGCGCGCCTGCTCGCCGCGGCGGGCGGCGGGCGGGACCGGGACGACCGAGGGGTCCTCGGTGTCGGAGGAGCCGTCGTCGGTGACGGCGCCGGTGCTCCACGCGATCGGGTGATCCGTGGTGGCAGGCGAGGGTGCGGCGGCGCAGAGGAGCAGGAGGAGGGATCCGACGCCGGCCGCCGTGCTGCGGCGGAGGGACATGGGAGCACGGTAGAGCGATCGGTAACATTCCGCCGGTGCATCCCGAGACCTCACCCGCGACCTCGCCCGAGACCGCTCGGCCCGTGACCCTCCCCGGAGTCTCGGTCGTGATGCCGGTGCTCGACGAGGAGCCCTACCTCGCGGACTCGGTGGACCGGGTGCTCGCCCAGGACTACGACGGCCCCTTCGAGGTCGTCCTCGCCGTCGGACCCTCCTCCGACGCCACCGAGGCCATCGCCGCGGACATCGCGGCCCGGGAGGCGCGGGTGCGCGTCGTACCGAACCCCACGGGGCGCACCCCCCAGGCCCTCAACGCCGCGCTCGCCGCGACGACGCAGCCCTACGTGGTGCGGGTGGACGCCCACGGCTTCCTGCCCGACGGCTACGTGCGCCGGGTCGTCGAGCTGCTCGAGTCGACGGGCGCGGCCAACGTCGGCGGGCGCATGCACGTCGTCGGCGAGGACGACTTCGGTCGGGCCGTCGCCGTGGCGATGAGCTCGCGGCTCGGCATCGGCGGCTCGCGCTTCCACGTGGGCGGGGAGGCCGGGCCGGCGGAGACGGTCTACCTCGGCGCCTTCCGCCGGTCGGTGCTGGAGCGGCTGGGCGGGTACGACGAGCGCTACCGCCGCGCCCAGGACTGGGAGCTCAACCACCGCATCCGGGCGGCCGGGGAGGAGATCTGGTTCGACCCCTCGATCGCCGTCACCTACCGCCCGCGCCGCACCGTGCGGGCCCTCGCGAAGCAGTTCCACGGCTCGGGTCGGTGGCGTCGCCGGGTGGTCGAGCACTACCCGGAGACCGCGTCCGTGCGCTACCTCGCCCCGCCGGTCGTCACCGCCGCCGTCGCGCTCGGCACCGCCGCGGGCGTCCTGGGCGCGGTCACGGGCTCCCGGGTGCTGCAGCTCGGCTGGTCGGCGCCGGTGGGGTACGCCGCGGCCATCACCGCCGCGTCGCTGCCCGAGGGCCGCGACCTGCCGCCGCGGGCCCGGGCGTGGCTGCCTGCCGTGATCATGACGATGCACCTGTCGTGGGGTGCCGGGTTCCTGCGCAACGTCGAGCGGAGCGAGCGGGCCTGATCGTCCGGGCGGTCGGTTCCCCGGTCAGCGGTCGGTTCCCCGGTCAGCCGGGGAACACGCCGCTTTGACCATCAACGTTGATGGTCAAAGCGGTCGGTTCGGTGCAGGGGTCCGGGTGCGCGAGTCCCGGCCTTCGTGGGACGTCATGCGGTTCGGTGCCGGGGGCGGCCGCTGCGCATGACGTCCGGCGGGGCTGAGCTGGTCGGGGCCAGGACTGTGCGTCTGGTGCAGCTGGGACGGTGGCGGGCCTGTCCCAGCCGCACATTTCCGGACCCCGGCCGGGGTCCGCGTCGGGTCGGTCGGGTGGCGCGTCCCGCCAGGCTAGGGACGTCATGCGGTCCGGTGCCGGGGGCGGCCGCTGCGCATGACGTCCGGCGGGGCTGAGCTGGTCGGGGCCAGGACTGTGCGTCTGGTGCAGGTGGGACGGTGGCGGGTCTGTCCCAGCCGCACACTTCAGCGCCCCGGCACAGCCCCGGCACAGCCCCGGACAGCCCTACTTCTTCGACGCCTCGACCTTGGCGCGCTGGGTCTCCATGTAGGCCTCGATGACCTCGTCGGGCTTGCCGTCCGCGCGCAGCACGCCCGAGTCGAGCCACAGCACGCGGTCGCACGTCTCCTTGATGGTGCCCATGGAGTGGCTGACGAGCAGCACGGTGCCGGCGCGCTCGCGGATCTCGTCGATGCGGCGCTGCGAGCGCGCCTTGAACGACGCGTCGCCGGTGGCGAGGGCCTCGTCGATCATGAGGATGTCGGGGGAGGCGGCGGTCGAGATGGCGAACCGGAGCCGCGCGCCCATGCCGGAGGAGTAGGCCTCCATGGGCAGGCGCACGAACTCGCCGATGTCGGCGAACTCGACGACCTCCTCGTAGTGCGCCGCCACCTCGTCCGGCTTCAGCCCGAGGGCGAGGCAGCCGAGGATGATGTTGCGCTCGCCGGACAGGTTCTTGATGAGCGCGCCGGAGACGCCGAGCAGGGAGGCGACCCCGTCGGTGTAGATCGCCCCGCTCGTGACGGGCATCGCGCCCGCGACGGCGCGCAGCAGCGTCGACTTGCCCGAGCCGTTGTGGCCGATGAGGCCGATCGACTCGCCGTGGTGGGCCACGAACGAGACGCCCTTGACGGCGTGCACGACGTCGACCGCGCCGACGCCCTGCGAGAAGCCGCGGGCCCAGCCGGGCAACCGCGACGAACCGGTACGGCGCTTGCCGCCGAACGTCTTGTACTTGAGGTGCACGTCGTCGACGACGAGCACCGGACGCCCCTTGTCGGGGGTCGTGGGCGCCGCCGGGGCGGCCTCGGGGGGAGGGGTCTGCTCAGCCACGGCCGTACTTCGCCTCCGCCCGCCAGAAGAAGAGGAAGCCGACCACCAGGGTGCCGACCGCCCAGCCGAGCGCGGCCAGCCACAGCGTCGCCGACGGCTCGGCCTCCACCATGAGGCACGTGCGGGCCAGCTGCAGGTAGACGGCCACCGGCTGGTAGGCCAGCAGGGTGCCGAGCAGGCCCGAGCCGGCGTAGGTGGTGATCGAGAAGAAGACGCCGGAGAAGTACATGAGGGCCCGCATGATGAACGGGATCAGGTTGGCGACGTCCCGCACCTCGACCACGAGCCGGGCCAGCAGGAACGCCATGCCGGTGCCCCAGACGTGCATGAGCGCGATCGCGCCGGGCAGCGCCAGCCACCACCACGTGAACGGCTCGCCCGACAGCGGCACCAGCACGAGCAGCACCACGGTGGCGGGCAGGAACGTCAGCAGCTCGGTGAGGACCGTCGAGATGGGCAGCAGCGCCCGCGGGAACTGCAACGAGTTCACCAGCCCGGTGTTGCCGACGACCGCCTTCGAGCCGAGCGTGATGGCGCGGGTGACGAACTGGAAGAAGAAGATGCCGATCAGCAGGTAGGCGATGTAGTTCTCGATGCCCCGGTCGGTCTTGAGGACGTAGCCGAAGATCGTGAGGTAGACCGCCGCGTTGATGAGCGGGTTGAGGATGTTCCACGCCTGGCCGAGGTAGCTGCCCTGGTTCTGGCTGTAGGCCTGCGACTTGGCGAGCATCCACGCGAAGTGGCGCCGGCCCCAGAGCCCGGAGAGATAGGTGGCCAGGCGCGGTCGTCCACCGACCTGGCGCAGCCCGTTGCGCTCGGCGATCTCCTTGAGCGAGAGACCGACCTCGTCGGGCAGACGGCCCTGTGCGTCGGCGACGGGCTCCGCGGACGTCACGCGGGGACCTCGCGGAGGCGGCGGGTCATGCAGGTGCTCCTCGGGGATCGGGGCGGCCGGGGGCCGGGTGGTGCGGACAGCATCGGGCAGGGTACCTCCCTCAACCGCAGGGAACGGCACCGAGACGGCCGAGCCCCTCGAGGTCGCCGGGGCCGAACTCGGTCATCGCGCCGGTCTCGGGGTACATCAGCTCCCCGGGGTCGTCGACGTGGTCGAGCCCGACGAGGTGGCCCACCTCGTGGTCCACGACCGCCTGCCGGTACGCCGCTCCGCCCGGTTCGGCGGCCATCTGCGCGAAGGCCTCCACGTCGAGCACGACGACGCCCGTCACGTAGGACAGCCGCGCGCCGCCGAGCGCCACGCTGCCGGCGTACCCGGCGACGTCCCCGCGCAGGTCGGGCTGCTCGTCCTCGTCTGCCCACAGCACGAGCACCGGCTCGGGCAGACCGGCGTCGTCGAGGCGGTCGGTGTCACGGTCGTCCGTCTCGCCGACGACCCGCAGGTCGAGCCCGGTCGCGGCGCCGACGTGGGCGAACGCCGTGTCGACGAGCTCGCGGTGGTCGCGCGGGGCGCCGTCGGGGTTGACGAGCACCTCGACGGTGTCGCACGGGTCGTAGCCGACCGGCTGGTCGCTGCCGGGCTGCGTCGCGAGGAACGCGTAGGTGCCCTCGCCCGCGGCGTACGTGGGTCGCTCGCCGTACCGCTGGATCCCCAGCAGGTCGCGCAGCGGCGCGGCCTGGGGCGCGAGCGCGACGACGACGCCCATGAGCAGGACCAGGACCGTCGACCCCATCAGCACGGTCACCCAGCGGCGGCGCGGCGGCGGCCGGCGCGAGCCGGCGGGCACGCCGTAGGGCATCGCGCCCAGGCCGAGCGCGGCGTCGACGCGGTCGAGCTCCTCGAGACGCCGCAGCATCTCCGCCTCGCGGCGTCGGCGCTCCCGCCGTTCCCGCCTGCTCTCTCCCCGCCCGTCCCCGTGCACGCGCCCATCATGCTGCGGTACGGCGCGGCATCATGGCCACATGGCACGAATGGACCCGAAGAAGGCGGCGACGCTGGCGACGACGGGCGTGACGCTGGCGGTGAAGTACGGCCCGCAGCTGAAGCTCGCCTGGGACAAGGGCGGCAAGCAGGCCGCGCAGGCGGCGGCCCGCCGGGCCGGTCTGGTGCGCGCCAAGCGCCAGGCCCACGCGCACGCGGCCGGGCTGGTCGACGCCTCGGTGCTGCAGCTGGCGCCGGGCGGCGACACGGTCTACGTGGTGCTGAGCGGCGCCACGCCGGTCGCGGCGTACCCGCCCGTCGCGACCCCGCTCGCCGAGCTCGTCGCCCACGCGGACCTCACGCGGGCGGTGCCGCCGGAGAAGCCGCGGTCCCTGCGACGGGGCGGGTCATGAACACGCTGTTCGGGTCGGGCGCGTAGTCGGCGAACGGGCCGCACTCGACGAACCCGTGCCGCGCGTAGAACCGTCGCGCCGGCGCGAAGAACGGCTCCGCCCCCGTCTCCAGGCTCACGCGGGCCAGACCGCGCTCGCGGGCGAGGCCGAGCAGGTGGGCGAGCAGCAGGGAGGCGACCCCCGTGCGGACGGCCGTCGGTGCCGTCCGCATCGACTTCACCTCGCCGTGGCCCCCGGGCTCGGCCGGGTCGTCGAGCTCCTTGAGCGCCCCCACGCCCAGGAGGGTCCCGTCGGCGGCGCGGGCGACGCAGAAGGTGATGGCGGGGACCCGCAGCTCGTCGAGGTCGAGCGCGTGCACGGACTCCGGCGGGGAGACGGCGCGCATGTCGGCGAGGTGGGCCTCCAGCAGGGCCCGCACGTCACGGGCGGTGAGGTCGGGGTCCACGGACACGGTGACAGCGGGCGGGACGTCAGGCGGGGCGGGCGACACGGTCGTCGAGGCTAACGGCCCGCCGCGGAGGCCGTCCGCTTGGCATGATGACGGCGTGCCGGCGCCCAGCAACACCTTCGTCGAAGGCGACAACCTCGACGTGCTCGCCCGCCTGGCCGACGGCTCCGTCGACGTCGCCTACCTCGCCCCGCCCTACAACCGCGACACGGCGCTGCTCTACCGCGACCGCAGCGCCGTGGCCCGGGCCGGCGCGGCCGACCGGCACGCGGCGTGGGTGGCGATGATGCGGCCCCGGCTCGCCGAGGTACGCCGCGTGCTCGCCCCCTCCGGCGCCGTGTTCGTCAGCATCGACGACCGCGAGGCCGCCCACCTCCGGCTCCTCCTCGACGAGGTCTTCGGCGAGGCCGCGTTCGTGGCGCAGGTCGTCGTCAACCTCAACGCCAAGGGCCGTCAGCTGGGCGGCGGCTTCGCGGTGAGCCACGAGTACCTCCTCGTCTACGCCCGCGACGCCCGCCGCTGCCGCCTCGACCCGACGAGCCCCGACACCGTGGACCCGGCCGACTTCGGGCACACGTCCGAGGACGGCCGCCGCTACCGGCTGCTCCCGCTGCGCAACACCAACAAGCGCTTCCGGCCGTCGACCGCCCCGACGCTGCACTACCCCCTCCACGGCGACCCGACGACCGGCCGGGTCTCCTGCGAGCCCTTCGACGGCGCGGTCGAGGTGCACCCGGTGTTCGGCGACGGGGCGCCCGCGGTGTGGCGGTGGTCGGCCCCCCTCGTGGCCCAGCGGCGGGACGACCTGGTCTGCCGCACCGTGCGCGGACGCCTCGGCGAGCGGGTCGACGTCTTCCAGCGCGACTGGCTCACCCCCGAGCGCCGCAAGAAGCTCACGACGATCTGGCTGGCCGAGGAGATCGGCTCGACCGACACGGCCGTCGCCGAGGTCACGGCCCTCGTGGGCAAGGCCTTCGACTCGCCGAAGCCCACGGGCCTGCTGCGGCGTGTCGTCGCGACGTACCCCGCCGACGCCCGGGTGCTCGACCCCTTCGCCGGGAGCGGTACGACGGGGCACGCGATCGCGCTGCTCAACGCGGCCGACGGCGGCACCCGCACGTGCCTCAGCATCAACGCGGGCGAGCCCGTGCGGCCCGGGTCCGCGGCGGCGGAGGCCGGCTTCGCGACCGTCGCCGACGTCACCCGCGCCCGGCTGCGGGCGGTGGACGCGACCCTCGGCGGGGGTTACGCCGAGGGCCTCGAGGACGGGCTCACGCCCCGCTGACGCCGGTCGCCTTCTCGAGGGCCGCGACCTCGTCGTCGAGGAAGGTGAGGAGGCGCTGCAGGCGCGGGACCGTCCGGCGGCAGCCGGTGAGGCCGAACCCGAGGCGCCCGTCGTAGGACGTGCAGGTGATGTTGAGGGCGATACCGTGGAGCGGGATCGACAGCGGGTACATCCCCACCATGCGGGCGCCGTCGAACCAGCGCGGACCGTCCGGACCGGGAACGTTGGAGATGATCAGGTTGAACGGCGGCCGCACCAGGCCCTGCATCCGCAGCAGCGGCAGCACGACGGCCGGCGCGAGTCCGAGCGCCGTCATGGCCAGCGCCTGCGTGTTGGTCATCGACCCGAGCGCCTCCTTGCCCTCCAGCATCGAGCGACGCACGGAGCGCAGCCGGTCGGCGGGGTCCGCCAGGTCGGTGCCGAGCTTCACCATGACCGCGCCCACCGCGTTGCCACCCTCGTCGGAGGCGACCGCCGCCTGGCCCCGCCGGAACGAGACCGGCACCATCGCGGTCAGCGTCGTGTCGGGGAGGGCGTCGAGCTCGGAGAGGTAGGCCCGCAGCGCGCCGGAGCACATCGCCAGCACCACGTCGTTGATCGTCGTGCCCGACGCCCGCCCGATGGCGCGCAGCCGGTCCAGCGGCCAGTCGTCGGCGGCGAAGCGTCGGGCGCCGGTGATCCGGCGGTTGAGCAGGGTGCGGGGCGAGTAGAAGCTCACCGCCGAGGTCTCGTTGCGCACGCCGCGGCTGAGCGTGCGCACCAGGGAGGTGGGCATCCCGGCCGCCTCGCCGGCGACGGCGAGCGCGCCGTTCAGCGCCTGCGTCGGCAGGGCCAGGCTCGAGCGGCTCGACGACGGCCGGGAGGGCCGCTCGCGCCGCGCCCACGGCGCCGGCATGTCGCGCAGGTCGGGGTCGTCGGTGAGCACGCTCTGCAGCAGGCGCATCGCCCCGACGCCGTCGAGGAGCGCGTGGTGCATCTTGGAGTACATCGCGATGCGACCGTCCGCGAGCCCCTCGATCAGGTGCCACTCCCACAGCGGGCGCTCCCGGGCCAGCCGCGTGCCGTGCAGCCGGCCGCAGAGGTCGAGCAGCTCGCGGATGCGGCCGGGCGCGGGCAGGGCGTTGTGGCGCACGTGGTGCTCCACGTCGAACTCGACGTCCTCCCGCCACGTCCACGCGCCACCCGTCGCGAGCGACCGGTGCGGGTGCTGGAGGAACAGCGGCGACATGTCCGGGGTCGCCCGCACCCGCTGCACCAGCTCGCGCGTGAACTCCGGCCCCGCGTCCGGGGGCATCTCGAACAGCTGGAGCCCCCCGACGTGCATCGGCATGCTGCGGCTCTCCGCGAAGAGGAACGCGGCAGCGGTCGGGTCCAGCGGTGCGCCCACGGGTGGCCTCCAGGGGGTGGAGAGGTACGACGTCGTGTCGTGGCTCACAACGTACTCGCCGTCCGCGCGTTACCCAGGTTTTCCTCCCCATGCCTTCCGCCGACGCGCTCCGACGGCGGAGGGTGGGGGCGCACACGTCGTCCACTCCATCTCGGGAGCACCACCATGCGCGACCTCGCCCAGCCCTGCCCCCCTGCCGCCCACCGGGCGACCTCCTACCTCGCCGCCGCCGTCCTCGCGGCGCTCCTCGCGATCGGCAGCCTGCTGGTCGCGCCCTCGCCGGCCCACGCCGCGACGTACTCGGCGCCGGTGACGCAGGCCGTCGCCGACCTGCCGGTCGCCGCCGAGAACCGCACGGGCTACAGCCGCGACCTGTTCCGGCACTGGATCGACGCCGACGGCGACGGGTGCAACACGCGCGCCGAGGTGCTCCTCAGCGAGGCGGACTCCGCGCCGAGCGTCGGGTCGGGCTGCTCGATCTCCGGCGGTCGCTGGTACTCCTACTACGACGCGACCAGCTACACGAGCGCGTCCTCGCTCGACATCGACCACATGGTGCCGCTGGCGGAGGCGTGGGACTCCGGCGCCTCGCGGTGGTCGTCGAGCCGCCGGGAGGCCTTCGCCAACGACCTCGGCTTCTACGGGTCGCTCATCGCCGTCAGCGCCTCCTCCAACCGCTCGAAGAGCGACCAGGACCCCGCCGAGTGGATGCCCTCCGGCTCGCGCTGCCGCTACGTCACCGAGTGGGTGTCGGTGAAGCACCGCTGGGGTCTCACCGTCGACGCGGCCGAGAAGCAGGCGCTGACGTCGTACGCCGCGGGCTGCTCCCAGACGGTGAGCGTGACGATCTACTGATCGGCCCGCTGATCGGCCCGCTCGTCCTCCCCAGCCGCAGCGCGGGGGACCGCTGTCCCCAGGCCCCGTCCGGGCACGCCCGGGCGGGGTCGCTGCGTCCTAGCGTCGTCCTCGTCCGCGCCGGACGGTCCGGTGCGCACGGGACGGGGGACGAGATGGCACGTCGAGCAGCAGGGATCGCGATGGGGACCGTGGCGGGAGCGGCGGTGGGGGCCGTGGTGGCCCTCGCGGTCGGCGGGGGCGGTGCGGTGGCCGCCGTGGGTGCCGAGGGTGCCGCCGAGCGGGCGCCCGGCTGGGTGCCGCCGGGCGACACGGTGGTGGCGGTGAAGGGCGACGCCGACAACGGGTTCTCGATCGAGCACCACGACGGCACGACGCTGCACCCGCCGACGCTGTCGGAGGCGACGGCGGAGTGCGGGGAGTACGACACGGAGGTGCAGGTCGCGGTGTGCGTCGCCGAGGTGGAGACGTGGTACCGGGACCTCGCCGACCTCCAGGTCGCCATCGCCTGGGCCCGCCACGACGCCGGCGGGGGAGGCCGTGGCGCGGTGCACGCCGGCTGACCGGCTGCGGGCCTCGTCACGGCTCGGGGCGGCGCCTCCTCTGGCATGATCGGGCCTCGTGGAGGCGCTGCCCGTCGATCGGATCTGGGCCAAGGGCCGGCTGTCGGCGAGCGCCCGGGTGGCGCGGTGGCGCTCCAAGCGCTTCCAGGTCGCCCAGTGCGCGATCGCGGCCGGTGTGGCCTGGTTCCTGGCCGCCGACGTGCTCGGCCACGACCACCCGTTCTTCGCGCCCGTGGCGGCCGTGCTGGGTCTCGGCACGTCCTACGGTCAGCGACTGCGCCGGGTGGCCGAGGTGGCGGTCGGCGTCGCCGTCGGCGTGCTCGTCGCCGACCTCCTCGTGCTGCAGATCGGTTCGGGCTGGTGGCAGCTGATGCTCATCGTCGTGCTGTCGATGTCGACGGCGCTGCTCCTCGACGGTGGGCAGCTGCTGGTCACCCAGTCGGCGGTGCAGGCCATCTTCGTGGCCACGCTCGTGCCGACGCCGGGCGGCGCGTTCGTGCGCTGGACCGACGCCCTCGTCGGGGGCGCGGTGGCGCTGGTGGCCGCGACGCTCGTGCCGTCGGCGCCGCTACGGCGCCCGCGGGAGCAGGCGGCCGTGGTGGTGCGCAAGATCGCGGCGCTGCTGCGGGCGGCCTCGGAGGTGATGGTCGACGGCGACACCGAGCGGGCCTTCGACGTGCTGGCCGACGCCCGGGCCACCGACTTCCTCATCCGCGAGCTGCAGGACGCGGCCGACGAGGGCATGTCGGTCGTGGCGTCGTCACCGTTCCGGTTCCGGCACCGCGACTCGGTGCGGCGCATGAGCGAGCTGGTAGAGCCGCTGGACAAGGCGCTGCGCAGCACGCGCGTGCTGACGCGGCGCACGGCGATCGCGGCGTACCGCCGTCGGCCGGTGCCGCCGGGGTACGCCGTGCTGTGCCGGGAGATCTCCGAGGCCGCGGAGGCGGTCGCGGGCGAGCTCGCCCACAACCGCATGGCGACCGACGCGCAGCCGCTGCTGCTGCGGGCGGCCCGCGGCTCGGCCCAGCTGGAGCGCACCGACGAGCTGAGCGTCGAGGTGCTCCTCGCCCAGATGCGCTCGGTGATCGCCGACCTGCTCGAGGTCACGGGCATGGAGGCGCTGGAGGCGACGGACGCGCTGCCGCCCGTGGGCTGAGGCGGCTGGCGCTCGGCGGCCCCGGGCCTCGAGCGCTCGGGCGTTCAGGCCGGCGCGATCCCGTCGCGCAGCTCGCGCACGACGGCGTCGACGACCGCGACGAGGTCGCCACCGCCGGCGGTGACGGCCCGCTGGCGCTGGTACGACGCGCCGCGGCGGGGGATGTCCGCGACGCTGCGGAGCTCGTCGGCGCACCCGAGCCGTCGCGCCACGGGCTCGAGCCGGGTCAGCAGGTCGTCGAGGTCGTCCGTCACGAGGCGCTCGTTGGAGGCCGCGTCGAGGATGATGATCGCGTCGAGGCCGTAGCGCGCAGTGCGCCACTTGTTCTCCTGCACGTGCCACGGCGGCAGCACGGTGAGTGTCTCGCCGGCGGCCAGCCGGGTGTCGAGGTCGACGACGAGGCAGTGCACGAGCGCCGTCAGTGCGGCGAGCTCGTCGAAGTTGGAGACGCCGTCGCAGACACGGTTCTCGATGGTGCCGAGGTGGCTGGCGGGACGCACGTCCCAGCGGATCTCCGAGAGGTCGTCGATGACGCCGGTGGTCATCTGGTCGTGCGCGAAGGCCTCGAACTCCTCCCAGCGCTCGAACTGGAAGGGCAGGCCCGCGGTGGGCAGCTGCTGGAACATGAGGGCGCGGTTGGAGGCGTAGCCGGTGTCGGTGCCCGCCCAGACGGGCGACGACGCCGAGAGGGCCTGGAGGTGGGGGTAGTAGGTGAGCAGCGCCGACAGCACCGGCATCACCCGGGCCTGCTCCGGCAGGCCGACGTGCACGTGCACGCCCCAGATGAGCATCTGGCGCCCCCACCACTGGGTGCGGTTGATGAGCTCCTCGTAGCGGTGGCCCGGCGACAGCTGCTGGGTCGACCACGAGGCGAAGGGGTGGGTGCCCGCGCCGAACAGGTCGGCGTCGTGCTCCGCGGCGGCGGCGGCCACGACGTCGTACGTCGTGCGCAGGTCGGCCATCGCCTCGCCGACGTCGTCGCAGACCCCCGTCACCAGCTCGACGGTGTTGCGGAGCAGCTCGGCGTGCAGCAGGTGGGGCTGCTCCAACCGCCCGTGGGCGGTGGTGAGCACCTCCTGGGCCCGACTGACGAGGTCGCGGGAGGTCCGGTCCACGAGCGCCAGCTCCCACTCGACGCCGAGCGTCGGGCGGGGCGATCCGCGGAAGTCGATGCGCACGGCACGAGCCAACCACAGGAACCCCCACCACGCCCGTTTCGGCCGCGAGCGAGCGGCAGGCATCATGCGGGACGTGGCTGCCGAATCCCTCGACGCACGGACCCTCAACCTCACGCTGGACCTCAGCCTGCGGGTGGGGGAGGTGCTGCTCTCCTCGGGTGCGGGCGCCGCCGACGTGACGGCCACGATGCAGTCGCTGGCCCGCCACCTCGGCGTGCGACACCCCGAGATCGACGTGACCTTCACCTCGCTCTCGATGTCCTACCAGGCCGACCCGGGTGAGCCCCCGATCGTGCAGATCCGCCAGGTGAAGCAGCGCGACATCGACTACGACGACCTCACCAAGGTCGACCGCCTGGTGACCGCCGTGCTGACCGACGAGATCGACCTCGTCGAGGCGCGGTCCCGCCTCGCGGGCATCGTCTCGTCGGGCCACGGCTCGCCCCGCTGGCTCGTCACCGGTGCCTGGGGGTTCATGTGCGCCGGGGTGACGCTGCAGCTCGGCGGGTCCCTCGTGGTGGTCGGCCTCGCGCTGGTGGCCGCGGTGCTCATCGACCGGGTGCAGCTCGCCATGGCGCGGCGCCGCCTCCCGACGTTCTACCTCCAGGTCGCCGGCGGGCTCGTGGCCGCGGTGCTGGCCACGGGCATCGCCGCCGTCGTCCCCGACGTCGACGTGTCGCTGATGGTCACCGCCAACATCATCATGCTGCTCGCCGGGATCGGGTTCATGGGCGCGATCCAGGACGCCCTCACGGGGTTCTACGTCACCGCCAGCGCCCGGATCCTCGAGGCGTTGCTCGCGACGGCCGGCATCATCGCCGGCGTCAGCGGGGGCCTCACGCTGGCGTCGGTCGTGGGGGTCGAGATCACCAACGTCGACCCCGGGCGCGCCGGCTGGGTCGGCGTCGGCATGCTCGCCCTGGGCTCCGCGGTCTGCGCGGCGGCCTTCGCGGGCGCGACCTACGCCCCGCGTCGCTCGATCCTGCCGCTCGCGGTCGTCGCGTCGCTGGCGATCCTGCTCTACTCCGCCGTGCGGGAGGCCTCCGACAGCCGTGTCTGGGCGGCGGGCATCGCCGCCTTCGGCATCGGCCTCGTGGCCTATGGCGTCGCCGGCCGGGTGCGCGTGCCGCCGCTGGTCATCGTCGTGCCGGCGATCGTGCCGATGCTGCCGGGGCTCACGATCTACCGCGGCCTCTCGCTGCTCGCCGAGGGCGGCGGCTCCACCTCGCCCGGGCTGCTGGCCCTCGTGCAGGCCGCGTCGGTGGCCGTCGCCCTCGCCTCGGGCGTGATCCTGGGGGAGTACGTCGCCCAGCCCCTCAAGCGGGAGGCCGCCCGGCTCGAGAACCGCCTGGCCGGCCCCCGTCTCGTCGGACCGCTCCGGGCCCGGGCGGCGCGTCGCCGCTGAGCCCGCCGGCCGGGTCCGGTCCGCGTTTTCTTCCTCCCCGGTCAGCCCGGCGGAGGCAGGTCGGTCCGGGTCGAGCGCCAGCGCGGGTCGTGGCGCCCGAGCCCGACCGCGGCGCCGACGAGCAGCACGCCGCCCCCGACCGCCAGGTACGGCGCGACCAGCGCCCAGCGCAGCAGCACGGCCTGGTAGCCCGTGAACGCGAGGCCGCCGTCCCCGTCCGAGCCGGCGGCCCGCACCTCCCGCGCGTCCAGGGTCGCGCCCGGGCGGGGCTCGTCCCCGCCGTACCGGTTGCTGACCTCGCCCGTGACCGGCGTGCCGCCGTCGTACGCCGTCCACGCGGCCTCGCAGGTCACGGGCCGTCCGGGCGGGGGACCGGTGCGGCAGGTCGCGTCGGCCGGCACGGAGACCTCGACGACGTGCTGCTCCGCCCAGCCGGCGGCCGTGCCGTGCATGAACCACCACACGGGTCCGCCCAGCACCAGCAGCAGGGCACCGAGCACCGCCACGCACTCGAGCAGGCGGACCAGGCCGGGACGGTCCGGCGGGCGGAGGTGGACCGGCAGCCCCGGGGTGCCGCCGCTCACCGGAGCGCCCGCAGCACGTCGAGCCAGTGCGCCACGGTGGCGCGGTCGAACGGCGGCGCGCCGTCGCGCACGGCGGCGAACGTCGTGGCGCTCGACGCCTCCGCGGCGGCGACGAGGTCGTCGGGGTAGCCGAGGCTCACCCGGTGGTCGGCGAACTCGTCCTCGTCGTCGACGAACACCGTGCCGTCGGCGCGACGGATGACGTCGAGGTCGAGGTCGACGGAGCGCAGCACCGGCACCGGTCCGGTCAGGTCCCACCGCGGCGGGGTGGCGACGTCGACGTACACGTCGCACCAGAGGCCGGCGTCGAGGAGGGCCGCGACCCGGTGCTCGGCGGTGATCCTCACCACCTTGTCGACGGCGGAGTCGAACGCGGCGCCGGGACGCTCGTGGTGGGTGCCGGCCGGCACCCCGAGCCAGGTCCCGTCGGCGTCGGAGCCCAGCACCACGGCGTCGTAGCGCCAGTGGGGCGCTCCGCCGTGCTTGCTCATCTCGACGCGCACCGCGTCGCCGGCAGCCGGGGTCATGGCTCCGTTCTACCCCCTCGGGTGCGTGAGCGCTTGGGGGACCGGACAGGATGGCTCGACGTGGTGACCGACGAACGCACGCGGACCGTCCCGACCGGAGCGATCCGCCCGACGAGGGGTGCCCTCGTCGTCGCCGTGGGGGCCGCGCTCCTCGTCGTCGTCGCCACCGTCGTCGTCCGCCTCTCGGCCACGCCGGTGGCCGCGCTCTCCGCTGCCGGGCTGCTCGCGCTCCTCCGCGGCGGCCTGCCGCGGCGGGCGCTCCGCACCCCGCTCGACCTGGCCGTCGCCGCTGGGCTGGGGGCGGGGGTCCTGGCCTTCTGGATCAACGGCCACGGGGGGAGCCGCCTCTGGGCGCACCTCGCCTTCGCGCTGGCCTTCTACCTGCTCGTCGGCGTGCAGGTCGCCTGGCGGCGCGGCCGCACCGTGCTCGCGCTGGCGGCGGCCGCAGCGGTCGGGACGACCGCGCTCGTGGCCGTCCTGCAGTGGGTGCTGGGGCTCGACACGGGCTACTGCCGCGCGGAGATCGTCGGCGGGGCGGACAGCTGCGAGCGCGCGGTCACGGCCGTGCGGGTGATCGGCACGCTGACCAACCCGAACCTGCTCGCGCCCGTGCTGGTGCTCCTCGTGCCGGTCGGGTGCGTCGCGCTGCGGGGCACCCTCGGCCCGCGGGTCGGGCGGCGGTGGGCCCAGGCGGCGGCGATCGCCCTCGGCGCGCTGGGCACCACGGCCCTCGTGATGACGCTGTCGCGGGGCGGCCTCGTCAGCCTCGTCGCCCTGACGGTGGCCGCGCTGGCGCTGCGGAACCCCTCGTCCCGCACGCTGGTGGGCTCCGCGCTGGGCGTGGCGGCGGGCATCGCCGTGGCCTTCGGGACCCTGCTGGCGCGTTTCTCGCTGGGACCGCGCACGGAGGTCTGGCGGGTGTCGCTGGAGCTGGTGCGGGAGCACCCGTGGGGCGTCGGCCTCGGCCGCTCGGGACCGTTCATCGACGCGCGCATCCCGGGTGACCAGCGGTTCTACCACTCCCACAACCTGTGGCTGACCTGGCTGGTGGAGGCCGGGCTGCCGGGCCTGCTCGCGGCCCTGACGCTCTCCGTCGTCCTCGCCGTGCTGGTCGTGCGCGGGGCGCGTCGGCGGGACGCGCTGAGCATCGCCGCCGGTGTCGGGCTGGCGGGCTTCGCCGTCATCAGCCTCTTCGACAACCCGTCGTTCCGCACCACGGTGGCGGTGCCCCTGTGGACGGTGGTGGCGATCCTCGTCGCCGGCGAGCTGGGGGCCCGCCGGCGACGAGGGTCACCGGTCGACGGCGTGGATCAGGGCAGCACGCGCTTGGCGCCGAACGCGAACACGTCCTGGTAGCGGGCGCCCAGGAGCTTGCCGATCTGGTGCAGCGCGTGGGCGTCGGCACCGATGAGCAGCCGCGGCTGGTTGCGCAGCACGGCCTTCACGATCGCGGCGGCCGCGTCCTCGGGAGAGGTGCGGGCCAGCTTCTTGTCGAAGAGCTTCGCGAGGGCCTCGAGGTCGTCGCCGTCGGTCACGCGACCGTTGCGGACGATGCCCGTCTTGATGCCGCCCGGGTGCACCGCGGTCACGCCGACCTTGTGCTTGCCGATGAGCATCTCCTCGCGCAGCGCCTCGGTGAAGCCGCGCACGGCGTACTTCGTCGAGTTGTAGAGCGTCTGGCCCGGCATCGAGATGAGCCCGAAGAGCGACGAGAGGTTGACGACGTGGCCGTCGCCGGAGGCGATGAGGTGCGGCAGGAACTCCTTGGTGCCGTTGACGACACCCCAGAAGTTGATGTCGACGATCCACTCCATCTGCTCGTAGGTCATGTTCGCGAAGTTCCCCGTCATGGAGACGCCCGCGTTGTTGACCACGACGTTGACGCGACCGAACTGGTCGGCGACGGCCTCGGCGTAGCCCACGATCTCCTCGCGCTTCGCGACGTCGAGGGTGTCCGAGCGCACGGCGCGCGCGCCGGCGGCCTTGACGAGCTCGACGGTCTCGGCCAGGCCGGCCTCGTTGACGTCGGAGACGGCGACGTGCGCCCCCCGACCGGCGGCGTTCACGGCCAGCGCGCGTCCGATGCCGGAACCGGCACCGGTGATCACGACGACCTTGTCGTCCAGGGACTTCATGCGGTCACGACCTCTCGATCGGGGGTGGTGGGAGTGGTGGGGGGAGTCTCGCGGGTGGGGGCGGCGTCGGGCGGGGCGGTGGCCGGCACCGGTCCGGTCACCGTGTAGGCGCGGGTGTCGAACGAGCGCAGCCCGAGCCGGAGGCTGACCGTGGAGCGCGGCCAGAGCGTGGTGTTGCGGCCGTGCTCGTCGAGGTACCAGCTCGCGCAGCCGCCGGTGCTCCAGACCGTACGGCGCATCCGACGGTGCAGCCGGCGGTTCCAGTCGTCCTGCGCGTCGCGGCGGGGCTCGACCGCGGCGTACGAGTTCTGGGCCATGACGCGGAGGGCGTCGCGGATGTAGGCGACCTGCGACTCGATGACGAAGACCATGGAGGAGTGCCCGAGCCCGGTGTTGGGCCCGACGACCTGGAACAGGTTGGGGAAGCCGTGGATGGTGGTGCCGCGGTAGGCCTGCATGCCGGTCTCGGCCCAGACGTCCGCAAGGCTGCGGCCCTCCCGGCCCACGATCTGGTGGGCGATCGGCTGGTCGGTGGTGTGGAACCCGGTCGCGACGACGAGCACGTCGATCTCGCGCTCGGTGCCGTCCGCGGTCACGATGCCGGTCGGTGTGATCCGCGCGATGGGGTCGGTGACCAGCTCGGCGTTGTCGGCGTCGAGCGCCGGGTAGTAGGTGTTCGAGATCAGGATCCGCTTGCAGCCGATCTTGAAGTCGGGGGTGACCTTGCGGCGCAGCTCGGGGTCGGAGATGCCCGTGCGGATGTTGGCACGGGCCATCAGCTCCGCGGGCTTCGCGATGTCGGGGAGCATCGTGAACGCGGGCACGTAGGTCTCGCGGCCCCAGTAGATCGCCGTGCGGTAGAGCCGTCGCAGGCCCGGCACCTTGGCCAGCGCGAGGCGCTCGACGGCGGGGTAGGTGCGGTCGTGGCGCGGGATGACCCACGGCGCGGTGCGCTGGTAGACGTCGAGGCGGCCGGCGACCTGCTGCAGCTGCGGCACGATCTGGATGGCGGAGGCACCGGTGCCGATCACGGCGATGCGCTTGCCGGCGAGGTCCGCGTGGTGGTCCCAGCGGGCCGAGTGGAAGATCTCGCCGCCGAAGTCCTCGATGCCCGCGATGTCGGGGAGCCGGGGCTCGGAGAGGCCGCCGGCGCCCGAGACGAGGACGTCGGCGGTGAGGGAGCCGGCGCTCGTGGTGACGTCCCAGCGCTGGTGGGTCTCGTCCCAGGCCGCGTGCTCGAGGGACGTGGAGAACACGAACCGGTCGAGCACGCCCGCGGACGCGGCGACGCGGTCGAGGTACGCCTTGATCTCGGGCTGCGGGGAGAACGACCGCGACCAGTCGCCGGGGGCGAACGAGAAGCTGTAGAGCTGGCTCGGCACGTCGCAGGCCGCGCCGGGGTAGGTGTTGTCGCGCCACGTGCCGCCCACGGAGTCGCCCTTGTCGACGACGAGGAAGTCCCGCCCGTCCTCGTCGAGGCGGATCGCGGTGGCGAGCCCGGCGAAGCCGGCGCCGACGACGAGGACGTCCACGTGCGCGGGGAGAGGTCCCCGGAAGCCCTGAGTGCTCATGGACCGAGGGTGGCACGCTGTTGAACGAAGGTCAATAGCCAATTGGAACGCAGTTCAGTAGAGTGCCGTCCATGTCCGCCGCGTCCGGTTCGCCCCGCGTCCGCCTCGACCCCGCCACGCGCAAGGAGCAGCTGCTCGACCTCGGCGTCGAGCTGCTCTCGACCCGCGACCTCGACGAGCTCTCCATCGACCTCCTGGCCGAGCGTGCGGGCATCTCGCGCGGGCTGCTCTACCACTACTTCGGCAACAAGCAGGAGTTCCACGAGGCCGTCGTGCGGCGGGCCGCCGCCGACCTCATCGCCGTCACGGCGCCGGTCGAGGAGGGGGACATGGGCACGCGCCTGCTCGTCTCCCTCGACCGCTACCTCGCGTTCGTCGAGGCCAACCATCGGGGCTACGTCTCCCTCGTGCGGGCCGCCAACGGCAGCAACCCCGTCATGCGGGAGATCTACGAGGAGGCCCGTGCGGCCCTCACCGACCGCATCTTCGCCACCGCCGGCGAGCAGGGTCTCGCGGAGTTCGGCGTCGTCGACACGGCGGCCGTGCGCCTCTTCGTGCGGGGCTGGGCGGTCCTCGTCGAGGACGTCGTCATCCGGTGGGTGGAGGACCCGGCGGGCGTCGCCCGCGACGACCTGCTGCTCTCGCTGTCCGCGATCCTGGCGCAGGTCGCCGTCAGCGCGCCGCCGGTGCGGCCCGAGGGCTGAGCGCTACCGGGGCACCCCGCTTCCCCGTCCCCGCCCCGGATGAGAGCCTGACGCGGTGTCCTGGCAGATGACCGCGATCGGCGCCTTCATGCGCCTGACGCGCAAGCGTTCCTTCGCCGACCCGGAGGGGGGCGCGGCCCTGCTCGCGCGATCCAAGGGGTCTCCGGTGCCGCCGGCCGCCGTCACGCGGCGGGTGGACGTCGCCACCGAGGTGGTCGACGGGTTCGACGTCTACTCCGTGGTGCGGCGCGGCACCCCCGTCGGGCAGCGGCCCGTCGTCGTCTACCTCCACGGCGGCGCCTACGTGAACGAGATCGTCAAGCAGCACTGGCAGCTCGTCGCGCGGATCGCCGAGGAGCTCGACGTCGAGGTCCAGGTCCCGATCTACGGCCTCGCCCCCGACCACGACGCGGCCGAGGCGAGGGCGTTCGTCGCGACGGTGCTCCAGCGGCTCGTCGCGGACGGGCGCGCGGCGTACCTGATGGGGGACTCCGCCGGCGGCGGCCTCGCGCTCGTCGCCGCCCAGGACGAGGTGGAGCGGGCGACAGCGTCGGCCGGTGCGCGCCCCTCGACGCTCCGGGGGCTGACCCTCATCGCCCCCTGGCTCGACCTCTCGATGGCGAACCCCGCCGTCGACGCCGTGGAGCTCGTCGACCCGTGGCTGGCGCGCGCTGCGCTGCGGGAGGTGGCGCGGGTCTGGGCGGCCGGTACGCCGCTGGACGACCCCTCGGTGAGCCCCCTGTTCCGCTCGACCGAGGGCCTGCCCCGCGTCGAGCTGTGGGTCGGCACGCGCGACGTGACGCAGCCCGACTGCCGCCTGCTCGCCCAGCGCCTCGCCGGCACGGGTGAGGTCGGTTACCACGAGGTCGAGGGCGCGATCCACGTCTTCCCGATCCTGCCGGTCCCCGAGGGGCGGCGGGCGGTGGTCGAGATCCTCGGTCACGTCGCGCGCGATCTCGGCGTCGCGCCGCCCGCCGACCGCAGTTGACTTGTTGTCGGGATGACAACTAGCGTCGCGGGGTGGAGTACCGCAGCGAGTTCCCCGTCTTCTACCTGACCGTCGACGTCGTCGTCTTCGCGGTGCTCGACGGTGTCCTCGCGGTGCTGGTGGTGCGGCGCGGCGAGGACCCGTACGCCGGGCGCTGGGCCCTGCCCGGCGGCTTCGTCGGCGACGGGGAGGAGCTCCTCGACGCCGCGCGGCGCGAGCTCGTCGAGGAGACCGGGATCGTCGGGGACGGGCTCGCCCTCGAGCAGCTCAAGACCTTCGGCGCCCCCGACCGCGATCGCCGGCCGCACCGCGTCGTCAGCGTGGCCTACCTCGCCGTCACCCCCCACGCGGAGGCCACGACCGCCGGGACCGACGCCGACGAGGCCGTCTGGCGCCCCGTCGACGAGGTCGCGGGCACCCTCGCCTTCGACCACGACGAGATCCTCGCGACGGCTCGCGAACGGGTGGCCTCAAAGCTCGAGTACACCCGCCTCGCCCGGTCCTTCCTCCCGGCCGAGTTCACGCTCGCCCAGCTGCGCGGGGTGTACGAGGCCGTGTGGGGCCTCGACATCGACCCCGGCAATTTCCAGCGCAAGCTGCGCTCCGCCCGCGACTTCCTCGAGTCGACGGGCACCTCTGCCAAGCCGGCCGGGGGCCGTGGCCGCCCCGCCGAGGTGTTCCGGCCGATCGGCGAGCCGTTCGACAAGCTCGCGACGCCGATTTTCCGCAGCGCGATGTGAGGTGGGGGCGGGGGCCCCGCCCGGGCGCCGCACCGCCGAGGCGCTACGACCAGGAGGCGTCACACCGGAAGGGGCGCCCCACCGCGCACGCGCCGTACGGTTTCGGCCACCTCCCCGACCGGGATCGTGCGGTGCGCCAGCCCGCGCCGCAGGCGTCGGATGCCGTGGAGGTCCTCGACGGCCGTGCGCACGATGTCGACACGGCTGTCGGGGTCGTCCACCCAGTCGACGGGCACCTCGTGGATCCGCAGCCCGGCTCGCTCGGCCAGCACGAGCAGCTCGGTGTCGAAGAACCACGAACCGTCCTCGACCAGCGGCAGCAGCGCCGCCGCGGCGTCGGCCCGCACCCCCTTGAACCCGCACTGCGCGTCGCGGAACCGCACGTGCAGCGCGTGGCGGAGCAGCAGGTTGTAGCCGCGCGAGACGACCTCGCGCTTCGGCCCGCGGCGTACCCGCGACGTCGGGCTCAGCCGCGAGCCCACCGCCAGGTCGGAGTGGCCCGAGACGAGCGGCGCGACGAGGGGGAGCAGGGCCCGCAGGTCGGTCGAGAGGTCGACGTCCATGTAGGCGAGCACCGTGGCGTCGGACGCGCCCCACGCCGCCTTCAGCGCCAGGCCGCGCCCCTTGGCCTCGAGGCGGCGGTGCCGCACCCCGGGGTACGTCGCGGCGAGCCGCGCCGCGACCTGGGGCGTGGTGTCGGTCGACGCGTTGTCGACGATGGTCACCCGCCAGCTCCACGGCAGCGTCGCGAGGTGCTCGGTGAGCCGTGCGACGGCCCGGGGGAGCGCACGCTCCTCGTCGTGCACGGGGACGACCACCTCCAGCAGCGGGCTCACCGGACCCCGCCCGCGAGGTCGTAGAGGGTCACGCCGTCGATGGTCGTCGCGGTGAAGTTCTCCTCCACCCACGCGGTGATCGCGCTGGCGGTGCTGCGCGTCTCGTCGTCGCCGGCACCACCGGGACCTCCGCCGAGCTGGCCGCCGCCGGCGACGAACCAGTGCACCTCGCCGTTCGCGACGTAGGTCTGGAACTCCTCCAGGGTCGGGCTCGGGTCGGTGCCGTTGAACCCGCCGATGGCCATCACCGGCTCCTCGCTCGCGAGCTGGTAGCCCGACGCCGAGTTCGAGCCCACCGTGGCGGCGGCCCAGGTGAAGGCGTCCGCGTCCTGCTGGAGCAGCGTGGTGACGGCCTCCGTCGGGTCGCTGCCCTCGAGCAGTCCGCCGACCGCACCGCCGCCTCCCCCTCCCGCTGGGGTCGCCCTGCCGCGTCCGGCACCCGGCCCCGTGCCGCCGGCCGTCGCGGGCCCGGCCGTGACGATCGAGCCGGTGTGGGGCGTCGCGGCGGTGGCGGCGGAGTACGCCGCGGGCCCGGCCAGGGCCGCGACGACGGCGACGGACGCCACCGCGGTGGCCGCCCGGCGGGGGAGGTGCCGGGCGCCGACGACGAGGAGCGCGGCGGCGAGGCCGACGACCGCGACCGTCCAGCGGAGCCACGGCATCCAGCCGCTGCGCTCGAGGAGCACGAACGCCCAGGTCGCGGTGAGGGCGAGCGTGCCGCCGAGCACGCCCGACGCGACCAGCGAGGCGCGGACCCGCCACAGCACCCAGCCACCGACGGCCGCGAGGAGCGCGACGGCGGGCGCCAGGGCGACGGTGTAGTACTCGTGGAAGATGCCCTGCATGAGGCTGAACGTCGTCCCGGTGACGAGCAGCCAGCCGAGCATGAGCACGAGGGCGGCGCGCACCGCCCGCGCGCGCTCCAGGCCGCGGGCGAACCAGAGACCGGCGACGCCGAGCACGAGCGCGGCCGGCAGCAGCCAGGAGATCTGGTCGCCCAGGGCCTCGGTGAACAGGCGCAGGGGTCCCGCCGTGCCCCAGCCACCTCCGCCGCCGACGGAGCCCTCCTCGTCGCCGTTCAGGCGGCCGAGCCCGTTGTAGCCCAGGGCCAGCTCCAGGATCGAGTTGTCCTGCGAGCCGCCCACGTAGGGCCGCGAGCCCTCCGGGACGAGCTCCACGATCGCGATCCACCAGCCGCCCGCGACCACCATCGCGCCGAAGGCCACCAGCAGGTGCCCGACCCGCTTCCACCAGGGGGCGGTGGCGAAGACCGCGTACGTCGCGGCCAGCGCCGGCAGCACCAGGAAGGCCTGCAGCATCTTGGCGAGGAAGGCGAGCCCGACGAGTGCCCCGGCGAGCGCGAGCCAGCGCACGGGGTGGACGCTCTCGAGGGCGCGCAGCGTGGCCCAGGCGGCGGCCAGCAGGAGCAGCACGAGGGCGGCGTCCGGGTTGTCGAAGCGGAACATCAGCGTGGCGACCGGCGTCAGCGCCAGGGCCGCGCCCGCGAGGAGGCCGGCCGTCGCGGAGCCGGTGGCCCGCCGGACCGTGGCGTGCAGCAGCGCCACGGCGCCGACGCCCATGAGGGCCTGCGGCACGAGCAGGCTCCACGACGACAGCCCGAATACCCGGATCGACAGGGCCATCGGCCACAGCGACAGCGGCGTCTTGTCGACGGTGATCGCGCCGCCGGCGTCCGAGGCGCCGAAGAAGAACGCGGACCACGACTCCGAGCCGGCCTGGGCCGCCGCGGCGTAGAACGAGTTGGCCCAGCCGGACGCGCCGAGGTCCCAGAGGTAGAGCAGCGCCGTACCCACCAGCAGGACCACGAGGCCGAGACGCTCGGCGCTGCGCCGGTCGAGACGCACCCGGCGCAGCCGGTCCGTGATCGGGATCGCGGCCGGGCGCGGGTCCGGGTCGAGACGGGCGTCCGCGGGGTCGGCCGACCGTGCGGCGGGGCCGGGGGAGGTGACGGTCGAGTCCATGCCCCGACCCTCGGGGCCGGTGCTGGGTGCCGCGTGGGGGCGGTCTGTGGGGACGCTGTGAGCCGCGTGCGGCGTACCGGTGCGCGGTGCCCGGCCCGGCCGGGGCGGGGAAAGTGCGCGGGGTACGGCGCGGGGGAAGGAAAACGCGGACCGGAGGGGCTGCCGGATCGGCGTGTCGCGCCCTCGGGTCCGCGTTTTCTTTCCACCACGCCCGGCGGCTCCGGCCCGGGTCCGCGTTTTCCTTCCCCCGAGCCGAGCCGAGCCGAGCCGAGCCGAGCCGCGCCGAGCCGAGCCGGCTACCTCAGCGGTCGATGTCGAGGTTCCGGGTGTCGCGGCCGACGGCCAGGGCGAGCAGGGTGATGAGCCCCATCGCGGAGAGGTAGACCCCGACGAGGAAGGGGCTGCCATCGGCGGCGCCCCACAGCCACACGGCGATGAACGGGGCGACGGCGGCGCCGAGGATCGAGCTGACGTTGTAGGACAACCCCGAGCCGGTGTAGCGCACGTTGGTCGCGAAGAGCTCCGGCAGCAGGGCGCCCATCGGGCCGAAGGTGAGGCCCATGAGGCTGAAGCCGAGCAGGAGCCAGGCCATGACGCCGACGTCGCCGGCCTCGAGGAGCGGCACCCAGCAGAGGCCGAACACGATGATGCCGGTCGTCACGACGAGCAGGTGCGCGCGGCGTCCGAAGCGGTCCGCCACGGGGCCGGAGACCATGGTGAAGATCCCGAAGAACACCACTCCGACGATCATCATGAGCACGAAGCCGTTGTAGGTGTAGCCCAGGCCGGGCACCTCGGCGTCGGTCGCGGCGCGGCCGTAGCTCAGCGAGAACGTCGTCATCAGGTAGAAGAGCACGTAGGTCGCGAGCATGTGGAACGTGCCGAGCACGAGCTCACGGCCGTGGGTGCGGACGACCTCGCCCAGCGGCAGGCGCGTGACGGTGCCCTTGTCGACGGCCCGCTGGAACGCGGCGCTCTCGACGAGCCGCAGGCGCACGTAGAGGCCCACGAGCACCATGACCGCCGAGAACAGGAACGGGATCCGCCAGCCCCACGACAGGAACATGTCGGAGGGCGTCGAGGGGTCGTCGGACGGCATGGCCGCGGCGATGGCGAGGAAAAGGCCGTTGGCGAGGATGAACCCGAGGGGGGCGCCGAGCTGGGGGAAGGTGCCGTACCAGGCGCGCTTGCCCTCCGGCGCGTTCTCGGTGGCGACCAGCGCCGCGCCGCTCCACTCGCCGCCGATGGCGAAGCCCTGCGCGAGGCGCATGAGCACGAGGAGCAGCGGGGCGAGCCAGCCGACGAGCGCGTACGTCGGGAGCAGGCCGATCGCGAAGGTCGCGATGCCCATCGTGAGCAGCGACGCCACGAGGGTCACCTTGCGACCGCGACGGTCGCCGAGGTGGCCGAAGAAGACGGCGCCGAGCGGGCGGGCCACCATCGCGGCGCCGAACACCGCGAACGACGCCAGCAGCGCCGTCGTGTCGTTGCCGGCCGGGAAGAACAGGTGCGGGAAGACCAGCACCGCCGCGGTGGCGTAGATGTAGAAGTCGTAGAACTCGATCGTCGTGCCGACGAGGCTGGCGACGAGCACCCGCGAGCGCGGGTTGGCGGGCTCGGACGTGACGTCGGAGGCGCGCTCGGGGGTGGGCGGGGTGGCGGACTGCTGGGCGGTGGTCATCGGTCTTTCCGGCCGGGGAGGGGGACCGGAGCACGCTACGCCCGACGTCTCGCGCAGCGAGAATCCGGTCTCGCCCAGCGACCCGACTCAGGAACCGGCCAGGTCGTCGTCCAGCTCGTCGCGCCGCTCCGCCATCTCCCGCACGAGCGCCGACATGAACGCGATCGCCGCGGGGCGTCGCAGGGCCCGCGGCGGCAGCAGCGCGACGAACGTCTTCGTCATGCGCACCTCGTCGGGGAGCAGGCGCACCAGGCCGGGCGTCGAGCGGGCGAGGAAGTCGGGGAGCAGGCCGACGCCGCCGCCGGCGACGGTCAGCTCGTGCTGCACGAGCACGCTCGTGGAGCCGAGCCGCACGGCGTCGACGGGGATGCCCGCCTCGGTGAGCCCGAGCTCGTCGACGCGCTGGAGGGCGTCGATGTAGTAGACGATCGGGTGCTCGGCCAGGTTCGCCGGGGTCACCTCGCCGGCGCGCTCGAGGTAGGACGGCGCCGCGTAGAGCGAGAGGCGGTAGTCGGTCAGCGGCGTGACCTCGAAGCCCCGGGACGGCGGCGTGCCCACCCCGATCTCGACGTCGACGCCCGTGGCCTGGCCGAGCGGGCGGGTGGCGGCGACGAGGTCGAGGCTCACCCCGGGGTGGGTCCGCTGCACGCGGGCCATGGCGGGCGCGACGAAGACGGCGGCGAACGCCTCGGTGGAGGCGATGCGCACGTGGCCGGCCACGTCGCGGTCCGGGCGCGCGGCCTGGCTCGCCGCGTCCATGGCCCGCGCCACCTGCTCGGCGGCCGGCAGGATCGCCCGCCCCAACGCCGTCAGCTGCACGCCGGAGAGCGACCGGTCGAGCACCCGGTCGCCGAGCTCCTTCTCGAGGCTGCCGATGCGTCGCGAGACGGTCGTGTGGTCGATGCCGAGAGCCACACCGGCCTGCACGAACGAGCGCGCACGCGCCACCTCGAGCAGGATGAGGAGGTCGTCGGCGCGCACGCTCCGGACCCTAGTCGAGCCTGCGGGAGGCCGTGCATTTCCGCACAGGCACCCCGCCCGACCCCTCATTGCGCGCACCTGACCGAAGGTCGAGCATGGATCGTCGAGTGGTCCGCGTCACGCGACGCCCGTCACGCCGCGGACCCACCTCCACGTTCCCTCGTAGAAAGCAGCAGGCATGCGCATCGGCTGGATCGGACTGGGCAACATGGGCGCCCCCATGAGCGGGCGGCTCGTCGCCGCGGGCCACGAGGTCCACGGCTACGACCTCGCAGAGGCGGCGCGTGAGGCCGCCGCGGCGCAGGGCGTCACGGTCGAGGACACGGTGGCCGCGACGGTCGCCGGGGCCGACGTCGTCGTCACGATGCTCCCCAACCACGGCATCGTCACCGCCGTCCTCGACGGCCCCGACGGCGTGCTCGCGCACGCCGAGCCGGGCGCGGTCGTCATCGACTCGTCCACCATCGACATCGACGCCGCGCGCTCCCTCCACGCGTCGGTCTCCGCCGCCGGGTTCCGCTTCCTCGACGCCCCGGTCTCCGGCGGCATCTCGGGTGCGGCCGCCGGCACGCTCACCTTCATGGTCGGCGGCGACGCGGCCGTGCTCGAGGAGGTGCGCCCCGTCATCGAGGTGATGGCCGGCCGGATCTTCCACACCGGCGGGCCCGGCAACGGCCAGGCCGCCAAGCTGACCAACAACATGATGCTCGGCATCACCCTCGCCGCGACGGCGGAGGGCGCGGTGCTCGCGGAGCGCCTCGGCCTCGACGCGACCACCTTCTGGGAGCTCGCGCAGGTGTCCTCCGGCGACAGCTGGGCCCTGCGCACCTGGTACCCGGTGGCCGGCGTCGTCGAGACCGCCGCCGTCAACCGTGACTTCACGGGCGGGTTCGCCACCGCGCTGCTGCGCAAGGACCTCGAGCTCGCCCTCGCGGCGGGGGAGTCCACCTCCACCGCCCTCCCGTTCGCCACCGCCGTCCGTGACCGGATGGACCAGCTCGTCGAGCTCGGCCTCGCCGACCGCGACTGCTCCGTCCTCGTCAAGCTCGTCGACGGCGAGCTCACCTCACCGGCGCGCGACGAGGCCGTCGCCCGCACCCTCAGCCAGGAGACCACCGCGTGACCACCAGCACCACCCCCACCAGCGCCCGGAGCGTCCCCCCGGCCGGTCGCTCCAACCTCCGCAAGGTCGTCGCCGCCTCCATGGCCGGCACGATCGTCGAGTGGTACGAGTTCTTCGTCTACGCGACCGCGGCCATCCTCGTCTTCCCCGCCCTCTTCTTCCCCGAGAGCGACCCGACGGTCGGCACGATCGCCGCCCTCGGCACCTACGCGGTCGGCTTCATCGCCCGCCCGATCGGCGGCCTCGTCTTCGGTCACTACGGCGACAAGTTCGGCCGCAAGCGCCTGCTGCAGCTCTCCCTGGTGCTGGTCGGCGTCTCCACCTTCCTCATGGGTGCGCTGCCGACCCACGCCCAGATCGGGTACGGCGCGGCCGTCCTCCTCGTGCTGCTCCGCTTCGTGCAGGGCTTCGCCGTCGGCGGCGAGTGGGGCGGCGCCGTGCTCCTCGTCGCGGAGCACGCGCCGGACAACCGTCGCGGCTACTGGGCCAGCTACCCGCAGGCCGGCGTGCCGGTCGGCAACCTCATCGCCACGCTCGTGATGCTCGGCCTGTCGGCGGCGCTGAGCGAGGAGGCCTTCCTCAGCTGGGGCTGGCGCATCGCGTTCTTCGCCTCCGCGATCATCGTGCTCGTCGGCTGGTACGTGCGCACCAAGGTCGAGGACGCGCCGATCTTCAAGGCCGCGCTCGAGAAGGAGGAGGCCGAGAAGGCGACCCGCTCGACCGTGCTCGACGCGATCAAGTACCGCCCGAAGCAGGTCGTCGTGGCCATGGGCCTGCGCTTCTGCGAGAACATCATGTACTACATGGTCGTCACGTTCACGATCTCGTACCTGCGCCAGGACCACATCGGGTTCGACGTCCAGCACGTCCTGCTGCTCCTGCTCGTCGGCCACCTCTCCCACGTCTTCGTGGTGCCGACCGTCGGCCTGCTCTCCGACATCTACGGCCGCCGCCCCGTCTACCTCGTCGGCGTGCTCGGCACCGCCACGTGGGGCTTCTGGGCCTTCCCGATGATGGACACCGCCAACGACCTGCTCGTCGTCGTGGCCATCGTCGGCGGCCTCGCCATCCAGGGCCTCATGTACGCCCCCCAGCCCTCGCTGATGTCGGAGATGTTCCCGACCCGCATGCGGTACGCCGGGGTGTCGCTCGGCTACCAGGTGACCGCGATCGTCGCGGGCTCGATGGCGCCGATCATCGCCGTCGCGCTGCTCGACAAGTACGACAGCACCACGCCGATCGCGATCTACCTCGCCGCTGCCGCGCTCGTCAGCCTCGTCGCGCTCGCCTTCGCGCAGGAGACGAAGGGCACCTCGCTCACCGCCCTCGACGACGAGTACGACGCGCGCTGAGCGCTCCCGACCACCGATCCCGAACGATCCAGGAGTGAAGATGACCCAGACCATCGAGACGCCCTCCGGCGACCACCTGATGCTCATCGGCGGCGAGCGCGTCGCGGCCGCCGCCGGCGAGTGGATCGACGTCACCTCGCCCGGCCGCCGCGGACTCTCGCTCGGCCGGACGCCCCGGGCCCGCGAGGAGGACGCCGACCGCGCCGTACGCGCTGCTCGTGCCGCCTTCCCCGCGTGGCGCGCCACCCACTTCAAGGACCGTCAGCTCGCGCTGCTCAAGGCGGCCGACGCGCTCGAGGCCGCGGCCGAGGAGCTGGCCCAGCTCACCGCGATCGACACCGGCAACGCGCTGCGTCCCCAGGCGCGTCCGGAGTCGCAGACGCTCGTGGCGCTGTTCCGCTACTTCGGTGGCGTCGCGGGCGAGTTCAAGGGCGTCACGCTGCCGGCCGGCGACGACCAGCTGCAGTACACGCGTCGGGAGCCGCTCGGCGTCGTCGCGGGCATCCTGCCGTGGAACTCCCCGCTCATGATCGCGGCCATGAAGGTGCCGGCGGCGCTGGCGGCGGGCAACACGATCGTGCTCAAGGCCGCGGAGGACGCGCCGCTCACCATCATCCGGATGGCGGAGCTCGTCGCGCCGTACCTGCCCGACGGCGTGCTCAACGTGCTCACCGGGTACGGCGCGGAGGTCGGTGAGGCGCTCGTGCAGCACCGCGGCGTCGACAAGGTCTCGTTCACGGGGTCGAGCCGGGTCGGTCACCACGTCGCGTCCGCGGCGGGGGAGCGGCTGGCGCACGTCTCGCTCGAGCTGGGCGGCAAGAGCCCCAACATCGTGTTCCCCGACGCGGTCGCGGGCGACCGCCTCGCCACCACGGCGACGGGCGTGCTCACCGCGATGCGCTTCACCCGCCAGGGCCAGTCGTGCACCGCCGGTTCGCGGCTCTTCGTGCACCGCGACGTGTACGACGAGTTCCTCGCCGAGCTGGTCTCCCAGGTCGACCGGCTCGTCGTCGGCGACCCGCTGGACGAGGCGACCGACATGGGCGCGATCATCAACCAGAAGCAGTTCGACCAGATCAAGTCCTACATCGCGGACGGCCGTTCGCAGGCCGGCGTCGAGGTGCCGCTCGACCGCTCCGAGCAGGTGCCGGACGGCCTCGACGGCTTCTACCAGGGCCCGACCATCTTCTCGGCGGTCTCCAACGACTGGCGCATCGCGCAGGAGGAGATCTTCGGCCCCGTGCTCGTGGCCATCCCGTGGTCCGACCGCGACGAGGTCGTGCGCATGGCCAACGACTCGCACTACGGGCTCGCGGCGTACGTCTGGTCCCAGGACCTGACCGCCGCCCTCGACACGGCCCACCGGATCGAGTCCGGGTGGGTCCAGGTCAACCAGGGCGGCGGCCAGATGGTCGGCCAGAGCTACGGCGGCTACAAGTCGTCGGGCATCGGGCGCGAGTTCTCCATCGAGGGCGCGATGGAGTCGTTCACGCAGATCAAGCAGGTCAACGTGAAGCTGGGCTGACCGCCCGCTGATCGCTCGACCGCCGAGGCGGTCGTCGCCGGGGCATCAGCCCCCGGTGACGACCGCCTCGAGCTGGTCGAGGCCCCAGTGCAGGTCCTCCTCGGAGACCACCAGCGGCGGCGCGAGGCGGATGGTCGAGCCGTGGGTGTCCTTGGCCAGCACGCCGCGGGCGAGCAGCGCCTCGCAGACCGCGCGGCCCGTGCCCACGGTCGGGTCGATGTCGACGCCCGCCCAGAGGCCGCGTACCCGTACGGCGAGCACGCCGCGGCCGACGAGGGCCTCGAGCCGCTCGCGCAGCACGAGCCCGAGGCGCTGCGAGCGCTCCTGCGGCTCCCCGCTCGCCAGCATCTCGACGACCTTGGTGCCGACCGCGCAGGCCAGGGCGTTGCCGCCGAAGGTCGAGCCGTGCTGGCCCGGGTGCAGCACGCCGAGCACCGCGCGGTCGGCCACGACGGCCGAGACCGGCACGATGCCGCCGCCGAGGGCCTTGCCCAGCACGTAGAGGTCGGGCACGACGTCCTCGTGGTCGCACGCGAAGGTGCGGCCCGTGCGGCCCAGCCCGGCCTGGATCTCGTCGGCGGCGAAGAGCACGTTGTGCCGCGTGGTGATCTCGCGGACGTCGCGCAGGTAGCCCGCCGGCGGGATTACCACGCCGCCCTCGCCCTGGATGGGCTCGATCAGCACCGCCACCGTGTTGGGCGTGATGGCGGCCTCGAGGGCCGCGGCGTCGCCGTACGGCACGCTGGTGAAGCCCGGCGAGAACGGGCCGAAGCCGTCCCGCGCGTCGGGGTCGTCGGAGAAGCCGACGACCGTGGTGGTGCGGCCGTGGAAGTTGCCGGTCGCGACGATGATCTCGGCGCGGTCGACCTCGACGCCCTTGACGTCGTAGCCCCACTTGCGGCTCACCTTGATGGCGGTCTCGACAGCCTCGGCGCCCGTGTTCATGGGGAGCACGAGCTCCTTGCTGCACAGGTCGCCGAGCGCGGCGCAGAACTCGCCGAAGCGGTCGTGCACGAAGGCGCGGCTGGTCAGCGTCAGCTGGTCGAGCTGGGCGTGGGCGGTGGCGAGCAGCTCGGGGTGACCGTGACCGAAGTTGAGGGCGGAGTAGCCGGCCAGCATGTCGAGGAAGCGCGTGCCGTCGACGTCGGTCATCCAGGCGCCCTCGGCGTGGGACACCACCACGGGGAGCGGGTGGTAGTTGTGCGCCGTGCGCTCCTGTGCCTGCTGGAAGAACGCCTGGCTGCGCGGCACGCCGTTGCCGTCGGCGGTGGTGCGGCCCTCGTCGATCGTGCTGGTCATGCGTCGCCTCCTCTGGTTGCGGCAGGTCCGGATTGTCGGACAATCGGACCGGCGCTCACCCTAGCGTCTCTGCGCCGGAGCGCCACCTCCACCGTCGCAGGACGACGCGTGAAGTCAAGCCGGGCGCTCAGCGCGGCAGCACGACCTCGACCGTCGTGTCACCCGGGCGGCTGGCGAGGCCGACCGTCCCGCCGTGCGCCTCGACGATGGCGCGGACCAGGGCGAGCCCGAGCCCGGAACCGCCGGCGGCGCCGCCGTCGGGGCCGCGACCGGGGTCGTCCGCGCTCCCGCGCACCCGGGCCGTGTCGCCGCGCACGAACCGGTCGAACGCCGAGGCTGCCAGGTCCGGCGGGAACCCGGGGCCGTCGTCGTGCACGCGCAGCGCGACGCGGTCGGCCTGGAGGACCGCGGCGACCGTCACCGTGGTGCCGTCGGGCGTGTAGCGCCGGGCGTTGGACAGCAGGTTGGTCACCACCTGGTGGAGGCCGTGCGCGTCGCCCGTCACCTCGACGGCCTCGTCGGGCAGGTCGAGACGCCACCGGTGGGCCGGGGCCAGCACGCGGGCGTCCTCGACCGCCTCGAGGAGCAGCATCGTGACGTCGACGGGCTCGTGGCCGAGCGGACGTCCGGCGTCGAGGCGCGCCAGCATGAGGAGGTCCTCGACGAGCCGCCGCATGCGGCCCGACTCGCCCTCCACCTTCGCCAGCGCCGTGCGGGCGGCGTCGGCGTCGTCGGGCCGTCGGCGCGCCAGCTCGGCGTACCCCACGATCGTCGCCAGCGGCGTGCGCAGCTCGTGGGAGGCGTCCGCCACGAACTGCCGCACCTGCTGCTCGCTGCGGTGCCGCGCGGTCATGGCGGCGTCGACGTGGGCGAGCAGCGTGTCGAGGGCGGCGCCCACCTGGCCCACCTCGGTGCGCGCGTCGCGCAGGTGCGCGGGCACCCGGCCGGCGAGGTCGACCTCGCCCTCGGCGAGCGGCAGCGTGGCGACCTCGTGGGCGGTGGCGGCGACGTCGCGGAGGGGGCGCAGCTGGCGGCGTACGACGAGGGTCGCGGCCGCACCCGCCAGGAGCACCGCGGCGAGCCCGATGAGGAGCTCGTAGCCGACGAGCGAGCGCACGGCGTCGTCGACCGCGTCGGTGGGGAGGCCGGCGACCACCACGGTGCCGTCGTCCCCGCGCGTCGCGACCACGCGGTAGGAGCCGAGGGCGACGAGGTCGACCGCGTGGACGGAGCCGTCCGCCGGCACGTCGGCGAGCTGCTCGAGCGCTGCCGTCGCCACCGCCCGCTCGCCGCACACCTGCTCGGTCAGCACCCCGCCGCGGGCGCCGTCGGCCGTCGCGCTGCCGTCCGGCAGCACCGCGAGGAGCGTGCCGGGGCCCTGGTTGCCGGGCACGAAGCGGTCGCAGCCGCCCCCCGCGGATCCCCCCGTGGACTCCTGCGGCCGGTCGCCCTCCGGTGGCCGGAAGCTGCCGCCGCCGGCCCGCGGCAGGATCGAGGTGACCTCGTCGTCGAGCCGGTCGGTGAGGTTGGCCCGCATCGCCAGCGTGGTCGCCGCGCCGATGGCGAGGGCCAGCAGCGTGGTGAGCAGCACCGTGGCGAGCACGAGCCGCGAGGTCAGGGTCGCGAAGCGACGCCGCACGGGGGCCGGGGACCGCACGGGGTCAGTCCGCCGGCTTCAGCACGTAGCCGGCGCCGCGCATGGTGTGGATCATCGGCGCGCGCCCGGCGTCGATCTTCTTGCGCAGGTAGGAGATGTAGAGCTCGACGACGTTGGCCTGGCCGCCGAAGTCGTAGTTCCACACCCGGTCGAGGATCTGCGCCTTGCTCAGCACCCGGCGCGGGTTGCGCATGAGGAAGCGCAGCAGCTCGAACTCCGTGGCGGTCAGGGCGATCTCGGTGCCGTCGCGCCGCACCTCGTGGCTGTCCTCGTCGAGCGTGAGGTCGCCGACGACCAGCACGTTCTCCAGCTCGGCCGCGCGCGCCCCCGCCCGGCGCAGCAGCGCGCGCAGACGGGCGACGACCTCCTCGAGCGAGAACGGCTTCGTCACGTAGTCGTCCCCGCCGGCCGTCAGGCCCGCCACCCGGTCCTCGACCGCGTCGCGGGCCGTCAGGAAGAGCACGGGCACGTGGGGGTCGACGACGCGCACCCGGCGCAGCACCTCGAGGCCGTCGAAGTCCGGCAGCATCATGTCGAGCACGACGACGTCCGGCCCGAACTCCTTCGCGGCCGCGACCGCCGTGGCGCCCGCGTGCGCCATCCGGGTCTCGAACCCCTCGTAGCGCAGCGCCATCGCGACCAGCTCGGCGAGGTTGACCTCGTCGTCGACGACGAGGACGCGCAGGGGGGATCCGTCGGCGCGGGTGAGCTCCATGCACGGAAGCCTGCCGGACGAACGTGTGAGTTCGCTGTGCGTCGCCTGTGGACGGTTCCACAGTTCCCCCTGCGCGCACGCACAGCCGCGGCACAGCCGCCGTCCGCACCGTCGTCGCCATGGACGACGAGCACCGCACCGCCCCGCCCCCGTACGCCGCCACCCCGCCCCCGCCGGGCCCGCAGCCCCCGCCGTACCCGCCCCTGCCGCCGGTGCCCCACACGGTCGCGCCCCCCGCGGACCGGGCCCCCCGCCGGCTGGGCCTGGTCGCCACCGCCGGCGTCGCCCTGGCCTCCGTCGTGCTGGGCGCCGGCGGAGCGCTGGCGGTCGGTGCCCTCAGCAGCGGGTCCGCGGCGGACGACGGCGGGCCGGGCGGGTTCGGCGGGGCGGGCGGTCCGGGCGGCGGGTTCGCGCCGGGTCAGGTCCAGCCGGGTCAGGGACAGCAGGGGCAGGTGCCGGGTCCGCCCGGCTAATCGGTTCGCGGCGGCCTGGGGCCCTGGGGGATGATGGTCGGCGCTGTGCGCATCGACTACCCACCCCAGCTGCCGGTCTCGGCCCGCCGCGACGACATCGCGGCCGCCATCCGCGACCACCAGGTCGTCATCGTCGCCGGCGAGACCGGGTCGGGGAAGACCACCCAGCTGCCGAAGATCTGCCTCGAGCTGGGCCGCGGCCAGGTCACCGAGCACACGGGGCGGGACGGCAAGGTACGTCGCCGCGGCGGCCTCATCGGCCACACCCAGCCCCGCCGGATCGCCGCCCGCTCCGTCGCGGAGCGCATCGCCGAGGAGACCGCGACCGAGCTGGGCGACCTCGTCGGCTACCAGGTGCGGTTCACGGACAAGACGTCCCGCAGCAGCCGGGTGAAGCTGATGACGGACGGCATCCTGCTCGCCGAGCTCCAGCGCGACCGCGACCTGCGCCGCTACGACACGATCATCATCGACGAGGCCCACGAGCGGAGTCTCAACATCGACTTCCTGCTCGGCTACCTGCGCCGGCTCCTGCCGCGGCGGCCCGACCTGAAGCTCGTCATCACCTCGGCGACGATCGACCCGGAGCGGTTCGCGGCGCACTTCGCCGACCGCCACGGGAAGCCCGCGCCGATCATCGAGGTCTCGGGCCGCACGTTCCCGGTGGAGGTGCGCTACCGCCCCCTCATCGAGCTGCCCGAGGAGGACGAGGACGGCGAGGCCGTCGTGCGCGACCAGACCGAGGCGATCGTCGACGCGGTGAAGGAGCTCTCGGGCGAGGGACCCGGCGACGTGCTCGTCTTCCTGCCCGGCGAGCGCGAGATCCGCGACACCGCGGAGGCCCTCGGCGACCTGGCGAAGGTGCAGGGGCCGCGGGGCATCGACGTGCTGCCGCTCTACTCCCGCCTCTCCGCCGCGGAGCAGCACCGCGTCTTCAAGCCGACCGGCTCGCGGCGCCGCATCGTGCTGGCGACCAACGTCGCGGAGACCTCGCTGACGGTGCCGGGCATCCGGTACGTCGTCGACTCCGGCGTCGCCCGCATCTCGCGCTACTCGGCCCGCACCAAGGTGCAGCGCCTCCCCATCGAGCCCATCAGCCAGGCGAGCGCCAACCAGCGCTCCGGCCGGTGCGGCCGCGTCGCGGAGGGCATCGCGATCCGGCTCTACTCCGAGGAGGACTTCGAGAGCCGCCCCGAGTTCACCGACCCCGAGATCCTCCGCACCAACCTGGCGAGCGTCATCCTGCAGATGACCAGCCTCGGGCTCGGCGACATCGGGCGCTTCCCGTTCGTGGAGCCGCCGGACAAGCGCAACATCACCGCCGGCACGCAGCTTCTGGAGGAGCTCGGCGCCCTCGGGGACGGTCGCCTCACCGACGTCGGCCGTCGGTTGGCGCGGCTGCCGATCGACCCGCGGCTCGCGCGGATGATCCTCGAGGCCGAGCAGCGCGGCTGCGTGCGTGAGGTCATCGTCATCGCCGCCGCGCTCAGCCTGCAGGACCCCCGCGAGCGTCCCGCCGAGCAGCAGGCGCAGGCCGACCAGGCCCACGCCCGGTTCAAGCACGAGTCGGGCGACTTCCTCACCTGGCTGCAGCTGTGGCGCCACCTGAAGGAGCAGCAGCGCGACCTCTCCGGCAGCGCCTTCCGGCGGATGTGCAAGGCGGAGTTCCTCAACTACGTGCGGGTGCGGGAGTGGCAGGACTTCGAGTCCCAGCTGCGCCAGGTCTGCAAGGAGATGGGCGTCGAGATCGGCCAGCCCGCCGACCAGCCCGACGCCGACGGCATCCACCAGGCGCTGCTGTCGGGCCTGCTCTCGCAGATCGGTCTGCTCGAGGAGCGCGACAAGGAGGCGTCGCGGACGAAGGGGCGCCGCCCGGGCGCGCGGGAGTACCTGGGCGCCCGCTCCACCCGTTTCGCCATCTTCCCCGGCAGCGTGCTCAAGGGCCGCAACCCGCAGTTCGTCATGGCCGCCGAGCTCGTCGAGACCGGTCGGCTGTGGGCGCGTCAGGTCGCCGGCATCGACCCGTTGTGGGCCGAGCGCCTCGGCGCGCACCTCGTGAAGCGCACCTACGCCGAGCCGCGCTGGTCGAAGAAGCGCGGCAGTGCGGTCGCGAACGAGCGCGTGACCCTGTACGGCGTGCCCCTGGCCGCCGACCGCACCGTGCAGCTCGGTCGGGTCGACCCCGAGCTCGCCCGCGAGCTGTTCCTCCGCCACGCCCTCGTGCACGGGGAGTGGGGCGCCGCCGAGACCGGCCGGCACCGCTTCCTCGCCGAGAACCAGCGGCTGCTCGAGGAGGCGGAGGCGCTCGAGCACCGGGCGCGCCGCCGCGACATCGTGGTCGACGAGCACACCCTCTTCGACTTCTACGACGCGCGCGTGCCGGCGAGCGTCGTCAGCGCCGCGCACTTCGACCAGTGGTGGAAGCGCGAGCGCCAGAAGCGGCCCGACCTCCTCGTCTTCGACCCGTCGATGCTCACCCACGACACGGCGGCCGAGATCCAGGCCCACGACTACCCGGAGGAGTGGCGCGCCACCGGCGCGGGCGGCGGGCACCTGACCTTCCCCATCAGCTACCACTTCGAGCCCGGGGCCGCCGACGACGGCCTCACCATCGACGTACCGCTCGCGTCGCTCAACCAGCTCGAGCCCGGGGACTTCTCGTGGAACGTGCCCGGGTTGCGCGAGGAGCTCGTGACCGCGCTCATCCGGTCGCTGCCCAAGCACCTGCGCACGTCGCTCGTGCCGGCGCCCGACCACGCGCGGCGCTTCCTGGCGGAGACGCCGCCGGGGGAGGAGCCGCTGCTGGACGCGCTGGAGCGGTACGCCCGGCACGCCTCGGGTGCGATCGTGCCGCGGGACGCGTGGGACTGGTCGAAGGTGGCGCCGCACCTGCGCCCGACGTTCCGCGTCGTCGACCCCGACGGCGGGGAGGTGGCGCGCGGCAAGGACCTGGTGACGCTGGCCGAGCCGCTGCGACCGTCGTTGGAGCAGGCGATCGCCGACGTCGCCGCCGACGCCGGGCAGACGGTGACGGGCGCGACGACCTGGGTCTTCGGGTCGATCGAGCCGTCGTTCACGCAGCAGCGGGCGGGACACGAGGTGCGGGGCTTCCCGACGCTCGACGACGAGGGCGCGAGCGTCGCGCTGCGGGTCGTCGGCTCGAAGGACGAGCAGGAGGCGCGGCACCGGCTCGGCGTGCGGCGCCTGCTCCTGCTGGCGCTCGCGGCCGAGCAGCCGGGCCTGCTCAAGCGGGTGGCGGACTCGTTGAGCACGACGGACAAGCTGGGGCTGGTGGGCTCGCCGTACCCCTCCATCCCCGACCTGCTCGAGGACTGCCGCACCGCGGTGGTGACCGAGGCCGTCGACGCGCGCCCGGCGGTGCGGGACGAGCGGGCCTTCGCGGCCCTGCTCGGGGTGGTCCGAGGCGACCTCGAGGCGCGGGTGCGGGGCGTCGTCGCCGACGTCGTGCGGGCGCTGGCCGCGCACCGGGCGGTGGACAAGCGGCTGACCGGCCGCGCCGAGATCCACCTGCTCGACGCGCTCACCGACCTCAAGGAGCAGCTCGCCGGGCTCGTGCACGTCGGGTTCGTGGCGGAGGCGGGGCCGGCGCAGCTGCGGCGCTACCCGACCTACCTGCGGGCGATGGAGGAACGGCACCAGCGGCTCGTCACCGGCGGGGTGCCCGCGGTGCAGAAGGACCGTCAGCTCATGGGCCAGATCGTCGACCTGCAGGGCTCGTGGGCCCACCAGGTCGCGGCGCTCCCGCCTGGCCGCCCGCCCGGCGCCGCGCTGCGGACGGTGCGGTGGCTGCTCGAGGAGTACCGCGTCTCCCTCTGGGCGCAGCAGCTCGGCACCGCCGTCGCCGTCAGCGACGCCCGCATCCGCAAGGCGCTCGCGGGCTGAGGTCTGCTGCGTCGAGTTGGGTTGTACGGCGCGGCGTTCGCGTCGAGTTGTCACGTACGGCGCGGCTGGTGCGTCGAGTTGTCACGTACGCCGCGGCGTACGCGCCGAGTTGGCAGTTGCGCACCGGTCAGCGGTACGGCGCGGCCGAGCCCACGCCGGGAGCTCCGTGCTCGCCGGGCTCCCGCCCGGGCGGAGGAAAGTGCGCCGGCCGCCCGCGTCGGGGAGGAAAACGCGGACCGCGCAGGCTCGGGCCTCGGCGTGTCGGGACCAGGGGTCCGCCTTTCCTTCGTCCCGTCCGGGAGCGTGTCCGCGTTTTTCTTCCCGGCCTCGTCCGCCGCGCCGTTCGACCCATCTCGACGCGTTCGCCGCGCCGTACATGACAACTCGACGTCCACGCCGGCGACGTACGAGCAAGCTCGACGCACGATCCCCTCGGGCCGGGGGCGTAACCTCGACGGCGATGCCTGAATCGACCACGCCTCGTCACCACCGTCCGACGCGTCCCGGGTCCGCCTTCTTCGAGGCCCGCACCGGGGGCGTCGATCCCGCGCAGCTCGGCGCCGCCGCCGAGCGGGCCGCGACGGCCCTCGTGCGGGGGCCGCGCGAGGCGGAGGGGGAGACCGGAGCGCTCGCGGAGCGCGTCGTGGGACTGGCGGAGACCGAGGGGCTCGAGACGCTCGCCGAGCTGTGGTCGGGCGCCCCGGCCGACACGTTGTCGGGGTGCCTGTGGCGGCTCTACGTGCTGCGTGCCTGGGTGCACGCCGACCCGCACGAGGCGGCGCGCCAGTTCGAGGCGGGACGCCGTCTGGCCCCGGTCGCCCGCGTGGTGGCGGGGGTCGCCGAGCCGCCGGGTCCCGACGAGCTGCGCCGGATGATCGACGACGTGCTGCGCGGCATCGTCGAGCGGGAGTTCGCCGACGTGCTGCTCCGCGCCGCCGCGTTCGCCCGCGTCGTCGCCGCGGGGCGCACCGAGCCCGGTCGCGCCGACGCCGGGCCCGAGGTCGAGCGCGTGCTGCTCATGTCGGAGCAGCTCGAGCACGCCGGCCACCTCGAGCTGGCCGGCGCGCTCGCCTGACCCGCCCCCCGCGCGGGTCAGGGTCACGGGTTGCCCCGCCGCTCAGAGCGGCGTGAGCTCCGTGACGGTCCAGCCGGAGCCGTCACGCTCCAGCCCCACCGAGAGCTGCGCTGCCGAGACGGTCGTCTCGGCGTCGCCCGCCCGCTGGCTGGTCTGGTCGAGGAACACGAGCACCTGGGCTGTCCCCTCGGTGAGCTCCTGCACCGCGACCGACGACACCCGGGCGGTCAGCACGAGCTCCTGGCCGGGTGCCTGCTCGGCGAGCCCGGAGTAGAGCACGTCGAACTCCTCGCGCGCCGCGCCGCGGAGCAGCTCGTCGGCGGCTGCCGTGGTGGCCTCGGGCGCTGCGTGGTCGTAGCTGAGCACCCGCGTCAGCGTCTGGGTCGCCGCGGCCTGCACCTCCGCCGTACCGGTGGCGTCGACGAGGGCGTGGTTCTCGGCGGCCGGCGTCGAGCGGAGGCCGTCGGCCTGCGTGAAGGCGTAGACGCCGAACGCGACGAGCAGCGCCGCCGCCACCCACGGCCCGAGCAGGGCGACGCGTCGCCCGATGGTCGCCGCGCTCACAGCGTCACCGCCACCTGCTGGAGGTTCTCCAGCAGCCAGGCGCCGTCCACCTCGCGGAGGTCGGCGGCGAAGCGGTTGCGCTTGACGGTGGGCTCCGCGCCGGCGTCGTCGTTCTCGGTGACGGTCACCTCGACCGAGACGAGCACGGTCGCCGTCGCGCCGTCCAGGTCCAGTACCGCCGCGTCGACGACGCGGCCCACCGACGTCGTCCCGAGCTCGCCGAGCATGCCGCGGCTGCCGTCGTCGACGTCCGTCATCTGGTCGTGGAGCATGCCGGTGGTCGCCGCGCCCCACGCCTCGAGGCCGCCGGCCACGTCGCGGCTGTCCATGGTGGTCAGCGTCGCGACGTGGGTGCGGGCCGCGACGAGCACGGCGTCCCGCTCGGCCGCGCGGTGCAGCCCGTCGTCGTGCTCGGCCAGCCACCACGAACGGCCGCCGAGGGCGGCGACCACCACGGCCACGACCAGCACCAGCCAGGGGAGGCCGGCGCGGAGCCGCTGCTGCCGCGTCCGCGCCGCGTCCCCGGGAGAGGCGGAACCCGCAGCCGCCCCCGAATCTGACTCCGAGTCCGACTCCGGGACCGACCCCGGCTCGGCCTCCTGCTCCGTGCGCGTGTCGAGCGTCATCCGATTCCTCCCATGAGGTCCTCCAGGCTGGTGGCGTCGCGGATCACGACGGGTGCGCCTCCGGTGGGGCGCGCCGTACCGGGGTCCACCGGCACGGCCAGGTCGTCGAGGTTGCTGGGCACGGCGCCGGGTCCGCGCACGTTCGACGGGCCGCTGGTCAGCGTGCAGCCGGCGTCGGTGTCGAACGCGCCGCCCCCGGTGGCGTCGCCGGCGCGTCGGGGCGTGCCCTCGTACCCCGTCGTGCAGGGCAGCGGGTTCGCGAAGTTGGGCACGAGCGACAGGTTCAGGCTGCCGGTGCTCGTGACGGCCCAACCGGCGCTCACGGCGTCGGGCAGGCGGATCATCAGGTCCTCCACGCCGGCGCTGTTGACGCCGAACACCTGGGCCGGCGTCACCAGGTTGGTGAGCAGCAGGCCGAGCGGGCGGCCGACCTCGGCGACGAGGTCGCGCAGCTGCAGGGCGGCCTGCGGGGTCGCGCCGATGAGGGCGCGCAGGTCGCCGTCGGAGTCGGCCAGGGTGGCGGCGAGCAGCTCGAGGTCGCCGCTGAACGAGCGGATCGCGTCGGCCGAGGCGACCTGGCGGTCCAGCACGGTCGCCGAGCTCTCGATGAGCCGCGTGGTGACGAGGAAGTTGGCGTCGGCGGTGCGGGCCCACTCCAGCGACGTCTGCACGAGCTGTGCGACGTCGGGGGAGACCCCGCGGGCCGCGAGGTAGGTCTCGTCGACGACGGTCCGCAGCGCGTCCTCCGGCACCGAGGCGACGAAGTCGCGGCCCGAGCGGAGGACCGCGTCGAACGCCGGCGGCACCGTCGCGTCGGCCGCGACCACGCGGTCCCCGTCGGCCAGCACGGTGTGGTCACCGTCCGCGCCGTCCCCGCTGCCGCCGGCCTCGCGCGGCACCAGGTCGAGGTACTGCTCGCCGATCGCCGACCGGTTCGCCACCGTGACGGCGACGTCCGCGGGCACGGGGGGCGCGTCGGCGTCGAGCACGATCCGCACGTCGGTGCCCGTGTCCGTCACCTCGAGCGCGTCGACCGTCCCGATCGACACGCCCCGGTAGGTCACCTCGCTGCCCTCGAAGAGGCCGGAGGCGTCGCCGAGCTCGATCGTCACCCGCGTGTCGTCGCGGAACGGGTCGATCCCGACGTAGGTGCGCAGCAGGTAGCCCGTCGCCAGCAGCCCCAGCACGAGGAAGGCGGCGACCTTGACCTTCACGGCGGTGGTGATCACGGCTCGCTCCTCGGCGTCGTGGGGGCGGTCGTCGGCGCCGGACTGCCCGTCGGCTCGCGGTCCGGCGACGTGGGTACGCCGCTGGGCCCGGTCGTCGCGGGCGCCGTCGGCGAGCCCGTGGGCCCGGTCGGGGGAGCCGAGGGAGACGCGGACGGGGACGCGGACGGGGACGCCGACGGCGGGGTCGACGGCGGAGCGGTCGTGGCGTCCGACGTCGGCACGGTGACGGTCGGCGACGGCAGGCCGGGCGTGGCCGAGCTCGTCGGGGGCAGCAGGTAGGCGCCCCGCGCGGCGCTGCCCCCCGCTGCCGGCGGCTCCAGCGACGGCTGCAGCCAGGCGCAGCCCATCGCGGCGCAGTCCTCGGGCACGCTCGCGAAGGCGGTCGTGACGAAGACGTTGAGGTAGTCGCCCCGGATCGCCCCCGTCACCGCGTCGGGGAACGGGTAGGTGAGCAGGAGGCCCAGCGCGTCCGGGAGGTCCTGGCCGGCGGCGGCCAGCTGCTCGAGGACGGGCGCGAGGGTCTGGAGGTCGGCGACGATGTCCTCCTGCGCGGCGTCGAGGGTGTCGACCGCGACGTCGGAGAGGCTGTCGAGCGCCTCCAGCATCGCGACGAGCTGCGGTCGCTGCTCCTCCAGCGCGGCGAGGCCGGGGTGGAGACCGTCGAGGGCGGTGGTGATGCGCTCCTGGTCCGCCTCGAGGGTCGCCGACAGGTCGGCGAGCGAGTCGATCGCCGCGGTGATCGATTCCTTGCGGGCGTCGAGCTGGGTGACGAAGCCGCTCAGCTGCTGGATGAAGGTGCGCACGCGATCGGGGTCGTCGCCCGAGATGGCCTGCAGCTCGGTGGAGATCTCCTGGAACTGGGCGATGCCACCGCCGTTCAGCACCATCGACAGCGCACCGAGCACCTGCTCGACCTGCGCGGCCTCGTCGCTGTCGGCCCGCTCGATCCGGTCGCCGGAGACGAGCCGGTCACCCGACGCGCCCGCGGGACCCGAGGTGCCCGAGGAACCCGCCGGGCGCACGAGCGCGACGTACTTCTCGCCGAGCAGCGACGTCTGCTGGAGCCGCGCGGTCGTGCCGACAGGCAGCGGGACGTCGCCGTTGACGAGCAGGTCGACCTCGGCGCCGAGACCGTCGTCCGCGAGCCGGACCGCGGTGACCCGGCCGACGGCGACCTCGTCCACCTTGACGGCCGACTGCGGCACGAGGTCGAGCACGTCGGTGAACTCGACGGTGAGGGTGACGGGGTCGTCGCCCACGTCGGCACCGCCGGGCAGGGGGGCCTCGTAGATCCCGTCGTCGAGGATGCCGCAGCCGGTGAGCGCGCCGGCGGCCAGGGCCGCGCCGAGCGCGACGCCGACGGCCCGGGTCGCGAGCCCGCGCCTCATCGGTCCGTCTCCCCGATGCCGGGCAGCAGCACGGGCGGCGCGTCGCTCGAGGAGCGGGCGCTGAGGCCGTCGGAGCTCCACAGGTTGGCCTCGTTCAGGTTGGCGCGTCCCTGCAGGCTGCCGGACGCGGGGTCGTAGGCCTGCAGGAAGTTCTGCAGCGTCAGCGGCGCCATGCGCAGCAGCTCCTCGAGCGACGCGCGCTGGTTGACGAGCGTCTGGGTGGGGCCGACGAGGTTGTCCACGCTCGTGCGGAGCGCGGACCGGTTGTCGGCGATGAAGTCGTCGAGCACGGCGAGCGCCGCCCCGAGCTCCTGCACGGCGGTGGCGAGGTCGTCGCGGTCGGCCGCGAGGTAGTCGGCGACCTCGGCGAACCGGGAGGTGGCCGAGCCGACGGTCTCGTCGTTGACCTCGAGCATCTCGCTCAGCTCGGCGAGGTGGCCGATGGTCGCGAAGAGGTCGGCGTCGACCCCGGAGACGGTGGCGGAGAGGTCGCTGAACTCGCCGATCATCGTGTTGAGGTCGGCCCCCGTGCCGTCGAGGTTCTCGGCGGCGACCTCGAGGAAGGCGGAGAGCGCGCCGTCGGCGTTGGCGCCGTTGGGGCCGAGGCGGGTGCTGACGTCTTCGAGGCTGGTGTAGAGCTCGTCGATCTCGACCGGCACTGCGGTGCGGTCGGCATCGATGACGTCGCCGTCGGCGAGGGCCTCGCCCTCGGTCCACGGCTCGGTCAGCTGCACGTAGCGGTCGCTCACGACCGTCGGGGCCACGATCACGGCGGCGGTGTCCGCCGCGACCTTGCGGCCGGGGTCGAGGCGCATCGTGACGCGGACGGCCTCCACGCCGGGCTCGATCTCGGTGACCTCCCCGACGGGCACGCCGAGCACCTGCACGTCGGACCCCACGTAGAGGCCCACCGCCGAGTCGAAGTCGGCGACGACGGTGGTGCTCCGCCCGTCGACGTACGCCGAGCGTGCGGTGACCGCGAGCACGACGGCCGCCAGGACGAGCAGGAGGGCGCCGCTGCGGAGCAGCCGGGCGCGGCGGTCGCGGGAGCGCTGGGCGCGGGTGCTCACGAGCCACCTCCGGCGGTCGGGGCGCAGGTGCGCTCGACGTCGTTGTCGAGCTGGGGGGAGCCGTCGGCCGCGTAGAGGCCGCAGACGTAGGCGTCGACCCAGCGGCCGTTGCCGGTCGCCGAGGCGAGCAGGCGGTAGTAGGGCCCGAGCCGCGCCAGGGACGCGTCGAGCCCCCCCTGGTTGCGGGTGAGGATCTCCGCGACGGTGTCGAGCTGGGCGAGCGCCGGCGCCAGGGTCGCCTCGTTGTCGGCGACGAGGCCCTGCAGCTGCTCGCCGAGCCGGGTGGTGCCCTCGAGGAGGGCGCTCACGGTGGCCCGCCGCGCGGCGAGCTCCTCGAGCAGCAGGTCGCCGTCGACGAGCAGGTCGGCGATCTCCTCGTTGCGGCTCGCCAGGGTGCCGGTGACCTGCTCGGCCGCCTCGAGCAGGCCCGCGAGCTCCTCGTCGCGGCTCGAGACGGTGCGCGAGAGCTCCGCGAGCCCGGTGACGGTCGCGCGGACCGCCTCGGGGGTGTCGGCGAAGGCGGTCGTGAGGGCCTCGAAGCTGGCCTCGAGCTGCTCGGTGTCGATCTCGCCGACCGTCGTGGAGAGCTGGGAGAAGGCGGCCGTCACGTCGAACGGCGTGCTCGTGCGCTCGACCGGGATGGTGCCGTCGAGGTCGCCGCGCCCCGCGGGCTCCACGGCCAGGTACTTCTGGCCGAGCAGCGTCTTCACCTTCACCGCCGCGCGGGTCTCGGAACCGAGCTCGACGTCCTTGACGCGGAAGGTGACCTCGACGACGTCGCCGTCGAGCTCGAGGCCGGTCACCTCGCCGACGCGCACGCCGGCGACCCGCACCTCGTTGCCGGCGCGCAGCCCGCCCGCCTCGGCGAACTCCGCCGTGTAGGTGCGGCCCCCGCCGACGAGCGGCAGCGCCGCGGCGTTGAAGGTGAGGAGGAAGACGCCGACGAGGGCGAGCACGCCGACGATGGCGACGACGACGCGGTTGCGCTCCGCGAAGGCGGTGGGGTGGCGGCGCCGCATCACCGGCACCTCGCTGCCACCGGCTCGATGCCCAGGTCGCCCGTGTAGCCCTCGGGCAGCGGGATGAGCCCCTGCACCGAGCAGGCGTAGAAGTTCAGCCACGAGCCGTAGCTCCCGACCCGGCCCAGCGCGTCGAGGCGTCCCGGCAGGTTGGCGAGCAGCGTGTCGATGGTGTCGCTGGCGTCCGCGAGGTTCCCGGCGAGGTCGCCGAGCCCGACGATCGACTCCTGGAGTGGCGCCCGTCCCTCGTCGAGGAGGTCGGCGACGCTGACGGAGAGCGAGCCGAGCCCGTCGAGGGTGGCGCCGATCGTGTCGCGGTCGGCCGCGAGCCCGCTGACGAGCTGCTGGAGCGTCACGATGGTGGCGTCGACCTCGTCGGTGCGGCTCTCGACGGTCTCGAGCACGGATCCGAGGCTGGTGATGAGCTGGCCGATCACGGCGTCCTTCTGGGCGAGGGTGGTGGTGAGGCGGCCGGTGCTCTCCAGCAGCGTGTCGACGGAGGCGCCGTCCCCCTGGAAGACGGCGAGCACCTGGCCGGAGAGGGTGTTGACGTCCTCGGGGTCGAGGAGCCGGAAGAGCGGGTGGAAGCCGTTGAACAGGAGCGTGAGGTCGAGCGCCGGCGAGGTGGCGTCGAGCCCGAACTCGTGGCCCGGGGCGATCGGGTCGCCGCCCTCGGGCGTGGTCGGCGGCTGCAACGCGATGTAGCGCTGCCCGACGAGGTTGCGGAACCGCAGCTCCAGGGTCGTGCCCGCGGGCACGGCCACCTCGTCGCTCACGGTGAAGGTGACCTCGGCGAGGCCGTCGTCGGCCACGGCGATGTCGCGGACCGCGCCGACCTTGACGCCGGCCATGCGGATGTCGTCTCCCTCGTTGAGGCTCGTGGCGTCGGTGAACCGCGCGGTGAACTCCCCGCCGCCCCCGCTGCCGTTGCGGATCGTGGCGGCCAGCGCCAGCGTCGCGAGCACGGTGACGAGCGTGAACACGATGCTCTTCACCGCGACCGGACCGAGTCCGTTCCTCATCGCAGCACCACCTCCGCACCCCGGAGCGACGGGCCGAGCAGGAGGCTCGCCCAGTCGGGGTACTCGTCGGGCGCCAGGCCCTGGCCGGGGGCCACGAGCTCGGCGATCAGCTGGTTCTCGGCGGGCGAGTTGGCGTCGCCCAGGCCGACCGCGAGCGCCTGCTGCGCCGGGGTCGCCGAGCCCTCGCCCGCGACGTACGACTCCAGGAGGTCGGCCGTCGGCGGTCGCACGCTGGCGGGCTCGGAGCCGGCGGTCTCCCGCGCGCTCGACCGCGAGGACACCGTGTAGGGGCAGCGCGGCTGCCCGTCCGTGCGGTAGGTCGGCCGGTCCGCCCCGCGCTGGTAGGCGCCGCTGACGTCGCCGATGCTCAGCGTGACCTGCACGCCGGGCTCCGCGGTCCCCACCCCGAGGACCTCCTCCATGACCGGCTCGAAGTCGGCGACGGACCGCAGCACGCAGGGGAACTGCGCGGCGTACGGCGCGACCGCGGCCAGCGCCTCCCGGCTCTCCTCCGCGAGCACGACGATGGTCTGCTGGTTGGCGGTGAGCCAGGCGTCGGTGCTGGTCGCGGCTGCGGTCACCCCGGCGTACAGGTCGTCGAGGGTCGTGCGCTCGTCGACGAGCGTGGTCGCGGTGACGGTGAGGTCCTCGAGCGCAGCGAGCAGGTCGGGCGCGGCGACGTCGTAGACGTCCGCCACCTCGGCGAGCCGCTGGAGGTCCTCCGTCAGGGTGGGGACGTACGGCGCGAGCTCGGTGAGGTAGGACCCCCACAGCTCCATCGACTCGCCGATCGAGGCGCCCTGGCCGCGGAGCGCCAGCGTCAGCTCGCCCAGCGTCGCCGCGAGCTTCTGCGGCTGCACGGCCTGCAGCACCGGCAGGAGCTCGTCGAGCACCTCCTCGAGCTCGACGGCCTCGTCGGAGTCGTCCTGCCGGATGGTCGCACCGTCGGCCAGGCCGCTGCCGGTGCGCGCGCCCTTCGCGAGCAGCTGCACGTAGCGCTCGCCGAACAGCGTCTTGGGCAGGAGCCGGGCCACCGTGTCCGGGGGGAGCCCGTCGGCGACGTCCGGCTCGAGGGCCAGCACGAGGCGGGCGCCGTCGGCGGTCGCCCGCACCTCGGTCACCTCCCCGACGGGCACGCCGTTCAGCTTCACGTCGGAGCCCTTCTGCAGCGCGTTGCCGACCGAGCCGGTCGTCAGCACGACCTCGGTGCGGGAGGTGAACGCCTGGTCGTAGGCCAGCACGACGCCGCCCGCGCCGAGCGCGACGACGAGCAGGAGGACCAGGCCGAGCACGAGGTCCACGGGACGGCGAGCGTGCTCGTTCATCCGGCCACCCGCACGGTCGTGGTGGTGCCCCAGAGCGCCATGGAGAGCGCCAGGTCGAGGATCGCGACCGTCACGATGCTCCGGCGCACGGCCGTGCCCACCGCGACGCCGACGCCCGCGGGGCCGCCCGTCGCGGTGAAGCCGAGCCGGCAATGGATGAGGATGATGAGCACGGCGAAGACGACGACCTTGACGAACGAGCCGAGGATGTCGGCCGGGGGGAGGAACAGCCCGAAGTAGTGGTCGTAGGTGCCCGCCGACTGTCCGTAGAAGTAGACCGTCACGGCGCGGGAGCCGGCCCACGAGACGAGCAGGCCCACCACGTAGAGCGGCACGATCGCGACGACCCCGGCGATGACGCGGGTGGTCACGAGGAACGCCAGGCTCGAGACGCCCATGACGTCGAGCGCGTCGACCTCCTCGTTGATGCGCATCGCGCCGAGCTGGGCCGTGAACCCCGAACCGACCGTGGCCGACAGCGCGAGCGCGGCGACGAGGGGCGCGATCTCACGGGTGTTGAAGTACGCCGAGACGAAGCCGTTGAGGGCCGCGGTGCCGATCTGGTCGAGGGCCGAGTAGCCCTGCATGCCGACGACCGTGCCGACGAAGAGGGTCATGCCGACCATCACGCCGATCGTGCCGCCGATGACGGCGAGCGCACCGGTGCCGAAGCTGACCTCCGACAGGAGACGCACGATCTCCTTGAGGTGGTGGCGCAGCGTGCGGGGCACGGACGCGAGCACCGTGAGGTGGAACCGCAGGCCGGCGCCGAGCGACGCGAGCCGGTCGAGCGGCGTGGTGACCACCGAGGTCAGGGGGCCGAGGGGGAGCGCCATCAGGCCCCCTTGCCGGGCACGAGCTGCAGGTACAGCGTCGTGATGACGAAGTTGACGAAGAAGAGGAGCAGGAAGGTCACGACGACCGCCTGGTTGACCGCGTCACCGACGCCCTTCGGCCCGCCGGCCGCGTTGAGGCCGCGGTGGCAGGCCACGATGCCCGCGATGAAGCCGAAGATGACGGCCTTGAGCTCGCCCACCCACAGGTCGTTCAGCTGGGCCAGCGCGGTGAAGCTCGACAGGTAGGCGCCCGGGGTGCCGCCCTGCACGATCACGTTGAAGACGTAGCCGCCGATGACGCCGACGACCGACACGAGCCCGTTGAGCAGCACCGCGGCGAAGATGCAGGCGATGACCCGGGGCACGACGAGGTGCTGCACCGGGTCGACGCCCATCACCCGCAGGGCGTCGATCTCGTCCCGGGTACGGCGCGCGCCCAGCGCCGCGCAGATGGCCGCGCCGCCGGCACCGGCGATGACGAGGGTCGTGACGATCGGCGCCGCCTGCTGCACGACGGCGAGCACGCTGGCGGCGCCGGTGAAGGACTGGGCGCCGATCTGGCGGGTCAGGGTGCCGAGCTGGAGCGCGATCACCGCGCCGAACGGGATCGCGACGAGCATCGCGGGCACCCAGGAGACGCTGACGACGAACCAGAACTGCTCGAGCAGCTCCCGCGCCGCGAAGGGGCGACGGAAGATGGCGCGCACGGTGTCGAGGGCCAGCGCGAAGAGGTCGCCGGTGGTGCGGAGCGCCCGCGTGACCGCGGCGCTCCGGGGCGGGAGCGGCGGTTCTCGGTCGACCTCGTCGTCGGGCGCGACGTGGAGGCGCGCCGCGCCGGAGTCGATGCGCTCGCGGTGACGGGTCGTCGCCGCGCGGGGAAAGCCCGTGCGTGACACCAGCTGCCGGGGCAGCACCTCGATCGACCGCGCGCCCGCGTGACGGGAGAGCAGCGCGGTCCCCGTCGGCCCCCCAGGCCCGACGGGTGCCGCGGGATAGGGGTCCGTCGCGTCGGTGCGGCGGTGGTCGGCCTCCTCGCTCATCCCGATCGGACCGTCCGGGTCGCCGCTCATGAACTGCGAGACGACGGGGTGGTCGGTGAGCAGGAACTGCTCGCGGGGGCCGAACATGACGAGCTCGCGCCGGTAGAGCATCCCGAGGTTGTCGGGGAGCGTGCGGGCGAGCTCGATGTTGTGGGTGACGACGAGCATCGTCGCGTCGGTGGCGGTGCTGACCTCCATGAGCAGCTGCGCGAGGTTGGAGGTGCGCACCGGGTCGAGGCCCGAGTCGGGCTCGTCGATGAGGATGATGGAGGGGTCGGTGACCAGGGCGCGCGCCAGCCCGGCGCGCTTCTTCATGCCGCCCGAGATCTCGCCCGGCACCTTGTGCTCCTGGCCGACGAGGCCGACCATGTCGAGCTTCTCGAGCACCCGCTGCCGGATCTCCCGCTCGGGCAGCTTCGTGTGCTGGCGCAGCGGGAACGCGACGTTGTCGTAGACGTTCATCGAGCCGAACAGCGCGCCGTCCTGGAAGAGCACACCGAAGCGGCGGCGCAGCTCGAGACGCTGGGACTCCTTGGCGGAGACCATGTCGACGCCGTCGACGAGGATGCGGCCCGCCTCCGGGCGCACGAGGCCCATCACCGACTTGAGGAACACGGACTTGCCGGTGCCCGACGGGCCCAGCAGCGCCGTGATCTCCCCGGGCTCGAGCGTGAGGCTCACGTCGCGCCAGATGTTCTGGCGTCCGTAGCTCTTCGTCAGGCCGGTGACCTCGACCGTGCCGCCCATCGCGGTTCCCCCTGTCGTCCTCGCGCCGCGACCAGGGGGCCGCAGCGCGGCGAAACTATGTGTGGTGCCGGTCACCTGTCACCGCTCGGAGCGAATTGGGGGCGCCACCGACGGAAGACGGCGGAGAAGTTGTCACGGGCCTGACAACTTCTGCTCGGCGAGCGGGTCCGTCGCCCTCGCCGGGGCCGGAAGGCTGGACCACGTCGCCCCGCCGACCGTTCACTGCGGACGTCAGGGGAGCGCAGGTCGACGACCGCGCCGGGGGAGCAGGGGAGGCGCCGTGGTCGACGGGGACGCGGCGCCGTGCCCGCTCGCGCGCGCCCACGGCCTCGCGCCGGGGCTGGCCGCGGCGTACCGGCCCCGCGTCGCCGAGCTCAGCCGCCGCCTCGCCGAGCAGGTGGTCGAGACGGTCGCCGGCTTCGCGCACCCGACGTTGCGTCCCGTCGTCGCCGAGGCGGTGGCGCTGGCCGTCACGGCGTTCGTCGACGCCCTCGCGGGCGCGCCGGTCCGCACCAGCGAGCTCGCCCGGCACTTCGACCGGCTCGGTCGGTTCGAGGCCGCGGCCGGGCACGACCTCGACGCCATGCAGGCCGCGCACCAGGTGGTCACCCAGAGCGGATGGGTCGAGCTGCGCCACCGCGCCGCCGAGCTCGCCACGCCACCGGCGCTCGTGGACCGGATCGCCGACGTCCTGCTCGCCTACCAGCGGTGGCTGCACGACCAGGCGGTGCGCGGGTACGTCGAGGAGCGGCGCACCGTGGCGCCCCGGGTGGCGACGGAGGAGCCCCGCACCCGCCTGTTCGCGGCGCTCCTCGCCGGTGCTTCGCCGACCCGGCTCGGCGCCCTGGCGCAGGACGCCGGGCTGTCCTGGCCGCCGCAGGGGCCGCTCGTCGCCGTGGTCACGGAGACCGTGCAGGGGGCCGCGCGTGCGGCCCAGGTCGCCGCCGTCGAGCCCTTCCGGGACGACCTGCTGGCGGGAGTGCTGCGGGGCCGGGCGGTGCTCGTGGTCGCCCAGCGCGTCGCGGCCGACGTCGCGGCGGCGCTCGCGCACCGGGGTCGGCGGCCGGTCGCCCTCGGCTGGGGCGGAGGGCCGGACGAGGTCCCGCACGGCGTGCGGTGGGCGGTCCGCGCCCTGCGCCTGGTGCGGAGCGGCGTCATCCCGCTCCCGCCGGACGGGGTGGTGCGCTGCGCCGAGCACCGCGAGACGCTGTGGCTGCACGCCGACGAGGCGCTGCTGGAGCAGGTCACCTCCGACCTGCTGGCGCCGCTCGACGCGTGCAAGCCCGCCCAGCGCGACGCGCTCGCGGAGACCCTCCTCGTGTGGCTGCAGACCCGGGGCAGCGCCCCGGTGCTGGCGGAGCAGCTGGGGGTGCACCACCAGACCGTGCGCCACCGGATGCGGCGGCTCCGCGACCTCCTCGGCGAGGCGGTGGACGACCCGGCGATGGCCTCCGTGCTGCTCCCGGCCCTCGACGCCGAGCGTGCGCGCGCGGGCGCCCGGTCGGGGTGAGGCGCCGGACGTGCGGGTGGGCCGTCCGCCTCAGCGCCAGGCGAACCGGTCGTGCAGCCGTGCCACCGCCGGTGCGCGCACGGCCAGGCGCAGCAGCGCCCAGCCGAGCACGCCGCCCACCACGTTCCAGAGCAGGTCGTTCACGTCGGCGATGTGCCCGCCCCCCAGGGTGCGGGCGGTGACGTACTGCGTCACCTCGATGACCAAGCTGAAGAGCGCCGCGACGGCGAGCACCCGTCCCCACGACGGTCGGGCCAGAAGGAGGGACGCGAGCACACCCACCGGGAGGAACACGCCGACGTTCATGAGGGCGTCGGCCACCTCGTAGTCGTGGAAGGGGACGAGGGCGAGTCCCGCGTGCCAGGGCACCGTGGAGGTCGGCTTGTCGAGGTAGACCGGGAAGACCGTGTTGGCGACGACGCCCGCGACGTACACCGCCAGGGCGAGCGCGACGCTCGCCCGCGGCAGGCTGAGCAGGCCCCGACGGCGCAGGTGGAGGAGGAGGCCGAGGAGCACGAGAGCAGCGATCGGCACGACGACGGGGAGCACGGGGGCCTGGCGGAACACGGTCCCGACCGTAGGGAACGGCAAGCCGTGGGCGCCTCGTCCGCAGGTGCCGACCGGGCGCCCTCAGGTACCGCGTCGCTGGTCCACCAGGTAACCCACCACGAGGTCGGTGAGGTCGGTGACGAGCTTCCGCTCGACGGGCTCGGACCCCGCTAAGCGGAACAGGAGCGTGCCGACCACGAGGTCGAACGCGGTGGCGGCGGCGTCGGTCTCGACCCCCCAGCCCTGGGTGAGCGCCGCGAGGAACGGGGCCCGCACCTGGGCGCGCAGCTCGGCGCGGAGCTCCGAGTCGGTGGTCTCGGCCAGCACGCCGAGCAGGAGGGCGTGGACGTCGGGCCGGCTCGCGGCGCCCGCGAGCCAGGCCACCGTGGCCCGCAGGTCGCTCTCCCCGGTGACGCCGGGGAGGTCGCCGAGCCGGTCGAGGAGCGCGGCGGCGACGAGGGCGCCCTTGGAGTCCCACCGGCGGTAGACCGTCGTCTTGGCGACCCCCGAGGCGCGGGCGATGTCGTCGAGCGAGGTGGCGCGGTAGCCGTCGCGCGCGACGAGCTCGACGGCGGCGTCGAGCACCGCGCGGCTGATGCCGGCGCGGCGGGGTCGGCCCGCGGTCCTGCTCACGGCTGCCCCTTCCGACGGTCGCCGGCGGCTGTCGCCGACGTCACCAGTCTATATCGCTACCCGGAGTTTCGGAATGGCCGCCGGCGGCGTACCGTCGATTACGAAACCGCTGGTAGCGCAATGGAGGACGACATGACCACGACCCGATCGGCGCGGGGCCGCGCCGCCCTGCGGACCTTCCGCGACGCCGTACCGCTGCGGTCCGTCGGGCTCGTGCTCGGCGTGCTGGTGCTGCAGCTGGCGTTCGTCGCGTCGTACGTCGGCGCGTTCCACGACCCGACGCCCCACGAGATCGAGGTCGGGGTGGTGGCGCCGGACGGCGTCGCGACGCAGGTCGTCGACCGGCTGAACGGCATCGACGGGTCCCCTCTCGAAGCGACGGCGACGAGCGAGGCGGCCGCGCGGTCGCAGGTGCAGGACGGCGACCTCGCCGCGGCCCTGGTGGTCTCCGCCGACGGCACCGAGGACACGCTGCTCGTCGCCTCGGGCGGCGGGTCGTCCGTCGTGACCGCGGTGCAGTCGGTGCTCACGCAGGCGGAGGCGTCGCAGGGACGCACGCTCACGACGGAGGACGTCGTGCCCCTCGAGGGCGGGGACGCCCGCGGGCTGACCGGCTTCTACCTCGTCGTCGGCTGGATGGTGGGCGGCTACCTCGTCGCCTCCCTGCTCGGGGTCGCGCGGGGCAGCCGTCCCGCCACGCCCCGCCGGGCGGCGGTGCGGCTCGCCTCGCTGGTGCCGTACGCCGCGGCCTCGGGCCTCGGCGGCGCGCTCGTCGTCGGTCCCTGGTTGGGGGCCCTGGACGGGCCGGTCTGGGTGCTGACCGGCATCGGGACCCTCGTGGTGCTCGCCGGAGCGGCGATGACGGTGGCCCTCCAGGTGCTGCTGGGCACGGTGGGCATCGCCGTCGCCATCCTGCTCTTCGTCGTCATCGGCAACCCGAGCGCCGGCGGTGCCGTGCCCGCGGCGCTGTTGCCGACCTTCTGGCGCACGGTCGGGCCGTGGCTGCCCAACGGGGCGGCGACGGAGGCGGTGCGCAGCGCGGTCTACTTCGACGCGGCCGGGATCGGTGGCCCCGTGCTGGTCATCGCGGCCTGGGCGGTCGCCGGCGCCGTGCTGACGATGGGCGCGTCGTGGGTGCTGCACCGGCGGGGCGCCGGGCCCGCGGGGCACACGGAGGCGTGAGCGTCGGGCGCGGGCGCTGAACTGTGCGGCTGGGGCAGTCCGGACCGAACCGGGCCGACCCCAGCCGCACAGTTCGCGGCTCTCGGGCGACGCGACGCCTCAGAGGAAGCGACCGTTGCTGACGTCGATCTCGACGGTGTTGCCGGGGCCGGGCACGAGGGCGTTGATCAGGCCGGTGTTCGCCCCGCAGTCGGCGAAGTCGCCGATGGTGTACTCGCCGACGAGGCGTCCGCCGGCGGTGAGGTCGAAGCCGACGCCGGGTTCGGTGCCGACGGGGATGGTGACCGGGGTGGTGGTCTGGCACTTGTTGCCGGTGAAGGTGGGGAAGCCGAGGACCTTGATGTTGGAGAGCTTGACGTTGTAGGTCGCGGTGGCGTCGACGGAGGCGATGTCGCCGGAGAGGTTGATGTGGCCGGTGACGGGGGCGACCTCGACGAAGGCGACGTCGGCCTGGACGGGGAGGAAGCCGGCGGCCTTGAAGCTGGTGCGGGTGCCGGGCAGGGGCAGGGAGCCGGTGAAGTCGCCGGTCTCGACGTCGAGGTCCGTGCTGAGGGTGGTGGGTCCGAGGCCGACGTCGGAGCCGGTCTTGGCGATGGTGCTGGTGCCGACGGCGTCGTACTCGATGGGGACGATGGTCGCGGCGTGGGCGGCGAGCGGGATGAGGGCGACGGCGGCGCCGACGCCGGCGGTGGCGAGAGCGCGGCGTACGCGGCGGGTGGTGCTGCTCATGGGACGTCCTGACGTGCGGGAGGCGAGTGGGGGGGGACGGCGGAGCGGGCAGGCCGGGGGGAGAGGTCGGCCCACCCGCTCCGAGACGTGGTCGATCAGAGGAAGCGGCCGTTCGAGACGTCGATCTCGACGGTGTTCCCGGCGCCCGGGACGAGCAGGTTGATGAGGCCGGTGTTGAGGCCGCAGTTCGAGAACTTGCCGATGGTGTACTCGCCGACGAGGCGTCCGCCGGCGGTGAGGTCGAAGCCGACGCCGGGTTCGGTGCCGACGGGGATGGTGACCGGGGTGGTGGTCTGGCACTTGTTGCCGGTGAAGGTGGGGAAGCCGAGGACCTTGATGTTGGAGAGCTTGACGTTGTAGGTCGCGGTGGCGTCGACGGAGGCGATGTCGCCGGAGAGGTTGATGTGGCCGGTGACGGGGGCGACCTCGACGAAGGCGACGTCGGCCTGGACGGGGAGGAAGCCGGCGGCCTTGAAGCTGGTGCGGGTGCCGGGCAGGGGCAGGGAGCCGGTGAAGTCGCCGGTCTCGACGTCGAGGTCCGTGCTGAGGGTGGTGGGTCCGAGGCCGACGTCGGAGCCGGTCTTGGCGATGGTGCTGGTGCCGACGGCGTCGTACTCGATGGGGACGATGGTCGCGGCGTGGGCGGCGAGCGGGATGAGGGCGACGGCGGCGCCGACGCCGGCGGTGGCGAGAGCGCGGCGTACGCGGCGGGTGAGCGTGCTGGTGGTCATGCGGGCAGTCTCCTGACGTGGGTGGGGTCGAGCCGAGGAGCGGACGGGCCGGGGGAGGGGGACGGCCCGCCCGCTCGGGGTCACGACAGGTTGATGGCGCCGTCGGGCGACGTGACGGCCAGGTTCGCCACCATGTTGGCCGGGTTGCCGTTCTGCAGCTGCCCGAGGCAGCCCACCACGTTGGAGAGGGTCAGGTTGCTCGTGTAGCCGGTCTGGCTGATGTTGAGCTGCTGGGTGGCCTCGTTGAAGGAGCCGTTCGCCTGGCCCGTGACGGTGAAGCGGCAGATGTTCGGGTTGGCGGTGGTCTGGACGGAGGCGTTCGCGCCGCCCACGTAGCCGGCGATCGACTCGTTGCCGGTGGTCGCGTTGGTGCCCGTGCCGGTGATGTTCCACGTGCCGTTGTGGGTCACGGTGGCGGCGCCACCCGGGATGCTGCACCCCGTCCAGGTCGTGGACGTGATCGCCGCGACGGGGTTGACCCCCGTGCCCGAGGTGACCGTGCCCGCACCGCGGACGGACGTGCAGTTCATGTTGATGACAGTGCCGCCGGCGTTGCGGGCCGAGAACTGCACCGTGCCGGTGCTCGCCGCGGTGATCGCGTGCGATCCGGCAGCGCTGCTGCCGCCGACCGAGACGGTGTAGGGCGGCCCCGCGGCGAAGGCCGGGCTGGAGACGGTGATGACGGCGGCGGCGGCAGCGGCGGCAGCGAGGGTCTTGAACTTCATCGTTCCTCCTAGGTTCCGAGCGTGACGGCTGTCACGGGCACATCAAGCCCCGCCGCCGTCGACCGGGTCCAGGGCGCGGGCGTCCCGAGCTCGAATTGGGGCGCTGGATTGTCACGCGCGTGACAACGCGTCACGCCGACTTGTCACCTGGGTGACAACTTTTCGGAGTGTGTCCCGGGCCGCCGGGTGAAGCCTGGCTGTCCCGGCGCGGCCGCTGTCACAGTGCGCCGGTGAGGTTCTCCCTGCGTTCCCGTCGTGCCCTGGTCGCCGCAGCGCTCGCGGCACCTCTGCTGTTCCTGCCCGCGGCAGGTAGCGCCCAGGAACCGGGCCCCTACGACGGCCTGCCCCTCATCACCACCGGCAACGATCCGGCGACGCGCAACACCTACGGCTGGTTGGGCGTGGCGCAGGTGGGCCGTGCCTACTCGCCCGTCTCCCAGCAGTGGGGCCGGGTCCCGGTCGGGCTCCTCGCCACGAACATCGAGTTCGCCACGACGGAGCGGACGGACGAGAACGGTGACCTCATCGTCGACGGTGACTTCGACATCCACGCCTACCTGCAACCCACCGGGGGCGGTGGCGACCAGTACGGGCTGTCGCCCGAGATCGTGATCCGCACGGTCGCTTTCGGGTCGATCCCGACCGAGGTGCGTCTGCAGCTGCGCCAGCGGCGCGACGAGGCCGACCTTCCCGTGGGGTTCTACATCCGCACGAGACTGACGACCAACTTCACCCGTCAGCTCCAGATCTACCCGCCGACCGGCCTGGAGGACCTCGTGGACGTCGCCGTCGTGGGGCTCACGGTCGACGACGTCCCGGTGCCGGTGGAGGACTCGTGCGCGACGGGTCCGACGGCTCGCATCGAGCTCGCCAGTGAGGCGGTGGTGATCGACCAGGCGGCGGGTGAGCAGTTCGTGCAGGACCGAGGGTTCTCGGGTGCGGAGGGTGGCACCCTGAACGGCACGCTCGACATCCCGGCGTTCGCTGGCTGCACGACGACCGACGGGGACGACCTCTCGGCCGTCCTGACCTCGCTCGTCTCGGGACCGGACAACCCGGTCACGGTGAAGCTGGGCATCCTCGGGTGCTACTACGCGTTCGACGACCAGACCTATGCCCCGCTGCCGCCACAGCCCGACACCGCCATCGCGGACGCCGGGTGCGCCCCCGACCTCCGGGACGGCGTCGAGGGGGTCCCGTCCCCGCTCCCGCTGCCCTCGACGGCGCCGTAGGACGCCGGCGTGGCAGGCGGGTGCCCGTATCCGGTACGGCAGGAGGGCGTTGACGGACGACCCACCCGGCGGCTCTACTGTGACCGCAACCACACTGACTTATCGGGGAGTGAGTGCGTGGACGACGTCCTGCGTGGGACCGGCCGACCGGCATGAGCGCCGTGCTGCTCGCCGTCGGTGCCGTCCTGCTGCTCGTCTCCGCCCTCCTCGTCGTGCTGGCCGACACCCTCGCCCTCGCCCCGCTCCGGGCGGACGGCGCCGTGGTCCCGCGCGGCGGCGTGCTGCTCGCCGCCGCGCGCCACGGGGACGTCGTCGTCGCCGAGGCCGGCGGCTTCGCGACCGACGGCGAGCTGCAGGTGGTGGCGGTCGAGCCGGTCGAGCCCGACCACGACCGCAACCTGCGCTGGTTCGCCGGGGCGCTGGAGCACCAGGGCGAGGGCCCGGTCTCGCGGGCCATCTCCCGGCTGGCGGGCAGCGGCCGGGTCACCGACGTACGCCGCGTCCCCGGCGCCGGCATCGAGGGCTCGGTCGACCGCCACCCGGTGCGCGTGGGCGACCCGCGGTGGCTCGGGGTGGCCGCGCCGACCGCCACCCGCGGGGGACGCACCGTGGCGGTCGAGGTGGACGGCCGGATGCTCGGCTCCATCACGGTCGCCGACCGGGTGCGGCCCGAGGCCACGGGAGCCCTGACCCGGCTCACGGCCGACGGCTGGACGACCACGATGGTGAGCTCCGCCGGCGAGGTCGAGGCCCAGCGGCTGGCCGCGGAGACCGGCGGCGACGTCCGTGCCGTCGCGGACGCCGACGGCCGCCGGGCCCTGGTCGCCGGGCTCGCGGAGGCCGGTCGGTCCGTGGTCTGGGTGGCGGGAGGCGCCGGAACCGTGCCCGCTGGAGCGCGTCTCGCGCTCACCGACGCCGCCGGTGCCGCGACGACGCGCGCGGGGGACGTGCCCGTGGTCGTGCTGCCCGACGTCGCGGTCGACCGCGTGGAGGTGCTCCTCGCGCGGCTGCGGGGACTGCCGGGGCGGCTGCGCGCCGTACGGGTCGGAAGCGGGGCGACGGCACTGGTGGGGGCCGTGCTCGTCGTCGCGGGGGTGCTGGTGTGAGCGGGAGGGCTGCGCCAGCCGCAGGAAGGGACGCGCCGCGCGTGCGGCCGTCGACGAGGGAGGGACCACATGGGGGAGCAGACATGGGTGCGGTGACGTTGCCCATCAGGGCGGAGGACGCCGAGGCGGCGGCGCGGTTGACCAGCGCCGTGCGCTCGGTGGCGCCCGAGCTGGCGCTGGAGATCGCCGACGAGATCCAGGCCAAGGTGGCGAGCTACGCCGGCCACCCGGAGGGTCGCCGCCACCAGCTGATCGAGGGTGCGGTCGCCGCGGCGATCGAGCACCTCATGGCGGTGGCGGAGGGGCGCCCGTTCGCGAACGCGCGCGTCGACGACCTCTTCCGCCAGATGGGCCACGGGGAGGCCTGGGAGGAGGGCGACCTCGACGCCACGCAGGCGGCGTTCCGCGTCGCCACCCAGGACGCGTGGCGGCACCTGCGCGACCTCGCGCGCACGCACGGCCTCTCGGCCCACGCGCTCGGGGTGCTCGGCGACCGGATGTTCGCCTACCTCGACCACCTCGTGGAGCAGACCCGCATCGGGTACGACGTCGCGCGACGCCGGCTCGAGAGCGACCGTGGCCGCGCGCGGCGCCGGCTGCTCGACGCCCTGCTGCGCGGCGTCGACGGCGAGGCCCTGCGGTCGCTGGCCAACGCCGCGCAGTGGCGCGTGCCGGAGCGGCTCGTCGTGCTGGGCCTCGAGCACCGCGAGGTCACCGTCGCCGACGAGCAGTCGGCGACCCTGCGCCAGCAGGTGCGCGAGGTGCTGGCCGCCGGGGGCGTCCTCGACCGGGTGCTGGTGCGTCCCGACGGGTCGGGGCTCGTGCTGCTCGCGCCCGCGCCGGAGGTCGACGAGGTCGTCGAGGTGCTCGAGCCGCTGCTCGCGCAAACGGGCCACCGGGTCGGCCTGGGCTGGCCGGTCGGTCCGGCCGAGCTGCGCGACGCCCTGCGCTGGGTGCGGAAGATGCTGACGCTGGCCGGGTCGGGGATCGTGCCCGACGGCCCGCTGCTCCGCTGTGCGGAGCACCGCACGCAGATCTGGCTGCACGCCGAGCCGCTGCTGCGCCAGGGGCTGGTCCAGGACCTGCTGTCGCCGCTGCTGGCCGAGACGCCCAACTCGCGGGAGATCCTGTCGGAGACGCTCCTCGCGTGGCTCGAGTCGCGCGACAGCGCGCCGGCGATCGCGGCGCGTCTGGGGGTGCACGCCCAGACGGTGCGCTACCGCTGGAAGCGGATCAACGAGCTGTTCGGCGAGGACCTGCACGACCCGGAGTTCGTGGTGTCGCTGACCATGGTGCTCAAGGCCAGCGTCCCGCTGTGGAAGGCGGGCGACCAGCGGGACTTCGAGCGCTTCCACCGGGCGACGGGCTGAGGAGCGCCCCGCTCCCGCCCGGCCGGCCGGGGGTGACCCACGGGTATCGTGACGGCGCGTCCCGGCACCGGGGCGCGGAGACGAACGGGGGCAACGTGGAGCGTCGCAGAGCTGCGGTCGGAGCGGTCGCGTCGGTGGCCCTGCTGGTCCCGACCCTCGCGGCCTGCCAGGGCGACGGCGAGGCGACGCCGGAGCCGACGCCCCCGACGACCGCCGCGGCCGCCGACCTCACGCTGGGCACCTACGGGATGCCCGAGGCGGAGGTCGAGGCCCTCGTCGCCGAGACCACCGAGCTCAACGAGGCCACCGAGACCCGCCAGGTGCAGGTGCAGGCCTCGAACTCCTCGCTGCGCGACGCCGTCGCGGCGGGCGAGGCCCTGCCCGACCTCTTCTTCGCGTCGAACAGCGACCTGGCCTACCTCGACGGCCAGGACCTCATCGAGCCCGTCGACTCCTACATGGTGGACCGCAACGTCGACTTCGGCGACACGCTGTCCTACGACGGGGTCAAGGCGTTCACCGTCAACGACCGCCTGGCGTGCATGCCCTACTCGATCGACCCGCTCGTGATCTTCTACAACAAGGCGCTCGTCGACTGGGACGCCATGGAGGCCGAGGGGCTGCCCGTGCCGAGCAGCGGCCGTTGGGGCCTCGAGGAGCTCGAGGCCGCGGCCCGCTTCGCGTCCGACCCGGAGGCCGGCACGAAGGGCCTCTACGTGGGGCCGACGCTCGAGCAGCTCGCCCCGTTCGTGCTGTCGGGCGGTGGCGCGGTGTTCGACGACCAGACGCCGCCGACCTCGACCGCGCTGTCGGAGGAGTCCTCGGTCAGCGCGCTCACCCAGGCCCTGCAGGTGCTCCGCGAGCCCCAGATCACCCTCACGGCCGACGAGCTGGCGCAGGCCGACGCGATGGAGTGGTTCACCTCGGGCCGGCTCGGGATGATCATGGCGCCGCGCTCCGAGGTGCCCGCGCTGCGCGCCGTCGACGGGCTCGACTTCGACGTCATCTTCCCGCCCTCGGTGGACGAGCGTGCCACCGTCGGCACCGCCGGCGGCATCTGCATGTCGCTCGATTCCGAGGCGAAGGAGGCGGCGGCCGACACCATCGTCGACCTGACCAGCCCCGACGCGATGGCGGGCGTCACCGAGGCCGGTTACATCGTGCCGGTGCTGCTCGAGGTGGCCCAGTCCGACGCCTACCAGCAGCCCGACCAGCTGCCGGAGTCCGCGAGCGTCTGGACCAACAACCTGCGCTACACCTACTTCCTGCCGGCCGTGCCGGACGAGGCCGCGCTGGACGCCGCGGTCGCGCCGTACCTCGACGCGCTCCTCAACGACGCCATCCTCAACGAGGAGACGATCCTCTCGACCGTCACCGAGCTCGACGAGGCATCGCGGCTGCTGCTCGGCGGCAGCACCGAGGAGGAGTAGGGCTCAGTCCTCGGCCGACGAGTCCGCGGGCTCCGCGTCGCCGGCGATGACCGCGTCGGCGAGCAGGGGTGCGGTGAGCTCCACCTGCCAGGGCCGGGCGCCGTACGACGCGAGCTGCGCCCCCACGGCCTCCACGAGGTCCGCACGGTCGCGGGTGCGCGGCGGCGACCACAGCAACCGCCGGAGGTAGTCCGGCGTCAGCAGGTTCTCGACCGGCACGGAGCGCTCCTCCGCGAGGGCGGCGACCGCGTCGCGGCCCACGGCGTGGCGGCGGGCGGCGGCCGGGTCCTTGTCGGCCCAGGCCCGCACGGGCGGGGGTCCGTCACCCCGCAGGGTGCGTGCCGGCAGGGCGGACTCGTCGAGGTCGAGGGCCTCCTGGACGGCCTCGACCCAGCGCGCGGCGTACCGGTCCGCGCCCCGACCCTTGAAGCCCGGCGTCGCGAGCAGCGCGCCGCGCGTCGTCGGGAGCGCCTCGGCGGCCGCGATGATCGCGGAGTCGGGCAGCACGCGGCTGGGCGTGGTGTCACGGGTGCGGGCGATGTCGTCGCGGGTCGTCCAGAGGGCGCGGACCGCGGCGAGGGCACGACGGCCGCGCAGCTTGTGGGTGCCGGACACCCGTCGCCACGGGTCGACCCGCACGGTGGGGGTGAAGGACAGCAGGTGCTCGAACTCCTGGCGCGCCCACTCGGTCTTGCCCTGCTCCTCGAGCTCGGCGACGAGGAGCGCGCGCAGCTCGACGAGCACCTCCACGTCGAGCGCGGCGTAGACCAGCCACGGCTCCGGCAGGGGGCGGCGCGACCAGTCGACGGCGGAGTGCTCCTTGCGCATCCGCCGCCCGAGCTGGCGCTCGACGAGGCTGGCGAGGCCGACCCGCGGGTGGCCCAGCAGGCGCCCGGCGAGCTCGGTGTCGAAGAGCCGGGTGGGGTGGAGCCCGACCTCGGCGAGGCACGCCAGGTCCTGCGTCGCGGCGTGGAGGATCCACTCGGCGTCGCCGATGGCCTCCTGCAGCGGGGCGAGGGACTCGAACGCGATGGGGTCGACCAGCGCCGTGCCGGCGCCCTCGCGGCGCAGCTGGATGAGGTAGGCGCGGTTGGAGTAGCGGTAGCCCGAGGCGCGCTCGGCGTCGATCGCGACCGGACCGTCCGCGGCGGCCACCGCCGCGCAGTAGTCCGCCAGGGCCTCCGCGGTCTCGATGACGGGGGTGAGCCCGTCGCGCAGCTCGAGCAGCGGGGCCTCGGGAGCGTCGGGAGCCTCCGGGGTCTCGGGCTCCTGCGCGTCGGGTCCCGTCGACGGGGCGTCGGTCACGAGCGGCCCCGCTGGCGCCGGCTGGGGAGCAGCGCGACGCCGTCGGGCAGCGGCGGGAGGCCGGCGGCCTGGCACATGAGCTCCGCCCAGGCCTCGGTGTGCCGGTCGAGGGCGAGGTCGGCGGGCGACCACGAGGCACGGATCTCGATCTGCGCGGTGGTCTCGTCGTCGGACATCTGGCCGAACCCGCGGGTGGTCACGCAGGTGACGGTGCCGGCGGCCGCGCCGTACGCGGCGCCGTGGGCCTCGAGGGCCTCCCGCAGCCACGACCAGCCGACCTCGGCGAGCATCGGGTCGGTGGCGAGCTCGCCCTCGATGTCGGCGCGCACGTAGGTCACGCAGCGGAAGGTGCCCTCCCACGCGTCGTTGCCGTCGGGGTCGTGCAGCAGGATGAGGCGGCCGGTCGCGACCTCCTCCTCGCCCTCCTCGACGTCGCCCGTCACGGCGGCCGCGTACGGCGCGATCCGACGTGGCGCCGGCATCTCTTCCAGGTGCACCTCGGGTCGCACGCGTGCCCCCCGCATCGCCGCCACGGCGTCGCGGAAGGCGCTCGGGACGAGCCCGGCGTCGGTGCCCGGGCGCGCGTCATGTCCAGCGGCCATGGGCCGAGGGTAAGCCGGGGCGTCCGGGTCGGCCGTGCGCCACGCCGCCTGACCTGCGAGGATCGGGGGGTGTCCGCGCCCCAGCCCGTCCAGCAGCCCGACCCCCGCCTCGCCGACTCGGTCTTCCTCAAGGCCGCCCGCGGGGAGGCGGTGCCGCACACGCCGGTCTGGTACATGCGGCAGGCCGGGCGCTCGCTGCCGGAGTACCTGCGGGTGCGCGAGGGCATCGGCATGCTCGAGTCCTGCATGGACGCCGACCTCGTCACCGAGATCACGCTGCAGCCGGTGCGCCGGTACGGCGTGGACGCGGCCGTCTTCTTCTCCGACATCGTGCTGCCGCTCAAGGCGGTCGGGGTCGACCTCGACATCAAGCCGGGCATCGGCCCGGTCGTGGCGAACCCGGTGCGCACCCTGGCCGACGTCGCCGCGATCCCCGACCTGACGCCGGAGCACGTCCCCTTCATCACGGAGGCGGTCCGGCGGCTGGCGGGCGAGCTGGGCGGCACGCCGCTGCTCGGCTTCGCGGGCGCGCCGTTCACGGTGGCGTCCTACCTGGTCGAGGGCGGTCCCTCGAAGGAGCACGCGCGCACGAAGGCCATGATGTTCGGCGCCCCCGACGTGTGGGCGGCCCTCATGGAGAAGATCGCCGGCATCGCGGCGGCCTTCCTCGAGGTGCAGGTGCGGGCCGGCGCGTCCGCCGTGCAGCTCTTCGACTCGTGGGCCGGCGCGTTGACGCCCGCCGACTACGCGGCCCACGTACAGCCCCACTCGGCGCGCGTGCTCGCCGCGATCGGCGAGCTGGGCGTGCCGCGCATCCACTTCGGCGTGGGCACGTCGAACCTGCTCGGCCTCATGGGCGAGGCCGGGGCCGACATCGTGGGCGTCGACTGGCGCACGCCGCTGGCCGACGCGATCGGTCGCGTCGGCGGGCGGGGGGTGCAGGGCAACCTCGACCCGACGCTCGTGTTCGCGCCGACCGAGGTGCTCCTGGCGCGGGCCGCGGAGGTCATCGAGGCCGGCCGTGCCGCGCCCGGCCACATCTTCAACCTCGGCCACGGCGTCATCCCGTCGACCGACCCGGGCCAGCTCGAGCGGCTGACGGAGTTCGTGCAGACCTACGCGCTGGACTGAGCCTCCGGCTCGACCCGGGACTCAGCCCCGGGGTCAGCCCCGGTCCAGCTTCGCCTGGAGGCGCTGCATGCCCGCCAGCCAGCGGTCGGTGTCGGTGGCGCGCGCGGCGTAGTAGTCCGCCACCTCCGGGTGCGGCAGCACCAGGAAGCGCCGCTCGTCCAACGCCCGCGCCCAGGCGTCGGCGACGTCGGACGGCTCCAGCGCCGAGTCCCGCGAGAGCAGCCCGGTGAGCGGGCCGGCGTTGTCGAGCATGGCGGTGCGCACGCCCTGCGGGCACAGTGCCTGCACGGCGACCCCGCGGTGCCCGTACGTCGCGCTCAACCACTCCGCGAAACCGACGGCGGCGTGCTTCGTCACCGAGTACGGCGCGGAGCCCAGCATCGTCAGCAGCCCGGCCGCCGACGCGGTGACGACGAAGCGCCCCCCGGTGCCGCCGGTCTCCTCGGCACGGGCGAGCCAGCCGGGGACGAGCTCGCGGGCCGCGCGCACGTGGGCCATGACGTTGACGTCGAGCATGCGGGCCCACGCCTCGTCGGAGGTCGCGAGGCTGGGCGCGTCGTCGACCATCCCGCCGGACGTCGAGTCGATGCCCGCGTTGGCGAGGAAGACGTCGACCCGACCGAGCTCGGCGACGGCGATGGCGAGCACGCGGCGTACGCCGTCGGTCGTGGCGACGTCCCCGGGAGCCGCGGTGCCGCCGACCTCCGCCGCCACGGCGGCGGCCGCGTCGGCGTCGAGGTCGTTGACGACGACGCGTGCCCCCTCGGTGGCGGCGCGCACGGCGAGGGCGCGGCCGATGCCGCGCCCGCCGCCGGTGACGACGACCCCGAGGCCCGCCAGCCGGTCGGCGGGGGCGGGGGACGTGCTCACACGCCGCCCCGCAGGGTCAGGCCGCCGTCGAGCACGAGGGTCTGGCCCGTGGTCCAGGAGGCGTCGTCGGACAGGAGGTGGGCGACGGCGCCGGCGATGTCCTCGGGGACGCCGAGACGCTGGAGGGGGTACGCCGCGGCGACCTCCTCCTCGCGACCGGAGTAGAGCGCCTCGGCGAAGCGCGTCTTCACGACCGCCGGAGCGACGGCGTTGACGCGGATGCCGGGCCCGAGCTCGACGGCGAGCTCCTCGGTGAGGTGCACGAGCAGGGCCTTCGACGCGCCGTAGAAGCCGATGCCCGGCGCCGGGCGCAGGCCCGCGACGGAGACGACGTTGACGATGGCGCCGCCGTGCTCGGCCATCCAGCCGCCGACGACCTTCTGGGTCCAGGCCAGCGTGCCGATGGCGTTGACCTCGAGGATCTTGCGGGCCGCGTCGAGGTCGATGTCCATGAGCGTGCCGTAGGTGGGGTTGATGCCCGTGTTGTTGACGAGCAGGTCGAGGCTCCCGAAGGTCTCGACGGCGCGGGCGACGACGTCCGCCTGGTGCTCCTCGTCGTCGGCGCGGCCCGCGATGCCGAGCGCCTTCGACGGGCCGCCCAGCTCGGCGACGGCCGCCTCGAGGGCGTCGACCTTGCGGGCGGTGATGACGACCCGGGCGCCCTCGTCGACGAGCCGCTGGGCGATGGCGAGGCCGATGCCGCGACTGGCGCCGGTGACGAGGGCGGTCTTGCCGGCGAGGCCGGGGGATGCGGGCATGGCGGTGCCTTCCTGTCGCGGGACCTGCGGTGCGGTGTGACCTGGGCCATGCCTACCAGATCGGGGTCGCCCCGTCCGAGGTGCCCGTCAGGCGGGCGAGCGGAGGGGGCCGTCGCCCGCGGGCACCCGCTCGAGCACCTCCACCTCGTCACCGAGCCGGATCTCGGGGGCGGGTGCGCCGGGAGCGGGGGCGGGCACGTCCGGGACCAGGTTGACGCCGAACCAGACGCCGCCGTCCCATCGGCGCAGCCGCGCGAGGGTGCGCGTCGGCTCGTGGCCGCGCTCGCCCGTGGTGGGGTCGAACGTCGTCATGACGCAGCGGGCGCAGCCCTTCACCGCGCGGAAGGTCACGTCGCCGACGCGCAGGCGGCGCCAGTCGTCCTCGGCCCAGGCCGGTTCGTCGCCGGTCAGCACGAGATTGGGCCGGAAGCGGGCCATGGCGAGCGGCTCCGCGGCGCCCTGGGCGTGCTCGAGGAGCGCGTCGTTCAGTGCGGCGAGAGACGCGGTGGTCGTGACGAGCAGGGGGTAGCCGTCGGCGAACGACACGCGGTCGCCGGGGCTGGAGTAGCGCGGGTCGGCCGGGCGACGGGTCGGGTCGTCGAGGTGGACGAGGTGCACGGGGCGGCCGAGGAGGTCGCTCAGCCAGGCGTCCGCGGCCGGCTGCGGGGCCGCGGTGAGGTGGGAGCCCCACACCTCGACGGGCACCTGGGTGACCGGGTCGGGGATGGGCACCGTGATCGAGGACGACGCGGCCCCGGTGCCCGCTCCGGTGCCGGCCTCGGTGCCCGCGGTCAGATCGAGCGCGCCGTGCCCCTCCGCGAGGAGGCGCGCCCGCACGAGCAGCAGGGCCGGGTCGGTGCGGGCCGAGACGAAGTCGCCCGGCTGGCGGCCCCCGCGGCCCTCGGCGGCCTCGACGACCATCCAGCGCCGGTCGCCGGCGAGGCCCCAGGGCTCGACGGCAGCGGTGGCGAGGTCCTCGGCCCGCATCGACTTGACCGGGTAGCGGTGGAGGGCGGACACGACGAGCGGCACGGTGCGCAGGGTAGTCGGCCGGCGGCCCGGTAATCGGCTGGCGCAGCGCGCCGGGGGACCGGATGATGGCTCCTCGTGGGTCACGTGGACGTCGCCGGGGTGCGCTACGAGCTGCCGGACGGGCGGGTGTTGCTGGCGGACGTGTCGTTCCGGGTCGGCGACGGGCAGAAGGTAGCGCTCGTCGGCGCCAACGGGGCGGGCAAGACGACCCTGCTGCGCATCGTGACGGGGGACCTCGTGCCCCACGAGGGCGCGGTGACGCGGTCGGGCGGGCTCGGCGTGATGCGGCAGTTCGTCGGGCAGGGCGTCGTGCGCACGGGCGCGGACGGCGACGACGCGGAGGTCACGGACCCGACGGTGGGCGACCTGCTCGCCTCGGTCGCCCCCGAGCGGGTGCGCGCGGCGCTCGCCGCGGTCGACCGGTGCGAGCTCGCGCTCATGGAGACCGACGACGAGCCGACGCAGATGCGGTACGCCACCGCGCTGGGCGAGCTCGCCGACGCCGGGGGCTACGAGATCGAGGTCGTCTGGGACACCTGCGCGGTCGCCGCGCTGGGGATGCCGTGGGACCGGGCGCGGCACCGGCTGCTGCGCACGCTGTCGGGCGGTGAGCAGAAGCGGCTCGTGCTCGAGTACCTGCTCCGGGGCCCCGACGAGGTGCTGCTCCTCGACGAGCCGGACAACTACCTCGACGTACCCGGGAAGATCTGGCTCGAGCAGCGCATCGCGGCGTCGTCGAAGACGATCCTGCTGGTCAGCCACGACCGGGAGCTGCTCGCCAACACCGCCACCCGGGTCGTGACCGTCGAGCTCGGCAGCGCGGGCGCGGGCAACTCGGTCTGGACGCACGTGGGCGGGTTCGCGGGCTACCACGACGCGCGGCGTGCCCGGTTCGAGCGGTTCGAGGAGCTGCGCCGGCGCTGGGACGAGGAGCACGCGAAGCTGAAGGCCCTCGTGCACCGGCTGCGGGTGAAGTCGGAGTTCAACGACGGGATGGCGGGCGCCTACAAGGCGGCGCAGACGCGGCTCGGGAAATTCGAGGAGGCCGGCCCGCCCACCGCGCAGCCGCGCGAGCAGCAGGTGACGATGCGGCTGCGGGGCGGACGCACGGGCAAGCGCGCCGTCGTCTGCGAGCAGCTGGGGCTGACCGGGCTGATGGACCCGTTCGACCTCGAGGTCTGGTACGGCGAGCGGGTCGCCGTGCTCGGCTCCAACGGGTCGGGCAAGTCGCACTTCCTGCGCCTCCTGGCCGGCGGCGGCACCGACCCCGACGTCGAGCACCGGCCGGTGGGGGAGACCCCGCCGGCGCCGGTGCCCCACACGGGACGGGCGCGGCTCGGGGCGCGGGTGCGGCCGGGCTGGTTCGTGCAGACGCACGAGCACCCGGAACTGGTGGGGCGCACCCTGACCGAGATCCTCCACCGCGGCGACGGCTCGCCCCACGGTCGGGCCGGTATGGGCCGGGAGCAGGCGGCGCGCGTGCTCGACCGCTACGAGCTCGCGGCGAGCGCCGACCAGCCCTACGAGTCGCTGTCGGGCGGCCAGCAGGCGCGCTTCCAGATCCTGCTGCTCGAGCTGTCGGGCGCGACCCTGCTGCTGCTCGACGAGCCCACGGACAACCTCGACGTCGCCTCGGCCGAGGCCCTCGAGGAGGGACTCGCGGCGTTCGAGGGCACGGTGCTCGCGGTCACCCACGACCGGTGGTTCGCGCGCGGCTTCGACCGGTTCCTCGTGTACGGCGCCGACGGCACCGTCTACGAGTCCACCGAGCCCGTCTGGGACGAGGGGCGTGTGGCCCGGGCGCGGTAGTTCGTCGCGTCGAGTTGGGTTGTAGGGCGCGGCGTACGCGTCGAGTTGGGTTGTAGGGCGCGGCGTTTGCGTCGAGTTTGGTCGTGCGGCGCGGTGGGAGCGCCGAGTTGTCACGTACGCCGCGGCGGGGGCGCCGAGCTGGCATCGGGCGCGCGGTCGCCGGGCGGGCTCGGCTGCGACTGTGTCGATGGTGCGCGCTGGACGCGACCTGGGCCGTCCCAGGCGCACAGTTCTCACAACGGCCGGGGCCCGACCCGGGCCCCGGCCCGGAGGAAGAAAACGCGGACCGGAGGGGGTCCGCCCTCGGCGTGTCGCGGTCCGGCGTCCGCGCGTTCTTTTCCCGGGCGGAAGCGCGTCCGCGTTTTCCTCCCCCGGGAGGCCCGGGCATGCCGCCCACCTCGACGCCCACGCCGCGCCGTACGACCCACCTCGACGCGCACGCCGCGCCGTACGACCCACCTCGACGCGCACGCCGCGCCGTACGACCCAACTCGACGCGCCCACCGCGGCGTACGTGACAACTCGACGCGCGGGCCCCCACCCCACCGGCGTGCCTCCCCGCTGAGCCCCGGGGACGCTCCTACGCTCGGGATCCGGGCTCGGCTGCTCGTCGACGCCCCACTTCCCCATCGGACCCGCACGGGTCCTACCCAGAGCGAGGCACACCGGATGATGAGAGGCGTCATCGGCCGCGACATGGCGGTCGACCTGGGCACCGCGAACACGCTCGTCTACGTGCGTGGCAAGGGCGTGCTGCTCGACGAACCGTCGGTCGTCGCCCTCAACACGATGACGCAGGAGATCGTCGCGGTGGGCCACGAGGCCAAGCGGATGATCGGCCGCGCCCCCGACACGATCATGCCGATCCGCCCGCTCAAGGACGGCGTCATCGCCGACTTCGAGGCCTGCGAGCAGATGCTCCGGTTCTTCATCCAGGCGGTGCACAAGCGGCGCTACCTGGCGAAGCCGCGGCTCGTCGTGTGCGTGCCGAGCGGCATCACGGCCGTGGAGCAGCGCGCGGTGAAGGAGGCGGGCTACCAGGCGGGAGCCCGTCGGGTCTACATCGTCGAGGAGCCCATGGCGGCCGCCATCGGTGCCGGGCTGCCGGTGCACGAGGCGACCGGCAACATGGTCGTCGACGTCGGGGGCGGCACGACCGAGGTCGCCGTCATCTCCCTCGGTGGCATCGTCACGTCCCTGTCGATCCGCACCGCCGGCGACGACCTCGACCAGGCCGTCATCGCGTGGATGAAGAAGGAGCACTCGCTGCTCCTGGGCGAGCGCACGGCCGAGGAGATCAAGACCACCGTCGGCTCCGCCTTCCCCTCGTCGGGCGAGCCCGACGTCGAGGTGCGGGGCCGCGACCTCGTCTCCGGTCTCCCGCGCACGGTGAGCGTGAGCACGTCGGAGATCCGCCAGGCCCTCGAGGAGCCGGTGCACGCGATCGTCGACGCCGTGCGCGTCACCCTCGACCAGACGCCCCCCGAGCTGGCCGGCGACATCATGGACCGCGGCATCGTGCTCACCGGCGGCGGCGCCCTGCTCCGCGGCCTCGACGAGCGCATCCGCCACGAGACCGGCATGCCCGTGCACGTCGCCGAGAGCCCGCTGACGTCCGTGGCGCTCGGCGCGGGCCGCTGCGTCGAGGAGTTCGAGGCCCTGCAGGCGGTGCTCGTCTCCGACCGCCGGAGGTACTGACCGTGGCCCTCCGCACCCCCCTCCCGCCGACCGGCCCCGACACCGGTGGCCCCGGCGGTCCCGGTCCCGGCGACCGCGCCCCCCGCCCCGGCAAGGACGACCGCCTCGGTCGCACCGCCCGGCCCCGGGGCCTCGCCCGCCTGCGCCGCCTCCCCCTCACGGTGTCGTGGGCGCCCGGCACGGCGCAGGAGCGACGCCCCCCGCGCGCGCTCGTGGCCGCGCTCGCCATCACGGGCCTCTCGCTCATGACCCTCGACCACCTCGGCGGCGACAGCTCGCCCGTCGAGCCCGCGCGCGCCGTCGTGGGCGAGGTCGTCGGACCGCTCGAGTCCGTGGCCGCCGCGGCGGTGCGCCCCGTGGCGGCGGTCCCGGCGTGGTTCCAGACCCAGTCGTCCCTGCGCGACGACCTGGCGGCCGCCGAGGCCGCGAACGACGAGCTCCGGAACCAGCTGGCGACGGAGCCGCTCGACCGTGCGCGCCTGGCCGAGTACGACGGTCTCCTCACCGCCGCCGGCGCTCAGCAGGTGGACCTCGTCCCCGCCCGCGTCGTCGCGTACGGCGCGGCGCAGACCTTCACCCGCACCGTCACCATCGACGCCGGTACGTCGTCGGGCGTGCAGCCCGACATGACCGTCATCGCCCCGGCGGGACTGGTGGGCCGCGTGGTGGGCGTGACCCGCACGACCGCGACGGTGCTCCTCGTCGTCGACGCCGACTCCACCGTCGGTGCCCGGGTGGGCAGCTCCAACGAGGTCGGGTTCCTCTCGGGCGGCGGCTCGCTGTCCGAGCCGAGCCGCCTCGACCTCGACCTGGTCGACACCACCGTCGTACCGGCCGAGGGCGACGTCGTCGCGACCTGGGGGAGCGGCAACGCCGGTCCCTACGTCGCGGGCGTGCCGATCGGCACCGTGACGGAGCTGTTCTCGACGCCGCGGGACACCACGAAGCGCGCCGTCATCGAGCCCTTCGTCGACTTCAGCCGGCTCGACACGGTCGGCGTCGTCGTGCCGCCCGACACCGAGAGCGACCGCGCCCTCGTCGGACCCGACGGGATCCGCCGATGAACGCCGCCCGCAGCGCCGTGACCGCTCTGGCCGTCCTCCTCGCGGTCGTGCTCCAGGCCGCGCTGCTGCCGGGGCTGTCGTGGCGCGGGGTCGTGCCCAACCTCGTGCTCCTCGTCGTCGTCGCCGGTGCCCTCACCCGCGGACCCAACGTCGGTGTCATCCTCGGCTTCTGCGCCGGGCTCGCGCTCGACCTGGCCCCGCCGGCCGACCACCTGGCGGGCCGGTGGGCGCTCGCGCTCATGGTGGTGGGGTACGTCGCGGGCAGCGTCCGCCGCGACGAGCGGCCCACCGTGCCCGTGGTGCTCGTGACGGCGGCCGTCGCCTCGTTCGTCGGGTCGTCGGTGTTCGCGCTGCTCGGCGTCGTCATGCAGGACCCCGCGACGTCCGTCGGCGACGTGCTCGCCGCGGTGGGGGTCGGCCTCGTCAGCGACGTCGTCGTGGCGCCGCTCGTGCTGCTGCCCCTCCTCGTGCTGCTGACGCGCTTCGAGCCGCAGCGACGGTTCGCCTGATGGCGGCGTCGCCGACGCGTCGCGCCACGCCGGAGAGCCCCGGCGCGAAGCGCAGCCGGCTCCGGCTGATCGTCGTGCAGGCGCTCGTGCTCGCCCTCTTCGGCACGCTGCTGGCGCGGCTCTGGTACGTGCAGGTCCTCGACGGCGAGCTCTACCAGGCGAAGGCCGCGTCGCAGTCGGTGCGCGACATCGTCGTGCAGCCGCAGCGCGGCCTCATCGTCGACGCGCAGGGCCGCCCGCTCGTGGCCAACCGGACGGCGTGGGTCGTCGCGGTCGACCGCAGCGTGCTGGGACGGATGGAGGACGACGCCGCGGAGGTGCTGCTCGACCGCGTCGCCACCGCGGTCGGCCTCGAGCGCACGGCGCTCGACGGCGCCCTGCTCGACTGCGGCGACGCGGGCTCGGTGGAGGGCACCTGCTGGAACGGCTCGCCGTACCAGCCCGTCCCGATCGCCGTCGACGTCGACCGCGAGGTGGCGCTCGCGATCCGCGAGCAGCCCGAGGACTACCCGGCCGTCGTGGTCGACGAGCAGACCGTGCGGGACTACCCCGCGCCGTACGGCGTCAACGCCGCCCACCTCCTCGGCTACCTCAGCCCCATCACCGAGAGCGAGCTCGACGCGGCGGAGGACGCGGACGACGCGTCCGTCAACGGCGCGTCCGTGGTGGGCCGCGCGGGCATCGAGCAGGAGTACGACGCGTGGTTGCGCGGCATGCCCGGCTACCGGCGCGTGGCGGTCGACTCCATGGGCCAGGTGATCGGCGACGACTCGGAGATCGAGGCGACGCCGGGCGACACCCTCGTGACCTCGATCGACGCCCAGGTGCAGTCGGTCGTCGAGCAGCAGCTGGCTTCGACGATCGAGACGGCGCGGAACACCCGGGACACGGTGACGGGGCGCAACTACGTCGCGGACTCCGGCGCCGTCGTCGTCATGGAGGCCGACACGGGCCGGATCGTGGCGATGGCGAGCCAGCCGACCTACGACCCGGGCGTGTGGACGGGCGGCATCTCCCAGACCGACCTCGACCGGCTCTACTCGGAGGAGGCGGGCACCCCGCTGCTCTCCCGCGCGACGCAGGGCCAGTTCGCGCCGGGGTCGACGTGGAAGCCGTTCATGACGGCCGGGGCGCTCGAGAACGGCTACACCACCGACAGCCGCCTCGACTGCTCGTCGAGCCTGCGGGTCGGCAACCGCGACTTCAAGAACTACGAGTCGGGGGCCTACGGCTCCATCGGCTTCGCGAAGGCGCTCGAGGTCTCCTGCAACACGTTCTTCTACCGGATCGGCTACGACTTCTGGGCCACCTACGGCTCCGACGTCGAGGACGTCGACGCCTTCGACCCGCTGGTGGACGAGGCCAAGGAGTGGGGCTTCGGCACCGCGACGGGCGTCGACCTGCCCGGCGAGGCGTCGGGCCGGATCGCCGACCGCGCCTGGAAGCGGGAGTACTACGACGCGCAGAAGGACTTCTACTGCGACCTCGCGGAGGAGGACGGCAACGACTTCCAGCACCGGTTCGCGCGCGAGTTCTGCGCGGAGGGGTACGCCTACCGGGCCGGTGACGCCGTCAACTTCTCCATCGGGCAGGGCGACACGATCGTCACGCCGCTGCAGCTGGCCGACGCGTACGCCGCGCTCGCCAACGGCGGCACGCTCTACGAGCCGCGGGTCGCGAAGGCCGTCGTCTCGCCGGACGGCGAGCTGGTGCGGGAGATCGAGCCCGAGGTGAAGGCCACGGTCGACGTGCCGTCCGACGTCGTCGACTACATCGACGGCGCGCTGCAGGGCGTGACCCGCGAGGGCACGATGGCCTGGCGCATGGGCGGGTTCCCGCTCGACGACGTGGTGGTGCGGTCCAAGACCGGCTCCGCGGAGGTCTACGGCAAGCAGTCGACGTCGTGGGTCGCGTCGTACTCCGACGACTACGTCGTCGTGATGATGGTGTCGCAGGGCGGCACGGGCTCGGGCACGTCCGGCCCGGCGGTGCGTGCGATCTGGGAGTCGCTGTACGGCGTCGAGGGCGACGCGGTCGTCCCGGCCGCCGCCGCGATCCCGGGCGTGGTCGCCGGCGAGGAGCTCCCGACGTTCACGCCCGACGGCTCCATCCTCCCGCCGGCCCGCGACCCGGAGGAGGGCTCGTGACCGTCACCCCGCTGCGCCCGCTCGGGGCCCGCCCGCTCGGCGGCCGCGGGGCGGTCGCCGCCACGACCCGCACCCGGATCCCCGGTCTCGACTGGGTCCTCCTCGCCGCCGTCGCCGTGCTGCTCGTCGTCGGCACCCTGCTCGTCTGGTCGGCCACGGCGACACGCGCCTCGCTCGTCGGGGACGACTCGACCGCCTTCCTGCGCCGCCAGCTCGTCAACGTCGCGATCGGGGTGGTGCTCGCGGTCGTCGTCGTGGCGACCGACCACCGCTGGCTGCGCATCGTGGCGCCCCTGGTCTACCTCGTCTCGGTGGTCGGCCTCGTGCTCGTGCTCGTCATGGGGTCGACCATCAACGGCTCCCGGTCGTGGCTGCGCCTCGGCGGCATGTCGATCCAGCCGGCGGAGTTCGCGAAGCTGGCGGTCGTCGTCGGCATGGCCCTCCTCGTCGCCGAGCGCGCGCAGGCGTCGTGGCGCCGTTCGGTCGGCACCCGCGAGGTCGTGGGCATGCTCGCCATCGCCGCCGTGCCCGCCGCGCTGATCCTGGCCCAGCCCGACCTCGGCACCATGCTCGTGCTGACGGCGACCGTGCTCGGCGTGCTCGCGATCGCCGGCACGCCGCGGCGCTGGCTCCTCGGGCTCCTGCTCGCGGGAGCGGGCGCGGCCGTCGCGGCCGTCGGCGCCGGGGTCCTCAAGCCCTACCAGCTCGACCGCTTCCTGGCCTTCATGGACCCGAACCGCGACCCCCTCGGGGCGGGCTACAACACGGAGCAGGCGCGCATCGCCATCGGCAACGGGGGCCTCTTCGGCCAGGGTCTCTTCGAGGGGTCGCAGACGCGCTCGGGGTTCGTGCCCGAGCAGCAGACCGACTTCATCTTCACGGTCGCGGGGGAGGAGCTGGGCCTCGTCGGGGCTGGTGCCATCGTCGCGCTCCTGGCGCTCGTCGTCTGGCGCGCCCTGCGCATCGCGTCGGCCTCCGACGACGCCTTCGGCCGCGTGGCCGCGGGCGGCATCGCCTGCTGGTTCGGGTTCCAGGCGTTCCAGAACGTCGGGATGTGCCTCGGCATCATGCCGGTCACCGGGGTGCCGCTGCCGTTCGTCTCCTACGGTGGCTCGTCCCTCTTCGCGGTCATGCTCGCCGTCGGGGTGCTGCAGAGCATCCACCTCCGCAACGGCACGCGCGGCGAGGCCGGGTAAAGAAACGCTCGTACCACTCCCACCCGGGGCGGCGGAGGCGCATGATGCGGCTGCCGTCCCGAGGGAGTGACCCATGCGCAACCGTCTCCGCGTCCTGCTCACCGTCGTGGCGCTCGTCGTGCCGCTCCTCGCGCTGGGGGCGCTCGTGTCGCCCGCCCGCGCTGCGGGCGTCAGCACGATCAGCGGCACCGTCACCACGCCGGGTGGCTCGCCCATCGCCGGCATCGACGTCACCCTCGCCCGGTGGAGCTCCTCCACCGAGTGGGACGCGCTGACGTCCGTCGTCACCGGCGACGACGGGACCTACTCGCTGTCGGTGCCGACGTACGGCGTCTACCACGTGATCTACGCCGACTACTCCGACGTGGCCGTGCCGCGCCGTACGGCGTGGGGCCCGGAGATCTTCACCGAGCCGACCACGTGGACCGACCCGGGCGTCGTGCAGTTCCGCAGCGGCGGCAGCGGCAGCACGCCCCTGAAGTGGAACGTCAAACTCCCGCTGCGCCCGGTGCTCAGCGGCGTCGCGAAGGACGCCGCGGGCGCGGGCGTGTCCGGTGCCTACGTGCAGACCCTGCTCTGGCAGGGCGACCACTGGGAGCCCGACGACACGGTCACCACGACCGCCGGCGGCTCGTTCTCGCTGCCGGTGGACGCCCCGCCCGGGCTGCCGATGAGCGTCCGGGTCGGCAAGCGGAGCCTGCAGACGCGCTACCTGGGCGGCACGGGCGACCTGGGCCCGTCGCCGACGTCGGACAACTCCCGCACCGTCCCGACCAGCGGCTCCCTCGCGGTCGGCACCTTCACGCTCCCGGTCTCGCCCGGGGGTGGCGGCAAGGTGACGATCGACGGCGAGGGGGCCTCCGACGTCGACGTCGTGGCCTACCGCCAGTACCCCTCGGGCGTCTGGGACGAGGAGGACGTCACGTCGTCGTCCTCCATCGGCACCTACACGGTCTACGCCCCGCCCGGCAGCACGATCACGATCGGCGTGGAGAAGGAGGGCTACGGGCGCCGCTACCTCGGCGGTTCCGCCTCCTTCCCCGGGACGCCCGGTCCCGGCAACCACGTGGTCGTGCCCAGCACCGGCTTCGTGCGCATCCCGGCGATCAGCCTCACCGACCCCGTGGTCCCGCTCAACACGGGGGCGCCGACGGTCACCGGCACCGCGGCGTACGGGCAGACCCTGACGGCGACCGACGGCGGGTGGGACTCCGACGCGCTGGAGTTCTCCTACCAGTGGCTGAAGAACGGCCAGCCCATCGCCGGTGCGACCCGGAAGACCTACGTGGTCAAGGTCGGGGACGCGAACCAGTCGCTCGCCGTCGACGTGCGGGCCACCGGCGAGGACGGCGGCACCGCGACCGCCCGGTCGGCGGCGCGCCAGGTGGCGAAGCTGGCCACCAAGGTCGTCGGCGGCGTGTCGCCGTCGACGGTGACCACCGCCCAGCAGGCCAAGCCGAAGGCGATCTTCACCGTGCCGGGGCTGCCCGGCGGCGCGAGCGGGGTCCTGCAGGTGCGCAGCGGCACCGCCGTCGTCGGCCAGGTCGCGGTCACGGCGGCGCAGGCCGGCACGGCCGTCACGCTCACCCTGCCGAAGCTCAAGGTCGGGTCCTACGCGCTGCGCGCCTACTTCCTCCCGAACTCGCCCAACCTGGCGCTGTCCGGCTCGTCGGCGTTCACGTTGACGGTGGTGAAGTAGCGCACGGGATCGGCAGGGGCGGGAGGAGTAGGCCGGGGCCGGGCGCGCGCCGTACCCTGGGACGTCGTCCTGCCCCCGACCACCGAGGTGTCCTCGTGCCGTCCCCCGTGACCGACTCCGCCCCCGAGTCCGTCTTCGCCCGTCTCGAGCCGAAGCTCGCGAGCGTCTCCAAGCCGATCCAGTACGTCGGCGGCGAGCTCAACTCGACGGTCAAGGACTGGGACTGCGGCGAACAGGCCGGCACCGGCCCGACGGTGCGCTGGGCGCTCATGTACCCCGACGCCTACGAGGTCGGCCTGCCCAACCAGGGCGTGCAGATCCTCTACGAGGTGCTCAACGAGCGCGACTGGATCGTCGCCGAGCGCACCTACTCGGTGTGGCCCGACATGGAGGCCGTGCTGCGCGCCGGTGACGAGCGGGGACCGATCCCGCAGTTCACCGTGGACGCGCACCGGCCCGTGGGCGCCTTCGACGTCTTCGGCCTGAGCTTCTCGACCGAGCTGGGCTACACGAACATGCTGACCGCGCTCGACCTCGCCGGCATCCCGCTGCACGCGGTCGACCGCGGCGCGGACGACCCGGTCGTGCTCGCCGGCGGCCACGCCGCCTTCAACCCCGAGCCGATCGCCGACTTCCTCGACGCCGCCGTGCTCGGCGACGGCGAGGAGGTCGTGCTCGCGATCTCCGAGGTCGTGCGGGAGTGGAAGGGCCAGGGTCGCCCCGGCAACGACGAGCTCGGCCTCTCGGGCCGCGACGAGCTGCTGCGGCGCCTAGCGGTCACGGGCAACGTCTACGTGCCGAAGTTCTACTCCGTGGCGTACGGCGCGGACGGCACCATCACGGCCTACGAGCCCGCGCTGCCCGGCGTGCCGCACCGCGTCCGCAAGCACACGCTGATGGACCTCGACGCCTGGCCGTACCCGGCGAAGCCGCTGGTGCCGCTCGCCGAGACCGTCCACGAGCGCTTCTCGGTGGAGATCTTCCGCGGCTGCACGCGCGGCTGCCGCTTCTGCCAGGCCGGCATGATCACGCGCCCGGTGCGCGAGCGGTCGATCGAGACCATCGGCACGATGGTGGAGAACGGCATCCGCAAGTCGGGCTTCGAGGAGGTCGGCCTCCTGTCGCTCTCGAGCGCCGACCACACGGAGATCGGCGAGGTCGCCAAGGGCCTCGCCGACCGCTACGAGGGCTCCAACGTCTCGCTCTCGCTGCCCTCGACCCGCGTCGACGCCTTCAACATCAACCTCGCCAACGAGTTCTCGCGCAACGGTCGCCGCTCCGGCCTGACCTTCGCGCCCGAGGGCGGCAGCGAGCGGATGCGGAAGGTCATCAACAAGATGGTGACCGAGGACGACCTCATCGCGACCGTCGCCGCGGCGTACTCCCACGGCTGGCGGCAGGTGAAGCTCTACTTCATGTGCGGCCTGCCCACCGAGACCGACGAGGACGTGCTGCAGATCGCCGAGCTGGCCAAGCGCGTCATCGCCAAGGGCCGCGAGGTCTCGGGCCGCAACGACGTGCGCTGCACCGTCTCCATCGGCGGGTTCGTGCCCAAGCCGCACACCCCGTTCCAGTGGGCGGCGCAGCTCGACCACGAGACCACCGACGAGCGGCTGAAGAAGCTGCGCGACACGGTGCGGGCGGACAAGAAGTACGGCCGCGCCATCGGTTTCCGCTACCACGACGGCAAGCCCGGCACGATCGAGGGACTGCTCTCCCGCGGCGACCGCCGCGTCGGCCGTGTGATCGAGGCGGTCTGGCGCGACGGCGGCCGGTTCGACGGCTGGAGCGAGCACTTCTCCTACGACCGCTGGGTCGCCGCGGCCGACGCTGCGCTCGCCGGGACCGGCGTCGACCTCGCGTGGTTCACGACCCGGGAGCGGGAGTACGACGAGGTCCTGCCCTGGGACCACCTCGACTCGGGCCTCGACAAGGACTGGCTGTGGGCCGACTGGGAGGACGCCCTCGCGGTGGCCGACGGGTCGTCCGACGTCGAGGTCGAGGACTGCCGCTGGACGCCCTGCTACGACTGCGGTGTCTGCCCCGAGATGGGCACCGAGATCCAGGTCGGCCCCACCGGACGCACGCTGCTGCCGCTCTCGGTGGTGTGAGCGGGGGCTCGGCTCCGGCCGCCGTGGTGGTGCGCCCTTGGAAATGTGCGGCTGGGACCGTCCTGGCGTCGTCCGGGGTGTCGTAGCCGCACTTTTCTGCACCAGCTCGCGATCGGTCCGCGTTTTCCTTCTCCCGGTCCGAGCCGGTTCCACCGTTCTCCTCCAGATCGCCCCGTGCCTGCCGACCTACCAGCCGAGGACCCTCGACTCGGGAGGCACGACATGCGGGCACGGACGGGCGTCGCGGCAGGCGCCACAGCGGTCACGGGCACGGTGGTGACCGTGCTGGCCGCCCTGGCGCTCGCCGGTGGTGGGGCACCCGCGACGGCCGGTGACCCCGCGGCGGTGCGGCCGGCGACGCCGACGTACGTCGCGTGGAACGCCGTCGAGGTCCCCAGCGTCCCCGGCGTGACCTACGTCGACGCGAACGGCTCCCCGGTCACGGGGCGCCTGACGGTCCCGGCCGCGTCGGGGGGCACGGCCGGGACCGTCTACCTCAAGGCGGTCGCCGCCGCTGGCCACACCCTGGCCGAGCCGGAGGAGCTGTCGTGGGAGTGGTACCTCGGTCCCGCCCGCGCCGACGACCTCGTCACCACCACGGTCACCGGCTGCGACGTCACCTTCACGAGCCGCTTCGCGGAGCCCGTCGAGGTGTACGTCGACGGCGCGGCGGGCCGCGACCCCGCGACCGCCCTCACGCTGTCGGGTGCCGGCGCGACGGCGACGGTCCGCGCCGGTGGTGCGACCGCGACGTACGACGCCCGCAACGGCGCCGACCCCGACGCCGCCTGGTGGAGCAGCGCCCCGCTCGACACCTTCGACTGCGTGCTGGGCACCGGCACGCGCGGCACGACGACGACGGTCGACGGCTGCACGGTGCGCTGGGCGCCCACGGCCACCGACGTGCGCCTCACCGACGTGTCCTACCGGCGCGGCGACGGCACGCGGTCCTACACGGGGGTGCGCCAGGTCGCGGGCGGCACGATCGACGGCTGGACCGCCAGCGCCCCCGCCGCGTTCGACTTCTCCGCCCTCGGCGTCAGCAACGTGACCGTGCTGTGGAGCGAGACGAGCCGCTCGGGGAGCACCGACCGGAGCTACCACGGCAGCGTCGTCGCGTGCCCCGGCCCGACCGGGCCTCCCACGGACGAGCCCACCAGCCCCCCGACCGACGACCCGACCACGGAGCCCGTCCCGACCACCGAGCCGTCGACCGCGCCGACGAGCCAGCCGACGACGGGTACGCCGGTGCCCCCGGTCGCGCTCACGTTCGCGGGATCGACGGGGCAGCGCTACGCGACCACCACCTGGGTGGGCGTCAGCGTCAGCGGCGTGGCGGACGGGGCCGGGACGGTGACCCTCACGGGGGTCGGTGCCCGGCAGACGGCCACCGTGACCCACGGACGTGCGTCCTTCCGGGTGCCGGCGGCGCTCGCTCCCGGCCGCTACACGGCGACCTTCGTGCTCGCGACGAGCGGTGCGGGCAACGGCACCCGCCAGACGAGCCCGTTCGCCGTCCACAAGGGCGCCACCGTCGTGGGCAGCTCGATCAGCCGGATGCCGACCCCGCGAGCGACCGGGACGATGCTCGTCGGCGCCGCGTTCACCGGCAACGGGAAGGCGTCGGTGCCCCGGCCCGCCGGGTCGGTGGGCATCCGCATCTACCGCGCCGACGGCCGCCAGGTCTGGTACTCCGGCGCCCGCGCCCTCTCCGGCGGCACCCACCGCACGGCGCTCCCCGCCCTGGCCAGGGGGACCTACCGCATGACGATCGGCTACTCGGGCGGGCCGCTCGCCCTCGGGGCCAACCAGGAGCGCACGATCACGGTCCGGTGACCCCGAGGGGGCTGACCCCACGGGGGTGGGTCAGCCGAGCAGGGAACCCTCGAGCTTCTCGCCGTCGAGGCGCTCGACGTAGCAGAAGAACGCCTCGTCGCCGCTGGGCGAGGTGTCCTCGGTGACGATGCCGTAGCGGAGGTCGTCGTCCGACTCGTCGAGCGTGGCGACGTCCTCGGCGGGCATCAGGTCGGTGCAGACACCGGCGGAGATCCCGGCGTCGGTGAGGTCGTCGGGGTCGGACGGCAGGAACTGCGAGTCCTCGATCTCGTCGAACGTGCCGACGTAGACCACCTCGAGGTCGTGGCGGTCCCCGCAGTCCTTCGACGTCATCGTGATGGTGTCGCGGTCCTCGCTGAGGATGTTGCCGCAGTCGCCGACCTCGGCGTCGCGCGGATCGATCGCGCTCGTCCCGACGAACACGGCGACCGCGATGGTGCCGAGGGCCGCGAGCGTGCCGAGGGCGCCGATGACGATCGCGGAGACGGCCGCCCAGCGACCCTTCCGCTGGTCGTTCTTCGTGCGGCTGAGGCCGACGAAGCCCAGGATGAGGCCGATGAACGACAGGCAGCAGGTGAGGCTGAGCACGAACGCCGTGATCGAGATGCCGTCGGTCGACGTGGGCTGCTGCGCGCCGTACGGGCTCCCGCCCCACTGCTGGCCGTAGCTCGGGTAGCTGGGACCGTACTGACCCGGCTGCCCCTGGCCCGGCTGGCCCTGGCCCGGCTGCCCCCACGCCGGCGGCTGCTGCGGCTGCTGCGGCTGCTGCGGTTGGTCGCCGGGCTTGTTCAGGTTCGGCTCGTACGGGTTGCTCATCAAGGCTCCTGGTTCGTGTGCTGCGTGGTCACCGCTGGGCGAGCGGTGCGGTGAGCTGGCCGTCGGCGCCCTCGACGAAGCAACCGATGACGTCGTACCCGCTCGGATCCTCCCAGTCCGAGAGGAATCGCGCGCGCACGTCGTCGCTGCCGAGCGCGTCGCGGTACCGCTCCGGGGCGAGGAGGGCGCACGCCTCCCGACGCTGGTCGCCCGACGCCTCGTCCTGGTCGACGCCGAGGCTCGCGAACACCTCGTCGACCTCGGCCTGGTCGGTGAGGGCGACCATCTCCCCGTCGTGGGGCTCGTCGCAGTCCCGGGGCTCCAGGAGCGGGACCGAGCTGGAGTCCTCCAGCCAGCGGTCGTAGCAGCCGCCGACCGACGTCTCCTCGATGAGCTTGGTGTTGTTCCAGAACCAGACGCCGCCGACGACGGCCATGACCATCCCGAGGGTGCCGAGACCACCGATGACGAGGGCGGACACGGCCGCCCACCGGCCCTCCCGCCGTCCCGGCCCGGTGCGACGGAGGCCGATGAGGCCCAGGATCACGGCGAGGGGGCCGAGGCAGCAGGTGAGGCTGACGAAGAAGCCGGTCAGGGAGACGCCGTCGCGCGGTGCGGGCTGGTGCGCGCCGTACGGGCTCTGCGGCGTCCACTGCGCCGGTGCACCGCCCGGGTGCACCTGGCCCCAGGGGGTCTGCTGCGGCGGGTAGGGGCTGGTGCCCTGGGGTGGGCCGTACCCCTGCGGCCCCGCCTCCGCGACGGCTTGGTGAGGTCGGGGCGGTAGGGGTCGTGCGGGTCGCTCATCGCGGGACCAGCTCCATCGGCAGGGGGCATCTCGGGCTGCAGCCCTCGTCGGGGGTGCGCCATGATCCCACCATGGTCCGCACGGTCACCGACGACGAACGTCGCATCCTGCTCGCGCGGCGGCACGGCGTCGCGCCGCAGCACCGGTACGACGACGTGCTCGGCGCCGTGCGCGCGATGACGGTGCTCCACGCGACCGAGCCCGCCACCGTGCACCTCGCGCTGGACGCCCGGGTGCGGGACCTGGCGCTCGCGGACGTCGACGTGGAGCTCTACGAGACCCGCGCCGTCGTGAAGCAGCTGGCGATGCGCCGCACCCTCTTCGTCTTCCCCCGCGACCTCCTGCCGGCCGCGTGGGGCAGCGCCAGCGCCCGGGTGCTGGCCGCGGAGCGCAACCGCGTCGCCAAGGACGCGGTGGTCCTGGGCGTCGCGTCCGACGGCCACGCCTGGCTCGACGACGCCCGACGTCGGGTGCTCGCCGCCCTCGCGACGGCGCCGGAGGGCCTCACCGCGCAGGAGCTGCGGCCCGTGCTGCCGGAGCTCACGACCGAGGGCGCGCCCGCCGAGGTCCGCCAGCTCGCGGGCCGGGTCGTCACCAACCTGGGCCTGTCCGCGCACGTCGTCCGCGGCACCAACACCCAGCACTGGCGCCTCTCCCGGCCGCGCTGGACGGCGATCGGCGACTGGCTCGACGAGGTGCCGGCGCCCCTCGACCCCGCCGAGGGCTGGGCGCGGCTCGTCGCCGCCTGGCTGCGCACCTTCGGCCCGGGCACCGAGGACGACGTGGTCTGGTGGCTGGGGGCCACCAAGGGCGTCGTACGGCGCGCGCTCGCCGACGTCGGCGCGGTGGCGGTGGCGCTCGAGGACGGGCGCCCCGCCTGGGTGGCCGCCGACGACCCGCTGCTGGCGGGGGTGCCCGCGCCGGTCGCGCCGTGGGCGGCACTCCTGCCCGTGCTCGACCCGACCGTCATGGGCTGGAAGGAGCGGGACTTCTACCTCGGGCCGCACCGTGCGGCGATCTTCGACCGCAACGGGAACGCCGGCACGACCGCGTGGTGGGACGGCCGCGTCGTCGGCTGCTGGGTGCAGGACCCGGACGGCGTCGTGGAGGTCCGCCCGCTCGAACCGCTGGGCCCCGACGCCGTGGCGGCGCTCCGGGTCGAGGCCGCACGCCTGACCGCCTGGTTGGACGGCACCCGGATCGGCACCGTCTACCCGTCGACGGCGATGCGGCAGGACCCGGCGGAGTGTCCGTACCCTGTCCTCCGTGCGTGACCAGCCCGAGCAGCAAGCCCCGCCCGTCCAGCGGCTCCGCATCCGCTACACCAAGCGCGGCCGGCTCCGCTTCACCAGCCACCGCGACTTCAGCCGCGCGTTCGAGCGGGCGGTGTTCCGGGCGCGGATCCCGATGGCGTACTCGTCGGGCTTCAACCCGCACCCCCGCATCTCCTACGCCAACGCCGCGCCGACGGGCTCGGCGAGCGAGGCGGAGTACCTCGAGATCGCCCTCGCCGCCGTCGTCGACCCCGCCGAGGTCCACGCGCTGCTCGACGAGGCGCTGCCCGACGGTCTCGACGTCGTCGAGGTGGTCGAGTCGCCCGGCGGGTCCCTCGCCGACCTGCTGCAGGCCAGCCACTGGCGCATCGAGACCTCGACCCCGCGGGCGGAGCTCGAGGCCGGCGTGGCCGCCTTCCTCGCCGCGGACGAGGTGCTCGTCGAGCGGATGACGAAGAAGGGCGTCCGCTCCTTCGACTGCCGCGCCGCCGTCGTGCGCCTCGCGGTCGTCGAGGACGACGCCGGTACGCCGCAGCTCGACCTCGTGCTGCGCCACGCCGTGCCCGCGGTGCGGCCCGACGACGTCCTCACCGGGCTGCGCGCCACCAGCGGCGTCGAGCCCGGCGAGTCGCCCCGGTTGACGCGTCTGGCGCAGGGCCCGTTCGACGAGGCATCGTCCACGGTCGGCGACCCCCTCGCCCCGACCGTCGCCTGAGGAACCGGTCTCCTCCGGAGGCGTGTGCGATACTCGCGGACGGTGAGCGTGCTCGGTCGCGCCGCCGCGACGTGGCTCGGAGGTCGGTGACAGCGGCCCCGCGTCAGCGACCGCGGCAGCACGACGACCGCCCGCCGCGCACCGCCACCGGCGGTGCGACGACAGGCTTTGCGCCCGCGGCGGGGGAGACCCCGGCTGCGGCGTACCGACTCGCCCTGCGCTCGCCGTGGGGCCGACAGGAGCACCGTGCTCGACGAGAACCCGTCCGACCAGCCCGACGAGACCACTGCCGGCGCGACGCCGCAGGACGCGCTCTTCCAGGCACCCGAGGCGCCCGCGCCCCGCAAGCGGGCCCCGCGCAAGACCGCGGCGAAGAAGGCGGCCGCCGCTGAGCCCGCCGCCGAGCCCGCTGAGCCCGCCGAGGCCGCGGCTCCGGCGAAGAAGACGACCCGCAAGCGTGCGGCGAAGAAGGCCGCTCCGGCGGAGCCCGCTGTCGAGCCCGCTGCCGAGCCCGCTGTGGAGGCCGTCGTCGAGCCGGCCGCCGGGGAGGCTGCGGAGTCCGCTGAGGCGCCGGCTGCGGCGAAGAAGGCCACCCGCAAGCGTGCGGCGAAGAAGGCCGCTCCGGCGGAGCCCGCTGTCGAGCCCGCTGCCGAGCCCGCTGTGGAGGCCGTCGTCGAGCCGGCCGCCGGGGAGGCTGCGGAGTCCGCTGAGGCGCCGGCTCCGGCGAAGAAGGCCACCCGCAAGCGTGCGGCGAAGAAGGCCGCTCCGGCGGAGCCCGCTGTCGAGCCCGCTGCCGAGCCCGCCGCTGAGCCCGCTGCGGAGCCCGCTGCCGCGCCCGCGAAGAAGGCCGCGGCGAAGCGCGCGACGGCGAAGAAGACCACCGCGAAGAAGGCCGCCGCCACGAAGACGGCCCCGCCGGCCGAGACGGCGACCGTGGCCGCCGACGCGCCCGTCGACCTGCCGGCCGAGCCCGAGACCCCGGCGGCGGGCGGTGCCCTCGCCGTACCGCTGTTCCAGGCGCCCGAGCCGACCCCCGCCCCCCGCCGCCGCACCCGCAAGGTCGCTGCGCCGGCGCCCGCCGTGGAGGCGGAGGAGCCGACCAAGGAGGCGACCGGGGAGCCGACGGAGGAGCCGACGGAGGAGGAGGCCGACGAGGTCGCCGCCGAGGCCCCCGCGACCACCGAGGTCGAGACGCCGAACGACGGGGACACGCAGGACACCCAGGACTCGCAGGACACCGAGGACGACGGCGAGAACGACGGCGACGACGACTCGGACGACTCCGAGTCGTCGGGCGCCGGTAGGCGTCGCCGCCGCCGGGGAGGCCGCCGCCGTCGTCGCGGCGGCAGTGGCGGCAACGGTGACAGCGACGACGACGCCGCGTCGTCGGGCGCCGAGGACGCCGAGGACTCCACCGACGACGCGTCGGACGACGCGACGGACACCCAGGGCGAGGGCGGCGAGCGCCGCTCGAACCGCGGCGGACGCGGTCGTGGCGGCCAGGGCGGCGGCGGTCGGGGCCCGAAGCAGGACGACGCGTCCGACAAGGGCGAGGAGTCCGCGGACGAGTCCGACGACGCCACCGAGGCCGACGGCGAGGGCGAGGAGGGCGGCAGCTCGTCGTCGCGCCGCCGTCGTCGCCGTCGCCGCTCGGGCGACGCGTCGGGCGGCACCCACGACGACCCGGACAACACCGTCACCAAGGTGCGCCAGGGTCGGTCGATCGAGGACGAGATCACCGCGGTCTCGGGATCGACGCGTCTCGAGGCGAAGAAGCAGCGCCGCCGCGAGGGCCGCGAGGCCGGTCGTCGTCGTGCCCCCATCGCGAGCGAGGCGGAGTTCCTGGCGCGCCGGGAGTCCGTCGAGCGGGTCATGGTGGTCCGCCAGAAGGAGGACCTGACCCAGATCGCCGTGCTCGAGGACAAGGTGCTCGTCGAGCACTACGTGGCCCGCGAGTCGCAGACGTCCCTCATCGGCAACGTCTACGTCGGTCGGGTGCAGAACGTGCTCCCCTCGATGGAGGCGGCGTTCATCGACATCGGCAAGGGCCGCAACGCGGTGCTGTACGCCGGCGAGGTCAACTGGTCGAGCCTCGGTCACAAGGACGGCCAGCCCCGCAAGATCGAGTCGGTCCTCTCCTCGGGCCAGACGATCCTCGTGCAGGTCTCGAAGGACCCGGTCGGCCACAAGGGCGCCCGCCTCACGAGCCAGATCAGCCTGGCGGGCCGGTTCCTCGTCTACGTGCCGGACGGCACCACGAGCGGCATCTCGCGCAAGCTGCCCGACACCGAGCGCGCGCGTCTGAAGGCGCTGCTCAAGGAGATCGTGCCGCCGAGCGCCGGGGTGATCGTGCGCACGGCCGCCGAGGGCGCCACCGAGGAGGAGCTGACCCGCGACGTCGAGCGGCTCAAGGCGCGCTGGGAGGAGATCGAGGCGAAGGCGTCGGGCAAGGGCGGCGCCCCGCAGCTGCTCTACGGCGAGCCCGACCTCACCCTCAAGGTCGTCCGTGACCTCTTCACGGAGGACTTCGCCAAGCTCGTCATCGAGGGCGAGGACGCCTGGCAGACCGTGTCGACCTACGTCGACCAGGTCGCACCCGACCTGGCCGAGCGGCTCGAGCGCCACGTGCCCGACCCGTCGGCCAACATCAGCAAGGACGTCTTCGAGCGGTACCGCATCGACGAGCAGATCGCGAAGGGCCTCGACCGCAAGGTCTGGCTGCCCTCCGGCGGCTCGCTCGTCATCGACCGCACCGAGGCGATGACGGTCGTCGACGTCAACACCGGCAAGTTCACCGGCTCCGGCGGCAACCTCGAGGAGACGGTCACCAAGAACAACCTCGAGGCGGCCGAGGAGATGGTGCGCCAGCTCCGCCTCCGCGACATCGGCGGCATCATCGTCATCGACTTCATCGACATGGTGCTCGAGAGCAACCGGGACCTCGTGCTGCGGCGCCTCGTCGAGTGCCTGGGACGCGACCGCACCCGCCACCAGGTCGCCGAGGTGACCTCGCTCGGCCTCGTGCAGATGACCCGCAAGCGCATCGGCACGGGCCTCGTCGAGGCCTTCAGCGAGAACTGCACCCACTGCCAGGGCCGCGGCATCGTGCTGCACGACCACCCGATCGAGCCCAAGGGCGGCAACGGTGGCGGCAACGGTGGCAACGGTGGCAACGGCGGCGGTCGTGGCAACGGCGGTGGCAACGGTGGCGGTGACCAGGGCGACGGCGAGCGTCGCTCGGGTCGTCGCCGCGGACGCGGTCGCGGGGACGGCGAGCCGTCGCCCACCCCGACGCCGGCCCCGGTGGCGAAGCCGAACCCGGCCGAGATCGCCGCGGTCGCGCGCATCGCCGCGGCCTCCGGCCACCCTGCTCCCGTGGTCGACGAGCCCGTGGTCGACGAGCCCGCAGCGGCGGTGGAGCCGGTCGAGCCCGTCGAGCTCTCCGAGCCCGAGCAGCCCGCTCAGCCCGCTCAGCCCGAGCAGCCGGTCGTGCGGTCGGTCCAGCGCACGACGCGTCGGGCGACCGTCGTGACGACGCGGGAGGCGGTCGTGCTGACCGTCGACCCCGCGGAGGAGACCGCTGCGCCGGTGACCGCCCCGTCGGCCCCGGCCGTCACGGTGGTCACGCGCACCCGGCAGCCCGTCACGCCGGCGCCGGAGAGCACCGGGACCACCGAGGACTGACCCCTCGCGAGTCGTGGCCCCAGCGCAGCGGAGAGAAACGCGGCGCTGGGGCCACGACCGCGTCAAGACCGTTTCGCTAGGTGGGCACCCCGGGCGACCTCCCCCGAAGTCCACTAGCTTGCTGCACATTGCCGGACGCCGCAGAGCAGCGGCCCTCCCGAAAGGTGCAGCCATGACCTACCGTCCCGAGACCCTCGCCGTCCACGCCGGGCAGGAGGAGCCGGACTCCGCGACCAACGCGCGGGCCGTGCCGATCTACCAGACGACGTCCTACGTCTTCGACGACACCGAGCACGCCGCGAACCTGTTCAACCTCTCGGTCCCCGGCAACATCTACACGCGGATCATGAACCCGACGCAGTCGGTGTTCGAGGACCGCATCACCCAGCTCGAGGGCGGCGTCGGCGCGCTAGCGGTCGCGTCGGGCTCCGCCGCGATCACCTACGCGGTGCTCAACCTGACCTACGCGGGCGACAACATCGTGGCGCTCTCGACGCTCTACGGCGGCACCTACGCCCTCTTCGCCCACACGCTCCCGCAGTTCGGCATCGAGGTGCGCTTCGTCGACGCCGACAAGCCGGAGGAGCTGGCGCAGCACGTGGACGAGAAGACCAAGCTCGTCTTCGCCGAGACGATCGGCAACCCGCGCCTCAACGTCGTCGACGTGCGCGCCTGGGCCGACGCCGCCCACGACCACGGCTTGCCGCTCATCGTGGACAACACGACCCCGACGCCCTACCTCGCGCGGGTCTTCGACCACGGCGCGGACGTCTCGGTGCACTCGGCGACGAAGTACATCGGCGGCCACGGCACGTCCGTCGGCGGCGTCATCGTCGACTCCGGCAACTTCGACTGGGCGGCCCACGCCGAGCGCTTCCCGGGTCTCACGCAGCCGGACGGTGCGTACCACGGGGTCGTCTGGACCGAGGCCGTCGGCAACCTGGCCTACATCATCCGGGCGCGCACGGTGCTGCTGCGCAACACGGGCGCGGCGGTCGCCCCGCTCAACTCGTGGCTGTTCCTCCAGGGCCTGGAGACGCTCCACCTGCGCCTCGAGCGCCACAGCTCCAATGCCCTCGCCGTGGCGCAGCACCTGCAGGACCACGACGCCGTGGCGTGGGTCAGCTACCCGGGCCTCGAGGGCGACCCGTCGAAGGAGGTCGCGGACCGCATCTTCACCGGCAAGGGGTACGGCGGTCTCGTCAGCTTCGGCGTGAAGTCGGGGCGCGACGGCGGCAAGCGTTTCGTCGAGGCGCTCCAGCTCTTCAGCCACCTCGCCAACATCGGCGACGCCAAGTCGCTGGCGATCCACAACGCCACCACCACCCACAGCCAGCTCACGCCCGAGGAGCTCGAGGCGGCCGGCGTGCCGGAGGACCTCGTGCGGCTCTCGATCGGCATCGAGAACGTGGAGGACCTCATCGCCGACCTCGACCAGGCGCTCGCCCAGGCGAAGTGAGCGTCGGACCCGGCCTCGGCCTCGTCACCACCCGGCACGCCGTCGTCGCGACGCCGGAGCACCCGCTCCGGCTGACCGACGGCGGCGTGCTGCGGCACGTCGAGGTGGCCTACGAGACGTACGGCGAGCTCACCGCCGCCCGCGACAACGTCGTGCTCGTCGCGCACGCCCTCACCGGGGACGCCCACGCGGCCGGGCACCACGGCGACCCGGCCCGCCGCGGGTGGTGGGACAACCTCATCGGGCCGGGGCGTGCGATCGACACGGACCGGTTCTTCGTCGTGTGCCCCAACCTGCTCGGCGGGTGCCGGGGCACGACGGGACCGTCGTCCGTCGACCCCGCGACCGGGCGGCCCCACGGCCCGGACTTCCCCGAGCTCCACGTGGCGGACCTCGTCGCCGTGCACCGCCGGCTCCTCGACCACCTCGGGATCGGCGCGGTCCACGCGGGCGTCGGCGGCTCCCTCGGCGGCATGCAGGTGCTGCAGTGGCTCGCCGACGAGCCGGGGCGGCTGCAGCGGGCCGTGCTCGTCGCGGCGACGGCCCGCCTCACGGCGGAGAACATCGGCTTCTCCTCCGTCGCCCGGGAGGCCATCACCGCGGACCCGGACTTCCACGGCGGTCGGTACGCCGAGCACGGCGTCGTGCCCGCCCGGGGGCTGAAGGTGGCGCGGATGATGGCCCACATCACGTACGTCTCGGCGCAGGGCCTCGAGGAGAAGTACGGGCGCGACGGGATCGAGGGCTACCTCCAGCACCAGGGCGACGCCTTCGTGCGGCGCTTCGACGCCAACTCCTACCTCGTGCTGACCCGGCTGCTCGACCGGTTCGACCCGTTCGCCGACCCGGCGTTCGCGAAGGCGGTCGCGTCGGGCGACCCGCGGGTCCTGGCCGTCAGCTTCGACTCGGACTGGCGGTTCGGCACGTCGCACTCGCGGTTCGTCGTCGACGAGCTGGCCGCGGCGGGGCTGGACGTGGCGCACCACGAGCTGGCCTCGCCCTGGGGCCACGACTCGTTCCTGCTGGAGCCGCCCGGCTACCACGCGCTGGTCGCGGAGCACCTGGCGTCGTGACCCCGGATTGGCCGTCGCCGCCCCGGTGGGGGAGGATGGCACCTGCGTCACCGGAGGCCCGGTCGCACCGTTTTGCCGAAGCGGCGTGGCTTCCGTAGTATCGACTCTCGGTGTGCTCGCTGCGCACCGTTCTCTGCGTGGCGCCGCCCTAGGCGTACGGCTCCCGGTCCTCCGGAGGTCGCGCTGTGCGGTGCACCAGCAGACAGAAGCGTGAAGAAGCAATGACGAAGGAGACCGCGGTGTACGCGATCGTGCGCGCAGGCGCCAAGCAGCAGAAGGTTGCCGTCGGCGACGTCATCGAGATCGACAAGACCGAGGTCGCGGTCGGCGAGTCGCTGACCCTGCCGGTGGTGCTGGTCGTCGACGGCGAGACCGTGTCGTCGACCGGTCTGGACAAGGCCTCCGTGACGGCCGAGGTCGTCGGGGCCACCAAGGGCCCGAAGATCATCATCCAGAAGTACAAGAACAAGACCGGCTACAAGAAGCGCCAGGGTCACCGTCAGAAGTACACCCAGGTCAAGGTCACCGGCATCTCTCTCTGAGAGACCTGAGCTCCCACCGCTCTCCTCCACCGAAGGACTGAACTCATGGCACACAAGAAGGGCGCCGCGTCCACCAAGAACGGTCGCGACTCCAACGCGCAGCGTCTGGGCGTCAAGCGCTACGGCGGCCAGCTCGTCAACGCCGGCGAGATCATCGTCCGCCAGCGCGGCACGCACTTCCACCCGGGCAACGACGTCGGCCGTGGTGGCGACGACACGCTGTTCGCCCTTGCGGCGGGCAAGGTCGAGTTCGGCACGCGCCGCGGCCGTCGTGTCGTGAATATCGTCCCGGGCGAGTGAGCTGACGCTCACCCACCCCGCAGCATCCGAGTGAAGGGCGTCCCGGTCACGGGGCGCCCTTCCTCTTTTCTGGCACCACCCGTCCGCCGCCCCGAGCGGCGGCTCATCGAGGAGCACCCATGGCCGTCCCCACCTTCGTCGACCGCGTCACCCTCCACGTGGCGGCGGGCCGGGGCGGCAACGGCGTCGCCTCGGTGCACCGCGAGAAGTTCAAGCCGCTCGGCGGCCCCGACGGCGGCAACGGCGGCCCCGGCGGCTCGATCATCCTGCGCGTCGACCCCAACGTGACGACGCTGCTGGACTACCACCACAGCCCGAAGCGCCGCGCCGAGCACGGCGGTCACGGCGCCGGGGCCCACCGCAACGGTGCCCACGGCTCCGACCTCGTCCTCCCGGTGCCGGACGGCACCGTCGTGCGGGGCGAGGACGGCGAGCTGCTCGCCGACATGGTCGGCGCCGGCACGGAGATGGTGATCGCCCAGGGCGGCCGCGGCGGCCTCGGCAACGCGGCCCTGGCCTCGGCCAAGCGCAAGGCGCCGGGCTTCGCCCTCCTCGGCGAGCCCGGCGACGAGCTCACGATCAGCCTCGAGCTCAAGGTCGTGGCCGACATCGGCCTCGTCGGCTTCCCGAGCGCGGGCAAGTCCTCGCTCATCGCGGCCATGTCGCGCGCGCGGCCCAAGATCGCCGACTACCCGTTCACGACCCTCGTGCCCAACCTCGGCGTCGTCACGGCGGGGGACACCGTCTTCACCGTCGCCGACGTGCCGGGCCTCATCGAGGGCGCCAGCGAGGGGCGCGGCCTCGGCCACGACTTCCTCCGCCACATCGAGCGCTGTGCCGCCCTGGTGCACGTCATCGACACGGCCAGCATCGAGCCGGGTCGCAACCCGGTCGACGACCTCGACGTCATCGAGAACGAGCTGGCGCGCTACGGCGGGCTCGAGGACCGGCCGCGGCTGGTCGCGCTCAACAAGGTCGACGTGCCCGACGGCGCGGACATCGCCGACATGGTGGTCGAGGACCTCGCCGCCCGCGGGCTCGCCGTCCACCTCGTCTCGGCGGCCTCCGGCGCGGGCGTGCGCGAGCTGACCTTCGCGATGGCGCGGATCGTGCAGGAGGCGCGCGCCGCGCGTCCCGTCGTCGAGGCCACGCGGATCGTGCTCCGCCCGGGCGGTGCCGACGGCGGCGACGAGTTCACGGTCACCGAGACCGGCGAGGGCTGGCGAGTGCGGGGCACGAAGCCCGAGCGCTGGGTGCGCCAGACCGACTTCAGCAACGACGAGGCCGTCGGCTTCCTCGCCGACCGCCTCAACCGCCTCGGCGTCGAGGAGGAGCTCGTCAAGCTCGGTGCGGTCGAGGGCGACACCGTGCTCATCGGCCACCCCGACAACGCGGTCGTCTTCGACTTCAAGCCGGGCATCGACGCGGGCGCGGAGATGCTCGGACGACGCGGCGAGGACCAGCGCTTCACCGAGGAGCGGCCCGCCGCGTCCCGCCGGCGCGCGATCGACGAGGGCTTCGAGGACCGTGCGGAGGGCGAGGCGCGCGCCGACGTGGCCCGTCGCGTCGACGGCCCGGTGTCCTACGAGATCGGCGGCTCCGACGACCCGGACGCCGAGCCGGTGCCGGAGGACCTGGGGTGGAGCGAAGACGACCCGTCCCGCAGCGAGGAGCGGTGAGCCGGCCGGAGGTGACGGCGGCGCGCCGCGTCGTCGTCAAGGTCGGTTCCTCCTCCCTCACCACAGCTGCGGGCGGCATCGCGCCGGAGCGCCTCCAGGCGCTGGTGACGGCGCTCGCCGCCGTCCGCGCCCGCGGGGTCGAGGTCGTGCTCGTCTCCTCGGGCGCGATCGCCGCGGGTCTCGCGCCGCTCGGCCTCAAGCGCCGCCCGAAGGGGCTGGCCGCGCAGCAGGCCGCCGCGTCGGTGGGCCAGGGCCTGCTGGTGGCGCAGTACACGGCGGCGCTCGCGGCGTACGGCGTCACCACGGGCCAGGTGCTCCTCACCGTGGACGACGTGGTGCGGCGCTCGCACTACCGCAACGCCCACCAGACCTTCGCCAAGCTCCTCGAGCTCGGGGTGCTGCCGATCGTCAACGAGAACGACACGGTCGCCACCCAGGAGATCCGCTTCGGCGACAACGACCGGCTCGCCGCGCTCGTCGCGCACCTCGTGCACGCCGACCTGCTCGTGCTGCTGTCCGACGTGGACGGGCTCTACGACGGCAACCCCGCCCTGCCGGGCACGTCGCTGCTCACCGACGTGCGCTCCGACGCCGACCTGGCCGAGGTCGAGATCGGGTCCGTCGGGTCCGCGGGCGTCGGCACGGGGGGCATGGTCACCAAGGTGGAGGCGGCGCGGATCGCGACGGGCGCCGGCATCCCCGTCGTGCTGACGTCGGCGCCGAACGCGGCGGCGGCGCTCGCCGGTGACCCCATCGGCACCCTCTTCCACGCCACCGGCCGTCGTCGTCCGACGCGGCTGCTGTGGCTGCGCCACGCCACGGAGGGCAAGGGCGCGCTGCTGCTCGACGCGGGGGCGGTGCGGGCCGTGCTCGGTCACCGCGCCTCCCTGCTCGCCGCCGGCGTGACCGGCTCCGAGGGCACGTTCCACGCCGGCGACCCCGTCGACCTCGTCGGCCCCGACGGCGTCGCGGTCGCCCGCGGGCTGGTCAACTTCGACGCCGAGGAGATCCCGCGGCTCGCGGGGCGCTCCAGCGCCGAGCTCGCCGCCGCGCTGGGTGCGGAGTACGAGCGCGAGGTCGTGCACCGCGACGACCTGGTCCTGCTCTGAGGCGTCAGCCGGGCCCGGTCGTGATCGTGTCGACCCCGGCGGCGCCGTCGGGTCCCGCGGCGTACCCGTGGGGGACGTCGGCCCGCCAGGCGTGGGCCTCGCCGGGCCCGAGCGTCGTGGGGACGCCGTCGACGGTGACGACGAGCGACCCGCGCACGACGAGCACGTGCTCGACCGCCCCGGCGGTGTGGGGCACGGAGTCGCGCCGCCCGCCGGGCGGCAGCTCGATCCAGTAGACCTCCGTCGTCGTCCCGGGGTCCCGGTCGACGTGGAGCAACCGGGCGACCAGCCCCGGGGCGCCGGGCTCCCGGGGGTCCGTGACGACCGCGCCGGGGGCGTCGCCGAGCAGCGCGACCAGCGGTACGCCGAGGGGTCGGGCCACGGCGTACAGCGTCGCCAGCGTGGGGTTGCGCCGGCCCTGCTCGAGCTCGGAGAGCGACGCCTTGCCGATTCCCGCCGCGCGGGCGAGCGCGCTCAGGGTGAGGCCGCGGTCGGACCGCAGGGCGCGCACCCGGGCGCCGACGGCGGCAGCGGCGGGGTCGCGGGTCTCGTCCATCGGGCCATCATGACCGAACCGGGTTGTTCCATATACGGAACAGGGCGTACCGTGCGCCCGTGCCCACCGCCGAGCGCTCCCTGACCGCCCCCGTCCTCGCCGGCGTCGTGACGGCCGTCGTCGGGTTCACCTCGTCGTTCGCCGTGCTGCTGGCGGGACTCCGGGCCGCGGGGGCGACGGAGCGCGAGGCGGCGTCCGGGCTGCTCGCCGTCACGCTGGCCTTCGCGGCCGGCATCATCGGCCTGGCGCTGTGGTACCGGATCCCCATCACCCTCGCCTGGTCGACCCCGGGCGCCGCGCTGCTGGTCGGCACGGGCGTGGTCGACGGGGGCTGGCCCGCGGCCGTCGGCGCGTTCCTGGTGACGGGGCTGCTCTTCGTGGCGACGGGATACGTCGGCTGGCTCGGCCGCCTCGTCGCCCGGATCCCCACGGGCGTGGCGCAGGCGATGCTCGCCGGGGTGCTGCTGCCGCTCGTGCTGGCGCCCGTCGAGGCGGTCGCGGACGCCCCGGCGCTCGCCCTCCCCGTCGTGCTCGTCTGGCTCCTCGTCGTGCGCCTGGCCCCGCGCTGGGCCGTGCCGGCGGCGCTGCTCGCCGCGCTGGTCGTCATCGCCGTCGAGCTCACGCGCACGGGCACGGCGGTCACCGGCTCCCTCGCGCCGACGTTGGCGTGGACGACGCCCGCGTTCACCCCCGCCGCACTCGTCGGCATCGCGCTCCCGCTGTACGTCGTGACCATGGCCTCCCAGAACGTGCCGGGCGTCGCCGTTCTCCGCTCCTTCGGGTACGACGCGCCCTGGCGCGCGACGATGACGGTGACCGGCGTCGGGACGGCCGTCGCGGCCCCCTTCGGGTCCCACGCCGTCAACCTGGCCGCCATCTCGGCCGCGCTGGCGGCGGGGGACGAGGCGGGTCCCGATCGGGACCGGCGCTGGATCGCCGCGGTGAGCGCCGGCGTGACCTACGTCGTGCTCGCCCTGTCCTCCGGCGCGCTGGCCAGCGTGACGGCGGCGGCCCCCGGCGGGCTGGTCGAGGCCGTCGCCGGCCTGGCCCTGCTCGGCGCGTTCGGTGCCGCCGTGGCCTCGGCGCTGGCGGACGCCGCGACGCGGACCAGCGCCGTGGTCGCGTTCGTCGTCGCCGCGGGAGGGCTCGGCTTCGGCGGGATCGGCGCGGCCTTCTGGGCGCTGCTCGCCGGGCTGGTCGTGCGGGTCGCCGTCGAGCGCCCCGTCCGCGGCTGACCAGGAGAAGGGTGGTGGCGGGATCGCGGCGTACGCTTGTCCGCGCCATGCCCGCCTACCTCGACCACGCCGCGACCAGCCCGCTGCGCCCCCAGGCCCGCGACGCGCTGCTCGCGCACCTCGGCGCGACGGGCAACCCGGCGTCGCTCCACGGCGCGGGCCGTGACGCCCGTCGGGTGCTGGAGGAGTCGCGGGAGAGCGTGGCCGAGTCGCTCGACTGCCGGCCCAGCGAGGTGGTCTTCACCTCGGGCGGCACGGAGTCGGACAACCTCGCGATCAAGGGTGCCTACCGCGCGCGCCGCGCCGCGGACCCCGCCCGCCGGCGCGTGCTCGTCTCCGCGGTGGAGCACCACGCCGTGCTGCACGCCGCCGCGTGGCTGGAGCAGCGGGAGGACGCCCGCGTCGAGCTGCTGCCGGTCGACCACGAGGGCCGCGTGCTGCCCGACGCCCTCGAGGCGGCCCTGGCCGGCGACGACGTCGCCGTCGTGTCGGTGATGTGGGCCAACAACGAGACGGGCGTGGTCCAACCGGTCGAGCGTCTCGCGGCCCTCTGCCGCGCCCACGACGTGCCCTTCCACACCGACGCGGTGCAGGCGGTCGGCGCGGTGCCCGTGTCCTTCGCCGACTCGGGGGTGGACCTGTTGACGGCGACCGCCCACAAGGTCGGCGGCCCCCACGGCGTCGGCGTGCTGCTGGTGCGGCGCGGCATCCAGGTGGCCCCCCTCCTGCACGGGGGCGGGCAGGAGCGCGACCTGCGCAGCGGCACGGTGGGCGTGCCGTCCATCGCGGGTCTCGCCGCGGCGTACGAGATCGCGGTCAAGGAGCAGGCCGGCGCCGCGCTGCGGCTCGAGGCCCTCCGTGACCGGCTCGTCGAGGGCGTGCGGGACCTGGTCCCCGGTGTGGTCGTCCACGGCGCCGGCGCCGAGCGCCTGCCCGGCATCGCCAACCTCGGGTTCAGCGGCTGCGAGGGCGACTCCCTGCTCATGCTCCTCGACGCCCAGGGCGTCGAGGTCTCGACGGGCTCCGCGTGCTCCGCGGGCGTGCCCCAGCCCAGCCACGTGCTGCTCGCGATGGGCATCGACGAGCAGGAGGCCCGGGAGGCGCTGCGCGTCTCGCTGGGCCACAGCAGCACCGACGCCGACGTCGACGCGTTCCTGACGGCGATCGGCCCCGCGGTCGAGCGGGCGGGAGCCGCGCGGCGGGTGCGCCGGTGAGCAGCCGATGAGGGTCGTCGCCGCCATGTCGGGCGGCGTGGACTCCGCGGTCGCCGCGGCGCGCGCGAAGGAGGCCGGCCACGACGTGACCGGCGTCCACCTGGCGCTGTCGCGCAACCCCGCGTCGTACCGCTCCGGCGCCCGCGGCTGCTGCACCATCGAGGACAGCAACGACGCCCGTCGCGCGGCGGACGTCATCGGCATCCCGTTCTACGTCTGGGACCTGTCGGCGGAGTTCCACGAGGACGTGGTCACGGACTTCATGGACGAGTACGCCGCGGGTCGCACCCCCAATCCCTGCCTGCGCTGCAACGAGCGGATCAAGTTCGCCGCCGTGCTCGACCGCGCGCTGGCGCTGGGCTTCGACGCGGTGGCGACGGGCCACTACGCCGACCTCCGGCCCGGCACCGGCGCGAGCGCGGGGCTCGTCGAGCTGCACCGGGCGGCGGACGCCGCGAAGGACCAGTCCTACGTGCTCGGCGTGCTCGACCAGGCGCAGCTGCGGCAGGCGCTGTTCCCGTTGGCCGGCACCCCGAAGCCGGACGTGCGGCGCGAGGCCGCCGCCCGCGGCCTGCTCGTCGCCGACAAGCCCGACAGCCACGACATCTGCTTCGTCGCCGACGGTGACAACGCGGGCTGGTTGGCCGAGAAGATCGGCGACCGGTCGCCGCAGCCGTCGGGGGAGTGGGGCGGCGACATCGTCGACGACGCGACCGGCGAGGTGCTCGGGCAGCACACGGGCACCTACGGCTACACGATCGGCCAGCGCCGGGGACTGCGCATCGGCCGACCGGCGCCTGACGGCAAGCCGCGCTTCGTGCTCGACATCGAACCGGTGAGCGGCACCGTGCGCGTGGGCCCCCGGGAGGGACTGCGGATCGACGGGCTGAGCGGCATTCGCCCCCGGTGGTGCGACGCGCCGCCGGCGCGCGGCGTGCCGCTGACCTGCACGGTGCAGCTGCGCGCGCACGGCGCCGAGCACGCGGCGGTGCTGACCGTGCGCGACCCGGCGGCCGACGGGTCCGTCGAGGTGGAGCTGCTCGAGCCGGCCGAGGGCATCGCCCCCGGCCAGGCAGCGGTGTTCTACGACGGCACCCGCGTCGTCGGCTCCGCGACGATCGCGACGACGAGGCGGGCGGCATGACCTTCGCAACCGGTATCGGCTCCCACCCGGGATCCGACCAGGCGGCGTACGACGAGGCGCTGCGCCAGGTGCTCGACGTGCTCGGCGGGGACGGCGACGGCGGCCCCGGGCTGCCGTACGTGCCCGAGGTGCCGGGCCGGGGCGCCGGGGCGGCGATGACCGGACGGGCGCTCGCCCTGCAGACCGGGCTCGACGTCGACCTGCAGCCCGCGGGGTGGCGGCTGACGGGCACCTCGGGGTCGCCCGGCCTCGACCAGCGCCGCGCGCGGAGCCTGCTGATGCAGGACCTCGACGCGCTCGAGGAGCGGGTGCAGGGCTACGTCGGGCCGTTCAAGGTGCAGGTCGCGGGGCCGTGGACGCTGGCGGCCACGACCGAGCGTCCCCGAGGCGACAAGGTGCTCGCCGACCACGGCGCCCGCCGCGACCTGGCGCAGGCGCTGGCCGAGGGCGTGACCGACCACGTGGCCGAGCTGCGCCGCCGGGTGCCCGGCTGCACGCGGGTGGTCGTGCAGGTCGACGAGCCCGCCCTCGTGGCCGTGCAGCAGGCCCGCGTGCCGACGGCCTCGGGATGGGGGCAGCACCGGTCGGTGGACCGACCGGAGCTCGCCGAGGTGCTCGGCTGGGTGCTGGCGGCCGCCGCGGACGCCGACGCGGAGCCGTGGGTCCACGCGTGCGCCGCCGACGTGCCGTGGGCGCTGCTGCGGGGCGCGGGCGCCCAGGGCCTGCTGGTCGACGCCGACCTGCTGGGCGCGGGCGACCTCGACCAGCTGGCGGAGGCCTACGAGGCGGGGGTCGCGATCGGCCTGGGGGTCGTGCCGACCCACCCCGCACCGACCGCCGCACCGGCGGAGAAGCGGCTCGCCGAGCGCGCCTCCCGCTGGCTCGACACCCTTGGGCTCGCCCCGGGCGACCGCCTCGGCCTGGTGCCCGCGTGCGGTCTCGCGGGCGTGCCCGCCGCCGTCGCACCCCGCGTGCTGCAGGCGCTGCACGACGCCGCGCGGCGGGTCGACGAGGCCTGAGCCGCCCCTTCGGGTGTCTGCCTAACCTCGAAGGATGAGCACCCAGGGAGAGCTGACCGGACGACGCATCGCGATCGTGGCAGGGGACTACTTCGAGGAGGTCGAGCTGACGACGCCGCGCGACGAGCTGCGCGCGAAGGGCGCCGAGGTGCACGTCTTCTCGACGACCGGCGAGTCCATCCAGGCGATGGAGGGCGACACGGAGAAGACGTCGAAGGTCGAGGTCGACGGCGACCTGTCCGGTGTCGACGTCGCGGGCTACGACGCGATCGTGGTGCCCGGCGGCACCGTCAACGCCGACCACCTCCGCACCGACGAGACCGCGCAGAAGATCGTCTCCGACGCCCTCGCGGCGGAGAAGGTCGTCGCCGTCATCTGCCACGGTCCGTGGCTGCTGGTCTCCGCCGGCCTCACGCAGGGCCGGCGCCTCACGAGCTTCCCGTCGCTCGCCGACGACGTGCGCAACGCCGGCGGCGAGTGGGTCGACGAGGAGGTCGTCGTCGACGGCACCCTCGTCACGAGCCGCAACCCGGACGACCTGCCGGCGTTCGTCGGGGCGATCACCCAGCAGCTGGCCTGAGCGTCGGCGCAGACCCCCGCGGGCTCCCTCAGTCCGCCTCGACCGGCTCGGTGATCCAGCCGGAGAAGGCGGGGAGGGGGCCCGCTTCCGTCCGCACGGTCGCCACGACGGCGTACGGCCGCGCGAAGCGGGCGGTCCCGCGGCGTACGCGTCCCCGCCTCGGCGCTCCGGTGGCCGCCCGCATCATCGCGGTGACGGCGGCCGCCTCGAACCCCTCGCGCGAGTAGCGGGCGACGCACTTCTGGAGGGCACCGGTGCGGTCGGTGGGGGCCGTCGGCAGGAGGTCGGCGAGCGCTGCGAACCCGGCGTCGACCCCGGCCGGCACCCTCAGGAGGTCCACCTCGGTGTCGGAGGCCCAGGCCGGCAGCAGGGCCTGCGTCCGGTCGCCGCCGAACCCGTCCTCCTCGGTGACGGTCCACACCGGACCCTCACCGAGGGGCAGGTCGGCGAGGGGCACCGCCGTGCCGCCGCCCAGCGCGACGGTGTGCGCGACCGCGACGACGTCGGCGGGCTCCGCGTCCGCGTGCTCGGCGATGACGCTGAGCACCGTCGTGTCGCCGCTGCTCGCGGCGCGGTGCACGGCGTAGCGCGCGCCGTCCACCTCCACCGCCGCGACGGGGTGCTCGGCGGGACTGCGGAGCACCCGGTCCACGGTGCCGGCCCAGACGCCGCCGAGGTCGGACGCGGGCACCGCGGTGAACGGCTGGGCCCAGGAGATGCGGGTCATCACCGCGCTCGCCAGGAGCACGCTGGTGGTCGGCGGCACGTCGGCGGGGAACCGCGGGATCATGCCGTCGGTGTGCTCGTCCGCCCAGGCGTCGAGCTCGGCCTGCGGTGGGATCGGACCGGTGCCCGCGGAGCGGGGCAGGCTGCGGGACCACACGTCGTACGCCGCGGGGTTCGCCCCGTCCCGCGTCGCGTCGGCGACCCAGGCGCCGACGGCGAGCCGCAGCTCGGCGGGAGCAGCGTCCACGAGCGCGCGCGTCGCGTCGGCGGCGTCGAAGGGGTCGACCCCCAGCACGTCGGTCATCCGACGCTGCGTCTCGGTGCGGGTGGCCGCGGTGCCGGCGAGGGCCAGCACGAGCCACACGCCGAGGGGCGAGACCACGTGGTGGGTGCCGCCGAGGGCGCGGTGGAGCCGGTCGGCGTAGGTGGCGACCGGACCGGCCAGGTCGACGTCGGGGCGGAGGGTGCTGGTGCTCTTCTCGCTCACCTCCCCGAGTCTGACAGCCCCCGGTGAGCGGCCGCCAGGAGCTCCAGGGAGCGCTCCAGCGCGAACGCGTTCCAGCGCGCGACGTGGGTGAACATGTAGTGCCCCGCCAGCCCGGCGCTCACGAAGGTGGCGTCGGCGCCGACGTCGGCCGCGCGCGCGACGTACGCCTCCGACGCCCGCGCCGAGGTGATCCGGTCGCGGGCCCCGTGCATGACCCGGAGCGTGCGGCCGGGCAGGGCGGAGACGGACTCGCCGGGCGGGAACCAGGGCGCGAGGGCGACGACACCCGCCACGGTGGCGTGGTCGGCGACGTGCACGGCCGTCCGGGCGCCCATCGAGTGCCCGAGCAGCACCACGGGCAGGCCGGGGAGCTCGGCGTCGGCGCGGCGCAGCGCAGCCCGGGCGTCGGCGACCGGGGCCCCGCCGTTCCAGCCCCGGAGCCGGTAGCGCAGCAGCCAGGTCGCGTAGCCGGCCTCGGCGAGGGCGGGCGCGATCGTGCGCTGCATGGCCGCCGCGCGTCGCCAGGACGCGCTGCGGCCGTCGACGGCGCGGTCCGAGTGCTCCTTGCCGCCGTGGAGCATGAGCACCAACCCGCGGGGCCCCGGGGGGTCCGCCACGTCGACGCGGGTGAGGGCGTGGTCGGGTGCGAGGTCGCGTGCGGTGTCCACGCTGTCCCTTCGTACCCGGCCACGCCCTCGGATGGGTCGGCCTCAGTCGGCCTCAGCCGACGTGCACGCCCTCGGGAGCGTCCGTCGCGAGCTCCTCGTGCTTCACGTCGACGAAGAGCCACACGACCACGGAGCCGATGAGGATGAGCCCGGCGCCCACGAGGAACGCGGTCGTGCTGCCGTCGGCGAACGCCGCCAGCTGGGTCGCGGCCTGGGCGAGGGCGCCGCCCTGCTCCGCGGGCACACCGGCGCCGGCGACGGCCTGGCCGGCCTGGGGGCCGAACGTCTCGGCGCTGGTGGTGGCGACGTGGCTGGCGACCGTGGCCAGCGCCGCGAGGCCGAGCGCGCCACCGACCTGCTGCATGGTGTTGAGCACGCCCGAGCCGATGCCGGAGTCCTCGGCGCGCACGTGGTGCACCGCGGTGAGCGTCAGCGGCACGAACGTGAGGCCCATGCCGAACGACATGAGCAGCAGGTAGGGCAGCATGCCCGACACGTAGTCGATGTCGACGGCGGAGCCACCCGACGCGAGCGACGAGATGACGTCGCCGGCGGCGAGGTCGGAGGGCAGCCGCGAGAACCCGAAGAGGGCGATGGCGGCCAGGATCGTGCCGGTGCCGGCGATGAAGCGCGGGTCGACGTGCGACACGAGCTTCGACGAGAGCGTCGCGCCCGCGATCATGCCGACCGAGAACGGGAGGAAGGCGAAGCCCGTGTGGAGCGGCTCCCAGCCGCCGACGTTCTGCACGTAGAGGCTGAGGAAGAAGAACATCGCGAACATCGCGGCCGGCACCATCATCATCGCGACGAAGCTCGCGGCGCGGGTGCGGTTGGCGAAGATGCGGATCGGCATGAGCGGGTCGGAGACGCGGGTCTCGATCACGATGAACGTCGCGAGCAGCACGACGCCGGCGACGAGGGCCGCGATGGTGCCGGTGTCGCCCCAGCCGTGGGCCTCCTCGCTGGCGCGGGTGAGACCGAAGACGATCGCGAGCAGGCCGAGCGTGCCGGTGGCGGCGCCGGGCACGTCGAGGCGACCGGCGTGGCGGGCGGACTCGGGCAGGAAGCGGGGCGCCAGCAGCGCGGCGACGATGCCGATCGGCACGTTGATGAGGAAGGTCATGCGCCAGCCCTCGACGTCGACGCCGAAGAACGAGCTGTGGCCGGTGAGCCACCCGCCGAGGATGAGCCCGAAGGCGGCCCCGATGCCGGACATGGCGGCGTAGATCGCGAACGCCCGGTTGCGGGCCGGGCCGGCCGGGAACGTCGTCGTGATGAGCGCCAGCGCGGCCGGGGAGGCGAGCGCCGCGCCGAGGCCCTGGAGGCCACGGGCGCCGAGGAGCAGGCCCTCGTTGGTGGCGAGACCACCGAGCAGGGAGGCGACCGCGAAGATCACGAGGCCGGCCATGAGGACGCGGCGGCGACCGAGGAGGTCGCCGAGGCGACCACCGAGCAGGAGGAGGCCGCCGAACGCCAGGGCGTAGCCCGTGACGATCCACGACAGGTTGGCCTCGTCGATGCCGAGGTCGGCACCGATGTAGGGCAGCGCGATGTTGGCGATGGTCGCGTCGAGCACGACCATCAGCTGGGCGACGGAGATGAGCACCAGCGCCCAGCCGAGGTGGCGGGTGGCCGGCGGGGCGGCGGCCTCGTCCTGCGCGGAGGCAGGGGAGGCCGGGGACAGGTCGGTCATGAGGATCCTTGGGTGGGACGGACGGACGGGCGTGGCTGGGGGACCGGTCAGGTCGTGCGGACGGGCTCGTCCGCGCGGTGGGTGGCGGCCGGCAGGATGATCTCGTCGATGACGCGCACGACGAGCTCCCGCGTGGGGGGCTCGCCGAGCACGATGGCCCGGTGCATGACGATGCCCGGGAGGGCGGGCTCGAGGAGGTCGAGGTCGAGGTCGGCCCGGATCTCGCCGCGCTCCTTCGCACGGGCGTAGATCTCGTGGCTGATGACGAGCTTCGGGCCGAGGAACCGCTCGCGGAAGCCCGCGGCCAGCTCCTCGTCCGTGGCGATGGCGGTGAGGACGCTGGAGAAGATCGTCAGCGCCTTGTCGTTGATGAAGCCCGAGGGCGTGGCGAACGCGGCGATGAGGTCGCCACGCAGCGACCCGGTGTCGATCGGCGTCTCGGGACCGGCCTTGAGGGTGCAGAGCGTGTCGAGCACCAGGCTGGCCTTGGTCTCCCACCGGCGGTAGAGCGTCGCCTTGGAGGCCTGGGCGGCCTTCGCGACGGCGTCCATGGTGAGACGGTCGTACCCCACCTCTGCGAGCACCTCGGCCGTCGCGTCCCGGATCTCCTGCTCGCGGTCCCCCTCGACACGGGGGCGGCAGGCGGCACGACGCAGGCTCATGGGTTCCTCGGGGTGGTGGATGAAACGGAACGGTTTCGTTCCGTCGAGGACTGTAGACCCCTTGCGCTATGAAACCAAGTCGTTTCATCGATGGTCTGGATCACGCTCGTCGAGCTGGGTTGTACGGCGCGGCAGGTTCGCCGAGTTGGGGTGTATGGCGCGGCAGGATCGTCGAGTTGGGTTGTACGGCGCGGCGACGTGGGCCTGTGGATTCGCGCTGGCGGGTGTCGGTGGGCGCGCGTAGAATCGCACACATGTTCGATCACCTCTCGCCTCGTGGGCTGCTGGATGCAGCCGCTGAGGCGGTGCGCGCCCGCCGGCTGGCGGAGGTGCGTGACCTGGAGGTGATCAGCGCGTGGGCGGCGGTGCACTCGGGGGAGTCCACCCGTCTGCGGAACCCGCTGGTGATGGTGGGTGGGGAGGGTACGCCGCGGGTGCAGGACCACGCGCTCGGTGAGATCGCCCTCGCGCGCAGTGCCGGGGTGGCGGCCACGATCAACGCCCTGGCCGACGTGCTGGACCTCCAGCACCGTCTCCCGTTGACGTGGCGGGTGGTGCAGGAGGGTGGCGCGGAGGTGTACGTCGCGCGCAAGGTCGCCCGGATGTCGCGGCACCTCCCGTGCTCGGTGGTCGGGAGCGTGGATGTCGCGGTGGCGCGGATGATCGCCACCGAGGCACCGGGGCGCGTGCTCACGGTCGCTGAAGCGAAGGTGATCGAGGCCGCCCCTGCCCTGCACGAGGCCCGCGTGGAGGAAGAGAAGCGTCGGCGTTATGTCGGGCTCGGACGCACCGACGAGTTCGGGCTGCGGACCTTGATCGCGAGATTGGATGCCGGGGATGCGGTGTGGGTGCAGGCCACCGTCACCCGGGTCGCGGAGATCATCGCTCCGGGCCACCCGGATGCGACCGCGGACGAGGTGCGGGCCATCGCGCTGGGTTACCTCGGGCGCCCGGCCGAGCTCCTCGCGCTGCTCGTCGAGCACGAAACCACCGCGAGCCAGGCCGAGACAGCAGTCGAGCCCGAGCCGGTCACCGACGACGAGCCCCTGCCGCCCTCACGCGCGACCGCGTTGCCCGCTGACGTCCTCGATGCCCTCCGCAGCACCGACCTGACCAGGCTCCGCCCGAAGGCCACGCTCTACGTCCACCTCCACGAGGCGACCCTCCTGGGCGCCCAGGGCGTCGCCCGCGTCGAAGAGCTCGGCCCCCGCACCCTCGGCGCCCTCCAGCAGCTCCTCGCGACCACCCAGGTGACCGTCAAGCCGGTCATCGACCTCGCCGACGCCGTCCGCACCACCGCCTACGAACACCCCGAGTCAGTGAAAGAACGGGTGCACCTCATCACCGGCGGCGACTACTGGCCCTACGCCACCTCCACCAGCCGCAACGTCGACTACGACCACCCCACCCCCTTCGATCCCAGCAAGGCAGGGCAACAGACCGGAACCCACAACTCCGGCCCCCTCGTCCGCCGCCACCACCGCTGGAAGACCCACGCCGGCTACCAAGCAAGACAACGCGCCCCCGGCCACTACGTCTGGCTCACCCCGAACGGCCTCGGCTTCACCACCGGACCGACCGGCACCCACCCCTGCTCCGAGAACGAGGCCCGGCTGATGCTGGCGTTCGCAGATCGCTACGGCTGATGCCGCGTCACGAGACCGGCGGGCGCGGGTCAGGCGCACCGACCACGGGGTACGGGGCGCGGCATGTCCGAGACCACGGCCGACCTCGCGGCCAACGCTCGCCTCCTTCCGCCGCCTCACGAGCTCCGGCGGCGGCTGGAACGGCTCGCGCTCCTCGACCTCGTGCTGGGCGGGGGCCGACTCCCGCGTTTCCGCTTCGACGCGCGGTGGGGCACGACGGCCGACGGTGCCCCGGTCGCCGTGGGCACCTTCGACAGCGGCGGCGGTGACCGGTACCACGCGGTGTTCGCCGGCGACCTCACGCTGCTGCGGGTGCTCGACCACGAGTCGGTGATGAACTGCTACGACGAGGGCGAGACCTGGCCCGGCCTGCTGGTCGGGCTGCCGGACGGCCTCCGGCCCTACCTGACCGACGTGCGGTTCAACCTCGATCCGTCCGTCCCGGTCCTCACCCTCGCGCTGTGGTGCGAGAGCGGGACGAGCGCCTGGCGGCACGGGCGGCTGGAGCCCCGGGGCGGGATCGATCCCGAGATCACGTCCTGGCTGCTCGACCTGGTCGAGGAGTGGGACCTCGACGACGTGTACGGCGCGCTGTCCTACGACCACGGGGACGCGTCCGGCGGGCGCGCGATCGACGAGGACGCGTTCGACGCCGTCGTGGAGGACCGGCCGCTGACGCCCGACCTCGTGCGCGCGCTCCACCCGAGCGTCGACCTGGGCGTCGTGGCCGAGGGGGCCGCGCGCATCGGGCGTCCGCTGGCTGCGGCCGGGTCCGCGGACTGAGCCCTCAGACCTGTCGGACCCGCACGGCAAGATGGTCCCCATGAGCGAAGTCGAGGTCCCCGAGCCCGCGCCGGTGACGCCTGCGTCGGAGGACGCCCGGGAGCGTCACCGCGAGCTGGCGGAGCAGGTGGAGGACGCGCGCTGGCGTTACTACGTGCTGGACCAGCCGACGCTGTCGGACGCCGACTTCGACGCCCGCATGCGTGAGCTGGAGGCGCTGGAGGAGGCGCACCCCGAGCTCCGCACGCCCGACTCGCCCACCCAGCGGGTCGGCGGCGCCGTGTCGACGGAGTTCACGGCCGTCGACCACCTCGAGCGCATGATGAGCCTCGACAACGCCTTCACGCTCGACGAGCTGGCGTCGTGGCACGCACGGCTGGGTCGTGACGGTGTCGAGTCGCCGGCTCTGCTCTGCGAGCTCAAGGTCGACGGCCTCGCCATCAACCTGCTCTACGAGCACGGCCGCCTCGTCCGCGCCCTCACCCGCGGCGACGGGCGCACGGGCGAGGACGTCACGCCCAACGTCAAGACGATCGGCTCGATCCCGCACCGCCTGACCGGCACCGACGAGTTCCCAGTGCCGGAGCTCGTCGAGGTGCGCGGCGAGATCTTCCTCCCCGTCGAGGCCTTCGAGCGGCTCAACGTCGCGATGACCGAGGCGGGCAAGCAGGTGTTCGCCAACCCCCGCAACGCCGCGGCGGGGTCGCTGCGGCAGAAGGACCCCCGCGTCACCGCCACCCGGGCCCTCGGCATGGTCTGCCACGGCATCGGCGCGCGCCGCGGCTTCGAGCCCGCGACCCAGTCGCAGGCCTACACCGCGCTCGCCGCGTGGGGTCTCCCCGTCTCCCCCCGGGTCGAGGTGGTGCCCGACCTCGCGGGCGTGCAGCAGTACGTCGAGAGGTACGGCGCGGAGCGACACTCCGTCGAGCACGAGATCGACGGCGTGGTCGTCAAGGTGGACGAGGTGGCGCTGCAGCGTCGCCTCGGCTCGACCAGCCGGGCGCCGCGCTGGGCGATCGCGTTCAAGTACCCGCCGGAGGAGGTCAACGCCAAGCTCCTCGACATCCTCGTCAACACGGGGCGCACCGGTCGGGTCACCCCGTTCGGCCTCATGGAGCCGACCCGCGTGGCCGGGTCGACGGTCGAGATGGCGACCCTCCACAACGCCCACGAGGTGGCGCGCAAGGACGTGCGGCCCGGTGACACGGTCATCCTCCGCAAGGCCGGCGACGTCATCCCGGAGATCGTCGGGCCGGTGCTCGACCTGCGCCCGCCTGACGCCGAGCCGTGGGTGATGCCGACCGAGTGCCCCGCCTGCGGCACCCCCCTCGCCCAGCAGAAGGAGGGCGACAAGGACCTCCGGTGCCCCAACCACGAGAAGTGCCCCGCCCAGGTGCGCGAGCGCGTCTTCCACGTCGCGGGCCGGGGTGCGTTCGACATCGAGGGGCTGGGGTACGAGGCGGCGGTCGCGCTCCTGGGCGTGGACGGCTTCGGCAACGAGGGCGACGTCTTCCGCATCGACGAGTCCCTCCTGCTGCGCACGGAGCTCTTCACGCGCGCGCCCAAGAAGGGGGAGGAGGGGCGTCAGCTCACCGCCAACGGCGTGAAGCTGCTGGCCAACCTCGACAAGGCGAAGGACGTGCCGCTGTGGCGCGTGCTCGTCGCGCTGTCGATCCGGCACGTCGGGCCGACGGCGGCCCGAGCCCTGGCCACCGAGTTCGGCTCCATGGAGGCGATCCGCGCCGCGAGCCTCGAGGAGCTCGCGGCAGCCGAGGGGGTCGGGCCGACCATCGCCGAGGCCGTCACGGAGTGGTTCGGCGACGCCGACGACCCCGACAACTGGCACGCGGCGATCGTGGACAAGTGGGCGGCCGACGGCGTCCGCATGGCCGACGAGCGCGACGAGTCGACGCCCCGCACGCTGGAGGGCCTCACCGTCGTCGTCACGGGGTCGCTCGTCGACTTCAGCCGGGACTCCGCGAAGGAGGCGATCCTGTCCCACGGCGGCAAGGCCGCCGGCTCGGTGTCGAAGAAGACCGACTTCGTCGTCGTGGGCGAGAACGCCGGCTCCAAGGCCGAGAAGGCCGAACAGCTCAAGGTCCCGATCCTCGACGAGGACAGCTTCAAGCGGCTCCTCGCCGAGGGGCCGGCACCGTTCCGTCCGGAGCCCGAGGAGCCCGAGGAGTCCGAGGAAGCCGAGGAGCCCGACGCCTGAGCGTCAGGCCGACGGCTCCATCCCGAAGAAGAGCCAGGTGCCGTCGGTCCGCACGAACAGGGTGTCGACGTCCTCGGGCCCGCTGCCCTGGTCCCACGGCACCACGAACAGGGCGAGGTCGTCGACGGACTCGAGGTCGAACTCGTCCTCGACGGAGGTCAGGAACTCCTCACGGTCCACGTCGCTGAGCTCCTCGTCCGGCTGCTGCTCGGCCAGGATCGCGTCGAACCCGACGAACGCCTCGGGCTCCTCCGGCAGGTCCAGCCGGCCCGTCTCAGCAGCGTCGACGAGGCTCGCCAGCAGGTCCGCGTCGTCCTCGGTGTCGGTCAGGTCCGACCAGGCCCCGTCGACGGACGCGGCATCGAACGCGTCGAGGTCGTCGTCGAGCACGGAGGACCGCCACGCGGCGTACGCCTCCTCGGCGGTCGCCGCCCCACCCGCGCCCGACGACGCGCTCTCGCTCGCGGACGCGCTCTCGCTCGATCCGCCGCCGTCGCCCCCGTCCGAGGACGAGCCGCAGGCGGTCACGGCCGACAGGGCCAGGGCGAGCGAGCCGAGCGTCGCGAGGCGCGGGAGGGAGAGACCCATCCCGCGACCCTACGACGCTCGGGCCTGCTCAGCCGACGATGGCCAGGTCGGGCACGATCACCGTCGTCTCGGTCAGGTCGACGTCGTCCCGCAGCGTCGTGCACCCGGAAGCCCGGCACACGACGACCGCCGAGCCCGCCACGCCGAGGACGCCGCCGTCGGGGGTCCACGCCGTCGGTGAGGTGGCGAGGTCGAGCGGCGTCTCGGCGCCGGTGGCGACGTCCACGAGCTCGGCCTCGCGCACCGGTCCGTCGGCCGGGTCGCCCGCGCCCTCGAGGGTGCGGTCGACGTAGAGCGTGCTCCCGTCGGGGGAGAGGCTGACCTCGCCCGACCCAGCGTCGACGCTGCGCACGACCTCGCCGGTGGCCTGGTCGACCGCGGCGTACTCGCCCCAGCTGCCCCCGTCGTCCCCCAGGTAGGCGAGGCGGAGCCGGCCCGCCACCTCCGCCGGTGCCTCGCCCGCAGGGAGCAGCTCACCGGTGCGCCACGCGAGCCAGCGCGACGTGCCGGAGGCGTCGTCGACGAGCACGGCGTCGCCGCTCAGCTCGAGGAGGCGGGCCATGCCCTCCTGGGCGGGCGGCGGCACCTCGCCCCGTCCGACCTCGCGGTCGGTCTCGACGTCCCAGACGTGCACGGTGCCGCCGTCGGGCGACTCGTTGATCCACGCGATGTACGGCGCGTCCGGCTTCGCTGCCAGGAACAAGGTGTCGACGCGGGCGCCGAGGTCGGTGGTCGTCCCGTCGGGTCGCACGAGCACCACCCGCTGCCGCGACGCGGTCGCGTCCCCGCCGGTGGTCAGCACCACCGCGCCGGCCGAGGTCTGCGCGAGGTAGACGACGTCCCGCCCGATCGCCACGGTCCGACCGCCGCCGATCGTCACCTCGTCGCCGATCGCGAAGGCGCCGTACGTCGCGTAGTCGGTGGCCGCGTCCGTGGCCGTCGACCGGTCGGAGGTGCTGGCCGGAGGCGGGTCGGCCGGGGACCGCAGGTCGCCCACGAGCACCCCGCCGGTGCCGACGGCGAGCACGGCGGCGGCCGCGACGAGCGCCGTACCGGTCCGACGGCGGCGCCGCAGCGCCCGGCCGCGGGCGAGCACGGCGGCGGGGTCGGGGGCGGGGACGCGGACGGCGTCGGCGTCCGCGTGGAGCAGGGTGGTCAGGTCGTCAGGCACGGGAGTCCTCCGGGGTCGAGGCGGCCGCGGGGCCGAGGGGGTCGGGAGGCTGGAGAGGGCCGCGGGCAGCGCGGCGCGCAGCTTGTCGAGGGCGTGGGAGGTCTGGCTCTTGACCGTCCCCTCGCTGATGCCGAGCACCTCGGCCGTCTCGCGGACGGAGAGGTCCTCGTAGAACCGCAGCACCACCACGGCCCGTTGCCGGCGGGGGAGCGTGGCGAGGGCGGCGACGAGGTCGAGCCGTTCCTCGACCGCGCCGTCGGCGTGCGCGCGCTCCGGCAGCACGTCGGTGGGGGTCTCGCCGCGGAACCCGCGGCGACGGAACCACGTCGTCGCGGTCGTCACGACGACCCGGCGCGCGTACGCCGGGGCCGCGGCCACGTCGCGCACCGAGCCCCACCGGGCGTAGGTGCGCGCGAGCGCCGTCTGCACGAGGTCCTCGGCCTGGCCGTGGTCGCCCAGCAGCAGGTAGGCGGTGCGGTACAGCGACGGCCACGCGGCGTGGACGAGGTCGCTGAACTCCTGGTCGGACGGCGCCCGAGACGTCCTGGGTGGCATGGGTCCTCCTTCGTCGACGATCCTCGCGGATCGACAGGGAGGACGACGTGCCCCCGCCGTTCGGTTGCACGTCGGCGCCGTCACTAGGATGACGGCCATGCCCGACACACCTCCGTCGCTGACGCGTGAGGACGTGGCGCACCTCGCCGACCTCGCCCGCATCGACCTGTCCGACGCCGAGCTCGACCACCTGGCGCCCCAGCTCTCCGTGATCCTGGAGTCCGTGGCGTCGATCCAGGGCGTGGCCGGCGACGACGTGCCGCCGACGTCCCACCCGATCCCGATGACCAACGTCTTCCGCGAGGACGTCGTCGTCCCGGGCCTCACGGCCGAGCAGGCGCTCTCGGGCGCGCCGGCCGTGGAGGAGCAGCGCTTCAGCGTGCCGCGGATCCTGGGGGACGAGCAGTGAGCGCCGCGACCACCGACTGGACCCGCCGCACCGCCGCCGAGCTGGCCGACGCGCTGGCCGCCGGCGAGGTCACCTCGGTCGAGCTGACCCAGGCCCACCTCGACCGGATCGCCGCCGTCGACGGCGACGCCGACTCGGGCGTGCACGCCTTCCTCCACGTGGACGCCGAGGGCGCCCTCGCGCAGGCCCGCGCCTCGGACGAGCGTCGCTCGGCGGGCGCCCCGCTCCACGCCCTCGACGGCGTGCCGATCGCCGTCAAGGACGTGCTCGCGACCACGGGCCTGCCCACGACGTGCGGCTCGCGCATCCTCGAGGGCTGGGTGCCGCCGTACGACGCCACCGTCGTCACCAAGCTCAAGGCCGCCGGCCTGCCGATCCTCGGCAAGACCAACATGGACGAGTTCGCCATGGGCTCCTCCACCGAGCACTCGGCGTACGGACCGACCCGCAACCCGTGGGACCTGACCCGCATCCCGGGCGGCTCCGGCGGCGGGTCGGCGGCCGCGGTCGCGGCGTACGAGGCCCCCCTCGCCATCGGCACCGACACGGGCGGCTCCATCCGGCAGCCCGGCGCCGTCACGGGCACGGTGGGCGTGAAGCCGACGTACGGCGCGGTGTCGCGCTACGGCCTCGTCGCGCTCGCCAACTCGCTCGACCAGGTCGGTCCGGTGACCCGCACGGTGCTCGACTCGGCCCTGCTGCAGGACCTGATCGGCGGCCACGACCCGCGCGACTCCACGAGCATCCCGCAGGAGCTGCCCAGCCTGGTCGAGGCCGCCCGCCAGGGCGCCACCGGTGACCTGACCGGTCTCAAGGTCGGCGTCGTGGAGGAGCTGAGCGGCGACGGCTGGCAGCCCGGCGTGAAGGCCCGCTTCGACGAGACTGTCGCGCTGCTCGTCGACGCCGGCGCCGAGGTCGTCGAGGTCAGCTGCCCGAACATCGTGCACGCCATCGCGGCGTACTACCTGGTGCTCCCCGCGGAGTGCTCCTCCAACCTCGCGAAGTTCGACGCGATGCGCTACGGCGTGCGGGTGCTGCCCGACGGCGTCGACGCGCCGAGCGCGGAGGAGGTCATGCGCGCGAGCCGCGACGCCGGCTTCGGCGACGAGGTGAAGCGCCGCATCATCATCGGCACCTACGCGCTGTCGTCGGGCTACTACGACGCCTACTACGGCCAGGCGCAGAAGATCCGCACGCTCATCGCCCGCGACTTCGACGCCGCCTTCGAGCAGGTCGACGTGCTCGTCAGCCCGACGGCGCCGACGACCGCGTTCAAGCTCGGTGAGAAGCTCGACGACCCGCTGGCGATGTACGCCGGCGACCTCGCCACGATCCCCGCGAACCTGGCCGGCATCCCGGGCATCTCCGTGCCCGCCGGTCTCGCCGACGAGGACGGGCTGCCGGTCGGCTTCCAGGTGCTGGCGCCGGCGATGGCCGACGACCGGGTCTACCGGGTCGGTGCGGCCGTCGAGGCACTGCTGGCACGCACGTGGGGCGGGGCCTTGCTCGCGCAGGCCCCCGAGCTGGAGGAGGTCGCCCGATGAGCACCGACACCCTGGTCGACTTCGACGAGGCGCTGACCCGCTACGAGCCGGCGCTGGGCCTCGAGGTCCACGTCGAGCTCAACACGGCGACGAAGATGTTCTGCGGCTGCCCCGCGACGTTCGGCGGCGAGCCGAACACGCAGGTCTGCCCGACCTGCCTCGGCCTCCCGGGCGCCATGCCCGCGGTCAACGGCAAGGCCGTGGAGGCCGCGATCCGCATCGGCCTCGCGCTGAACTGCGACATCGCCGAGTGGTGCCGCTTCGCGCGGAAGAACTACTTCTACCCGGACATGCCGAAGAACTTCCAGACGTCGCAGTACGACGAGCCCATCGCCTTCGACGGCTACATGGACGTCGACGTGGACGGGGAGACGTTCCGGGTCGAGATCGAGCGGGCCCACATGGAGGAGGACACCGGCAAGTCGACCCACGTGGGCGGCGCCACGGGCCGCATCCACGGGGCCGACCACTCGCTGGTCGACTACAACCGCGCCGGCATCCCGCTGATCGAGATCGTCACGCGCCCCATCACGGGGGCGGGCGCGAAGGCCCCCGCCGTGGCGCGGGCCTACGTGCAGCAGCTGCGCGACCTCATCCTCGCGCTCGGGGTCTCCGAGGCCCGGATGGACCAGGGCAACCTGCGCGCCGACGTGAACCTCTCGCTGGCACCGACCGGCTCCGGCGTGCTCGGCACCCGCAGCGAGACGAAGAACGTGAACTCGTTCCGCTCCATCGAGCGCGCCGTGCGCTTCGAGGTCTCGCGCCACGCGGGCGTCCTCGACGGTGGCGGCAAGGTCGTGCAGGAGACGCGTCACTTCCACGAGGACACGGGCATCACGACTTCCGGTCGCGAGAAGTCCGACGCGGAGGACTACCGCTACTTCCCCGAGCCCGACCTCGTGCCGGTCGCGCCCAGCCGGGAGTGGGTCGAGGAGCTCCGCGCCACGCTGCCGGAGAACCCGACGGCCAAGCGCGCCCGTCTCCAGGGCGAGTGGGGCTTCACCGACCTCGAGATGCGCGACACCGTCGGTGCGGGCGCGTTCGGCCTCGTCGAGGAGACGATCGCCGCGGGCGCCGCGCCCCAGGCCGCGCGCAAGTGGTGGGTCGCCGAGCTCGCGCGCCGGGCGAAGGACGCGGGCGTCGAGCTGGCCGAGGTCGGCGTCACGCCGGTCCAGGTCGCCGCCGTCCAGGCGCTCGTCGACGCTGGCACGATCAACGACAAGCTGGCGCGCCAGGTCTTCGACGGCCTCGTCGCCGGCGAGGGCACGCCGGAGGAGATCGTCGCGGCCCGCGGTCTCGCGATCGTCTCCGACGACGGCGCCCTGGGCGCCGCGGTCGACAAGGCGATCGAGGCCAACCCCGACGTGGCGCAGAAGATCCGCGACGGCAAGCACGCCGCCGCCGGCGCCCTCATCGGCGCCGTCATGAAGGAGATGCGCGGTCAGGCCGACGCCGGCCGGGTCCGCGAGCTCGTGCTGGAGCGCCTGGCCTGACGGGCACCGTCCGGGGTCCACGCGGACGGGTCCTCTCAGCGCGATCTCAGCTACAGTGACGAGCGCCCGCCGGTCGGCGGGCGCTCGTCCACGTCGCGTGCAGGGGAAGCCGGTCCGAATCCGGCGCTGACCCGCAACCGTAGGCCGGATCCCCCGGGGTCCGGCGAGCCGGAACACCTGCCGCGAGGTGCCTGACACCACGCTGTCGCGGAACGCGGCGGGGGTCCTGAGGGGTCTCCGTGCGCTGCAGCGGAGAGGAACCCATGTCCCTGCGTCACCTGATCGGCCCCCGTGCCGGCGCGCTCGCCATCGCCGCGGTCGCGGCCACGGCCACCACGGCGGCCCTGCTGCCCCCGCTCACGGCGTCCGCCGCCACCCCCGCGGTCACCGCCGTCACCGAGGACGGCTACGACACCGCCCCCGCCGAGGCGGCCGCCGCCTGGCTCACCGCCCAGCTCGCCGAGGGCGACGGGGTGTTGCAGACCAGCTTCGGCCCCAACACGAGCGCCACGGTCGACGCCGGTCGGAGCTTCTACTACGCAGGTGACGACGAGGCCGTCGCCGCGGTCACCGACGCCGTGGAGCCGCTCGCCGCGTCGTACACCGGCGACAACGGCTTCGGCACCCTCGTCAGCGCGGGCGGCACGGCCAAGCTCCTCACGCTGGTGCAGTACGCCGGAGGTGACGCCTCGTCGTACGGCGGTGTCGACCTGGTGCAGCGTCTCGAGGGCCAGGTCACGATCGACGGCCCGGCCGAGGGCCGGATCTTCGACGACTTCGACCCCGAGGACGAGTTCGCGGCCGACTACGCCAACGGCTTCGGCCAGGCGTTCGCGGTCGAGGCCCTGAACAACGCCGGCAGCGACCTCGCGCCGCTCGCCACCGAGTTCCTGCTCCAGCAGCAGTGCGCCGACGGCGGCTTCCGGCTCTACTTCTCCGACCCGGCCGCCGCCGACCAGTCGTGCGACGCCGCCGGCGGGGAGGGCAGCACCGACGTCACCGCGCTCGCGATCCTCGCGCTGCTCGACCAGGCAGCGGAGGACGAGCGCAACCAGGACGCGATCTTCGCGGCGGTCGACTTCCTCGCGACCACCCAGGGCGACGACGGCGCGTGGGGCGACGGCGGCGAGATCGGCGCCAACGCCAACAGCACGGGCCTCGCTGCCCTCGCCCTCGGGGTGCTCGGCGGGATCGACGGCAACCCCGCGGACATCGGCTTCGAGCCGGAGGCCGCCGCTGCCTGGCTGCGCCAGCACCAGGTGAACGAGATCGCCTCGTGCCGCTCGGAGCTGAACGGCGACCAGGGTGCGCTGGCCTACGACGACGCCGCGCTGGCGGCCGGTCGCACCGACGGCATCACCGAGGACACGACGTACCAGTGGCAGCTCGCCAACGGCCAGGCGTTCCCGGCGCTGCAGTGGGCGCTCGCCGCCGAGGGCCGGCCCGGCATGCGCGCCGACTCCGGTCGTCAGCGCTCCGGCGGCACCATGTCGGTGCTCGTCGCCGGGCTCGCCCCGGGCGAGACCGGCTGCCTCGTCGGCGGCCAGCAGCCCGTCTTCGTGACGGCCGACCTCGACGGCCAGACCACGGCCACGGTCCGCGTTCCGGTCGGCACGGCGCTGCGCAACCTCTACCTGGGCACCACCGGTCGCTCGTCGGTGAAGATCTCGTACTGGTCGCTCGCCGCCAAGCGCTTCGGCCTGACGTCGACCGCGACCGTCCGCCAGAACGGCCAGGTCGCCGTCAAGGTCAGCGGCCTCGCGCCCGGTGAGCCGTTCACGCTCAGCTACCACGGTCGCGTCCGCGGCACCGGCAAGGCGGACGCCAACGGTCGCGCCTCCTTCGCCTTCCGCGGCGGCAGCACGCTCGGCCGGTGGGAGTTCGCGATCGTCGGTCAGTACGCCGACCGCTTCGTGAAGTCCACCTTCACCGTCGTCAAGTGAGGTTCGCCCGCTTCGTCGCCGCCACCGCGCTCGCGGTGGCGGCGACGCCCGTGCTCGGAGCCGTGTCGGCGGCCCCCGCCCAGGCCGCCGGCTGCACCGGCGCCGGCGGGGTGACGGTCGTCGTCGACGGCACGGCGCTGCCCTCGGGCGGCGGCGTCGACGCGCGCTGCGTCGGCTCGGGCGGCAACGCCGACGACCTCTTCACCTCGGCGGGCTTCTCGATGGGGTTCCACCCGGCGCAGCCGGGCTACGTCTGCACCGTCGACGGTGCCCCCACGACCCGCTGCGGCGACGACCAGCGCGCGAAGAACTACTGGAGCCTGTGGTGGTCGGACGGCTCGTCCGGCTGGAAGTACTCGGGCGTCGGGGTGACGGGTCTCAAGGTCCCGGACGGCGGGTACGTCGCCTGGACCTGGCAGAACGCGGGATCGATGGACCGGCCGCGCATCGCGGCGACGGACCGCTCGGCGGGTTCCGGCAGCGGCTCCGGCAGTGGCTCCGGCGGCGGTTCCGGCAGCGGATCGGGCTCCAGCCCGTCGGCACCGTCGGCCCCGGGCAGCGGCGCGTCCCGCGGCACCGCACCCTCGACCACGCCCGGCGGCGGCAGCGCGCCGAGCAGCGGCGTACCGGGGTCGGCGACGACCGACCCGACCGACGCCCCGTCGGACGCGCCCACGACCGGGGCGACCACGCAGCCCACGACGGACCCGACGGCGGCTGCGACCGACGCGCCGACCAGCGGTGCGCCGAGCGCGGGGGAGACGCTGGAGTACCAGGACGAGGTGACCGTCGACGCGCAGAGCGACAGCGACGCCGCCGACGAGGCCGCGGGCGGCAGCGTGCCGTGGTGGGCGCTCGGGATCGTGGCCGTCGTGCTCGCCGCCGGTGGTGGCGGCCTCGCCCTCGCCCGGCGGAGGAGGTCGGAAGCGGGTCCGCTGCTGTGAGCGGGCGGGCGGCGGTCGCCCGCCTGCCCCGTGAGCTGCACCCGCTCGCGTGGTGGGGCTGGGCCGTGGGACTGGCGGCGGCGGCGTCCACGACGTCGAACCCCTACCTCCAGCTGCTGCTCGTCGCCACCGCCTGCATCGTGGTGGTGGCCCGCCGCACGGACCACCCCTGGGCACGGGTCTTCCACCTCTACCTCGCGGTGGGTGCGCTCATCGTCGTGCTCCGCGTGCTGTTCCGCCTGCTCGTCGGCGGCGCCTACGGCACGCGCGTGCTCGTCGACCTCCCCGAGATCCCGCTGCCCGACGCCGTCCTCGGCATCCAGCTCCTCGGCCCCGTGACGCAGGAGGCCCTGCTCGGCGGGCTCTACGACGGGCTCCGCCTCGCGACGATCGTCATCTGCGTCGGTGCCGCCAACGCCCTCGCCAACCCGAAGCGGCTGATGGCGTCGATGCCGGCGGCGCTGTACGAGGTCGGCACCGCCCTCGTCGTCGCCGTCAACGTCATGCCCCAGCTCGCGCAGTCGGTACGCCGCGTGCGCGCCGCCCAGCGCCTCCGCCCGTCCCCCGCGGGCCGGGGGCGGCGGTGGACGAGCATCCGGCGGGTGCTCGTGCCCGTGCTGGAGGACGCGCTCGACCGGTCCCTGGCCCTCGCGGCGGGGATGGACACCCGGGGCTACGGCCGGTCCGGCGAGGCGACCCGGGCGCAGCGCCTCCGCACCGGGACCCTCATGCTGGGCGGCATGGTCGGGATCGGGGTGGGCGTCTACGGGGTGCTCGACCTGACCGCCCCGCGGTGGCTGGCGCTCCCGATGCTGGCGCTCGGCGTGACGCTCGCGGTGGCCGGCATGGTCGCGTCGGGTCGGCGGGTGGGGCGCACGCGCTACCGGCCGGCGCCGTGGCGGTGGCCCGAGGTCGTCGTCGTGGCGACGGGCGTCGCGGTGCTCGCCGCCTTCCTCGTGCTCCGGAGCACGGAGCCGCTCGTGCTCGAGCCCGACCTGCTGGCCGCCCCCGTGGTCAGCGTCGCGGCGCTCGCAGCGGCGCTGCTGGGGCTGGTGGCGCTGCTGGCGCCGCCCCCGCCCGGAGCCGACGGGGGTGCCCGGTGATCGAGCTGCGGGGGATCAGCTTCACCTACGACGAGGCGTCGTCCCCGGTGCTCGACCGGGTCGACCTCGAGGTCGAGGAGGGCGAGCTCGTGCTCGTCGCGGGACGCACCGGGGTGGGCAAGTCGACGCTCCTGGGCGTCGTACCGGGGCTCGTGCCGCGGTTCACCGGCGGCACCCTCACCGGCGACGTCCTCGTCGACGGGGTGAGCATCGTCGACCTGCCGCCGCGCGAGCGGGCGCACCTCGTGGGGTACGTCGGGCAGGACCCCGTCGCCGGCTTCGTCACCGACACGGTCGAGGAGGAGCTGGCCTACGGCATGGAGCAGCTCGGCCTCGCGCCGGCGACGATGCGGCGGCGGGTCGAGGAGACGCTCGACCTGCTCGGCATCGCCGACCTCCGCGCGCGCGACCTGCGGGCGCTGTCCGGCGGCCAGCAGCAGCGCGTCGCCATCGGGTCGGTGCTGGCGGCCCACCCGCGGCTGCTGGTGCTGGACGAGCCGACGTCGGCGCTCGACCCGACGGCGGCCGAGGAGGTGCTGGCGAGCCTGACCCGGCTCGTCCACGACGTCGGCCTGTCGGTGCTCCTGGCCGAGCACCGGCTGGAGCGCGTCGTACCGTTCGCCGACCGGACCTGCCTGCTCACCGGTGAGGGGCGCGTGCGCGTCGGCGACACCGCCGACGTGCTCCGCGAGGCCCCGGTCGTGCCCCCGATCGTCGAGCTCGGTCGTCGGCTCGGGTGGGAGCCGCTGCCCCTGACGGTCCGCGACGCGCGCCGTCGGGTGCGCGGGCTCGGGCTGTCCGAGGCGCCTGCCGCTCCCGTCCGCACGGCGACGGGCGCGGGCCTGACGGGCCGCGGCGTGACCGTCGCCCACGGGCGCCGCGCGGTCGTGCGCGAGGTCGACGTCGACCTGCCGGGCGGCGTCGTGACGGCGCTGATGGGGCGCAACGGCGCCGGCAAGTCGAGCCTGATCTGGGCGCTGCAGGGGTCGCGGAAGCGGTACGCCGGGCGGGTCACCGTCGACGGCGTCGACCCCGCGGGGCTGTCTCCGGACGAGCGGGTACGGCGCGTGGGGCTCGTCCCGCAGACCGCGGCCGACCTGCTCTACCTCGAGACGGTGCGCGACGAGTGCGCGGCGGCGGACGCGGGCGCCCGGGTCGAGGCGGGCTCGTGCGCGGCACTGCTGGCGGCGATGGTGCCGGGGATCGACCCCGACCAGCACCCCCGCGATCTCTCCGAGGGGCAGCGGCTCGCGCTGGTGCTCGCCATCGTGCTCGTCGCCGAACCCCCGGTGCTGCTGCTCGACGAACCGACCCGCGGTCTCGACTACCCGGCGAAGGAGGTGCTGGCGGTGACGCTCCGGCGTCTCGCCGACGCCGGCCACGCGGTGCTCGTCGCCTCCCACGACGTCGAGTTCGTCGCGCGGGTCGCCGACCGGGTCGTCGTCATGGCCGAGGGCGAGGTCGTCTCGGCGGGACCGGTGCGCGTGGTGCTCGCCGAGTCCCCCTCCTTCGCCCCCCAGGTCGCCAAGATCACCGGCGCGGGCTGGCTCACGGTCGACGAGGTCGTCGCGGCGGTGGAGTCCTCGTGAGCGCGGTCGGCACGCCCGTGCCCATCGGCCGGCGCTCGGCACTGGTGCTGGGCGCCGCCTCGGTGGCGGGCCTCATGATGCTCGTCTGGCCGTTGCTCGTGCAGGCGGAGCCCGGGGCGCGGGTGCAGCCGCCGTTCCTGTTCCTCGTGCTCCTGCCCGTGGTGCTGGCCGTGGTCGTCGCCGAGCTCAGCGAGGGCGGCCTCGACGCGCGGGCCCTCGCGGTGCTGGGCGTGCTGACGGCCGTCAACGCGGTGCTGCGCGGCATGGGTGCCGGGGTCGCCGGGCTCGAGCTCGTCTTCTTCCTGCTGATCCTGGCGGGCCGGGTGTTCGGGCCCGGGTTCGGCTTCGTGCTGGGGGCGCTCTCGCTCTTCGCCGGGGCCCTGCTGACGGCGGGTGTCGGGCCGTGGCTGCCCTACCAGATGCTCGTCTCCGCGTGGGTCGGCCTCGGCGCCGGCCTGCTGCCCCGGCGGGTGCTGGGGCGCCCCGTGACCGGACGTCGGGAGATCGCACTGCTGGCGGCGTACGGCGTCCTCGCGGCCTACGTCTACGGCCTCCTGCTCAACCTGCAGGGCTGGCCCTACCTGCTGGGCATCGGCATCCCGGGCGTCGACGACCAGGGGCTCATGTTCGTGCCCGGCGACCCGCTGCACGAGAACTTGGGCCGCTTCCTCGTCTACACCCTCGTCACGTCGACGACCAGCTGGGACACCGGCCGCGCGATCACCACCGCCCTCGCCGTCGTGCTCCTCGGCCCGTCGGTGCTGGTCGTCCTGCGCCGCGCCGCCCGGCGCGCGCGGGTGGTCCGGGCCTGACGCGCCGGTCCCGCCGCCCGCGGCGCGCCCCGCTCACGCCGGCTCACGAACTGTGCAGCTGGTGCAGGTCTGATCGAGCCAGACCCACCCCAACCGCACATTTCGCCCCACCCGCCGCCGGCGGCGCGCTCGTGTCCTGAGGGAGGAGCGGCCGCGTCGGGGGAGCGCAGCGGGGGAGGCGTGGTCGGGATCGACCGAAGGGCGGGAGCTCGTGGCGCCGCGGGCACAGCCGAGCGGAGCGAGGCCACAAAGCACCGCGGCGCGCTCGTGTCCTGAGGGAGGAGCGGCCGCGTCGGGGGAGCGCAGCGGGGGAGGCGTGGTCGGGATCGACCGAAGGACAGGAGCTCGGAGCGCCGCGGGCACAGCCGAGCGGAGCGAGGCCCAAGGGCACCGCGCCGCGGGCTAGCCGAGCGGAGCGAGGCCAGAGAACTCAGCCCAGCCTCAACCGCACGATCCGGTCGTCGCCGTCGCGCGGGGCGATGCGTCCGTCGGTGTTGTTGGTGAGCAGCCACAGCGTGCCGTCGGGGGCGGGGGTCACCTGCCGCAGCCGCCCGTAGTCCCCGTCGAAGTACGGCGTGGGCTCGCCGGCGACGCCACCCTCGCCGCCCGTCGCGAGGTCGATCCGCCAGAGCCGCTGACCGCGGAGGGCGGCCATCCAGAGCGAGCCCTCGGCGTACGCCAGCCCGGAGGGCGACGCCTCGTCGGTGGTCCAGGTGACGACGGGGTCGACGAAGCCCTGGGCCTCGCCGCCGGTGCCCTCGACCTCGGGCCAGCCGTAGTTGCCGCCGGCGGTGATGAGGTTGAGCTCGTCGAACGCCTGGTCGCCGAACTCGCTTGCCCACAGCCGGCCGGCGTCGTCGAAGGCGAGGCCCTGCACGTTGCGGTGGCCGAGGGAGTAGACGGGCGAGGCGGGGTCGGCGTTGCCGGGGGCGGGGTCGCCGTCGGGGGTGATCCGCAGGATCTTGCCGGCGAGCGAGTCGGGGTCCTGGGCGAGGTCGGGCTGTCCGGCATCACCGGTGGCGACGTAGAGGTAGCCGTCGGGACCGAACTCGGGACGTCCGCCGTCGTGCCGGTTCGAGCTGGGGATGCCGGTCAGCACCGCCTCCTGCTCGCCGAGGGTGCCGTCCTCGGTGAGGGTGCGGCGTACGACGCGGTTGTCGTCGGCGGTCGTCAAGTAGAAGTACAGCTGGCGGTCCTCGGCGAAGTCGGGCGAGACCGCGACGCCGAGCAGGCCCGCCTCGTCGGGGCCTTCCGCCTCGGGGAACTCGCCGGCCTCGATGACGGTGCCGTCGTCGTACACGAGCTTCACGAGGCCCGAGTCGCGCTCGGGCACGACGGCGGCGCCGTCGGGCATGAAGGCGATGTCCCAGGGCGCGTCGAGCCCGGTGGTGACGTCCCCCGTCGCCTCCGGCACGCGGGGCGTCGCCGGCGCGGGCGCGGAGGACGAGGACGGCGCGGGCGCCGAGGACGAGGTCGACGGCGGGGCGGACGGGGACGGGGATGCCTCGTCGGGCTCGTCCGCGCCGCAGGCGGCCAGCGTGAGCAGGGCGGAGGCGGTCACGACGGCGGCGGAGCGGCGCATGGCCCCACCGTACGCAGGTCGCGTCAGTCGGTCCCGCCGCTCGTGGCCTCCCGCTCCGCCACCCGCGCGAGCAGCTCGCGCAGCAGGCGGTGCACCTCCGCCGGCTGCTCCATCCCGATGAAGTGGGACCCGCGGAGCTCGACGTAGGTCGCGTCCGCCATCCGCTCCGCCGCGGTGCGCATCGCGCGCGAGCCCGCCAGGATGTCGGCCGACCCGGCGACGAACATCGCCGGCACGTCGATCGCGCTGAGCGAGACGCGCTGGTGGCGGGCGGCGTGGAGGGCGAGGTGGAAGTACCAGTCGAACGGCGTCGTCAGGAACTCCCGCACGGCGACGGCGGCGTTCTCGCGGTCCTCGATCGGGAACATGAACCCGGTGCGGCCGAGCACGGAGATGGTGCGCGGCGTGATCGGCAGCGCCTGGGCGACGGTGCTGATCGCAGGCCCGAGCACCCGGGCGACGCGGGTCGTGCCGACGGCGAGCCGGCGACGTACCGGCGCCGGCAGGCGCGTCGGCTCCAGCATCGTGGAGAAGGTGGCGCCGGGCACCCCGGCCATCGCGAACAGGCCCGACACCCGGTCGGGGTGGAGGGTGGCGAGCTCGAACTGGGTGTTGACGCCCATCGACCAGCCCATGGTCGGGGCCCGGTCGAGACCGGCGTCGTCCATGACGGCGACGGCGTCCTCGACGAGCGAGTCGATGCCGATGTGGCAGCGGTCGACGGGCCGCTCGGAGCCGCCCACGCCGCGGTGCTGCCACGACACGACGCGCACGTCGCAGGCCGGGTCGAGCAGGAAGGGCCACGCGTAGGGGTTCGTGCCGAGACCGTTGCAGAGCAGCACCGTGGGGCCGGGCAGCGCCCGGTCGGGGTCGTTGGTCCAGGCGCGCAGCCGGGTGCCGTCGGCGCTCGTGACGTCGTGGTACGTCAGACGGATCGGGCTGTCGGACGGGCTCTCGTCGGCGCTGACGGCCCGGAGGGAGGGAGGCACAGCACCCGATTGTGCACGACGCGGCGACTGTTCACCTGCCGGTCGCCGCGACGGCCGACGCCTGTCGTTCCAGGGGCGTGGGCTCGGGAGCCGTGCACTCATCTCGGAGAACTGTCCTGGGTGCCGGCGCCGTCCTGGCGCCCGCGCTCGTCCTGCCCGCCCTCCCCGCGTCCGCCGCGGGGAGGCCCGATGCGCGGCCGACGGCCGCCACCCGCACCCCGGTCGCCGACCCGTTCACGCTGGGCGTCGCCTCGGGCGACCCGTCGCCGGACGGCTTCGTCGTCTGGACCCGCCTGGCCACCGAGCCGCTCGCCGCGGACGGCTCGGGCGGCATGGCCTCCCGCCGGTTCCCGGTCCGCTGGGAGGTGGCGCAGGACCCCGGCTTCCGCCACGTCGTACGGCGCGGGACCGTCAGCGTCGGACCGGAGTCCGGCCACGCCGTCCACGTGGAGCTGGGCGGGCTGCGGGCGGGGCGGGAGTACTGGTACCGGTTCGCCCTCGGCGCGCACCGCTCCCCGGTGGGTCGCGCGGTCACGGCGCCTGCGCCGTGGGCCCTGCCGAGCGAGCTGCGGATGGCGTTCGCCTCGTGCTCGAACTACCCCGTCGGCTTCTTCACGGCCTACCGCCACCTGGCCGAGGAGCAGCCAGACCTGGTGCTGCACCTCGGCGACTACCAGTACGAGGGGGCCGCCAACCCGGCCCACCTGCGTCCTCACGCCGGCCCGGAGACGACGACCCTCGCCGGCTACCGGCAGCGGCTCGCGCAGTACAAGACCGACCCCGACCTGCAGGCCGCCCACGCCGCGGCACCATGGCTCGTCGTGTGGGACGACCACGAGGTGGACAACAACTACGCGGCCGGGGTGTCGGAGAAGCCCGCCGAGCAGGGCGGGTTCCTCGAGCGCCGCGCCGCGGCGTACCGCGCCTACTACGAGAACATGCCGCTGCGGCGCACCTCCGTGCCGCGCGGTCCGGGACTGCAGCTGTTCCGCCGGATCACGTGGGGGCGGCTGGCGAGCTTCCACATGCTCGACACCCGGCAGTACCGCTCCGACCAGGCCCAGGGCGACGGCTGGAAGGAGCGGGGCGGGGGCTACGACGACCCGGCCCGCACCCTCACCGGTCGGGCGCAGGAGTCGTGGCTGCTCGACGGCTTCGCCCGGTCGCACGCGCGCTGGGACGTGCTCGGCCAGCAGGTCTTCTTCGGTGGCCGGCGCAACGCAGAGGGCGCGCGCGAGACCGTGTCGATGGACTCGTGGGACGGCTACCCGGCGTCGCGCGACCGCATCCAGCGCGGGTGGGTGGACGCCGGGGTGCGCAACCCCGTGGTGCTCACCGGCGACGTCCACACCCACTGGGCGGGGGACCTCCACCTCGACTACGCCGCGCAGGACGCGCCGATCGGCTCCGAGCTCGTCACGACGTCCATCACCTCGGGCGGCAACGGGTACGACGAGCCGTCGGGCACCCACCCGTGGTTCGACGACAACCCGAACCTGAAGTTCTGGAACAGCCTCCGGGGCTACGTCGCGACGACCATCACGCCGGACGCCCTCACCGCGGACTTCCGCTGCGTGCCGGCGGTGACGACGCCCGGCGCCGCGGTCTTCACCCGGCGGTCCTACGTCATCGAGGACCGCGTGCGCGGCCTCCAGCAGGTGGCGGACACCCCGCTGGCGAGCGCCGGCCCGGGGATCGCGGCACGGCGGGGACGGCCCAGCGACGCGCAGATCGTGGAGGACACCATCCGGGAGGAGACGGGCTCCTAGCGGAGCCCTCGTCGGACGGCTCAGTCCGGGGCGGGCCCGGCGGGCACGGGTCCGCCCCGCGACGTCGCCGTCGCGCCGGCCACCGCCGCGACGACGCAGGCGATGGCCGCGACCTGCAGCGCGGTGAGCAGCTCGCCGAGCACCACGAGCGCCGCGACGGCGGCGGCGGCCGGTTCGAGGCTCATCAGGATCCCGAACACCGAGGGCGGCAGCGTGCGGAGCGCCACGAGCTCGCAGCTGTAGGGGATCACCGAGCTCAGCAGCCCCACCGCGAGCCCGACGAGCAGCACCCGGCCGTCGAGCAGCACGTCACCGTGGGCGGCGAGCACGTACGGCGTCAGCGGCAGCACCGCGACCAGGCTCGCGACGGCGAGCCCGTCGAGGCCCTCCCAGCGCGCACCGGTGCGGGCACTGAGCAGGATGTACGCCGCCCACGCGGCCCCGGCGAGGAGCGCGAACGCCACGCCCACCAGGTCCAGGTCCGCCGGCTCGGCGCCGAGCAGCACGACGCCGGCGGCTGCGAGGCCCACCCACACCAGGTCACGGACCCGGCGGGATCCCAACAGGGCGAGCGTGAGGGGTCCGATGAACTCGATCGTGACCGCGATGCCGATCGGGATGCGGGCGAAGGACTGGTAGATCGCCCAGTTCATGAGCCCGAGGCTGAGCCCGAAGCCGACCACGACGTACCAGTCGGCGCGGCTCCGGCCACGCAGCGACGGCCGGATCCACAGGAGCAGGACGAGGGTGCTCGTCAGCAGCCGGAGCCAGACGATGGTCGTCGGCGACACCTCGCCGAAGAGCCCCTTGGCGAAGGCGGCACCGATCTGCACCGACGCGATGCCGACCAGCACCAGACCCACCGCACGTCGCACGCGCCGATGCTAGTGCGGTGGGTCCGGGGGGATCAGACGGGGAGCTCGTCGTCCGGGCCGACGACGGGGCTCGGGACGCCCGCGGTGATGACGGTGCCGTCGGCACGGTGGCCGCCGATGAGCGGCCGGTCGCCGAGCAGGCCGTCGATGCGGGGACCCTGGCCGTCGAGGTCGACGACGACGTCGTGCCCGGCCCGCGCGACGTTGTCGACGCCCCGCACGCGGAAGGGGAACGCGCCCTCCTCGCCGCGGACCGAGACGGTCATCGTCTCCTGGGTGACGGTGATGTCGGCCGTGACGTCCTGCCAGCGCAGCGGGAACGACAGCGAGGGCCAGTCGACCGGCAGCCGCGGGTCGAACGAGAGCCGTCCGCCGTGGTCGCGCATGCCGCCGAACCCGCACACCAGCGTCTGCCACACGCCGCCCATCGACGCGACGTGGAGGCCGTCGACCGTGTTGCCGTGCAGGTCGGCCAGGTCCACGTAGAGCGCCGAGCGGAAGTACTTCATCGCGGCCTCGTGGTAGCCGACCTCGGCCGCCATCACGGACTGCACGACCGCCGAGAGCGTCGAGTCGCCCGTGGTGATGGGGTCGTAGTAGTCGAAGTCGGCCTTCTTCTCCTCCGCCGTGAACCGGTCGCCCTGCAGGAACAGCGCCAGCACGACGTCGGCCTGCTTGAGCACCTGGAACCGGTAGATCACCAGCGGGTGGTAGTGCAGCAGCAGCGGGCGCAGCTCGATCGGCGTGCGCGACAGGTCCCACACCTCGCGGTCGAGGAAGTGCTCGTCCTGGGGGTGGATGCCGAGCGTCTCGTCGAACGGGATGGTCATCCCGGCCGCGCAGCGCGCCCACTCCTCGACCTCGCCCGGCTCCAGCTTCGTGCGCGCGACGATCTGCGTGTACGCCGCGGGATCGCTCACCGCGACCTCGCGCACCGCCTGGACGGCCTGCTCGAGGTTGTAGCGGGCCATGACGTTCGTGAACAGGTTGTTGTTGACGACCGTCGTGTACTCGTCGGGGCCGGTCACGCCGTGGATGTGGAACGACTCGGCGCCGTTGGTGCGCCAGAAGCCGAGGTCGGCCCACATCCGGGCGGTCTCCACCAGGATGTCGATCCCGTCGCGCACCAGGAACCCGGAGTCGCCCGTGGCGTCGACGTACTTGCTCAGGGCGTAGGAGATGTCGGCGTCGATGTGCACCTGGGCGGTGCCCGCGGCGTAGTAGGCCGAGGCCTCCTCGCCGTTGATCGTGCGCCACGGGAAGAGCGCGCCCTCCTGCGCCATCTCGCGGGCGCGCTCCCGCGCGGCGGGCAGCATCCGGCAGCGGAAGTGCAGCGCGTTCCGGGCGGCGTCGGGCTGCGTGTAGGTGAGGAACGGGAGCACGTAGATCTCCGTGTCCCAGAAGTAGTGCCCCTCGTAGCCCGACCCCGTCACGCCCTTCGCGGGGATGCCCTGCTGGTCGGCGCGTGCGCTGGCCTGCGCCAGCTGGAAGAGGTTGAAGCGGATCGCCTGCTGCAGCGCCGGGTGCCCCTCGACGCGGATGTCGGCGTCGGCCCAGAACCGGTCGTACCAGGCGCGCTGCTCGGCGTGGAAGTGCGGGATGCCGATGCGGCGCACCCGGTCGAGGGTGCGGTCGCAGCGGTCGGAGAGCTCGCGCACGGGCACGCCGCGCGACGAGTGGTAGGCCACCGCCTTCTCCAGCTTCACCGTGTTGCCCTCGGTGGCGTCGACGCGCACGACGTACTTCGCCGAGTCCTCCTCGGCGTTGTGGATGATCTCGTAGGTGTCGTCGCAGGTCAGCACGTGGTCCGCGGCGACCGCGACGGTCATCCGCGACCGCGCGCACACGTAGCCGAGCATCATCCGCTCGTCGGTGGAGTAGTGGCCCCGGGGGAGCAGCACGCGGTGGTCGAAGCCGGCGGCCTTGCGGGGGTCGATGCCCTCGCCGAGGGCGGCGTCGGCGACGTGGTACTCGTCCTTGCCGTCCTGGCGGTTGAGCATCTGCGAGGAGATGACGATCGGCGCGTCGCCGTCGAGCATCGTGACCTCGAGGCTGAGGAGCGCCAGGTGGCGCTCCGTCATCGACACCATCCGGGTCGAGACGACGCGCACGCGCTTGCCCGCCGGGGTGCGCCACACGAGGGTGCGGCTGAGCACCCCGGAGGCGAAGTCGAGGCTGCGCTCGTAGTGCTCGAGGTCCGCCGTGCCCAGGTTGAGCGGCTCGTCGTCCACGTAGAGCTTGAGCACCTTGACGTCGGGCACGTTGACGATCGTCTGGCCGGTGCGCGCGAAGCCGAACGCGCTCTCCGCGTGCTGGATCGGCCAGGTCTCGTGGAAGCCGTTGATGAAGGTGCCGTGCGCGTGGGCGTCGCGGCCCTCGGCCGGGTTGCCCCGCATGCCGAGGTAGCCGTTGGAGACGGCGAAGAGCGTCTCGGTCAGCCCGAGGTCGCCGGGGTAGTGGTCGGTCTCCACGAACCGCCAGGGGTCGATCGGGAACCGGCCGCGGTCGAGCGGGTCCTCGGGGATGTCCTTCGTCATGGTGGCCATCAGGCGACGCCCTCCCCGTCCGTCGAGCCGGGCACGAGGTCGGCCAGGTCGGCGACCACGAGGGTCGCCCCGGCGGCCGTGAGCGCCTCGGCGCCCGCGCCGCGGTCGACGCCCACGACGTCGACGAAGCCGCCGTCGGCGCCCGCACGCACGCCGGACACGGCGTCCTCGAGCACGACGCTGGTGGCGGCGGTCGCGCCGAGCACCTCAGCGGCGTGGAGGAAGGTGTCGGGGGCCGGCTTGCCCGGCAGGCCCAGCTCGTGGGCGACGGCACCGGAGACGACGGTCTCGAACCGGTCGAGGAGACCGGCCGCCTCGAGCACCGCCGGCGCGTTGGCGGAGGACGACACGACGCCGAGGCGCACCGGCAGGGTCGCCAGGTGGTCGAGCAGCGCCACCGAGCCCGGGTACGCCGTCACCCCGTCGCGCTCCAGGACCGCGTTGAAGGCGTCGTTCTTGCGGTCGCCCAGACCACGGACCGTGTCGGTCTCCGGACCGTCCGACTCCTCGCCCTCCGGCAGCGCGATGCCACGGGACGCGAGGAAGTCGCGCACCCCGTCGTACCGCGGCTTGCCGTCCACGTGGTCGAAGTAGTCCTGGTCCGTGTAGGTCGAGGTGTCGCCCTCGCCCTTCCACCCGGCGAGGAAGTCGTTGAACATGACCTCCCACGCCCGCATGTGGACCTCGGCGGTCGGGGTGATCACCCCGTCGAGGTCGAAGAGCACGGCGGCACGGTCGGCCCAGTCGATCTGTCGCGTCACGGCTACAGGCTAGGGGTCCGGCCGCACGGGCGGGGGAGGTGCGTCGTAAACGACCGGTGACGACCGCGTCTCGATCAGCACCGGCCGCCCGGTCAGATGACCCCGAGGGCGAGCATCGCGTCGGCGACCTGCGTGAAGCCGGCGATGTTGGCGCCCGCGACGTAGTCGCCCGGCGTCCCGTACGCGTCGGCCGTCGTCAGGCACCGCTCGTGGATGCCGCGCATGATCTCCGCGAGCCGGGCCTCGGTGTGCTCGAACGACCAGGAGTCGCGGCTCGCGTTCTGCTGCATCTCCAGCGCGCTCGTCGCGACGCCGCCCGCGTTGGCGGCCTTGCCGGGACCGAAGGCGATCCCGGCCTCCCGCAGCACGTCGACGGCCTCGGGCGTGCACGGCATGTTGGCGCCCTCCGCCACCAGCAGGCAGCCGTGGTCGACGAGGAGCCGCGCGTCGGCGGCGTCCAGCTCGTTCTGCGTCGCGCACGGGAGCGCGACGGTCGCGGGGACGCTCCAGACGGAGCCGGTGCGGTGCTCGAGGCCCCGCTCCTCGGCGTACGCCGTGAGGGAGGTCCGCCGCCGCTCCTTGACGTCGCGGAGGAGGTCGAGGTCGATGCCGGCCTCGTCGACGACGAAGCCGCCCGAGTCGGAGCAGGCGACGACGGTGCCGCCGAGCTGGTGGACCTTCGCGATGGCGTGGACGGCGACGTTGCCGGAGCCGGAGACCACGACGCGCCGGCCGTCGAACGACGTGCCGCGGTGGGACAGCACCTGCTCGGCGAAGTAGACGAGGCCGTAGCCGGTGGCCTCCGGCCGCACCTGCGAGCCGCCCCAGGTGACGCCCTTGCCGGTGAGCACGCCGGACTCGTAGCGGTTGGTGATGCGCTTGTACTGGCCGAAGAGGTAGCCGATCTCGCGACCACCGACGCCGATGTCACCGGCGGGGACGTCGGTGTGCTCGCCGATGTGGCGGTAGAGCTCCGTCATGAAGGACTGGCAGAAGCGCATGACCTCGCCGGCCGACCTGCCCTTGGGGTCGAAGTCGGAGCCGCCCTTGCCGCCGCCGATGGGCAGGCCGGTCAGCGCGTTCTTGAAGATCTGCTCGAAGCCGAGGAACTTCACCGTCCCCGCGAGCACACTCGGGTGGAACCGAAGCCCGCCCTTGTAGGGCCCCAGGGCCGAGTTGAACTCCACCCGGAACCCGCGGTTGATCTGCACGCGGCCGGCGTCGTCGACCCACGGCACGCGGAACACGATCTGGCGCTCCGGCTCGCACAGGCGCGTGAGGATGCCCCCGTCGGTGTACTCCGGGTGCCGGTCCACGACCGGGCCGAGCGACCCGAGGACCTCCCGCACCGCCTGGTGGAACTCCAGCTCGCCGGGGTTGCGGCGCAGCACCTCGGCGTAGGTGTCCTGCAGGTGCGGGTGCAGCTGGTCCGTCACGGTGTCGCCCTCGTCTTCGTCGTCGTCCGTCCGGGAGCACCGGATCGGGAGGTTCGGATCGGGCGTGACGCTAGCGAAACGACGAAACGTGCGTTTCGTCGGGGCGGTCGGCCCCGCGGGACGGCGTACGGCGCGGGGACGGCCGGGTCTAGGCTTGCGCCATGACCGGTGGCACGCCCTCGACCCCTGCCGCGCCTGCGGCTCCCAGCACCCCCGACATCAAGCCGCGTTCCCGCGACGTGACGGACGGCCTCCAGGCGACCGCCGCCCGGGGCATGCTCCGCGCGGTCGGCATGGGGGACGACGACTGGGTGAAGCCGCAGATCGGCGTCGCGTCGTCGTGGAACGAGATCACGCCCTGCAACCTGCCGCTCGACCGTCTCGCGAAGGCCGTCAAGAACGGCGTGCACGCGGCCGGCGGCTACCCGCTGGAGTTCGGCACCATCTCGGTGTCCGACGGCATCTCGATGGGCCACGAGGGCATGCACTTCTCGCTGGTCTCCCGCGAGGTCATCGCCGACTCGGTCGAGACCGTGATGATGGCCGAGCGCCTCGACGGCTCCGTGCTGCTCGCCGGCTGCGACAAGTCGCTGCCCGGCATGCTCATGGCCGCCGCGCGTCTCGACCTGGCGAGCGTGTTCCTCTACGCCGGCTCGATCATGCCGGGCAAGGTCGACGGGCGCGACGTCACGATCATCGACGCCTTCGAGGCCGTCGGTGCCTGCCTCGCCGGCAAGATCTCCCGGGAGGAGGTCGACAAGGTCGAGCGCGCCATCTGTCCCGGTGAGGGCGCGTGCGGCGGCATGTACACGGCCAACACCATGGCCGCCGTCGCCGAGGCCCTCGGCATGTCGATCCCCGGCTCGGCCGCTCCGCCGGCCGTCGACCGCCGCCGCGACGGGTTCGCCCACAAGTCCGGCGAGGCCGTCGTCGAGATGCTGCGACGCGGCATCACGGCCCGCCAGATCATGACGAAGGAGGCGTTCGAGAACGCCATCACGGTCGTCATGGCGCTCGGCGGCTCCACCAACGCGGTCCTCCACCTCCTCGCCATCGCCCGCGAGGCCGAGGTCGACCTGACGCTCGACGACTTCAACCGCGTCGGCGACAAGGTGCCGCACCTCGGCGACCTCAAGCCCTTCGGCAAGTACGTGATGTACGACGTCGACCAGAAGGGCGGCATCCCCATGGTGATGAAGGCCCTGCTCGACGCGGGCCTCCTCCACGGCGACTGCTTGACCGTGACCGGCAGGACGATGGCGGAGAACCTCGCCGACATCGCCCCGCCGCAGGTCGACGACGACGTCATCCGCAAGGTCGACCGCCCGATCCACGCGACCGGCGGCCTGACGATCCTCCACGGCACGCTGGCGCCCGAGGGCGCCGTCGTGAAGTCGGCCGGCTTCGACGAGTCGGTCTTCGAGGGCACGGCCCGCGTGTTCGACGGCGAGAAGGCCGCGATGGCGGCGCTCGCCGCGGGCGAGCTGAAGCCGCGGGACGTCGTGGTCATCCGCTACGAGGGCCCCAAGGGCGGCCCGGGCATGCGCGAGATGCTCGCCATCACCGGTGCCATCAAGGGCGCCGGCCTCGGCAAGGACGTCCTGCTCCTCACCGACGGCCGGTTCTCCGGCGGCACGACCGGCCTCTGCGTCGGCCACGTCGCGCCCGAGGCCGTCGACGGCGGCCCCATCGCCTTCGTGCGCGACGGCGACCCGATCACGCTCGACGTGGCCAACCGCCGCCTCGACGTCGCCATCGACGAGGACGAGCTCGAGCGCCGCAAGGTGGGCTGGGAGCCGCTGCCGCCCAAGTACACGCGCGGCGTCCTGGGCAAGTACGCCCGCACCGTCGGCTCGGCCGCCCACGGCGCGGTCACGGGCTGATCCGCTGCCGACCCGCTCGGCCGCCCCGGAGGAGCACCCCCCGTCCGCGGCCGAGCTCGACCCGCGGGACCCGCTCGCGGCGCTGGTCCGTCTCCGTGTCGGTGACGGCCCGCTCCGCGGGCCGCTTCCGCGCCCGCCCGCCCGGCTGGCCCGGCCCCCGGCGGCGTCCCGGCGCGTGATCTGAGGGGGTGGCGTGTTCCCCGGTCAGCCGGGGAACACGCCGCTTTGACCATCAACGTTGATGGTCAAAGCGGTCGATTCGGTGCACGCCGTTCGCTCGGTGGACGCCCTGTCCGGTGAGCGAACGCGTCCTCGGGCCTACGGCCGCGAGGCCCGAGGGCCAGGCCGGCTTGGCTCGGTACGGCGCGGCTCGGCGCGGCTCGGCTCGGCGAAAGAAAACGCGGACCGCGGCCGCCCAGGACCAGGAAAACGCGGACGCCTCAGCGCCTCGGGTCCGCGTTTTCCTTGTCCTGCCCGGCGGGCCCACTCGCCCGACCAGGCCTCTGCCCGACCCGGCGCCCGTCGGGCTACCCGGCCGTGTGCTCCGGCGTCCCACCCGGCTGCGTCCCACCCGGCTGCGCCCCGCCCCGCTGCGCGAACGCCGGCCGCGCGAAGAACAGCACGACCACGATCCCGAGCGCCATCGCGCCCGCGGGCAGGAGCACGGACTGCGCCATCGCGTCCGAGAACCGCGTCGCGACCTCGGGCGGCATGGCGCCCGTGCCCGTGCGGACCTCCTCGACCGACCCGCCCGCGCCGGGCAGGTTCGCCGTGATCCGGGCCTGGATCAGTGCCGCGACGGCAGCACTGCCGAGGACGGCGCCGATCTGCCGCGTCGTGTTGTAGACGCCCGACCCGGCGCCCGCCGACGACAGGGGCAGGTTGCGGGTCGCGGTGGCGGACAGGGGCGCCCAGAGGAACGCGCTGCCCGCGCCGAAGAGCGCGAGCGGGAGGAGGATCTGCACCACCGCGCTGTCCGGTGTCATCACCCGGCTGAGCCAGACCAGCGCGACGGCCGAGAAGAGGAACCCGACGACGGTGATGGTGCGGGGGTGCACGCGGTCGACCAGCCGCCCCACGAGGGGGGCGAGGAAACCGGTGGCCAGCGCCATCGGCACGAGCAGCAGGCCGGTCTCCGTCGGCGACCAGCCGCGGGCTGCCTGCGCCCAGAGCGTGACGGGGAAGCTGAACGCCGTCACCGCGAACGCCACCAGCGTGATCCCGCCGTTGGCGAGCGAGAAGTTGCGGTCGCGGAAGAGGCCGAGCGGCACGAGCGGCTCGCGCTCGATCCGCGCCTGCCAGCCGAGGAAGACGGCGAGCACGACGAGCCCGCCGACGATGAGGAGCGGCACGGAGATGATCCCGGTGATGGTGCCCCAGTCGTACTTCTCGCCCTCCTGGATGCCGAACACCAGCAGGAACATGCCGACGGCGCTGAGCGCGACCCCGACCCAGTCGAAGGTGTGCGCGTGGGTGGGCAGCGCCGGCACCAGCCGCAGGGCGAGCACGAACGCCACGATCCCGACCGGCACGTTGATGAAGAAGATCCACTCCCAGCCGGGGCCGTCGACGAGCACGCCGCCGAGGATCGGGCCGACGAGCGTGGCCACGCCGGCCGTCGCGCCCCACAGCGCCATGGCCGGCCCGCGCCGGGCGGCCGGGAACGTGCGGGTGATGACGGCCATCGTCTGCGGCGTCATCATCGACGCGCCGAAGCCCTGGAGCACGCGCGCGACGATGAGGCCCTCGATCGTCGACGTCAGTCCGCACCACAGCGAGGCGAGGGTGAAGACGCCGAGCCCGACGAGGTAGATGCGCTTGGGCCCGACCCGGTCGCCGAGGCGCCCCGTGACGAGCAGCGGCACGGCGTAGGCCAGCAGGTAGGCGCTCGTCACCCAGATGACGCTGTTCACGTCGGTGTCGAGACCGGTCATGATCGCCGGCGTCGCCACCGACACGATCGTGGTGTCGACCAGGATCATGAAGAACCCGATGACCATGGCCCACAATGCGGGCCAGGGGTTCGTCCCGGGGGTGTCCGTCGTCGGGGCGGGGGTGCTGGTCACGTCGGCCACGGCAGGTCTCCGTCGGTGAGTCGGGTGATGAGGGTGTCGAGCCAGGCGATCTCGGCGTGGCGCAGGTGCAGCGCGTGGTCGGCCTCGATCCAGTAGGCCTCCGCCACGCCGCGCTCGCGCACCGAGGCGATGAGGCCGGTCAGCACGGCCGCGTCCGCCCGGAGGGCGTCGAGCTGCTGGGACAGGTCGGCGACCACGTCGCCGCGCGGCAGGTTGTGGGCCTCGGTGAGGCCGAGGGCGGCCTCCGGGTACGCCGCGGCCGGCGCCCGCAGCAGCTCCCGGAGCCGCGCGGTGAGAGCGCCGCGGCCCGCGTCGGTGATCCGGTACGTCGTGCGCTCGGGTCGGTTGCCGTCGCGCTCGGTGCCTACGACCTCCGCGAGCCCGGCGCCGGCCAGACGCTCGACGGCGTGGTAGAGCGAGCCCGGCCGCACCTTGACGACGCGGTCCTCGTGGCGGTCGAGCAGCGTCTGGAACATCTCGTAGGGGTGCATCGGACGCTCCGCCAGGAGCGCGAGCGCGGCGACGGCGATGGGGGTGAGCGCCACCCGACGACCTCCCCGGCGTTCCGTGTCGAATATTCCGCGCGGAACAGTAGGCCGGGAGGACTGGCCTTTCAACCCGGGCGACCGACCCGGGCGATCGCCCCGGACCATCAGGGGCGGGCGAACACGACCTGGTTCTGGGTGTAGCGGCCCGCGTCCCGGTCGTACGGCCCCGTGCACGTGATCAGCCGCAGCTGGTCGTCCGCCGTGGCCCCGAAGACGAGCTCGGTGGGGAACCGGTCCTGCTCGACGGCCTCGGACCGCTCGACGACGTAGGTGACCGCCCGTCCGTCGGCGCGGTGGACGACGACGGTGTCGCCGTCCTCGAGCGTGGCGAGGTCGGCGAACACGGCCGGGCCGTCGACCGCGTCGACGTGCCCGACGACCACCGTCGGTCCCCGCTCCCCGGGGCGGCCCCCGCCGGTGTACCAGCCCACGTCGTCCGGGTCGGTCGGCACCTCGAGCTCACCGTCGTCGCCGATGCCGAGGTCGATCGGCACGGCATCGACCCCGATCGCCGGGATCTCGACGCGCACCGGTCGCGCACCGTCGTCGACCGGCGCGGACGGTGCGCCCGACGGAGCCCCCGATGGAGCCCCCGAGGAGCTCGCCGACGGGGGAGAGGAGGGCACCGAGGACGGCGCTGCGCCCCCGCCCCCGCCGCAGCCGGCGAGGGCCAGCGCGGCGAGGACGAGGGCGAGCGACCGGTACGGCGCGGCGTGCTCAGGCACGCCGGCGCGCGACCACGAGCCCCCCGCCCGCGGCCGCGACGGCGACGCCCGCCAGCCCGGCGACGGCCAGCGCCGTACCGGTCCCGCCGGTCCCGGCCTCCGCCACCGTGCCCCCCAGGCCGGTGTCGACGCCGCCGACGGGGATCTCCTGCAGCTGGCCGCGCACGGCGCCCGCCGTGAACGCGGCCGTGTGGGTGTCGGCCGAGAACGACGACGGGTCGGCCTCGAGGTCGGACAGGGTGAAGCCGGTGCCCGTGTCGTTGCCGTCCTCGCCCTCGATGCCGGTCGTGAACGGCCCCTGCATGCAGCCGCTGGACGTCCGGGTGTCGCCGTCACCCTCCGGGTTCGGGAACGCGATCCGCGGAGGCCCGCCCTGCCCGGCCGGCGCGGCATGGATGTGCGTCGCCGTGCGTGCGGGGCTCTGGTACTCGCCCGTCACGCCCGTCAGCGTGATGTCGTAGCAGATGACGTCCTCGTCCGAGTTCACCATGAACGTGAACGTGCCGGTTGCCCCCTCCTCGCCCGGCACGGACGCACCCTCGGCGTCGATGATGGTGTCCGGCGTGGCCATCACGGTGTAGGCGCTGGTGAACGACGCGGGCCGGGGGACCTCCTCGTCGGCGGCCGCGGGCGCTGCGGCCGCGGCGAGTCCCAGCGGGGCAGCCACGGCGAGGGCGGCGAGACGGATCGGCGTGCGGTTCGTGCTCATGCGTGCTCCTTCGTCGGGGGCGCCCACGCAGCGCCCGTCACGAGGGGGTACGTCGTCGGCGCCACCTCCGTTCACCGGCCCGCGAAATTTCTCGGTACGGCGCTGAACGGCCCCCGCTCGCGCGTCGTACCCCTCGACATGACGACGGCTAGGGTCGGGGCGATGTCCGACCTCGACCTCGCGGAGGCGCACCGCCTGCACGCGGGCGAGCTGCTGGGTTTCGCGGTCAACGTGCTGCGCGACCGCGGCGCGGCGGAGGAGTGCGTGCAGGACACGTTCACGCGGGCGTGGCAGGCCCGGGCCACGTACGACGCCACCCGGGCCTCCCTGCGCACCTGGCTGTTCGCCATCGCGCGCAACGCGGTGGTCGACCACCTGAGGGTGCGGGAGCGGCGGCAGCGCCGGGCGGCGGCCGCGGCCGAGGAGGCCGGGCTCGAGGCGCGGGTGGTGCCGCTCCACCGGGCGCCGGAGTCGGCGCTCGTCGAGGACCGTCTCGAGCTGGCCTGGGCTCTCTCCCAGCTCAGCCCCGCGCACCGCCGCGTCGTGGTCGCCGTCCGGTTGGAGGGGCTCACCTACGATGCCCTGTCCGCCCGGGACGGGGTGCCGGTCGCGACGCTGCGGACGCGGATGTACCACGCCCTGCGCGCGCTCCGTGCGCTGCTGGAACCGGAGGGGGAGTCATGAGCACATCGTCCGAGCGTCGCGACGAGCTGGTCGCGGGAGCGGTCACGGGTCACCTCGACGCCGCGGAGCAGGCGGAGCTGGACGTGCTGTGCCGGGAGGACCCGACGGTCGCGGCCGAGATCGAGGAGCTGCGGGCGGTGTCCGACCGGATCGGCGCCCTGGGGACGTGGGAGGAGCCGCCGGCGCCCCGCGCAGCCGCCCCGCGCCGGCGGCGCACGCTGCTCGCGGCGGCCGCCGCACTCGTGGTCGGCACCGGCCTGGGGGTGGCCGGCACCCTCGTCGCGCAGCAGGCGGGGGACGAGCCCGAGGCCCCCGAGGTCACCGGGCCGCCCGGCACCCTCGGCGTGGCCGAGCCCGTCCGGTTCGAGCCCGTGGCCGGGTCCCCGGCCGCCGAGGCCGAGGTGCGGGCCGAGGTCATCCCGCACACGTGGGGCACCGAGGCGGTCATCGACGTGGACGGCCTCGCCGTGGGGGAGACCTATGACGTGCTGTTCCTCGACGCCGATGGGTCGCCGGTCAGTGCGGGCGCCTTCCTCGGCTCCACGGTCGAGATCCACTGCAGCCTCAACGCCGCCGTCCTCCGCGAGGACGTCGTGACGCTGCAGATCGTGGGCCCTGACGGCGAGCTCGTGCGCTCCGCCGAACTGCCGACCGTCGCCGGCTGAGCCGGTCTGGAGCAGGCTCCCGGAACGGCCGACGGCCGCCGCCCCCCGAGGGGGACGGCGGCCGCCGGTGGTGGTGCGGGTGGTGCGTCAGCTCACCGCGGGGACCGGGACGATCTCGCCGCGGCGGCCCGGCGCACCGTAGAGGTGCAGGACCAGGGCGTCGGCACCGCCGGCGCCGAGCAGGTCGATCGTGGCGCCGTCGGTGTCCTCGAACAGCGGGCCCTCGGTGCGGATGCGGGGGGTGCCCGCGTCGTACTCCACCTCGCCGGTCGCGTCCGTGGTGCCGCCGACCGCCGCGTCGTACACGCCCGCCACGTAGGTGATGGGCGCGCTCGCCGTGCCGGTCGGGAGGCCGATGGCCGCCTTGCGGACCGGGAGCAGGACCACGTCGGTGTCGAACACGTTCGTGTCGACGTCGGCGTCGAAGAAGTTCACCGGCTGCTGGTCGACCGTGTCGCCGGACTCCAGGTCGACGGTGACCGAGTACAGGACGTCCGAGTCCGGGAAGAACTGGAGGTACGTCTCGTAGTCGGGGGTGCCGTCGCCGTTCACGTCGTAGTCCACGAACGGGACGCTGAGGCGACCCACGGTCGCCCAGTCGCCCCAGGTGTCGATGCCGAACCAGAGGTGGGTGTTCGACGAACCGGCGCCGACGGACTGGAGGTCCATGCCGCGGTCCGAGCCCTGGTCGACGCAGCCGACCGTCTGGGTGCCGGTGCAGATCGGCATCTGGCCGCTGCGCGCGCCCAGCTCGAGCACCGAGACCACGGAGCGCTGGCGCGCCGTGCCCTCACCCTGGTCGACCCCGTTGCCGCTCAGCACGAGCTGCTGGTTGGCGACCGAGGCGGTGGTCGTGGAGTTGACCCGCGCGACACCGTGGACCGGGACGCGCAGCGGCGTCTTGTTGGGTGCCGTGATGGTCAGGCGGCCCGAGGCGGCCGAGACGAACTGGCGCGGGGTCTCGAGCTGCTCGGGGTCCATCGTCGGGTCGATCTGGCGCTGGACCGCGCTGGGCGTGACGACCATGTTGAGCGTCACCGACCGCTCCGAGCGAGCGGGGACCGTCACCGAGGTGGCCGACAGCGTGTAGCGGACGCCCGGCTGGTTCGTCGAGCCCTGCCAGCCCAGCTTGTAGGTGACCGAGGCGGACGAGTTGTTGCGCACCGTCACCGTCTTGGAGCGGGTGGCGTTGGCGGAACCGGAGGCGACGTTGACGACGCCGAAGGTGGCGGAGACGGGGTTGTTGGTGCCGTTGGTCCACGCGAGCGTGGTCGTCTCCGTCGCCGAGCGGGCGTCGATGCGACCGGCGCCGACGCGGGCCGGGCCGTACTTGGCGCCCGTGCGGCCCTCGTCGGTGAACAGGTCGTTGGTCGCGGTGTTCATGACGGCGGCCTTGACCTGCAGCGGGGTCCACTCCGGGTGCTTGGCCACGACGAGCGCGGCGACACCGGCGGTGACCGGTGCGGCCATCGACGTGCCGGAGAGAGAGGCGCTCCGGCTGCCGGTGCCGACCGCGGCGGAGCTGATGGTGTCGCCGGGGGCGGCGACGTCCGGCTTCACGCCGTTGTAGGTGCCGTGGCCACCGCGGGAGGTGAAGCCCGAGACGGTGTCGGTGATGGCGTCGTCGTAGGTCGAGATGCTCTGCGCGAGGTCGCCGTCGAAGGTGATCGCGAGGGTGCCGGCGGCCGCGGCCGAGCGGAGGCGCTCGGTCTCGGTGCCCGTGAGCTGGATGACCGGGATGTCCGGGTCGCCGGAGATGCCGGCGCCGAAGACGTCGAGCTCGCTGGTGAAGATGGCGCCGATGGCGCCGGCGGCCTTCACGTTCGCGGCGCGGGCGATCGAACCGCAGCGCCGCGTGGCGTCCACGTCGTCCCACTCGAGCCAGGCGATCTTGCCGTTCACCTTGGCGGCGTCCGCCGTCGAGAGCGCCTGGCAGCCGTCGGCGTTGGAGCCGGGGATCGCCGCGACCGTGCCGGAGACCGGCGGCTCGTTCGCGAAGTCGTAGGCCTGGGAGAACTGGCCCGCGGCGGGACCGGCGAGGGCCGCGGGGGCGGTGACCGTCACCGCGTCGCGGCGCTGCATCGAGTCGACGCTGCTCGCGACGGCGAGGGAGCTGGTCGCGCTGCCCGGCGAGCCGCCGGCGTCGGTGAGGTCGCCCTCGTTGCCGTTGGAGGCGACCGTGAGGACGCCGTGGCGGGTCAGCGTGTCGATGACCGCGTTCTGGGGGTCGTCGGCCGGCACGAAGGCGGAGCCGAGGGACAGGTTGATGATGTCGAGACGGTCGGAGAAGTCACCGTCGCCGTTGGGGTCGAGCGACCAGTCGAGCGCCGCGATGACCTCGTTGGTGCTGCCGCCGCAACCGAACACCCGGAGGGCGTAGATCTCGGACTCGGGCGCCATGCCCGGACCGATCTCGAGCGCGCGGAGCGTCTTCGGGCCCACGGAGGCGTAGTTGCCGGCGAAGGTGCCGCCGCCGGGCAGCACGCCGTACCCGCCCGCGCTGCCGGCCACGTGCGTGCCGTGGCCCTCGCAGTCGAGGGGGTTGGGGTCGGGCGAGGGGACCGGGTTGTAGGTCTCCGACGTCGGGTCGGCGTTGTAGTCGTCGCCCACGAAGTCGTAGCCGCCGGCGATCTTGGCCTGGCCGCGCGCGGGGAGCGCCTCGCGCCAGCCGTCCTCGGTGGAGGCCGCGTTCGCGGCCTCGAAGGCCTCGACCGTGCCGGGGCCGCCGAAGGTCGAGTGGGTGTAGTCGACGCCGGTGTCGATGACGCCGATCTTCACGCCCTTGCCGGTGTTGGCGCCGAGGTTCCAGACCGTGTTGGCGCGCACGAGCGCCGCGGCGCTCGAGTTGTCGAGCGTGCGCTCGGCGATGCGGGAGACCTTCGCGACGCCGGGCTCGGCGGCAAGGGCCTCGATGGCGGCCGTGGTGCCCGTGATCGACACGCCCGGCACCGCGTTGCTGACGGTGAACGACGACGTCGCTCCCGAGTCCGCCGCCTGCGCGACGTCGAGGAGCTCGTCGGCGGTGGCCTCGACCTGCGCGCGGCGCTGGGTGGCCTGCGAGCGCGCGGAGCTGCCCGAGCGCTGGGCGGCCGCGTCGGCGGCACCCGCCCCGGTGATCTGCACGAAGACCGTCTGGCGCGCGTCGGTGTCGAGGTCGACACCGGGGGCGATCTTGGCCCGCTCGACCGACGGGGCCGTGGCCTCGGGGATCGGCAGGGGCGCGTCGCCGTCGCCGGGGGCGGCTGACGCGGGGGAGATGGTGAGCATGGAGGCGCCGAGAGTGGCGACGGCGAGGCCGACCCATCGACGCGGTGGTGTGAGGTGCACCCGAGATCTCGCTTTCCGAGCCCCACCCGACGCGTCCACGGGCCCGATCCCGCGGCCGGAAGACGTCCGGCGGTGCGAGCACTGTAGGTCCGAACGGCGCCGCCGACCACGGGTCGGGACGAGGAATTTTCCAGACCGTGACCTGCGCCCACGGGCCGTGACCCGCGGCGTGCGGTCCCCGCCCCCTCGTGCTCGTCGGTGCCGGGTGCTGTGATGGGGGTCATGAGCGACAGCGCCGACGCCGACCCCCGCGCCCTCCTGAGCGGCGACGACCTCCTGGCCGCCGACCTCCCCGACTGGCGCCTGCTGCTGCGGTCGCTGCACGCCCGCTTCGAGCTGGAGTACGGCGATGCGCTGGCCCTCGTCGCGGCCATCGGCGCCCACGCGGCCGAGGTCGACCACCACCCCGACATCGAGCTGCGCTACGGCGCGGTCCGCGTCGTGACGCACAGCCACGACGTGGGCGGGGTGACCGCCCGCGACGTCGCGCTCGCCCGGCGGGTGTCGGAGCTGGCGCGCGAGCACGGCGCCCGGCCGGCGCCGGAGAAGGTGCAGGCCCTGGAGATCGCGCTCGACACCCCCGACCTCGCTCGGATCAAGCCGTTCTGGCAGGCCGTGCTGGGGCTCGCCGACAACCCGCGCGACGGGGACGAGCTGGCGGACGCGCTGGGCACGGGCCTCCCGGGGTTCTGGTTCCAGACGAGCGAGCCGACGGAGGAGGACCGCGTGGGGGAGCCCGCGGGTCGCATGCGGTTCCACCTCGACATCACGGTCCCGCACGACGTGGCCCTCGACCGGGTCGAGGCGGCGCTCGCGGCCGGCGGCCGCCTGGTCACGGCCGAGCACGCCCGTTCCTTCTGGGTGCTGGCCGACGCGGAGGGCAACAAGGCGTGCGTCTGCACGTGGCAGGACCGCGGCTGAGGGGGCCGGTCCGCGCCCGTCATCCGAGACCGGCGTACCAGGATGTGGGACTCGATGGCAGACTGGTTGACGTCGTCCGGTCCTGACGGCGACCGTAGGCGCATGCGCATTCTTCTTGTACGCACGCGACGCGTGGACTGAGCCCGGAACCACTCCGAGCGCGTCCCCGCGTCACCCCTCGTCGCCATCAGGCCCGAGGGGTTTTTTGTTGGGCCGAGGCAGGTGGCGGACACTGTCCGCGCCGGTCCCGGGCCGACGAGCCGCAGTGCACGACCGATCGAGACCGCCCCCGCGACGACGCGGGAGCAGACAGGGAAGAACCGAGCCGATGAGTGAGCAGAGCGAGGCGTCCACGCCGACCGTGACCGGGGCGCAGAGCCTCGTCAAGTCGCTGGAGAGCGCCGGGGTCGACACGATCTTCGGCATCCCGGGCGGGGCGATCCTCCCGGCCTACGACCCCCTGATGGACTCCACGCAGATCCGCCACATCCTCGTGCGCCACGAGCAGGCGGGCGGCCACGCCGCGCAGGGGTACGCCGTGGCGACCGGTCGCGTCGGGGTCTGCATGGCCACGTCGGGCCCGGGGGCGACGAACCTCGTCACGCCGCTGGCCGACGCCCACATGGACTCGGTGCCGCTCGTCGCGGTCACGGGCCAGGTCGGCGCGTCCATGATCGGCACGGACGCCTTCCAGGAGGCGGACATCCGCGGCATCACGATGCCGATCACCAAGCACAACTTCCTCGTCACCGACCCCGCCGACATCCCGGTCAAGATCGCCGAGGCGTTCCACATCGCCTCGACCGGCCGTCCCGGCCCGGTGCTGGTCGACATCGCGAAGTCCGCGCTGCAGGCGTCGACCACGTTCCGCTGGCCGACGGAGCTCAACCTCCCCGGCTACCGCCCGGTGACGCGCCCCCACGGCAAGCAGATCCGCGAGGCCGTCAAGCTCATCCTCGAGTCGCGCAAGCCGGTGCTCTACGTCGGCGGCGGCGTCGTCCGCTCCGGCGCCTCCCGCGAGCTCCGCCGCCTGGCCGAGTTCACGGGCATGCCCGTCGTCACGACCCTGATGGCGCTCGGCGCGTTCCCCGACAGCCACCCGCAGCACATGGGCATGCCCGGCATGCACGGCACGGTCGCGGCGGTCGCGGCGCTCCAGAAGAGCGACCTCATCATCAGCCTCGGCGCGCGCTTCGACGACCGCGTCACCGGCAACCTCGACTCCTTCGCCCCGAACGCCCGCGTGATCCACGCCGACATCGACCCCGCGGAGATCGGCAAGAACCGCCACGTGGACGTGCCGATCGTCGGCGACGCGCGCGAGGTCATCGACGAGCTGCTGGCGCTCCTGACGTCGCAGGCCGACGCCGGCCACACCGGCGACTACGAGGGCTGGGCCGCGTTCCTCTCCGGGGTGAAGGGCCGCTACCCGCTGGGGTACGACGCGCCCCCGGACGGCGCCCTCGCGCCGCAGTACGTGCTCGAGCGGCTGAGCGACATCGCCGGCCCCGACTCCATCTACTGCTCGGGCGTCGGGCAGCACCAGATGTGGTCGGCGCACTTCGTGCAGTACGAGCACCCGCGCACCTGGATCAACTCCGGCGGTCTCGGCACGATGGGCTTCTCGGTGCCCGCCGCGATGGGTGCCAAGGTCGGCCGTCCCGACACGACCGTCTGGTCGATCGACGGCGACGGCTGCTTCCAGATGACCAACCAGGAGCTGGCCACCTGCGCGATCGAGGGCATCCCGATCAAGGTCGCCGTCGTCAACAACGAGTCGCTCGGCATGGTGCGCCAGTGGCAGTCGCTCTTCTACGAGGGCCGCTACTCCAACACCGACCTGCACTCGAAGCGCATCCCCGACTTCGTCAAGCTCGCGGACGCCTACGGCTGCGTCGGGCTCTCCTGCGAGACGCCCGACCAGGTCGACGCGACCATCGAGAAGGCCATGGAGATCAACGACGTCCCCGTCGTCGTCGACTTCCGCGTCCACCGCGACGCGATGGTGTGGCCCATGGTGGCCGCCGGCTCCAGCAACGACGACATCAAGTACGCGCGGGACCTCGCGCCCACCTTCGACGAGGACGACCTCTAATGGACGAGCGGAGCGAGACCATCATCAGGAACAGGTGCGACGGAGCCTCGTCGGCGCCCGGAGCGAAGCGAGGACGTCGATGAGCGACAAGCACACTCTCTCGGTCCTGGTGGAGAACAAGCCCGGCGTGCTCGCGCGCATCGCGGCCCTGTTCAGCCGCCGCGGCTACAACATCGACAGCCTCGCGGTGGGCCCGACGGAGCACCCCGAGATCTCCCGCATGACGATCGTCGTCGACGTCGAGACGTCGCCGATGGAGCAGGTCGTCAAGCAGCTCAACAAGCTCGTCGAGGTCATCAAGATCGTCGAGCTCGACCCGACGAACTCGGTCAACCGCGAGCTCGTCATGGTCAAGGTCCGCGCCGACACCGAGACCCGCGGCCAGGTGCTCGACACCGTGCAGCTCTTCCGCGCCAAGGTCATCGACGTCGCCCCCGACGCCGTGACGATCCAGATCACCGGCAACTCCGGCAAGATCGCCGACTTCCTGCGCGTGCTCGAGCCCTTCGGCATCCGCGAGCTCGTGCAGTCGGGCATGGTCGGGATCGGCCGCGGCTCGCGCTCCATCACCGAGCGCACCGTGCGCCCGGTGCCCGTCCCGGTCCCGGCGGCCGGCTGACGCCACCAACCAGGCGGCGCGGGTCCCGGCCCGCGCTCGCCAGCGACGTACCACTCGAGAAGTCAACCCAGAAGGAGTAGCCCCCAGTGGCTGAGATCTACTACGACGACGACGCCGACCTGTCCCTGATCCAGGGCAAGAACGTGGCCGTCATCGGCTACGGCAGCCAGGGGCACGCCCACGCCCTCAACCTGCGCGACTCCGGCGTCGACGTCCGCGTCGGCCTGGCCGCGGGCTCGAAGAGCCGCGCCAAGGCGGAGGAGGAGGGCCTGCGGGTCCTCGATGTCGCGGCGGCGGTCGAGGAGGCCGACGTGGTCGTCATCCTCACGCCCGACCAGGTGCAGCGCCACGTCTACGCCGAGTCGATCCAGCCCCACCTCGCCGCGGGCGACACGCTGGTCTTCGGCCACGGCTTCAACATCCGCTACGGCTACATCACCGCGCCCGAGGGCGTCGACGTGATCCTCGTGGCCCCCAAGGCCCCGGGCCACACGGTGCGTCGTGAGTACGTCGCGGGCCGCGGCATCCCGGACATCATCGCCGTCGAGCAGGACGCCTCCGGCGCTGCCTGGGACCTGGCGAAGTCCTACGCGAAGGCCATCGGCGGCACCCGCGCCGGCGTCATCAAGACGACCTTCACCGAGGAGACCGAGACCGACCTGTTCGGTGAGCAGGCCGTGCTCTGCGGTGGCGTCTCGCACCTCGTGCAGGCGGGCTTCGAGACCCTGACGGAGGCGGGCTACCAGCCGGAGATCGCCTACTTCGAGGTGCTCCACGAGCTCAAGCTGATCGTTGACCTCATGTGGGAGGGCGGCATCGCGAAGCAGCGCTGGAGCGTCTCCGACACGGCGGAGTACGGCGACTACGTCTCCGGCCCGCGCGTCGTCGACGCCGGCACCAAGGAGCGGATGCAGGGCATCCTCGCCGACATCCAGGACGGCACCTTCGCCAAGCGCTTCATCGGCGACCAGGACAACGGCGGCGAGGAGTTCCAGCGCCTGCGCGAGGAGGAGGCCGGGCACCCCATCGAGAAGACGGGCAAGGAGCTCCGCGCCCACTTCTCGTGGCAGCAGGCCGACGCCGACTACACGGAGGGCTCGGCCGCGCGCTGACCCCCTGAGCGGTACGACGAGGCCCCCGGGACCGTGCGGTCCCGGGGGCCTCGTGCGTCCGGTGCGTCCTCGGTCCGGCCCTCGGTCAGGTCCTCACTTCACCTCGGAGCGCCGCAGCAGGAGCAGGCCCACGGCGAGGGGCAGGAGGAGCCACGGCACGGAGGCCGTCGCCAGGTGCGCCCACTCCTGGCCGGTGGGCCAGTCCTCGAACAGCGCCGTCTGCGCGTAGTTGAAGTCCAGCCAGGGCTGCAGGTCGGCCCACCAGTCCTGGTAGGCGGCCAGGGTGTAGCTGAGGGTGCTGAGCACGAAGGAGTAGACGAAGTAGCCGACGATCGCGGCCGGGGAGCTCCGCAGCAGCACGCCGAGCATGAAGCCGACCGCCATGCCGAGCAGGTTGGCGATGACGATCGAGGTGAACTGGGCGACGGTCACGTCCCAGACCGGGTCGATGCCCGCGACGGCGGAACCGACCAGGGTGCCGACCGCGCCGACGCCCAGGGCGACGAGCATGGACACGACACCCACGATGGCCGCGACGGCCGCCTTCGCGCCGATGACGCGCCCGCGCTGCGGCACCATCGTGAAGGTGGTGAGCCCGCTGCGCTGGCTCCACTCGCTGGTCACGGACAGGATGGCGAGGACCGGCAGGATGATCGCCATGGGCGTGCCGATCGCGCCGGCGAACTGGCCGTAGTCCAGGTCGGCCCGGGGAGCGAACGCGATGACCGCGGCCGTCGCGACGAGGGCGAGCAGCACGATGCTCGCGCACAGCCACAGTCCCGCCCGCGTGTCGAAGGTCTTGCGGGCCTCGACGAGCACGAGGCGTCCGAACGAGGGGCGTCGCAGGTCGGTGCGCGCGGACCGGACGGCGGGGGTGGGGGCGGTGACGGGTCCGGCGTCGACGGTCGTGCTCATGCTGCCATCCCTCCGTTCGTCGTGGTGGTGGTGGTCTCCCGCTGCGTGTCGGCGGTCAGCTGCAGGAACATCTCCTCGAGCCCGGTGCCGCCCGCGGGCTGGAGCCGGGCGAGCGGCACACCGGCCTGGTGGGCCAGCCGGCCGACCACGGGGGCGTCGGCTTCGACGCGGAGCGACCCGTCGCCCTGACGGGTCACGGCCAGCCCGGCCGCGGTGCAGGCCTGCACGAGCGCGGCCGCATCGGCCACCTCGAGGGGCGCCACCACGGTGCCGGCACGCTCGAGCAGCGACGCCTTGGTGCCCTCGGCGACGATCCGCCCCCGGCCGATGACGACGAGGTCGTCGGCGATCACCTCGATCTCGTGGAGCAGGTGGCTGGACAGCAGCACCGTGCCACCGTCCGCCGCGAACCCGCGCAGCAGGTCGCGCATCCACCGGATCCCGGCCGGGTCGAGCCCGTTGGCCGGCTCGTCGAGCACGAGCACCTCGGGGTCGCCGACCAGCGCGACGGCGATCCCGAGCCGCTGGCGCATGCCGAGCGAGTAGTTGCGCACCCGGCGGTCGGCCTCCTCCGCGGTGAGGGAGACCAGGTCGAGCATCTCCGTCGCCCGGCTGCGGGGCAGCCCGGCGGTCATCGCGGCGACCGTGAGGATCTCGCGTCCGGTGCGGCCCGCGTGCTGGGCGGAGGCGTCGAGCAGCACCCCGACCTCGCGGGGCGGGTTCGGCAGGTCGGCGTACGCCGCGCCGCAGATCCGCGCGGTGCCGGAGGTCGGGGGCGTGAGTCCGACCATCATCCGCATGGTCGTGGACTTCCCGGCGCCGTTGGGGCCGAGGAAGCCGGTGACGCGGCCGGGGCGGGCGGTGAGGCTCACGTCGTCGACGGCGCGGTGCGCGCCGTACGTCTTGGTCAGTCCGTTGACGTCGATCATGGTCCCGAGCCTCGTCCGTCCGGGGGGCCCGCGGCATCGGGGACGGACCCTGGGACGACCCTGGGTGACCCCCGGGGTCGGCCGGGGGCGGAAGGGGGAATGGAGCGGGACCCCTCGGGGTTGAGGGGTCGTGCGCATCGAGATCTGGTCCGACGTCGTGTGTCCGTGGTGCTTCATCGGCAAGCGCCGGATGGAGACCGCCCTGGCGTCCTTCGAGCACGCCGACGAGGTCGAGGTGGTCTACCGCTCGTTCGAGCTGGACCCCTCGGCGCCGCGGAACGGCACGGAGCGCACGGTGGACGCGCTCACGCGGAAGTACGGCCCCCAGGCGCCGCAGATGATGGCCCAGGTGGACGGCATCGCCCGCGAGGAGGGCCTGCACTTCCAGCAGGACCGCACCGTGCACGGCAACACCGTCGACGCCCACCGGTTGCTGCACCTCGCGCTCGCCGACGGCGGTCCTGCCCAGCAGGTGGTGGTCAAGGAGGCGTTCCTCTCGGCGTACTTCGAGCACGCCCGCAACCTGTCCGACCCCGCCGAGCTGCGCGCCGTCGCGGTCGAGGCGGGCCTGGACGCCGAGCGGGTGGACGCGGTGCTCGCGAGCGACGAGTACGCCGACGCGGTCGCCGCGGACGTGCAGCAGGCGCGTGCGTTCGGGGCCACCGGTGTGCCGTTCTTCGTCGTCGACCGCGCCTTCGGGGTCTCGGGGGCGCAGTCGGTCGAGGTGTTCACCCAGGTGCTCGAGCGGGCCTGGGCCCAGTCGCACCCGTCCCTCGTGCAGGTCGGCGGGGACGACGCCGACGCGTGCGGTCCCGACGGCTGCGCGGTGCCGGGGGCCTGAGCGCCGCGGGTCCCCGTCCGCTCACCGCGGGCGGGACCCCAGGCGGCTGCGGAGCACCCGCCAGGCCCAGCGCAGCCGCGTCGGTCGCAGGACGAGGCGACGCACGACGCGGGCGACGTCGATGACGCGGGCCGCCGCCAGGGCGACCGGACCGACCGGACGCACGTCGATCCGCACGTCGAAGCGGTCGAGGGCGGTGGGGGACACCCGGATGCCGTGGACGGCGTTGACGAGGTTGTCGCCGTGGATGTGCTGCAGCCACATGGGTGGCCCCTCGAGCTGCCGCACGGGCGCCACCTCGCCCGCGCGCGGATGGCGCACGGCGTAGACGGTGGTCGCCTCTGCCCGGCGCTCGGTGCGGGTCAGGAACGCGTTCGAGGGGTCCCGCAGGCGGTGGACGGTGCCCTCCGCCGTCACCTGCAGCCCCGACGCGAAGTTGAGGAACTCCGCCGTCGGCCGCAGGGCCGCGCGGGTGCGGGCGACGAAGTCCCGGGCGAGCGCGTCGTCGTTGTCGAGCCGGGTCGTGGCGACCCAGGGACCGCTGCTGTGGCGGCGCACGTGCTCGGCGTACACCGACATCGGCACCTCGCCCGGCAGCCACACCGGCTCGAAGGTGCCCTCCCCGAGCTCGTGCGCGACCTCACGCAGCCAGTCGGGGCTGCCGCCGTCGAAGAAGACGAGCCATCGCGTCGGCGGCTCCGTCTGTGCGGCCACGGAGGGCAGGCAGACGCGGGTGAAGAGGCGCACCCGCTCCCGCAGCCAGGGGTCGCTCGCGGTGCGCCCGCGACGCTTCACGTTGAACCGCGTCAGCAGGAGCAGGTCGATGGGCGCGGCGAGGCGGGCAAGGGGCTCGGTCACCCGAACACCATATATAAATGGCCATCACGATATGGTCACCGTGGCGCGATGCGCGTGAGGAGTCGGCCGAGGTCGCGTGCCGTCGCGAGCGTGACCGTCAGGCGGTGTCGGGCCCCCTCGGTCTCGCGCACCTCGACCCACGTGGTCGAGCCGCCGACGGGCCGCATCACCTGGATCACGAGGTGGGCCGGCTCCTCCTCGAACTCGGTCGGCACCGCTCCGTGGGCCAGGAAGCCCGCGAGGGTCGTGCTCTCGCCGCGGTGCACCCGGTCGTCGGGGTGGTCGTCCTGTCGGTGCTCCGCCACGCACCAGTGCGGGCACGGCTCGCTGAGCCAGGTCGGTCGTACGTCGTGCATCGGCAACCCCCGTCGTCGGTCTGCTCGGAACCTAGGCGCCACCACCGACGACCTCGCCGCGCGACGGGACGTCCTCCACAGGCCCGCGGTGTGATCCCGAGATTCACATATATTGATGGTCGTAGCGAGGTGACCGCGCGGCGATGGTGGAGCGGTGATGGAAGACGAGTGGAAGACGTTCTCCCGCGAGGTGGGCGTCCGGCTGCAGCAGGCGCGCCAGCGCAAGGGCCTCAGTCAGGAGCGGGTGGCCCACCTGGCCGGCGTCGCGGGATTCACCTACCAGAAGTTCGAGAAGGGGGAGTCCCGCCCGGGAGTCGCGATGAACCCCCGCCTGCAGACGCTGCTCGCGGTCTGCGAGGTGCTCGAGATCGACGTGGCGACCCTGCTCGAGGGTGCCCCCCGGCTGACCTGACCGCGGGCGCGGGCGCGGCCGCGAGCTGGTCGGGGCGAGGTCATCGGAAGGTGGCTCCTGGTGTCGGTGGTCGGGAGGGCGCGTCGTCGACACCATGTATAGATGCCCACCAAAGGGTGGTCAAGCACCTGTGTCGTGTCCCGCATCCCCGGGCTCGGCGGTCGCTCGCCCCGACGGCTCTTGGCAATTTCTTGCCGGTCAGGTGAGGCGAACCTAAGTCCGCGGGTCTAGAGTCTGCGCTCGTGCTCGCCAGCTACCTCATCGGTCTGCGGGAGGGTCTCGAGGCCGCGCTCGTCGTGAGCGTCCTCGTGGCCTACCTCGTCAAGACCGGCCGTTCCGCCCTGCTCTGGAAGATCTGGGTGGGTGTCGGCCTCGCCGTCGCCGTCAGCCTCGCCTTCGGCGCGGTCCTCACGTTCGGCCCGCGGGGCCTGACCTTCGAGGCGCAGGAGGCCATCGGCGGCAGCCTGTCGATCGTCGCGGTCTGCTTCGTCACCTGGATGATCTTCTGGATGGCGGGCAACGCCCGCTCGCTCGCGGGCGAGCTGCGGGGCCAGATCGACTCCGCGGCGGGCGGCAACCCGCTCGCCCTCGTCGTCATCGCCGTCCTCGCCGTCGGTCGCGAGGGTCTCGAGACGGCCCTGATCGTCTGGTCCACCACCCGGTCGGTGACCGGCACGGGCACCGTCGACGGCCTCCCCACCTGGGAACCCCTCGCGGGCGTGGCGCTGGGTCTCGCGACCGCCGTCGTGCTCGGCGTGCTCATCTACAAGGGCGCCGTCACCCTCAACCTCACCGTGTTCTTCACCTGGACGGGCGCCTTCCTCGTGCTCGTCGCCGGCGGGGTGCTGGCCTACGGCGTGCACGACCTCCAGGAGGCACGCTTCCTGCCCGGCCTCCACAGCCTCGCGTGGGACGTCACGAGCTGGTACGACGCCAGTTCCGTCTACGCCGCCGTGCTCAAGGGCGTCTTCAACTTCTCGCCGCAGACGACGTGGCTCGAGGCGACCGTCTGGGTCCTCTACGTCGTCCCGGTGATGTTCCTCTTCCTCCGCGCCGTCCGTCGGCGCCCGACCGGTGCCGTCCGCCCGGCCGACCCCACTCCCACGAAGGAAACCGCATGATCCGCACCCTCTCGACCCGTCGCAGCCGCGTGCCGCTGGCCGTGCTCGCGCTCGCGCCGCTCGCGCTGGCGGCGGCCTGCACCGAGAACGCCGACCCGGGCGACAGCGGGGACCCCCGGGTGCTCGCGGTCGCGTCGACGGCCGACGGCTGCGAGCTCTCCTCCACCGAGGCGCCGGCGGGCACGCTGACCTTCGACGTGACCAACGCGGGCGACGACGTCACGGAGTTCTACCTGCTGGACTCCGACGGCCTGCGCATCCTCGGCGAGGTCGAGAACGTCGCGCCCAACACGAGCGCGAAGCTGACCGTCAACGTCGGGGCGGGCGACTACGTGACCGCCTGCAAGCCGGGCATGGTCGGGGACGGCATCCGGGGCGACTTCACCGTCGCCGCCTCCGACGACGACGGGTCCGCCCCGTCCGCGTCCGACAGCGAGCTCGTGGAGCAGGCGCAGACCAACTACGCGGCGTACGTCGAGGACCAGGCCGACCAGCTGCTCACCGGCACCACCGAGTTCGCGGCCCTGGTGAAGGCACGGGACGACGAGGCGGCCCGGGCGCTCTACCCGCAGGCCCGCCAGCACTGGGAGCGCATCGAGACCGTGGCCGAGTCGTTCGGCACGCTCGACCCCGAGATGGACCTCCGGGAGGCGGACCTCGAGCCCGGCCAGGAGTGGACCGGCTGGCACGTGCTGGAGAAGGACCTGTGGCCGGAGGACGCCACGGACTACACGGCGCTCACCGACGAGCAGCGCGCCACGCTGGCGGACAAGCTGGTCGCGGACACCGAGACCCTGGTCGAGCTGGTGAACGCGCCCGACATGACCTACCCGATCGACTTCATCGCCAACGGCTCCCGCGGGCTGCTCGACGAGGTCGCGACCGGCAAGATCACCGGCGAGGAGGAGGCCTGGTCGCACACCGACCTGTGGGACTTCCAGGCCAACGTGGACGGTGCGCGGGTCGCCTACGAGGGCGTGCGCCCGATCGTGCTCGAGAACGACGCCGACCTGGCGGCAGAGCTCGACGAGGAGTTCGCGGACCTGCAGACGCTGCTCGACGCCCAGCGCGAGGGCGACGGCTTCGTCTCCTACGACACCGTGGGCGAGGACCAGCGCGGCGAGCTGTCCGACGCGGTCAACGCCCTGTCCGAGCCGCTCTCGCGGCTGACCGCGGCCGTCGTCGCGTGAGCGCGGGCCTCTCGCGACGCGGGCTCCTCGGCGGGGGGCTCGCGGCGGGGGGCGTCGCGCTGGCGGCGGGCGGGTACGCCGCTGGTCGCCTCGGCGACGACGCGACGGCCACCGCGGGCGAGCCCGCGTCGTACCCCTTCCGGGGGGAGCGGCAGGCGGGGATCGTGACCGCGGCGCAGGACCGTCTGCACTTCGCGGCGTTCGACGTCGTCACCGACGACCGCGACGAGCTGGTCGAGCTGCTGCGGCGGTGGACGGAGGCCGCCGAGCGCATGGTGCAGGGCCAGTCGGCGGGTCCGGTCGGCGCGGTCAACGGTGCCCAGAACCTGCCGCCGGACGACACGGGGGAGGCCCTCGACCTGCCGCCGTCCCGGCTCACGCTGACGTTCGGGTTCGGACCGGGCCTCTTCGAGCACCCTGAGCTCGGCGACCGGTTCGGGTTGGCCGCGCGCCGGCCCGAGGCGCTCGCGGACCTGCCGCACTTCCCGGCGGACGTGCTCGACCCGGCGCGCTCGGGCGGCGACCTCTGCGTGCAGGCCTGCGCCGACGACCCGCAGGTCGCCGTCCACGCCGTGCGGAACCTCGCGCGCATCGGCTTCGGGACCGTCTCCGTGCGGTGGTCGCAGCTCGGCTTCGGTCGCACGTCGACGACCACGACGAGCCAGTCCACGCCGCGGAACCTGTTCGGCTTCAAGGACGGCACGATGAACGTCCGCGCGGAGGAATCCGCCGCGCTCGACGACCACGTGTGGGTCGGCGCCGAGGACGACGCCGCGGGCTCCTGGCTCGCCGGCGGCAGCTACCTCGTCGCGCGGCGCGTCGCCATGACCATCGAGGTCTGGGACCGCCAGCAGCTCGGCGAGCAGGAGCAGTCGATCGGCCGCTTCAAGGGCTCCGGCGGACCGCTGTCCGGCGGCGCGGAGGACGCGCAGCCCGACTTCGAGCTGCAGGGCAGCGACGGCCCGATCATGCCGGTGGACTCGCACGTCGCGGTGGTGCACCCCGACCGCTTCGGCGGCGCGCGGATGCTGCGCCGGGGCTACAACTTCGTCGACGGCAGCACCGACGTGGGCGGGCTCGACGCGGGCCTGTTCTTCATCGCGTTCGTGCGGGACCCCCGCACGCACTTCATCCCGCACCAGACGGAGATGGCGCGCAACGACCGGCTGATGGAGTACCTGCGGTTCACCTCCTCCGCGCTCTTCGCCGTGCCGCCCGGCACGCGCGAGGGCGAGTTCGTCGGGCAGGCGCTCTTCGCCTGAGTTCTTGCCGGCCCACGGCTGGGCTCGGGGGCTCTCAGGATCGATCCGGGGCTCCCGGCTCGTCCTGGGGCCGGAAGAGTGCGGTTGGTGCGCTCCCGGCGGTGCGCGGCCTGCACCAGGCCCACATTTCGCCTCCGACGGACGCGGCGGGCACTCCGCAGCCGACCCCGGGCTCCCGGTTATCCACAGGTCGAACGAGGGTGCCTTCCGCCGGGGCCCCCTTCCGGCCACCCTGGGACGACGGCGACCGGACCGCGGTCGCCCGAGACCCAGGGGGAGACATGAGGAGTGAGGGACCGAGGTTCCGTGGTGCCGACGAGGCCCTGGACGCCGTCGACGCGATCGTCGCCGGCGCGGCGGCCGAGGTGCGCCGTGCGGAGCAGTACGCCGCGGCCGTCGACGGACTGCGGGTGCACGGCCGTCCGGCGGACGGCGGCGACGTGACCGTCACGCTCGACCACGCCGGCGGCCTGGTGGACGTGACCGTCGGCGAACGGGTCGCCGCGCAGGGCGGGGCGGCCGTGGCGCGGGCCGTCCTCGCGGCGAACGTCGCAGCCCGACGTCGGCTCCCGGCGCTGCTCGGCGGGCTGGCGCGGGAGGCGTTCGGCGCCGAGGCACGGACCACCGCCCACGTCGTGCAGCACGCGGAGCGGATGTTCGGCACCGGGGCGAGCGCGTCGTCCGCCGTCGGACGGCGTCCTGTCGGTGCGGGGGCGGAGGTGCTGCGATGAGCGTCCTCGGCCTGGACCCGGCGGCCCTGCGGCAGCACGCGGCCCGCGTCGACGCGCTCGCCGAGGAGCCCCGGTCGGCCCTCGAGGCGGCGCGCACGACGGCGGCCGACCACGACGCGTTCGGCGTGCTGTGCTCCTTCCTCGTCCCCGTGCTCGCCGGCACCCAGCTGACGGGGATCGCCGCCTGCGCGACCACCGTGGGGTCGCTCGCCACGGCCGCGAGCGAGGTCCGGTCGGTCGCGACCGGGGTCGAGGTCACCGACGTCGCCGCGGCGACCACGGCGACCGGCATCGCGCGCACCGTGGACGCCGTGCGGGAGCAGGCCTGGCCCGCGGCCGCCGGTGCGGTCGAGGCCGTGGCGGGAGCCGCCCACGCGGTCGGCGAGGAGCTGGTCCGGGGGACGGTCCGCCAGGTCGTCGGTGCCGTGGTCGAGGCGGCGGAGTGGTTGGACCGCCTCGAGGGGTCGCCGGTGTCCCCGGTCGCGCCCCCACCGGTCCCGTTGCCCGTCGGGGTCCCGGCGCCGGGTCAGGGGGTGACTCCGTGAGCATCGAGGTGGTGGAGGAGGGGGACACCCGCACGTGGCACACCGGCGGGGCGGTCGTCGACACGCTGCTGTCCACGTCGGAGGCCCTGGAACGCGGCGACTGGGCCGAGGCCGGTCTGCTGTCGCTGTGCAGCGTCTCCGAGGTGCGGGGCGTCCTGAGCGACCCCGTCGGCACGCTGATGAGCGCGGGCATCGGCTTCCTCCTGGAGCGCATCGAGCCGCTGCACCAGTTCCTCGACCACCTCGCCGGCAATCCCGACGCCGTGCTGGCGCAGGCAGCCACCTGGGACGCGGTGGCGCAGGGGCTCGCGGCGACGGCGGCGGACTACGAGGGCGAGGTCGCGACGGTGACGGCGGACTGGGAGGGCGCGGCGGCCGCGGCGTACACGACCTACGGCCTCAGCCGCAGCCTCGCCGTCGACGCCTGCTCCGTCGCGGCCACGGGCGTGGCCGCCTCGGTGCAGCTCGCCAGCTCGCTCGTCGCCGGGGTGCGGCAGGTGGTGCGCGAGACCATCGCCGACATCGTGGCCTGGCTCGTGCCCATGGCGCCGGTGCTGATCTCGGGTGTCGGCACGGCGCCGACCCTGACCGCGCTGGCGATGCGGGTGCGCTCGGCCGTCCAGCGCGTGGGCGAGCTGGCGCAGCGGCTCATCGCATCGGTGCGTGGGCTCGGCGACCGCCTCCAGGAGGTCGGCGCCCACCTCGACGAGGTCGCCGCCGCGGTCGGCGAGGGCGGCCGGGCGCTCCGGATCGTGACCGCGCCCGCGAGCCGAGTCGAGACGGTCGTCGCCGGCGGGGTCCGCCATGCGGCGGGCTACGACGACGCGCCGTACGGGGTCGGGGTGCCGGCCTGACGGGGTCAGGCCACCAGCACCGCGCCCTCGCCGGGACGACGCGCGCCGGCGCTCCCGTCGGTGCCGCCGGTGACGCGGTCCCACGCGGCGGCCAGGCGCTCGACCGCGAGGTCCAGCTCGTGCGGGGGGCGCGTCCACGGCAGCCTCACGAACCGGTCGAGGCCGCCCCCGGTGGCGAACTGCGGACCGGCGGCGATCGCCACGCCCAGGCGCTCCGCCTCGTCGGCGAGCCGGCTCGCGACAGGGGTGGGCAGCTCGCACCACAGCACGAGGCCGCCGCGGGGCACCTCGAAGCGCCAGGAGGGGAGGTGGCGCCGCAGCGCCGCGACGAGGTGGTCGCGCTGGGCGCGCATCCGTTCCCGCTGGGCGTCCTCCGCGCTGGGATCGGCGAGGAGCCGGGCCAGCACCAGCTGCTCGAGCACGGGGGCGCCGAGGTCGAGCCCGAGACGGGCCTCGACGGTCGCGGCGACCGACGCGCTCGGCAGCCGCATCCAGCCGAGGCGCAGCCCGCCCCACAACACCTTGCTGGCGCTGCCCACGCTGACGGCGTCGGGGGCCAGCGACGCGAACGCCGGCGGCATGGCGGCGGGCTCCACGTCGAGGCGGAGGTGGCGCAGGGACTCGTCGACGAGCGGCACGACGTGGGCCCGGCGCAGGGCGTCGGCCAGCCGCTCGCGGTCACCGGCCCCGAGCAGGTGGCCGGTCGGGTTCTGGAAGTCGGGGATCAGGTAGGCGACCCGCGGGGCGGCCTGGCGGACGGCTGCGACGTAGGCGTCGAGGTCCCATCCCTTCCGCCCGACCGGCGCGGTGGCGATGCGGGCCCCGGCCCGGCGCAGCGCGTGCACGGCGTTGGGGTAGACCGGGTTGTCGACGAGCGCCCGATCGCCCGTGCGGACCAGCGCGGAGGCGGCGATAGCCGTCCCGGCGAGGGCGCCGGCCGTCACGACGACCTGGTCCGGCGTGGTCGGCAATCCGTCGGCCTCGTAGCGCGCGGCGATCGCCTCCGCGAGCTGGGGCAGCGCCGTGGGGAAGTAGCCGTGGCCGCCGAGGTAGCCGGGCAGCTCGTCCGCCGCCGCGGCGTAGGCCTCCGCGATCCCTGGCGGCGCCGGGCACGCGGCACAGACCAGGTCGACGAGGTCGTGGTCGCCGAGACCGCCGGCGTCCCCCCGCCCGTCGGCCCGCGGTACGGCGCGGGTCGGACGCGGCGTCAGCGCCCGGTCGCGGGCGCGCGCGGGCCCGCCCGGCACCTGGGCGAACGTGCCCGCGCCTCGGCGGGCTGCGGCGTACCCCTGCTCCACGAGGAGGGCGTAGGCCCGCGTCACGGTGGTGCGCGAGACGGCGAGCACGCCGGTGAGGTCGCGCTCGCTCGGCAGGCGGGCGCCGTAGGGGACCCGGCCGTCGCCGATCGCGAGCCGCAGCGCCGCGGCGAGACCCTCGTAGGCGGGGGAGCGGTCGAACCCCTCGACGAGGGTGGCTATGCGCGAGGCGGTCACGGTGGCGCTCATGCAGGCCACTCTTCCAGAAGTGGCTATGGATGAGAAGGCCAATGCGGTTCAGGCTGGGGGCATGAGCACGCCCCTCGCCTCCCGCACCCTCCAGGACCTCGGCCCCCTCGCCCAGCTGCGGGCGGGCCACCTGCCCCGCCGTCTGGTGCAGATGACCGTGGGCCTCGTCTGCTACGGCGTGTCCCTGGGGCTCATGGTCGGCGGCGCGGTCGGGCTGGCGCCCTGGGACGTGCTGCACTCCGGCATCGCCACCCACGTCCCGCTGAGCCTCGGGCAGGTGCTGATCCTGGCCAGCTTCGTGGTGCTGCTGGCCTGGATCCCCCTGCGGGAGCGGCCCGGCCTCGCCACGCTGGCCAACCCGTTCGTGCTCGGGCTCAGCGCCGACGCCACCATCGCCCTGCTCGGTGAGGTCGACGGCCCGCTCGACCGCGTCGCGCTCATGGTGGGCGGGGTGCTGTTGTGCGGCTTCGCCTCGGCGCTCTACATCGGCGCTCAGCTCGGACGCGGGCCGCGGGACGGGCTCATGACCGGCCTCGCACGCCGGACCGGGCTGTCGCTCCGGCTGGTCCGCACCGGCATCGAGGTGAGCGTGGTGCTGGGCGGGCTGGTCCTCGGGGGCGTCGTCGGGGTGGGGACGCTGCTCTACGCGCTGGCGATCGGACCGCTCACCCAGGCGATGCTGCCGCTCTTCACGGTGGACCTGCGGGGTTCAGCGACGGGTCGCGACGACCGCTGAGGCGTCGGAGGCCACCATCACCTCGACCGCGGTGAACCGCTCGTCGGTGAGCCACTGCTCGCGGAGCACGTCGACGCGGCCGTAGGTGATGGGCGGCCACAGCTCGCACGGCACGAAGTCGTCGAGCACGACGATCCCGCCGGGCTCCACGAGATCGGCGATCTTGTCGACGGCCACCGACGCCGGGTCCCCGGAGTCGAGGAACAGCAGCGAGAAGGGGCCCTTGCCGCCCAGCGTCGACCAGTCGGCGGCCAGCACCTCGACCTGCGTGTCGTCGACGAAGATCTCCGCGGCCGCGTCCGCGAGGCGCTCGTCGAGCTCGGCCGTCAGGATGTGGGCGTCGCCCCGCATGCCGCTGCGCAGCCAGGCCGTGCCGACCCCGCAGCCCGTGCCGAACTCGGCCATGACGCCGCTCCGCGTCGCTGCGAGCATCGCGAGCAGGCGCCCCGTCTCGTTCCGGCAGAACGAGACGTAGCCCGCCCGCCGCGACACGTCGAAGGCTCGGGTGACGACGTCGGGCAGCTCGGGCGGGGCACTCACGGGTCCGAGTCTGCCATTCCGGGCCATCCGTCTCAGATGGTGAACGGTTCGTCCGAAGGGGCTCCCGCTGGCCGCGGGTGCGGCGTACCTTCGACCCACTATGCGGAGCGTGATCGTACTTATCGTTCGCCGCGGCGAGGCCCACTGAAGGTGAGGCCACCTCGCCGCGGTGTTCGGCGTTGTGCTCCCTCCGGCCTCATCGGATCCCCGCATCCGCTCCTCGCTCCCACCCCTGAGCCAGCGCACGCGATGCGGGCACGACGCCCCGCGGCGGCGCACGGCACCTCACGCGCGATCCGCTGAACCGCTCGAGTCCTCCTGGTGATCCCGGTCCGGACACAGGCCCCGCCCCGGGGCGTCGCACACGCAGCGCCGCTGCAACCTGCACCGACCGACACTCACCACCCCCGGCGACCGCCCGGTCCCGGCGACCAGAGGAGACGACCCGTGTACGACATGTATCCCGAGTGGGGACCCGCCAGCCACGACCCGCAGAACCCCCACAGCCGTGAGGCCCTGCAGGCGTCGCTCGACCTGCGGGACACCCGCGGCGACCGTCCCGACGACAACTAGGCTCACCCGCCATGACCGACTCCTCCACGACGTCCGCCGCTCCCGGCTCGCTGAAGCTCGCCGTCATCCCCGGCGACGGCATCGGCCAGGAGGTGACCGCCGAGGCCCTCAAGGTGCTCGAGGTCGCCGCTCCTGCCGGTGTGAAGTTCGAGCCCACCCGCTACGACCTGGGTGCGGAGCGCTACCTCGCGACCGGCGAGGTGCTCCCGGACGGTGTGCTGGAGGAGATCCGCGCGCACGACGCGATCCTGCTCGGAGCCGTCGGCGGCAAGCCCGGTGACCCCAACCTGCCGCCCGGTCTCCTCGAGCGTGGCCTGCTGCTGCGCCTGCGGTTCGAGCTCGACCACTACGTGAACCTCCGACCCTCGCGGATCTTCCCCGGCGTGACCTCGCCGCTGGCCGCCCCGGGCGACGTCGACTTCGTCGTCGTCCGCGAAGGCACCGAGGGTCCCTACACGGGCAACGGCGGCGCCATCCGCGTCGGCACGCCCGCCGAGACCGCCACCGAGGTCTCGATCACCACCGCGTTCGGTGTCGAGCGCGTCGTCCGCGACGCCTTCGCCCGGGCCGAGCGCCGCCCCCGCAAGAAGCTCACGCTCATCCACAAGACGAACGTGCTGACCTACGGCGGTGCGGTGTGGAGCCGGATCGTCAAGGAGGTCGGCGCCGAGCACCCCGACGTGACCGTCGACTACCTGCACATCGACGCCGCCACCATCTTCATGACGACCGACCCGTCGCGCTTCGACGTGATCGTCACCGACAACCTCTTCGGCGACATCATCACGGACCTCGCCGCTGCCGTGACCGGTGGCATCGGCCTGGCCGCGTCCGGCAACGTGAACCCGGACCGCACCACCCCGTCCATGTTCGAGCCCGTGCACGGCTCCGCGCCCGACATCGCGGGCCAGCAGAAGGCCGACCCCACGGCGGCGATCCTGTCCGCCGCGCTGCTGCTCGACCACCTCGGGCACCACGCCGCCGCCGCGACGATCGAGGAGGCCGTGATCGCGGACCTCGCCGGTCGCGCGGGCGCCGAGCCGCGCCGTACCGCCGCGGTCGGCGACGCCATCGCCGCACGAGTAGCCGGGTGAGCCCCGCTCCCTGACGACTCGTCACGACGCCGGGCACCCCGCGGGTGTGCCCGGCGTCGTCGCATTTCCCGGCGCCCACCGACCTGCCCCCGACCCGCCACCGACCTGCCACGACCCCCGAGGAGTGGACTACCGTGCCCCCCATGCAGATCAGCACCACCCCCAACCCGACCCCCGTCGACGACGCGCGCCTGGCCGAGATCCTGGCGGCGCCGGGGTTCGGCACCCACTTCACCGACCACATGCTGACGGTGGAGTGGACGCCCGAGGAGGGGTGGCACGCGGGCCGCATCACGCCCTACGGCCCGCTCACGCTCGACCCCGCCACGGCGGTCCTGCACTACGCGCAGGAGATCTTCGAGGGCATGAAGGCCTACCGGCACGCCGACGGCTCGGTGTGGCTGTTCCGGCCGGAGGCCAACGCCGAGCGGATGGCGCGCTCCTCGGCGCGCCTCGCCCTGCCGGTGCTCGACCCCGCCGACTTCGTCGCCACGGTCGACGCCCTCGTGCGTGCCGACGAGCGCTGGGTGCCGGACGCGGAGGGCGAGAAGAGCCTCTACCTGCGGCCGTTCATGTTCGCCTCGGAGACGTTCCTCGGCGTGCGGCCCTCGCAGCACGTGACCTACATGGTCATCGCGTCCCCGGCGGGGGCGTACTTCAAGGGCGGCGTGAAGCCCGTCAGCCTCTGGCTCACGGAGGAGTACACGCGAGCCGGCCGCGGCGGCATGGGCGCGGCGAAGACGGGCGGCAACTACGCCAGCTCGCTCGTCGCGCAGCAGGAGGCCTCGGCGCACGGCTGCGACCAGGTCGTCTTCCTCGACGCGCAGGAGGGCCGGTACGTCGAGGAGCTCGGCGGCATGAACATGTACTTCGTGCACGCCGACGGCACCATCTCCACCCCGGAGACCGGCACCATCCTCGAGGGCATCACCCGCAGCTCGATCATCGAGCTCGCCGGCAAGCTGGGCCACCAGGTCGTCGAGCGCAAGTTCACGATCGACGAGTGGCGCGACGGCGTGACCAGCGGCGACATCGTCGAGGTCTTCGCCTGCGGCACGGCCGCGGTGGTCACCCCGGTCGGTGCCCTCAAGTGGGCCGGCGGCGAGGTGCCGTCCGCGACGGGGGACGCCGAGGGCGGGCCGGTCACGACCACGATCCGCCAGGCGCTCGTCGACATCCAGTACGGCCGCGCCGAGGACACCTTCGGCTGGATGCACCGCGTCGTCTGAGGTCCGTCCGCCGATGGAGCGCGTGCGCCTCGCCGTCCCGGGGCCGTTCGACGGCGAGCGCGGCGGGGTGCGCGCCCGCTGGCTCGACCTGCCCGGCACGGTCGTCGGCACCTGGACCTTCGGGGTGGGTGCAGCGGACGAGCCGCCGCACCTCGCGGGCATCACGCACCTCGCCGAGCACCTGCTGTTCCGCACGATCGGGGACGTCGGTCACCGGGCGAACGGTGTCACCGGTCCCGACACCGTCACCTTCTACACCGGCGGTACGCCGCGGGAGGTGGCCGACTTCCTCGAGGCGGTCGCGGGTGCGGTGCGGGACTGCCGGTTCACGCGCGAGGACCTGGTCCGCGAGCTCCACGTCATCCGTGCGGAGAGGCCCGGCGGGGACGCGGCCGACCCCGGCCTGCTGACCTACCGGTACGGCTTGGGCGGCCTCGGCGTCGCGGGCGCCGGCTGGCCGGCCCTCCCGTCGATCACGGTCGACGAGGTGCGGGACTGGGTGCGGCACTGGTTCGTCGCCGGCAACGCCGTGCTGACCTCGACGGCACCCCTGCCCGTGGACCTGGCGGTCGGCCTGCCCGCGGGGCGACGTCCGCGTCGTACCGTCCCGGAGCCGCTGGTGCGGGTGCCGACGCTGGTGGAGTCGCCGAAGAACGGTGTGGCCGCGTCGCTGCTGGTGCCGACCGCGCACGCGGAGGTGCTCCTGGAGTGCCTCGAGCGCGAGCTGCACGACGAGCTGCGCGGCGCGCGGGCCCTCGTCTACACCGTGAGGGGTCACGCGACCCCCGTCGGCGCCGCCGAGGTGCAGCTCGACCTGGTGCTGGACCCCGTGGTCGACGACGTCCCGGCCACCGTCGACGGCGTCGTCACCACGCTGCGCCGCGTGGCCGGACGAGGGATCCGCGCCGAGGTGCTGACGGAGGCCGTGGCGACGATCGCCGCGCGCCGTCGCTGGTGGGCCGACCCGGTGGACCAGCTGGACGCCTGGGCGGAGGCGACGCTCATGGGGCGCGACGCCCCTCGGACCCCTGACGCCGCGGTCGAGCACGCCCGCAGCGCCACGGCGGAGGAGCTGTCCCGCACCCTCGCGGCCGCGCTGCGGACCCTGGTCGTCGCGCACGAGCAGGGCCCGGACCTGACGTCCCGTGCCTCCGCCCTGGGTCTCGAGGTCGACGACGGGCTGCCGTGGCAGGCGGCCCCGCGGGCGTACGCGGTCCCGCGGTCGGTGCGGTGGCACCGGGGGAGGGGAGAGGCCCGTGGCGCCCGCATGGCCGTCGACGGCGCCGACCTGTGGGGCCGGGTCGGCGGCGACCTGCGGTGGCTGCCGCTCGCGGACCTGGTCGTCGTCGCCCGGGACGCCACCGGTGCGGTCCAGCTCGTCGACCGGAGAGGACGGGGGTGGGGCATCGACCCCGCGGAGTGGCGCCGCGGTGACGACCTCGTCGGTGCGGTGGTCGCCGGTGCCTCGCGCGCCGTGGTGCGCGACGCGACGTGGCCCGACCGCGGCCGGGCCGCGTTCGCCCGCGGGTCGGAGGGCCGTTCCTAGTGCCGCACCCGATCATGTTCGACGACGCCGACCCGTGGCTCGGGCGGCTGCGCGAGGTCGCGCTGGCCTACCCGCGGGCGGAGGAGGTCGTCTCCCACGGCCGTCCGACCTTCCGCGTCGGGAAGATCTTCTGCCTCTTCGGCAGCGAGGAGAAGCTCGCCGACGGGTCGCGCCGCCCGCACCCGGCGGCCGTCGTCGTCAAGGCCGAGCCCTCGGAGCTGGCGGCCCTCGACGAGGACGGGCGGTTCTTCCTCCCGCGCTACTGGGCCTCGTCGGGCTGGCGGGGGATCGACCTCGACACCGGCGCGATCGACCTCGACGAGGTGGCCGAGCTGGTGGACGCGTCGTACCGGCTGGTCGCCCCGAAGGGCGCGCTCGCCGAGCTGGACGCGCGCGGCTGAGCGGTTTGCGGCGCGCGCCGCGGGTACATTCGCTGCCGTGCCGACCACCGCCTCCGACCCGCAGCGCCCGCCCGCCGGGCTGCGCGTGGGGGAGTACCGGCTGCTGACCCGCCTCGGCGAGGGCGGCATGGGGGTCGTGCACCTGGCCCAGAAGCCCGGGGGTCCGCGGGTCGCGCTCAAGGTGCTGCGGCCCCACGTCGTGGGTGACGACGAGGCCCGGGCGCGGCTCGCGCGCGAGGTGAACTCGCTGAGCCGCGTGCGCAGCCGTCGGGTGGCCGAGATCATGGACGCCGACCCCTGGGCGGAGATCCCCTTCGTCGCGACGCGCTACGTGCCCGGCCTCAGCCTCCACGACCACGTGCAGGAGGAGGGTGCGATCGACGAGCGCGACATCGTGCACGTCGCCTCCGAGCTGTGCGCCGCCCTCGACGCGGTGCACCGCGTCGGCGTGCTGCACCGCGACGTCAAGCCGTCGAACGTGCTCATGGAGGGCCGCAACCCGATCCTCATCGACTTCGGGCTCGCCCGCGTGGCGGACGACCCGCGCCTGACCCACACGGGCTGGCTGCTCGGCACCCCGGGCTACCTCGCGCCGGAGATCCTGCACGGCGAGGACGCCTCGCCGGCCGCCGACGTGCACGCGCTGGCCTCGACCATCGCCTTCGCCGCCCTGGGGCGCGCTCCGTTCGGGCGCGGCCCGGCGATGGCGGTCATGGACCGGGTACGCCGCGGGGAGCACGACCTCGAGGGCGTGCCGGCCCGGCTGCGCGGGCCCCTCGAGCGCGCCCTCGACCCGGACCCCCGCCGGCGCCCCACCCTGACCGAGCTCCGCGCCTGGATCGACCCGGACAGCCTCGACGGCGCGACCCGGGCCCGTGCCGCGCTCGTGGGGGCGGGGGCCGACGAGACGGACCTGGCGGCCGCGGGCGCCGCCACCGCCCTGCTCCCCACCATCGAGGACCCGCCGCTCGAGGGCGGCACGCGGATCATGCCGCCCGAGCGCGAGCCCTACCAGCAGCCGCCCCCGCCGCGGCCGACGGCGCGGCCCGTGGCGGCCCCCGTCCAGCAGCCCGTCCAGCAGCCGGCCCGGCAGCCGGCCCCGCCGCCCTACCCACCGCCGCGCCCGGTCCCGCAGCCGGTCCCGCAGCGCGCGTCGTACCCGCCGCCGTGGCAGGAGCCCCCGCCTCGCCGGGGCGCGGGGGCCCGGTTCCGCTCGGGCGTGCTCGTGCTGCTCCTGGGGTCGTGCGTGACGGCGGCCGGCATGCTCGCGCCGTGGGTGACCGCGGGCGTCGTGACGCTGCTCGTCTGCGTCCTCCGGGCCGTCTCCCTCGGCGCGAGCACGCGGCGCGAGCGGCGGGAGCGGCGCGGACGGGCGCACTGGAGCGACGGTCCGCTGGCGGTGCTGGGCTTCCCGTGGTTCCTCCTGCTGTCGTTCCTCGGCTCCGTCGCGCTCGTGCTCTGGGGCGTGCTGCTCGCGCTGAGCGCCGGGTTGCTGGCCCTCGCGCTGGGCCTCACCACCACGGTCTGCCTGGCGATCGGCGCGGGTGTGCTCGCGGTCGCGCTGTGGACGGGGCCCGGCAGCTCCCGGCTGCGGGGCCCCGTGCACGCCGTCGTCGACCCCGTGGCCGACTCCGCGCTCCTGTGGCTCGTGTTCGCCGCGCTCCTGGCCGCGACGGCCGGCGGCACGGCCCTCGCGGCCGACGCCCAGGGCGTCTCCTGGGCTCCGGCCCAGGACGCCCCCGACACGCCCCCGGCCCCCGACGCGCTCTGGGACGACGTGCGCGACGCCGTCCTCTTCTGGCGCTGACGGCGCCGGCGCCGTGGACGACCCTGGCGCCGAGCGCGCGACGCGTGCCACACTGGCCGGGTGCACCGTGCTGTCGTCGCTGGTCTGATCGGCATTACGTAGCGCGTCCGGAGCTCCGGGCGCGCCGACCTCTCGTTGACCCGAGAGGTTTTTTTGTGCCCGGGACCCGCCGGGACGGTGCGTCGGAGTCCGTCCTCACCCCCGTCGTACTCCCGATGAGAAGGATCCCCGATGAGCATCGCCGAGCAGCCCCTCGACCTCCAGGGCGCGTTCCACGTCTACGACACGACGCTCCGTGACGGCGCGCAGCAGGAGGGCCTCAACCTCTCCGTCGGCGACAAGCTCGCGATCGCGGGCCTGATCGACGAGCTGGGGGTGGGGTACGTCGAGGGCGGGTGGCCCGGCGCGAACCCGAAGGACACCGAGTTCTTCCGCCGCGCCCGCACCGAGCTCGACCTCAAGCACGCGCGTCTGGCGGCCTTCGGGTCGACGCGGCGGGCGGGCGTGGCCGCGGCCGACGACCCGCTGGTCGCGGCACTGCGCGACTCGGGGGCGGGGACGGCCTGCCTCGTCGCGAAGTCCCACGACCGGCACGTCGAGCTGGCACTGCGCACGACGCTGGCGGAGAACCTCGCCATGGTGCGCGACACCGTCGCCCACCTGCGGGCCGAGGGCCTCGAGGTGTTCGTCGACGCGGAGCACTTCTTCGACGGCTACCGCCGCAACCGCTCCTACGCCCTCGACGTGCTCGGGGCGGCGTTCGAGGCGGGCGCGGAGCTGGTCGCGCTGTGCGACACCAACGGCGGCATGCTGCCGCCGTGGGTCGGGGAGATCGTGACGGACGTCGTCGCGACGACCGGGGGCCGGGTCGGCATCCACGCGCACAACGACACGGGCTGCGCGGTCGCCAACTCGGTCGCGGCGGTGCAGGCCGGCGCTACGCACGTGCAGGGCTGCATCAACGGGTACGGCGAGCGCACCGGCAACGCCGACCTCGTCGCCGTGGTCGCGGCGCTGGAGCTGAAGCTGGAGCGCCCGGTGCTGCCGCCGGGGGCGCTCGCCGAGGCCACCCGCATCGCCCACGCGGTCGCCGAGGTGACGAACGTGCCGCCCGCCTCCCGCCAGCCCTACGTCGGCACGTCGGCCTTCGCCCACAAGGCGGGTCTGCACGCGAGCGCGATCAAGGTCGACCCGGACCTCTACCAGCACATGGACCCGGCCGGCGTCGGCAACGACATGCGCCTCCTGGTCTCCGACATGGCCGGCCGCGCCTCGATCGAGCTGAAGGGCCGCGAGCTGGGCTACGACCTCTCGGTCGACAGCCCCGAGGGCAAGGAGCTGGTCACCCGCGTCACCGAGCGCGTGAAGATCCTGGAGTCGCGCGGCTACACCTTCGAGGCGGCCGACGCCTCCTTCGAGCTCATGCTGGTCGAGGAGGTCAGCGGTCGGCGTCCGGCCTACGTCGAGGTCGAGTCGTGGCGCGTCATCACGGAGAGCCGGTCCGGGGGAGAGGCGCTGTCCGAGGCCACGGTGAAGCTGCACGCCGAGGGGACGCGGATCGTGGTGACGGGCGAGGGCAACGGCCCCGTCAACGCGCTCGACCAGGCGCTGCGCACGGCGATGGGCCAGGCGTACCCGGAGGTCGGCCGGTTCCGCCTCACCGACTACAAGGTGCGGATCCTCGACCAGGGACTGGGCACCGACGCGATCACCCGCGTGCTCATCGAGACCAGCGACGGCGAGTCGTCGTGGGTCACGGTGGGCGTCGGCGCCAACGTCGTGGAGGCCTCCTGGGGCGCGCTCCTCGACGGGGTGACCTTCGGGCTGCACCGCTCCGGCGTCCGCCCGGTCGGCTGACCCGGCGTGCGCCTGCGCACCCGCCTGCGCGCACGGGCCGACCGGCGGGCTGGCAGGATGCGCGCATGACCCTCTTCGGTGCCCACGAACCCGAGCGAGAGCCCAACCCCGAGGTCTTCGGTGTCGACGCCCAGGCGTCGCCCGGCTGGCTCTCGCAGGAGGGCCTGGCGGAGACCCGTGGACGCGTGCCGATCCTCTACGTCGAGGCCGTCCCCGTGCGGGTCGACCACCTCGGCCAGGTGGAGAAGGTCGGGCTGCTCCTGCGGGGCTCGATGGACGGCCGCATGTCGCGCAGCTTCGTCTCCGGGCGCGTGCTGCTCGGCGAGACGGTGCGCCGCGCGCTGCTGCGCAACCTGGAGAAGGACCTCGGGCCCGCGGCCTTCCCGCGCATCCCGGCGAGCCCGGTGCCGTTCACGGTGGCGGAGTACCTCCCGCTCCCGGGCGTGACGCCGCTGCACGACCCGCGGCAGCACGCGGTGTCGCTGGTCTACATCGTGGCGGTGACGGGCGACTGCCAGCCCCGGCAGGACGCGCTGGAGCTGACGTGGCTGACGCCGGCGGAGGCCGCGGCCCCCGAGGTGCTGGCCGACATGGAGGGCGGCCGCGGCGTGCTGCTGACGCAGGCGCTGGCGCACCTCAACGTGCTGGGCTGACCCCCACGACGCGGCTCGCCACGTCGATCCAGGCGGCCGTGAGGCGCTCCACCGGCAGGTGCTGCACTTCGAGCTGGGCGCGCAGCAGCGGCACCTCGAGCGGCGCCAGCACGGCGGCGGCGAGCAGGGGCAGGTCGCCCTCGACGCCGAGCTCCGCGAGCAGGTGCCGCACGTGCAGCAGCCCGAAGCTGTACGCCGCGTGCGAGCGCCCGCCGCCGGCCGCCTCGAGCAGGTCGATGCGCTGGACGCTCTCCTGGAACCGCGCGACCCCGAAGGCGATGAGGCGCTCGTAGGGCGGCGCGCCCGGACCCAGCGGAGGCTCGCCGCGCATGACGCGGGCCTGGAAGTCGGCCTCCGACCCGTCGAGCAGCGCGGCCATCAGCCCGGCCCGGTTGCCGAAGCGCCGGAAGATCGTGCCCTTGCCGACGCACGCCTCGGCGGCGAGCCGGTCCATCGTGACGGCGGCGGCGCCCTCCTCGGCGACCATCCGGGCGGCGGTGCAGAGCAGGGTGTCCCGGTTGCGCGCCGCGTCCGACCGCACCCGGGGCGTGCCGGCCATGGGCAGGAGCGCCAGGGCCGGATCGGGGTGCCCGGTGGGCGCGGAGTGCGTGGTCACGGTGCCCAGGGTAGACGACGCGACCTGATACGGACTATGGTCCGGAATGGAATCGGACCGTGGTCCGTTCACCACGTCCGACACGACCTTCCGTCCCGCATCTCCTGGAGGAACACCATGACCGCTCCCGTCCGCGTCGCCGCCCTCGTCGGCAGCGTCCGCACCGGCTCCGTCAACCGCCGTCTCGCTGAGGCGCTCCGCGACCGCGCCCCCGAGGGCATCGAGGTCGACATCGTCGACGGCCTCGCCGACCTGCCGTTCTACGACGACGACGTCGACGCCGCCGGCGCCCCCGAGGCCGTGCAGCGCGTCCGCGAGCGGATCGCCGCCGCCGACCGCGTGCTCTTCGTGACGCCGGAGTACAACGGCCGCATGCCCGCCGTCCTCGCCAACGTCATCGACTGGGCCTCGCGGCCCTACGCGGCCGGCGCCATCAAGGACAAGCCGTTCGCCGTCGTCGGCGCCTCCTTCGGCCGGTACGGCGGCGTGTGGGCCCACGACGAGGCCCGCAAGTCCGCCGTGATCGCCGGCGGGCTCGTGGTCGAGAAGGGTCTGTCGGCCACGCCGACCACCCCGGACCTCTCGGGGGACGAGCAGCTCGTCGCCGACGCGCTGGCCGTGCTGACCGAGCTCGTCGAGAACGCCCCGGCGGGTGCCGCCGCCTGAGGCGTCGGTCGCGCGTCAGTCGCCCAGGCCGCGGGCCTGGAGCGCGTCGCCCGTCTCCTGGGCGCGTCCGACGACCCGGACCACGAACGGCGTGAGATAGCTGCGCGGATGCCGTCCGAGCCCCCGGGCCCGGGCGGCATCGCGCGTCTCCAGGGCCAGCTCGACCATGCCCGGCAGGGCGGCGATGGCGAGGGCGAACGCGAGCGAGACGCGTTCGGGCGCGACGCCGAAGCGCCGGAACGGGCCGAGCCAGCGCACGACGGCGTCGAGCATCGCGTTGACCGGCGTGCTCGCCGTCAGGCAGAGCGCCAGCACGGCGAGCGCGACGAGGTCGACCAGCGTCTCGATCGCCTTGTCCCGGCCGTAGAACCACCACTGGAAGCCGGCGACCACGACGGCGGCGACGAGCACCGGTCGCGTCGAGCGCACCAGCAGGCGCAGGCTGACCCCCGTGAGGACCGCGAGCCCCAGGGCGACGGCGAGGAAGCCGAACGCCGCCGGCATGCTGCGCACCGCGACGATGGTGACGCTCACGGCCGCCAGCGCGACGACCTTCGGCCCGGGCGGCAGGCGGTGCAGGAGCGTCGCGCCCGGCTGGTAGAGCCCGACGCCGATCCCGCGGCTCACCCGCCGGTCCCGACCGACGCCACGTACGCCGCGATCGAGGCCTCCGCCGGCCCGTCCGCCACCACGGCGCCGTCCTCCACGACGAGCACGCGCTCGCAGCGGGCGGCGAGCTCGAGGTCGTGGGTGACGAGCACGAGCTGCACGTCGAGGTCGAAGAGGGTGGTGGCGACCAGCCGGGTGTTGCGCAGGTCGAGGAGGGTCGTCGGCTCGTCGGTGACGAGGACGTCGGGCCCCGTGGCGAGCACGCCGGCGAGCGCGAGCAGCTGGCGCTGGCCGCCCGAGAGCGCGTGCACGCTGACGTCGGCGAGGTGGGCGAGGCCGAAGCGCTCGAGAACGGCGACGGCCGTCGCCCGGCGGGCGGTGCGGTCGCGCACCGTGCGCCGCAGGGAGAGCTCCACGTCCTCCACGCAGGTCGGCATCACCAGCTGGGCGGCGGGGTCGGTGAAGCAGAACCCGACCCGTCGCCGCACGGCCGCGCCGCGTCGGGCGACGTCCACGTCGTCGATCAGGACCCGCCCCGTGGTCGGGGCGACGAGCCCGTTGAGCAGCCGGACGAGGGTCGACTTGCCCGACCCGTTGCCGCCGATCACGCCGATCCGGCGCTCGGTGAGCTCCAGCGACGTGGGCGCGAGGATGGTGCGCTCGGCGGGCGGGCCCGGCACCGTCACGCCCGCGGCGTCGAGCCGGATCAGCGCCACCGCGGTCGCTCCTCGTTCGTCAGCCGGTCGCTCAGCGGCCGCGGAGGAGGCGCGGGAAGGCCCGGTGCACCTCGGCGGCGATGAGCGCGACGAGCGTGGTCTTCAGCAGGTCGCCGATCCAGTAGACCACGTCGATCTTGAACGCCTCGGTGAAGGTCAGGTCGAGCTGGACCATGAGGCCGACGATGCCCATCGGGTGGATGACGAGGATGCTGGCGGCCAGCGAGCACCCGAACACGACGAGCGCGCGGGTCTTGCCGGCGTTCCCCGCGACGTACGCCACGAGGAGGCCGCCGACCAGGGCCGCCAGCGGGAAGGAGAGCAGGTAGCCCGCGCTGGGCTGGGAGAGCACGCCGACGCCGCCGGTGTGGCCCGCGAAGACGGGGAGACCGACGAAACCGAGGCCGAGGTAGAGCAGCACGGCGAGGAAGCCGCGGACCGGACCGAGGAGGCAGCCGGCCAGCATCACGCCGAAGGTCTGCAGGGTGATCGGCACGCCGGCGCCGCCGACGGGGATCGCGCCGAGGTAGGTGAGGGCCGCGATCAGTGCCGCGAACGCGGCGATGAGGGCGAGGTCGGTCGCAGTGCCCCGCGGCGTCCGGGTGGGCTCCGTCGTGTCGGGGGTCGCGTCGGGGTTCGTCGCGGCGTCGGTCGTCATGGCGTGCTCCTGGGCTCCGGACCCGGCCCGTGGCCAGGTGAACGGCGTTCAGGTTAGGGTCGACCCGCAGTCCGGTCAACCGAGGGGGAGAGATGGCGGCAGAGCGCTACCACCGCGCGACGGTCGTGGCCCGTGCGGTCGAGGTGCTGGACCGGTTCGGCCTGGCCGACCTCTCGATGCGCCGCCTCGGCACCGAGCTGGGTGTCCAGCCGAGCGCGCTCTACCACCACTTCCCCAGCAAGCAGGCGCTCCTGGCGGCGGTCGCCGACGAGATCCTGGTCCGCACGCGGCTTCCGGCGGACCCGGGCGCGGCCTGGGACGCGCAGGTGGCGGACATCTGTGCCTGGGTCCGCGACGCCACGCTGGCCTACCGCGACGGAGCGGAGCTCGTGGCGACGGTCTGGTCGTTCGGCCTCGGCGCCTCGACGCCCTACGAGGCCCTCGTCGCCGCGCTGCGCCGGGCCCCCGCCACGGGAACCGGCGCGGAGCAGGACGGCCTGCCCGAGATCGGCGCCCGCACGCTGCTCCACTTCGTGTTCGGCCACGCGACGGACGAGCAGACGCAGCTGCAGGCGGCCAGCGCCGGGGCCATCGACGAGCTGCCGCGCGGGGGCGCCGACTTCGCGGTCGGTCTGGGGATCATCCTCGACGGGTTGCGGGCCCGGGTCCGGGTGTAGCGCGCCCGACCACGTCCGCCAGGGCCTCGGCCACGCGCTCGCCGAGGACGGCGACGTACGTCGCGGCCTCCGCCATCGCCCGCTCCGGGTCGGGCTGCAGGTCGGTCACCGCGTGCACCGTGCCGAAGCCCGCCGCGGTGAGGGTCGCCGGGTCCAGGGTCGTGCGGCCGCAGACGGCGATCGTCGGCACCCCCGCCCGGGTTGCCGCCGCCTGCACCCCCACGGGCGCCTTGCCGCGCAGCGACTGCTCGTCGAGCGAGCCCTCGCCGGTGACCACGAGGTCGGCGCCGTCGAGCGCATCGGCGAAGCCGACGAGGTCGAGCACGGCCTCCACGCCCGAGGCCAGGGCCGCCCCCGCGCCGGCGAGCGCCCCGAACGCGGCGCCCCCCGCGGCGCCGGCGCCGGGTCGGTCCCGGTGCCGGTCCCGGGACCGGTCCAGGGGCGCCGCCGTGCCCGCGGTGCCCTCGAGGAGGTCCGCCCACCGGGCGAGGTCGGCTTCGAGGCGGGCGACGTCGTCGGGGCCGGCGCCCTTCTGGGGTGCGTAGACCGCCGCGGCCCCGTGGGGGCCGAGCAGGGGGTTGTCGACGTCGGTGGCCAGGACGATCCGGCGTCCGCCGAGCAGCGCCCGGACCGGGCCCAGGTCGACCTGCGTCGCCGTCACGGGTCGCGTGGGGTCCGTGGTCCCCTCGAGCAGCGCCCCCATCCCCTGCAGGAGGCCCGCGCCCCCGTCGGTCGACGCGCTGCCGCCGAGGCCGAGCAGCACGTCCCGGCACCCGGCGCGCAGGGCTGCCGCGACAGCCTGCCCGGTCCCCGTCGTCGTGGCCGTCAGCGCCGAGGCCGGGGTCGGGGGAGCGGGGAGCCGGAGGAGGCCGGAGCAGTCGGCCAGCTCGACCACGGCGACGTCGCCGCGGCGCGCCCAGGCGGTGGGCACGGGGTCGCCGAGCGGCCCGGGGACGGTGATCGGCATCCGTGCGAAACCGGCGGCCAGGGCGGCGTCCAGCGTGCCGTCGCCCCCGTCGGCGACGGGCACGCGGCGTACGTCGGGGGTCCCGCTCGCGCGCCCCTCCGCCACGAGCGCGGCCCATCGTCGGAGCAGTCCCTCCTCGAGGGCGTCCGCGACCTGGGCGGCCGTGAGCGAGCCCTTGAACTTGTCGCTGGCGAGCACCACCCGGGGGGCCCTCACGACGTCACCGGCGCCGTGACCGCGGTGGAACCGCGCACGACGAGCTCGCCGGCCACGCGGTGGCGCCGGGGCCGGGACGTCGGCTCCTTGAGCGCGAGGGTGAGGGCGGCCTCGCCCATCTGTGCCATCGGCAGGCGGAACGTGGTGAGCGAGGGGTTGAGGTCGACGGCGACGGCCACGTCGTCGAAGCCGGTGACGGCCATCCGCTCGGGCACCGCGACGCCTGCCTCGCGCAGCACGGAGAGACAGCCGATCGCCATGTCGTCGTTGAGGGCCAGGATCGCCGTGGTCCCCGGGTGGTCGGCGAGCACCCGCCGGGCGCACTCGCGACCGCCGTCCCGCGTGAAGGGCCCCTCCACCACGGGCACGGCGGCGGGGTCGAGGCCGGCATCGGAGAGCGCCGCGTGCACCCCGGCCAGCCGGTCGGCGACCGTGGTGAGCACGGGGGAGCCGGTGATGACGGCGATCTCCCGGTGGCCCAGCGCCAGCAGGTGCTCGGTGACGGCCCGGCCCCCCTCCTCGTTGGGCGGGAGCACGGCGTCGGCGCCCAGGTGGTGGCGCCCGATGACGGCGACGCGGCCGCCGCTCGCGGCGTACCGCTCGAGCTCGCGGCGCGCGGGCTCCTCGACGGCCGCGTCGACGAAGCCGGATCCCGCGACGACGATCGCGGCGACCCGGTGGGCCACCAGGGTGCGGATCTGGCGCAGCTCGGCCTCGGGGTCCCGGCCGGTGTGGCAGATCTGCAGCGACAGGCCCTCCGTGTCGGCGAGGCAGAGCAGGCCGCTGGCGATCTCGGAGAAGTAGGGGTCGCCGATCTCGTGGACCACGAGGCCGACGGTGCGGCTGTGGCCCCCGGCGAGCGTGCGGGCGTGCACGTTCGCGACGTAGCCGAGCTCGTCGGCCCGCCGTCGCACGGCCTCGGCGACCGCGGGCCGCACCCCCGGTGTCCCCGCCAGTGCCCGCGAGGCCGTGGCGATCGAGACGCCCGCGGCCCGCGCGACGTCGATGAGCCGTGGCCCGCCCTCCTTGCCCGCCATCGCCCTGCTCCTCTCGTGGTGCCTGCCGAGAATTCTGCGGTGTGACCCTTGCCACAAGCCGCCGGCCCCGCCTACCTTACCGTAAGCGCTTACGTAAGCGCTTTCACCAACGGAGGGCTCACCACCATGAGGCTTGGACCGACGAGGCGACCCGCCCGCGCGCACCTGCGGCGCACCGGGGTCGCCGCCACCTGCGTCGTACTGGCGTCGACGCTCGCCGCCTGCGGTCTGGACAGCGGATCGGGCGACGACAACGACGACGAGATCGTCATCGGCATCTCCCTGCCGCTCACCGGCGACTTCAGCGAGCCCGGCAAGGGCGTGCAGCGGGGCTACGAGGCCTGGGCGGAGCACGTCAACGAGAACGGCGGCCTGCTCGGCAAGGACGTGCGGCTCGTGATCCTCGACGACCAGTCGAACGCCGACCGCGTCGCCTCGGACTACGAGCGGCTCATCAACCAGGAGGGCGCCGACCTGATCTTCGGCCCGTTCTCCACCCGGCTGGTGGTCCCGGCCGCGCAGGTCGCGCAGGACTACGGCTTCCTGTTCGTCGAGCCGGCCGGCGCCGCCGACGAGGTGTTCGAGCAGGGTTTCGACAACCTCTTCTACGCCGCTCCCGCCGTCGCCGACGACCACTACAACCTGCTGGCGGAGCAGATCCTCGCGATGCCCGAGGACCAGCGGCCCCGGACGGCGGCCTACGCGACCATGGACGACCCGTTCGCCCAGGGCACGGCGTACGGCCTGCGGGACAAGCTCGCCGCGGCCGGGGTCGAGACCGTGGTCGACGAGGTCTACCCGCCCAACACGACCGACTTCTCCAACATCGCGGCGCAGATCGCGGACTCGGACGCGGACATCGTGGTCGGTGGCACGCAGTACCAGGACGCGGTCAACCTCATCGTCGCGCTGCAGCAGCTCGGCTACCAGCCCGACCTGGCGGCGTTCTCGACCGCGCCGACCAACCCCGAGTTCCCGTCCGCCATCGGCGAGAAGGTCGACGGGATCGTCTCGCCGACCGGCTACACGCCCGAGGCGCAGTTCGCGGAGAACCAGGAGTTCGTCGAGTTCTTCACGGAGAAGCACGGCCACGCGCCGAGCGAGGACGAGGCCAACGCCTGGACCACCGGCGAGGTCGTGGCGGCGGCCGTGGAGGCCGTCGGCTGCGCCGACCCGTCGGCGGACTGCCAGCAGCAGCTCATCGACTGGCTGCGCGACAACGAGGTCCCGACCGTGGTCGGCCCGCTCAGCTGGGACGCCCAGGGGCGGCCCGAGAGCGCGCACCTCATCCAGCAGTACGTCGACGGCGAGATCCGCATCGTGCTGCCGGGCGACCTGGCCGAGGCGGAGTTCGTCTACCCGAAGCCGGCGTGGTGAGGCGGGCGTGTCCGGATCCCTCCTGCTCCAGACCCTGATCCTCGGCGTCCTGCTCGGCGGTCTCTACGCCCTGCTGGCCGCCGGCCTCACCCTCTACTTCGGCGTGATGCGGGTCGTGATGATCGCCCACTCGGCGTTCCTCATCCTGGCGGCCTACCTCGCGTGGTTCTTCCACCGCGAGACCGGCCTCGACCCGCTCCTGTCCCTGCTCGTGACCGTGCCGCTGTTCTTCGGCGTCGGCTACCTCATGCAGCGCGGGCTCGTCGCCCGCCTGCGACCGGCGACGCTGACGATGATGTCGGTGCTCCTCACCTTCGCGATCGCCCTCACGATCGAGGGCCTGCTGGGCTTCTTCTTCTCCGGCACGCAGCGGCGCATCAACCTCGGCTACTCCGGCACCAGCATCGAGGTCCTCGGGGCGCACGTCGCGGTGGTGAAGTTGATCGCCTTCGGGCTCGCCGCCGCGGCCCTCGCCGGCCTCTTCCTGCTGCTCAAGGTGACCCGGTTCGGCCAGGCGCTGCGCGCGACGATCCAGCACCCGGAGGCCGCCCGCCTGCTCGGCATCAACACCGACCGCATCGCCGGGTTCGGCTTCGGGCTCGGGCTCGCCACCGCCGCCATCGGCGGCACGGCGCTCGCGCTGGACTCGACCATCTACCCGTCGCTGCACTGGCACTGGATCGGACCTCTGATGGCGATCATCGTCGTCGGCGGCCTGGGCAGCATCCCGGGCGCCGCCATCGCCGCCCTCATCCTCGGCGTCGGCCAGAGCCTGCTGCAGATCCCGATGGGCACCACGTGGGCGCAGACGGTCTTCTACGTCGCGCTCTTCGCCACGCTCCTCGTCCGCCCCCAGGGTTTCTTCGGAGGTCGTCTTGCCCAGCGCTTCTGACACCACCTCGGCGGCTCCGGCCGCGACCACGACCTCCGGTCGGTCCACCTTCGACCGGGTCCTCCTCGGCGCGCGCATCGTCGTGCTGGCGGCGGTGGCGGTCCTCGTCCTGACGTTCCCGTCGCTGGCGGCGGACCCGTTCATCCTGTCGGTGGGCGTCGTCATCGCCAGCTATGCCGCCCTCGCGGTCTCGTGGAACTTCGTCGGCGGCTTCACCGGCTACATCTCGCTCGGTCACGCGGCGTACTCGGGTCTCGGCGGCTACGCCACCGCGCTCCTCATCACGCGGGCCGACCTCAACCCCTGGGTCGCCCTGGTCGTGGGCGCCGTCGTCGTCGGCGTGCTCGCCGTGCCGATCGGCATCGCGTCGTTGCGGGTGCGGGGCGCCTCGTTCGTCATCGTCTCGATCGCCCTCGTGCTGATCCTGCTGCTCGTGGCCCAGTCGTGGGCCTCGCTCACCGGGGGCGCCCAGGGCCTGCGGGTGCCGCGACCGTTCGGCGAGGACGTGCTCCGCCCCGAGCAGCACGAGCGGTTCTTCTACCTCCACGTCGCCTTCGTGGCGGTCGCGCTCCTGCTGTGGTGGGCCATCGACCGGTCGCGGTTCGGCATGGGGCTCAAGGCCATCCGCGAGGACGAGGACAAGGCCCAGGCGCTCGGCGTGCCCACGGGGGCCTACAAGCTGACGGTGTTCGTCATCTCGGCCTTCATGACGGCGATGGCGGGCGGGCTCTATGCCCTGTGGTTCGGCTACCTCGACCCGATCTTCCAGTTCTCGATCCTCATCGGTTCCTACATGGTGCTGATGAGCCTGCTGGGCGGCATCCGGAGCCTCTTCGGTCCCGTGCTGGGCGCCGTCGTCGTGGGCTACTCGCTGGAGTTCTTCAAGGTGCACTACGGCGACTCGCAGTTCCACCTCGTCGCCCTCGGCCTGCTGCTCGCGGTCGTGGTGCTCTTCATGCCCGACGGCGTGCTCCCCGCCATCGGGTCGCTGGTCGACCGGTTCCGCCCCGACCAGCGCACCTCCATCCGCGAGATGACGGCGGAGGAGCTCCTCGAGCACAACCAGCGGCTCGAGCGCAGCGAGGCGACCCCGGTTGCCACCCCGCACGAGCGCGACCTGGAGACCGTCCCGTCCACGGAGGAGAAGCGATGACCGAGACCGCCGCCGGGCCCACGGACGCCACCGGCACGTTCGTCCCCTCGCTGGCCACCCGCGGCCTCACGAAGAGCTTCGGCGGCGTGCGGGCCATCGACGGCGCCGACGTCACCTTCCACCGCGGCAAGATCAACGCGCTGATCGGACCCAACGGCTCCGGCAAGACGACGTTCTTCAACTGCGTGACCGGCATGATCAAGCCCGACGCCGGCACGGTGACCCTCGAGGGCCGCGACATCACGGCGAAGCCGCCGCACCGCATCGCGGCGGCCGGCATCGGACGCAGCTTCCAGCTGTGCCGCATCTTCCCGCGGCTCACGGTGCTGGAGAACATGCTCGTCGGCGTCCGCTCCCCGTCGGTGCTCCACCGGCTGGCGGGCTCCCGCAACGACGCCGACATCGCGAAGGCGCGGGAGCTGCTGCGCCGGGTCGGCATCGACCACCTCGAGCAGTCCGAGGCCCGCGACATCTCCTACGGCCAGCAGAAGCTGCTCGAGCTGGCCGGGGTGCTCATGGTCGATCCCGACACGATCATGCTCGACGAACCGGCCGGCGGCGTGAACCCGGCGCTCATCGGGCGCATCGGGACGCTGGTCCGCGAGCTCAACGCGGAGGGCCGCACCTTCGTCATCGTCGAGCACAACATGGACATGGTCATGAGCCTGTCCGACCACGTCGTGGTCTTCGACCGCGGTCGCCCCATCGCGGAGGGACCGCCCTCCGTCGTCCAGCACGACCCCCGAGTCCTGGAGGCCTACCTTGGTGTCTGACGCCCCCCGCCCGCTGCTCGAGCTGATCGACGTCGAGGCCGGCTACGGCCGGGCCGCCCTCGTGCTCCGCGGCCTCACCGTGCGGGTGCCCGCCGCGAGCATCGTATGCCTCGTCGGTCCCAACGGCGCCGGCAAGTCCACCGTCCTCAAGGTCGCGAGCGGGATGCTCACGCCCCGGTCCGGCCGGATCCTGGTCGACGGTCAGGACGTCACCCGCAACGGCCCGCAGGACATGATCCGGGCCGGCCTCTCCCACGTGCTGCAGGGCCACTCCGTCTTCAAGGAGATGACCGTCGCGGAGAACGTCGGGCTGGGCGCCTACACGGTGCGCGACAAGGCGCTCGTGCAGGAACGCGTCGACTTCGTGAAGACGCTCTTCCCGATCGTCGCCGAGCGCTGGAACGACCTCGCCGGCGCCCTGTCGGGAGGCCAGCAGAAGCAGGTCGAGTTCGCCCGCTCGCTCATGGTCAGCCCGAAGGTGGTGCTGCTCGACGAGCCCAGCATGGGCCTCGACCCGAAGCGCACCTCCACGATGTTCGAGCAGGTCGTGCGCATGCGCGACGCCGGCATCGCCGTGCTCATCGTCGAGCAGAACGCCCGCCGCGCCCTCGAGACCGCCGACATCGGCTGCGTCCTCGACCTCGGCACCGTCCACATCACGGGGCCCGCCCCTGACCTGCTGGCCGACCCGCGCCTCGCCGAGCTCTACCTCGGCGGACGGCCCGCGGTCGCCACCGGTCCCTGACCCTCCCGCTCCGATCGGAGAACGAACGACATGACCGTCCACACCCGCCGCATCATCATGAACGGCGTCACCGGCCGCATGGGCTACCGGCAGCACCTCCTCCGCTCCATCCTCGCCATCCGCGACGACGGTGGGCTGCTCCTCCCCGACGGGGACCGCATCCAGGTCGAGCCGGTGCTCGTCGGACGCAGCGCGGAGAAGCTGCAGGCGCTCGCCGCGCAGCACGGCGTCGCCGACTGGACCACCGACCTCGACGAGGCGCTGGCCGACGACACCGCCACCATCTACTTCGACGCCCAGGTCACCTCCGAGCGCAAGAAGGCCATCCTCAAGGCCCTCTCGGTCGGCAAGCACGTCTACACGGAGAAGCCCCTCGCGGAGAGCGTCGACGAGGGCCTCGAGATCGCCGAGGCCGGTGCGGCTGCCGGCACCGTCAACGGCGTCGTGCACGACAAGATCTTCCTGCCCGGGTTCGTGAAGCTGAAGCGGCTCATCGACGGCGGGTTCTTCGGTCGGGTCCTGTCGGTGCGCGGCGAGTTCGGCTACTGGGTCTTCGAGGGCGATTGGCAGCCCGCGCAGCGCCCGAGCTGGAACTACCGCGCCCAGGACGGCGGCGGCATGGTGCTCGACATGTTCTGCCACTGGAACTACGTCTTCGAGCACCTCTTCGGCCGCGTCGACGCGGTGATGGCCAAGGCCGTCACGCACATCCCCGAGCGCTGGGACGAGCAGGGCCGACGCTACGACGCCACGGCGGACGACGCGGCGTACGGGCTCTTCGAGATCGGCGACACGATCGTGTCGATGAACTCCTCGTGGGCGACGCGCGTCGAGCGCAAGGAGCTCGTCGAGCTCCACGTCGACGGCACGCACGGCTCGGCGGTAGCCGGCCTCTTCGGCTGCCGCATCCAGCCGCGCGAACGCACCCCGAAGCCCGTGTGGAACCCCGACCTGCCCACCGACCTCGACTTCCGGGCGCAGTGGGACGAGGTGCCCGACAACCAGGAGTTCTCCAACGGCTTCCGGGCGCAGTGGGAGACCTACCTCGCGGACGTGCACCACGGCCGTCCGCACGCCTGGGACTTCATGTCGGCGGTCCGCGGGCTCGAGCTCGTCGACGCGGGCCTGACGTCGTCGGCCGAGGGCCGGCGCGTCGTCCTCGAGACGAGGACGTCGTGAGCACGACGGCGGTCGCTCCGGCGGAGCGGGCGACGAGCCCCGGCGGGCCCCGTGTGCTGCTCCCGCGGCGGGACGGCTCGCTCGACCCGCTGACGCTCGGCGCGCCGGGGGAGTGGACCGACCACCCGGGGGCCTACGCGTCCCGGGAGGTGTTCGCCGCCGCCCACGTCGCCGCCGACCCGTTCGGCGACAACACGCCGGGTTCGCCGGCCGCCATCGACTGGGACGCGACCCTCGCGTTCCGCCACGAGCTGTTCCGCTACGGCTTCGGCGTCGCCGAGGCCATGGACACCGCGCAGCGCGGCATGGGCCTCGACTGGGCGGGCACGCAGGAGCTCGTACGGCGATCGGCCGAGCAGGCACGCAGCGTCGGGGCGCGGATCGCCTCGGGCGCCGGCACCGACCACCGCGACGACCTCGCCACGCTCGAGGACGTGCTCGCGGCGTACCTGGAGCAGGTCGCCTTCGTCGAGGGCTGCGGGTCGCAGGTCATCGTCATGGCGTCGCGCCGGCTGGCCGCCGTCGCGCGGCACGCCGACGACTACGCCCACGTGGTCGGCGCCGTGCTGGGCCAGGTCGCGGAGCCCGTCGTGCTGCACTGGCTGGGCGAGGCCTTCGACCCCCTGCTGCGGGGCTACTGGGGGAGCACCGACGTCGCGGAGGCGACGGCAACGTTCCTCGCGCTCGTCCACGAGCACGCGGACCGGATCGACGGCGTGAAGGTCTCCCTCCTCTCGGCCGAGCACGAGCGCGGCCTGCGCGCGGCGCTGCCCGCAGGCGTCCGCCTCTACACGGGCGACGACTTCAACTACCCCGAGCTCATCCGCGGCGACGGCACCCACCACTCCGACGCGCTGCTCGGCGCGTTCGCCGCCGTCGCGCCGGCCGCGTCGGCTGCCCTGGCGGCGCTCGACGCCGGCGACACGGCGGGGTACGACGCGGCCATGGCCCCGACCCTGCCGCTGTCGCGCCACCTGTTCGAGGCGCCGACGTTCCACTACAAGACGGGCATCGCCTTCCTGGCCTGGCTCAACGGGCACCAGCGCGGCTCCACGATGATCGGTGGTCTCCACGCCGGTCGCGACGCGGTCCACCTGGCCCGCGTGCTCGAGCTCGCCGACGCGGCCGGGCTCCTGCGCGACCCGGACGTCGCCGCCGTGCGGTGGGGCGCCTACCTGCGCACCGTCGGGGTGGACGCGTGAGCGCCCCCGCCGCCGAGCGCGTGGTGGTGGACCAGCCGAGCGGGGCCCCCGCGCGGGTGCCGACGCCCGAGCCCGGGGACCCCCGGCTCGCCCGGCTGTCGCTCAACCAGCGCACCACGGCGGAGTGGTCCCTCGCGCAGGCCGTCGACGGCTGCGTCACCGCCGGCCTCCCGGCGATCGGCGTCTGGCGCGAGCCGGTCGCCGAGCTCGGCCTGGAGACGGCGGTGCGCCTCGTCCGCGACGCCGGGTTGCGCGTGTCGTCGCTGTGCCGCGGCGGCTTCTTCACCGGGCCCGCGGAGACCGCCCGCCAGGCGCACGACGAGAACGTGCGCGCGCTCGACGAGGCGGCGGCGCTCGGGGCGCCGGTGCTGGTGCTGGTGCCCGGCGGGCTGCCCCCCGGCGACCGGGACCTGCCCGGCGCGCGCGCCCGCGCCGCCGAGGCCGTCGCGGCCCTGGTGCCGGAGGCGCTCGCCCGCGGCGTACGCCTCGGGATCGAGCCCATGCACCCGATCTACGCCGCCGACCGCGGTGTCGTCTCGACCCTCGCGCAGGCCCTTGACCTCGCCGAGCAGCACCCGGTCGAGGCCGTGGGGGTCGTCGTCGACACCTTCCACCTCTGGTGGGAGCCCGACGTGGCGGCGCAGGTGGCGCGGGCGGGGGAGCGCATCGCCTCCTACCAGGTCGCGGACTGGATCACCCCGCTCCCGCCCGACGCGCTGCTGTCCCGCGGGATGCCCGGCGACGGCCACGTCGACCTCGGCGCCTTCACCGCGGCCGTGGCCGCCGCCGGCTACACCGGCGACGTCGAGGTCGAGGTCTTCAACGCCGACGTCTGGGCCGCCCCGGGCGCCGAGGTCGTCGCCACGCTGGCGCGACGGCACGTGGAGCTGGTCGCCCCGCACCTGTAGCGCGCTGCTCCTTCCGCCGGGCCGCCGCGGCCCGGCGGTCTCTCGGGAAGGAACCGCATGAACCGCACCCCCGCCCCCGCGTCCGTACGCCGCCGCACCGCCCTCCTCGCCCCTGCCGTCGCCCTCGGGCTGGCGGGGGCGGGGGCCACCACGTCCCCCGCCGTCGCCTCCGCGCCGGCGGCGGGGGGCCGCCGCACCGCCGTCGTGGTGCCCCGCCCCCGGGCCGAGGACTGGTCCCCGGTCGCGCCCGCCAAGTGGGCCTTCACCGGACGCGACGTCGTGCTCGTCGAGCGGGGTGACCCGCCGGTCGGCCCCCGGCGTCCGTTCGAGTACGCCACCGTGGCGCGTGGCCCGGCGCTCGCCTCGTTCCACCTGACGGCCGAGGTCCGCATCGACGAGCCGGTCGCGCGCGCCGACCGCGACGTGGTGCTCGTCTGGAACCACACCTCGCCGACGCGGTTCCACTACGCGCACCTCTCGCAGGACAACACGATCTACTGCACAACGGGATCTTCCGCGTGGACGACGCCGACCGCGTGCGCATCGACGACCAGTGGGACGGGACGGTCGGCGCTCCGCCGGCCATCGACGACACCGACTGGCACCGCGTGCTGCTCAGCGTCGACGTGCGCAGCGGACGGATCGCCGTCCGCCTCGACGGCGCCCGGGAGCCGCTGCTCACCGCCACGGACCGCACCTTCACGGGCGGCCGGATCGGCTTCGGCTCCTTCGACAACCACGGCCGCGTGCGCGGCCTCCTCGCGCTCGGCACCGTCGCCGCCTGAGCGGCACGGTCCCGACGCCCCGAAGCACGCCGCCCCCGCCCGCAGCAGCGGGCGAGGGCGGCGAGGCTGCCGGCGGCCACCGGCAGCGGTCTCATCAACCAGCCCCCACGGTAACGCGGGGAGACGAAGGAGCACCCTGAGATGAGAAGCACCCGACGGTGGGCCGCGGTCGCGGCCACCGCCCTCGTCGTGGGCCTGATCGGGCCCGCGACCGGCGCCGGGGCCGACCCCGACGACCGCATCGCCGATCCCGTGCCCGAGGACCCCGCGCCGTCGTCGCTGGGCCTCGTGCTGGAGGAGCACCACCAGTTCCCCGCGACGGAGGCCGTGCCGCCGGCGACGGACTACCGCCTGCAGCGCCACGCCCGCATCAACCACATCGGCGACGTGCCCGACGGCTCCGGCCGCCAGTTCGTCCCCGACCTCAACGGGCCGCTCTACCTCCTCGAGGACGGGGAGGAGCACGTCTACCTCGACGTCCGCGCCGAGTTCCCCGACCTCTACTCGGGCCGGGGGATGGGCAGCGGCTTCGGCTTCGTGGCCTACCACCCCGACTACGCCGAGAACGGGCTCTTGTACACCGTCCACACGGAGCAGTTCGGCGCCATCGGCACCAAGCCGCTCACCTACCCGGGGCAGAGCCGCGAGTTCTCCCACTCGGTCGTCACCGAGTGGACGGCCGACGACCCGGCGGCCGCGACCTTCAGCGGCACGCGCCGGGAGGTCATGCGCCTGGGGTTCTACTCCCAGATCCACGCGATCCAGCAGATCGACTTCAACCCGACGGCCCGGCCCGGCTCGCCGGACCGCGGCCTGCTCTACCTCGCGGTCGGCGACGGCGGCGAGGGCCTGGGCACCGGCGTGCCGCAGGACCCGGCCACGCCGTACGGCAAGATCCTGCGGATCGACCCGGCCGGCACGGACGGGCCCAACGGGCAGTACGGCATCCCCGCCGACAACCCGTACGTCGGGGATGCGGGCTGGATCGGCGAGATCTACGCCCTCGGGCTGCGCGACCCGCACCGCTTCTCCTGGGACGCGCGGGCGCCGCACCGGATGTACGTCGGGCACATCGGCCAGCGGGCCGTCGAGTCCGTCTACGAGGTGCGCCCGGGGGACAACTTCGGCTGGAGCGAGCGCGAGGGACGGTTCCGCTTCGAGGCGACCGACGAGTGCGCGCTCTACCCGCTGCCGGAGGACGACGACGAGCGCGGCTACGTCTACCCGGTGATCTCCTACGACCACGACCCGCCGGCGGGGTGGCCGTGCGCCGCCGACTCGGGCCACGCGCTCGGCGGGGGCTACGTCTACCGCGGCAGCCGCCTGCCGCTGCTCCGGGGCAAGTACGTCTTCGGCGACATCGTCGACGGTCGCGTCTACTGGGCCGACGCTGCACAGATGCGCCAGGAGACGGGGCGCGACGCGCGGCTGCACGAGATGCCGGTGTTCGACACCGCGGGCAACCGGCTGCGGATGACCGACCTCGCCGGTGACACCCGGGTGGACCTGCGCTTCGGCACCGACGCCGCCGGCGAGCTCTACCTGCTCGCGAAGGCCAACGGGAAGATCTGGAAGGTCGTCGGGACCCGGGTGGTGCCGCGGATCGACCCGGTCTCGCCCGGCATCGCGGACGCGGTGGTGGCCCGCTACGACGCGGAGCACCCGCTCGCGGTCGACGGGACGCGCGAGGAGGACGCCGGCGCGGCCGGCACCCTCCTGCAGCTGGTGGGCGGCGGCAAGCAGCAGCGCGTCCGCGACCTGGCGTTCCCGGCCAGCACGGCCGCGTTCCGCACCGGCCAGCGGGGCGGTCCGGCAGAGGAGGACTGGCGGGCCGGCGTCTGGGACCCCGACGGCGTGGACAGCCTCGACCGCTTCGCCGGCGCCGAGGAGATCACGGTCATGGGCTGGTTCAAGATGAGCGGCGACACCTATCCGCTGCTCAACACGAACACACCGGCCCCGGACGACCGGTACAACGCCGTGGGCCTCGCCGGGCTGCTCAGCGGGACCTCCGACGGCCACGGGGTGCGCGCGCTCCTGGAGCTCATCAACGTGGACGGCGAGCTGCGGCTGGTCGCCCTCGGACGACGGCTCGACGACGGGGCGTCGCAGACCCTGGCGGCCGACGCCGACTGGCGCAGCCTGCTGCCGGCGGACGAGTGGGTGCACCTCGCGGCCACGTTCGACTACACCACCGGGCAGATGCGCCTGTTCCGCAACGGCCGGCCGCTCGCCGCGACGTACACGTCCTCCGGCGACCCGTGGCAGGTGGACGGCACGGGCACGAGCCCCACGCTCCCGCGCGGCATCAAGATCGGCGGTTCCTACCCCCAGGGCGGCCGCGAGCAGAACCCCTGCAACTGCACCATGGACGAGCTCGTGTTCCTCGACGAGGCGCTGTCCCCGGGGCAGGTGATGGCCCAGTTCGTGCGCTACCGCATCGCGCGCTGAGGCGGTGCCGGCGTCGCTCCCGACCCCCTGTCGAGGGGCCGGGAGCGACGCCGTAAGGTGGCTCCGCAGCCACGGGAGAAGCGGGTTCCGGCCCGATTTCTCGTGCGTGTCGAGGATGTGTATGCTTCCTCGTCGCTTGCCCCTTTAGCTCAGTCGGCAGAGCGTCTCCATGGTAAGGAGAAGGTCTACGGTTCGATTCCGTAAAGGGGCTCTGGGAAACGGGCCCGGCACCGGTCGTCAGATCGGGGTCGGGCCCGCTCCCGGAATGGCGGGGTAGCTCAGACGGTTAGAGCGCACGACTCATAATCGTGAGGTCGCGGGTTCGATACCCGCCCCCGCTACCAGCACGACTCGCAGCATCCAACGACAAGGAATCACCGTGGCCAGCAAGAGCTCTGACGTTCGCCCGAAGATCACGCTCGCCTGCGTGGACTGCAAGGAGCGCAACTACATCACCAAGAAGAACCGCCGCAACGACCCCGACCGCATGGAGCTGGCGAAGTTCTGCCCGCGCTGCCGGACGCACACGGCGCACCGCGAGACCCGCTGACGCGGACCGCACCCCCAGCACGGCCGAACGGCCCACCCGAGCGTATCGGGTGGGCCGTTCGTCTTGCGGTGGGGTCGTACGCCCGAGCGGATCCCGGCCGCCCGGCCGACCCCGGCCGACGCACCGGTAACCGCTAGCGTTCCTTTCATGAGCCTCGACAGCACGCTGGTGGGACGGACGTTCCCCGCGACGCCGCCCTACCGGGTGAGCCACGAGAAGGTCACCGAGTTCGCGAGGGCCACGGGCACGCCGTACGCCGCGGACGGCCCCGTGCCGGCGACCTTCCCGATCGTGCTCGCGTTCGCCGCCATGAACGACTTCCTCGACGCCGTCGGCGTCGACCTCAGCCGCATCGTCCACGGCGAGCAGAAGTTCGCCTACGAGCGTCCGATCCGCACCGGCGACGTGCTGACCACCGCGCTGACCGTGGCGTCCCTGCGCCAGATCGGCGGCAACGACATCATCGGCACCCGCAGCGACGTCACCGACGCCGACGGCGCCCTCGTCTGCTCGACGAGCGCCGTCCTCGTCCACCGAGGAGGCACCCCGTGAGCATCCCGAGCGGCATCGAGGCGGGCACCGTGCTGGAGCCCCGCACCTACCCCGTCACCCGCGCCACCCTCGTGCGGTACGCCGGCGCGAGCGGCGACTTCAACCCGATCCACTGGTCGGACCGCGTGGCCGGCGCCGTCGGCCTGCCGGGCGTCATCGCCCACGGCATGCTGACGCAGGCGCTGGCCGCCCGCGCCGTCGCCGAGTGGACCGCCGACTGGGCCGACGGCGCGCCCGCGCAGGTCGTCGAGCTCGGCGCCAAGTTCACCAACCCCGTCGTCGTGCCCGACGACGACACCGGGATCGACCTCGTCGTGGCCGGCACCGTCAAGGCCGTCGACGGCGACCTGGTCACGCTCGCGCTCGAGGTCACCGCCGGGGGCACGAAGGTGCTCGGCAACCCCCGGGCGGTCGTGCGTGCCTGACGACCCCACGGTGGCGCCGCGGCTCGCGGACCTCACCACGCTGCGGCTGGGCGGACCCGCGGGCCGGTACGTCGCGGCGACGACCGAGGCCGACCTCGTCGCCGCCGTCGCCGAGGCGGACGCGGCCGGCGAGCCGTTGCTGCTCGTGGCGGGCGGCTCCAACCTCGTCGTGGCCGACGCGGGCTTCCCCGGCACCGTCGTGCACGTGGCGACCACCGGCGTGCGCGCCGACCACGACTCCGACGACCCCACGTGCGGCGGTGTCCTCGTGACGGTCGCCGCCGGTGAGCCCTGGGACCCGTTCGTGGCCCACGCCGTCGAGCGGGGCTGGGTGGGCGTCGAGGCGCTCTCGGGGATCCCGGGCGCCGTCGGGTCCACGCCGATCCAGAACGTCGGGGCCTACGGCCAGGAGGTCGCCGACACGATCGCGACCGTGCGCACCTGGGACCGCGTCGCCGGGGCGCAGCGGACCTTCGCGGCGGCCGACTGCGGCTTCGGCTACCGGCACAGCCGGTTCAAGTCGGAGCCCGGCCGGTACGTCGTGCTCGACGTGACCTTCCAGCTCGGGGTCGGCGGTCCCGACGCGCTCGGCGCGCCGGTCCGGTACGCCGAGCTCGCGCGCACCCTGGGCGTGGCGGTGGGGGAGCGGGCGCCGCTCGCGGACGTGCGCGCGGCGGTCCTCGGGCTGCGCGCCGGCAAGGGCATGGTGCTGGACGCTGCGGACCACGACACCTGGAGCGCCGGCTCCTTCTTCACCAACCCGGTGCTGGACGCCGCCACCGCGGCGACCCTCCCGCCCGACGCGCCCCGCTTCCCGCAGCCCGACGGCACCGTCAAGACCAGCGCTGCCTGGCTCATCGACCACGCCGGCTTCGGCAAGGGGTTCGCCCTCGCCGACGACGCCGCCGTGAGCCTGTCGACCAAGCACCCGCTCGCCCTGACCAACCGCGGTGACGCCACGACCGAGGAGCTGCTGGCGCTGGCCCGCGCCGTGCGGGACGGGGTGGAGCGCGCCTACGGCGTGCGGCTGGTCAACGAGCCGGTGACCGTCGGCTGCGCGCTCTGAGGCGGATCAGGGGGAGGTCGACGCGGTCGCGAACAGCACCGCGATGAGGCCCGCCAGCGCCAGCACGCCCAGGCCGAGCAGCACGGTGCCGACGATGCCCATGATCTTGCCGGCCCGCGCGGCGGACGCGCCGCCGACGCGGCCCTGGGACGCCTCGATCTCCTTGAGGGCGCCGGAGCCGATCGCCCACGCGAAGGGCGAGAGCAGGAAGCCGATGCCGGTCGAGAGACCGATGAAGAGGCCGACGGCGCCGAGGATCATCGACGTCATCGCCCGCGGGTGGTCCGGCGGCGGGAGCAGGTGGGTGGGGATGGGGACCGGCGACGGCTGGTACGGCGCGGGTCCGCCCGGGTACGCGCCGTACGGCTGCTGGCCGTAGGCCTGACCGGCGGGCTGGCCGTAGGGCTGCCCCTGGGGCTGGTCCGCCTGCGGGAACGGGGTCTGCGGGTAGCCCTGGGCGTAGGGCTGCTGCTGCGCCGGGGGAGGGCCCCACGATCCCGCACCGGGGGTCGGCTCGGGGTCGGGGTTCTTCTCCAGCGACGGGCGCTGCGGTTCGTCGGTCACGGGATCCAGTCTCCCACGGGCGCGTCGAGCCATGCCTGGACATCGTCGAGACACGTCGCGCGCAGGTCCTCGGGCATCCGGGCGGCGCGGAAGGACATCCGGGCGAGCTCGGCGAGGGTGGCGTCGTCGAGCTCGTGGGCGGCTCGCATGGTCGCGTACTGCCCCGCGAGGCGGGAGCCGAACAGGAGCGGGTCGTCGGCACCGAGGGCGACCGTGGCGCCCGCCGCCAGCAGGGTGGGCAGCGGCACCGAGGTGAGGTCGCCGAAGACGCCGAGCGAGACGTTGGAGGTCGGGCACACCTCGAGGGCCACGCCCGCCGCCACGACGCGGTCGAGCACCCGGGGGTCGTCGGCGGAGCGGACGCCGTGGCCGATGCGGTCCGCCCCGAGGTGGTCGAGCACCTGGGTCACGGAGTCCGGTCCCAGCAGCTCCCCGCCGTGCGGGACGAGGGCGAGGTCCGCCCGGCGCGCGATCTCGAAGGCGCGGGCGAAGTCGGCGGTCGTGCCCCGGCGCTCGTCGTTGGAGAGCCCGAAGCCGACGACCCCGCGCCCGGCGTACTGCGCCGCCAGGCGGGCCAGCGCGCGGGCATCGAGGGGGTGGCGGGTGCGGTTGGCGGCGATGACCACCGCCATCCCGAGGCCGGTGGCCGCCGACGCCTCGGCCACGGCGTCGAGGACCAGGTCGGTGAAGGCGGTCATGCCGCCGAAGCGGGCGCCGTACCCGCTGGGATCGACCTGGATCTCCAACCAGCGGCCGCCGTCGCGCACGTCGTCCTCGGCGGCCTCGCGCACGAGCCGTCGCACGTCGTCGGGCGTGCGGAGCACCGACCGCGCCACGTCGTAGAGCCGCTGGAAGCGGAACCACCCCTTCTCGTCGTCGGCCGCCAGCCGCGGCGGCCAGTCGCTGACGAGCGCGTCGGGCAGGCGGATGCCGTCGCGGGCCGCCAGCTCGAGCAGCGTGGCGTGCCGCATCGAGCCCGTGAAGTGGAGGTGCAGGTGTGCCTTCGGCAGCGCGTCCAGGGGGCGGGGTGCGACGTCGGCCATGGGGACACCGTAGTGTCGGGGCCTCGGCGCAGCGGCCGGGCGTGGTGCGGAGCATTTGGACGTTGATCCACACCTACCCGTACACTCGTCGGCTGGTGGTCCACCCCCGTGATGGAGCGCGCCCGGGATCCGGGATCGCTGCGGGGACGGAGCGCCGAAGGGCACTAGCTCAACTGGCAGAGCATCGGTCTCCAAAACCGAAGGTTGGGGGTTCAAGTCCCTCGTGCCCTGCGAGACAGATCCCGTGGTGCCGATCCTCGGCACCACGGGCCTCGATCAAGCGACGAAGGGTGGACAGCGTGTCGGACTCCCGCGCGGTGCGGAGCTCGAAGGACGACGACGCCCCCGGTGGTGAGGACAAGCCCGTCCGCACCGGCCCGCTCACCTTCTACAAGCAGGTCGTCGCCGAGCTCCGCAAGGTGGTCTGGCCGACCCAGTCGCAGCTCGTCACCTACTTCGCCGTCGTGCTCGTGTTCGTGGTCGTGATGATCGCGATCGTGTCGCTGCTCGACCTGGCGTTCGGCAAGCTCGCGTTCGAGGTCTTCACGACCACGAGCGGCGACAGCTGACGGCCTCGCCGCCCGTCCCCCGACCAGCAGTCCAGCAGATGATGGAGCACAACGTGCCGGAGCAGTACGACGCCCTCGAAGCCGAGGAGACCTCGGCCGACCTCACGGAGACGGCCGACGACGCCCTCGAGGCGGACGCCGTCGCCGAGGAGTCCGAGGAGTCGTCCGACGCCGAGGCGTCCGTCGAGGAGCCCGCCGAGGAAGCGTCGGTCGAGGAGCCCGCCGAGGAGGAGGACCCGCTCGAGCAGTTCCGCCGCGAGCTGTGGGCCAAGCCGGGCGACTGGTACGTCGTGCACACCTACGCGGGCATGGAGAACCGGGTCAAGGCCAACCTGGAGAACCGTGCCGTCTCCCTCAACATGGAGGACTACATCCACGAGATCGTGGTCCCCACCGAGGAGGTCGCGGAGATCAAGAACGGCCAGCGCAAGCTGGTCCGTCGCACGGTCCTCCCGGGCTACGTCCTCGTCCGCATGGACCTCACCGACGAGTCGTGGTCGGCCGTGCGCCACACCCCGTCGGTCACGGGCTTCGTGGGCCACAGCAACTCGCCGGTGCCGCTGAGCCTCTCCGAGGTGGAGAGCATGCTCGCGCCCGCCGTCGAGGCCAAGGCCGTCGCCGACGCCCAGGCCGCGGGCCAGCCGGCGCCCGCCGGCACGACCGCGGCGAAGACGCCGGTCGAGGTGGCCGACTTCGGCGTGGCCGACTCGGTCATGGTCGTGGACGGCCCGTTCGCCACGCTGCACGCGACGATCACGGAGATCAACGCCGAGTCGCAGAGGGTCAAGGCCCTCGTCGAGATCTTCGGCCGGGAGACCCCGGTCGAGCTGAGCTTCAGCCAGATCCAGAAGGTCTGACCCGGAGTCGACCTGCTGGTTCCGGCCGGAGCCCGCAACACAGGTGGCAGAGCGCGTCCTCGCTGAGGGCGCGCTCGTCATGACCACGAGAACAGAAAGAGGATCCAGGACATGCCTCCGAAGAAGAAGATCGCTGCGCTCGTCAAGGTGCAGCTGCAGGCCGGTGCCGCGACGCCGGCCCCGCCGGTCGGTACCGCGCTCGGTCCGCACGGCGTCAACATCATGGAGTTCTGCAAGGCGTACAACGCCCAGACGGAGTCCATGCGCGGCAACGTCGTCCCCGTCGAGATCACGATCTACGAGGACCGGTCGTTCACCTTCATCACGAAGACGCCGCCGGCCGCCGAGCTGATCAAGAAGGCCGCGGGCCTCAAGAAGGGCTCGAGCGTCCCCCACAAGGACAAGGTCGCGCACCTCTCCAAGGACCAGGTCCGGGAGATCGCCACGACCAAGCTGCCCGACCTCAACGCGAACGACATCGACGCCGCGATGAAGATCGTCGAGGGCACGGCTCGCTCGATGGGCATCACCACCGACTGACCACGCCGTCACGCTGCCCCCGCGGGCAGCACCCGGCCCCACCGCACCCGTGGCAGAGCCGCGCTGGCTCACACGACCACACCTGGCAGGAAAGAGAACCAGACATGCAGCGCAGCAAGACCTACCGCGCAGCGACCGAGGCGTTCGTCGCCGACGAGCTGCACAGCCCGCTCAAGGCGATCACCGTCGCGAAGTCGGTCAGCAAGAAGAAGTTCGACGAGACCGTCGACGTGGTCATGCGCCTCGGCGTCGACCCCCGCAAGGCGGACCAGATGGTGCGCGGCACCGTCAACCTGCCGCACGGCACGGGCAAGACCGCCCGCGTCCTCGTCTTCGCGAACGCCGACAAGGCCGAGGCCGCCCGTGAGGCCGGCGCCGACCACGTCGGTGGCGACGAGCTGATCGAGAAGGTGAACGGCGGCTGGCTCGACTTCGACGCCGTCGTCGCGACGCCGGACATGATGGGCAAGGTCGGTCGTCTCGGCCGCGTGCTCGGCCCCCGTGGCCTCATGCCCAACCCGAAGACCGGCACCGTGACGCCTGACGTCGCCAAGGCCGTCACCGACATCAAGGGCGGCAAGATCGAGTTCCGCGTCGACCGCCACTCGAACCTGCACTTCATCATCGGCAAGGCGTCCTTCACCGAGCAGCAGCTCGCGGAGAACTACGCGTCCGCGCTCGAGGAGGTGCTGCGGCTCAAGCCGTCGGCCTCCAAGGGCCGCTACATCAAGAAGGTCACGATCTCCACGACCATGGGCCCCGGCATCCAGGTCGACCCCAACCGGGTCAAGAACGTCGCGGTGGACGAGGAGGCCTGAGCCTCCGGCCACCCCGCTGGCACGAGCCGGCACCTGCGCCTCCGGGCGCGGGTGCCGGCTCGTCGGCGTTCGCGGAGAAATCTGTGGAGAAGTACCACCTATAAATGGCAATCTGCGGTACGGTCGACCTGTTCGATCTCATCCACGTCTCGGGGGTACACACATGAACAGGTTGACGCGTCTCGTCCTCATCGTCTGCGCAGCGATCGCCGTCGTCGGGGCGGCGCAACCGGCGATGGGCGCCTACTGGGGGAGCAAGGACTCCCCGCTCAAGGGCGGCGGCGGTGGCCAGGGCTACGGCAACTTCTACGACAACCGGGGCGTCTACGCGGCGAACTCCTCCCACCGCCGGGACAGCAACGGCGGCGGTGGCATCTACGTCGAGACGCAGTTCTACTTCTTCTACGACGGCGGCTCGGGCGCGGGCTACCAGTCCGGCGGCCGCGGCCAGACCGAGCGCACCGGCTCGCGTGACTGGGTCTACAAGACGGTGACGCGCGGCCTGCACCCGGAGGGCACCTCGGCGCGGGGCGTCATCCGGGTCTGCGAGGACCGCAACTGGGCTCCCGACGGCTGCTCCGAGAAGTCCACCCGCACCTTCGAGTACTGAGGTCGGGGTGTCGCTGGTCGTCGGCGAGGAGATCCGGGTCGCCCACCAGGGACGGCCGGTGCTCGACGGGGTCACGTTCTCCGTCGACACCGGTCTCACCGGACTCCTCGGTGTCAACGGCGCGGGCAAGTCGACGTTGCTGCGGGCGCTCGCCGGTGTCGTCCCTCCCTCGGGCGGCAGCGTGCGGATCGGGGGCCACGACCCCTACGCCGCCGCGTCGCGCCCTGCGGCGCTCCGCCTGCTGGGCTACGTCCCGCAGCACCTGGAGGCCCCGCCGGCCTTCTCGGTCGCGGACTACCTCCTCCACCTCTGCTGGCTGAAGGAGGTGCCCCGTCGCGAACGGCCAGACGCCGTCGGGCGGGCGCTGGCCGCGGTGGACCTCACCGACCGTGCGTCCTCACGCCTGAGCACGCTGTCCGGCGGCATGCGGCAGCGCGCGTCGATCGCGCAGGCGCTGCTGACGGACCCGCGGGTCCTGCTCCTGGACGAGCCCACCACCGGCCTCGACCCGCACCAGCGGGCCGAGCTGCGGGGTCTCGTGCAACGGCTGGGTGCCGACCGGGCGGTGCTGCTCGCCACCCACATCGTCGAGGACGTGGAGTACGTCGCGGACCACCTCGTCGTGCTCCACGAGGGCCGCGTGCGCTTCGACGGTCCGACGGCGGAGCTCGCCGCGGGCGCCGAGGCCGGTGACGGTCCCGGCGGCGGTGCGGTCGGGGGTCGCCTCGAGCGCGCGTTCCTCCGTCTGGTGGTGGGCGGGTGACGGCGGCGCTCCGCAGCTGCGCTGCGGCGCGGCTGCTCCCGCTGCTCCTGCTCGTGGCCGTGGGCGTCGTCCTGTCGCGGGGGACGCCGTGGCTCGGCGAGCCGCCGTGGACCGCGGCGCGCATCGCGGGCAGCGTGATCATCCTGGGCCCGGTGGTCGCCGGGCTCACCGCCATGGATGCGGCGCGCTGGAACGAGGAGCACCTCACCGCCACGCTGCGGTCCCTGCCGCGGGCCGCGGTCGCCCGGTGGCACGTGGTGCTGGCCAACGCCCTGGTCGGCATCGCCGCGCTGCTCCTCGTGCAGGTGGCGGGATACGCGGCGAACCTGGCCGTCGGGGTGGGGTACGTCGCGTCGCCCGTCTCGGTGGCGCTGCTCGTGCTGGGCGCCGCCGCCGTGCTCCTGGGCTCGGCGGCGGTCGGCGGTCTCGTGGGCCTCCTCTGGGGGTCCGTGCTGGCGGCACCCCTGGCGGCGGCGGGGCTCTACGGGCTCGCCCTCGTCGCCCTCAGCCTCGACGTCCCCGCGCTGTTCGCGATCTTCGGTGGCGCCGGCGGCATGGTGGGACTGCGGGCGAACCCGACGGCGTTCGGCGCCCTGCTCGCCTTCCACGTGCTGCTGACGGTGGCGGTGCTCGCGGCGTACGCGCTGCGGGACGGGGTCGTGCGCCGCCGAACGGCGGGGCTGGTGCTCGTCGTCGGGGCCGCGGGCGCGGTGGCGGTGACGGCGGGGCTGGTCGTCTCCGACCCGGACCAGGTGGTGGTCGACGACCGCCCGGTGGCGTGGGCCTGCGCCGGCGAGGGGCCGCGGGTGTGCCTCCCGCGGGAGAGCCCGCGCCAGCTCGAGTGGCTGGCCGCGGAGATGCACGAGCTGGCGGAGCCGCTCGCCGCAGCGGGGGCGAGCGTGCCGGGCACGTACCGGATGGAGGTGCCGGGGCAGCGCCGCGACCTCGCCGAGGGGAGCTTCGCGCCCCTCGACACCGGCCGGCTGACCCGACCCGAGGGCGATCCCGAGGAGGTCGCGGCCTACCTGAGCACGCCGGCCCCGTGCGCGGCGTACTCCGATCCGGCGGGACCGCCGCCGGCGTTCGTGCACGAGACCCGGGAGGTCCTGCGGGTCTGGCTGCTCGTGCGCAACGGTCTCGCCGACCCGGCGGACTTCCGGGAGGCCTGGTTCGGGCGGTGGATCGCGGCCCCTGTGGAGGAGCAGCGGCCCTGGGTCCGCACGACCTACGAGCAGCTGCGCTCCTGCGAGCTCGACCGGCTGGAGCCGCCGGCGACCTCGGCGCGGTGAGGGCGTCGGCCGCCGGACTGTTCGTCCGACGCTGGTCCGTCCTGCCCGCGCTCGCGTCCGCCGCCGTCCTGACCGCGGCCGTGCTCGTCTGGGCCGACGCTCTCGTCCCCCTGCCGCTCGCGGACGGGCGCCTGCCGCTGTGGACCTACCTCCCGGCGGTCAGCTCGCTCGGCGCGGGGGGAGTGGTCGCAGCCCCGCTGACCGAGGCGGAGCGGGCGACCCCGCGTGGTGGTCGCCGGGTGCAGCTGCTCCGCGCCGTGGTCGCGGTGGCCGTCGCCCACGTCGGCCTGCTGGCCGCGGCGCTGGTCGTCGACCCGCGCCACGTCGCGTTCGGCACGTCCGCCTTCACCGCTCTCGTGCTCGTCGCGGCGGCCGTGATCGGGCGCTACTGCTGGCTGCCCGTGCTGCTCGCGGCGGTGGCGTACGTGCTCGTGGTCGCGTCCACCGGACCGGGGCGGATCGTCGCCGAGCTCGGTCACCGCCCGGCCGTCCTCCTCGCGGCGCAGCTGCTGGTCGTCGTGGCGGTGGCGGCGTACGTGCTGCGCACGGGACGCCGTTGAGGAATGGCCCGCTCCCCGGCGTCCCGCGGCGTGCGCGCGCTCGATTTGGTCGCGCGGAGGCCGGCCCGTAATGTGCTCCCCGCAACCAGAGACCGCCGGTTGTCGTTCCGTGCCCGTCAGGGCGGGGGGCGACCGAAGGCTCCGCGTCAGCGGACGGCCAGCGCAGGAAGCGGAGAGTAGACCGGCGTGCAGCGCACGCCATGTCCACGCCCCGGTGCCTGCGCCGGGGCGTCCGTCATTTCACGGGGCTTCTCGCGACGGTCTCACGACCGTAGTTCGGAAGGAGACCCATGGCGCGGCCAGAGAAGGCAGCAGCCGTCGCGGAGATCGTTGACTCGTTCAACGACGCCGCCGGTGCTGTGCTGACCGAGTACCGCGGTCTCACCGTGAAGGAGCTGCAGAACCTGCGGCGCTCCCTCGGCGAGAACGCCAACTACGCCGTGGTCAAGAACACGCTGGCCAAGATCGCTGCCCACGAGGTGGGCATCGAGGGCTTCGACGACCTCCTGAACGGCCCCACCGCCATCGCCTTCATCACGGGCGACGTCGTCGAGGCCGCCAAGGGTCTGCGTGACTTTGCCAAGGCGAACCCCGCCCTGATCATCAAGGGCGGTGTCCTGGACGGCAACGCCCTCGACGCTGCCGAGATCGCCAAGCTGGCCGATCTCGAGTCGCGCGAGGTCCTGCTCGCCAAGGTGGCCGGTGCCCTCACCGCCACGATGGCCCAGGCGCTCTACGCGTTCAACGCCCTCCCCTCGCAGACCGCTCGCCTCGCGGGCGCGCTGCAGGAGAAGGCCGCGAACGACCCCTCGATCCTCGCAGGTGGTGCCGGTGAGCCGGCTGCAGCCGCTGCTGAGGAGGTCCCCGCGGCCGAGGCCGACGAGGACACCCCCGCCGACGCCTGAGCTCCCGCTCAGCGCCGACGCAACCACCACCTGAAGAAACCCCGGCCCGCCGGTCGAGCACCGCGGGCCAGAGAAGGAAGGACGCCACCATGGCGAAGCTCAGCACCGAGGAGCTCCTCGACGCGTTCAAGGAGCTCACGCTCATCGAGCTCTCCGAGTTCGTGAAGCAGTTCGAGGAGACGTTCGGCGTCACCGCGGCCGCCCCGGTCGCCGTTGCCGCTGCTCCGGGTGGCGGCGGCGGCGCTGCCGACGCCGGTGCGGCCGAGGAGAAGGACGAGTTCGACGTCATCCTCGAGGCCGCCGGTGACAAGAAGATCAACGTCATCAAGGAGGTGCGCGCCCTGACCTCCCTCGGCCTGAAGGAGGCCAAGGAGCTCGTCGAGGCGGCCCCCAAGGCCGTGCTCGAGGGCGTTGCGAAGGACGCGGCGGAGAAGGCCAAGGAGGCCCTCGAGGGCGCCGGCGCCACCGTCACGCTCAAGTGACCTCTGCTCGGGCGCACGCCTGAGCCGTCGGTTCGCCGACACAGCCGCGAAGGGCGGCCATCCTGCGGGATGGTCGCCCTTCGTGCGTCCCGGGGGTGACCCGCGTAACATCTCCCGACGTCGCTAGTTGACCCACCAGTAGGTCCGGCGGGACGCGAGGGAGAAGTGCGCATGGGTGTCGAGATCAAGGTCGACGGGCTGACCAAGTCGTTCGGCAATCAGGTGATCTGGCGGGACGTGTCGCTCACGGTCCCCGCGGGGGAGATCTGCGTGATGCTGGGCCCCTCGGGCACCGGCAAGTCGGTCTTCCTCAAGGCGCTGATCGGGCTGCTCAAGCCCGACACGGGCTCGATCGTGATCGAGGGCACCGACATCGCCTCGTGCTCGGAGAAGGACCTCTACGAGATCCGCAAGCTGTTCGGCGTGCTGTTCCAGGACGGCGCGATGTTCGGCTCGATGAACCTCTACGACAACGTCGCGTTCCCCCTGCGTGAGCACACCCGCAAGTCGGAGTCGGAGATCCGCGACATCGTCATGGAGAAGATGGACCTGGTCGGCCTGGTGGGCGCGGAGGACAAGCTGCCCGGTGAGATCTCCGGCGGCATGCGCAAGCGCGCCGGCCTGGCCCGGGCGCTGGTGCTCGACCCCGAGATCGTGCTGTTCGACGAGCCCGACTCCGGTCTGGACCCGGTGCGCACGGCGTTCCTGAACCAGCTGATCGTGGACCTGAACGCGCAGATCGACGCGACGTTCCTGATCGTGACCCACGACATCAACACCGCCCGCACGGTGCCGGACAACATCGGGTTGCTCTACCACAAGCACCTGGCGATGTTCGGTCCCCGCGAGATGCTGCTGAGCTCGGAGGAGCCGGTGGTGCGCCAGTTCCTCAACGCCCAGCGCGTGGGCCCGATCGGGATGTCGGAGGAGAAGGACGCCAACGAGCTCGCCGCCGAGGCCGGTCAGGAGCTCCCGCCGCTGCCGCCGATCCCGATGCAGCTCGAGCCCTCCAACGGCATCCCGCGCCGCAGCCAGCGTCCGCCGGGGGAGTGGTGCCGCGAGCACGGCGTCACCCCGCCCCCCGGGTCGTTCCAGGCCGACGCGGCGATCGCGACCCGCTGAGCATCCCGGTGCCCCGCCGAGCGGGCGCGTCGCTTGACGCGTCCGGGCGCGGAGGCGCATAGTCTCCGCACGACGGCGGCACTCGGACTGCCTGTTTCGTCGTGCTTGCACATAGTTGACCAGCAGGGTACATTTGCGCTTTGCGCCTGCCCTCAAATGCCGATCCGCCTGCCCGGTGGCCGATCGTGTGGTCGGCCGGCGCCACCTTCAGCGAACCTTTCGAAGGAATGGTCTTGGCCGCGAGCAACAACGCTGGTAACCCCCGTCGCATCACTTTCGCGAAGATCGACGAGCCGCTGGAAGTCCCCCAGCTCCTCGATCTGCAGACCAAGAGCTTTCAGTGGCTCATCGGTGACGAGGGCTGGGAGGCCCAGGTCCAGGCCCGGCTCGACGCCGGCGAGGACGTCTCCCCCAAGTCGGGTCTCGAGGAGATCTTCGAGGAGATCTCCCCGATCGAGGACTTCTCCGAGACGATGTCGCTCTCGTTCGAGAACCCGGTCTTCGTGGACCCGAAGTACACGGAGGACGAGTGCAAGGAGAAGGACTTCACCTACTCCCGGCCGCTCTACGTCTCCGCCGAGTTCACCAACAACGAGACCGGTGAGATCAAGGGCCAGACGGTCTTCATGGGCGACTTCCCCATGATGACCCGCAAGGGCACCTTCATCATCAACGGCACCGAGCGCGTGGTCGTGAGCCAGCTCGTGCGCTCGCCCGGCGTCTACTTCGAGCGCTCCGCCGACAAGACGTCCGACAAGGACATCTACACCTCCAAGGTCATCCCCTCGCGCGGTGCGTGGCTCGAGTTCGAGATCGACAAGCGCGACCTCGTCGGCGTGCGTCTCGACCGCAAGCGCAAGCAGAACGTCACCGTGCTGCTCAAGGCGCTCGGCATGACGACCGAGGAGATCCGCGAGGAGTTCCGCAACCCCGCGACGGGCGAGACCTACGAGTCGATCGCGCTGACGCTGGAGAAGGACAACACCACCGGCCAGGACGACGCGCTGCTGGACATCTACCGCAAGCTGCGCCCGGGTGAGCCGCCGACGCGCGAGGCCGCGCAGACGCTGCTGAACAACTACTACTTCAACCCGAAGCGCTACGACCTCGCGAAGGTCGGCCGCTACAAGATCAACAAGAAGCTGGGCGCCGGCCAGGCCTTCGACCAGCAGACACTGACGATCCAGGACGTCGTCGCGACGGTCCGCTACCTCGTGCAGCTGCACGACGCGGGCATCGTGCACGAGGCGCCGGACTTCACCGACGCGTCGGGCTCCGTGGTGATGGGTCCGGACGACAAGCCGGTCAAGGTCGCCGCCGACGACATCGACCACTTCGGCAACCGCCGCATGCGCGCGGTCGGCGAGCTGATCCAGAACCAGCTCCGCACGGGCCTCGCCCGCATGGAGCGGGTCGTGCGCGAGCGCATGACGACGCAGGACGTCGAGGCGATCACGCCGCAGTCGCTCATCAACATCCGGCCGGTCGTGGCGGCGCTGAAGGAGTTCTTCGGCACCTCGCAGCTCAGCCAGTTCATGGACCAGACGAACCCGATCGCGGGCCTGACGCACAAGCGTCGTCTGTCCGCGCTCGGCCCGGGCGGTCTCTCGCGTGACCGCGCCGGCATGGAGGTCCGCGACGTCCACCACAGCCACTACGGCCGCATGTGCCCCATCGAGACCCCCGAGGGCCCGAACATCGGCCTGATCGGCTCGCTGGCGTCGTTCGGTCGGATCAACCCGTTCGGCTTCGTCGAGACGCCGTACCGCAAGGTCGTCGAGGGCCAGGTCACCGACCAGATCGACTTCCTCACGGCCGACGACGAGGACCGGTACGTCATCGCGCAGGCCAACGCGCGCCTGACCGAGGACCTGCACTTCGCCGAGGAGCGGGTGCTCGTCCGCCAGAAGGACGGCGAGGTCGGCGAGATCCCGGCCGGCGAGGTCGACTACATGGACGTCTCGCCGCGCCAGATGGTGTCGGTGGCGACCGCGCTCATCCCGTTCCTCGAGCACGACGACGCCAACCGCGCCCTCATGGGCGCGAACATGCAGCGTCAGGCCGTGCCGCTCATCCGCAGCGACTCGCCGTTCGTCGGCACCGGCATGGAGCTCCGTGCCGCGGTCGACGCCGGTGACGTGGTGCTCGCCGAGGCCGCGGGCGTCGTCAAGGACGTGTCGGCCGACGCGATCGAGACGATGAACGACGACGGCACGTACTCGACGTACCGCCTGGCGAAGTTCAAGCGCTCCAACCAGGGCACGTGCATCAACCAGCGCCCGCTGGTGAACGAGGGCGACCGCCTGGAGATCGGCACGCCGATCGCCGACGGCCCGTGCACGGACGACGCCGAGATGGCGCTGGGTGCGAACCTGCTCGTGGCGTTCATGCCGTGGCAGGGCCACAACTACGAGGACGCCATCATCCTCAGCCAGCGCCTCGTGCAGGAGGACATGCTCACCTCGATCCACATCGAGGAGCACGAGGTCGACGCGCGCGACACCAAGCTCGGCCCCGAGGACATCACGCGGGACATCCCGAACGTGTCCGAGGAGATGCTGGCCGACCTCGACGACCGGGGCATCATCCGGATCGGCGCCGAGGTCACCACCGGTGACATCCTCGTCGGCAAGGTGACGCCCAAGGGCGAGACCGAGCTGACCCCCGAGGAGCGCCTGCTCCGCGCGATCTTCGGCGAGAAGGCGCGCGAGGTGCGCGACACCTCGATGAAGGTGCCGCACGGTGAGTCCGGCACGGTCATCGGCGTCCGCGTCTTCGACCGCGAGGAGGGCGACGAGCTCCCGCCCGGCGTCAACCAGCTCGTGCGGGTGTACGTCGCGCAGAAGCGCAAGATCTCCGTGGGTGACAAGCTCGCCGGCCGTCACGGCAACAAGGGCGTCATCGCGAAGATCCTGCCGATCGAGGACATGCCGTTCATGGAGGACGGCACGCCGGTCGACGTCGTGCTCAACCCGCTGGGTGTGCCGCGACGCATGAACATCGGCCAGATCCTCGAGCTGCACCTCGGCTGGCTCGCGAAGCAGGGCTGGGACCTCAACCTGTCGGGCGACCCCGAGTCGGCCGACTGGAAGCAGCGCCTCATCGCGATCGGCGCCGACAAGGCGGACCCGAACTCGAAGGTCGCGACGCCCGTGTTCGACGGTGCCCGCGAGGACGAGATCATCGGCCTGCTCGACTCGACGACGCTCAACCGCGACGGCGACCGCCTCATCGACCACACGGGCAAGGCGCGCCTGCTCGACGGTCGCTCGGGCGAGCCGTTCCCGGAGCCGGTGTCGGTGGGCTACATGTACATCCTGAAGCTGCACCACCTCGTGGACGACAAGATCCACGCGCGCAGCACGGGCCCGTACTCGATGATCACGCAGCAGCCGCTCGGTGGTAAGGCCCAGTTCGGTGGCCAGCGGTTCGGCGAGATGGAGGTCTGGGCGATGGAGGCGTACGGCGCTGCCTACGCCCTCCAGGAGCTCCTCACCATCAAGTCGGACGACGTGCCGGGCCGCGTGAAGGTCTACGAGGCGATCGTCAAGGGCGAGAACATCCCCGACTCGGGCATCCCCGAGTCGTTCAAGGTGCTCGTCAAGGAGATGCAGTCGCTCTGCCTGAACGTCGAGGTCCTCAGCCAGGACGGCTCGATGATCGAGCTCCGCGACGCGGAGGAGGACGTGTTCCGCGCTGCAGAAGAGCTGGGCATCGACCTGTCCCGCCGCGAGCCCAGCTCGGTCGAAGAAGTCTGAGGGTGACGGTCGGTGGGCGCGGGTGATCCCGCGCCCACCGGCCCCCCTCGGTCCTTTTGATTGCTTAGAGAACTAACGAAGGAAGCAGCCACTGTGCTCGACGTCAACTTCTTCGACCAGCTCCGGATCGGCCTCGCTACTCCCGACGACATCCGCGGCTGGAGCCACGGCGAGGTCAAGAAGCCCGAGACCATCAACTACCGCACCCTGAAGCCGGAGCGCGACGGTCTCTTCTGCGAGAAGATCTTCGGTCCCACCCGGGACTGGGAGTGCTACTGCGGCAAGTACAAGCGCGTCCGCTTCAAGGGCATCATCTGCGAGCGCTGCGGCGTCGAGGTGACCCGGTCCAAGGTGCGCCGTGAGCGCATGGGCCACATCGAGCTGGCCGCGCCCGTGACCCACATCTGGTACTTCAAGGGTGTCCCCAGCCGTCTCGGCTACCTGCTCGACCTGGCGCCCAAGGACCTCGAGAAGGTCATCTACTTCGCGGCGTACATGATCACGTCCGTCGACGAGGAGGCGCGCCACCGCGACCTGTCCTCGCTCGAGGGCAAGGTCGCCCAGCAGCGCGAGCTGCTGGAGAAGCGTCGCGACACCTCCCTGGAGGACCGCACCAAGAAGCTCGAGGAGGACCTCGCGGCCCTCGAGGCCGAGGGTGCCAAGGCCGACGCGAAGCGCAAGGTCCGCGACGGTGCCGAGCGCGAGCTCAAGCAGCTCCGTGACCGCGCGCAGCGCGAGATCGACCGCCTCAACGAGGTCTGGGACACGTTCAAGAGCCTCAAGGTCCAGGACCTCATGGGCGACGAGATGCTGTACCGCGAGATGAAGCAGTGGTTCGGCAAGTACTTCGAGGGCTTCATGGGCGCCACGGCGATCCAGCGTCGCCTGGCCGACTTCGACATCGAGGCCGAGGTCGAGTCGCTGCGCGAGACGATCGCCAACGGCAAGGGTGCGAAGAAGGTCCGCGCGCTCAAGCGCCTCAAGGTCGTCGACGCGTTCCGCAAGACGGGCAACCAGCCCGTCGGCATGGTGCTCGACGCCGTCCCGGTGATCCCGCCGGAGCTCCGGCCGATGGTGCAGCTGGACGGTGGCCGCTTCGCGACCTCCGACCTCAACGACCTGTACCGCCGCGTCATCAACCGCAACAACCGCCTCAAGCGGCTGCTCGACCTCGGCGCACCCGAGATCATCGTTAACAACGAGAAGCGGATGCTCCAGGAGGCCGTCGACTCGCTGTTCGACAACGGCCGTCGTGGTCGCCCGGTGACGGGTCCGGGCAACCGGCCCCTGAAGTCGATCTCCGACATGCTCAAGGGCAAGCAGGGTCGCTTCCGCCAGAACCTCCTCGGCAAGCGCGTGGACTACTCGGGCCGTTCGGTCATCGTGTCGGGTCCGCAGCTGAAGCTGCACCAGTGCGGTCTGCCCAAGCAGATGGCGCTCGAGCTCTTCAAGCCGTTCGTGATGAAGCGGCTGGTGGACCTCTCCCACGCGCAGAACATCAAGTCCGCCAAGCGGATGGTGGAGCGCGCGACGTCCGGTGCCCGCTACGCGGTCGTCTGGGACGTGCTGGAGGAGGTCATCACGGAGCACCCGGTGCTGCTGAACCGTGCGCCCACGCTGCACCGTCTCGGCATCCAGGCGTTCGAGCCGCAGCTCATCGAGGGCAAGGCCATCCAGATCCACCCGCTCGTCTGCGGCGCGTTCAACGCCGACTTCGACGGTGACCAGATGGCCGTGCACCTGCCGCTGAGCGCCGAGGCGCAGGCCGAGGCCCGCATCCTCATGCTCTCGACCAACAACATCCTCAAGCCCTCCGACGGTCGTCCCGTGACGATGCCGTCGCAGGACATGATCATCGGCCTCTTCTGGCTGACGACCGACCGCGAGGGTGAGCCGGGCGAGGGCCGGGCGTTCCGGTCGCCGGCCGAGGCCACCATGGCCTTCGACCGGGGCGAGATCACGCTGCAGAGCAAGATCACGCTGCGCTTCGACGACGTCGTCGCGCCCGTCGGCGAGGAGGTGGAGGTCGAGTCGTCCGGCTCGGTGCGCTTCACGACCACGCTGGGTCGCGCGATCTTCAACGACACCCTGCCGGCCGACTACCCCTTCGTGAACTACGAGGTGGGCAAGAAGCAGCTGGGTGCGATCGTCAACGACCTCGCCGAGCGCTACACCAAGGTCGAGGTGGCCGCGTCGCTCGACGCGCTCAAGGACACCGGCTTCCACTGGGCGACCCGTTCGGGCGTCACCGTCTCCATCGACGACGTGACGACCCCGGACGCCGCGAAGGCGGAGATCCTGGCGGAGTCCGAGAAGAAGGCCACGAAGATCCAGAAGGACTTCGAGCGCGGTCTGCTCACCGACGACGAGCGTCGTCAGGAGCTCATCGAGATCTGGACCAAGGCCGCTGCCGACGTCCGGGCCGCGATGCAGGTCAACTTCGACCGCAAGAACCCCATCTACATGATGGTGGACTCGGGCGCGTCCGGAAACATGAACCAGATCAGCCAGGTGGCCGCCATGCGTGGTCTCGTGGCGAACCCGAAGGGCGAGATCATCCCGCGCCCGATCAAGTCCAACTTCCGCGAGGGCCTGACGGTCCTCGAGTACTTCATCGCGACGCACGGTGCCCGCAAGGGTCTCGCCGACACCGCTCTGCGGACGGCCGACTCGGGCTACCTCACGCGTCGTCTGGTGGACGTCTCGCAGGACGTGATCATCCGCGAGGACGACTGCGGCACCGAGCGCGGTCTGCCCAAGCAGATCGGCGAGCGCGGCGAGGACGGCGTCGTCCGCAAGGCGGAGAACGTCGAGACCGCGGCGTACGCGCGCTCGGCGGCGAGCGAGATCACCCACCCCGAGACGGGCGACACGCTCGTCGAGGCGGGCGGCGACCTGGGCGACGTCAAGATCGCGGAGCTGGTCGCGGCGGGCATCGAGGAGGTCAAGGTCCGCTCGGTCCTGACCTGCGAGGCCGCCACGGGCACCTGCGCGAAGTGCTACGGCCGGTCGCTGGCGACGGGCAAGCTCGTCGACATCGGCGAGGCCGTCGGCATCATCGCGGCCCAGTCGATCGGTGAGCCGGGCACGCAGCTGACGATGCGTACCTTCCACACCGGTGGTGTGGCGTCGGCCGACGACATCACGCAGGGTCTCCCGCGTGTGGTCGAGCTCTTCGAGGCGCGCTCCCCGAAGGGTCGTTCCCCGATCGCCGAGGCCGCCGGCCGCGTGCGCATCGAGGACACCGACAAGGCCCGCACGGTCATCCTCACGCCGGACGACGGCTCCGAGGAGCAGGAGTACCCGGTCTCGAAGCGCCTGCGCCTCCTGATCTCCGACGGTGACCACGTCGAGGTCGGCGAGAAGCTGACGCTGGGCACGGAGGACCCGCAGGACGTCCTGCGGATCCTGGGTGTGCGGGCCGCGCAGAAGCACCTCGTGGACGAGGTGCAGCGCGTGTACCGCAGCCAGGGCGTGGCGATCCACGACAAGCACATCGAGATCATCGTGCGGCAGATGCTGCGTCGCGTGACGGTCATCGAGTCGGGTGACACCAACCTGCTGCCCTCCGACCTCGTCGACCGCGTGCGGTTCGAGACGGAGAACCGGCGGGTCGTCTCCGAGGGCGGCAAGCCGGCCTCGGGTCGTCCGGTGCTCATGGGCATCACGAAGGCCTCGCTCGCGACCGAGTCGTGGCTCTCGGCGGCCTCCTTCCAGGAGACCACCCGGGTGCTCACGGACGCCGCGATCAACGGTCGCTCCGACAGCCTCCGCGGCCTGAAGGAGAACGTGATCATCGGCAAGCTGATCCCGGCGGGCACCGGTCTCGAGCGGTACCGCAACGTCCGGGTCGAGCCCACCGAGGAGGCCCGCGCCGCGGCGTACTCGGTGCAGGGCTACGACTCGTACGACTACGAGTTCGGCAACACGGGTGGCGGCCAGGCCGTCGCCCTGGACGACTTCGACTTCGGGTCCTACCAGGCCTGATCGACCTCGTCACCGACAGGACGGCCCGTCCCCGCGCTGCGGGGGCGGGCCGTCCTGCGTCTTCCGGTGGGGTGGGAGGATGAGCGGGTGCCCACCCAGACCCTCCCGTCCCGCACGGACGTGCTCGTCGTCGGTGCCGGCCCGGCGGGGTCCGCGGCCGCGACCTGGTCGGCCCGGCACGGGCTCGACGTGCTGCTGCTCGACGCCGCGACGTACCCCCGGGACAAGACCTGCGGCGACGGGTTGACGCCCCGCGCGGTCGGCGAGCTCCTGCGGCTCGGCCTGGGGGACTGGCTGCGGGCCCACACCGTCAACATCGGTCTGCGCGCGCACGGCTTCGGCCAGACCCTGCTGCTGCCGTGGCCGGGCGGGTCGCTGCCCAACTGGGGCTCGGCGGTCGCGCGGACGGAGCTCGACAACCACCTCCGCACGCTCGCGGTGAAGTCGGGCGCCATGGCGGTCGACGGGGCGAAGGTCGTCGACGTACGCCGCGGCGCGGCCGGCGAGGTCACGGGCGTCGTCGTGGAGCGCGTCGCCGAGCACGGCGGCACCGAGCGCTTCGACGTCGCCTGCTCCCGGCTGGTCGTCGCCGACGGGGTCCGCTCGCCGGTCGGCAAGCTGCTGGGACGGGAGTGGCACCGGGACACGGTGTACGGCGTGGCGGGGCGCAGCTACGTGACCTCGACCCGCGCGGACGACCCGTGGATCAGCTCGCACCTGGAGCTGCGCGGGGAGTCGGGGGAGGTGCTGTCGGGCTACGGCTGGGTGTTCCCGCTGGGGGGCGACGAGGTCAACCTGGGCGCCGGCACGCTCGCGACGGCCAAGCGCCCGGCGGACGTGGCGATCCGCCCGCTGATGAAGCTGTACGCCGACGAGCAGCGCGAGGCGTTCGGCCTGGGCGAGGAATTGCGGATGCCGGCGTCGGCGCTCCTCCCGATGGGCGGGGCCGTCTCGCACGTGTCGGGCCCCAACTGGGTGCTGATCGGCGACGCGGCCGGGTGCGTCAACCCGCTCAACGGCGAAGGCATCGACTACGGGCTCGAGACGGGCCGCTTCGCCGCCGACCTCCTGGCCGAGGGCCCGGCCGACCTCACGGACCGGTGGCGCGCCCTGCTGGTGGAGCACTACGGGGAGGCGTTCTCGGTCGCACGCCGGCTCGCGGGGCTCGTCACGGTCCCGGGGTTGCTGCCGCGGCTCGGCCCGATCGGCATGCGGTCGCGGCTCGGCATGACGCTCGCCCTGCGCTGGATGGGCAACCTCGTCGACGACGAGGACCGGGACCTCGCCGCGCGGGCGTGGCGGGCCGCGGGTCGCCTGTCGGCCGCGCGCGACGCGCGCCCGCCGTTCTCCTGAGGCACGGGCGGGATCCGTCGACCGTGCCGCTCCGAACGACCCTCGTGGCCGACCTGACCTACCGGGCGACGGTGCGCGCGTCCCGCGCGGCGTTCCGCGCGCTGCGCCTCGACGTGCGGCACGAGGGCGCCCGGCACGTGCCGACCGAGGGCCCGGCGCTGCTGGTGGCCAACCACGCGTCGTACCTGGACTTCCTGTTCCTCGGCGTGCCCGCGGTGGAGCGGGGGCGGATGCCGCGCTTCCTCTGCCGGGAGCCGATGTGGCACACGCCGGCCGGTTGGGCCCTCGACCGCATGCACCACGTGCCGGTCGACCGCGCCGCGCCCGCGGGCGCCTACCTGCAGGCGCGGCGGCTCCTCGAGCAGGGGGAGGTGGTGGGGCTGTTCCCGGAGGCGGGGATCTCCTACTCGTTCACGGTGCGGGCGCTCATGCGGGGAGCGGCGGCACTGGCCCGGGACACCGGCGCGCCGCTCGTGCCGGGCGCGATGTGGGGCGCGCAGCGGATCTGGACGGTGGGACGCACGCCGCGGGGCACCGAGCCGGGGCCCGACTTCAGCCGGCACGGGCGGGTCGTGGACATCCACCTCGACCCGCCGCTGTACGTGGCGCCCGGCGACGACCTGACGGAGGTGACGACGGCACTGGGCTACCGCATCACCGACCTCCTCGAGGAGCTGCAGCAGCGCCCCCACCACCGGCCACGGCCGGGCGAGCACGCCCCCTGGTACCCCCGCCCACCTCGGCGGCCACGCGCTGACACCCCACGAAGCCCGCGAGCTCGACTCGGTGCCGCGGAGCGCGGTGTGGCCGACGTGGGGCCCGGGGCCGGGCGAGCGGCCGGGCGCTAGGTTGGAGGGGTGAGCTCCCTTCCCCGTCGTCAGCGCGTCGCGGCCTATGCCGTGATCGTGCGCGACGGCGCCATCCTGCTGAGCCGTCTGGCCCAGCGGGTGACGAAGGACGAGCTGTGGACGCTCCCGGGCGGCGGTCTCGACCACGGCGAGGACCCGCGGGACGCGGTGGTGCGCGAGGTGCGCGAGGAGACGGGTCTCGAGGCGGAGGTCGGCGACGCCGCCCGCGTCTACTCGGCCCACCTGCCCGGCGTGTGGCGCGACGGCCGTCGGGTGGACGCCCACGCGCTGCGGATCGTCTACGAGGGCCGCGTGGCCCCCGACGCGCCGGCGCCGCACGTCGTGGAGGTGGACGGCTCGACGATGGACGCGGCCTGGGTGCCGCTGGTCGACGTCACCTCCGGGACCGTGCCCGTCGTGCCCATGGTGCTCGAGGCGCTCGCCGACGTGCTGCCGAGCCGACGCCAGCGGGTGGCGGCCTACGCCGTGGTGCGGCGCTTCGTCCCGGGCGCCGGCGCCGGTGACCCCGGGCACGACGAGGTGCTCCTGACGCGCAACTCCGTGCGCGGTCCCCACCCCGGGTCGTGGACGCTCCCCGGCGGCGGCGTGGAGCACGGCGAGTCGCCCGTGTCCGCGGTGGCCCGCGAGGTGGCGGAGGAGACGGGCGTGGTCGTCGAGGTCGGCAACGTCCTCGGGGTGCACGACACCCACTTCGTCGGCACGGCGCCCCACGGCGGCACCGAGGACTTCCACGGCATCCACCTGCTGTACGCCGCGCGTCCGGTCGACGACGCGGGGAGCGAGCCGCGCGTCGTCGACGTCGGCGGCACGACGGACGCGGCCGCCTGGGTGCCCGTCGCCGACGTGCTCGGCGGCGCCCTGGACGTGCGGGACACGGTGCTCTTCGCCCTCGGTCTCTGACACGCCCAGGCCTGCGGGGCTAGGTTGTGGTCATGGCCACGTCGACGGAGACCGTGTTCACCTACGCCGCGCCCGCGCTCAAGATGGGCTCCGGCGCCTCGGCCGAGATCGGGCACGATCTCCTGTCCTACGGGGTGCGCCGCGTGCTCGTGGTGACGGATCCGGGCGTCGCCGCCACGGGCCATCCGGGGCGCATCGCGGAGCAGGTCGCGGCGGCGACCGGCGCCGAGGTCGTCGTCTTCGACCGGGCCCGGGTCGAGCCCACGGATGCCTCGATGATCGAGGCCGTCGAGTTCGGCCGGTCCGAGGGGCCCTTCGACGCCATCGTCGCGGTCGGTGGTGGTTCGTCGATCGACACCGCCAAGGCGGTCAACCTGCTCGTGACCAACCCCGGCGACCTCATGGACTACGTGAACGCCCCGGTCGGGAAGGCGCAGGCGCCGCAGCACCCGCTGCTCCCGCTCGTCGCCGTGCCCACCACGACGGGCACCGGTGCGGAGTCCACGACGATCTGCGTGCTCGACGTGCTCGCGCTCGAGGTGAAGACGGGCATCAGCCACGCCCGGCTGCGGCCGACGATGGCGGTGGTCGACCCCGACCTGACGCTCACGCAGCCCGCGATGGTCACCGCCAGCTCGGGGATGGACATCCTGTCGCACGCGCTCGAGAGCTACACGGCCCGCTGGTACGCCGACCAGCCGGCGAAGCGGCCCGAGCAGCGGGTGCCCTACTGCGGCTCGAACCCCATCTCCGACGCCTGGAGCGAGAAGGCGATGTCGCTCCTCGCCTCGTCGTTCCGGGCCGCGGTCAACGCCGCGCGGTCGGGGGAGGACCCGAGCGAGGCCCGCACGGTGCGGGAGCAGATGGCGATGGCGGCCACGTTCGCCGGCCTCGGCTTCGGCAACGCCGGGGTGCACGTGCCCCACGCCTGTGCCTACCCGATCGCCGGCCGCGTGCGTGGCTACCGCCCGGAGGACTACGTCGACCACGACGGCGACAGCGCGCCGATGGTGCCGCACGGGATGGCGGTCTCGCTGACGGCACCGGAGGCCTTCCGGCTCACCTTCGAGGCGTCGCCGACGCGGCACCTCGCGGCCGCGCGCCTGCTCGACCCCCACGGCGCCGTCTCCGCACCCGACGGCCCCGACAGGCTCCCCGCCGTGCTCGCCTCGATCATGCGCGACGTCGGGATCCCCAACGGGCTGGCGGCCGTCGGCTTCGGCGAGGCCGACGTCGACGCGCTCGTCGAGGGGGCGTGGGCGCAGCAGCGGCTGCTGGCCACCGCGCCCCGCGACATCACCCAGGAGGACCTGGCCGGCGTGCTCCGCGCGTCGATGGAGCACTGGTGAGGTGACGGCCCCCTAGCGGGTGGCGCGCGCGGTCCGGTACGACGGGAGCCGCAGGCGCGCGAGCGCCGGGTACTGCTCCAGGCCCGGAACCTGGTGGAGCACCGGGTCGAGCTCGAGGTCGCCGTCGGGTCCGTCGAGGTCGTCGCCGACGTGCCGCTCGAGCTCGAGACGCCCGAAGGCGTGCCAGGCGCCCGTGCCGCGTGCCCACGACAGCGTCCACGCGGACCCCTGCTCGCCCTCGGTCGGCCGGGCCCCGAGCACGACGGGGCCGGCGGGCGTGCGGTAGGGCAGCAGCGTCGTGAGCGGGCGGGCGGCGCCCTCCCGACGGGGTGCCAGGAGGAAGCGCAGCGGGCCGTTCCAGCCCGTGGTCGCCATGAGGACGTCGCCCGTCTCGCCCTCCACCGTCAGGCGCAGGGCGAGGCCCCAGATGTCGGGGACCGGTGCGGGCAGGCCCACGGCACGGGAGAGCCGCGCCGTCACGAGCAGCTCGGCGCGGCGGTCGAGGAGGTCCACCCCCGTGGTGGGGCGCCCGTCGTCCTCCGCCGCCGTCGTCACGAGGGTGCCCTCCACGACGGTGCCCGCCGGGTGCAACGGCTTGGCGGCCGGGCGCAGGGCCGCGATCGCGCCGGTGGCGGCGGCGAGGGCGCCGCCGGCGGCGGACGCGACGGTGGAGGTGACGAGGCGGACGGGGGCGGTGAGCGGCACGGGACCTCCAGGAACGGGGCGGACAGGGCGTGCCCCCGGTTGCCCGGGGCAGGGATCGCATGCGCTCCGGTACGTCGCGGGCGACCGCCCTGTGGACGAAGGGGAGCCTGCAGGCGGGATCGTCGGTGGGGGGCTCCACAATGGAGGGGTGACGGTGGAGGCAGCGAGCTCGGCGAGCACGGGGAGCACGACGGACGGGTCGGGCGTGGCGACGCAGGACGTGCTGGCGGCCTTGGCCCGCCGGGGCGTCGACGACGTCGACGACTCCACGGTGACGCGGGCCGCCTACTCGACGGACGCCTCCCTCTTCCGCGTCGTGCCGCAGGCCGTCGTGCGGCCGCAGCACCCCGACGAGCTGGCCGCGATCGTCGACGTCGCGCGGGAGCTCCGGGTGCCGGTGACGATGCGGGGCGCGGGCACGTCGATCGCCGGCAACGCGGTCGGCCCCGGCCTGGTGGTCGACACGGTGAAGCACCTCAACCGCGTGCTCGACGTCGACGCGGAGGCGGGCACCGCGGTGGTGCAGCCGGGCACGATCCACGCCGTCCTGCAGAAGGCGGCGACGGCGGTGGGCTGGCGCTTCGGGCCCGACCCGTCGACCCACACCCGCTGCACGATCGGCGGCATGATCGGCAACAACGCGTGCGGCTCGCGCGCGCTGGGCTACGGCCGGATGGTCGACAACGTCGAGGCGATGTCCGTCGTGCTGGGCACGGGGGACACGCTCGCGCTCGGCCCCGGCGGGCTCGCCGGGGCGGTCGGCACCGGCGACGTGCCCGCCGCGCTCGACCGCCTCGTCGGAGATCACCTCGGCCCGATCCGCACCCAGTTCGGCCGGTTCGGTCGTCAGGTGTCGGGCTACTCGCTGGAGCACCTCCTGCCCGAGAACGGCCGTCGGCTCGACCGGTTCCTCACCGGGTCCGAGGGCACGCTCGGTGTCATCACCCAGGCCACGGTGCGGCTGGTGCGCGACGCGCCGGCGCGCACGATGGTGGTGCTGGGCTACCCGTCGATGATCGACGCCGCCGACGCGGTGCCGGCCCTGCTGGCCCACCCGCTCGTGGCCTGCGAGGGCCTCGACGCGCGCATCGTCGACCTCGTGCGGGGCGCGGGCAAGTCCGTTCCCGACCTGCCGAAGGGCGCCGGCTGGCTGTTCGCCGAGGTGACGGGGGAGTCCCTGGCCGAGACGGAGGCGCTGCTCGCGCACGTCGTCGCCGATGCGGGCGCCCTCGACCACCGCGTCGTGCTCGACCCCGCCGAGGCGGCGGCCCTGTGGCGCATCCGCGAGGACGGTGCGGGCCTCGCCGGCCGGTCGCTCGCCACGCCGGCGTACTCGGGCTGGGAGGACTCGGCGGTCCCGCCGGAGCACCTCGGCGCCTGGCTGCGCGACTTCGACGGCCTCCTGCAGCAGTTCGGCCTCGACGGCGTGCCCTACGGCCACTTCGGCGACGGCTGCGTGCACGTGCGCATCGACTTCCCGCTCGTCCACGGGGCCGCCTCGATCGAGGAGGGCCGCGGCGTCTTCCGCGGCTTCATGGAGGCCGCGGCGGCGACGCTCGCGACGTACGGCGGGTCGCTGTCGGGCGAGCACGGCGACGGGCGGGTGCGCTCGGAGCTGCTGAGCACGATGTACGACGCGGAGGCCATCCGGCTCTTCGGCGAGGTCAAGGCGATCTGCGACCCCCTCGGCGTGCTCAACCCGGGCAACATCGCCGACCCGGCGCCGCTCGACGCCGACCTCCGCACCTCGCGGCCCCGCGCTCGCGAGCCGCTCCCGCTCCTGCGGTTCACCCACGACGGCGGCTCGATGGCCGACGCCGTGCACCGGTGCACGGGCGTCGGCAAGTGCGTCGTCGGCGGTGGGGCCGGCACGGGGACGGGCGTGATGTGCCCGTCCTACGCGGCGACCCGCGACGAGAAGGACTCCACGCGCGGCCGGGCCCGGGTGCTCCAGGAGGCCATGACCGGCGACCTCGTGCAGGGTGTCGCCGACCCCGCGGTCCACGAGGCGCTCGACCTCTGCCTGGCCTGCAAGGGCTGCGCCAACGACTGCCCGACGGGCATCGACATGGCGACGTACAAGTCGGAGGTGCTCCACCAGACCTACGCGGGCAAGCGGCGTCCCCGCAGCCACTACGTGCTCGGCAAGCTGCCGATGTGGGCGCGCCTGACCACGCCGGTCGCCGGCCTGGCCAACGCCTCGCTGAAGGCCGGCCCCATCGCCACGGTGGCCCGGGCGGTCGCGGGCGTCGACCAGCGTCGCAGCCTGCCGCAGTTCGCGGGGCGCACGCTGCGTCGCTCGGCGCGCGCCGACGGCGCCGCCGGCCGGCTCGGGTCGGTGGAGCAGCCGGACGTGTGGATCTGGGCGGACTCGTTCACCAACCACTTCCTCCCGGCGAGCGGTCTGGCGGCCGTCCGCTTCCTCGAGGCGCAGGGCCTGACGGTGCGGGTGATCGACGAGCGCGCCTGCTGCGGCCTCACCTGGGTGACGACCGGTCAGCTCGACACGGCGCGCCGGATCGCGGGACGCACGGCGGCGACGCTGGCGCCGTACGTCGCGTCCGGGGTGCCCGTCGTCGGCATCGAGCCCTCCTGCACGGCGACGCTGCGCTCCGACCTCGAGGAGCTCAGCGACGCCCCCGAGGCCGCCGCGGTGGCGGCGGGCGTGCGCACCTTCGGCGAGCTCGTCGCGGGCCTCGTGGCCGACGGTCGCGTCACGCTGCCCGACCTGACCGGCACCCACGTGGTCGCGCAGCCGCACTGCCACCAGGCCTCCATCCTCGGCTGGGAGGCCGACGAGCGCCTGCTCAAGGCGGCGGGGGCGAGCGTCACGCGCGTCGGCGGCTGCTGCGGCCTCGCCGGCAACTTCGGCGTGGAGCAGGGGCACTACGAGGTCTCCGTGGCGGTCGCGGAGACGCAACTGCTCCCCGCGGTGCGCGCGGCCTACGCGGTCGACCCCGACACGGTCGTGCTGGCCGACGGCATGAGCTGCAAGATCCAGCTCGACGACCTCGCCGACGTGCCCGCGCTGCACCTCGCGGAGCTGCTGGCGTCGCGGGTGTGAGGGTGCCAGCGGAACAAGGGCGCGCGGGTCCCTGTTCAACCCCGTCGTGACCTCCCCGACGAGCCCGCTGCTCCTGACCCCCACGACCCTGCGCTCCGTGACCGCCCCCAACCGGGTGTGGCTGGCGCCGATGTGCCAGTACTCGGCCACCGACGGACTGCCCAACGACTGGCACCTGGCCCACCTCGGGGCGCGCGTCACGGGCGGGTTCGGGCTGGTGCTCACGGAGGCCACGGCGGTCGTGCCCGAGGGCCGGATCAGCCCGGAGGACACGGGCATCTGGAACGACGAGCAGGTCGCCGCCTGGCGTCGCATCACCGACTTCGCCCACACCTGGTCGCCGCACGGCTCGACGCCCATCGGCATCCAGCTCGCCCACGCGGGGCGCAAGGCGTCGACCTGGGCCCCGTGGCGCGGCGGCCAGGACGGGTCGGGCCGGGGGCGCGGCTCCGTGCCGCTCGACCAGGGCGGCTGGACGACGCTGGGGCCGAGCGCGACGGCGTACCAGGGGTTCGCCGCGCCGCGGGAGATGACCGTCGACGACATCGCCGCGGTCGTGACCGCCTTCGGCGACGGCGCGCGTCGGGCGCACAAGGCCGGGTTCGACGTGGTCGAGGTGCACGCGGCCCACGGCTACCTGCTCCACCAGTTCCTCTCGCCGCTCGCGAATCGGCGGACCGACGGCTACGGCGGCTCGTTCGAGAACCGCATCCGTCTCACGGTGGAGGTCGTGGACGCGGTGCGGGCGGCGTGGCCGGAGGAGAAGCCGGTGCTGGTGCGGCTCTCGGCGACCGACTGGGTCGAGGGCGGCTGGACCCCGGAGGAGACGACCCGGCTGGTCGCCGTGCTGGCCGGGCACGGCGTCGACCTCGTCGACGTGTCCAGCGGCGGGCTCGACGCACGCCAGGACATTACGGCGGGGCCGGGCTACCAGGTGCCGTTCGCGGCCCAGGTGCGCACGGCCGGGCTGCCCGTGGGTGCGGTCGGCGAGATCACCGATCCGGCGCAGGCGGAGGAGATCCTCGCCGCCGGGCTGGCCGACGTGGTGCTCCTCGCCCGGGCCGCGCTGCGCGAGCCGGCCTGGCCGCTCCGCGCCGCGGCCGAGCTGGGCGTGGCGCGCCGGTCCGCGCCGTACCCGCCCCAGTACACCCGCGGCGCCTGGCCCGACGCTGGTTGACGGGTCCTAGACTCGGCCCCTGTGAACCCCCGCCACCGCCGACTCATCATCCCCTTCGCCCTGGTGGCCCTGATCGTCGTCGTCGTGGTCGCGGCGATCATCTGAACCAGCCGCACCCCCGCACAGACCCGAGAGCCGAGCCGTGACCGAGCCCCTCCTCCGCGTCCTCACCCGGATGCGCGCCCACCTCCTCGACCCCGACGCGCTCGTGCGCGCGGTCGGGTCGGGGCGCCAGAAGGGCACGACCCCGCAGTGGCGGCGGGTCGAGCTGCGCTACGTCGACCTGAAGGCGGGGCGGCACCTGCAGGTGACCCGGTACGACGCGACCCAGGCCCACACGGCCAACCACGCCGCCGGGTCAGCCGAGGCGCGCGAGGCCGTCGACGCGCTGCTCGACGAGCCCTTCGCGAACTGGCACGTCGACACGACGACGCAGCAGCACCAGGTGCGCGTGACCAAGCGCCTCGAGGCGGTCTGCCACACGACCGAGCGCGCCCAGGCGGTCGAGGCCGCGCGCGGCCACGACCGGGACAAGGACCGGCTGCTGGAGCCGGGCGACCCCGTGCTCGTGGCGCTCGGGATCTCCGACGCCGAGGGCCGGGTCAAGCCGACGCGGCAGGCGAAGCTGCGCCAGGTCGAGGAGTTCTGCCGGCTCCTCGACACGGCGGTCGTCGACGCGATCGCCAAGGGCCACCTGCGCCGTCCGACGGCCGAGGAGCCGCTGCGGATCGTCGATCTGGGCTGCGGCAACGCCTACCTGACCTTCGCCGCGCACCGCTTCCTCACGCACGTGCGCGGCCTGCCCGTGCACCTCGTGGGCGTCGACGTGAAGGAGCAGTCCCGCGAGCACAGCACGGCGGTCGCGGCCGGGCTCGGGGTGAGCGACGAGCTGGAGTTCGTGGTCGGGTCGATCGCCGACGCGGACCTCGGCGCGATGCTGCCCGAGCGGCCCGAGGTGGTGCTCGCGCTCCACGCCTGCGACACCGCCACCGACGAGGCGCTCGCCCGGGCCGTCGACTGGGAGGCGGCGCTCGTGCTCGCCGCGCCCTGCTGCCACCACGACGTGGCGGCCCAGCTGCGCAAGGCGCCGACCCCGGCGCCGTACCAGGTGCTCACGCGCCACGGCATCCTCCGCGAGCGGTTCGCCGACACCCTGACCGACGGGCTGCGGGCGTCGCTGATGCGGCTGTCGGGCTACCGCGTGGAGGTCGTGCAGTTCGTCGAGAGCCAGCACACGCCGCGCAACACCCTGCTCCGCGCGGTGCGCACCGGGTCGCCGGTGACGGGCGGCTCGGTGCGGAAGGAGTACGACGAGCTCGTCGCCACCTGGGGCATCCGGCCGCGCCTGGCCGAGCTGCTGGCCGAGCGCCCGTCGGACGTCGCCGGGGACCGGTGAGGCCGGTGCTCCTCCGCACGCTGGTGACCGCCGCGGTCGCCCTCCCGTTCGCGGCCGGTGCCGCGGCGACGCCCGCCTCGACGGCGGAGGAGGGCACCGAGGTCATGAGCTTCACCGACCCGGACATCGTGGAGTCCAGCGGCCTCGCGGTCGTCGGTGGCCGGTTCGTGACCGTGAACGACTCGGGTGACACCGGCCGCGTCTTCGCCGTCGACCCCGCGACGGGCGACACCGTCGGCGTCACGTCGTGGACGCCCGACCCGGTCGACGTCGAGGCCGTCGCCCCGGCGTACGTCGGCGGGGAGGCCGCTTCCGAGGTGTGGGTAGGCGACATCGGCGACAACCGAGGAGTGCGCGACAGCGTCGAGGTGCTCCGGGTGCCGGTCGGCTGGGAGGACGCGACGGCGGTGCCGGCGCGCTTCGAGCTGCAGTACGCCGACGGTCCGCGCGACGCGGAGTCGTTGCTCGTCGTGCCCGGCACCGACGAGCTGCTCGTCGTCAGCAAGGGCGTGCTGGGCGGCACCTTCTACGCGGCGCCCGAGCAGCTCGTGGAGGGGCGGGTCAACGTGCTCCAGCCGCTCGCGCCCGCTTTGGGGGTTGCGACCGACGCGGCGTTCTTCCCCGACGGGCGGCACCTGGTGGTGCGCAACTACGGGGCGGCGGCCGTCTACACCTACCCGGGCCTCACCGAGGTGGGCTCGTTCGACCTGCCGGAGCAGCCGCAGGGGGAGGGCATCGCCGTCGACCCCGACGACCCCGGGGCGGTGCTGCTGACGACGGAGGGCCCGCGGACGCCGGTGCTCCGCGTCGAGCTGCCCGCGGAGGTGCAGCAGGCGATGACGCCGGCGTCGCCGGAGGGCTCGGACGACCCGGGGAACGCCTCCGGCGCGGACGCCGACCCCGCCGTCGACCCGTCGGGTGACGGTGCGGCGTGGTTGCCGTGGGTCGTGGGTGGCGTCGGCGGTGTGGTGCTGCTCGTCCTGGCGGTCGCCCTGGTGAGGGGCTCGCGGCGTTCCTGAGGCCGTGTCGACCGGGATGCTGGTCGGGGTGCTGGTGGGGGCTGGCTAGGGTCGAGAGGTGCCGCGACTCCGCCGAACCTCGCCCGACCAGCCGGGCTGGACACGGGTGCGCGCCGGCCGGGGGTTCACCTACCGCGACGAGCACGGCGAGCGGCTCGACGACCGGGCCCGGGAGCGGATCGAGGCGCTCGTGATCCCGCCGGCGTGGAAGGACGTGTGGATCACCCCGCACGACAACGGTCACCTGCAGGCGGTCGGCACGGACGACGCCGGGCGCCGGCAGTACCTCTACCACCCCGCCTGGCGCGAGAAGCGCGACGCGGAGAAGTTCGCGCGGATGGTGGAGTTCGGCGCCTCGCTGGCCCGCGCCCGGTCCGTCGTCGTCGGCCACCTCGGGCTCGACGGGATGCCGGAGCCGCGGGCCGCGGCCACGGCGGTGCGCCTCCTCGACCTCGGCTACTTCCGCATCGGCAACGACGTGTACGCCGACGAGAACGGCAGCTTCGGCCTCACCACGCTCGAGCGGCGACACGTCCGCCGGTCCGGCGAGGCGCTGGTCTTCCGCTTCACGGGCAAGTCGGGCGTCGACCACGAGATCCACATCGACGACACCGCCGTCGTGGCCGCCATCGCCATGATGCGGCGCCGTCGGGCCGAGGACCCCCGCCTGCTCGCCTACAAGGAGCTGCGGCAGTGGCGTTCCGTGCTGCCCGCGCTGGTCAACGACTACGTGCGCGTCACGACCGGCATCGAGGCCACGGCCAAGGACTTCCGCACCTGGCACGCCACCGTCCTCGCCGCCGTCGCCCTCGCCCGCACCGAGGAGCCCGGGGAGACGGCGGCCTCCCGCAAGCGGGCCGTCAGCGGCACCATGAAGGAGGTCGCGGCGTTCCTCGGCAACACCCCGACCCTCGCCCGCAGCTCCTACGTGGACCCGCGCGTGGTCACGGCCTACGAGAACGGCCGCACCATCAAGGCCGCCCTCCAGCGCGCGGACCGTGAGCACGCCGACGACGTCGACGCCCGCCAGGCGGCGCTGGAGCGGGCCACGCTGCGGTTGTTGGGGTAGACGGGCGCGCCCGGCCGGCGGGCGGAGGTGAACGCGGACGGGCCCGACCCGGGGAGGAAAACGCGGACCGGCCCGACCCGGGGAGGAAAACGCGGACCGGCCCGGGCCCCGGAGGAAGAACGCGCGGACTCGGGAGCGCGACACGCCCCAGCGTCACAGTTCCGGGGCCGCGCGGCGGGCCGAGCGGGTTCGGGGTGCGTCGTACGAGCGGGGGACGGGGGATACGCAGCGGTCCTGTCGTCCAGGGCGACATCACGCATCAGCGGGTCGATGCCGTCGTCACCGCCGCGGAGATCGATACGAAGTTGTCTGAGTGAGTGCTCACTCACTACGCTGACCGGTCGTGAGCCCCCGAGCGACGCCGATGGCGCCCGACGAGCGCCGCCGCACGATCCTCGAGGCGGCGGTGCCGCTCATCCTCGAGCGCGGCCAGGGCGCGACGACCCGCCAGATCGCCGAGGCGGCCGGGGTCGCGGAGGGCACCGTGTTCCGGGTCTTCCCGACGAAGGAGGACCTGCTCGACGCCGTGCTCGACGCGGCCCTCGACCCGACCCGCTTCCTCGACGAGCTCGAGGCGGTCGACCGCTCGCTGCCGCTGGAGCCGCGCCTCGTCGCCGCCACGACGGTCGTGCAGGGTCGCTTCCGCGAGATCTTCGGCGTCATGACCGCGCTGGGCATCCAGGGCCCGCCGCGACGCTCCCGGCACGACGACGAGGACGCGCTCGCCGCCCGACGCCGCTCGCTGCGAGCCGTCGTCGACCTCGTCGAGCCGGACGCCCACGCGTTCCGGGTGCCGCCGCGGGAGGTGGCACGGATGCTGCGCCTCCTCACCTTCTCGGGCAGCCACCCCCACCTGTCGGCCGACGAGCCGCTGACGGCGGAGGAGATCGTCGCGGTCGTCCTCCACGGCACCCTCGCGCCCACCCCGACCGACCCGACCGACCCGACCGACCCGACCACCCCCGACAGGAGCGCGTGACCATGCTCTTCCGCCTGCTGCGCGAGCACCTGCGGCCCTACCGGGCCCGGCTGCTCGCCATCGCGCTGCTCCAGCTCGGCTCCACGGGCGCGATGCTCTACCTGCCCAACCTCAACGCGACGATCATCGACGACGGCGTCGTCGAGGGCGACACGGGCCACGTGCTGCGCATCGGCGTCGTCATGCTCGTCGTCTGCGTCGGCCAGATCGCCTGCCAGATCGGTGCCGTGTGGTTCTCGGCGCGGGTCGCCATGAGCGTGGGCCGCGACCTCCGGGGCGCGCTGTTCAGCCGCATCACGGGCTTCTCCGGCCGGGAGGTCGGCCAGTTCGGGGCGCCCTCGCTCATCACCCGCGTCACCAACGACGTGCAGCAGGTGCAGATGCTGACGCTGATGACCTGCAGCATCGCCATCTCGGTGCCGATCATGATGATCGGCGGCATCGCGATGGCGATGCACACCGACGTGGGCCTCTCGTGGATCTTCGCGGTCGTGGTGCCGACGCTGTTCGTCGCCGTCGGCATCGTGGTGCGGGGGATGGTGCCCAGCTTCCGCGCCCAGCAGGGGCGCATCGACGGCGTCAACCGGGTGCTCCGCGAGCAGATCACCGGGATCCGCGTGGTGCGGGCGTTCGTGCGCGAGCCCGAGGAGACCGACCGCTTCGCCGACGCCAACGAGCAGCTGACCCAGGTGTCGATCCGGGCGGGTCGGTGGCTCGCGACGCTGTTCCCCGTCGTCATGCTCATCGTCAACCTGGCCTCCGTCGGCGTCATCTGGTTCGGCGGGCACCGCGTCGACTCCGGCGACCTGGGCGTCGGCCAGCTCACCGCCTTCATCGCCTACCTCATGCAGATCGTCATGTCGGTGATGATGGGCACCTTCATGCTCATGCAGATCCCGCGCGCCGCGGTCTGCGCCGACCGCATCGCCGAGGTGCTCGACACCGCCACGAGCGTGCTGCCGCCGGAGCACCCGGTGCAGGTCGTCTCCGGCCATGCCGAGCTCGAGCTGGACGGGGTGGGCTTCACCCACCCGGGGGCCCAGAGCCCGGTGCTCTCGGACGTCTCGTTCCGCGCCGGCCCGGGACAGACGGTCGCCGTCATCGGCTCCACGGGCTCGGGCAAGACGACCCTCGTCGACCTCGTCGCGCGGCTCATGGACGTCACCGAGGGTGCCGTGCGCATCGACGGGGTCGACGTGCGCCGGCTCGACCCGGCGGCCCTGTGGGAGCGCATCGGCCTCGTGCCGCAGCGGGCGTTCCTCTTCAGCGGCACCATCGCCACCAACCTGCGGCACGGCAAGCCCGACGCCACCGACGACGAGCTGTGGGAGGCGCTCGAGGTCGCCCAGGCCCGGGACTTCGTCGCCGCGCTGCCCGACGGTCTGGACGCGCCCGTCGCCCAGGGCGGCACGAACTTCTCGGGCGGCCAGCGGCAGCGGCTGTCGATCGCCCGGGCCCTCGTGCGCCGGCCCGAGATCTACCTCTTCGACGACTCCTTCTCGGCGCTCGATCTCGCCACCGACGCCCGGCTCCGCGCGGCCCTGCGGCCGTGGACGACGGACGCGTGCGTCCTGGTCGTGGCGCAGCGGATCTCCACCATCCGCGACGCCGACCTCATCCTCGTGCTCGAGGACGGGCGCCTCGTCGGTGCCGGGCGCCACGACGACCTCGTGGACTCCTGCGCGACGTACGCCGAGATCGTCGCGTCCCAGCTGAGCGCGGAGGAGGCGGCATGAGCGCGCGCAAGGACACCGGCGGGATCACCGCCACCGAGCGCATCTCGGTGCCGCAGCGCGGTCCGGGACCGGCCGGCCAGATGGGCGCCGGCGAGAAGGCCATGGACTTCGGACCCTCGGCCCGGCGTCTGGTCGGCCGCATGCGCCCCCACCGCGCGAAGGCCGCGCTCGTCGCGCTCTTCGCCGTCGGCAGCGTGACGGCGACGTCCCTCGGCCCCTACCTGCTGGGCCGGGCGACCGACCTCGTCGTCGCCGGCCTCGTGGGCCGGGACCTGCCGGCCGGGCAGTCGCAGGAGCAGGCCGTGGCTGCCCTGCGCGCGTCGGGCCAGGGGTCGACCGCGGACCTCGTGGAGGGCATGCGCCACGTCGTGCCGGGGCAGGGCATCGACTTCGACGCCATGGGCCGGGCGCTGCTGGTCGTGCTCGGCGTCTACCTCGCCGGCGCGCTGCTCGCATGGCTCCAGGGCTACCTGCTCAACGACGTCGTGCAGAGCACCATCCGCACGCTCCGCTCCGACGTCGAGCGCAAGATCCACGCCATGCCGCTCGCGACCTTCGACAAGGCACCGCGGGGAGAGCTGCTGAGCCGCGTCACCAACGACATCGACAACGTGGGGCAGACGCTGCAGCAGACGATGAGCCAGCTGCTGACGTCGCTCCTCACCGTGGTCGGCATCCTCTCCATGATGCTGTGGATCTCGCCGCTGCTCGCTCTCGTCGCGCTGATCGCCGTGCCGGTCTCGCTCGTGCTGACGCGGGCCGTGATGAAGCGCAGCCAGCCGCAGTTCGTGACGCAGTGGCGGCGCACCGGCTCGCTCAACGCCCACGTCGAGGAGTCGATCTCCGGCCACGCGCTCGTCACCGTGATGGGCCGCCGGGACGCGGTGAACAGGACGTTCGCCCAGCAGAACGACGAGCTCTACGACGCGTCGTACCGCGCGCAGTTCGTCTCCGGGCTCCTCATGCCGGTGATGATGCTGATCGGCAACGTCTCCTACGTGGTGGTGGCGGTCGTCGGCGCCTTCCGGGTGACGGCCGGCGCCATCACGATCGGTGACGTGCAGGCCTTCATCCAGTACTCCCGCCAGTTCAACCAGCCCCTCACCACCGTGGCCTCGATGATGAACCTCCTGCAGTCGGGCGTCGCTTCGGCCGAGCGGGTCTTCGAGCTGCTCGACGCCGAGGAGGAGGCCGACGCCTCGGTCGTCGGCGAGGTCGGCGGAGCCGGGCGGGCGGGCGTGGGTGCGCGGGGACGCGGCGAGGTGGCGTTCGAGCACGTGGCCTTCTCCTACGACCCCGCGCGTCCCCTCATCGAGGACCTGTCGCTCGTGGCGCGGCCCGGCGAGACCGTGGCGATCGTGGGGCCGACCGGTGCGGGCAAGACGACGCTCGTCAACCTCGTCATGCGCTTCTACGAGCTCGACGCCGGCCGCATCACCCTCGACGGGGTCGACGTCACCACGCTGTCGCGCCGCGAGCTCCGGGCGCAGACGGGCATGGTGCTCCAGGACACCTGGCTCTTCGAGGGCACGATCCGCGACAACATCGCCTACGGGCGTCCCGGCGCCAGCGACGAGGAGATCCTCGAGGCCGCCCGCGCGACGTACGTCGACCGGTTCGTCGCCTCGCTGCCCGACGGCTACGACACCGTCGTGACGGAGAACGGCGAGAACCTGTCGGCGGGGGAGCGGCAGCTCCTCACCATCGCCCGCGCGTTCCTCGCCGACCCGGCGCTGCTCATCCTCGACGAGGCGACGAGCTCCGTCGACACGCGCACCGAGCTGCTGCTGCAGCGGGCGATGGGGGCGCTGCGGGAGGACCGCACGTCGTTCGTCATCGCCCACCGGCTCTCCACGATCCGCGACGCCGACGTCATCCTCGTGATGGAGGCGGGACGCATCGTCGAGCAGGGGACGCACACCGAGCTGCTCGCGGCGGACGGGGCGTACGCCGCGCTCTACCGCTCGCAGTTCGCGGCGAGCGCGCTGGACTGAGGCCGGTCCACCGGCCGGACCGGCCTCAGAGCCGCTCGACGACCCAGTCGACGCAGGCGGTGAGGGCCTCGACGTCGCTCGCGTCGATGGCGGGGAACATCGCGACGCGCAGCTGGTTGCGCCCGAGCTTGCGGTAGGGGTCGACGTCGACGACACCGTTCGCGCGGAGCACCGCGGCGACGGCGTCGGCCTCGACCCCGTCCGGCCCGCCCGCGAAGTCGACCGTGCCCACCACGTGGGAGCGGTGGGTGGGGTCGGCGACGAAGGGGGTCGTGTACGCCGCCTGCTCGGCCCAGCCGTAGAGCACGGCCGCCGAGGCGGACGTGCGCTCGACCATGCCCGCCAGGCCGCCGCGCTCGAGCATCCAGCCCAGCTGCTCGTTCATGAGGAACAGCGTCGCGATCGCGGGGGTGTTGAGCGTCTGGTGCTTCGCCGAGCTCTCGACCGCGGTGCCGAGGTCGAGGAAGGCCGGGATGTGGCGACCGCTCGCCCTCACCTCGTCGACGCGGGCGAGCGCGGCGGGCGACATGAGGGCGAACCAGAGGCCGCCGTCGGCGGCGAAGCCCTTCTGGGGCGCGAAGTAGTAGACGTCCGTCTCACGCACGTCGACGGGCAGGCCACCCGCGGCCGAGGTCCCGTCGACGACGACCAGCGCGTCCGCGTCGGCGCCGGGCACGCGGCGTACCGGCGCCATGGCGCCCGTCGACGTCTCGTTGTGCGGCCACGCGTAGACGTCGACCCCCGCGACGGCCTCGGGGACCGCCACGGAGCCGGGAGCGACCTCGAACACCGCCGGGTCGGCCAGCCACGGCGCCGCGGTCGTCGCGGTCGCGAACTTGCCGCCGAACTCGCCGAAGACGCCGTGGGCGCTGCGCTCGCGCACGAGCGAGAAGGCCGCCACGTCCCAGAACGCCGTCGAGCCGCCGACGCCGAGCACGACGCGGTGGTCGTCGGGCAGCGAGAAGAGATCGCCCAGGCGCTCCTGCACCGAGGCGACGAGGTTCTTCACGGGGGCCTGGCGGTGGGAGGTGCCCATGAGCGCGGCGCCGGGCCCGGCCAGGGCGTCGAGCGCCGACTGCGCGACCTTCGAGGGGCCGGAGCCGAAACGGCCGTCGGAGGGGAGCAGGTCGGTCGGAATCCGCAGGTCACGCGTCACCGGGCTAGTCTCCCACCGCCCGCGGCGGGAGCGGGAAACGAGAGCGGGGACGAGAGGGGCAGCGGTGGGACGGCAGGGCCTGCGGATCGAGCAGGTGCGGCTCACGCACCCCGACGCGCTGCGCCTCGTCGCGGACGTGCAGGCGGAGTACGCGGTGCTCTACGGCTCGCCCGACGAGACGCCGCTCGACCCGACGATGTTCGACCCGCCGACGGGCCGCTTCTTCGTGGGGTACGACGCGGACGCGGACGCGGGCCGGCCCGTCGCGACCGGGGCCTGGCGGGACCGCCCCGACGTGCACGACCTCGGGCTGGAGCGGGCGGCGGAGATCAAGCGCATGTACGTCGCGCCCGACGCCCGCGGCCGGGGGCTCTCGCGGATCGTGCTCGCGCACCTCGAGGAGACCGCCCGCGCGGCCGGCCACGACGGGCTCGTGCTCGAGACGGGGACGCGCCAGCCGGCGGCGGTCGCGCTCTACACGGCGTGCGGCTACGTGCCCGTGGTCGGCTACGGCCACTACAAGGACGCGCCCGAGTCGGTCTACCTGGGCAAGCGCCTGGACTGAGCCACGCGATTGCACCCGAAGGGGTGCTCAGGTGGCCGCCGCGGTCGCCGAACGGGACCCCGGACGAACTCGGAGGTTCCCATGGCAACGCTCGCCCCGCGCCGCTCGGCGCTGCTCACGCTCCTCGCCACCGTGCTGGCGCTCGCCGCGCTGGTCGCCGGCCTCGACACCCAGACGGCGCGCGCGGCGACGCCCGGGGTGCCGCTGGTGGCGGCCGGAGCCGCGGCGGCCCAGATCGACCCGTACGCCCGGTACGAGCCCCAGACGGCCTGCACGGTCGTCGTGCGCAAGGGCACCCGGGCGTTCGTGGACCAGCTCAAGGCGCGCTACGGCGGCCGGATCATCGGCATCACGCGACCCTGCAACCAGGGCGGGCAGTCGGAGCACAAGGAGAGCCGGGCCGTCGACTGGGCGATCGACGCGCGCAACGCGCAGCAGCGCCAGCAGTTCTACCGCTTCTTCAACGAGGTGACGGCGACGGTCAACGGTCACACCGACGCGCGGGCCCGCATGCAGGGGATCATGTACTTCATCTGGAACGACCGGATCTGGGCGGCGTGGAACGGCTTCGAGCCGCGTCCCTACCTGCACGCCTCGTGCTCGTCGGTGGAGAAGTGCTCACCGACGCTGCGGCACGTGGACCACGTCCACATCTCGCTCAGCTGGGACGGGGCCAACGGCCTCACCGGCTGGTACCGGTGAGGCCGTCGGGCCGCGTGCAGCAGGCGAGCGGGGGTCACTTCCCCCAGGCGTCGTCCCAGCCCTCGATGGCGGAGGCCGGGCGCTCGCCGGGGCCGGTGTAGACGGCCGACGGGCGGATCAGGCGACCCGTGCGCTTCTGCTCGAGGATGTGCGCCGACCAGCCGCCGGTGCGGGCGCAGGTGAACATCGAGGTGAACATCGGCGCCGGCACCTCGGCGAAGTCGAGCACGATCGCGGCCCAGAACTCGACGTTGGTCTCGAGCACGCGGTCGGGGCGACGCTCGCGGAGCTCGGTCAGCGCGGCCTGCTCCAGTGCCTCGGCGACCTGGTAGCGCGGCGCGTCGAGCTCGCGCGCGGTGCGGCGCAGCACCCGGGCCCGGGGGTCCTCGGCGCGGTAGACGCGGTGGCCGAAGCCCATGAGGCGCTCGCCGTTGTCGAGCAGCTCCTTGACGTAGGCACGCGCGTCGCCGCGCTGCTCGACCTCCTCGATCATGCCGAGCACGCGGGAGGGCGCACCGCCGTGGAGCGGGCCGCTCATGGCGCCGATGGCGCCGGAGAACGCGGCCGCCACGTCGGCGCCGGTCGAGGTGATGACGCGGGCGGTGAACGTCGAGGCGTTCATGCCGTGCTCCGCCGCGCTCGACCAGTAGGCGTCGATCGCCTTGACGTGCTTGGGGTCGGCCTCGCCCTTCCAGCGGATGAGAAACTTCTCGGCGAGGGTCGCGCCCTCGTCGACGACCTTCTGCGGCACCACCGGCTGGTGGAGGCCGCGGGCCGACTGCGCGGCGTAGGACAGCACCATGACGGCGAGGCGGCCGATGTCCTCGCGGGCCTGCTCGTCGCTGATGTCGTAGGTCTGGCGGAAGCCGAGCGCCGGGGCGAGCATCGCGATCGCGGCCTGGACGTCGACGCGCACGTCGCCGGTGTGGACGGGGAGGTTGTAGGGCTCCGCGGGGGCGAGGCCCGGCGTGTAGGCACCGTCGATGAGGAGGCCCCAGACGTTCTCGAACGGCACGCGCCCGACGATGTCCTCGATGTCGACACCTCGGTAGCGCAGCGCCGATCCCTCCTTGTCGGGCTCGGCGATCTGCGTCTCGAAGGCGACGACGCCTTCCAGGCCGTGGTGGACCTCGGTCATGAGGGCTCCTTCTCGTCGGTGAGGGGCGCGCTCGTGGCGTGCCAGCGACGCATTCTGCCCGGGGTTACCGAGCGGTCGCGAGGGGGGCGTCCGATGGACGGTCGCGGTAGCGTCCGGGGACATGAGCGCAGCGCTGCCGGACCGCGACCTCGCCGACCTCCGGGAGGAGTACGCCCGCGGTGGTCTCGACGAGGCGGACCTCGCGCCCGACCCGCTGGCCACCTTCGCCCGCTGGTACGACGAGGCGACCGCCGCCGGCGTCCACGAGCCCAACGCGATGGTCGTCGCCACGGTCGACCCGGACGGGGCGCCGTCGAGCCGCATCGTGCTGCTCAAGGGCTTCGGCCCGGACGGTTTCCGCTTCTTCACCAACACCGCCTCGCGCAAGGGCGTCGCGCTCGCGGCCGAGCCCCGCTGCGCGCTCCTCTTCCCCTGGCACCCGCTCGAGCGGCAGGTGCGCGTCGAGGGCCGGGCCGTCCCCCTCGACGCGGCCGACGTCGCGGCGTACTTCGAGCGGCGCCCCCGCGGCTCCCGCCTCGGCGCCTGGGCCTCGCCCCAGTCCCGCGAGGTCGGGTCGCGCGTGGACCTGACCGCGGCGTACGACGCGGCCGACGCCCGGTTCGGCGACGACGGCGAGGTGCCCGTCCCGCCGACGTGGGGCGGGTACCGCGTGGAGCCGGACGTCGTGGAGTTCTGGCAGGGCCGACCGAGCCGGCTCCACGACCGCCTGGTCTACCGGCGGACGGGGACGGACTGGCGGGTCGTGCGCCTGGCGCCCTGATAAAGCCTCGCCGCGCGCCCGGGCGTGGTTCCCTTCTCCCGTGGTGGAGGGAGTGGTCGTCACGCGGCCGGACGGCGTCGTGGTCTCCTGGGGGGCCAGCATCGCGCAGCTCACGGGCTTCACGGCGGACGACGCGGTCGGCGCCGTCTCGCCCCTGCGTCCCGCGGGCTCGCAGGCGCAGCAGGACTTCCGTCGCGCGTGCGCCGGGGCACTGGCGACGGGACGGGCGACCTACACGCACACGGCGCTCCGCGCGGACGGCGGGGAGCTGCGGCTGACGACGACGCTGCACCTGCTCCTCGACCCCGAGGGCACGTCCTCGCTGGTCGAGGTGCACCGCGTGGTCGTGGTGGGGGAGTCCCAGCCGGCGCGCGTGCAGTCCGACGCCGAGCTGCTCGAGCAGGTGGTCGGCCACGCCGTGGTCCGCCTCGACCAGAGCGGGGTGGTGCGCTCCTGGAGCCTCGGGGCCGCCCGGGTGAAGGGCTACGCGGCGCACGAGATCGTCGGGCGCCACTTCTCGGTCTTCTACACGGAGGACGACCGCCGGGAGGGACGGCCGGAGCACCTGCTGACCGTCGCCCGGCGCGAGGGGCTGGCCCGCGACGTCGGCTGGCGCCTGCGCGCCGACGGCACCCGCTTCTGGGGCGAGATCGCCATCAACGCGCTCCACGACCCGGCCGGGGACGTCGTGGGCTTCCTCAAGGTCACGCGTGACCTCACCGCGCAGAAGCTGCGCGCGGCGGAGGCGCAGCGGATCTACCGGGCGCTGGGGCACGACCTGCGCAACCCGCTCGCCGCGGCCCGCGGCTACGTCGCGCTGGCCACCGAGGCCCTCGCCGAGGACGGTGACGACGGGGCCGACCCCGCCGAGCTCCTCCGCCGCTCCGGCGTCGCGCTGGGGAGGTTGTCGACGATGCTCGACGAGCTGCTACGCACCGTGTCGCTGGTCGAGGCCGATGCCGACGCGACCGGCACCACGCGCGAGCGGGTGCGACGCGCGGCCGTGACCGTCGTCGGGTCGGCGCTGCGCCAGGCCCTGGACGACCTGGCCGTCACCCACGACGTCTCCCGCGTGCGCACCGACGTCGTCGACGTCACGGCCCGGGTGGACCCCCTCGACCTCGAGCGGGTGCTGGCCAACCTGGTCAGCAACGCGCTGCGCTACTCCGAGGGCGACGTCGACGTGCGGGTGCGGGAGGAGGCCGGCGCCGCCGTGCGCATCGCCGTCTCGGACGCCGGCCGGGGCATCCACCCGGACGACCTCTCCACCATCTTCGAGCTCGGCCGACGCGGTCGGCTCGCCGACGACGGCGACGGCGGCCACGGTGACGGCCTGGCCAGCGTCCGTCACCTCGTCGAGGCCAACGGCGGTGACGTCTCGATCGTCAGCGCCCCGGGCAGCGGGACGACCGTCGAGGTCGTGCTGAGCCATGCGGGCTGAGAGCCGGTGGGCGGCGCTCGACCGCTCGGCGTGGGTGCTGGCGGTCGTCGCGGTGCTGCTGCTCGCGGTCGGGCGGGGCATCGTCGGCGAGGGCGTCGTCGGGGTGAACCCCATCTGGATCTCGGTCGGCATCGGCACCGCGGTGCTGGCGCTGGCGCGGGGCCCGTGGCGCGTGCTCGGCCTGGTGGCGATCCCCAGCTACATCGGGGTGAGCGCCCTGCTCGTCGGCTCGCCGGTGCTGGAGTCCGCGCTCATCGCGGTCGCCGGGACGATGGCCGCCGTCGTGGCCGCCGGGGTGCTCCGGGCCGGGGGCGTGCGCGCCGTCGACTCGGTCCGCGCCCACAACGTCCTCGCGCTGGCCGCCGTGTCCGCGGGCGCGTTCGTGGGCCTCGTGGCGGTGCTCGTCGCCGAGACGGGCGGCATGGACGTCCGCTCGGCCGCGGTGGTGGGGCTCGGCAACGCCGTCGCGATCTTCGTCTGGTGCCCGTTGCTCCTGGAACGCTCCCACCGTCGCTACACCCGCTTCTCCGGGGCGGAGCTCGCCGCCCAGGTCGCGACGTTCGCGCTCCTCGCCGCCGCGACCAGCACCCTCACCGGTCTCGACGGGGCGATCGTGGCCGCGTTGCTGCTCCTCACGCTCAGCTGGGCGGGCCTCCGCTTCGGCATGCGGGTCACCTCCGCCGAGCTCGTCGTGCTCACGCTGCTCGGCCTCGTCGTCTGGATCGTCGGGCCGCCGCTGCAGGCGCCGAGCCTCGCCATCGTCCACTCGTCGGTCGACGACCTCGAGCGGTCGTGGGCGGTCGCGGTCTTCGTCGCCCTCGCGGCGGCCTGGGCCTTCCCGCTGGCCCTCGTCGGCGACCAGCGCCGCGACGCGGAGCAGCGGGCCCAGCGGGAGCTGCGGGCGCTGGAGGCCACCCGGCGTCGCTTCGTGGCGACCACCAGCCACGAGCTCCGCACCCCCGTGACCAACGTGCTGGGCCGCCTCGACCTGCTCCGCGACGGCGACCTCGGCGCGCTCACCCCGGCGCAGCAGTCCGTCGTCGAGGTCGCGACGCGCAACGCCGAGCGCCTCGCCGACCTCGTCGACGGGATCGTCGTGCTCGCGCAGCTGGACGACCCGTCGGCGTACCCGTGCACGCCCCTCGACCTCGAGGCCGTCGTGCGCCGCGCGGTTACCGCGGAGCAGGAGCGTCACGTCGGCGACGCGCCGGCGGTGGCGCTGAGCACCACCGTGACGGTGACGACGCTCGTCGGCAACGAGGCGCTGCTCCACAGCGCCGTGCGCCACCTCGTGCGCAACGCGTTGACGTTCGCGCGGGCGGAGGTGACGGTCGAGGTCACCCAGTCCGACGGGGTAGCCCTCGTGACGGTCGCCAACGACGGGGTCTCGATCCCCGAGGAGGAGCGGGAGCAGATCTTCGACCGCTTCTTCCGGGGCACCTACGCCCACGCCCAGGCGATCCAGGGCAGCGGCATCGGGCTCGCGATCGTGCAGGCCGCGGCCCAGCGGCACCGGGGGCGGGTCGAGGTGGAGTCGCGGCCGGGCGACGGCGCGCGGTTCGAGCTGCACCTGCGGGACGCCCCGCTCGTCTGAGGGCTCGCCTCGGGGTGATGGCACCATCGGGTCCATGGCTGTCGCAGACCTGGTGCTCGGGTGCATGTACTTCGGCACGCGGACGGACGAGCGCACCGCGTTCGCCCTCCTCGACCGGTTCGTGGAGGCCGGGGGCACGACCCTCGACACGGCCGACTGCTACGCGTTCTGGGTCAGCGAGACCGGCGCCGGCGGGCAGAGCGAGGAGCTGCTGGGCCGGTGGCTCCGTGCCCGCCCGGGGGTGCGTGAGCAGGTCGTGCTGGCGACCAAGGTCGGGCCCGAGCCGGTCGTACCCGGCGACCCCTCGCGCGGTGTCGTGGGCCTCGCTCCCGACGTGGTGCGCCGCTCGTTCGAGGCGAGCCGCGAGCGCCTCGGCGTGGACGTCGTCGACGTGTACTGGGCCCACCTCGAGGACCGGTCGGTGCCGCTCGACGAGGTCGTCGCGACCTTCGGCGCCCTCGTCGCGGACGGTGGGGTGCGCCGGCTGGGCATCTCCAACCACCCGACCTGGCGGGTCGAGCGGGCGCGCGCGCTCGCGGCGGCCACGGGCGTCGAGCCCTTCTCGCTGCTGCAGCTCACGACGTCCTACGTGCGGCCCCGTCCCGACGTCGAGGTGCCCGGCAAGGACCACCGGTTCGGGTTCGCGACCGACGAGACCCTCGACTACCTCGCGGAGCACCCCGACCTCGAGCTGTGGGCCTACAGCCCGCTCGTGCAGGGCGCCTACGACCGTTCCGACCGCCCGTTCCCGGAGGCCTACGACCACCCCGGCACGACGCGGCGCCTGGCCGCGCTCGCCGAGGTCGCGGCCGAGCACGGCGTCGCGCCCGGCCAGGTCGTGCTGGCGTGGCTGCTGGGCGGTCGGCCCGCCGCGCGCCCGATCGTGGGCGTCAGCTCGGTCGAGCAGCTCGACCAGGCGCTGGCGGCGGCGCGGCTCGAGCTCGACGACGAGCAGCGCGGACGTCTCGACGGGGCGCGCTGACCTCTCTAGGGTCGGAGCCATGGGGCTCCTGCTCACCACGCCGCTCTCCCGCGCCCGCCGCGTCCTCCGCACGCTGACGGGTGATCCGCGCAGCCCGCTCGCGGGACGCACCGTGATGGTCACCGGTGCCTCGTCCGGCATCGGCGAGGCCACCGCCCGGGCGTGCGCCGCGCGCGGCGCGACCGTCCTGCTCGTCGCCCGCCGGTCCGAGGAGCTCGACCGGGTGCGGGCCGAGATCGAGGCGGCCGGCGGCGCGGCGTACTGCTTCCCCGTCGACCTCACCGACGGGGCGGCCGTCGACCGGCTGGTACGGCGCGTGCACGCCGAGTTCGGACCCGTCGACCACCTCGTCAACAACGCGGGCCGGTCGATCCGGCGGTCGCTGGAGCTGACCTATGACCGCTTCCACGACGTGGAGCGGACGATCGCGATCAACTACCTGGCGCCGGTGCGCCTCACGCTGGGCCTGCTGCCCGCGATGCGGGAGCAGGGCTTCGGCCACGTCGTCAACGTCGTCACGTGGGGCGTGCAGGTCAAGAGTCCCAAGTTCGCGGCGTACATCGCCTCCAAGGCCGCCCTCGACGTGTTCGGACGCATCGCCGGGCGGGAGACCTACGCGGACGGCGTGGCGTTCACGAACCTCCGGTTCGGGCTGGTGCGCACCGAGATGATCGCGCCGACCGAGGCCTACCGGCGGTTGCGGGCCCTGACGCCCGAGCAGGCGGCGGAGACCGTCGTGAAGGCGCTGGAGGACCGGCCGGTCACCGTGGACCTGCTCTCGGCGCGGGTGCTGGAGGTGGCGAACGTCGTCGCCCCGCGACTGACCGACCTGGCCTTCTCCCTCGCCGACCGGGCCTTCCCCGACTCCGAGGCGGCCCGCGCCGGCAGCAGCGGACGCACCCCGTCGCCCGTCAGATCGCCTTCCCGGGATTGAGGATGCCGCGGGGGTCGAGCGCCGCCTTGACGGCCCGCTGCACGTCGAGCACGTCCGGCTCGAGCTCGAGGCCGAGGTAGGCCCGCTTGAGCGTGCCGACGCCGTGCTCGCCGGAGAGCGTGCCGCCGAGCGCGACGGCCAGCTCGAAAATGCGCCCGGCGGCGTCGTCGACGGCGGCGGGTCGCTCCGTGCCGGTCGTCGCTCCGGATCCCTCCGCGGTGCGCGGCCAGGTGACGATGGGGTGCAGGTTGCCGTCGCCCGCGTGGGCGAAGGTGTAGATCGGCACGCCGGTGGCGGCGACGATGGCCTCGATGCCCCGCACCGCCTCGGCGAGCCGGGCCCGCGGCACGCAGATGTCCTCGATGAGGGCGTGGCCCCGCGCCTCGATCGCCGGCAGGGCGAGGCGCCGGGCGGTGAGCAGCTCGTCGGCCCGGTCGGGGTCGTCGCCCTGCTCGAGCGTGTCCGCCCCCTCGCGCAGCACCGCGGCGACCGCCGTGAGCTCGGTGGTCGCCGTGGCCGCGTCCGCGCCGTCGGTCTGTGCGACGACGGCCGCCCCGGCGGCCAGCGCGGCCGTGCCCGTGTGGTCCGCGACGGCGGCCAGCGTGGCCGCGTCGATCAGCTCGAGCAGGCTCGGTCGCAGCCGTGCGGCCCCCACCCGGGAGCAGGCGCGGGCGGCGGTCTCGACGTCGGGGTACGTCGCGAGGACGGTCCCGCCGACGTGGGGGCGCGGCCGCAGCCGCAGGGTGGCGCCGACGACGACGCCGAGGGTGCCCTCCGAACCGACGAGGAGGGCCGTCAGGTCGTAGCCGACGACGCCCTTCGCCGTCGCCCGACCGGTGCGCAGCAGGCGGCCGTCGGCGAGCACCACCTCGAGCCCGAGCACGGCGTCGCGGGTGACGCCGTGCTTCACGCAGCGCATCCCGCCGGCGTTGGTGGCGATGTTGCCGCCGATCGTCGAGATGGCGGCGCTGGCGGGGTCGGGGGCGTACATGAGGCCGTGCTCGGCCGCGGCGGCGTCCAGGTCGGCCGTGAGCACGCCCGGCTCGACGACCGCGAGCTCCTCGACGGGGTCGATCCGGATGATCCGTCGCATCCCGGACACGTCGAGCACCAGGGCGCCGTCGGCGACCGCACCCCCGGCCAGTCCCGTGCCCGCGCCGCGCGGCACGACCGGCACGCGGTGCTCGTGCGCCCACGCGAGCACGGCGCGCACCTCGTCGACCGAAGCGGCGCTCACGACGGCGATCGGGTCGGCCGTGCCGGGCGTGCCCGACCGGTCCGTGCGGCCCCGGGCCAGGGCCGCGGCGTCGGCCCGGGCGCCGGGGAAGCGGGCGAGGACGTCGGTCCGCAGCGCCGCGGTCATCGGTCGGCCGGCGCCACGATCGTCGGGAGGTCCGCGCCGCGGCGCAGGCTCTCGAGGAACAGGACGACGGTGGCGGCGACCGAGCGGTGGTCGACGTCGTTGAGCACGTCGTGGCGACCGCCCGCGACCACGGCGGCCCGGGCGCGGCTGCCGTCCGCGACGAGGGACAGCACGTCGTCGACCGGCGTCAGCGGGTCGGCCTCACCGTGGAGGACGAGGGTCGGCAGGTCGCCCGCGAACAGGTCGTCCCCGGCCACCTCGGCGGGCAGCTCCGTCTCCAGGGCGCCGCGCACGAAGTCGGCGTCCTCGCCGAGCACGCGTCGGTAGGCCGGACAGGCCGAGCGGGTCTCCAGCTCCTCGTCCCAGCGGGACGCGGGTCCCGCGGCGGTGCTCGCGGCGGTGCCCGGGGCGGTGCCCGGGGCGGTGCCCGGGGCCGGGCGCGACCCGGGCAGCACGACGCCGGCCAGCACGAGGGCGTCGACGAGGTCGGGGCGGCGACCGGCCAGGCGCGCGGCGACGTTGGCGCCGGCGTCGGAGCCGAGGAGCACCCGCGGGCGCACCACGTCGTCGGGCGCCGCGCCGCCGAGCGCGTCGGTCACCGCCGCCTCCACCGCGTCGAGGTCGTCCACGTCGGTGGCGACCACGCGCACCCGGTAGGCGTCCGCCGACAGACGGCGCCCCAGGCGTGCGTACCCGGCCGGCGTCTCGCCACGACCGGTGAGCACGACGAGGGTGGCGCGTGCGGCGACGCCCGCGGGCTCGTCGTACGTCGTGGGGGAGAGGAGGGTGCGGGGGGAGGCGGTGAGCGTCATGCGCGACAGCCTCCGGCCGGGGGCGGTGCGGTGTCCAACAGTGGTCGGTGATGGGTACCGATCCGGAACGTCGTGGCGTGCCGACGTGAGACGGATGTCCGCATCGCAAGATCTACTAATCCGGTCCACTAAGTCACCTATGGTCGGGGCCATGAGCTCCACCCTCGACCTCGAGCACCTCCGCACCCTCGTCGCCATCGCCGAGTGCGGCGGCTTCAGCCGCGCCGCCGCCGCGCGGCACATCAGCCAGCCCGCGCTGAGCCAGCACGTGCGCCTGCTGGAGCGCGCACTCAAGCGCAAGCTGTTCGCGAAGGAGGGGCGCGGGATGCGGTTCACGCCCGAGGGCGACGCGGTCCTCGCCGAGGCGCGGCGGATCCTCGTGGTCCACGACGACGCCCTCGCCCGGCTCCGGGTGCCCCAGGAGCAGGTCGTCGTGGTCGGGTCGACGGAGCACTCCGCCGAGCACGTCCTGCCCGAGATGATCCGCGCGCTCGCCGACGCCTTCCCGGGCGTCGCGACCCGGTTCGAGATCGGCCGCTCGACCCAGCTCGAGGACGCGGTCGGCCGCGGCGCCATCGACCTCGCCTTCGTGCTGGCCTCCCGGGGCAACGAGGGCGGCCGGGAGATCGGCCGGCTGCCGCTGTCGTGGTACGCCGCCCCCGGGTGGCAGCCGCCGGGCCCCGACGACGACACCATCGAGCTCGTGGCCTTCGAGGAGCCGTGCGCCTTGCGCGAGCGGGCGATGGCGGCGCTCGGCGCCGAGGGCCGACGGGTCACCGTCGCCGCGCAGTCGAGCACGCTCGAGGGCGTGCTCGCCGGCGTGCGGGCCGGCATCGGCGTGGCGCTGCTCCCGAGCGTCGCGGGGCGCGTCCCGTCGGGCGTCGTCGCGCGCGACGACCTGCCCGCGGTCGGCTCCGCCGGGCTCAACGTGCTGGCGCGTCGCGGTCTCGACGCGGACATCGAGGCGACGGCGCTCGACGCCGGCGAGGCCTTCTTCGCGACCTCCCAGGCCCCGCGCCTGCTGGTCGCGGGGTGAGCGGCGTCGGACCTCGGACCTCGGACTCGGACCTCGGAGAGGATGCAGGCATGACCTCTGACGTGCTGGTCTCCGCGACGGAGCTCGCCGCCCAGATCGCCCGTGGCGACGACCTCGTCGTGCTCGACGTGCGCTGGCGGCTCGGCGGGCCGCCGGGCCACGGCGACTACCTCACCGGGCACGTCCCCGGTGCCGTCTACGTCGACCTCGACACCGAGCTCGCCGCCCACGGCGAACCGACCGACGGGCGCCACCCGCTCCCCGACGTCGCCGCGCTGCAGGAGGCTGCGCGCCGCTGGGGCGTACGGCGCGGGTCCCGCGTGGTGGCGTACGACGGCGCCGGCAACCTCGCAGCCGCCCGCGCGTGGTGGCTGCTGCGCTGGGCCGGCGTCACCGACGTCCGGCTCCTCGACGGCGCGCTGCCGGCCTGGACCGCCGCCGGCGGAGCGCTGGACACGGACGACGTCGTCCCCGAGCCCGGGGACGTCGAGCTGGTGCCCGGTGCCCTGCCGACCCTGGAGCTCGCGTCGGTCGGCGACTTCCCGCGCGCCGGCGTGCTGCTCGACGCCCGCGCACCCGAGCGGTTCCGCGGCGAGGTCGAGCCCGTCGACCCGAAGGCCGGCCACGTGCCGGGCGCCACGGGCGCCCCGACCGGGGACAACCTCGACGCCGTCGGCCGGTTCCTCCCGGCCGACGCCCTGCGGGCGCGCTTCGCCGCGCTGGGGGCCGACGGCTCGCGGCCCGTCGCCGTCTACTGCGGCTCCGGCGTCACCGCCGCCCACCAGGTCGCCGCGCTGGCGGTGGCCGGTGTCGACGCGGCGCTGTACCCGGGTTCCTGGTCGCAGTGGAGCAACCACGACCTGCCGGTGGCGACGGGGGACTGAGCCCTCTGGCCTCGCTCCGCTCGGCCGTGCCCGCGGCGCTCTGGGCGGCGGGCGTCGGGTTCGGGCCAGCGGCGTACCGGTCCGTGTTCTACGGAACGGATGCGATCTGAGGGGCGGTCCGGGTGCATCCGTTCCGCAGAACAGGCCGCGGTGCTTTCTGGCCTCGCTCCGCTCGGCCGTGCCCGCGGCGCTCTGGGCTCCTGTCCTTCGATCGATCCCGACCACGCCGCTGTGCGCTTGGGCCTCGCTCCGCTCGGCCGTGCCCGCGGCGCTCTGGGCTCCTGTCCTTCGGTCGATCCCGACCACGTCTCCTCCGCTGCGCTCCTCCGACGCGGCCCCTCCTCCCTCAGGACACGAGCGCGCCGCGGGCGGCGGGATCGAGCCGAGAAATGTGCGGTTGGGGTGGGTCCGGCTCGGGCGGGGGTGTCCCAGCCGCACACTTCGCCCCGCCCCGCGACCGCCCACCTCGCGGACGTCATGCGAACCGCGGCCCCGGGGCGCCGGAGCGCATGACGTCCCGGGCACGGCCTGCGCCCGCGGACGCCCGGCCCACGGTCAGGATCAGCCGGTGAGCGCCCGTACGTCGGCGACGCTGTGCACGCCGGGCCCCTCGCCCAACGCGGCGGACCGCCCCAGCACGGTCTGGACGGCGTGGTTGAGGGGCGTGGGTACGCCGTGCAGCCGGCCCAGCAGGACGACCTCGCCGTTGAGGAAGTCGACCTCGCTGCCGGCGCCGCGCGCGAACGCCTGCCACGGCGACTGCTGGCCGGGTCCGTGGGCGCCCGGCGCCACCGCGGCCAGGGACCGGTCGTGCGCCAGCTCGCGTGCAGCGTCGGCGGGGTCCTGACCGGCGGCGGCGAGCACAGCGCGGGCCTCGGCGGCGAGGTCGGTGCGCAGCCGAGCGCGCTCGTCGTCGTCGCCGGAGAGCACGCCGACCGCGAAGGTCACGCTCGCGACCAGCTTCCAGGCCAGCCACCGCTCGATGTCCGTCACGTGCTGGGCGAGCCACCCGGCGCGGTCGAGGTCCGCGGCCACCTGCTCCGCGACCGCCCGAGCCGCCGCCCGAGCCGCCGCCCGAGCCGCCGACGCGGCGGTGGCCGAGGGGTAGGCGCCCAGGACGACCTCGCCCAGCCGCGGGGCGTTGGCGACGTCGACCTCACCGGTCACGACGTGGCGCGCCGCGATGAGGGCGACGCCGCCGACGACGGTGGGGAAGTAGCGCAGCGCGATCCGCTCGGCCTCGAGCCCGTTCTGGAGCAGCACGAGGGGCAGGTCGGCTCCGACGCCGCCGTCGGCACGCGCCGACCAGGCCCACAGCGGCAGCGTCGCGGCTGCGTCCTGCGACTTGGTGGCAAGCACGAGGACGTCCCCGGCGCGGAGGCCCACCTCGTCGGGACCGCCGGCGACGGGAACGTCGAGCACCCGGGTGCGGCCCGCGTGGGTGAACCGCAGCCCGCGCTCCCGCACCACACCGAGCGTCGCGCCCCGCGAGACGAGCACGACGTCGAGACCCGCGTCGGTGAGTCCCGCGGCCAGCGCGGCCCCGACGCCGCCGGCGCCGATCACGACGTAGCGGCGGGGGGAGGGGATGCTCATGCGGAGGGGCTCCATCCGAGGGCGGGGGCGACGGTGGTCGCCAGGTCGCGCAGCAGCCGCACGTTCGCGGCCAGGTCGAAGGCCGGCGGCAGGAACAGCACCAGCTCGTCGGCGGACGCGATACCGGGATCGGCGAGCACCGCGGCGGCGACGGCGTCCGGGTCGCCGTGGTGCACCGGGCTGATCGCCGTCCCGGCGGGCAGTGCCGCCGTCTGCACGGGGGTGAGGGCGCCCGCGGGGCGCGATGCCGCCATGCCCTCGGTACGACGCTGGTGGTCGTACGCGGCGTACCGCTCGCGCAGCGCCGCGCTCGTGCCGGGCAGCACGGAGGCGGCGACGGCGACGGGCGGGACCGGGGTGTCGTGCAGCTCCGCCCAGGTGCGGCGGTAGGTCGCGATGATGCGCGCCTGGTGCTCGCCGAAGGAGTGGCCGGCGGGCACGTCGGTCAGCACGGTGCCGGTGATGAGCCCCAGGCCCAGCCGCGCGGCGTGCTCGGCCGAGCCCGCGCTCGTGACGCCTTGGCGCAGGTGTCCGCGGAGGCCGGGGCTGTGCGGGGTCACGCGGATCGGGGTCCCGACGGGCGCGCCCTGGCCCTCGCCGTCGACGACGTGCAGCACCTCGCCCGCCACGGCGTCGAGGAACCGGCGCAGCCGTCGCCGCGCCTCGGTACGCGCGTCGACCTCGACCGCGCCGAACACCCCGTCCCAGCTCGCGGTCGCGCCGGCGGACAGGGCCAGCTCGAGGCGCCCGCCGACGAGCAGGTCGGTCGTGCCGGCGGCCTCGGCGAGCAGCACCGGGTCCTGGTAGCGCATCGGCAGCACCGCCGAGCCCAGCGTGATGCGCTCGGTGCGCTGCCCCACGGCCGCGAAGAACGGCAGCGGCGACGACAGGTAGTGGTCGAAGTGGCGCTGGTAGGCCCAGCCCGCCTGGTAGCCGAGCTCCTCCGCGGCGGCGAACAGGCGCACCCCGTCCGCGAGCCCCGCGGCCGGACCGGCCTCGTCGGAGAACGACACCCGGGTGTTGAAGCCCAGTCGCTGCGTGGCCCGCGCCGCGGGCACCCGCGCGGGGCCGGCAAGGGTGTCGGGAGCAGCCGCCGTCACCGCTCCGCTCCCCGGGGCACGGAGGCGAGCAGGGTGCGGGTGTAGTCGTGCTCCGGTGCCGCGAAGACCTCGGCGACCGGCCCGGACTCGACCACCTTCCCGTGCCGCATGACGGACACGGTGTGGGCGAGCTGCCGCACCAGCGCGAGGTCGTGGGAGACGAACAGGTAGGTCAGTCCCCGTTCCGCCTGCAGCCGGAGCAGCAGCTGCACGATGTCGGCTTGCACGCTCACGTCGAGCGCCGACGTCGGCTCGTCGAGCACCAGCACGTCGGGGTGCAGCACGAGCGCGCGGGCGATGGCCACGCGCTGCCGCTGCCCGCCCGAGAGCGCCGCGGGGCGCCGGGTCAGCAGCTCGTCGGACAGGCCCACGGACGCGACGGCCTCGCGCACCCGGTCCCTCCGCTCGGCGCGGGTGCCGACGCCGTACCGGTCGAGGGGCTCGCGCACGAGCCGCTCCACCTTCCACAGCGGGTCGAGCGAGGTGAACGGGTTCTGGTAGACGAGCTGCAGGTGGCGCCGTGCCTCGCGCAGCTCCGCGCGGCTGTGCTGGTGCACGGGCGCGCCCGCGACCTCCACGGAGCCGCGGTCGGGGGTCTCGAGCCCGACCAGCAGCCGGATCGTCGTGGTCTTGCCCGATCCCGACTCGCCCACGAGCGCGTGCGTCGTGCCGGCCGGCACCGAGAACGACACGTCGTCCACGGCGACCAGCGCGTCGTCCCCGCGGCCGAAGGTCTTCGTCAGGCCCGCGACCTCGATCCGGGCAGGGGTCGCGTCCGCGTCGCGACGGCGGCGCTCGCCGACGGCGCGGAGGTCGGCGTACCGATCGGGGTTCAGCGACGGGACGTCCGCGTGCAGCCGCCGCGCGTACGCCGAGGAGGGTGCCGCGAAGACCTCGGTGGTGGCCCCGGACTCGTGCACCGTGCCGTCCTTGAGCACGACGAGGGCGTCGGCCCGCTCGGCCGCGATCGCGAGGTCGTGGGTGATGAGCAGGAGGCTGTTGCCGAGGTCGGCCTGCAGGTCGGAGAGCAGGTCGAGGATGCGCTTCTGGATCGTCACGTCCAGCGCCGAGGTCGGCTCGTCGGCGACGAGCAGCGCCGGGCGGGGGAGCACGGCGAGCCCGATCAGCACCCGCTGCAGCATGCCGCCGGACAGCTCGTGCGGGTACGACGCGGCCACCCGCCGCGGGTCGTCGAGACCGACCTGGGCGAGGGTCTCGAGCACGGCCTCGCGGCGCTCCGCCCTCGAGTCGAGGTCGAGCAGCGCGGCGGCCTCGAGCCCCTGCGCGCCGATGGTGCGCACCGGGTTGAGGGAGGCGCCGGGGTCCTGGGGCACGAAGCCGATCGAGCGTCCGCGTAGCGGCCGGAAGCGACGCTCCGGGAGCGCGAGCACGTCGACGCCCTCGAAGACGGCGCGTCCGCGGGCCCGCCCGCCCTCGGGCAGCAGGCGCAGCAGGGCCCGGGCGATGGTCGACTTGCCGGAGCCTGACTCGCCGATGAGCGCGAGGCTCTGCCCGCGGCCGATCGCCAGGTCGACGCCGTGCACGACCTGCGTGCCGCCGTACGAGATCGTCAGCCCCTCCACGGCGAGCACCGGGGGGACGTCCGGGGGCGTCGCCGTGGCGGGCTCGTCGAGCAGGGTCGTCAGTCGGTCGTGCGGAGCCATCGGCTGATCCTGTTCACGGAGAGGACGGTGGCGACGGTGACGATCGCCGGGGCGTAGACGAGCCAGGGGGCGAGCGGGTAGTCCTTGCCGACCGAGATCAGCAGGCCCCAGTCGGAGGCGGGCGGGGGGTCGCCGTAGCCCAGGAACGCCAGGCCGGCGATGACGAGGATCGACAGGCCGAACTGGAGCACCGCGAGCTGCAGCACCGAGCGGGACGCGTTGGGCAGGACGTGGCGGGTGAGCACCTGCCACCGGTTCGCGCCGAGCACGGAGGCCGCCTCCACGAAGACGGAGCTGCGCGTGCGCAGCACCTCCGCGCGCATCACCCGGGCGAAGACCGCCACCGCCGAGACGCCCGTGGCGATGGCGGCGTTGATCGTCTCGAAGCCGAGGGCGCTGACCACGACGACCGCGAGCAGGAAGCTCGGGATCGCGAGCAGCACGTCGACGAAGCGGGCGAGCACCACGTCGACGAGCCCGCCGAGGAAGCCTGCGAGGAGGCCGACGAAGCCACCGACGAGCAGGCCGATCGCGACGGCCACCAGTGCGCTCGTCACGGACGAGGCCGTGCCGTGCACGACCCGGGCGTAGACGTCCCGCCCGAGGTGGTCGGTGCCGAACCAGTGCGCCGCGCTCGGCGGCTGGAAGAAGTCGGCCGTGACCCCGACGGCCGGGTCGTAGGACGTGAAGAGGGTCGGCGCGACCGACCAGGCGAGCACGACGGCGACCACCGCGAAGGAGAGCACCACGCTCGGTCGCAGCCGGGCGAGGACCCCGCGGGCCCGGGACGGCCCGAGCCGGGTGCCGCGCCGCTGCGGTCCACCGCCGGCCTCGGCGGCGGGCGCGGGCGGCGGTGCGGCCTCCCCGCCCGTGGAGATCGAGGTGAGGGTCATGCGGAGACCTCCTTCGTGGGCGCGGGGGAGGCGTCGAGCCGCACGCGCGGGTCCAGCAGGGGGTAGACCAGGTCGGCCACGAGGTTCACGACGACGAACACGACGGCGGCGAGGGCGACGACCGCCTGCAGCACCGGCAGGTCCTGCGTGGCGACCGAGCGCTGCACGAGGTTGCCGACGCCGTTGCGCCCGAAGATCGTCTCGGTGATGAGCGAGCCGCCGAGGAGCTCGCCCACCGTGAGGGCCACGACCGTCACCACCGGCAGCGAGGACGGCTTCAGCAGGTGGGCCGTGAACAGCCGGGCCCGGCCGAGGCCGCGGGAGCGCGCCACCGCGGCGTACTCCTGGCGTGCCTCGTGGTCGAGGTTGGCGATGAGCACCTCGGCGATCTGCGCCGAGACCGGGATGCCGAGCGCGACGGCCGCGAAGAACGTGGCCCACGGGCTCTCGGCGTCGATCACCAGGAACAGGCCGAGCTGGAACGAGAACCACTGGATGAGCAGGAGCCCGATGAGGAAGTTCGGGACCGAGAGGAAGAGCGAGGGGAAGGCGCGCAGCGGACGGGCCAGCGGGGCCGGCAGGTTGCGCACCCCGAAGGCGATCGCGAAGGCGAGCAGGAGCGCGACCACCAGGGCGGCGCCGGCGAGGCGCAGGGTCGAGGGCAGCACGTCGGCGAGCAGCCCGGAGACGGGGAGGTTGGAGCGGAGGGAGACCCCGAGGTCCCCCACCACGAACCGGGACAGCGCCTCGAACAGCTGCACCCAGATCGGCTGGTCGAGGCCGTAGTAGGCGACGATCCGCGCGATCTCCTGCTCGGAGAAGTTGTTCTGCGGGTCGCGCAGGACGTTGCTGACGGGGTCGCCCGGCAGCACGCTGATCACGAGGAACGTGAAGACGTAGGCCAGGAGGACGACGGCGACGGCCTGCGCGAGGCGCCGTGCGGCGTAGCGTCCGTAGGCCCTGCGGGCTGCGGACCGGTTCGTGGTGGAGGTCATCGGGGCCGCGTCACTCCGCCAGCCAGGCGGTGTAGTAGTTCGCGTAGGCGACGCCGTTGTAGGTGACGCCCTGCACGTCGGGCGACTGCAGGTAGAGACGCTGCGCGATCTGCGTCAGCGGCACGAAGTAGGCCTGGTCGAGCACGTAGCCCTGCAGCTCGTCGAGCACCGGGTCGCGCTCCTCGGTCGTCGTCGCGGTCGCGACACCCTGGGCCAGGTCGGTCAGGGTGGGGTCGCTCTGCCCGAGGTTGAACCAGTTCTCGCCGTTGTCCGCGTCGGTGAGCACGCCGGCCACGGTGCCCGCGTCGATGAAGCTGCGGGTGACCTCGTAGGTCGGGATGCTCGGGTTCGCGAAGGAGACCCGCTCGCCGAAGGTGATGACGTCGTACGCCTGGATGTCGACGTCGAAGCCGAGCTCGGCGAGCTGCTGGGCGACGAGCTCGTCGACGGCCTGGGAGGTGGCCAGGTAGGGGTTGGGGTGGAGCGTGAAGGAGAGCCGCTGGCCGTCCTTCGTGCGCACGCCGTCGGAGCCCTCGACCCAGCCGGCCTCGTCCAGCAGCGCGGCGGCCGCGTCGGCGTCGTGCACGAGCGCGTCGCTGTGGTCGGTCGCGCCGGGCACGTTGGATTGGATGAAGGACTCGGCCGGCAGCCAGTCGTCGGTGTAGACCGTGGACAGGATCTCGTCGCGGTCGATGCCGACCTGCAGCGCCTGGCGCACGCGTACGTCGTCGAACGGGGCCACCTGGGTGTTGATCGCGTAGCCGTTGACGAAGCCCAGGTAGCGCGGGGCGGCGACGGTGAAGCCCTGCTCGCCGTAGAACTCCAGCTCCTGCGGCGAGGGGTTGTAGGCGACCTGTGCCTGGCCGGACTGCACGGCCGCCGTGCGCACCGAGGGCTCGGCGACGACCTTGTAGGTGAGGGTGTCGAGGTAGGCCGGACCGTCGTGGTCCAGCGCCTCCGGCGCCCAGTCGTAGTCCTCGCGCTTCTTGAGGACGACCTCGTCGCCCTCCGTCCAGGACTCCACGACGAACGGGCCGCTGCCGATGTCGTTCGCGAGGTCGGCCTGCTCCTCGGCCGGGGCCGCCAGCGTCTCGGGGGAGATGAGGATCGAGCCGTGGTAGCCCAGCGTGGGGATGAAGCCCAGCGTGGGCGCGTCGAAGTCCACCTGGACCGTCAGGTCGTCGAGGGCCTCGGCGCCGACGTAGGTCTTCGGGAAGAGACCGATCGGGTTGATGCCGCGCTCCACGTCCCCCCGGGCCCAGATATCGAGGTTCGCGACGACCGCCGCCGCGTCGACGGGGCTGCCGTCCGAGAAGGTCACGCCGTCCTTGAGCTTCAGGGTGAACTGCGTGGCGTCCTCGTTCTGGTCCCAGCTCTCGGCGACCCAGGGGCTGACGGTGCCGTTCTCGTCGACGTACACGAGCTTGTCCGCGAGGTGGCCCCAGATGTGGCCCTGGAAGCTGGAGATGGACGAGTTGTTGGGGATCCACGTCGGGCCGAGCGAGTCGATGAGGAAGACCAGGTCGCCCCCCTCCTGCGGCTCGCCGCCCGCCTGGCTCTGCGCGCCACCGGCCGTGCAGCCGGCGGCCACCATGAGGGTGGCGAGGAGTCCGGCGGTGGCGGTGGCGGCCCGACCGGCGCGGGGCCGACGGGGCGAGCGGGGGATGGTCATGGTGGTCCTTCGGGTCGGGACGTGGTCGCGTAGAGCGGTTTTGTCGATCGGGTTACTAGGGTTTGAGCGTAGGGCCGGGCGGCGCCGGACCTCCAACAGCAACGAGGGATGAGATCCGATCGCAGACGGTGATGGTCCGGTGTAGGGACGCCGGCGCGGGCCGTGCCTAGGGTCGGGACCGTGGACACCGGACGCACCGTCGAGACCAGCGCACACTGGGGCACCTACCTCGTGGACGTCGCCGAGGACGGCACGTCGGTGACGGCGCGGCCGCACGCGGACGACCCCGACGCCGCCCCCGCGATCGGCAACGCCGCGGGCGCGCACCGGCACCCCAGCCGGGTCGCGCGGCCGAGCGTGCGGCAGGGGTGGCTCGAGGACGGGCCCGGCGCCGACGACCGGCGCGGTGACCCGGACGAGCCCTACGTCGAGGTCGACTGGGACACGGCGCTCGACCTGCTGGCCGCCGAGTACCGCCGGGTCCGCTCGGCCCACGGCGATGCCGCGGTCTTCGGCGGGTCCTACGGCTGGGGCAGCGCCGGCCGGCTCCACCACGCCCAGAGCCAGCTCCACCGCTTCCTCAACCGCACGGGCGGCTACACCCGGTCGGTCGGTGACTACAGCCGCGGCGCCAGCCTCGTGCTGCTGCCGCACCTCGTGGGCGCGGACGGGACGCTGGCGCTGCGGCGCCGCCCGGTCTCCTGGCAGCACGTCGCCGACCACACGGACCTCGTCGTCACCTTCGGCGGGCTGCGCCGGTCCAACACCTGGGTCGTGCCCGGCGGCCACGCCCGGCACCGCGGGTCCGACCTGGCGCGGACGGCCGCCGCGACCACGCGGTTCGTCGCCCTCTCGGCCCAGCGCGACGACGCCTGGGACGAGCTCGGCGCGGAGTGGGTCGGCGTCATGCCCGGCACCGACGTCACCGTGGCGCTGGCGCTGCTCCACGTGCTCGTGACGGAGGGTCTTGCCGACGAGGAGTTCCTCGCCACGCACTGCGTCGGTGCCGACGAGGTCGTGGCGTACGTGCGGGGCGAGAGCGACGGCGTACCGAAGACGCCCGAGTGGGCGGAGGCGATCTCGCGGGCGCCCGCCGGTGCGCTCCGGGACCTGGCCCGTCGCATGGCGGCCGGCCGCACGCTCGTCAACGTGGTCTACGCGGTGCAGCGCGGCGAGGCCGGGGAGCAGGCGGTCTGGGCCGCGCTCACCCTTGCCGCGTTCCTCGGCCAGGTGGGGCTGCCCGGCGGGGGCTTCGCGCACGGGTTCGGCTCGATGGGGGACTACGGCGTCGGCCTCGACGACGGACGGCTGCCCGTGCTGGACCAGGGCCGCAACCCCGTCCCCGACCTCATCCCGTGCGCGCGGATCGTCGACCTGCTGACCTCGCCGGGCGGCGCGCTGCCGTTCGACGGGGGCGTGCTCCGCCTGCCCGACGTGCGGCTCGTGCACTGGGCGGGCGGCAACCCGTTCCACCACCACCAGGACCTGCGCCGGCTGCGAGCCGCGTTCCGGGGCGTCGACACGCTCGTCGTCGACGAGACCCACTGGACCGCGACGGCCCGGCACGCCGACGTCGTGCTGCCCGTCGCCGGCACGCTCGAGCGGGACGACATCGCCGCCGGCGCCGGCGACACGCGGCTGCGGGTCTCGCGGGCGGCGACCGCGCCGTACGGCGACGCGCGGGAGGAGCTCTGGATCCTCGGCCGGCTGGCGGAGCGCCTCGGCGCGGACCACGACGAGGGGCTCGACGCCCGCGGCTGGTTGGAGCGCATCTACGAGGAGTGGCGGGCGGCGCCCGGCGCGCCGCCGGCGCCGGAGTTCGCGCGGTTCTGGGCGGACGGCGGCCTCGACCTGCCGGTCACGCCCTACCCGCCGGAGGACGCGGCGTTCGCGGCGTTCCGGGCCGACCCGGCGGGGGCGCCCCTGGGCACCCCCAGCGGACGGATCGAGCTGGTCTCGGCGACCATCGGCGGCTTCGGGCTCCCCGACGTGGACCGGCACGCGCGGTGGCGACCGCCGACCGCGTGGTGGGGCGCGCCCGACGCCGCGACGTACCCCCTGCACCTGCTGTGCAACCAGCCCACCCACCGCCTGCACAGCCAGCACGACATGGGCGCGGCGAGCGCGTCGACGAAGGTCGCCGGACGGGAGCCGGTGCGGCTGCACCCGGCCGACGCGGCGGCCCGGGGGATCGCGGCGGGCGACGTCGTGCGGGTGCGGAGCGCGCAGGGGTCGCTGCTGGCGGGCGCGGTGCTCAGCGACGCGCTGATGCGCGGGGTCGCGCAGATGCACACGGGCGCGTGGTTCGACCCGAGCGCCCCGGAGGTCGCCGACTGCGTCCACGGCAACGTCAACGTGCTGACCCGCGACGTGCCGACCTCGACGCTGACGCAGGCGACGAGCGGGGCGCACGTGCTGGTGGAGGTGGAGCGGTACGACGGCCCCGTGCCCCCCGTCCGTGCCTTCGAGCCGCCGCTGTTGGTGGGGCGCTGAGCGCCGACTTGGGTTGTTCGGCACGGCATGGGCGTCGAGCTGGGTTGTTCGGCGGCGTTCGTCCCAACTCGACGTTCCTGCCGCACCGAACAACCCAGCTCGACGCGGGTCAGACCCCCAGCACCCGGCGGCCGGCGGCGAGGAGGGCGCTGTCCTCCTGGGGCGGGTGGACGCGCACGCAGAGCACGTCGCGCAGGTGCCGCTCGAGCGAGCCGTGCCGCGACAACGCCGGGTTGCCGAGGGCCGCGACGGCCGTCTGCACCGCCGCCACCACGGACCGTGCGATCGCGACCTTGATGCCCGAGAGCTCGGGCACGATCGTCGTGTCGCCGGCCTCGAGCCGGAGCAGCGCGCCGTGCAGCAGCGTCTCCGCCTGCACGACGAGCACGTCGACCTCCCCGGCGACCGCCTGGATCCGCTCGGTCGTCGCGATGGGTCGACCGAGGGCCGCCGGCACGCGAGTGCGGGCGAAGTCCACGAACGCCGCCCGGGCGGCACGCGCCACCCCCACGTAGAGCGCCGCGTGACCCAGGCTGCCCGGACCCGACGCGGCGGCCGGATCGCGGTAGACCCCGTCGGCGCCGCGCGGGATCTCGACGAACGACGCGGCCGGCACGCGGACCCGGTCGTAGACGACGTCGTGCGTGTTCGACGCCCGCAGGCCGAGGTGGTCCCACGTCTCGATCCACGTGATGCCCGGGGCGTCCGCCGGCACCAGCACGTGCCCCACGCGGGGCCGCTCCGGGTCCCCGTCCGGCTCGTCGGCCACTGCCCACACGACGTGGTAGGCCAGGGCCGTCCCACCGGTCGCGTAGGCCTTGTGGCCCGACAGCTCCCACCCGTCGTCGGTACGTCGCGCCGTCGTCGCCGGCAGCCCGCCGCGCGCGGGGGCACCGAGCTCCGGCTCGGCCCGGATCGCGTTGACCGGGGCCGGCCCCGCGAGCGAGCGGCACAGCAGGTCGTCGTACGCCTCCGCGGGCCAGTGCGGGCGCTCCGACTGGGCGGCGTGCGCGTTGAGGGTGTTGGCGACGATGAGCGCCACCGAGGCGTCGCCCTGCCCGACGGCCGTGAGGATCCGCGCGGCGTCACGCGGCCCGAGGCCGGGTCCGCCGTGGGCGGTGCCGACGGTGGCCGTCAGCAGCCCGGCGCGGTGCACGACCTCGAGCCCGGGGAGCGGCACGGCGCCGCTGCGGTCGTGCTCCGCGGCGTACGTCGCGACCTCGGCCGTCACCGCCGCGAGGGCCGCGGGGGAGAGGTCCGGGACGGGCAGGGCGCGGACGGGCGCCGTCGTCGTGGTCACGCGCGACCCGCCGTCGCGAGCCGGCGGTACTCGTCGGTGTAGCCGCCGAGGTGCTCGGCCTGCAAGGTGCCGCGGCGGCCGGTGGCCTTGCGGTGCGCGAGCTCCTGGCGCACCAGGGGGATCACGTGCTTGCCGTAGTCGACGGCGTCGTTGAGCGTGTCGTAGCCGCGGATGCTGACGAGGTCCGCGCCGCGGTCGACGTAGTCGAGGATCGCCGCGGCGACCGTCTCCGGCGAGCCGACCAGCGCGGTCGAGGCGCCGGCGGCGTTGGTGGCGGCCGCCGTCTTCGTCCACAGCGCCCGGTCGTAGAGCTCGGAGGCGTTCGCGAACGTCAGCGCCCGCTGCGAGCCGACGTTCTGCGGGTCGCCCTTCTGGTGCAGCTGCTTGCCGAAGACCCCGCGCTCGAACGTCGCGGCGATCCGCGTCACGTAGTCGTGCGCCTTCTCCCACGCCAGCGCGTCGGTGGCCGCCACGATGGGACGGAACGTCACCCAGATCCGCGGCAGCGTGGTGCGCCCGGCGGCTCGCGCGATGGCGTGGACGCGCTCGATCTCGCCGCGGAGGTCGTCGAGGGGCTCGCCCCAGAAGCTGAACACGTCCGCCTTCTCGCCGCCCACGGCGAACGCCTCGTCGGACTGGCCGCCGATCGAGATGGGGATCGGGGAGTCGTACGGCGCGAAGCCGGGCCCGAAGCCGTCGAAGTCGTAGAACTCGCCGTGGTGGTCGAACGGCGCCGGCTCGGTCCACGCGCGGCGCAGCAGGTCGATGTACTCGCTCGTGCGGGCGTAGCGGCGCTCCTTCGGCAGGTAGTCGCCCTGCCGGGCCTGCTCCGCGTCGCTGCCACCGGAGATGAGGTGCACGACGGCGCGGCCCTCGGTGAGCTGGTCGAGCGTCGCCAGCTTCTGGGCGGCGACGAGCGGGAACGTCGTGTTGGGACGCAGCGCGACGATCGGCTTGATCCGCTCCGTCAGCTGACCGACGGCCGAGGCGACGACGAACGAGTCGGCGGTGCCCGAGCCGTAGGGCAGCAGCGTGTAGTCGTAGCCGCCGTCCTCCAGCGCCTGCACGTAGCGGCGGAAGTAGGGCAGGTCGATGCCCCGGGACGGGACGGGCTCGAGCTCGGTCGACGGGTTGAGGTGCGAGAGGCTGATGAACTCGACCTCGCGGGCGGCGGTCTCGGGGATGGTGGGGTCGAACTCGGGGGTGCTCACCGGGGGGCTCCTCGCGTCGGTACGTCGGGCGGCGCGGCACGTGCCGCGCCGGCGGTTCGACGCTAGGTGCGGGGACGGTGCGGGGTCCAAGAGCAATGGGGGATGGGGATCGATCGGCGGTGACTATGCGTCGGGGCGGGTTTGTCCGTTCGCGTGCGACGGGGCGCTCGGGATCACTAGGGTGGCGATCTCGGCGAACGTCTCGTCGACGTTCTCGAGGGGGATCCATGTCCGTCCGCACCACCCGTCGTCGCGTGCTCGCGACCGCCGCCTGGACCGCGCCCGCCGTCGCGGTGGTCTCGGCCGCACCGGCGTTCGCCGCCAGCACGGCGAACGGCACGTTGACGATCAACCGCGGCGCGAGCCGCTACGGCTTGGGCGACAACGAGTACGGGCAGATCGGGTGGGCGACGGTGCTCTTCAACGGCTTCACCGTCACGCCCAGCAAGTCCGCCGCCGGACCTCTCGTCATGAGCGTCACCTCGACCGCGGGGCAGCTGGGCTCGCAGCCCTACGGGTTCGACCCGGGCCTGCCCGAGTCCGCCCCGGCCGGCTGGTCCCGCACGAGTGGCGACACCGACGCCAACCCGGCGACGTACGCGTCGGCCTCCCCGCTCGTCGCCGGCACCGCGGTCGCGTTCGGCCCCTCGGGCTCGAACGGCACCTACTTCGACGACTCGGGCACCTGGTGCGACTTCGAGGTCGTGCTGAGCGCGCCCGGCTTCGACTCGGTGGCGACGACCTTCCGACGCCCCGTCTGACGGTTCGCCCGCGCCGTACCCGGGACGTCATGCGCCCCGGCGCCTCGGGCATGCGGTGCGCATGACGTCCGCGAGGTGGGCGGGGCGGACGGGCGGGGCGGACGGGCGGGGCGGACGGGCGGAACTGGGACGTTGGTACGCCGCCGCCCCGGTCGGGCGCGTCCCTGCCGCACATTTGCGGCCCCCGGTCGGGACGAGGCCGCGGCCCCTTGCGCCCGGTCCCGCGCCGTACCCGGGACGGCATGCGTTCCGGAGCCCCGGGCCCGCGGTGCGCATGACGTCCGAAGGACGGGGGAGGGGTCAGCTGGCCTTCTTCGCCGCCGTCTTCCGGGAGGTCTTCTTCGCGGAGGTCTTCTTGGCCGCTGTCTTCTTCGTGGCGGCCTTCTTCGTCGACGCCGTCTTCTTCGCCGTCGCGGCCTTCTTCGTCGCCGCCCGCTTCCGGGGCGCCGGCTTCTCCTCCGCCACCTCGTCGTCGTCCTCCGCCGACGCGTCGGAGTCGTCCACGTCCTCGCCCCGCGACTTCTTCGCCGCCTGCACCGACCGCTGCAGCGCGGCGAGCAGGTCGACGACCTCGCCGGAGCCCTTCGTGGTGGTCTCGGTGCGCTGCACCTCGCCGCCCTCGATCTTCGCCTTGACGACGGCCTCGACCGCCTCGGCGTAGTCGTCGGAGAAGTCGGAGGCGTCGAAGTCGCCCGCGAGGGTCTCGACGAGCATCTGCGCCATCTTGACCTCGGAGTCCTTGATCTCGCCGAGGTCGTCGACGTCGACGGAGAAGTCCGGGGTGCGCACCTCGTCGGGCCACATCATCGTCTGGAGCACGATCACGTCGCCGTTCTCGGTCTCGCGCACGCGGAGCACGGCGATGCTGGTGCGGTTGCGGATCGCGACGGTCACGACGGCCATGCGGTCGGCGTCGCGGAGCGCCTGGCGGAGCAGCGCGTAGGGCTTCGCCCCGGTCTTCTCGGGCTCCAGGTAGTAGCTCTTCTCGAAGAGCAGCGGGTCGATCTGGTCGCTGGGCACGAACTTCTCGACGGCGATCTCGCGCGACGACGCCGAGGGCAGGGCCGAGAGGTCCTCGTCGTCGAGGACGACCATCTCGCCGTCCTCGGTCTCGTAGCCCTTGGCGATGTCGGCGTAGGGCACCTCCTCGCCGTCGAGCGAGCAGACGCGCTGGTAGCGGATGCGGCCGCCGTCCTTCGCGTGCACCTGGCGGAAGGACACGTCGTGGGACTCGGTCGCGGCGTACAGCTTCACGGGCACGCTGACCAGCCCGAAGGAGACCGCGCCCTTCCAGATCGCCCGCATCGCTGCTCCTCCTCGTCGTCGCCGGTCCGCTCCGGGGACCCGGCACGTCCAGTACCCCGCCGGCCGTTGCCCGAACCAGTCTGGCGGAACGACCCGCGCGCCGTCACGAACTCATCGCCGCCCGGCGAGCGAGGATGGGCCCCGTGCCCGCTCCGCTGCGCCCCATGCTCGCCACCCGTGGTGACGTCGTGCCCACCGGCGACGACTGGCTGCACGAGGTGAAGTGGGACGGGATGCGCGTGCTGGTGCACCTCGACGGAGCCGGTGGCCTGCGGCTCGAGAGCCGCAACGGCAACGTGGTGACGCCTGCCTACCCCGAGCTGCGCGGGCTCGTCGACGCGGTGGCCGGCCGGTCGGCGGTGCTGGACGGCGAGGTGGTGGCGTTCGACGAGGCCGGGCGCCCCAGCTTCGCCGTGCTTGCCGAGCGGATCCACGAGCGCCGGGCGGCCCGGGTCGCCGCCCACGTCGCGGCGCGGCCGGTCACGTTCGTGGCCTTCGACCTCCTCGCGCTCGACGACCGCGACCTCACGACGCGACCGCTCGAGCGCCGCCAACGTCGCCTCACGAGCGTCCTCGAGGTCGACGGCGCGGCTCCGTGGACGCAGTCGACGACGTACGACGACGGACCGACGCTCCTCGCCGAGACCGCGCGCCTCGGGCTCGAGGGCATCGTCAGCAAGCGCCGCGACGCGCCGTACCGGCCCGGGGTGCGGAGCCGGGACTGGCTGAAGTTCCCGCACCGGACCCGGGAGTCGTACGTCGTCGGCGGGTGGCGGCCCGAGACGGGGACGCGGGACCGGCTCGGTGCGCTGCTGGTGGGCACGCCGACGCCGGACGGGCTGCTCTACCGCGGGCGCGTCGGGTCCGGCATCGGCGGCCGGGCCGGACGCGACCTCCGCGCGCTCCTCGACCCGCTGGTGCGGGAGACCAGCCCCTTCGCCGACGAGGTGCCGCGGGAGGACGCCCTCGGGACGACGTGGCTCGAGCCGTCGGTCGTGGTCGACGTCGAGGCCCTCGGCCTCAACGGCTCACCCGGAGGGAGCGGTGCGCGGCTGCGGCAACCGACGTACCGTGGCGTGCGATCCGATCTCGGTGCGGAGGACCTGTGACGACCCATCCCTACGACGCGTCCCGGCGGGCCGTGCTCGGCTCGGTGGGCGCGCTGACGCTCACCGGGCTCCTGCGCCCGGTGCCCGCCACGGGGGCGGCCGCGGCGGCCGGCACCGTGCGCCTCGACAACATGCCCGTCGCGCTCCGCGCCGGCACCACGCAGGTGGTGACGTGCAACCGCACGAGCGGCCACAAGGCGCGGGTCGCGTTCTGGCGCCTCGTCGACGGCCGGTGGCGCAGCGAGTTCAGCACGACGGACGGGCGCATCGGGTACGGCGGCCTCGTCTCGCCCGGGTCGCGCCGCCAGGGCAGCGGCACCACGCCCATGGGCACCTACGGGATCCCCTTCACGTTCGGCCGCTGGAACCGCTCGACGGCGTGGCGGATGCCCTACCTGCGGATGGTCGCGGGCGACTACTGGGTGCTCGACAACGAGTCGCGCTACTACAACCGCTTCCGCAAGCGCTCCTCCGGCGGCTTCCGCACGGCCGGCTCGGAGCACCTCGTCGACTTCGGGGACCAGTACGAGATGTCCGCCGTCCTCGACTTCAACTACGCCTCGCCGGTGCGCCACCGCGGCGGCGCGATCTTCCTCCACGTGAACGGCCGGGGCGCCACGGCCGGCTGCGTCAGCGTGCCGCGGGTCATGATGGGCGCCGTCATGCGGGAGCTGCAGCCCGCCGCCGTGCCGGTCGTCACCATCGGCGACGGCTGATCGGGCAGACTCACCGACGTGCCGGCACAGGGCGAGGGGACCGAGGTCAGGGTCGAGGTCGACGGCCGCGTGCTGCGGCTGACCAACTTGGAGAAGGTGCTCTACCCGTCGACCGGCACGACGAAGGGCGAGGTGCTCGACTACTACGCGCGCATCGCCCCGGTGCTGCTGCCGCAGCTGCGGGACCGGGCCGTCACCCGGGTGCGCTGGCCCCACGGCACCGGCCGGCCCAGCTTCTTCGAGAAGAACGCACCGACCGGCACGCCGCCGTGGGTGCGCACCGCCGAGGTGTCGACGACCGGCTCGCGGCGGGCGCGGTCGACCGGGCAGGCGGCGCAGGAGGGAACCCTGGTCTTCCCGGTCATCGACGACCTCGCGACGCTCACCTGGGTGGTGAACCTCGCGGCTCTGGAGCTGCACGTGCACCAGTGGCGGGTGGGCCGCACCGGCCGCTCCCGCCGGCCCGACCGCATCGTCATCGACCTCGACCCGGGCGAGCCCGCCGGCCTGGGGGAGTGCTGCGAGGTGGCCCTCCTGGTGCGCGGGCTGCTCGCGGACCGGGGGCTCGACGCCACCCCGGTGCTGAGCGGGAGCAAAGGCCTCCACCTGTACGCCGCGCTCGACGCCCTCCCGCGGGGCGAGGCCCCGGCGGACAGCCACGAGTCCACCGACCTGGCCCGCGAGGTCGCCGAGCAGCTGCAGCGGGAGCACCCCGGACTGGTCACGGCGTCGATGACGAAGCAGCGGCGTGGCGGCAAGGTCTTCCTCGACTGGTCCCAGAACGCCGGCTCCAAGACGACCGTCGCGCCGTACTCCCTCCGCGGGCGGGACCGGCCCTACGCCGCCGCGCCCCTCCGGTGGGACGAGGTGGAGGCCGGTGCCGCGGACCCCCTGGACATCGACCAGCTGACCTTCACCGAGGTGCTGGAGCGGGTCGAGGCCCAGGGGGACCTCTTCGTGGCGGGCTGAGCCGGGCCGACGGATCAGCCGATGAGCTCCTTGAGCTGCGCGATCGTGGCGGTCGGGTCGGCCGTGGCGGGCGTGACGTTGATGTCGGTGACGCCCGCCTCCTCGAACGCGGCCAGCCGCTCCTTCACGTACGACGCCGGACCGACCAGGTTGGCGGCCTCGAGCCACTCGGTCGGGACGAGGGCCTCGGCCTCCCGCTTCTTGCCCGAGAGGTAGAGGTCCTGGATCTTCTCCGCCTCCTCCTCGTAGCCGTAGGCCCGCGCGACGTCGTTGTAGAAGTTCTTGCCCTTGGCGCCCATCCCGCCGACGTACAGGGCGAAGGTGGGGCGCGCGAGGTCGAGCGCCGCGCGGGTCTCCTCGCCCTCGCCGATCGCGAGGAGGCCGCCGGCCATGACCTGCAGCGGGCCGAGCTCCTCGGGCCGCTTGGTGGCGCCCGTCGCGAGCGACTCGCCCCACACGTCCTTCGCCTTCTCCGGGTGGAAGAGGTGGGGGATCCAGCCGTCGGCGTACTCCGCCGTGTGCTCGACGTTCTTCGGCCCCAGCGCGGCGATCCAGATCGGGATCGAGGAGCGCTCGGGCTTCGTGAGGATCTTCAGCGGCTTGCCGAGACCCGTCACGCCGCCCTGCTCCTTGGTGAGCGGGAGCTTCACGATGCCGTCGTTCTCCAGCGGCTCGCGGCGCAGCCCGCGGCGCACGATGTCGACGATCTCGCGGGTGCGGCCCAGCGGCTTCTCGTAGGGCACGCCGTGGAAGCCCTCGATGACCTGCGGGCCGGAGGCACCGAGCCCGAGGATCGCGCGGCCGCCGGAGACGTTGTCGAGGCCGGCTGCGGTCTGGAGCAGCGCGCCGGGCGTGCGGGAGTAGATGTTGAGGATGCCCGAGCCGATCTTCACGGTCTCCGTCTTCGCGGCCAGGTAGCCCATGAGCGTGGGCGAGTCGAAGCCGTACGCCTCGGGCACCCACACGGAGTCCAGCCCGGCCTTCTCCCAGGCGGCGACCTGGTCGGCCGCGTCGCGGGGGTTGCCCGAGTAGTTCAGCAGGGTCGCGATACGCAGTGTCATGGCGCCACCATGACAGCACTGCTGTCACGGTGACAAGCGTCGCGGCGACGCCGGCTTGGAACCTGTCCGCCGGGGCGCTCTAAGGTGGGGACCGTGAGCTCGGACGCGTGGTGCGACCACTGTGACATGTCCCTCATCAGCTGCCCCCACGGTGCGCCTCCGCCGCCCCCGCCGCCGGCCCCCGAGCCGAAGGCGTCGCGCGTGCGCACGTCACGGGCGGCCGAGCCGGGCGCCCCGTCGACGGCGGTGCGGTCGACCGCACCGCGGGCGAGCGCGACCCGCGTGCCGGGTGCCCCCGCCCCGGCGCCCGTGCGCCGGTCGCCGATCACCAAGCCCGGGCGCACGGCCCAGGCCGCCTACCGGCCCTACCTGCTCTCCGTGGTCGCCGCGGCCGACGGCCGCCTCGAGCGCGAGCCCGCTCTCGAGGCGCTCGGCCGCCGCATGGCCGACGTGCTCCAGCGCGACGACCTGGCCGTCGGTCCCAGCGGCGAGCTGCGCTGGCGCACCGCCGCCCAGAAGGAGCGCCGCGCGATGCTCGACGCCGGTCTGCTGCGCTCCGGCGGACCGGGCGTCTGGGAGCTGACGCGCGCCGGGTACGACGCGCTCGACGCCTTCCGCGCCGCGCTGGCCGCCAGCGAGGAGGAGACAGGGTCGTCCGGGGCGGACGGGTCGTCCGGGTCGGACGGGGCGGACGGGTCGGGCGACGCGGAGCCGCCGACCACCTGACACCTGGCGGACACCTGGGTGTCGACCGGACGTCGTCCCCGGCTGGTGCGCTCGAACGCGTGACGGTCACCCTCGCGACCCGGACGAGAGCACGGACGCGGTCCAGCCTCGTCGTCACGCCGGGCGTCACCGCCCACCGCGGTGCGTCCGGGTGGCGTCCCGAGCACACGCTCGAGGCCTACCGCACGGCCATCCGCTGCGGCGTCGACGACATCGAGCTCGACCTCGTCTGCACCGCGGACGGCGTGCTCGTCGCCCGCCACGAGAACGAGCTGTCGGTCACGACCGACGTCGCCACCCGCCCGGAGCTGGCCCACCGCCGCACGCAGCGGCTCGTCGACGGCACGCCCTGCGACGGCTGGTTCGCCGAGGACCTGACCGTCGCGGAGATCAAGACGCTGACGGCGCGGGAGCGCTTCCCCCACCTGCGGCCGTCGTCCGCCGCCCACGACGGGCGGGAGGGCGTGCCGACCCTGACCGAGGTGCTCGCCATGGTCGAGGCCGAGTCGGTGCGTCGCGGCCGGGGCGTCGGCATCATGCTCGAGCTCAAGCACGTCGAGCACGCCCGCCGCCGCGGGCTCGACTACGAGGGCGCGCTGCTCGCCACCCTGCGTCGGCACGACCTCGACCACCCCCGGGCTCGCGTGACGGTCATGTCGTTCGAGGTCGACGTGCTCCGCCGCCTCGCGCGGCGCACCCGGGTGCAGGTGGTGCAGCTGCTCGACGCGGCCACCCCGTCGCCCCCGGACGCCCACCTCGCGGGCGTGCCCGCGACGTACGCCGCCATGGCCACCCCCGAGGGCCTCGCGCGCATCGAGGAGTACGCCGACGGGATCGGCGTCGCCAAGGCCCTCGTGCTCGCGCCGGGCCCGGACGGCGAGCTCGGGGTGCCGACCTCGCTCGTGCGGGACGCGCACCGGCGCTGGTTGACCGTGCAGGTCTGGACCCTGCGGGCCGAGAACCGCTTCCTGCCCTCCGACCTGCGGTCGTCGCCCGACCCGGTCGACGAGGCGGCGTTCGGCGACCTCGCCGCCGAGGCCGCGGCCTTCCTCGACGCCGGTGTCGACGGCCTCACGACCGACCACCCCGAGATCGTGCTCGGGGTCGTGCGCGCACGGGCCTGACGGCCACCCGCCGGGATCAGTCGTCGGTGTCGGTGCCCACCGCGGCGTCGAGGCGCTCCCGGGCACCGTCGAGCCAGGTCTGGCAGGTGCGGGCCAGCAGCTCGGCGCGCTCCCACAGGGCGAGCGACTCCTCGAGCGTCGTGCCGCCGCTCTCCAGCCGCCGCACGACGTCGACGAGCTCGTCGCGGGCCCTCTCGTAGGACAACCCCTCGCCGGTCCCGGTCGTCTCGGTCTTCTCAGCCATCGTCGTCCTCCGGGGAGCTGCTCGTGGTGCTCGGGTCGGTCGGGTCGGGGGTGACCGTCGGGTCGGCCAGCGGCTCGAGCCGCGTCGTCGTCGCGTGGAGACGGCCGTCGGCGACCCGCACGGTCACGTCCGCGCCCGGCGCGGTCTGCGCGAGCGAGGTGACGACGGCACCGTCGGCGGTCTGCAGCACCGCGTAGCCCCGCCGCAGCGTGGCCAGCGGCGACAGCGCCTCGGCCCGGGCGCGGCGGTGCTCCACGTCGTCCCCGGCGCGGTCGAGCCGGTGCCGCAGCGTCACGCGGGCCCGGTCGCGGAGGGCCGTCACCTCCTCGCGGCGCACGTCGAGGAGGTGACGGGGATCGGCCATGGCCGGGCGCGAGCGGAGCGCGTCGAGCGTCGCCTGCTCCCGCGTGATCCAGTGCGCCAGCACGCGACGGGCGCGGTCGCGGGCCGCGGCCACCTGCTGCTGCTCCTCGACGACGTCGGGCACCACGCGCTTGGCGGCGTCGGTCGGTGTCGCGGCGCGCCAGTCGGCGACGAGGTCGAGCAGGGGGGAGTCGGGCTCGTGGCCGATCGCGGACACCACCGGGGTGCGGACGGCGTGGACGGCCCGGACGAGCCCCTCGTCGGAGAACGGCAGCAGGTCCTCCACCGACCCGCCGCCCCGCGCCACGACGATGACCTCGACCGCCGGGTCGCGGTCGAGCCGCTCGACCGCCTCGATCACCTCGCCTGCGCTCCGCGGGCCCTGCATCGCGGCGTACGCCACCGTGAACTCCACCGCCGGCCACCGCCGGCGTGCGACCTCGAGCACGTCGCGCTCGGCCGCGGAGCCGGGCGCCGTGACGAGCCCGACGACGCCGGGCAGGAACGGCAGCGGACGCTTGAGCTCGGGCGCGAAGAGGCCCTCGGCCGCCAGCAGCTGGCGGCGCCGCTCGAGCCGCGCCAGCAGCTCGCCCAGCCCGACCATCCGGATCTCCCGCGCGGCGAGCGAGAGCGTGCCCCGGTTGGGGTAGAACGACGGTTTCGCGTGGACCACCACCCCCGCGCCCTCCACGAGCGGCGGGTTGAGGCTGTCGAAGAGGGTGCGCGAGCAGGTGAGCGTCACGGACAGGTCGGCCACGGTGTCGCGCAGCACCATGAACACCGTGCTCATCCCCGGGCGGCGGTTGACCTGGGCGATCTGGCCCTCGACCCACACGGCACCGAGCCGGTCGACCCAGCCGGCGATCGCCGTGGCGATCTGCCGCACCGGGGCCGGTTGCTCGAGGGAGGTCTCCAGGGCCACGCGCACGAGGTTAGGGCCTGCCGCCGACGGTTCTGCCCCGCGTGCCCCCCTCGCCTAGACTCGGGCCCCATGAGCACCGACCTGGGTACGCCGCGACTCCTGCCGCGCGACGACGCCGAGCGCGCCGTGCTGCTCGCCGCTCCGCGGGGCTACTGCGCCGGCGTCGACCGGGCCGTCATCACCGTCGAGAAGGCCCTCGACCTCTACGGCGCGCCGGTCTACGTGCGCAAGCAGATCGTCCACAACAAGCACGTGGTGAGCACCCTGGAAGAGCGCGGCGCGATCTTCGTTGAGGAGATCGAGGAGATCCCCGAGGGCGCCACCGTCGTGTTCTCCGCCCACGGCGTCTCGCCGATGGTGCACGCCGAGGCCGCGGAGCGCTCGCTCAAGACCATCGACGCGACGTGCCCGCTCGTCACGAAGGTGCACCACGAGGCGCGCCGGTTCGCCGCCGAGGGCTACCGCATCCTGCTCATCGGGCACGAGGGTCACGAGGAGGTCGAGGGCACGGCGGGCGAGGCACCCGACCACATCACCCTCGTCGAGACCCCCGACGACGTGGCCGACCTCGAGTTCCCGGAGGGCACCAAGCTGTCCTGGCTCTCGCAGACCACGCTCAGCGTCGACGAGACGATGGAGACGGTGCGCCGCCTGCGCGAGAAGTTCCCGCAGCTGGAGGACCCGCCGTCCGACGACATCTGCTACGCCACGCAGAACCGTCAGGTGGCCGTCAAGGAGATCGGCCAGGATGCCGACCTGGTGATCGTGGTCGGCTCCGCCAACTCCTCGAACTCGGTGCGCCTCGTCGAGGTCGCGCTCGAGGCGGGCGCCAAGGCGTCCTACCGCGTGGACGACGCCTCCGAGATCGACGAGGCCTGGCTCGACGGCGTCGCGACCGTCAGCGTCACCTCCGGCGCCTCGGTGCCCGAGGACCTCGTCGAGGGTGTGCTGGGCTTCCTCGCGGAGCGGGGCTACCCCGACGCCCGCGCCGTGAAGACCGCGGAGGAGTCGCTGATCTTCGCGCTGCCGCCCGAGCTGCGGCGCGACCTCAAGGCCGCCGGGCGCTCCTGATGGCCCGCTTCCTCGACCTGCACCCGGTCGACCCGCAGCCGCGCCTCGTCGCGCAGGTCGTGGAGGCGCTCCGCGACGACGCGCTCATCGCCTACCCGACGGACTCGGGCTACGCGCTCGGCTGCCGGCTCGGCAACCGCGACGGCAAGGACCGCATCCTGCGGATCCGCCAGCTCGACGACAAGCACCACTTCACGCTCATGTGCGCCGACTTCTCCCAGCTCGGCCACTTCGTGCACGTCTCGAACCACGCCTTCCGGTCGGTGAAGTCGGCGACCCCGGGCCCCTACACCTTCATCCTCCCGGCCACCCGCGAGGTGCCGAAGCAGCTGATGCACCCCAAGAAGAAGACCGTGGGCGTGCGCATCCCGGAGCACCCCGTCGTCGAGGCGCTCCTCGCCGAGCTGGGCGAGCCGCTGCTCACGAGCAGCCTGATCCTGCCGGGCGAGGCCGAGCCCCGCACGATCGGCTGGGAGGTCAAGGAGGACCTCGACCACGACGTCGACATCGTCATCGAGGCGGGGGAGACCCCGGCCGTGCCGACGACGGTCGTCGACTGGTCGGAGGACGTGCCCGAGATCGTGCGGTACGGCGCGGGCGATCCCAGCCGCTTCGAGGCCTGAGGGGCGGGGGCCGGTTCCGGTTCCGGCGCCGCGCCGGTTCGCGAACTGTGCGGTTGGGGTGGGTCCGACCGCCTCCGACCTGCCCCAGGCGCACATTTCCGAGCCCGGGCGAACCCGCGCCGTACCGACCGACCGCGGCGTGCGTGACAGCTCGGCGCGGTCAGTCCTGCGTCATGCGGGCGCCGAGCGTGAGCAGGCACAGGGCGTAGCCAGCAGCGAGGCCGGGCGCGTGGAGCAGCATGCCGCTGACGAGGGCCTGGACGGCGCCGTCCTCCGGGCGGGCCAGGGCGCCGGGCGACACGAGGGCGATCGCCGTGAACGCGGCGAGCATCAGCAGCGGCGGCGTCATGCCCACCGCGAAGAACGCCGACCGGTCGGCGCGCACGGCGAGCACGAGGCACAGCACGACGAAGCTGAGGTCGAAGAAGGAGCTGACCCGGCCGCCGAGGCCGAGGTCCACCGCCAGGATGGCGAGCATCCCGAGCGCGCCGACGACCGCCACCCGGGGACCGGGCTCGGTGCCCGTCCCGCGGGCGGCCTCGAGCAGGCTCACGGCGTCAGGGTAGGGCCAACCGCTCAGGCTCCCCGGCTCGACGCGCCGCCCTGGTCGCGGGGCAGCTCCCGCACCTCGCGGGGCCCGGGCAGCGGCTCGTCCGTCACGCCGAGGTCGCCCAGCCGGCGGGCGGAGACCAGCACGCGCGACTCGAGCGAGCCAACGGCGCTGTTGTAGTGCCGCGTCGCCGCCCCGAGCGAGCGCCCGAGCTGGTCGAGGTGGTCGGCCCAGGTCCGGAGCCGCTGGTGCAGCTCGCGCCCCGTGCGCTGGATCTCCGCGGCCTGCTCGGCGAGGGCCTCCTGGCGCCAGCCGAGCGCGACGGTGCGCAGCAGGGCGATGAGCGTCGTCGGTGTCGCCAGCACGACCTGCCGGCCGGCGGCGTGCTCCATGAGCCCGGGGTCGGCCTCGAGCGCCGCGGCGAGGAACGCGTCGCCCGGCACGAACAGCACCACGAACTCGGGCGACGACGGGAGCGCCGCCCAGTAGCGCCGAGCGCCGAGCACGTCGACGTGGGCCCGCAGCTGGCGGGCGTGGCGGGCCAGGTGGGCGCGGTGCTGCTCCACCTCCGCCGGGTCGACGGGGTCGAGGACGCTCGCGTCGAGGTAGCCGTCCAGCGGCACCTTCGCGTCGACCACCACGGTGCGGCCCCCGGCCAGCCGCACGACCAGGTCGGGCCGCAGCGCACCGTCGTCGAGCGGCGTCTGCTCCGTGAAGTCGCAGCGGTCGACCATGCCGGCCAGCTCGACGGCGCGGCGCAGGTGGAGCTCGCCCCACCGCCCGCGCACCGTCGGGCGGCGCAGCGCGGTGGCGAGCCCGTGGGTCTCGCGGCGCAGCTCCCCGGTCTGGTGGCGCATGTCGGCGACCTGGGCGGCGAGCTCGCCCTGCCAGGTGGCGCGGTCGTGGTGGAGGTCGGCCAGCTGGTCGCCGAGCCGGTCGATGCCCTCGGCCAGGCGGCCGGCGTCGACCGACTCCTGCGGCGCCGGTCGCGACCGGATCCAGAGCACCCCCACGAGGCAGCCGACGGCCCCTCCGACGAGGAGCAGCAGCAGCGCGGTCACCACGTCGAGCAGGTCCATGGGGCCAGCATGGAGGGCGGCACCGACGGTTCTGGGGAGCGGCACCGGTCTGGACCGCAGGAGACCGAGAAACAGTTGTTACAGCCGCGAAACCCGAGGAACGGTGGGTGAAACGATCGATCACTAACTTCCGGTGCACCCGAGCAACGCACGTGGAAGGAAACCCATGTCCCTCTCCTCACGCCTGCAGCAGCTGCGCGACGCCCGTCGTCCGCTGCTCGCCGCCGCGTCCGCCCTCGTCCTGGCCGGCAGCCTCGCCGCCTGCGGAGGCGACGACTCCGACGCCTCGGGCGCGGACGGCTTCGGCGAGATCAGCGTGCAGTACTCCTGGATCAAGAACGAGGAGTTCGCGGGCGAGTTCTACGCCTACGAGAACGGCTACTACGACGAGGCCGGCTTCGACGAGGTGAACGGGATCTCGGGCCCCGACACCGGCGTCGCCAAGCTGCTGAGCGGCACCGTGCAGGTCGCGCTCAGCGACTCCGCCTCGGTCGGCGCGGCGGTCGCGGAGCAGGACGCCCCGCTGAAGATCATCGGCGCGACGTTCCAGAAAAACCCGTTCACCATCCTCTCCCTGGCTGACGGCGGCGACATCGCGACGCCGCAGGACCTCGTCGGCAAGAAGATCGGCGTGCAGGACTCCAACGCCAGCGTCTTCCGCGCGCTCCTCGCGGCCAACGGCCTCTCCGAGGACGACGTCGAGATCGTGCCGGTCGACTTCGACCCGACGCCCCTCATGAACGGCGACGTCGACGGCTTCATGGCCTACCTGACCAACGAGTCGCTCACCGTCGAGCTGGCGGGCTACGAGGTCACCAACCTGCCGTACGCCGAGAACGGCGTGCCCTTCGTCGCCGAGACCTTCACGGTCACCGACCAGTACCTCGCCGAGAACCGGGAGCTGCTCAAGCAGTTCCTCATCGCCGAGATCAAGGGCTGGAGCGACGTCTTCTCGGAGTCGACGGACGACACGGTCGACCTGGTCATGGAGTACTACAACGCGGCCGCCTCGGAGAACGCGGAGGGCCTCGAGTCGGTCTTCGGCGCGCTCGACCCGGAGAAGACCGCGCTCGCCCTCGAGGCGACGAAGGAGCTGATCTCGACCGAGGAGACCGAGGAGAACGGCCTGTTCACCATCTCCGACGAGCTCCAGGAGCAGACCGCGGAGTCGCTCGGCGCCGCGGGCTGGGACGTCGAGACGGACCAGATCTTCGACACCTCGATCATCGACGAGATCTACGCCGAGAACCCCGACCTGATCGACTACCAGCCCTGATCATGACCGCTCCCACCACCACCGCCACGAGCGAGGGGGCCGGTGCCCGCAGCGGCACCGGCCTCCGGATCACCGGGCTCAGCAAGACCTTCAAGGGCTCGCGCGGCAAGACCGTGCAGGCCCTGCAGGACACGGACCTCCACACCGACCAGGGCTCGTTCCTCGCGCTCCTGGGCCCGTCCGGGTGTGGCAAGTCCACGATCCTGCGGATCCTCGCGGACCTCGAGACGCCGACGACCGGCCAGGCCCTCGTGGACGGCAAGACCCCGCGGGAGCTGCGGCGTGACTCCGAGCTCGGGATCGCGTTCCAGGACCACGCGCTGCTCCCGTGGCGCAGCGTCGAGAAGAACATCCGGCTGCCGTTCGAGGTGGCCGGGAAGCCCGTCGACACGGCGTACGTCGACGAGCTCATCGACCTCGTCGGCCTGCGGGGCTTCGAGAAGGCCAAGCCCGCGCAGCTCTCCGGGGGCATGCGCCAGCGCGTCTCGATCGCCCGCGCCCTGGTGCTCAAGCCGTCGGTGCTGCTGCTCGACGAGCCCTTCGGCGCGCTCGACGACATGACCCGGCAGAACCTCAACCTCGAGCTGCTCCGCATCTGGACGGAGAAGCCCGCCACCACGCTGCTCGTCACGCACGGCATCGCGGAGGCGATCTTCCTGTCCGACCAGGTGGCCGTCATGTCGGCCCGCCCGGGACGCGTGAAGGAGATCATCGAGGTCGACCTGCCGCGGCCCCGCACGCCCGAGATGATGCGGACGCCCGAGTTCCACGCGCTCGTGGACCGTGCCTCCGAGATCCTCTTCGGCGACGCGGGACCGGCCGGCGGGGGGCACTGACGTGGTGGGCGAGCGCCGGGTGCCCGGCTGGCTCGCCGGGATCATCGGGACCGTCGTGCTCGTGGGCGGCTGGTGGCTGCTCTCCGTCACGGCGTTCACGCCCGCCGAGGGCACGGACTTCACGCCCGTCCCGTCGCCGTTCGCGGTGGTGCGGACGCTCCTGGAGGACGGGTTCGCGTCGTACTGGACCTTCTTCAGCGTCACCCTCACCGAGGCCGCGTGGGGGTTCCTGTGGGGCAACGCGCTGGCGCTGCTCCTGGCCTCGACGGTGCTCGTGCTGCCGCAGCTGGAGACGGTGGTGACGCAGGTCGCGGTCGTGAGCTACTGCCTGCCGCTCGTCGCGGTCGGCGGCATCGCGATCGTCGTGCTCGGCGGCGCCGACCAGCCCGGCGACCCGTCGTCGACGGCGATCTTCCTCGCCGCCCTCAGCGTCTTCTTCACCACCGTCGTGGGCGCGCTGCTCGGCTTCAAGGCGGCCGACAAGGCGTCGCTGGACGTCGTCAGCGTGTACGGCGGGGGTCGGTTCACGCAGCTCCGCAAGGTGCGGCTCGTGGCCGCGCTGCCCGCGATCCTCAACGCGCTCCAGATCGCCGTACCGACGTCGTTCCTCGGCGCGGTGCTGGGGGAGTACATGGGCGCCACGGACCGCAGCGTCGGCATCACGCTCATCCGCCTGCAGGGCAACCTCGACGCCGAGCGGGTCTGGGCGGTGTTCCTGCTGTGCGCGCTGGTGGCGATGCTCGGGTACGCGGCCCTCGGCCTCGTCGCCCGCCTCCTGACCCCCTGGATCTCCGGGCGGGCCTCGTGAACGCCGTCGCCCGGGCCGCCGGGCGGGGACTCCTCAACGCGGTGCTCACGCTCGTCGTCGTGCTCGCGCTGTGGCAGGCGGTGGTGTCGTGGGGCGGGATCTCGCCCTACGTCGCCAAGGGACCGGTCGACGTCTGGAACCACCTCTTCGTCACCGACCCCGACGCCTTCACGACGGCGGCGGAGCGGCGCGACGCGCTCGTGCCGCTGCTGTGGTCGACGCTCAAGGACGCGAGCATCGGGTTCGTCGTCGGCATGCTGATTGCCGTCGCGCTCGCCATGGCGTTCACGCTGTCGAAGACCGTCGAGGCGGGCGTCATGCCCCTCGCGCTCCTGCTGCGCAGCATCCCGCTCGTGTCGATCGCGCCCGTCATCATGCTGCTCACCGGGCGCGGCACCACCGCGTCGGTAGCGGTCATCGGCACGATCGTGGTGCTGTTCCCGGCGCTCGCGTCGGTGCTGTTCGGGCTCAGCCAGGCCAACCGGCAGAGCCTCGACCTGGTGCGGGTGTACGGCGGGGGCAACCTGGCCGCGCTCCGCAAGGTCGCCGTGCCGGGTGCCCTGCCGTCGCTGTTCGCGGCCGCCCGGGTCTCGGTGCCCGGCGCGGTCACCGGGGCGCTGCTCGCCGAGTGGCTCTCCACCGGCACGGGCATCGGCGGCAACATCGTGAAGTTCAACGCCGGCGCGCAGTTCGACAACCTGTGGGCCTGCGTCGCGATGGTGACGCTGGTGACCTTGGTGCTCTACAACCTCGTGCAGCTGGTCGAGAACATCGTGCTCGCCGAGATGGGGATGAGCCAGCGGTCGTAGGGGGCTGGTCGTGGGGGCTGGTCGTGGGGGCCCGGTCGTGGGGGTCGGGCCCCCTCGGAGAAGGAAAACGCGGACTGGTCAGGGCGACACGCCGAGGGGCGCGCCCGACCGGTCCGCGTTTTCCTTTGCCAGCCGTTTTCCTTTCCCGCGGGACGGCCGCCCCTCAGTACGCCGCGCGGTCGTCCTTCGCGAGCCACGCGTCGAACGGCGCGGTCGCATCGGTCGGGCGCACCTGCACGACGGGCGTGGCCCAGTCGGCGCGGGGCGTCGCCATCAGGTCGTAGAACGCCCGGTCGTCGAAGCCCCCGCGGGCGGCGTCGTCGCGGTCCGCGGCGTACACGACGCGGTCGACGCGCGCCCACAGGGAGGCGGCGGCGCACATCGGGCAGGGCTCGCACGAGCTGTAGAGCACGCAGCCGGCGAGGGTGAACGTCCCCAGCTCGCGGCACGCCGCGCGGATGGCCTGGACCTCCGCGTGGGCGGTCGGGTCGAGGGCGGGCGTCACCCGGTTCTGGCCGGTCGAGACCAGCTCTCCGTCACGCACGACGACGGCGCCGAACGGCCCGCCGCCCTCGTGCACGTTGGCGACCGCCAGCTCGACGGCGCGGGCCAGCCAGGTGGACTCGGTGCTCATTGCTCTCCTCGGGGGGACGTGCGGGGGGACGTGCGGGCCAGCCGCCACACGCGGTCGCGGCTCAGGGGGATCTCGTGGGGCCGCACGCCGAGGGCGTCGCGCACGGCGTTGGCCAGGGCGGGGGCGACGGGGTTGTAGGGCGCTTCGCTCATCGACTTCGCGCCGGCCGGGCCGAGCGGGTCGACGGTCGCGGCGAACAGCACCGTCGTGGGCGGCACGTCGGCCATGGTCGGCACGCGGTAGTCGCGGAACGCCGCCGTCGTCGGCACGCCGTCGACGAGCACGACCTCCTCCTGCAGCGCGCTGCCGAGGCCCTGGGCCGCCCCGCCCTCGACCTGGCCGCGGAGCTGCTCGGGGTTGAGCACGACCGCCGCGTCGACGCCCTGCACGGAGGTCAGCACGCGGATCTCACCGGTCCGTGGGTCGACCGCGATGCGGAAGCCGTGCACGTTGAAGGCGACGGAGCGCGGGGAGCCGTCGCACGAGCCGTGCGCGACCAGCGGCCGCTCCAGCCGGGCTGGGTCCCCTCCCGCCGCGTCCAGCAGGGCCCGCAGGGACGTCGCGGCGCGGGCCACCGCCGTACCGGCCACGACCGACCCGGTCGACCCGTAGGCCCCGGTGTCGAAGCCGGCCGTCGCGGTGTCGCCGGTGCGCAGGCGCACCTGGTGGGCCGGTACGCCGAGGGTGGAGGCCACCAGCTGCGTGTGGACCGTCGCGGTGCCGTTGCCGAACTCGGCCGTGCCCACGTCGAGCGTGACGACCCCGTCGGGGGTGAGCGTGAGGGTGGCGTTGCTGTGGTGCCCGCGCGGCGGGACGGTCGCGATCATCGCGGCCGCCACGCCCTCGCCGACCAGCCACGGCGTGCCGTCGGGCCGGACCGGCACCCGGGCGGCGTCGGCGGCCGCGGTCGCGGCGAGGTGCCCCTCGACGAGGTCGAGGCACTGGGCGAACCCGTCGCCCGTGTGCTCGAGGTCGGTGTCGGGCGGGCCGTTGACGACGAACGCGTCGCCGGGCACCACCGCGTTGCGCCGCCGGATCTCGAACGGGCTGATCCCGACCTCGCGGGCCAGCTCGTCGAGCGCCGACTCGATGCCGAGCACGACCTGGCCGAGCCCGTAGCCGCGGAACGCGCCCGAGGGGAGGTTGTTGGTGTAGACCGCCTCGGCGTCCACCCGCTTGTTGGCGCAGCGGTAGAGCGCCACCGACTCGTGGCAGCCGTGGAACAGCACGCCGGGGCCGTGGTTGCCGTAGGCGCCGGTGTCGGAGAGCACGTCGACCGCCATCGCCGTCAGCACCCCGTCGGCGTCGGCGCCCAGCTCGACCGTGACCCGCATCGGGTGCCGGCACGGCACCATCGTGAACTGCTGGGAACGGGTGAGCTCGAGCTGCACGGGCCGGGGGTCGCCCTCGGCGGCGGCGCGCAGCGCGGCGACGGCCGCGAGGTCCTCGACGAGCAGCTCCTGCTTGCCGCCGAACCCGCCGCCCACGCGGGCGGCGACGACCCGCACGGTCGCCGGGTCGCGGTCGAGCAGCCGCGCCAGCTCGTCGCGCACGAGGAACGGCACCTGCGTGGACGTCCGCACGACGAGGGTCCCGTCGGGCTCGACCCACGCCCGCGCCCCGTGGGTCTCCAGGGCGGCGTGGTTCACCCGCGCCGTGCGCCAGGTGCCCCGCGTCCGGTGGACGGCCGCGGCCAGCCCGGCCGCCACGTCCCCCACCTCGCCGTGGGTCTGCGCCACCACGTTGCGCGCCGGGTCGCTGATCCGCGCGACCACCGCGTCCTTGTCGCCGTGCAGCAGCGGGGCACCGGGCGCGCGGGCGGCCTCGGGGTCGTGGACGGCGGGGAGCGCGTCGTACGCCACGACCACGAGCCGCGCCGCCTCCTCCGCGGCCTGCGGCGTCTCGGCGACGACGGCGGCCACGCGCTGGCCGACGAAGCGCACGACGTCGTCGAGGATCCGGGTGTCGTCGGGGTCGTCGAGACGGCTCTGGTGGCGGCCGGTGGAGAAGAGGGTGGCCGGTACGTCGCGGTGCGTCAGCACGAAGCGGACCCCGGGCACGGCCTCGGCGGCGCGGGTGTCGACCGTGATCCGTGCGTGGGGCGCGGTGCTCTGCACGAGCGCGACGTGGAGCACGTCGGTGCCGGGCAGGTCGAGCGTGAAGGGCTCGCGACCGGTCACGACGCGGGGCGCCGCCGGGGCCGCCATGGACGAGCCGATCGCCCCGGTCGCACCGCAGGCGGGGGAGACGTTGGTGCGGCCCGCCAGGGCGTCGCGGATCGACCGGTAGCCCGTGCAGCGGCACAGGTTGCCCTTGAACCGTCGGGCCAGGGCATCCCCGTCCTCGGCCGCGTCCTCGGCCACCGTCCCGTCCGGGCCGGCGAGCGCGGCCGCGGTCACGACGTACCCCGCCGTGCAGAACCCGCACTGGAACCCCGCCGCCGCGGCGAAGCGCTGCTGCACGGGGTGCGGCTCCTCGGGCGTGCCGAGACCGGCGGCGGTCGTGACGGAGCGGCCGTCGGCGCGGTGCACCGGCACGAGGCAGGAGTGCAGCGGGGTGCCGTCCACGAGCACGCTGCAGGCGCCGCAGTCGCCCGCGTCGCAGCCCTTGCGCACGTCGAGGTGGCCCGTGTCGCGCAGGAACGTGCGCAGGCACTGGCCCGGGTGCGCGGTCGACGGGTCGACGGGGGCGCCGTTGACCTCGATCACGCGGCCGCCTCCCCGGCTCCGGCGTGCAGCTCGTCGAGCACCTCGCGGGCGAGCACGCCGGTCACGTGGGCGCGCCAGTCGGGGGCGCCGTGGGGGTCGTCGTACCACCGCTCCTCCGCGATCCCCGCCACCGCCGCGGCGAGCTCGGCGGTGGTCGGCAGGCCCGCGAAGCGCAGCACCACGGGGCGGTCGGTCGCGGCGGTCACGCCGATCGTGCACGCACCCGACGGGACGTCGAGGCGCCCGATCACGACGGCGGCCGAGCGGCCGACGGGGGTGAGGGAGAGGGTGCGGACGGCGTACGTCGCGGTCAGCGCCGCCGCGTCCACGTCGAGGCCGCGGAGCAGCTCGTCGTCGCGCCGGTCGGTGCGGCCGGGGCCGGTGACGAGGTCGGCGACCGGTACGACGCGGGCACCGCCGTCGGCCGTCAGCAGCGTCGCCCGCGCGTCGAGCGCGACCGTCAGCGACGTCATCGCGCCCGCCGGCAGGCCGAGGCAGATGTTGCCGCCGATGGTCGCGACCTCCTGCACCTTGAAGGACATGAGGAACGCGTCGGCGCACCGCCGGGCCAGGGCCGCCACGCTCGCGCGGCGGGGATCCGTCGACCAGGGTGCGGTGGCGGCGAGGAGGCCGGCGACGGTGCAGGTCGCGCCGATCGCGAGCCCCGGGCCGCGGGGTCCGTCGGGGCCGTGGGGGCCGTCGGGGCCGGGGACCGGCTCCACGGCCGACCAGCCCAGGCCGGTGAGGTCGACGAGGCCGCGCAGGTGGGGCTGCGGCGTCGAGTAGAGCCACGACCCGCCCGCCAGCCACGCCTCCCCGGGCTGCAGCCACACCTCGTCGAGGGTGCGGGGGACGCGGACTCCCCGGAGCTCGGCGAGGTCCATCACTCCACCTCCGCCAGACGCTGGTAGGTCGCCGAGATGCTGGTGACGCGCTCCCGTCCGGCGGCACCACGGCGGGCGAGCACCCCGTCGGCGAGCACGGCGACGAGGCTCATCGCGGCGGCGTAGGAGTCGAAGGAGAGGTCGGTCGCGACCGGGCACTCCACCCAGATGCCCGACCGGCCGATCCGGCCGAGGTGCTCCGCGGCGCTCGGGTCGCCGACCAGCACGACCCGGGCGCCCGTGCGGGCGGCCTCGGTGAGGAAGGCCCCGAAGCCCGACGGGCGGCGTCGGAACCCGACGACCACGACGACGTCGCCGGCCTCGATCTCGGCCAGCTCCTCGCCCACCACCTGGCCGGGGGCCGGCGCGAGCCGGACGTGGGGCCGGGCCTGCACGAGCTGCTGGCGCAGGTGGAGCGCGACGACGTGGCTGTTGCGCCAGCCCACGACGTGCACGTGGGCGGCGTCCGCGAGCGCAGCGACGGCGTCGGCGATCGCCGGCCGGGACAGGGCCGCGGCGATCGCCGCGGCCTCCGCCCGCGCGTGGACCGGCAGGCTCGCGGGGCCGTCGGTGGCGCGCGGCTCGCCGACCGCACGGATCGCGCGGAGGTGCTCGCGCACCTCGTCGAAGTCGCTGTAGCCGAGGCGGCGGAACAGCCGGCTCATCGTCGCCTTGGAGACCCCGGCCAGGTCGGCGAGCTCGGCCGCCCGGTAGGTCGCGAGGTCGTCGAGGTGCTCGAGCAGGGTGTCGGCCGCCCGCCGCTCCTGGGGCGACAAGGCGCCGCGGTGGGTCGCGATCCGCTCGTCGATGCGCACGGCGCTCACACCCCCAGCCCGACCGCGGGCGAGGGGACGGCGGTGGTCGCTCCCGCGTCGTACGCACGGACGGCGGAGCGCACCGCCTCGGTGAAGGCGACGAGCCCGGCGGCGACGTCGACCTCGCGGACGTCCTCGCCCGGGTGGTGGCTGATGCCGTCGAAGCAGCGGAGGAAGAGCATCCCGATGTCCGTGACGCGGGCGACCGCCATGGCGTCGTGCCCGGCGCGGCTCCACAGCGCCATGGGGTCGGCGTCACCGGTGCTCGCGATGCCGTCGCGCACCGCCTGCTGCAGCCAGCCCGCGCACGGCGCGGCCGGCGCCACGTGGGTCTCGATCGCCTCGAAGCGGAGCCCGCGGGCGGCGCAGGTGGCGGCGATGTCGTCGGCCATCACGTCCCAGGCCGCGTCGCGGGCGCTGTCGAGCGGCGCCCGGAGGTCGAGGCTGAGGTCGGCGCGGCCGGCGATGACGTTGACCGCGCCCGGGCTCGCCTCGATGCGGCCGACGGTCGCGATCACGCCGCGCTCGCGGGCGATCCGCTCGATCGCGGTGATGGCGAGGCTGGCGCCGACGAGGGCGTCCTTGCGGCGCTCGTACGGCGTGCCGCCCGCGTGCCGGGCCTCCCCGTGCACGGTGAGGCGGAAGCGGCGGGCGCCGGCGATCGTGGTGACGTAACCCAGCGACGCGTCCGCCGCCTCGAGGTAGGGGCCCTGCTCGATGTGGGCCTCGAGGTAGCCGACCAGCGACGCCGGGTCGCGGGCCGCCTCGTGGTGACGGCGCGGGTCGAGGCCGAAGTCGAGGTAGGCCTGGTGGAGCGTGACGCCGTCACGGTCGCGGAGGTCCCAGAACGTGTCGTCCCACTGGCCCGAGAACGCCTTGCTGCCGAGCAGCGCCGTGCCGAAGCGGGTGCCCTCCTCGTCGGAGAACGCCACGACCTCGAGCGCGCACGGCCAGGTCGCCACCTCGGCGGCGAGGCTGCGCGCCACGTCGATCGCCATGACGACACCGAGCATCCCGTCGTAGCTGCCTGCGTCGGGCACCGTGTCGAGGTGGGAGCCGAGCACGAGGGCGGGCAGCCCCGGGGTGCGGCCCTCGAGGCGGCCGCACTGGTTGCCGGCGGCGTCCTGCCAGGTGTGCATCCCCGCCTCCGTGAGCCACGCGGCCACGCGCCGGTTGGCCAGTGCGTGCTCGGGGGTCAGGTGGGTCCGCTCGAGCCCCGTGGTCGAGGCCGAGAACAGGTCGAGCTCGCTGCAGCGCGCCAGCACCTCGGCGGCGCTCACGCGGCGGCGCCCGCGGTACCGGCGTCGGCGTAGGACTCCAGCGCCGCGCCGACCCCGCCGCCCGCGACGACCGGCGCCCCGGCGCGGCGGAGCACCTGCTCGAGCGCGGCCAGGGTGAGGAGCACGGCGTCGCGGCGGGCGTTGTGGCCCATGGTGCCGATGCGCCAGACCTTGCCGTGAAGGGGACCGAACGAGGTGCCGATCTCGATCCCGAAGTCGGTCAGCATCGCCCCGCGCACGTCGTCGGCGACGACGCCGTCGGGCACGTGGACCGCCACGACGTTGTGCATCTTGTGGGCCACGTCGCCGAACACGGCGAGACCCAGCCCGCGCACGCCGGCGAGCATCGCGGCACCGTGCACGCGGTGGCGCTCGATCGCGGCGTCGACCCCCTTGGACAGGAGGATGCGGGCGCACTCGCGGGCCGCGTACAGCATGCTCGTCGCCTCCGTGTGGTGGTTGAGGCGGCGCGGTCCCCAGTAGTCCATGACCTGGGCGAGGTCGAGGTAGTTCGACGCGATCCGCACCCCGCGCTCCCGCGCGACGTCGGCCTCCTCGCGGATGCCCGCCTCGACGTGCCGGCGCCCGTCGATCACGGCGACCGCGCGCTCGCCGATCGTGATCGGGGCGCTGCCGGAGGGGCCGCCCAGGCACTTCTGCAGCCCGGCGCTGGCGACGTCGATGCCCCACGCGTCGGTCTCGAACGCGTTCCCGCCGAGGGAGGCGGTGGCGTCGCAGTAGAGCAGCGCGTCGTGGCGGCGGCAGATCTCGCCGAGGTCGGCGAGCGGCTGGCACATCGTCGTCGACGTGTCGCCCTGGACGACGGCGACGACCTTGGGGCGTACGGCGCGGACCGCCGCCTCCAGCTCCTCGGGCTCGAAGACCCCGCCCCACGGGCGCTCGACGGTGTGGACCTCCGCGCCGCAGCGCTCGGCGATCTCGACGAGCAGGTGGCCGAAGCGGCCGAAGACGGGCACGAGCACGCGGTCGCCCGGCTCGAGGAGGCTGACGAGGGCCGCCTCGATCCCGGCGCGCGAGGTGCCGTCGACGAGCAACGTGTGCTCGTTGGTCGTGCGGAACACGTCGCGGTAGAGCGCCATGACCTCGGTCATGTAGCCGGTCATCGCGGGGTCGTACTGCCCCACCAGCGGCGCCGCCATCGCTCGCAGCACCCGCGGGTCGGCGTCGATGGGGCCCGGCCCCATGAGCAGGCGCGGCGGCGGGTTGACCTGCTCGGTGAGGACAGGGGGACCGGACGACGGTGTCATGGGGCCGACCGTAAGAAACGGCCGTTTCGGGTGTGTTTCGGTGGTGGGGCAGTGTGTTTCGGGCCAGGCTGGCGCCATGGGTGCGTGGGGCGAGGGGCTGTTCGAGAACGACGGCGCGGCGGACGTCGCGGGCGAGGCGGCGGAGGTCCGGGTAGCGGAGGTCGACCGGGTCCTGCGTGAGGCGATGGTGCTCCGGCACGACGAAGAGGTCGCCGATCCGGCCGCTGCCGTCGCCTTGGTGCTGCTCGCGGTGGACCCGAGCGGCATCGAGCAGCACACCTACGTCTCGGGGTGGCCCCGGCGCGACTGGGTGCCGTCGGCGCGGCTCGTCGCGGACGCGCGGGACCTCGGGGAGCGCCTGCTCGCGGAGGTGGACGAGGAGGACGAGGACGCGCAGCTCATGCCGCAGGGCCGCGCGGACCTGCGGGCGTTGCTCGACCGCACCCGCGACGTACCGGTGCCCCGGGCTCCGTCCGCGCCCGCTGCGCCTGCTGCGCCGGGGTCGCGGCGGCGCCGCTGGCCCTTCGGGCGGTCGCGATGAGTCGTGGCCCCAGCGGGCCGCTTTTCGTGGCGCTGGGGCCACGACAGGGGATGGCGGTGAGGCCGGACTCCGCCCGGGTCCGGAACTGTGCGGATGGGGCGGGCCGGAGACGGCCTGGGGCGCACCAACGTCCCATTTCCGAGTGCCGGGCCGGAACATCGCGACCCGAAGCACCGTTGTCCCCTCCGTGACCGGAGTCGTGATCCTCATCGTCGCCGTCGTGCTCGCGCTCGGCTTCGGCGCCTGGCGCGCTCGTGTCGACGGGCGCTTCGCCGCGCGCCGTACGCCGCGGGTGACCGCCGGCCCGACCGACGCCACGACGACCGGGCCCACCGAGGCAACCGAGCCGACCGGGCCCACCGCCTGGGACGCCGTCGTCGCCGCGGGCCTCGTCGAGACGCCGGGGGAGCGCGCGACGCTGCTGCAGTTCTCGTCCGCGTTCTGCGCACCGTGCCGGGCCACGCGCCGGGTGCTGGGCGAGGTGGCCGAGGTCGTGCCGGGCGTGGCGCACGTCGAGGTCGACGCGGAGCACCACCTGGAGCTGACGCGCACCCTGGGGATCCTCCGCACCCCGACGACGCTGGTGCTCGACGCCGCGGGCCGCGAGGTCACGCGCGCGGCGGGCGCGCCCACGAAGCAGCAGGTGCTCGCGGGGCTCGACGCGGCGGTCTGACGGGGTCCGGACGACGGTGTCCACGTCGAGCCGATCGAGTCCGGTAGGTCGATCGGGTCCGTAGAGTTCCCGCTCGTGGCCGACCTCCTCACGCTCTCCGCCCTCGCCGTCCTGGTCGTCAGCTTCGGCGTGGGGATCGTGGTCGGGCTGACGGGCATGGGCGGCGGCGCCCTCATGACCCCGGCGCTCATCTTCCTGGGCATCCCGCCGACGGCGGCGGTCGCCAACGACCTCGTCGCTGCGGCGGTCAACAAGTCGGTCGGCGCCGCGGTGCACTGGCGGCACGGCGCCCCCAACATGCGGCTCGCCGGACTGCTGGTGCTGAGCTCGGTGCCGTTCGCGTTGGCCGGCGGGTTCATCGTGCACCGCATCGGAGGGGCCGACGCGGAGGAGCTCGTGGCCACCGCCATCGGTGCGGCGCTCCTGCTCACGGCGGCGACCTACACGCTGCGGGTGTTCCTCCAGCTCCGCCTGGTGCGCGACGGCAACGAGGCGCCCGACGAGACGGTCCGCCTGCGGCCGCTGCCCACCGTGCTGGTGGGGGCGTTCGGCGGCCTGCTCGTGGGCATCACCTCGGTCGGCTCTGGCTCGGTCATCATGGTCGCCCTGCTGCTGCTCTACCCGACGTTGACGGCCGTGCGGCTCGTCGGCACCGACCTCGTGCAGGCCGTGCCGCTCGTGATGGCCGCCGCGATCGGCCACGTCGTCGTCGCGGGCGTCGACTGGGAGATCCTGCTCCCGCTCGTCCTCGGCGGCACGCCAGGCACCTTCCTCGGCGCGCGCATGGCGGCCTGGGTGTCGCAGTCGGTGATCCGCCGCGGCATCGTCATCGTGCTGTCGCTGACCGGCCTCAAGCTCCTCGGGGTGCCGCCCGAGGCGGTCGGCATGATCGGTGCCGCCCTGCTGCTCCTCGGCCCGCTGGCCTGGGGCTGGGTGCGGCAGCGCGCCGGGCTGCCGGCCTTCGACGAGCAACGCACCGCCTGGCAGCACGAGGCGACCGAGCCGGGTCACTCCCGCCCGAGCTGACGCCCCCACGTGTGGTCGGGGCGCGCGGCGTCCACCAGGTCGCCGCGCACGAGCGTGTGGGTCACGGCCCCGTCGAGCCGCAGCCCGTCGTACGCCGAGATGGGGTTGCGGTGCGCCAGCTCCGCCGCGTCGACCCGGAGGTCGACGCTCGGGTCGTAGATCGCCAGGTCCGCGTCCGCGCCCACCGCGATCCGCCCCTTGCGCGTGAACCCCACGAGGTCGGCGGTGGCGCGGGCCATCCACCGCACGACGATCTCCAGCGCGATCCCGCGGCGCCGCGCCTCGGTGGCCATCGCGGCAAACCCGACCTGCAGCCCCGCGATCCCGCCCCACGCCTGCTGGAGGTCGCCGTCGCCGCGGCCCTTCTCCTCGGCGGTCGCGGGGGAGTGGTCGGACACGACGCAGTCGATGATCCCCGCCTGGAGCGCGGTCCACAGCTCGTCGCGGTTGCCGGCGTCGCGGATGGGCGGGCAGCACTTGAACTGCGGCGCCGCGTGCGGGATGTCCTCGGCCGCGAACACCAGGTAGTGGGGACACGTCTCCACCGTCACCGGCAGGCCCTCGGCGCGCGCGTCGGCGATCATCCCGATCGCGTGGGCGCTGGAGAGGTGCAGCACGTGCACCCGCGCCCCGGTCTCGCGCGCGCCGTCGAGCACCTGCCGGATGGCGGCGGTCTCCGCCTCGTGGGGTCGGGAGCGGACGAAGTCGGGGTAGGACCCGCCCGGTCGCTGGGGCGCGGCCGCCAGCACGGCGGGATCCTCGGCGTGCACGATCATGAGCCCGTCGAAGCGCGCCACCTCGCGCAGCGCCGCGCGGAACTCCGCGCCGTCGAGCGGCGGGAACTCGTCCACCCCGCTCGGCGACAGGAAGCACTTGAACCCGAGCACGCCGGCCTCCCATAGCGGCGCGAGGTCGGCGAGGTTGCCCGGGACGGCGCCGCCCCAGAACCCGACGTCGACCATGAGCTGCCCGTGGGCCGCGGCCTGCTTGAGGCGCAGGTGCTCGACGGTCGTGGTCGGCGGGATCGCGTTGAGCGGCATGTCGACGAGGGTGGTCACCCCGCCGAGCGCCGCGGCCCGCGTCGCCGAGGAGAACCCCTCCCACTCGGTGCGCCCCGGCTCGTTGACGTGGACGTGGGTGTCGACGACCCCGGGGACGACGTACGCCGCGTCCGGAGCCTCGAGGACCACCCCGGCCACCTCGTGGTCGTGGTCCGCGACCTCCGCCACCCGGCCGTCGCGAACCACGACGGTGGCGGCCCGGAACGAGTCGCCCACGAGGACCCGACGGCCGCGCACGGCGTCGACGCGCACCGCGGCCGCCTCAGGCGAACGCGGGCACGGTGGCCCACGCCTGCGGGACCTCGGGCTGCCCCTCGCGGGTGATCGTGGCCTGGATGAGCCCGTACGGCCGGTCCGCGGCGAAGAAGACCTCCCCGGGGTTGTCGAGCCCGAAGGGGGCGAGGTCGACGAGGAAGTGGTGCTTGTTGGGGCACGACAGCCGGATCTCGGCGATCGCCGGGTGCTCCTCGAGCACGCGCCGTCCCATCGCGAACAGGGTCTGCTGGAGCGCCAGCGAGTGCACCTCGGCGAAGGTGGACAGCAGGGCGGCGCGCACCGCGTCGTACAGGCGGTCGAAGTCGAGCTCCTCGAGCTCCGCCTGCGTCTCGGGCGCGTAGCGCCACCACGCCGTCACCGACGTCGCCATGATGCGGTCGTCGGTCTCGGCGAGGGTCGTGTAGCGGTCGCGGGGGAAGCCGGAGAACTCCGAGCCCGTCGACTTCAGCACGGTGCAGCCGCTGAGCCCGGAGACGACCCAGGTCGCGTCGCCGTCCTTCTGCACGACGGTCGTGCGCACCTCGTCGCCGCGACGCACGAAGGAGTGGTCGTGCTCGCCGTCGCCCGTGACGATGCGGTCCCAGGCGTGGGCCTGGGCCTCCCAGCGCCCGCCGGTGACCCACGCGAAGCCCTCGACGAAGTGGCTGCCGAGCGTCATGAGGAAGGTCTCCGGGGTGGCGATCCCGTGCTCCCGGGCGAACGCGTAGACGGTGTTCTTCTGGGTGTCGGTGGCCACCACCCGGCTGTTGTCGCCGTCGGTGTGGCAGGCGGTGAAGTCGCCCCGCAGCTGGGCGGTGACGGTGAGGTCCGTGATGCGGTGCACCGGGGTGTCGCGGTCGATGCGCACGAGGCGGCACTCGGCCTTCCCGTACTGGTTCGCCCCGAGCACGATGTCGCCGTCGGCCATGTCAGCTCCCCTGGTAAGTGGTGTACGCGTACGGGCTGAGCAGCAGCGCCACGTGCACGTGGGTGCCGTGGAGCGCGACCGTGAGGTCCACGTGGGGGAAGAAGGTGTCGCGCCCGGCGGCGGCGTACCAGTCACCCGTCGCGAACGACACGACGTACGTCGCGGGGTCCAGCTGCGCCGTGCCGCCGGCCGCGACGAGCGGGGCGTCCCACCGGATGCGGCCGTCGTCGTCGGTGGTGGCGGTGGCCAGCGTCGTGCCCGCGGGGGTGGAGAGCGTGACCTCCAGGCCGGCGGCCGGTACGCCGCGGGCGGCGTCGAGGACGTGGGTCGAACAGGTGGTCACGTGGTGCTCCCCTCGAGCAGGCCCTCCAGGCGCAGCAGCGCGATCTGCGTCAGCTGGTCGTGCACCTCGGCGCGTTCGGCGTCGGGGTCGTTCGTCAGGCGCCGGTCGAGCTCGGCGAGTATCTCGGGCCGGCTGCGGCCCGCCGCGCGGATGAGGAAGACGCGGCCGAAGCGGTCCTCGTACGCCGCGTTCCCGGCCGCGATCGCCCGCTCGAGGTCCGCGGGGTCGGAGGCGTCAGAGGCGTCGGTGCCGTCGGTGCCGCTCCGGATGGCCCCCTGCTCCCGGCGGCTCAGCGCGGCTTCGGGGCCGTCGCCCGTCGGCCGCTCCCCGATCCGCGGGTGGTGGGCGAGGGCGCCCTCGACGTCGGCGTCGGTCCAGCGTGCGGCCTCCGTCGCGGCCAGCGCGAGCAGGGCCTGCGCGTCCGGGTAGGGCCGCCCGGCCACCAGTGCGTCCAGCCACCACCCGACGTCGGCCGCCGGGGCCAGCGTCGCGCGCGCCGTCGCCGCGTCGAGCGCGTTGAGCTCGTCGATCCGCACCTGTGTCGTCCTCCTGTCGGCGCCCCACGGCCTCTTCGGGTGGGGTGCGCCAGGCGCGACAGTAGGGAGCCCGTGTTTCACGGACCGGTCGCTGCGTTTCGCCGCTGTAACGACCGTTTCGACCGTCAGCCGGGTCGGGGGATCGTGCGGGCGAGCGCCAGCAGGTCGCGGTCGCGGCCGGGGGCGGCGACGAGGCACACACCGCAGGGCAGCCCGTCGGCGGTGCGCAACGGCACGTTGAGGGCGGGCAGCCCACCGATCCCCGCGATCGACGTGAGGCCGAGCATGGTCTCCCGCAGCGACTGGTCGGCGCCGCCCGGCAGGGGCGCGACGGTGGGGGTCGTCGGCAGCAGGACGATGCGGTCGGCGACCCGGTGGCGGATCTCCAGCCGCACGCGGGTGAGGCTCTCCGCGGCCGCGGTGACCGCGGCCGGGTCGAGCCGGGCGGCGGCCTCGAAGCGGCCGCGGACCGCGGGCGTCAGGGTGTGGAGCCGCGACGCCACCCAGGTGGCGTGCTGCTTCCAGGCCTCCGCCGACTGCACGAGGGTGAACGTGGTGCGCCACGCGTCGAGGTCGTGGGCGTCGAAGGGTGCGCGCACGACGTTGCCCCAGCCGCGCACGAACTCCTCGATGGCGGCCCGCACGTCCGGGGCCGCCAGGGCGAGGAGGTCGGTGGCGAGCACGACGTCGCTGGTGGCGGGGGGCGGCGCCGGCGGCAGGAGCACGTCGCCGACCCGGGCCAGGAGGTCGGCGTCGCGGGTCACCCAGCCGACGGTGTCGAACGTCGGGGCCAGGGCGAGGAGGCCGTCGCGGGCCACGGCGTTGCGGGAGGTGCGGATGCCCCACAGCCCCTGCCACGCCGACGGCACGCGGATGGACCCGCCCGTGTCGGTCCCGAGCCCGATGCTGGTGTGGCCCAGGCTCGTCGCCGTCGCCGAGCCCGACGTCGAGCCGCCGGGCAGCCGGCGGGGCGCGTGGACGTTGGGCGGCGTCCCGTAGTGGTCGTTGTCGCCGAACAGGCTCCACGCGAACTCGTCGGTGCGGGCGATGCCGGTGACGTCCGCGCCGGCGTCGAGGAGCCTCTGCACGGCGCGGGCGGAGCGGGTCTCGACGGGGGCGGCGGCGAGGTAGGCCGGGCTGCCGGCCCCGACCTTCTGGCCCGCGACCGCGAAGAGGTCCTTGACCGCGACCGTCTCGCGCGCGAGTGGCCCGTCCTCGGCGCCCGTCAGCAGCGGGTCGCCGACGACGCGCCACACGCGGGTGTCGATCGCGGGCGGGGAGACCGACACGTGCGCCGCGGTGACGACCCAGCCGTCGGGCCGCCGCTGCCAGAGCTGGGTCTGCGCGCCGCGGCCGCCGCGGACGAGCTCGGTGGTGGCCACGACGAGCGCGTTGGCGGCGTCGACGACCTGCACCTGGATGTCGACGACCGTACGGCGCGGGGCGCCACCCCGTCCGCCCCGGAAGGCGCTGATCTGGTCGTGGCCCACGAGGGTGCCCGCCGCGTCCGTGCGGAGCGTCGCCGGGCCGGGTGCGAAGAGCCGGTCGAGCGCCGCGAGGTCGTCGGACATCAGGGCGGCCTCGTAGTCCCAGAAGGCGTCCATCAGGCCGTCGGGCAGCGGGTCGGGCGTGCCGTCGGTCATGCGCGCATCATGGCGTGCCGGGCCGGTTCCGTGCGGCACCTTCGCCGAGGTGCGCGAAGTCGGCGGTGCGGATCCGGGCGTGGACCCCCTTGACGACGTCGACGACCTGGGAGATGTCGAAGTCGGTGGCCGCCGACAGGTAGGCGTAGGCCTGGGCCGGCTCCATCCCGTAGCGCGCGCCGAGCAGGCCGATCGCTGCCCGCACGCAGTTCTGCACGGCCACGTCGAGGTCCTCGTCGAGGCCGGTCGGCACGAGGTGCTCGCGGGTCTCGGCGAGCGGGCTGGCGAGCTCGCCGAACCGTGCGACGGCCTCCTCGCGGGGCACCACGTCGAGCCGCACCGTCGCGCGCAGGCTGGCCTCCATCGCGGTGAGCGCCACCTCGCCGTCGCCCTGCGCGAAGTGGGGGTCGCCGACGTGGACCAGGGCGTCGGCGACCTGCACCGGGAGGTAGAGCGTCGCGCCCTCCGTCAGCAGGTTGATGTCGAGGTTGCCGCCGTGGGCCCCCGGCGGTACCGAGTGGGGCCGCACGTCGTCGTCCACGGCGACCCCGATGATGCCGAGGAACGGCGCGAGCGGGAACCGTGCCCGTGGGGCCCCGGGCGCGTCGTACCCGGCCCGCGTCAGCGGGATCTCCCCGTACGACGCGATCCGTCCCGTCGCGGGGTCCGGGTGCTCGGCGAGCGCCGCGAAGGCGGAGACGACGGGCAGGCCGCCGAGGGGGTACTCGCCGGGCAGCGCGCCGCGGGCGTGCCGGTTGGAGACGACGCCGTAGGGCACGCGGGGGAGCGTCTCGACGATGGTGACGGCGAGGAGGTCGCCCGGTTCGGCGCCGGTGACCGCGATCGGACCGGTGACGACGTGGGGTCCGTCCGGGCCCGGCGTGTGCGCGCGGTCGCTCGCCGCGAGGGCGACCGCGTCGGCGAGCACCTGCTCGCCGTCGACCCCGTACGACGCGAAGAACGCCCGCGGGTCCCGCCCCTGGTCCGCGAGCACGCCCTCGTGGCTGAGCGTGTCGACGGTGACCTCGGTGCCGGGGTCGACACGGAGGACGGGGGCGTCGGTGCGGCACGGGAGCCGTCCCCAGAGGAGGTGGTCGGGCGTGGAGGGGAGGTACGTCGCCGCCCGCACCGGCCCCACCCCCGCGTCGAGGGGCGCGTCGGGGAAGCGGAACCGGGATGCCATGCCGCGGAGCGTAGGAAACCTGTGTTTCGACGGGATTGCGCGTCGAGCTGGGTTGTTCGGCGCGGCGTGGGCGCCGAGTTGGGTTGTTCGGCGCGGCGTGGGCGTCGAGTTGGGTCGTACGGCGCGCTCGATGTCGGTGCGTCGTGGGAGCGTGGTCCCTCACGACCGAACGGGGGAACGGGATGAACGAGGTGCAGGGCCCACATCAGCAGGGCGGGGAGCGCGGGGCGACACCGGCGGGGTGGTACGCCGCGGAGCCCGGCCAGGAGCGCTGGTGGGACGGGGCGTCCTGGACGGGCCACGTGCGGCCGGCGCCGGTCGCTGGTCCCGCCGGTCCGGCCGGTCCGGGTGGGGGCATCGCCTGGAAGGTCGTCGGTCCGGTGATCGGCGTCGTGGTGGTGCTCGTCGTCGCGCTCGTGGTGACGCTCGCCCTGACGCTGGGTGGCGACGACGCCTCCGACGCGCCGGACGACGCGACGACGGAGGAGTTCTGCGACGCGGTGGAGGAGATGTACGGCGTCCTCTTCGTCTTCGCCCTCCAGGAGTCGGACGCGCCGTGGGAGACCGGCCGCGCCGTCGAGGTGCTCACGGAGACGGGGACGCCGGAGGACATCCCGGCGGACGCCCGGGCCGGGTTCGAGCAGCTCGTCGAGGCGCTCGAGCGGGTGGACGGCATGACCACGGCGGAGATCGAGGAGCTCGACGAGTTCGACACCGACGACGGGGGCGACTCCCCGGAGGCCCAGGCGTTCGAGGACTACGCCGACGAGACCTGCGGGGACACGTTCGGCTGACCCTGTGGACGGGCCGCCAGAACTGTCGGTGGGCTCCGGTTGAGTAGTCGCATGACGGGGGTCGGCTCTTTCGGTGACGCCGGCGGCGGGGAGCCGCCGGTGCCGGACTGGTTGGAGCACGCGTTCGCGACGGGAGAGTGGCCGGCGGAGGCGGACAACTCCTACTCCACCGTCTTCGTCCCTCCGGGCCGGTACGACGAGGTGCCGCCCCCGGCCGCCGTGCAGCCCGCGGGGTGGGGCGTGCCCGGTGTCCCGACGGATGCCGGTGGCGACGTCGAGCATCCCGTGGTGGCGGCGATCGGCGGGGCCTCAGGGGCACTGACGTTTGGCGGCCTGGACTGGATGAGCGCCGCGGACGCCAGTGCCGGTCTGGTGGCGGTGCAGCGGCTGGCGGCGCGGGCCTCGGCGTTGGCGGCGGTGTTGCTGGCACGGGCCGAGGAGCTGGAGGTCCACCGGCAGAACGGTGCCTCGACGGCGGCGGTGTGGTGGGCGAACGCGACGGCGCTGACCCGGCGTGATGCGCATCGGTTCGCGCGGATCGGCGACGCCGTGCGCGACCGGTGTGCGACGCACCTGGCGCCAGCATGTGAGGCGGGGGCGGTGAACGTCGAGCAGGCCGACGTCATCGTGTCGGCGCTCGACGAGCTGCCCGGGGACCTGCCGGTCGAGCTGCGGCTCGAGGCGGAGGAGACGCTGGTCGGGTTCGCGGCCGATCACGACGCCCGCGCCCTGCGAGCGATCGGGAAGAAGATCCTCACCGTCGTCGCGCCCGAGGTGGGCGAGGCGCACGAGGCCAACGTGCTGGAGAAGGAGGAGCGGGAGGCTCGCACTGCATCGCGTCTGACGATGGTCTCGGACGGCCGTGGTCGTGTGCACGGACGGTTCACGTTGCCCGAGCTCCACGGGGCGATGCTGCGCAAGGCGCTCGACGCCTACGCGGCGCCGCAGCACCTCAACAGCTCGGACGATCCCGACCAGCGGTTCCGCAGGGAGCGTCCGACACCGGCGCGGTACGGACGGGCGTTCCAGCAGCTGCTCGAGATGCTCGATCAGAAGGACCTCCCGAGCGCCGGCGGCACCGGAGCCACCGTGGTGGTGACGATGACGCTGGAGTCGCTGCTTGGTGGGTTGGCGACGGCGTCGCTCGACACGGGCGCCACCATCAGCGCGTCCGGGGCGCGACGGCTGGCGTGCGAGGCCGGCCTGATCCCGGCGGTCCTCGGCTCGACGTCCGAGGTCCTCGACCTGGGTCGCACGGCTCGCTTCCACACCAGGGCGATGCGCACCGCGATGGCGATCAGGGATGGCGGCTGCGTCGCCGAGGGCTGCGACCGGCCGCCGCACCAGACACAAGCCCACCACCTCACGCAGTGGTCGGCCGGCGGTCACACCAACGTGGACGACGGCTGCCTGCTCTGCGACCAGCACCACCGGCAGGTGCACGATCCGCTCTACCTCGTCGAGCGCCTGGGCACGGGCAAGCTGGGGTTCATCCGTCGGGAGTGACCCAACGGAAGCTCCGACCCACCCGCTGGACCAGGATCTCCCGGACTACACGCGGCCGCGCAGTCTCATCGACAGCCAGTAGAGGCCGGAAGCCACGCACAGTCCGAAGAACACGACGACGAAGACCCCGGCCACGCGGGGCCAGCCCGACTGGGCGGCCACGATGGCGATGCCCATGTAGACGAACACGGAGCTGCCGATGACCCCGAAGAGGAGTGCCGGGACAGGGGGAGGCGTGACGGGCTTCCGTTGACGGACCACAGGGTCTCCCTCGCTGCGTCGTGCGAACGTCTGGTGGTCGTCCACCGTAGCCGCGGCCCGCGAGCGCAGGTCCTCGGACGATCCGACCCACCCGATGCGTCGGATCCTCCGCCGAGGCGGTGGCGCCTACGCGACCTCCACCACCACCGGCGCGTGGTCGGACGCGCCCTTGCCGTGGCCGTCGGCGCCGCCGCGCTCCTCGCGGTCGATGAACGCGCCGGTCACGCGCGCGGCCAACGGCGGGCTCGCGAGCACGTGGTCGATCCGCATGCCGCGGTTCCGCTCGTAGCGCTGCCGGTAGTAGTCCCAGTACGTGTAGCCCGCCTCGGGCTCCGGCACGTGCGGGCGCACCACGTCGACGTACCCGTCCTCCACGAACCCCTCGAACGCCGCCCGCTCGGGCGGGGTGACGTGCGTCGAGGTGGCGAACTGCTTGATGTCGAAGACGTCGGTGTCGAGCGGGGCGATGTTCCAGTCGCCGACGAGGGCGGTGGGCTCGTCGACCCACGCGGTCGCGGCGGCGCGGAGCCGGGCGAGCCAGTCGAGCTTGTAGACGTAGTGCGGGTCGCCGATCTTGCGCCCGTTGGGCACGTAGAGCGACCACACGCGCACCCCGCCGCAGACGGCGCCGATCGCGCGCGCCTCGGCGACGGGCGGCTCGCCGAACTCCGGCATGGCGTCGAAGCCGACCGCCACGTCCTCGATGCCGACACGGCTGATGATCGCGACGCCGTTCCACTGGCTGATGCCGGCGGCAGCGACGTCGTACCCCCGCGCCTGCAGCCCCATCAGCGGCAGCTGCTCGACCTTCGCCTTCGTCTCCTGGAGGGCGAGGACGTCGACGTCGTGGCGCTCGAGGAACGCCTCGACGCGGTCGATGCGGGAGCGGAGGGAGTTGACGTTCCAGGTCGCGATGCGCACCCGCCCGAGGCTATAGCGCTCCCTCAGTGCGCCCGGAACGGCGTCAGCAGCCCGGGCGTCGCCGCGTGGGCGAGGCGCAGGGCCTCGGGGAGCGGTACGTCGCGGAGCTCGACCGACTCGGGCCCCGCGGCCGTCGTCGCGACGAGGGTCGCGAGGCCGAGGCGTCGCTGGAAGAACGACTGCCGCACGACCCACCCGATGACGCCCTCGGTCTCGAGCACGGTGCGCACGCGGTCGTAGCCGCCCGACCCCATCACCACGTGCCACGGCGTCCCGTCGGGACGGTGGGTCAGCGCGTGGCCGAGGTGGCGGTACGACTGCTCGGCGCCCACGGCCCCGAACCCGCCCAGGAGCACCACCACGAGCGCCGGCGGCCACCACGGCCCGTCGAACCCGAGCGTCAGGCCGACGGCGACCAGCGTCAGCAGCACCGGCAGCCGCTGCCACCGCACGTGGGCACGTCGCCGTGCGGCGCCCCCGTGCGGCGCGAGCGCGACCTGCAACGGCGCGGTCTCCCGGGCGCCGAGCACCTCGTGGCCGACGCTCACGGCGACGGGGGACGGACAGGGCGGTACGACGGTGGTGGTGCCCTCCTCGACGCCGGTCGCCAACGTGGCCAGCTCGCCGCCGCCGGCGACCCGCATGAGGGCCTGCTCGGTGAGCCGTACGCCGCGGACCCGCCGCTCCTCGACGGTGGTGGAGCGGGTGGTGAGGAGTCCGGCCCGCAGCTGGATCGAGGTCTCCTCGGGTCGTCCCGCGGGGCGGAGCCGCACCAGATGGAAGCCCGACCACGTCAGCACGTAGCCCACCAGCGCGATCACGAGCCACAGCACGGCCGCGATGCCGAGGGCGACCAGCACCACGAGGACGAGCACCTGGCTCGTGAGCCACGCGTAGGCCGACTGCGCGTGGTCGACGTCCGCGAACGGCAGGTCGTCGACGAACTGCGACGCACCGGCGCACGCACCGAGCACGATCGCCATCTGCGCGACGTTGAGCGGCGCGAACCGCAGCCACGACCACGACAGCGCCGCCAGCTGCTCCTCGTCGCCCGCCGGGGCCGGACCCGGCGCCTCGGGCCCCCCGGGTACGACGTCGGGCCCGACCCCCGCCGTACCCGGTCGCGCCCCCGTCGTCCCCGGCCCTGCGCGGTCGAGCAGCTCCCGCTGCAGGCGCTGGGCCTCGGCGACGTCGACGGCCTCGAGGGTGATCCGCTCGTCGTCGACGCCCGTCCCGATCTCGACCTTCGTCACGCCGAGCACGCGGTGGAGGAGCGAGGCGGTCAGGTCGACGCTGCGGACGCGGTCGAGCGGCGCGGTCAGCCGCTTGCGGTGGAGCCAGCCGGTGCGGAGCTCGAGCTGGGCGGGGGTGCGGCGGTAGGACGTCGTCAGCCAGGGGAGGGCACCGAAGACGGCGGCCGCGACGAGCGAGACGGGGATGAGGAGGAGCGTCCAGACGCCCGCCTGCGTGCCGATGCCGATGAGGCTGAAGACGATGGGGACGGCGAAGCCGCGGAGCACCTGCAGCGGGCTGATGACGAGCAGGCGACGGTCCAGCCGCTGCCACTCCTCGACCGCGGAGGGGTCGCTCACGTCGCGTCGTCCTGACTGGCGCCGGTGATGGCGGTGAGGTCGGCGACGAGGTGCTGCGCCGTACCGACGTCGAGGCACTCGACGGTGATCGGTCCGGCGGCGGACGCGGTCGTCACGGTGAGGGAGCGCAGGCGGAAGGCGCGCTGCAGGGGGCCCTGCGAGGAGTCGACGGTCTGCACGCGGGAGAGGGGCGCGATGCGCTCGTCGATGGTCAACCACCCGCTGCGGGTGTGGATGGCGTCGTCGGTGACCTCCCAGCGGTGCACGCGGTAGCGGAACGACGGCATGATCGCCGTCCACCCCAGGAGGAGGACCACGACGAGGCCGGCGGGGGCGAGGTACCACCAGGGGCGGTCCGACCACACCAGCGCCACCACCACGAGCGGAACCGTCACGACGGCTGCCGTGATGCCGGCGCCCACGCGCCAGTAGGTCACCGCCCGCGGCGAGACCTGGTGGGCCGGCTCGCGCAGCGCGACCGGCACGGGCTGGACGGACTCCCCTGACGTCATGCTCCGAGCCTCCCATGCCGGGAGGCGGGAGGGCGGGGCGCTCGCCTGTGACGGAGCAATGATGGGGCAGCCCCCGCCGCGCCGTAGAGTGCTTCCCCGTGGCTCTCACCATCGGCATCGTCGGACTCCCCAACGCAGGCAAGTCGACGCTCTTCAACGCGCTGACCAAGAACGACGTGCTCGCGGCGAACTACCCGTTCGCCACCATCGAGCCCAACGTCGGCGTCGTGGGCGTCCCCGACGAGCGGCTCGGCACCCTCGCCGAGATCTTCGGCAGCCAGAAGATCCTGCCGGCGACCGTGGAGTTCGTCGACATCGCCGGCATCGTCCGCGGCGCGAGCGAGGGCGAGGGCCTGGGCAACAAGTTCCTCGCCCACATCCGCGAGTCCTCGGCGATCTGCCAGGTCACCCGCGTGTTCCGCGACGAGGACGTCACCCACGTCGACGGCGAGGTCAACCCCGCCAACGACATCTCCACCATCCAGACCGAGCTGATCCTCGCCGACCTCGAGACGGTCGAGCGCGCCGTCGTGCGGCTCGAGAAGGAGTCGCGGAAGGTCAAGGACCTCGTCGCGAACCTCGAGGCCGCGAAGGCCGCGAAGGAGGCGCTCGAGTCGGGTACGCCGATCATCGCGACCGACATCGACCGCAGCCTCCTCCGGGAGCTGTCCCTGCTGACGGCCAAGCCGTTCCTCTACGTCTTCAACTGCGACGCGGACGAGCTCGCCGACGAGGACCTCAAGACCAAGATGCGCGACATCGTCGCCCCGGCCGAGGCCATCTTCCTCGACGCCAAGTTCGAGTCGGAGCTCATCGAGCTCGACGAGGAGGAGGCCGCCGAGTTCCTCGCCGAGGCCGGCGTCACCGAGCCCGGCCTCGAGGTGCTCGCCCGCGTCGGGTTCGACACCCTCGGGCTGCAGACCTACCTCACCGCCGGTCCCAAGGAGACCCGCGCCTGGACGATCCCCAAGGGCGCCACCGCGCCCGAGGCGGCCGGTGTCATCCACACCGACTTCCAGAAGGGCTTCATCAAGGCCGAGATCGTGTCGTTCGACGACCTCGTCGCCGCGGGCTCGATGGCGAAGGCCAAGGAGGCCGGCAAGGTGCGCATGGAGGGCAAGGACTACGTCATGGCCGACGGCGACGTGGTGGAGTTCCGCTTCAACGTGTGAACCGGCGCGTTTGCGCAGGTCAGTGGTCCGCCCGTGGCCCCAGTCCGCACCGAGTCCGCAAGAACGTTGTAGGGACTGCGTATCAGGGCGCCCCTGGACAGGGTCCTGGCGCACTCGGTTCGCGTTTTCGGGCTCACGGTCAGAGAGTTGCTTCGCAGTAGGTTGCGGCAGGGACTCTTGCCCTGTGCAAGACTCGCGGCATGGCGCAACTCTTGCCGAACGAACAACGCATGTTTGCCGAGGCTGAGGTCGGCCGCGAGCCTGCTTCCAGCGATGAGGCAATCAACGAACGCTATGTCAGCGGCGAGGTTCGAATTGTAACGGAGCAGGCCCGTTATCCGCTTACGTCTATCCGTGACATGGTCGAGGGTGATTCATATGAGTTGAACCCCGACTTCCAGCGGCGACACCGCTGGGACAATCAACGAAAGTCGCGACTCATTGAGTCATTCATCATAAATGTTCCAATCCCGCCAATCTTTCTTTACGAGGCCAAGTACTCGTACTACGAGGTAATGGATGGCCTCCAGCGACTGACTGCGATTCGCGATTTCTATGCTGATGATTTCGAGTTGGTCGGCCTATCGGAATGGTCCGAACTGAACGGGCGAACGTATTCAACGCTTCCGGAGGACATTCGCCGCGGCGTCGATCGCCGATATCTCAGCAGTATTATTCTTCTTCACGAGACGGCCAAGGATGAAATTGAGGCACGAAGGCTAAAGCAGCTAGTTTTCGAGCGGATCAACAGTGGTGGCGAGAAGCTGACTCATCAAGAGTCGAGAAATGCAATCTACCCCGGACCGATGAATTCGCTGTGCCTAAAGCTTAGTCGCAACGCACACTTGTGTGAACTGTGGAACATTCCCGAGCCGACGGTCGTGGAACTTAAGACGGGCTCGCCGGCGCCCGAGGACGCGGTGATCTCTAACAAGCTCTACAGAACCATGGGCGACGCCGAGTTGGTGCTTCGGTTCTTTGCGTACCGTCAACAGTTGGAGCATCAACAAGGCCGCGCGTTAACGGACTATCTAGACGAGTACCTGCGGCTCGCCAATCTCCTCCCGTCCGATGAACTTGCCGAACTTGGCGGCGTGTTTGAATCTGCACTTGAGGTCGTCCATCAATTGTTCGGCAATCGAGCATTTCTGTTGCCAAAGTTGTCGAATGGGCGGTGGATTTATCCTCGTCGGCCGACCCTAACGGTCTACGACCCGATGATGTGGGCTGCGGCGCAGAAATTGTCGCGTGCCTCGGAACTTATCGCCAATAAGGAAAGCGCTCCTGGTTTGTTGCGCGAGATGTACCAGGCGAACGCCGAGAGTTTCTCGGGTCGCACGGCAAACCCGGCTGACATTCGAGCGCGCAATGTCTTGTTCGCGGAACTGATGCAGGCGATCGCGGATGGACGCGCACCGGCTGCGAAAGAAGCGGCTGACGAGCTGTACCTCGAGGACGACGGTCTAAGCGATGAGGCCGCCTTGATCGAGTTGGACGTCGTTCAGGGCTAGCGACGGTGTTGAGTCTCGAGCCTTTGGTTTCGTACCAAAGACGCCTCGATTTAGGAGAGCGTTACATTCATACGCTGGCCGAGCAGGCTGCCCAAACAACCCCGGCTCCGCCGCCGAAAGAAACGTTAACCTCCCTCGAGAGACGACAACTCGCGTATGCGTCGGTGATTGTGCACGTGTATGGGAGTTTGGAGAAGTACGTTGAGGACCTTGCGGAGCATACTGCGCGGGCTATAGGTCGATCCTGGGCTACATATGCGTCGCTCCCTCAAGTTGTGCGCGACGGGCATAGCAAGGTCACACTCGCGACCCTGAGCGCGCTCGCCGACAAGCGGTACAGAGGCAGTAGCACGACGCAGGGCCTGCTGGAGACGTGGACCTCCTGCGAGGCGGGGGCGCCCGACTGGACCCTGAACGCAGAGTGCTACCGCGCGCACACGGCCAACATCAGAGCCTCGACAATCTCGTCTATGTTCGGCGCGCTCGGAGTTGGTGAAGTCGCGTCGCTCGCAATTGGTGACGGAGAGTTGAAGCAGTTCTGTCGCGATCACGACCTGGGGGAGGACGCTGGCTTCTTTCTAGAGGATCTAGCTGAGCGCCGGAACGGAGTCGCTCACGGCGAGGTTCCAGACGATCTGCTCTCGCTACCCCGTTTGGAGCACTACGTGGAGGCGCTTCACATTCTTGGCGACGCGCTCACGGACTCGGTGTGCCTGGCGCTCTGGGGTCTCGGGCCGATGGATGAGCGACTGCCAAAATTGGGTGCGCCATTCGAGGCGTTCAATGGCCGGCGAGTCGTGAGCCACCGGGCCGTCGGCGCTCCGAAGGTTCGTATAGGAACGAGGCTCGGATGGCTGACTTCGGACGGGCATCGCCGAGTCGGGCGCATCGAATCAATTCAGGTCGAGGGTCACGCGATTGACGTGACCACGGATCGGCCGGGGGAGGACTTCGCAATCGGTCTGAATCGGCCTTACGCAAGATCGATGCCGTCATCGTGCTTGCTCACGTCGTAAGGGTGCTCCCGTCGCCTGTGGTGCCACGGTTGCCCCACCTGGCGTGAGCCCTTGGAGTTCTCCGTGCCGTCCGGTTCCTCCACAGGGCAGACGTCCACGGCAGTCTGTGGAGTCAAGGCACCCTCAGCCTTGGCTCACTGCGCCGCCTCCTCGCGGCCCAGTCCTCGACCGACTTGCTGGCCGAGAGCAGTGGACATGATCGACTTCGCAGCCTTCCTTGTGCGGTCCTCGGCTGTCGGCCAGAGGTGGGCGTATGTGTTCAGCGTCGTCGTCGGCTTGGAGTGGCCGAGTGCACGCTGGACGGTCACGACGTCGCAGCCTTCGGCGATGAGACCGCTTGCGAAGTAGTGCCGTAGGTCGCGGAGCTTGATCCCCGTCAGCTCCGCATCGCGGAGCGTCTTGCGCCACCAGTAGCCGACGGTGTTCTGGTGCGGTGGGTCGCCGGTCGGCGCGGTGAACAGCCAGCCGTGCGGTCCAGGCGGGTACGCCGCGACGTGTGCCGATAGCAGCGAAACGAGGCCGTCAGGGATGAAGACCGTTCGCTCCGAACCGTACTTCGGCCTCCTTATTTCGACCTGGCTGCCGGTGGCGCGCTGGACCTGCCTGGCGACGGTGAGCTGGCGGCCGAGGAAGTTCACGTCCTCGACCTTGAGTGCCGCTGCCTCGCCGAGTCGCAGCCCAGCGAACGCGCAGAGCGCGACGAAGGGGCGGAACCACGGATCGGCGGCGGTCAGTAGACGACCAACCTCCTCCGGAGACGGGATCCGCATCGCGTGCTCGCCGCGTCTGACGCGAGGAAGCGTCACGCCGTGCGTCGGGTCGGTGCTGATCAGCCGATCACGGTGGGCGGCTTTGAACACGGCCCGCACATTGTTGAACCGGGTCTTGATGGTCCCCGGCGCGAGGCCAGCCGCGTCCATCGCCTTGACCCACGCCTCGACGTGGGAACGCCGGATTGTCTTCAACGGCAGCTCGGCGAACGTGGCAGACCCGGTCGCCAGGTTCATCGCCAGGACGGTGCCGGGCACCCATACCTGACGCGCTGACCAGTCGTCGTAGAACTGCTTGAAGGTGATCCGTCCGGCCCTGGGGTCGACGTAGCTGTCGGTCACGACCGCTGCCGTGACCCGGTCGAGCCACTGCTGTGCGTCGATCTTGCGGGCGAAGTGGCGTGAATGCTCACGCCCGGTCTCGTCGCGGTATCTCGCCCGCCACTTGCCGTTGGGCCGCTTTGCGATGTTCCCCGCCATGGTGATGCTCCTTCCAGGATCGTTCCATCGTCTCTCTCGGATCCGACGCAGCGGCGTTCAGCGGCGGCCCTGGGGACGGTTGGTCTGGTCTGTGAGCCAGAGGATGAGATCGGCGCGCCAGTAGCGGACGTGGCGGCCGATCTTGAAGCTCCGCGGCCCGCAGCCCAGGTGGCGCCAGTAGCGGAGTGTCCCCTCGGGGACGCGGAGGAAGCGGCAGGTTTCCTGGAGGGTGAGCATCTCGTCGCCCGGGCCCTTGGCGGCGCGGCGGCTCTCGTTGGAGTTGATCGGTGAAGCGGTCATGGTGGTGCCCCTCGTGTGATGAGACCCATGGGTCTCGGGCCGGCGTTTCCGGCCTCACCAGTGAGGTGTGCATGGCGCTCCAATCGATGATCAGCGATATTGGATGGATGGCATCGAAGACGGTGATCGAGATGGCCCGCCGCGCCGCAGGCATGTCGCAGCGTCGTCTGGCCGCGATCGCCAGGACGCAGCAGTCGTCCGTCTCGGAGTACGAGTTGCGCCGGAAGTCGCCGACACTCGACGTGGTCGAGCGGCTGCTTGATGCCGCCAACGCACGGTTGGCCGTGAAGCCCATGGTCTTCTTCGAGCTACACGAAGACGCGGAGATCGGACGGTTCTTCGTTCCGGACGGGCTCTGGTCAGTACCGCTGCCGGACTGCTTCGCCAAGGTGCAGATCCTCAGGTACATCTTCGGGACCGACGACGACCATGTCTGGGATCTCTCGGACGCGGCTCAGCGCATCGCCTACTACGAGCTTGCCCTCGTCCGTGCGCCCCCTCAGATCCTCGAGGACTCGGTGGACGGCCTACTGCTGATCCAGGCGTGGCCCACGCTGGACCTGCCCCAGGTGGTACGTGAGGCATGGCAACCGCTGATCGACGCCGCCACCCCCTCTCAGGACCGACCGCCGCGCGACCCCGGCGGCATCAGCGCGCGCATCGCCGGCGACATCGGCCTGCCGTGGCCGCCGAGCACCGGACGAAAGCGCAAGCGGGCTTGATGCTCACAGCCCGAGGCCAGGCCCTCGGGTCTCCACACGCGTCGGCATGGGCGGCGGTAGCTGCGTTGGCCGCCTTCGGGGCTGTGACCCGTAGCGCTCGATCGCGTCGATCGCCTGGCCGCGCGCGTGCGCGGGCCCCAGGTCTGCACGGTCGCGGCTGAACACGTCGATCCACTGCTTGCGGGCTTCCTCGACCGACTCGGCTACCAGGTGCGCGATGTTGGTGTGACGACCTCTGGTCATCGCGACGTACGCCGCTGCGGCGCCGGTCGACTCGCCAATGGCGACGTGGGCGTGGTCGACGGTCTCGCCTTGGGCGCCGTGGATGGTGGTCGCGTAGGCCAGCTCGACGTGCTCTCGGACGTAGGCAGCTGGCAGTTGCCGGTCCCGCCGAGTCTCCGGTGAATGGACGACCACGCTGCCGTCGTCCCCGACTCCTGATACGAGCCAGGTCTGCCGGTTGGCGACGCCGAGGGCGACGTCGTTGCGTCGGGTGGCGACGCGGTCGCCGAGCCCGATCACGTCGCCGCGTCCCGTGATGACCCCAGCGGAGTCGTTGCTCCGCTCGCTCCGGATGGCAGCGTTGAGCTCCGCGACCTGCTCGCGGGTGTCGGCGACGACCAGCGCGCCGTCGGCGCCGATAGTCGCGAGTGCCGCTGTCCGGGCGGCGTCGGAGGCGTGGACAAGGATCTGCCCGCGTTCTGCGAGTTGGTCGAACACCTCGTCGGCCGCGCGTCCTTCCCGCATCTGCAGACTGAGCCTCGCGTACTCGGGATCGGTGAACCGGTGCACGCGGTCCAGGGTCAGCACCGCGCTGGGATGTGCCCAGGCGATCGCATGGTCGAGGACGCCCCCGCGGCCCACGGCGGGAAGTTGGTGACGGTCACCCATCAGGACGATGCGGGCGCCAGCCTCGTCGGCGATGGTCAGCAGGGCGAGAGCGGTGTCCTGGTCGAGCATCCCAGCCTCATCGACCAGCAGGACATCGCCGCGGTGCAGCCGCGCCTCGGGACCCGGATGGCTCGCCGCCCTGACCCAGTGGCCGTCGGCGTACCAGCGCCAACCGTGCTGGTGGATCAGCCATGCGGCGGAGCGTCCCTCGGCGCCGGTGTCCCGGGCCGCGACCTCGGCGGCCTTCAGCGTCGGCGTCACCACCATCAGGCGGTGGCCGCGCATTGCAAGATGTGTCTGCGCGGTGGCGAGGCTCGTGGTCTTGCCGGTGCCGGCAGCGCCCTCGATGACGATCAGCGTGCCTCTGCCCCTCAGCGCGGCCACCACCCGGGCCTGCTCAGGCGCCAGGCGACTCAGCGTCGCCCGGTGCGGCCGCGCCGGCTCGAGCGGGTGCGAGCGGTGGAGCAGCCGTTCGAGGATCTCGGTCTCTACGGCAAGGACGCGGGACGACGTCAACGATCGCACGTGCTCGGGCACGTCGGGTCGCAGCAGCAGGGGAGTGCAGCGGTCGAGCGCTCGGGCGGTCAGGTCTTCGGCGAGCTCGAGTCGGACAGCCGCCGTGGTGATCAACCCGGTCTCGGCGATCAGCACCTCGACCTGACCACGGATGTCAGCCGCGTTCCACGCCGACCGCTTCGCTCCAAGTCGCGACACAGCCAGTTCCGCCGCGGCATCCCTACGAAGATCGACAACCCGTGGTGAGACGACGGCGACCGACCCGTCCGGATCCGCGTAGCCGAGTGCCCACAGCTCCTCGTTCCACCGCTCGACGATGTCGGCCCCGCTCGTCGGCACAACCTTGTCCGGCCGTGCCTCCGACCACGCCCGCCGATCCCAGGCTTGGTGCCGTCGCGGTCCCGGCTCATCGTCGGGATGCTCCGCCCGCCACTCGGCCTCGTACCGCTCGACGTTGGTGCGGATCTGCGCTGTCCGCGCACTGAATGCTCCGACGAACGGCGCCAACTCCCTGATCTCGCTGATCTTGGGGTCCAGCGTGTACCCGGCGTCGGCGAGCGCCGCGCGAAACTGCGGGTCGGTCGCGACTGCGGCGTGCCCGATGCCGTTGATCGCCTCGATCATGTCCCGCACGCCGACCGAGTGCAGGCCCCGCCAAGCGCCCTTCGCGAACACCCGAGCGTTGATCTGGAGATGCAGATGCCTGTGGGGATCGCCGGCCCGAGACGTGTAGTGCCGGATCACGGCAGCCTCGATCTGCTCGACCGGGACCTGCACCTGGCGTCCACGTGGTCCGACACGTGTGGTGGCGTGCTCAGCGAGGTAGGTGATGATCTGCCCCGCTGCTCGCTCCTGGGCGGAGTCGAGCGCCGCCGACACTTCCCGATTCAGGGCGGCGGCCAGTGACCAGGTCTTCGGGCCGTTGATCGTCACCTCGACGAAGCGCAGCCCGTTCGCGTCCTTCCGCAGCCGCCCCTTTGGCCGCCCGGTCTCGACGACCATTCCGGCCACCCAGTCCTCGTAGGTCTCGCCGTCCATGCCCTGCTTCTTCTCGAGGTGGACCTCCCGCTCCCCGTCGCCGTCCTTGGCTTCGGCGACGAATCGCAGGGCGACCCCGTCACCTTCGGCGAGGTAGTAGTCGTCGTAACGGGCGCAGTCGCGCTCGACGTAGGTCCGCGCAGCCTTCGCGGCGCCACGGTAGAACTTCACGCCTGTATGCAACGCCGATCACCCAGATCGCCCGCTCCAACGCGTCCGTCGACAACCAACGGACGCCCCAGAAATGTCGCGTGGGCCGCCCGATCTCGGGCGACCCATCTACGACCTTCGTAGCATGCGTGCCGCCTGAATTGGAGTGGCTGGCGACGTCGGATGAGGGATGAAGATCGCGAGATTCTGAAGGCCGTGAAGCATCAATGATTGCCGTTGAAGTTGGAGCGTTGGCTAGGCGAACGTTGAATCGAGCAGGGACGGGTTGGCGCTCGGCGGTAAGGCACGTCGGCAGGCCAGCCGCAGGCGTCGCACTGCAAAGGTCACCAGCGCTGGATGCTGGAGTGCGACCCGTTCTCCGGACACGGGCTCGCTTGCCTGATAGGAGTACGGGGTGACGATTGACGTCGGGAGCGCTGCGCGCCCCGCTGACCTTGCCGCTGCCGCCTTCGCTGCCCTCGCCGCCGAGTTCTTCGAGGAGGACGGCAGTCCGATTCGCTTCGAGCTGCGGGACAAGCGTCAGACGCAGGACGACCCATTCGATGAGCACGTCGCCGCCGTTCTGAGCGCTCGCCTCCCCGAAAGCGTCAAAGTGTTCGGCAGCGCCGGACCACTCATCAGCCCGGACGTAGTGCTCGCACGACAAGAGGAAACCGCGTTGCTCCTGCGGGGCGGCGGAGAGCCCGACTCACGTCACGTCATCGGCATCGAGGTGAAGAAGCTCAACTCGACCGGAGCCGGACGCGCGGCGCGGGCAACCGGGATGGACTACAACTCCACGCCGCCGTGCCAGACGATCAAGGTCGAGACGGAGGCGGGCCGTGAGCTTCGAGTGCCGGCGACGTATCTCTTCGTGGAACTGGTCCTTGTCGAGAGCAACGAGTTCTATCTCAGGAGTCTGGCGCTAGTCGCGGGATCGGCGCTCAACGAGGACGTCGAGCTCTACGACCGGATCACCGGCGTTCGTCAGAAGGCCATCGGACTCGGCACCTATGGCGACGGCCTCGACCGCCAGAGGCCGATGCTCGTGTTCGCCAACCCGCTTGGCTGGGACTGGCTCCAGGATGCTGCGACTCTCATTCACCCGACAGGTGGGCTGGACGACGAGCAGGACCTTGAGCTTCGCCGCACGATGGTCAGGACCACCACCGATGGTGACAAGCGAACCTTCGGGTGCTACCGGCTGCGTGAGTCTCCAGGACACCCGCTGCCGGATGCCGTGGCTCCATTTCGTACCTCCCGGAACCGCAGAACCGAAACGACCCAGCGGGGCAGATTCCGCATCTCGCTCGCTCGAGAGCGTTAGGACTGAGCTGTCTCGGAACGCCGCACGCCGGAACGTCGAGACAGCACGCCAAGATCAAGGCACACGTTGTCCGCGGCCTCGATAGCGGCAATGGTCAGTTCCGCGAGGTCGACGTCTTCCCACGTGAAGCGTGACATCACGGTGCCTCGAATGACCGATTGCACGTCACTGAAGCCAACTTGGGTGCCTTCATCGATCAATTCTTGGAGCAACGCCCTGGCGCGCTCGACGGTCGGCGGCCCCACGTCCGATCGTCGCCGGCAAACCACAACAGAATCGAGGTTGGACGGGTCGGATGCGCCCGACTTGGTGCTCGACGTACTCATCTCGGCCTTCACCGGCTGGATGGCGGTGATGACGAGGCCAGCGCATTTGAGCGCCTTCACCAGAGCCGACCATCCCTGTGGCTTCGATTGGTGGAACGTGAAGGCAAGGAGCCCCTCGTCCTTCAAGACTCGAGCCGACTCTCGCCACACTGCTGCGATGGCATCGCCGAACTCGTCCGCCTCGGTGTGCTGAACCTCGCCCTTGGCGCGCGTGGTTGCGATGGCGGGATAGGTGTCGTATGGGTGCAGTTGTGTGAGCCAAGCATGGAAGAAGTCGGCTAGTTCGGAGTAGTGGACGTTGTCGAAGAACGGCGGGTCGGTTAGAACCAGATCCACGCTCTTGCTCGGTAGCCCGGATGCCGCCGAGGACCCCGTCGTGATCATTGCGGCGGCCCCTTCGTGGCTGAACAGGCTGGCCGCATCCGTGAAGACAGGGACGGACAGGGGCCGACTAATGCCGTAGACCCGCTCTTTGCCGACGATGTCATGCGGGCGCATCTTGTAGTCGAGCGCGCGAATGATCCGGCTCTTGTAGAGCGTCGAAAAGGAGCCCGAACTCGCGGGCGTGCCCCACGGATGCGCTTCGAGGGGAACACGTTCCGGCTTCAGGATGTGGTGGCTAAACATGTGCCGTACGGCCCCTGTCCCTTCGCCCTTAAACGAGCAGAAGAGGTTGTTGAACTCAAGCGTGCCGCTGAACAGAGTTGCGAGCGCCTCGCGCTCTGGGGTTTCCGGGAGTGCCTGGATTGCAGCCCCAAGGAGGCCCAGGCAGTAGAGCTGACGGTCGTTGAAGAAGTCTTCCCAGCGGGTGAATCCCCAGCCCATGGCTTGGCGCGTGTTGTACCCGTCCTCAAGCATCCCGACAGGAAGTACGAGCTTGTCCCGATGCTCGACCAGCAACTTGGACGCTCGGTCGTAGAGGTCGAGGTCGAAGTCTGTGATGGGCTCGTAGCGTTTGGTGCCATCGGATCCCAGGACCAACTTGGCATACATTCGGTGTGAGGGCCGGTGGCCGCCGAGTGAGGCCGTGACCTTGGTGCGATGGCCTTGGCGGCAGGTCATCCACGGCCCAGAGACGGTCCCAGTGAGAGGAGCGGTCTTCCCGCAGTCGCCGCAGGTGAGGGTTTCGTCGGCTACTGCGTCGACGACCACTACCGCGTGACAGTTCGGACAGCTCGCCTGAGCTCGAGGGTACTTCTTGGCGTAGGCGTGCTTGGCGAAGACTCGTGTGCTGAACAGGTCGATCGGCGGTTCGTCGGCGGCACAGTCCGGACACGAAGCCTGGGCGACCCAGAAGTAGTACAGAACCGTCTCGCCGGTCTCGGCGACGTGTAGCTCGTCGATGGCATCTCTTGCGGCCGCCTCCACTGTGGCAAATGCCTGATCAAGCGCAATAACGTCCCACTCGGCGACGGACTGCCGCTGCACCAGTGTTGCGACGGGGTTGATGTCCTGCCCAATCGCCTTACAGCCCATCTTCAGCGCTTCGACGAGCGTCGTGCCTGAACCTGCGAACGGGTCGTAGACGACGGCGCCGGATGCATCGAACTTGCTGCTGAAGGCTGACGATGCGCTGGCGCTGTCTGGCGTAAGAGAACCGATGAGCAGCCCTCGAAAGACCGTGCCGAGGCGCTGAGCCCACCACTTGTGGGTGTGGCTCGCAGGGCGGTGCACTTCCTTGCGCCATGACTCGGCCTCGGCAGCCTGATTGATCTCGGCTACCGGGAAGTCGAACTCCAGGGAGGTGCGGCTCGGAATCATGCCCACCAGTATCGCTGGCGGCACCGACGTTCGCGGCGCCGACGCACCTACCTGTGGATAGCGGTCGCCGAGGGCCTCTGGTGTTCCCGGAAGCGCTCAGGAACGCGGGCTTTCGGGCCGAGTGGCCGTGCTCGTTCGAGTCGGGTGGTTGCGACCTCCAACCTGTCCGCAAACTGTCCGCGAGAAGTCCGATCCAGACCGCGGGCAGCCAACAGGCTCCAACGACGCGGCGGACGTGTTTGCGCAGGTCAGGACACACTTGTCAGTCACGACCAACGATGACCGTCGAAACCCGACCCATGCGGGCGACGTTCCGCTTCAACGTGTAGTCGACCGCGAGGGCTCGCCGGTGCCGTGCGCTCACCGGCTGGAGCGCCACCGCCGAGGCGTCGCACGACCCCGCCGGCTGCTGGATCTCGTCATCCACCTCGCGATCCGTCGCGCCGCCCGTCGGAGGTACGTGTGACCCGCCAGCAGAAGGCCCGCATCCGCCTCACGATCTACATCGTCTCCAGCCTCGGCTCGGTGGCGGTGGGGTACCTCGTCGCCAAGGGCTGGGCCGGCGACGCCGAGACCTCGCTGTGGGCCGGGATCGTCGCGGTGGTCAACGGCATCGCCGCGTTCAACACCGACACCAGCGACCCGGAAGGTCCGCCGGCGGTCTGAGCCGAGCCGCGCCGCGGGCGCGGGCTCCGAGCGCGCTCGGAGCCCGCCTAGTCTTCGCAGGTGATCCCCGGGCCGACTGCGCGTCTCGGCTTCCGCGAGATGGACGACGGCGACCTCGATCGCATGGCCGCCATGCTCGGCGACCCGGAGGTCATGCAGTACTACCCCGCTCCGAAGACGCGGGACGAGGCGTTGGGGTGGATCCGCTGGAACCAGCGCAACTACGCCGAGCACGGCTACGGCCTCTGGATCATCGAGACCCACGACGGCGCCTTCGTCGGGGACTGCGGGCTGACCTGGCAGCCACCGGACGACGCGCGGGTCCTGGAGGTCGGCTACCACGTCGTGCCGGAGCAGCAGGGCCGCGGCTACGCGAGCGAGGCGGCGCGCGCGTGCATCGAGCTCGCGCTGGGGCCGATCGGTGAGGCGCGGGTGGTCGCGATCATCAACCCCGACAACCTGCCGTCACGTCGGGTCGCGGCGAAGGTCGGTCTCCGTGCGGAGCGGTACGCCGAGGTGCGCGGTCTCCCCGTCGTGGTCCACGAGCTCGAGCCCGCGCCTCGCTGACGCCGCGCTCAGGCGCGTCGGCCTCGGCGCCGCCGTCGGCCCCACAACGGCTCCTGGGGGTCGGTGTGCCGGAGGAAGAAGTAGTGCATGAACGCGGCCCAGAAGAGCGTCGTCAACGATGCGATCACGATCACCTCGTCGAGCGACGCTCGGAACACCAGCGTCTGGATGGCGAGAAAGAGCGTGAAGAAGACGACGGCGGACAGCAAGGTGCGCTGCCACGGCGCGATGGACCGCACCCCGTCCGCGGGTCGTTGGCGGGACACGGTCAGCGCGAGCGCTTGCCGCCCCCGCGCCGGTCGCGGAGCGACTGCACGGCGCGGTCGATCTTCGCCTTGTTCTGCGGCTTGCGGGACTCGTCGTACAGCTTCTTGCCGACGGCGACCAGGGCGGCGGTGCGGAGGATCTTCATGCCCGTGACGGTACCCAGCGTCCGGTCGGCCACCGCGCACACCGGTCCTTGACCTCAACCGCACTCGAGGTCCTAGCGTCGCGCCCACGCGCAGCCGACCGGCTGCGCTCCCCGACCAGGAGGATGCTCCGCTGATGCGTCTGTTCGCTCCCACCGTCGACGTCGAGGCCCACTGCGACCTGCCCTGCGGCGTCTACGACCCCGCCCAGGCCCGCATCGAGGCCGAGTCGATCAAGGCCGTCATCGCCAAGGTCGCCGACTCCGACGACCCCGACTTCCGCACCCGCGCCGTGCTCATCAAGGAGCAGCGCTCCGAGCTCGTCAAGCACCACCTCTGGGTGCTGTGGACCGACTACTTCAAGCCTCCGCACTTCGAGAAGTACCCCCAGCTCCACACCCTCGTGAACGAGGCCACCAAGCTCGCGGGCGCCACCGGCACCAAGGGCAGCCTCGACGCCGAGGTCGCCGACCAGCTCCTCGCCAAGATCGACGAGATCGCCGAGATCTTCTGGGAGACCAAGAAGGCCTGACCGGGCCCGGGAATGCGCAGCTGGGACGGGTCCGCCACGGCAGGACGTGTCCCAGCCGCACATCTCGTCGCGTGCAACGGCAGGATGACGGCGTGACCGCCGACCTCCCACCCCTGGCCCGCGCGCTCGCGCGCACCGACCTCGCCGACGCGTGGTACCGCTGGTGCGACGCCTCCCGCGTCTGGTCCGTCGAGGCCACCACCGCGTACGACGCGGACTCGCTCCTCACGGAGCGCGGCTCCTATGCGCCGCTCGAGACCAGCGATTTCCTCCAGGCATTCGAGGACGCCGGCGCCGACCGCGTGACGAAGGGGTCGACCTTCCCCGGCCCCCGCCACCGCTCGTTCACCGTGGTGGTCGACCGGGGAGCGACCCGCTGCAGCCTCGCCGTCCAGCTCGGCCGGGGCCTCAACTCGCTCGAGTGCCACCTGCGGGTCACCGTCGACGACGAGCTCGTCGGGGGACCCGACCGCCTCCACGCCCTCGCCCGCACGCTCCGCCTCGCGCGCGGCGACGACGTGCCGGACCCGGCCGCCCCGTACCCGCGCCCCATCATCGGCAGCCGCAGCCAGCTCGAGGTCGTGACCCGGGAGCTGGTCGCGCTCCTCAGGCAGGTCGCCGGTTCCTGGGCCGCCTGACGGGCGGGGTGCGCGCGACGCCGAGGGGTACCGGCGACGGCTGACCCGCGCCGTACGCCTAGGAGGTCACCGTGGCCGACCGCACCACCGACGTGTGGGGCGAGCGCTCGCCCCACGGCAGGGGCACGCCGTGGTCCACCCGCGTCGACCTCCACCTCCACGACGGCGTGGGCGAGGCGGACGTCGACCGCTGGGTGCCGTCGGCCTGCGTGCTCTGCAGCAACGGCTGCGGCTGCGACATCGCCGTGAAGGACGGGCGGATGGTCGGCGTGCGGGGCCGCGCCGACGACGTCGTCAACCGGGGCCGGCTGGGGCCGAAGGGCCTCTACGCCAGCACGCCGTGGGCCTCGGACCGGCAGCGGCTGACGCGGCCGCTCGTCCGCGAGGGCGGGCGGCTCGTCGCGACCGACTGGGACACTGCCCTGGGGCGGGTCGTGGCGGAGTCGCAGCGCCTGCTCGCGGAGAACGGCCCCCTCACCCACGGGTTCTACACGTCGGGGCAGCTGTTCCTGGAGGAGTACTACACGCTCGGCGTCATCGGGAAGGCCGGGCTCGGCACGCCCCACATGGACGGCAACACGCGCCTGTGCACGGCGACGGCGGCCGCCGCGCTCAAGGAGTCGTTCGGGGCCGACGGCCAGCCCGGGTCCTATGACGACGTCGAGCACTGCGACGCGCTGTTCAGCTGGGGCCACAACACCGCGGAGACGCAGACGGTGCTGTGGTCGCGGATCCTCGACCGGACGCACGGGGCCGCCCCGCCGGTGCTCGTGTGCGTCGACCCGCGCCGCACGGCGGTCGCCGCGGAGGCCGAGCGCACCGGCGGGGTGCACCTCGCGCCCCAGGTCGGCACCAACCTGGCGCTCGTCAACGGCATCACGCGCGAGCTCCTCGAGCACGGCTGGATCGACGAGGACTGGGTCGCCGCGCACACGCTCGGCCTCGACGACCTGCGGGAGGTGGTCGCGCCGTACACCCCCGAGGCCGTGGCCCGCACCTGCGGGGTCGCGGCGGCCGACGTCGAGCGGGCTGCGGAGATCTTCGGGCGGAGCGAGCGGGTGCTCTCGACGGTGCTGCAGGGCTTCTACCAGTCCCACCAGGCGACGGCCTCGGCCGTCGGCGTCAACAACCTCCACCTGCTGCGCGGGATGGTCGGACGTCCGGGCGGAGGGATCCTGCAGATGAACGGCCAGCCCACCGCGCAGAACAACCGCGAGTGCGGCGCCGACGGCGACCTGCCGGGCTTCCGCAACTGGGACAACCCCGCGCACGTGCAGCAGCTCGCCGACCTCTGGGACGTCGACCCCCTCACCATCCCGCACTGGGCACCGCCGACGAACGCGATGCAGATCTTCTCCTACGCCGAGCAGGGCTCGATCGAGCTGCTCTGGATCTCGGCGACGAACCCCGCGGTGTCGATGCCGGAGTCGGCCCGCATCCGGCGCATCCTCGCCAGCGACCGCTGCTTCGTGGTGGTGCAGGACCTGTTCCTCACCGAGACGGCCGAGCTGGCCGACGTCGTGCTGCCGGCCGCGGGCTGGGGCGAGAAGACGGGCGCGTTCACCAACGCCGACCGCACCGTGCACCTCTCGCAGCAGGCCGTGGACCCACCGGGGGAGGCACGCAGCGACCTCGACATCTTCCTCACCTACGCCCGGATGATGGGGTTCACGGACCGCTCCGGCCGCCCGCTCCCGTCCTGGTCGACGCCGGAGGAGGCGTTTGACGCGTGGCGGGACGCCTCGGCCAGGCGCCCCGTGGACTACACGAGACTGACCCACGAGCGGTTGCGGGGTGCGGACGGTCTGCGCTGGCCGGTGAACGCCGCCGCCCCGGACGGCACCGTCCGGCTGTACGGCGACGGCGTGTTCCCCACCGCCACCGACGTGTGCGAGACCTACGGCCACGACCTGCTGACGGGTGGAGCGGTCACCGAGCAGGAGCACCGGGCGCTCGCACCCGCCGGCCGGGCGTTCCTCAAGGGGGCGGCCTTCACGCCACCGCACGAGGAGCCCTCGGCCGAGTACCCGCTGCTCTTCACCACCGGTCGCACCGTCCACCACTTCCACACCCGCACGAAGACGGCGCGGTCCCGGCGGCTGCAGGACGCGGCGCCCGACGCCTGGGTCGAGCTGTCCGCGACGGACGCCGAAGGCCTCGGGATCGCCGAGGGCGACCTCGTCCGGGTCGAGTCGCCCCGCGGCGCGATCGAGGTGCGGGCCAGGATCGGCAGCGTCCGGGAGGGCGCGGTGTTCGCGCCGTTCCACTACGGCACGTGGGACCTCGACGGGGTCGCGCCGGGGGAGGGACACCGCCAGGCGAACGAGCTGACGATGACCGTCTGGGACCCCGTCTCCAAGCAGCCCTGCTTCAAGACGGCGGCGTGCCGCGTCGTCCCCCTCGGGAGGTCGTGATGCTCCACCTCGCCACGTACGTCGGCCTCGCCGACCACAGCGAGGCCACCCTCGCCGACTCGTTCCGGGCCGTGGCCGAGGGCCACGCAGCTGTCGCGGACGTCTACCACACGTGCCGCACGCTCGCGGGGCTCAGCGACACCCACCGCGAGCTGCTGGCGCCGGTGGCGGAGCGGTACGGCGAGGACGAGTCGGACGGCGTCGACGAGCCCGAGCGGCTCCACGCCTCGGGCCTCGCGGAGGTGCGCTCCGGCGAGATCGGCCTGCTCCGGGACCTGCAGGACCTCCACGTGCTCGCCGACCTCGTGCGCACGACCTGGCTGGTGATCGCGCAGGGTGCCCAGGGCCTGCGCGACCACGAGCTGCTCGACGTCGCCCGCCGGGCGGCGGCGGGCACGCAGCGGCAGACGTCGTGGCTCGACACGCGGATCCGGGCCGCCGCGCCGCAGGCGCTCATCGTGGCGCCGCCGCGCTGAGCGCGGGTCGGGGTCGCGACGCGCCCCCCCGGCGCCGAGGGTGGCTCCAGCAGGGTGTGGTTGGCGTCACAGTCCGTGCGTACCGTCGCCACGCGCGCCCCGCCGCGGCGCGTCCGTCCCGCACCGCCGCGGACGGCGGACCAGCCAGCACCGAGGGACCAGCGATGACCAGCACCGCGACGTACGAACGCCCGACGGCCCACGACACCGCCCGTGCCGTGTGGTTCACGGAACCGCGGCGGGTGGAGCTGCGCAGCGAGGCCCTCGGGGAACCGGGGACCGAGGAGATCGCCGTCCGCGCGCTCACCTCCCTGGTCAGCGCGGGCACCGAGATGAGCGTCTACCACGGGACCTCGGGCTCGGCGGACGCCGTCGACCTGCCCACGACCGGCGGCACATTCCCGTTCCCGCTCAAGTTCGGCTACCAGGTGGTCGGCGAGGTGGAGGCGGCCGGCGCGCGGTCGGGGTTCGCGGTGGGGGACCGCGTCTTCGCCTACCACCCCCACCAGGAGCGGTTCGTGATGAGCGGGACCGCCGGCTTCGTCCTCCCGGTCCCGGAGGGGATCGACGCGGAGCAGGCGGCCTTCGCCAACCTCTTCAGCGTCGCCTACACGGGTCTCCTCGACACGCCCGTGCGCATCGGTGACGTCGTCGTGGTCTCCGGCCTCGGCGTCATCGGCACGTTCCTCGCCCACCTGTGCCGGGAGAGCGCCGCCCGGCTGGTCCTCGTCGACCCCGTGGCGAGCCGTCGCGAGCGTGCGGCCTGGATCGGCGCCGACGCCGTCGTCGGTCCCGACGAGGCCGCAGCGGCGATCGCCGAGCTGTCCGGTGGCCGCGGTGCCGACCTCTGGTACGAGGCGAGCGGTGCGCCGGCCGCCCTGCAGTCCGCCATCGACCACACGGGCCAGGAGGGGACGATCACCGTGCTCTCCTTCTTCGGGAACCGCCCGGTGACGCTGCAGCTCGGCCTCGAGTTCCACTTCCGCCGCCAGCGCATCGTGAGCAGCCAGGTCAGCTCCATCGGGAGCGGCCTGCAGCCGCGGTGGGACTGGGACCGCCGCTACCGCCACGCCGCCGCACGGCTCGGGAGGCTCGACATCGACCGCCTGGTCTCGCACCGGATCGCGTTCGCGGACGCGCCGGAGGCCTACCGCCTGATCGACGAGCACCCCGAGGAGACCCTCGCGGTGCTGCTCGACTACACCAGCCCCTCGACCACGCCCTCGACCAGCCCCGTCGACCACCGCTGAGGAGCATCGTCATGACCCGCGCACCGCGCTACTCCGTCTGCCCCCTGACGACCCCCGACACCACCTTCGAGGAGGACCTCGCCCTCGCGCTGGCCAGCGGTGCCACCGGCATCGGCATAGCCGAGGGCAAGCTGCGCGACGGTGAGGACGACGCCCACCGGGCCGCGCTCGCGTCGTCCGGCCTGCGCGTCGCCGGCGGCATCCCGAACAACCTCGCGCCGCTCCCGCTCCGCCCGCCCGTGATGTACCCCGGGCCCGCCGACCCGGCGACCCGGATCGAGCTGCTGCGGGCGTCGGTCGAGCGCCTCGCCGCCTTCCGACCCGACTGCATCGTCGTGACGACCGGCTCGGCGGAGGGGTACGCGAGGGACGAGGCCTGGACCATCGCGGCCGACGGCATCCGCGACGTCGCCCGCATGGCGGCGGACCTCGGCACGAGGCTGGCGGTCGAGGTGGTGCGCGGCGACCTCGGCTTCGACGCCTCCTTCGTGCGGACCCTCGGGGAGGCGGCCGAGTTCCTCGACCTCGTCGACGCCCCGAACGTCGGGCTCTGCTACGACGTCTACCACGTCTGGGACTCCCCGGACGTCCTCGCCGTCACCGAGCAGGTGGCCGCCCGCACGTTCCTGGTGCAGGTCTGCGACTGGCCGGACCCGCCGCGCTCGCTGGCCGACCGCCGCATCCCGGGCGAGGGCACCATCGACCTGCCGGCCCTCTTCGCCGCGCTGGAGCGCGGTGGGTACGACGGCTGGTACGAGCTCGAGATCTTCTCCGACGACGGTCGTTGGGGCGACGCGTTCCCCGACTCCCTGTGGAAGCTGGACCCCGCGGAGCTGCTCGGTCGGAGCCGGGAGGCGTTCGACCGCCTGTGGCAGGCGCGCCCGGCGTGAGCCGGCGGCCCCGATCATGTCGATGACCCTGACCACCTGGATGACCTGCGTGGATACTGGCCCGGTGGACCGGGTCGACGTCGCGAAGGAGCTGGGGCACTTCCTGCGCACCCGCCGCGAACGGCTCGGGCCGGAGGACGGTGGCGGCAGCCGCCGCACCACGGGCCTGCGTCGCGAGGAGGTGGCGGCCCGGGCCGCGGTGAGCCGCGAGTACTACACCAAGCTCGAGCAGGGCCGCGCGCCCAACCCGTCGACCGAGGTGCTCGACGCGGTCGCCACGGCGCTGCGGCTCAGCCGGGACGAGGTGTCCTACATGCAGGACCTGGCGGTCCTGCTGCGGGGCGGCGCGAGCGACGTCCCCTCCGTCGACGGCCCCGACGCGGTGGGGGCCCGGCTGGTCGACGCCATCCAGGACCGCCCCGCCTGGGTGGTCGACCACCGCCTCGACCTCACCTCGTGGAACGCCATGGCCAGCGAGCTGCTGGTCGACCTCGACGCGCTACCCGACCGCGAGCGCAACCTGTCCTGGCTGGTGTTCACGAACGCGCAGCTCCGGGCGCGCTGCGTGCAGTGGGACGACGTGGCGCGGCAGAACGTCGCGCTGCTGCGGGGCGGCGCCGGCCGGCACCCGCGGGACCCCCGGATCCTGGAGCTCGTCGACGCGCTGTCCGCGCGCAGCGCCGAGTTCGCCCGGCTCTGGGCCTCCCACGACGTGCTCGACCGGGACTTCGGTGCCCGCGTCTTCGAGCACCCCGCCGCGGGCCGCTTCGAGCTCCACTACGACGCGCTCCACCTGCCGGGACCGACCGATCGGCACCTCACGGTCTACTCCGCGAGCGATCCCGTCGGACGCGCCGCGCTCCAGCGGCTGCGCGCCGCGATCGACGCGCGCTCCCCGCGACAGGCGTAGCCACCGCCGCCCCTGGGTGGCTCCAGCAGGGTGTGGTTCACGTCTCACCACGGCCCTACCGTTTCTCGTGGCCGACATCCGGCCCACCCCCGCAGACCATCCCGACCCGAGGTCGGCCCCGCACGTGGGCGCCCGCCGCTGACCGCTACTCCCACCGCAGCGCAGCGCGCCCCCACGCCCCGGGCCCCTCGGTCCACTCCGCAGAGGACGGCCACCATGCTCCGCACCGCAGGACCCACCCGCCCGGTCGCCGCCGTGGCCGCGCCCGAGGGCATGGTCATCGAGCACGACACCCCGCTCGTGATGGCGGACGGGACCACGCTCCGGGCCAACGTCTACCGACCCGTCGGGGACGGCCGGCACCCGGTCCTGCTCAGCTACGGCCCCTACGGCAAGGACCTCGCCTTCCGCGACGCCTACCCCCGGCAGTTCGACGCCATGGTCGCGGCGCACCCCGAGGTGCTTGAGGGCACGAGCGGAGCGCACCTGTCGTGGGAGGTCGCGGACCCGGAGCGGTGGGTCCCCCTCGGCTACGCCCTCGTCCGCGTCGACTCGCGGGGGTCCGGACGCTCGCCCGGGATCGTCGACAGCTTCTCCCCGCAGGAGGCCCGCGACCTCTACGAGTGCGTGGAGTGGGCGGGGACCCAGGACTGGTCCAACGGCAAGGTCGGCCTGAGCGGGATCTCCTACTTCGCCATCAACCAGTGGCAGGTCGCGGCGCTCCGGCCGCCGCACCTGGCCGCCATCTGCCCCTGGGAGGGGATGGTGGACTGGTACCGCGACGCCAACTACCACGGCGGCATCCCCAGCTCGTTCTTCCCGCGGTTGTTCGGCGTGCAGATCGCGTCCGTGCAGCACGGTCTCGGGACCCGGGGCGCGACGAACCCGCACACCGGCGTGCTCGTCTCCGGCGACGTCGACCTCGACGACGCCGAGCTCGCCGCGCGGCGCACCGACGTCGCCGCTGAGCTGCGGGCGCACCCCTTCCGCGACGACTACTGGGCGGACCGCACGGCGGACCTGTCGCGGATCGAGGTCCCGGTGCTGTCCGCCGGCAACTGGGGCGGCCAGGCCCTGCACCTGCGCGGCAACCTCGACGGCTTCACCGAGGCCGCCTCGGAGCACAAGTGGCTCGAGGTGCACGGCGAGGCGCACTGGACGCTCTACTACTCCGACTACGGCGTCGACCTGCAGCGACGGTTCTTCGACCACTTCCTCAAGGGCGAGGGCACCTGGCTCGACGACCAGCCCAGGGTCTCGCTCCACGTGCGCCACCCCGGCGAGGTGTTCGTGCCGCGGGCCGAGGACGAGTGGCCGCTCGCCCGCACGGAGTGGACGACGCTCCACCTCGACGTCGCGCAGCGCAGCCTCTCGCCCGAGCCGGCCGCCGCCCCGTCCACGGCCTCCTACGACCCGTTCGGCGCCGGCATCACCCTGTCGACGCCGCCGTTCACCGAGACGACCGAGATCACGGGTCCGCTCGCGGCGCGGCTCTACATCTCCTCGGAGAGCGAGGACGCGGACCTCTTCCTCGTGCTGCACCTCCTCGACCCGGACGGCACGGAGGTGCTCTTCGAGGGCGCGACCGAGCCGCGGCACCCGCTCTCGCAGGGCTGGCTCCGCGCCTCGCACCGCGAGCTCGACGAGGAACGCTCCCGGCCGTACCGCCCCGTCCACCCCCACGACCGGGCCGTGCCCCTCGTCCCGGGCGAGGTGCACGCGGTCGACGTCGAGATCTGGCCCACCTGCATCGTCGTGCCCCCGGGGTACCGCCTCGCCCTCAGCGTGCAGGGACACGACTACGACCACGGCGGCCCCGGCCTCCCCACCCCGTACGGCGTGGAGATGCGCGGGTCGGGGGTCAACGTGCACGACGACCCGGTCGCCCGCTCGGCCGACGTCTACGGGCGCCCCGTGAGCCTCCACACCGGCGGCGAGCACGACTCGTTCCTGCTGGTCCCCGTCATCCCCCCGGCCTGACGCCTCCGCCGTCAGGGCCCCTCGAACAGGAGCAACCATGTCCACCACCTCCGCAGGGCGACCGCCGGGCCGCCCCGGCGCCGTCGGGACCGCACCGGCGGCACCCGCCGCGACCACGGGCCGCCTGGCGCGTGACGGCGTCGGCGTCCCCGGCATGATCTACGCCGTGGTGGCCGTGACGGCACCGCTCACGGCACTCGCGTCGAACATGACCCTGAGCCTCGCGCTCGGCGGGGGCGTCGGCACCGTCGGCGTCATCGTGCTGGTCGCCGTCATCCTGTGCGTCTTCGCGGCCGGCTTCGTCGCGATGAGCCGGCAGGTCGTCAACGCCGGGGCGTACTTCGCCTACATCGCCCACGGCCTGGGGGAGCGGGCCGGCGCCGCCGCGGCGATGGTCGCCGTCGTGGCCTACAACCTCGGCGCAGCCCTGATGGCGGGCTTCGTCGGCTTCTTCGCCGACCTCGTGCTCGAGCGCTACCTCCACGTCGACCTGCCGTGGTGGGCCATCACCGGGGTCGCCGTCGCGCTGGTGTGGGGGATCGGCTACCTCGGCCTCACGGTGTCGACCCCCGTCAACGGGTGGATCGCCATCAGCGAGCTGGTGCTGGTGCTCGCGCTGGCGATCTCGGTGCTCGTGCAGAACCCCGGCGGCTGGGACGTCGGCGTGCTCGCGCCGTCGACGGTGTTCGGCGGCGGCTTCGGTCTCGCGTTCGTGCTGTGCCTGCTCTCGTTCACCGGGTTCGAGGCGGCCGCCAACCTCGGCGAGGAGGCCAAGGACGCCCGCCGGTCGGTGGGGCGGGCCACCTACGCCGCCATCCTGGTCCTCGCCGTCGTGTTCGTCGTCGGCACGTGGGCGGTGGTGGCCGCCTTCGACGATGCCGTGGCCGTGGCGCAGGCCGACCCGGGCGCCATGGTCACCGTCGCCGCCTCCACCTACCTCGGGGCGTGGATCGTCCCGGTCCTGCTCACCATGATCACCGTCAGCTTCTTCGGGGCGGCCCTGGCCTTCCACAACCTGGCGGCGCGCTACCTGTTCTCCCTCGGCCGCGAGGGGCACCTCCCGCCCTACCTGGCGCGCACCCACGCCCGTCGCGGCACCCCGGTGCCGGCCGGGACCACGCAGGTCGTGCTCTCCGCCCTGGTGCTCCTGCCCTTCGTGCTCGCCGGGTCGGACCCGCTGGTGGGCCTCGGCCCCGCGATCGGCGGGGTCAACGCCCTCGCGGTCGTCGCGCTCATGGTCGCCTGCAGCGCGAGCATCGTCGTCGCCTCCGTCCGCGGGCTGCTCGTGGGGTCGACGTGGGCCCTGCGCGTCTGCCCGACGATCAGCGCCGTCGCCCTCCTGGGTGGCGCCGGCGTCATCGTGTCCGACTACGCGGCCATCACGGGGACCGACGCACGGGCCGTCGCCGCGATGCCGTTCCTGCTCGTCGTGGCCGTCGCCTACGGCTGGTGGGCGGCGGGCCGGGGAGCACGGTCGTGACCGCCCCGGCGAGCGCCACCGGGCCCGAGGAGACGGACGGCGTCCTCGGGGAGGTCGCTCCCGGCGTCTGGGCGTGGACGCAGGGCGACGGGTCGTGGTGGCTCAACAACGCCGGCCTGGTCGCGGGCGACGACGGGGACGTCATCGTCGACACCTGCGCCACCGAACGGCGGACCCGGAGCTTCCTGGGGAGCATCGGCACGGCGCGTCCCGGCGGGTCGATCCGGTTCGCCGTCAACACGCACCTGCACGGGGACCACACCTACGGCAACAGCCTCCTGCCCGGCAGCACCTGCATCGTCGGGCACGAGCAGATGCGGGTCGGTCTCGCGGCCGACACGATCATCGACGGCTGCCCGCCCTTCTGGGCCCCGCTGCCGGACTGGGGCCACGTGACCAAGCGGCTCCCGACCCTGACCTTCGCGGACCGGGTCGTGCTCCACAGCGGGGCCACCGAGGTCCACGTGCTCCATCCCGGGTTCCCGGCGCACACCCCCGGCGACGCGGTCGTGCTCGTGCCCGGCGCCGACGTCCTGTTCACCGGCGACCTGCTGTTCCACGGCGTGACCCCGCTGGTCTTCATGGGGTCGGTGGAGGGGGCGCTCCGCTCCCTCGACTGGATCGCCGGGCTCGATGCCGCGGTGGTGGTGCCCGGGCACGGCGACGTCGTCGGCCGCGACGGGCTCGACGACGTCCTCGAGACGCACCGGTCCTACTACGCGCTCGTGCTCGCGTCGGCGCGCGCCGGGATCGCGGCCGGACGATCCCCGTTGGAGCAGGCGCGGCGGACCGACCTCGGCGACCTCGCCGGCCTCGCCGACGCCGAACGCATCGTGCTCAACCTGCACCGCGCCTACGCCGAGCTGGCGCAGCGCGACTTCGACCTCGTCGCGGCGTTGGAGGACGCCGTGCTCCTCAACGACGGCCCCCTCCCGACCGCGGTCTGACGCTCCCGACGGTCCGTCCCCACGGCCACGACAAGGACACCCCATGCGCTTCATGACGTTCTCCCACCACGGCTCCGAGCGGGTCGGCGTGGGGATCGGCGACGGCACGACGGTTGCCGCGCTGCCCCTCGGCCACACCCTGCTCGACCTGCTCCGCGAGGGGCGCGCCGCGCTGCACGACGCCGGCGAGGCCGCCCTGGCCGCAGCGAGCGAGGTGCTCGCCGTCGCCGACCTCCGGGTCATGGCGCCGCTGCCGACGCCGCCCACCGTCCGCGACTTCATGACCTTCGAGCAGCACGTCGCGGGGGCCATCCGCCTGGCCGACCCGGCGGCGACCGTCCCGGAGCGCTGGTACGACGCGCCGATCTTCTACTTCACCAACCCGTACGCCACGGTGGGGCCCCACGACGACGTGACCCTGCCGCCGGGGGAGACCCGCTTCGACTTCGAGCTCGAGGTCGCGGCCGTGCTGGGCGGCGGTGGCCGCGACCTGGACCCGGCCGCGGCCGAGGACCTGGTCGCGGGCTACACGATCATGAACGACTGGTCGGCCCGCGCCACCCAGTTCGCGGAGATGACCGTCCGGCTGGGCCCGTCCAAGGGCAAGGACGGCGCGACGTCGATGGGACCGTGGTTCGTCACGCCGGACGAGCTCGAGCCCTTCCGGCGGGGGTGCTCCTTCGACCTGCGGATGCAGGCCCACGTGAACGACGAGCTCGTCGGCGCCGACTCGTGGTCGAGCATGGCCTTCGGCTACGGGCAGATGATCGCCTACGCCTCACGGGGCGCGGAGGTCCGCGCGGGCGACGTCTTCGGCTCCGGTACGGCGGGGGGCGGGTGCCTCGCGGAGCTCTGGGGCCACCGGGGGTACGACGCGCACCCTCCCCTCACCGCCGGCGACGTCGTCACGGTCGAGGTCGAGGGCCTCGGCCGCCAGCGGTCGCGCGTCGTGGACCGCCGCGCGCCCGCCCCCGACCTGGCCGCGTTCCGGGCGCAGCGCACCGCCGCGCGCTGACGCCGGCCCGCCCGACCGACCATCCCGACCACCCCGAGCCCGGAGGGCCGCCATGCAGTTCCCCCTGACCATCACGGACTTCCTCGACCGCGCGGTCACGGTCTATCCCCGACGGGTCGCGGTCGTGGACGAGCCCGACCAGCCCGCGCCGCCGCTCGGCCCCCTGACCTACGCCGACGTGGACCGCCTCGCCCGCTCCCAGGCGGCGGCGCTCGACCTGCTCGGCGTGCCGGTCGGCGGTCGGGTCGCGGTGCTCTCGCAGAACTCGGCGCGCCTGCTGGTCTCGTTCTTCGGCGTCTCCGGGTGGGGCCGCGTGCTCGTCCCCGTCAACTTCCGGCTCGCGCGACCCGAGGTCGACCACATCCTCACGGAGTCGGGGGCCGAGGTGGTCCTGGTGGACCCGGAGCTCGCCCACCTCGTCGAGGAGCGTGCCGGGCTGCGCACCTTCGTTCTCGGCGAGTCCGACGACCTGTTCTGGACGCAGACGGCCGCGCCCCGGCCGTGGGCGGCCGACGAGTCGGCGCCGGCGACCATCAACTACACCTCCGGCACCACCTCGAAGCCCAAGGGGGTCGTGCTCTCCCACCGCAACCTCTGGCTCAACGCGACGACCTTCGGGTGGCACGTCGGCCTCGACGACGACGACGTCTACCTGCACACCCTGCCGATGTTCCACGCGAACGGGTGGGGGATGCCCTACGCCGCCACCTCCGTCGGCGCGCCGCACGTGGTGCTCCGCAAGGTCGACGGTGCGGAGATCCTCCGCCGCGTCGAGGAGCACGGCGTCACCCTCCTCTGCGCCGCCCCCGCGGTGCTGGCGGCCGTGCTCGACGCGGCTCGGCAGTGGGAGGGCGAGGTGCCCGGGCGGGACCGGGTGCGCGCCGTGGTCGCCGGGGCGCCGCCCCCGACCCGCACCATCGAGCGGATCCGTGACGAGCTGGGCTGGGAGTTCATCCAGATCTACGGGCTCACCGAGACCGCGCCGCTCCTGACGGTCAACCGCATGCGGGCCGAGTGGCGGGACGAGCCGCGCGACGTGCAGGCCGCGCTCCTGGGGCAGCAGGGCGCGCCGGCCCTCGGCGTACGCCTCGCCGTGGACGCCGCGGGCGAGGTGCTCGCCCAGGCCCACCAGTGCATGACGGGCTACTGGGAGCGGCCTGAGGACACGGCGGCGGCCCAGGCCGGGGGATGGTTCCACACCGGGGACGGCGGGGTCCTCGAGGACGGCTACCTGCGGATCGTCGACCGCAAGAAGGACGTCATCGTGTCCGGGGGCGAGAACGTCTCGTCCATCGAGGTGGAGGACGTCCTGCTGGCGCACCCATCGGTCCGCGAGGCGGCCGTCATCGGCATCCCCGACGAGACCTGGGGCGAGCTCGTGACGGCCCTGGTCGTCACCGACGGCCCGGTCGACACCCACGACCTGCTGCGGTTCTGCCGCGAGCGGCTCGCGGGCTACAAGGTGCCGAAGCGGGTCGAGGTCCGCGACGCGCTGGAGCGCACGGCCACGGGGAAGCTCCAGAAGTTCAAGCTGCGGCAGCCGTACTGGGAGGGCCGCGCCCGCCAGGTCAACTGACGGGCCAGCCCAGCCCAGACCAGACCAGCCCCGTCCCACCGAGAACGACCCGAGAACGAACCGAGGAACCCATGACGCAGAGCACGACGCCCGCCCCGGTGCACGACCACGGGGACAGCCCCGAGGTGCTGCAGGAGGTCGCGGAGCGGGTGAGGTGGATCGCGACGGCCATCGTCGACGCCGCCAACCGGGGGCGCCCGAACGAGTCCGGCGTCAAGGTCGGCGGTCACCAGGCCTCGAGCGCCTCCATGGTCGAGATCATGGTGTCGCTCTGGTTCGCCGAGCTCACCGACGTCGACCGGGTCTCGGTCAAGCCGCACGCCTCGCCGGTCCTGCACGCCATCAACTACCTCCTGGGGGACCTGGACGCGGCGTACCTGCCCACCCTGCGCGCGAAGGGGGGCCTGCAGTCCTACCCGAGCCGGCGCAAGGACCCCGACACGGTCGACTTCTCGACCGGTTCGGTCGGCATCGGGGCGACGGCCGCCCTGTGGGCGGCGATGTCGCACCGGTACGTCCGGTCGCACTTCCCGGCCACGCCACCGGCCGGCCGCTTCGTCAGCCTCCTGGGCGACGCCGAGCTGGACGAGGGCGCGATCTGGGAGGCCGTCGCCGACCCCGCGGTCGCCCGGCTCGGCGAGCTGCTCTGGATCGTGGACCTCAACCGGCAGTCCCTCGACCGCGTCGTCCCGGACGTCCAGATCCACCGCCTCGCCGGCATGTTCGAGGCGGCCGGCTGGCAGGTCGTCACGCTGAAGTGGGGACGCGCGATCAGCGCCCTGTTCGACCGTCCCGGCGGCTCCCACCTGCGGCGACGCCTGGAGGACATGCCCAACGAGGAGTACCAGCGCCTGCTGCGGGTGGACCCGGCCGAGGTCGGCGAGCGCATCGTCGGACGCGGGGCGAGCGCCGAGCTGCGGGCCCTCGTCGCCTCGCTCCCGGCCGAGGAGCTCGCCCACGCCGTCCGGGACCTGGGCGGTCACGACATCGGCCTGCTGCTGGACACCTACCGCACGGTCGACCCGACCCGGCCGACCGTCGTGTTCGCCTACACGGTGAAGGGCCGCGGCCTGCCCACCGAGGGGCACCCGAACAACCACTCCGCGCTGCTGACCGCCGAGCAGGTGCGGGAGCTGGCGGTCCGGGCCGGGGTGGACCCGGACGACCCGTGGGCCACCTTCGCCCCGGGCACGCCGGCGGCGGACCTCTGCGCGGAGCGTGGCGCGGCGCTGGCCCGCACCCCGGTCGCGCCGGGCCCGACGACCAGCGTGCCGGACCACCTGGGCCGGTCGCACAAGGCGCCGATCTCCACGCAGGCCTCGTTGGGCCGGTTCCTCGTCGAGCTCAAGCGGGTCGCCCCGCAGGTGGCGGAGCGGGTGGTGACCTGCAGCCCCGACGTGGCGTCGTCGACCAACCTCGGCGGCTGGATCAACAAGACCGGGGTCTGGTCGGTCGCGGACCGCCAGGACTGGTTCGCCGACGACGCCGAGCGGATCCTGCGGTGGTCGGAGGTGACCGGGGGACAGCACATCGAGCTGGGCATCGCGGAGGTCAACCTCGTCAGCCTGCTCGGGGAGCTCGGCACCACGTGGTCGCGGTGGGGGGAGCGCCTCATCCCGATCGCGACGCTCTACGACCCGTTCGTCCCACGCGCGCTGGAGCCGTGGTCGTACGGGATCTACGCCGGGGGGCAGTCGATCATCGTGGGCACCCCCTCGGGCGTGACGCTCGCCCCCGAGGGCGGGGCGCACCAGTCGATCACGACGCCGTCGATCGGGCTGGAGCAACCGGAGTGCATCGCCTGGGAGCCCGCGTTCGCCCAGGACCTCGAGTGGTGCCTCCTGGAGGCGATGTCGAAGGTCGGGATCGAGGGCGGCACCTCGTCGTACTTCCGGCTCTCGACCCGGCCGGTCGACCAGTCCCTGGCCGCCCTCCCGGACGACCGGACGCTCGTCGAGCGGCGGCGCCGGCAGGCGGTCGCCGGCGGCTACCGCATCACCACGCACGACCCCGCGCAGGAGCAGGTCACGCTCGTGGGCGTGGGGGCGATGCTCCCCGAGGTCGTCGCGGCCGCCGCGACGCTCGCCACGCACGGGATCACGGCCGGGGTCGTCTGCCTGACCAGCCCCGACCTCGTCTTCCGGTCGTTCGACCAGCGGGGTCGCGTCGGTTCCGTGCGGGGCGACGACATCCTCGGCGCGCTGTTCCCGCCGGAGCACCCCGCTCCGCTCGTGACGGTGCTGGACGGCCACCCCCACACGTTGTCGTTCCTCGCGGGCGCCCGCGGCGACCGGATCCGCTGCCTCGGCGTGCGGGACTTCGGCCAGTCCACGGGGCTCGAGGAGGGCTACGCGCTGCACGGCATCGACGTCGGCTCGATCGTCGACGCCGCGCTCACCCTGCTCGGCCGCTGAGGGCGCTCACCCCAGCGGCGGTCGCCGGTCGGCCCAGGGCACGGCCTCCTCGAGCGTGGCGGCGAGGCTGAGCAGCAGCGGCTCGCCCCCCAGGGGCGCGACGAGCTGGACGCCGAGCGGCAGGCCGTCGGCGGTCCAGTGCAGGGGGAGCGAGATCGCGGGTCGACCGGTGACGTTGGCGAGCTGCGTGTAGGGGACCCAGCCCAGGTTCTTCTGCACCATGTCGTCGACGACCGGGGTGTGCTTGAGCAGCCGGGCGGTCCGCGTGCGGAGCAGCGCGTCGGAGGCCATCTTCAGGGGCGCGGGCAGCTCGAACGCCCCGATCCGCGGCGGCGGGGTCGCGAGCGTCGGGGTCAGCAGGAGGTCGTAGGTCTCGAAGTACGTCGTCAGCCGCCGCGCGTGCTGGTGGCGTCGCTCGACGGCGTCGACGTATTCCGGCCCCGTCGTCGCCGCGCCCAGCGCCGCCATGATCCGCGTGTCGCGCTCGAACGCGTCGTCCCCGGCGCCGGTGAGCCGCTTCGCCTGCGCCACCTCCCAGGAGATGACGACGAACCACGCGAGCAGGAACTCGGCGGCCAGGGCCGCGTCGTCGTACGGCGCCTCCGGCAGCTCCTCGACGTCGTGCCCGAGGTCGGTGAGCGCCTGCACCGCGGCCTCCACCGCGGCGTACGCCTCGGGGTGGGGGTCCGGCGTGATCGCCGAGGGGACGCGCACGCCGATGCGGAGGCGGCCGGGGTCGCGGCCGACTGCGGAGAGGTACGACGAGGACGGTGCCGCCGGGACGTAGGGCCCGCCGGGCTCGCCGCCGGCGATGACGTCGAGCATGGCGGCGGAGTCGCGGACGGTGCGGGAGACGACGCCCTGGACGGCGGCGCCGTGCATGAGCTCCGAGGCGCCGGGGCCGAACGACGTCAGGCCGCGCCCGGGCTTGAGACCGACGAGGCCGCAGCAGGCGGCGGGGATGCGGGTGGAGCCGCCGCCGTCGTTCGCGCCGGCGACGGGCACGATCCCGGCCGCCACCGCGGCGGCCGAACCCCCGGAGGAGCCGCCGGGGGTGCGCTCGGGGTTCCACGGGTTGCGGGCCGGTCCCCAGGCCTCCGACTCGCTGATGCCCTTGGCGCCGAACTCGGGCAGGTTGGTCTTGCCGAAGATCATGAGACCGGCGTCGAGCCACCGCTGCACGATCGTGGAGTGCTCCGCGACCGGTGTCGTCTGGAGCGCGCGGGACCCCTGAGAGCTGGGCAGGCCGGCGTAGTCCTGCCCGAGGTCCTTGATGAGGAACGGGACGCCCGCGAACGGGCCGGTGCGCGGCTCGTCGGGGTCGCACGGCACGTCACGGACGACCGCGTTGAGCTGCGGGTTCACCTCGGCCACCCGGGCACGGGCGACGGCCATCAGCTCGGCCGGCGTGACCTGCTTCTCGGCGACCAGCCGGGCGAGACCGGTGGCGTCGTGGCGGCGGTACTCCTCGTAGTCCATGCCCGCAGTGTGGCGCAGGACACGGGCACCTCAGGCGGTCGGCACGCCGATCACCCGGACGCCGCTGGCCTCCGCCCCGGCCACGCCGCGGTCGAGCGCGAACTCGACGCGGTCGCCGACGGCGACCGGGCGCCCCGCGTCCCAGAGGTCGCGACCGTGGACGACCACGGGCGCGTCACCGTGGTCCTGCGTGATGTAGCCGTAGCCCTGACCCTCGTCGAACCACGTGATGGTGCCTGCTGCCATGGGTGCCGCTCCGTTCCGAGATCCTGCCCGCCCACGAGGACGGGTCCCGCCCGGTACCCACGCGCGCGATCCTCAAGCGGGCCTCGGCGGGGGCGGGGGATGCTCAAGGGGTGGGAAGGGTCGGCCTCCCGAGCCTGCCAGGGCCGCACAAGGTGCCGACAAGCCTCTCCCGCCCGGGTCGGCGGCCTCGTACGTTCCTCGGTGGAGGCCGCGTCATCCCCCGAGCGGGGTCTCCCGGTTCCCGAGGTCCAGACCGCGGGCCGAGGGAACCGCCCCCGCCCGCCGGCGTCGCACCAGGTCGGCGGCGGCTGCGTCCCACCGCGGCTGCTCGAAGGTGAACCCCGCGCCGAGCAGCCGGCCCGGCACCACGCGACGGCTCTTGAGGAGCAGCTCGGGGTCGGAGCGGAGCGCGAAGGCCCCCAGCCCGGCCATCCACCGGGTGGCCGGCAGCCCGGGTCGCCCGCCCCAGGCGCGGCGCAGGTCGCGCATCAGGGTGCGCTGGGGGAGCGGCCCCGGTGCGGCCACGTTCACCGGCCCCTCGATGTCCCCGCGGGCGAGGAGGAAGGTGACGGCACGCACGAAGTCGTCGGCGTGGATCCACGACACGAACTGGTCGCCGCCCGCGACCGGCCCGCCGAGGCCGAGCCGGGCGAGCCACGACAGGTAGTCGAAGACGCCACCGCGGTCGGGGCTCATCACCATCGCGGTGCGCAGCGCGACACGACGGGTGCTCGGGAGGTCGTCCTCCTGCTGCGCCTCCTCCCAGCGCCGCGCGATGCGCACGCTGTACTCCCAGTAGAGCGGCACGTCCGGCTCCTCGCCGCCGATCACGCCCGTCGCCTCGTCGTGGGCGGGCCCGCGGGTGTCGGCGTAGATCGTGGCGGTGCTCATCTGCAGCCACACCGCCGGCGGGCGGGCGGCCCGGGCGATCGCTGCGCCGACGGCGCGGGTCGAGTCGACCCGCGAGTCCATCATCTGCCGCAGGTTCCGGTCGGTGTAGCGGCAGCTCACCGACCGTCCCGCGAGGTTCACGACCGCGTCGGCACCGTCGATCTCGGCCTCCCACGGACCCCGGCTCCGCCCGTCCCACACTGCATGCCGCACCCCCGGCTCGAGCGCCTCCGGCCGCCGGCTCACGACGACGACATCGTGGCCTTCGGCCGCCAGCGCGCGCCGCAGGACGCCTCCCACCTGCCCGGTGCCACCGGGGATCACGATCCGCATGGCGCGAGCGTACGCCGGGTTTTGAACACGTTCAATTCTGGGCCGTCGCGAATGGCGGGACGGCCGCGCGGCATGCCGGCGGCGCGCTTCCGCTTCTTCCTCGCCGCCACGGCTTGACGAACCCGTGTGACGGGGCGCACTCTACGTGCTGACAAGACCTCTCACGGAATGAGAAACTAATGCGCATTGCGGTAATCGGTCTCGGTGAGGCGGGTGCGATCTACGCGACCGCTGCCGTCCGGCAGGGGTGGGACGTGGCGGGCTTCGACCCGTTCGACGTGCCCACCCCCGATGGCGTCGAGCGTGCGGCGACCCTGGCGGAGGCGGTGGACGGGGCGACCCTCGTCCTCGGTCTGACCGGGGCGAAGGCCGCCCGGGCGATCGCGTCCGACCTCGCGCCGCTCATGGGCGCCGCGGCCGTCCTGGCCGACATGAACTCCGGCTCGGCGCGTTTCAAGCGCGAGGTCGCCCGAGCCCTCGACGGGGTGGCCGTCGCCGACGTGGCGGTCATGGGCTCGGTCCCGGCGTACGGTGCCCGCACGCCGTTGATCGTCAGCGGCGCGGGGTCGTCGGTGGCGGCCGAGGCGTTCCGTGAGCTGGGCGCCGCGGTCGAGGACCTCGGTGGCGAGCCGGGGGAGGCCGCCACGCGCAAGCTGGTGCGGAGCGGGTGGATGAAGGGTCTGGGCGCACTGATCGTCGAGACGGTCGAGGCCGGTGAGGCGGCCGGCCTCGGCGACTGGGCGCGCGCCCAGATCGCCGCCGAGCTCGCCGACGGCGAGGCATCGGCCGAGCGCCTGCACGCCAGCACGCTGAAGCACGCCGCCCGCCGCTCCCGGGAGATGGCCGACGCCACCGCGCAGCTGGAGGACCTGGGAGTCCTGCCGATCATGTCGCGGGCGACGACGGCGCTGCACGAGCAGCTCGCCGAGAACCAGGCCCTGGTGACCAGCGAGGTCCTCGAGGCGTGGGCGGGTCTGCCGGTCGCCAACATCGGCGACGCGCGGGAGCGTCTCGGCATCACCACCGGGCTCGTCGCGCCGTGGCCCGGGGCCCACCTCGTGGGGCGCGCCCGCACGGTGCAGGTGGCCGGCGGCGACAACGTCGGCATCCAGCGGATCATCGACGAGGCCCGTCCGGGCGACGTCATCGTGGTCGACGGCCAGGCTGACGTCGCGCGGGCGCTGGTCGGCGAGCTCATCGCCGGCCGCCTCCAGGCCAAGGGCGTGCGCGGCATGGTCATCGACGGCGCGGTGCGCGACGCCGAGGACCTGCAGGAGATGGGCTTCCCGATCTGGGCGCGCGGTCGCTCGGCCGCCGGCCCCTACAAGAACGGGCCGTTCCGCCACGGCGTGCCCGTCGCGATCGGCGGCGTCGTCTGCATGGAGGGCGACCTCGTGGTCGCCGACGGCGACGGCGTCACATTCGTGCGCCCGTCCGAGGCGCCCGCCGTCCTCGCTGCCGGCCGTGCCGTGCAGGAGGAGGAGGCGCGCCGCCGGCGTGGCATCGAGGCCGACGTCGCGGCGTACCGCGCCGCCCACGGGACGGGAGCCGCGTGATGTCGCTGCCCATCGTGGCGCTGCTGGTCTACATGGCGACCATCATCGTCTGGAACTTCCTGCTGAAGCGGAACATCGGCGAGGCCATGCTCGTGGGCCTCCTCGTCGTGACCGCGTTCGCCGGCACCGACGCGCTGGCGATCCTGCCGCACGCGGTGGGGGAGGCGATGCAGGAGCAGGTCATGTTCGCCGGCCTGGCGTTCGTGTTCATGAGCTACGTGCTCGGACGCACGCCGATCCTCGACAACCTCATCGAGATCCTGAACTCGATGCTCGGACGCCTCAAGGGCGGTCCGGTCTACACGACGACCGTCGCCGCGGGCGCGTTCGGTTCCGTGGCCCACGTCGGCGCGGCGGTCACCGCCGCCGTCGGCTCGGTGACCATCCCCTGGATGAAGCGGGCGCAGGTGAAGCCCGAGATCGCCGCGAGCGTCACCGCCGGCTGCGCCGGCATGGGCGTCACCTTCCCGTTCAGCGCCACGATGTTCATCCTCGTCGGTGGGCTCGCGACCACGGGCACGCTGACGACCGACCAGCTCGTGGTGCCGCTGGCGCTCGGCGGGCTCTGGTGCCTCGGCATCCGCCTGGTCGTCAACTACCACCTGGTGCGCAAGCACGGCCTCGCGCCGATGGACGCCGGCGACCTGCTGCCCTTCCGCAGCAGCTTCGCCCGGGGCTGGACCTCGCTCACCCTCTTCGTCGCGATGCTCGTGCCGGTCCTCATGACCATGGGCTGGACGGGTGCCCGCCTCAACGACCACGTGGACGTCGACCTCGGCGAGGCGATCAGCCTCATCGTCTGGATCCCGGTGCTGATGATCAGCATCGTCCTCTTCCTCGGCCGGAAGCACCTGCCGCGCTCCGGCAGCGGCTGGTACGAGCTGCTCGCCGGCGCGGCGCCCCGGTTCGGCGTCATCGGCGTCACGATCGTCGCCGCGTTCGCCGCGTCGAACGTGCTCGCCGAGATCGGGCTGCCGGACGCGCTCACCAGTGCCCTCGGATCCTTCGACGCGCCGCGGCCGATCATGGCGATCCTCGTCGGCCTCGTCGTCGTGGCCATCGCCATCCCCCTCACCGCCAGCGCCACCATGGCTGCGATCGGCCCGGTCGCCGTGTTCACCCTCATGAGCGTCGGCGTCGACCCGGTGACCGCCGCCGTCGCCGTGCTCATCTTCGCCTCGACCGAGGGTGCCTCGCCCCCGGCCGGAGCCCCCATCTACGTCGCCGCCGGCCTCGCCCAGGTCGACCCGGCCAAGATGTTCCGCCCGCTCGTCACCTACTTCTGCCTGCCGATCATGGGCGTCGGCGTCCTCATCGCGTCTGGAGTGCTGCCGGTATGACCACGAACCCCTCCACCGAGCCCACCGTGAACCCCCACGACGCGTCGGAGCCGGGCCGTCTCGCCCGGGCCTCGACGTCGATCACCCGGCTGTGCTTCGTCGTGACCCTCGTCGTCTTCCTCCTCGGCGGCTTCGTGATCGTCGGTGCCCAGGCCGTCGAGATCGTGCTCGGCGACGGCACGACGGTCGCCGCCATCGGGGAGCGCCTCGGTCCTCCCACCTTCGCCGTGTCGGCGGTCTGCGGGCTCCTGGCCTTCGTGCTGGAGTACGTGCGGCGCGGGCCCGGCGAGGAAGGCAGCGACTGACCGTGGTCGACGCACCGACGGGCGCCGCGCACGCGGCGTACCCCACCTACGCGGACCTGCTGGCGCGCACCGACGCGCCGGCAGGCTCCACGTGGGGCCTCTTCCCCGCGGAGAGCGAGCGCGGCATGGCCGACCTCGCCGGGCGGGACGCCGTGCTGGCGGGCCTCGGCGCGGTGGTGGACGGGCAGGCGATCAGCCTCGACTACGCGCTCGACGCGTTCGACCCGCCGATGTCGCGGGCCCGGGGCCTGCCCGTCCACACGATCACCGCCAAGCACCCCGAGGCGCGCGACGACCAGCTCGACGGCTTCTTCCTGCAGTCCAGCACCCAGATCGACGGGCTGCGTCACCGCCGCAGCCAGGGGGAGGGCTTCTGGGACGGGCACCCGGACGACGCGATCGTGACCGGCTCGCCGACCCTCGGCGTGCAGCGGTGGGCCGAGCGGCCGATCGTGGGCCGGGCGGTCCTCGTCGACGTGGAGGGCGCCCGCGCTGTCGCCGGTCGCCCCCTCGACCACGCGCGGGGCGAGGTGCTCGAGGTCGAGGACCTCGACGCCGCGCTCGCCCACCAGGGCGCCGAGGTGCGTCCGGGCGACGTCGTGCTGGTGCACACCGGCTGGGCGGCGTGGTACCTCGGGCTCGACGTCCCCGGTCGCACCAGCGTCCGGGAGGCCCGCCTCGCCACCGGCTTCGCCCAGCGGCGCGCCCTGCCGGCCTGGCTGTGGGACCACCGGGTCGCCACCTTCGCCACCGACACGTTCGCGGTGGAGCGGCTGCCCGTCGTCGCCGACGGGGAGTTCGCCGCCACGGCCGTCGACGACGAGGGGATGGTGCACCAGGAGCTCATCGCCCGTCTCGGCATGCCGCTCGGGGAGCTGTGGAACCTCCACGACCTCGCGCAGGCGTCGAGGGCCGACGGCCGCTGGAGCAGCCTCGTGGTTGTCAAGCCCCTCCACCTGACCGGCGGCGTCGGCTCCCCGGCGAACGCGACCGCGCTGCGCTGACGGTTCGGGCTAGAGCTGTCGGCCGAGCCGGTCGGCCGCGTTGCGGATGACCGCCGCGAGGGAGGGCACGCGGCCCTCGGGGAAGGCCTCCAGGGTGCCGGTGACCTGCATGGCCGCCACGGCCTCCCCGTCGGGGTCGCGCACGGGCGCCGACACCGAGCGGGTGCCGAGCACCCGCTCGCCGGACGCGACGGCGTACCCCTGCGCCCGGACCCGGTCGAGCTCCTCCCGCAGGGCGGCGGCGGTCCACTCGCGGCCCGACGCGGCGACGTACGGCGTCACCTCGGCCACCAGCCGCTCCCGGTCCTCGTCGGGGAGCTGCGCGGCGAGCGTCTTGCCGGCCCCGACGTGCAGCGGCAGCCGCTCGCCGACCGGGAGCTCGTAGCGCAGCGGGTCGGACCCGACGACCCGGGCGATGACGGCGCGGTGGAACCCGGTGCGCACGAAGACCGACGCGGTCAGCTCCGTGCTCGCGGCGAGCTCCTGCAGCACCGGCCGCGCGTTGATCACGAGGGGGCTGCCGGTGAGGTAGGCGTGGGCGCCGAAGAGCAGTCCCGCACCGGCCCGGTAGCGGTTGTCGTCGCGCTCCACCCGCCCCCGCTGCTCGAGCGCGACGAGGATCCGCTGCGCGGTGGACACGTGCAGGTCCGCGCGCCGGGCGATCTCGCTCAGACGGAGTCCCGACGGCGCCGACTCCAGCACCTCCAGCACGTCGATGGCCCGGCTCAGCGAACGCATGCTCGTCGCGCTCTCTCCGTTGGTCACCACGCCGCGCATCTTCTCACGCAGTGAGAGAGCGAGGGCGTACGGCGCGCGGCGCGCGGCGTCAACGCTCCTCGTGCGCGGCGTGCTCGTCCAGCAGTGCTCGCGCCTGCTTCCCGGTCGCCCCCTCCTGGCCCAGGGCATCGCGGAAGCTCCCCAGCTTCTCGGCGCCGCCCGGGAACGGCGGAAGCAGCGGTACGTCGCGGTCCACGACCGCCTCGATCACGACGGGCCGGTCGGCCGACAGGGCGGTCCGCCACGCGTCGTCCACCTGCTCCGGCGCGTCGATCCTGATCCCGCGGAGCCCGAGGAGCTCCGCCCAGCCGGCGTAGGGCACCGCCGGCAGCGACTGGCTCACGTCGTAGCGAGGGTCGCCCTCCGTCTCCCGCTGCTCCCAGGTGACCTCGGCGAGGTCCTCGTTGGCGAGGACGAGGACGACGAAGCGGGGGTCGGTCCAGTCCTGCCACCGCGAGGCGACGGTGACCAGCTCAGCGAGCCCGTTCATCTGCATCGCCCCGTCACCGAGCAGCGCGACCACCGGGCGGTCGGGCGTCGCCAGCTTGGCCGCGAGGCCGTAGGGCAGCGCCGAGCCCATGCTGGCGAGCGTGGAGGAGAGGTGTGCCTGGACGCCACGGGGCAGGAGGAGGTGGCGGGCGTACCAGTAGGTGACCGAGCCGACGTCCACCGCCACGTGGGCGTCGGCCGGGACGTGGGCCGAGAGGAGCCGCACGACGCGCTCGGGGTTGAGCCGTGCCGGCGTGAGGGCGGCCCGGCGGTCGGCGACGTCGTGCCAGCGCTGGACCTCCCGCTCGACCTCCTGCTCCCAGGCGCGGTCGGTGCGCTCGGCGAGCAGCGGCAGCAGCCGCTCGAGGGTGGTCGCGGCATCGCCCACCAGTCCGACCTCGATCGGGTAGCGGTTGCCGAGGTGACGGCCGTCGAGGTCGACCTGCACGGCCCGGGCCTGACCGGGCGCGGGGTAGAACTCCGTCCACGGGTCGTTGCTGCCGACGATGAGCAGGGTGTCGCACGAGTCGAGGAGCCAGCCCGACGCGGTCGTGCCGAGGTGACCCATGACGCCGCAGCTCGTGCTCGCGGTCTCGTCCCACCAGGGCTTCCCGAGCAGGCTCGTCGTCACTCCCGCGCCCAGGCGCTCGGCGACGGCGCGCACCTCCGCCTCGGCGTGGCGCGCGCCCTGGCCCACGAGGAGCGCCACGCGGTCGCCGGCATCCAGCACGGCGGCGGCCTCGCGGAGGTCGTCGTCGTGGGGGACCACCACGGGCGGGCGCCAGGCGGGCGTGGTCGGCACGACGCCGTGCTCGTGCGCCGGCTCCTCCGGCGCCTCGGCGGCCTGGACGTCGTGCGGCAGCACCACCACGCAGGGGCCACGGGTCGCCAGCGCCGTGCGGAACGCCCGGTCCAGCACCATGGCGGCTGCCTCGGGTGTCGCCACCATCTGCACGAACTGGGCGGCGACGTCCTTGAACAGCGTCGTGAGGTCGATCTCCTGCTGGTACTCGGATCCCAGCACCGACGTCGCCTGCTGCCCGACGATCGCGACCACCGGGACGTGGTCGAGCTTCGCGTCGTACAGGCCGTTGAGCAGGTGGACCGCGCCGGGTCCCTGCGTGCTCATCACGACACCGACGCCGTCGGTGTACTTGGCGTGGCCGCTCGCCATCAGCGCGGCGTTCTCCTCGTGCCGGGCCTGCACGAACGCGGGGTCGCCGTCCGCGCGGCGCAGGGCGCCCATCACGGGGTTGATGCCGTCGCCGGAGTAGCCGAAGACGCGGCGTACCCCCCAGGCGCGGAGCCGCTCGACGACGAGGTCCGCGACGAGGCGGGGGCGGGGCGGGTCCTGGGCGGGCACGGTGGCTCCTGGGGGTGGGGGACGGGGCTCGGGGAACGGGCACCCGACCGGTAGCCCCGGCGGCGCCGGTCATGCGGACTCGTCCGGTCCGTCCGGGTCGCCCGTGACGCCCGTCTGGGTACCGTCTCGGGCATGGGTGCGGTGCGGAGCGAGGCGGCGGGCTGGGGCGAGGTCGTCAGGCTGCCCGGGGCGTCGGCCCGACCGCTACCGACCGGAGCGCCGCTGGACCCCGCGGTCGTCGGTGTCCGCCTGCACGAGGAGGTCGCCCGCCGGCGGATCGTGCTGGAGGACGTCGATCCCGGCCTCGGCGCGGTCGTCGACGCCGTCGAGCGGCTCGCGGTGGGCGGCAAGCGGCTGCGGGCCGGGTTCGTGCTCCTGGGCGCCGCGGGCGCGTCGGGCGGCGGGGCCGTGCCCGGTGCGCTCGGCGTCGCGACCGCCGTCGAGCTGTTCCACCTCGCCGCCCTCGTCCACGACGACGTGATGGACCACGCCGACGAGCGCCGCGGCGTGCCCACCGTCCACCGGGTCTTCGGGTCCCGCTCCGCCGACCACGGCACGGCGGTCGGCGTGCTCGCCGGCGACCTGCTCCTGACCTGGGCCGACGACGTGCTGGCGCGGTCGGTCGAGGGACTGCCGACGGCGCCCGCCGTGCGGACGGTCTGGGAGCAGATGCGCGACCAGGTGCTCGCGGGGCAGTACCTCGACCTGCGCCTCCAGGACGACCTCGGCGCAGGGACCGGGGTGGACGTCGCCGACGTCGTCCGGATGCTGCAGTTCAAGAGCGCGAAGTACACCGTCGAGCACCCGCTCCGCCTCGGCGGCACGCTCGCGGGCGCCGCTCCGGACCTGCTGGACGGGTACGCCGCGTTCGGCCTCGCCGTCGGCGAGGCGTTTCAGCTGCGCGACGACGTCCTCGACGTGTTCGGCGACCCGCGGGCGACCGGCAAGGCGGAGGCCGGCGACCTGCGCGAGGGCAAGCGCACGCTGCTCGTCGCCCTCGCCCTGGAGCGCGGCACCGCTGCGCAGCGCGACGTCCTGGACCGGCACCTCGGCGACCCCACGCTCGACGCAGCGGGGATCGCGGAGGTGCGGGACGTGCTCATCGCGACCGGGGCCGTCGCGCGGGTCGAGGACCGCATCTCCGCGCTCGTCGACGATGCCCGCCGCGCGCTGGCCGCCCTCCGCCTCGACCGGGGCACCCGCACCGCGCTCGACGACCTCGCGGACGGCGCCGCGTGGCGCTCGCGGTGACCGGGCGACCGGGTCGGGTCCGGGCGGACGACTCAGGCGTCGCGGCGTCCGAGCCTGCGCGCCACCGCCGGCACGGGACCGGGGCCGAGCTCGCGCTGCACGCCCCGGCGACCCCACCACACCCACCACATCATCGACTGCGTGACGAGGCTGAAGCCGAAGAACACGTCCTCGACCGGCTGGTGGCCGATGCGCCAGCCGAGGATGGCGTCCTCGCCGTACTGGAACACGCCCTGCCACGTCAGCCACTCGTTCGTGATGAGCTGGAAGAACAGCACGATGCCGTAGGACGCCCAGTAGGCCTTGCGCGTCAGCAGCCGGGTGCGCAGCACCCAGAGGTCGAGCACCACCGTGACGGCGATGCCCAGCAGGGAGGCCTCGGTGTGCGTCACGCGCGCTCCTCCTGCTCGTCGCCGACGGTCCAGCCGCGCACGCTCCGCACGGCCTCGAGGGTCAGCACCGAGGCGATCGGCACGACGAGGAAGAACATCCACTCCTCGAGCGGCAGGCCGCCGGGGAGCTCGATGCCGAGCGTCAGGTCGAGGTCGAACCACCAGTGCCCGGCGTGCGTCGCGGCGATGTCCCAGATCACGAAGGGCACGCCGACGCAGACGATCGTCAGCGCGAGGCGCTTGATCCGGGCGTACACGCGGGTGCGGAGCACGAGCTCGAGCGGGAGGGTGGCGACGAGGACGAACACGAGCATGGCGACGTACGTCAGGGTGCCCATGCCGCCATTCTCCGCATGCGCGCCCAAGCCGGTGCCGACGTGGTGACCAGGGGCCGCGTCGTCGCGGAGGCCCGGGGCCTGCTCCGGGGGACCGGCCGGCTGCTCGAAGGGCGCGACCTGTCGGCCGCGGCGGCGACGCTCACCTACTTCGCGGGCATCGCTGTCGTGCCGTGGCTGCTGCTCGCGCTGTGGTCGACCACCTGGGGCGCCGGCGCGGACGCCGCCGAGGTGCGGTTGCTCGGCCTGCGGGTGCTGGTGCCGCCGGACATGGGCGCGCGCCTGCCCTACGACCTCCTCGTCGACACGGCCGTCCACCTCGGCGTGGTGGCCGCCCTCGTGCTGCTGTTCCCGGCGTCCTTCTACGGCGAGGGCCTGCGTCGCGCCGGACTCGTCCTCGCGCCGCGGCCCGACCGGTTCACCGGGTGGCGGGCGCGCCTGCTCGTGCTCGTCGCGCTCGTGCCGCTGCCCGTGCTGACCGGCGCGTTCCTCGCCACCGGGGACCTGCTCGTGCCGCTCGCGCCCGAGGGCGGCGGGACCGGCGTGGGCGACCGGCTGCTGCGCATCGTGCTCGGGTTCGTCGCCGCCTGGCTGGTGCTGTCCGTGCTGCTCGCCTGGGTGTTCGTGGCCGTCATGCCGGAGCCGCTGCGGTGGTGGGTGGCGGCCGTCGGCGCGTTGGGCACCGGGTCGTTCCTGGCGGGCTTCCTCCACGGCTTCCAGCTCTTCCTCGCGATCCCCGTCGACGTGGGGCTGCCGTTCGGCGGCCTCGGCGTGGTGGGCGGCGTCGTGGCGGTGGGGCTGTGGCTCTACGTGCTCCACGTGTTCGTGCTGCTCGGGTGGACGGTGACCCGGGCCCTGGAGCAGCGGGTGCGCCGCGGCGACGCCCTCGAGGCCGGCCCGTCGACGGCGGACGGGGTGCCCGGGTGAGCCCCGGTGTGCCCCACGTCGAGCTCCGGGTCTGGGGCACCGACCGGGTGCTGCCCGCGCTGGGACGGATGGCGACCGGCGGACCGCGGCTCCGCCGTACGCCCGGGTTGCGGTTCGCCAAGCTTCTCGGCACCGGGTCGGCCCGCACCTTCACGCCGCGCGACGCCGACCCCCACCACTGGGCGCTGCTGACCGTGTGGGACGACCGGGCGGCGGCCGCGGCGGCGGCCGCGTCCCCGGTGCTGCGCGCCTGGTCGCGCGCCAGCCACGAGGAGCTGCGCGTCGCGATGAGCCCGGTGCGCTCGCGGGGGCGCTGGTCGCGGCGGGAGCCGTTCGAGCCGGTGGGGGAGACCCCGGTGGGTACCGGGGCCATCGCATCGATCACGCGTGCCCGGCTGCGACCCACGCGGGCCCTGTCGTTCTGGCGGGCGGTGCCGCCGGTCGTCGACGACCTCGCGGCCACGTCCGGCCTGCGGTTGGCGCTGGGGATCGGCGAGGCGCCGATCGGGCTGCAGGGCACGTTCTCGCTGTGGGACTCGGACGAGGCGCTCCGCGCGTTCGCCCACGGCTCGGCCGCCCACCGCTCGGCGGTGCGGCGGACGGAGCCGGAGCGGTGGTACGCCGAGGAGCTGTTCGCCCGGCTCGCCGTGCTCGACGTCGAGGGAACCTACGAGGGGAGAACCGTGTGACCAGCACGTCCGAGCCGCTCGCGGTGGTGCCGCGCCGTGCGCACCGCAGCGCCCACCGCAGCACCCACCGGGGAGGCCGCGCGGTCGCGCCGCACCGCTGGCCCGCGCTGGTGCTCGCCGCGGGCGGCGTGCTCGCGCAGATGGCGTTCCCGTTCACCGACGGCGGCACGCTGGGCCTCACGACCGCGAGCGTCGTGCTCCTCGCCGCGGCCGCCCTCACCGACGCCTGGGCGACCCGGGGTCCGGCCGCGGCCGCGACCCTCGCCGGGGTGGCGGGCCTCGGCGGCCTCGTCGCCGAGGCGGTCGGCGTGCGCACCGGCTTCCCGTTCGGCGAGTACACCTACACGGGCACGCTGGGTCTCGAGGTGCTCGGCGTGCCGGCCCTCGTGCCGCTCGCCTGGACGATGATGGCCTGGCCGGCCCTCGCCGTCGCGCGGCGGCTCGGCGGGGCCCGGGGTGGGGCGCAGGGCGGGGCGCGGGGCCGCTGGACGGTGGCGCTCGTCGGGACCGCCGCGCTCACCGCGTGGGACGTCTTCCTCGATCCCCAGATGGTCGACCAGGGCCACTGGACGTGGGCCCACCCGTCACCCGGGCTGCCCGGCATCGACGACGTGCCGCTCACCAACTACGCCGGCTGGCTGCTCGTCTCGTTCCTCATGATCGGCGTGCTCGACCGGCTGGTGCCGCGCGCGGCGCCCGACTCTCGGACCGGGCCGCGCGGCCGGGGCCTCCCGGTCGACGCTGTGCCGCTCGCGGTCTACCTGTGGACCTACTCCTCCTCGGTGCTCGCCCACGCCGTCTTCTTCGGGCGCCCGCCCGTGGCGCTCGTCGGCGGGCTCGTGATGGGCCTCGTGGCTGTGCCCCTCGTCGTACGGCTGCTGCGGGAGCAGCCCGCCGGCCGCCGCGCCGGCGAGCGCACCGGCCGGGACGGCGGGGTGGGGCAGCGGTGAGCCGGCCCGCCCGCGCCGGTCGCGCCGCGGTGGCCGCGGGGTCCGCGGTCGCGCTCGGCTGCCTGGCGCTGACCGTCGACAACCTGCGGCGGCTGCGCACGCCCGCGCTCCCGGCGGGCGCACCGACCGGCAGCCGTCCGACCGAGCCGGTCACGGTGGTGCTGCCGGTGCGCGACGAGGAGGGCGACCTCCGGGCCTGCGCCACCAGCGTGCTCGCGGCGCTCGACGCGTGGCCGGGCCGGGGGCGCCTCGTCGTCGTCGACGACCGCTCCACCGACCGCACCCTCGCCGTGGCCGCCGAGCTCGCCGAGCAGGACCCCCGGGTGGTCGTGCGCGCCGGCGCCCCGACCCCGCGCGGCTGGCTGGGCAAGCCCTGGGCCTGCCACCAGGGCGCCCAGGCGGTCGACACGGAGGGGGTGCTCGTCTTCGTCGACGCCGACGTGCGCCTCGCCGCCCACGCGCTGGTCGCCTCGGTCGACCTGCTGCGCTCCAGCGGCCTCGACCTCGTCAGCCCCTACCCGCGCCAGCGGGCCCACGGCGTCGCCGAGCGCCTCGTGCAGCCGCTCCTGCAGTGGTCGTGGATGAGCACCCTGCCCCTCGGCCTGGCGGAGCGCTCGTCCCGGCCGTCCCTCAGCGCGGCCAACGGGCAGCTGCTCGTCGTGGACGCGATGGCCTACCACGACGCCGGCGGCCACGCCGCCGTGCGCACGGCGGTGCTCGAGGACATCGCGCTGCTGCGCGCGCTGAAGGCCGTCGGTCGTCACGGCGGCGTCGTCGACGGGAGCGACCTGGCGACGTGCCGCATGTACGCCGGCTGGCCCGCCCTCCGCGCCGGCTACCGCAAGTCGCTGTGGTCGGCGTTCGGGTCGCCGGTGGGAGCGCTCGGGGTGCTGGCCATGCTGCTGCTCGCCTACGTCGTGCCCCCGCTCGCCGCGCTGCGGGGCTCGCGTACCGGACTGCTCGGGTACGCCGCGGGCGTCGCCTCCCGCGTCCTCGTCGCCCGTCGGACCCGGGGCCGGGCGTTGCCCGACGCGCTGGCCCACCCGGCCTCGGTGCTCGTGCTGACCGGTCTCACCCTCGACTCGCTCGTGGCGCGTCGCCGCGGCGAGCTGCGGTGGCGCGGGCGTCCCGTGGAGGTGGAGCGGTGAGCGGGGCCCGCGCCGTGCTCGTCGTCGGGGCCGGCGTCGGCGGTCTCGCCGCCGCGGTGCGGCTGGCCGCACGGGGCCACCGCGTGACCGTGCTCGAGCAGGCGCCGGGGATCGGCGGCAAGCTCGGCGTGCACGAGCAGGACGGGTTCCTCTTCGACACCGGCCCGTCGCTGCTGACGATGCCGCACGTGCTCGAGGAGCTCTTCGCGGCGACGGGTGCGCCGCTGGCCGAGGTGCTGCCGCTCGAACGGCTGGAGGTCGCCTGCCGCTACCGCTTCCCCGACGGCACCGTGCTCGACCTGCCCGGCGACGTGGCCGCGATCCCCGACGCCCTCGACGCGGCGCTGGGCCCCGGGCGGGGTGCGCAGTGGAGCGCCTTCCTCGACCGCGCGCAGCGGATCTGGGACGTCACGCACGAGCCGTTCCTCGAGTCGCCCATCGGCCTGCGCGACATGGTCCGGCTCTCGCGACGGCTCGACGACGTGCGCACCGTGGCTCCCTGGCGCACCCTGCGCGGGCTGGGCCGGCGGCACCTGCACGACCCGCGCCTGGTGATGCTGCTGGACCGCTACGCGACGTACACGGGGTCGGACCCCCGGCGCGCCCCCGCCGCCCTCGCCGCGGTGCCGTGGGCGGAGCAGCGGTGGGGCTCCTGGTACGTCCCCGGTGGTCTCGGCCGCATCGCCACCGCGCTGCGGGAGCGGCTCGAGCTGCTCGGCGGCGAGGTCGTCACGGGCGCCGCGGTCGCCGAGGTCACCACCCGTGCCGACGGCCGGGTCGACGGGGTGGCGCTGGCGGACGGCAGCCGTCTCGCCGCGGACGTCGTCGTCGCGAACGCCGACGCGCGCCAGGTCTACGGCCACCTCGTGCGCACCCCCACGGCGCGCCGGGCGGCGGCCCGGGTGGGGCGCACGACCCCGTCGCTGTCGGGCCTCGCGCTGCTGCTCGCCGTCGACGGCCCGCCGCCCGACCAGCCGCACCACGCGGTCTACTTCGCGGAGGACTACGACGCGGAGTTCGACGCCGTCTTCGGCCGGCGCGGGCGGCCGCGGCCGGTCGCGCGACCCACGGTGTACGTCGCGGCGCCCGACGATCCCGCCGTCGTGCCCGGCCCCGGGACGGGGGCGTGGTTCGTGCTCGTCAACGCACCGCCGCACGACCCGGTCCGCGGCACGGACTGGGACGCCCCCGGGCTGGCCGAGCGCACCGCCGACACCGTGCTCGACCTCCTCGCGGAGCGGGGCACCGACGTGCGCGACCGCGTGCGGCACCGCACCCTCGTCAGCCCGGCCGACCTCGAACGACGCACCTGGACCCCGGGCGGGTCGATCTACGGCTCGTCGTCGAACGGCCCGCGGGCGGCGTTCCTGCGACCGGCGAACGCGTCGCCCGTCCCGGGGCTGTTCCTCGTCGGCGGCTCGTCCCACCCCGGCGGCGGCCTCCCGCTCGTGCTGCTCTCGGCGCGCATCGTCGCCGGGCTTGTGGATGACGGGGGCGGTCGGTTCCCCGGCTGACCGGGGAACCAACCACTTTGACCATCAAATTTGATGGTCAAAGTGGCGTGTTCCCCGGCTGACCGGGGAACCGACCAGCCCCCAGAACCCGCTCACCATCCCCAGGGGGCTACGCCCGGGGGAGGGCACGCCGTACGGCGCGGGTGACGTGCGCGAGGCCCACGAGCGCGAGGGCGAGGCCGATCCCGGCGCCGATCGTCGCCAGCACGTCGCCGTCAGCCGCCGGCAGCACGCCGACGCCCGCCGACCGCGCCGCCCACTCGGCGGCGCACGCGGCCGCGGTGAACGCGACGACGATGACGCGGGAGGGGCGCTCCCAGACCGTCACGGCCCCGGGGCCGGGCATCCCGGCGGCCTGACCCAGCGCGCGGGCCTGCTCGAGGAGCAGCGTGGCGACGGCGACGGCCACGACGAGCCACGCGGGCGCGCCCAGCACGACGAGCGTCAGCAGCAGGAGGAGGTCGGCGCAGCGGTCCGCGAGGCCGTCGAGCACGCGGCCCCACGCCGAGTCGGTGCCGGTGCGCGCGGCCAGGGCGCCGTCGACACCGTCGAGGACCGCCGCGGCGACCATGGGCACGACCGCGACGAGCGGCCACGCGGCGCCGAGCGCGGCGAGCAGCGGGACCGCCGCGGTGAGCACGACTGCCGCCAGCGTCACCGCGTCGGGGTGCACGCCCCACCGCGCGAGCGGTCGTGCCCCGGCGTGGGTGAGCCGCACCCAGCCCCGCACCCAGGACGACTCCCGCGGGTCGAGCCCGCCGTGGAGCCGCGACCAGTGGTCGAACGACTCCTCGTCCTGCGGGGACCGGGCGCCGCCGGTCACGCCACGCCTGCGGCCGCGTCCACCGTCCCGTCGGGCACCGCGCCGGCGGGGGGACCCGCGGGAGGCTCGGTCGAGGGACCGACCGACGTGTCCCCGGCGAGGCGCTTGCGCACGAGCTCGGCGCTGATGAGGCACATCGGCAGGCCGATGCCGGGCACCGTGCTGGCGCCGGCGTAGTAGAGGTCCCGCACCTTCCGCGACACGTTCCCGGCCCGGAAGAACGCGCTCTGCTTGAGCACGTGCGCCGGGCCGAGCGCGCCGCCGCACCACGCGTTGACGTCGGCCACGAAGTCGGCGGGACCGACGGTGCGGCGCACGACGACGCGGTCGGCCAGGTCCGGCACGTCCGCCCAGCGCGCGACGAGGTCGATCGCGCGGTCGGCAATCGCCTCGACCAGCGGGTCACCGGCTCCGTCGACCCCGCCGCGTCCGATGTCGGGGTCGGGCGGCACGGGCACGAGCACGAAGAGGTTCTCGTGGTCGGGAGGCGCCACGGTGTCGTCGGTGGCCGAGGGCTTGCACACGTAGATCGACGCCGGGTCGGGCACCCGCGTGGGCGTGCCGAAGATGGCGTCGAAGTTCGCGTGCCAGTCCTCGGTGAAGAACAGCGAGTGGTGCTCGAGCTCCGGCAGGCGGCCGGTGACGCCCAGCTGCACGAGCACCGCGCCGGGTCCGGAGACGGCCTTGTCCCACCAGCGCTGCGGGTAGGTCTGGAGGTCCTCCGGCAGCAGCCGCGTCTCGACGTGGTGGAGGTCGGCGGCGCCGACGACGACGTCGGCGGGCACCTCGCGGGTCGTGCCGTCGGCGTCGACGACCCGGACGCCGGTCACCCGCACCCGTCGCCGGTCGCCGCGCCCCGGCGTACGGCGGCACGTCAGCACCTCGGTCACCGCGCTCCCGGTGTGCAGGCGTGCGCCGCGCTGGCGCGCGAGGTCGGCGAGCGCCTCGACGAGCCGGGTGAACCCGCCGGAGGGGTACCGCACGCCGTCGGCGAGGTCGAGCCAGCTCATGAGGTGGTACATCGCCGGGGTGCGGTCGGGCGACGAGCCCAGGAAGACGGCGGGGTAGCCCAGCACCTGCCGCAGGCGGCGGTCGGAGAACCGCGCCGCGACGTACGACTCCAGGCTGCGGGCCAGCAGTCCCGTCAGCCGCGGGCCGTGGGCCAGCACCCGCCGGCCGAGGAAGGCGGCGGGCGTCTCGAAGCTCGTGTAGAGGAAGCGGTCGACCGCCAGGTCGTAGGCCTCGCGGGCGGAGCGGAGGTAGTCGCCCAACCGCTCGCCGGCACCCGGCTCGATGCTCTCGAAGAGGTCGCGGTTGCCCTGCTCGTCCGCGGCGACGTCGATGCTGCCGGGCACGCCCTCGAAGAACACGCGGTAGCCCGGGTCGAGGCGCACGAGCTCGACCTGCTCCTCGGTCGTCGTGCCGAGGAGGCGGAAGAAGTGGTCGAACACCTCGGGCATCAGCCACCACGACGGACCGGTGTCGAAGCGGAACCCGTCCTGCTCCCACGAGCCGGCGCGCCCGCCGAGGGCGTCGTTCTTCTCGAACAGCTCCACGTCGTGCCCGTCGGCGGCGAGCAGGGCCGCGGTCGCGAGGCCGGCGACGCCGCCGCCCACGACGACCACGCGCCGCAGCGGGGCGCTCACGCGGCCGCTCCCGAGCCGCGGACCGGGGTCGCGGTGCGGGGGAGCCCGTCGCGCAGGAGCGCGCCAGCGGCGAGCCGGGCCTTGACGGCACCCGGCACGCGGACCCGGCGGTCGCGCGCCTCGACCGGCGACGTACGGCGCAGGCGGACCGCCAGCTCGGAGAACAGGTCGTGCGCCGTGCACACCGCGACGCGGCTGCTGCGGGGCAGGGCGGGGACGACGGCCGCCGCCGCCGCGAGGTCGGCGTCGACGTCGTCGAGCCAGCGCAGCCACGCCGCCTCGTCGGGGTCGGCCGGGTCGAGCCCGACGAGGTAGCGGCGGCCGAGATCGTCGCCGTCCTCCCCGAGGTCGCGGAGGAAGTTCACCTTCTGGAAGGCCGCGCCGAGGCGCTGGGCGCCGGGGCCGAGGGCGTCGTACTGGCTCTCGCGCTGCGGCTCGTCCGCGAGGAAGGCCCGCAGGCACATGAGGCCCACGACCTCCGCCGATCCGTAGACGTAGGTCGCGAGGCTGGCCTCGTCGTGCTCCGTGCGGTCGAGGTCGGTGCGCATCGAGGCGAAGAAGGGGGCGACGAGCGTCTCGTCGATGCCGCAGCGGCGCGCCGTGCGGGCGAAGGCGTGCACCACGAGGTTGCTGCTGGAGCCGGTGCGCAGGGCGGTGCCCGTCGCCTGCTCGAGCGCGTCGAGGGTGGCGCGGCGCTCGGCGTCGTCGTGCTCGGGACGGGGCGCGTCGACGATCTCGTCGGCCACGCGCACGAGTGCGTAGACGTTGCGCACGTCGGCCCGCACCTGACCGCCGAGGAGGCGGGACGCGAGGCCGAAGGAGGACGAGTAGGCCCGGATGACGAGGGAGGCGCTGGCCTCGGCGACGTCGTCGTACTGCTGGTGGGGCCGCGGTCGCGCGGAGGCCGGCGGCCGGGACGGGCCGTGCAACCAGAGGTTCAAGGTCGGCTCCTCGCTGACGATGCCGCGGGTAGGGCGTGGGTGGTGGCCGTCGGGCGCTCGCCCTCCGTCTGGGGAGAACGTACGGGAGGAGGTGGAACGGGCGGCAGGCGTGCGCCCGAGGGGGCTCGCCCGGCGGCGACCGCGCCGTGGGCGAGACGCCACGCGAAGCGGGCGGCCCCGACGGCCGGGGCGACGACGGCGCACACGGCTCGGTGCGGGAGGCGGCGGCGCGGGAGGCGGCGGCGCGGGACGGGCACGGTGCTCCTCGGGGTGGGATGCCGATCCGGTACCCAGGGGCCCACGGGGGCAGCCCTCTGCCCGCCCCGGCCGGCCCCGCTCCCGCCGCCCGACCGCCCGCCGGGCACGATGGGTGGCGGCGGAGCGTCCGCCGCTGCGCCCGTCGCCGATCGAGGAGCCCCGATGACCGTCGCCACCGAGGACCTCGTGGTGCTGCTCGACGAGCGCGGCGAGCCGTGCGGCACGGCTCCGCGCGGTGGCGTGCACACCACGGACACGCCGCTCCACCTCGCGTTCTCCTGCTGGGTGCTGGGCCCGGACGGCCGCCTGCTCGTCACCCGCCGTGCCCTGACGAAGCGCACGTGGCCCGGGGTGTGGACCAACACGTTCTGCGGCCACCCGCGCCCGGGGGAGGAGCCGGTGGCGGCCGTGGAGCGGTACGCCGCGCACGAGCTCGGCCTGCGGGTGACCGACCTGCGGCTCGCCCTGCCGGACTTCCGCTACCGCGCCGTCGACGCCAGCGGGGTCGTCGAGAACGAGATCTGTCCGGTGTGGCTCGCCCGCACCGACGACGTGCCCGCGCCCCACCCCGACGAGGTCGCCGAGCACGCCTGGACCGACCCGCGGGCGCTGCTCGACCTGGCCGCTCGCACGCCGTGGGCGCTCAGCCCCTGGGCGGTCGAGCAGAGCACCGGCATGCGGGGCGTGCTCGGGCTCTGACGCCCGGTGGGCCGGTGGGGGCCGGGTACCGGACCCCCATGGACGCGTCCCGCTCCACCCTCACCGCCGCAGCCCAGGCGATCCGCGCGCTGCACCGCCCCGCGGACGTCGCGGCCACGCTCGCGGCCGTCGTCGAGGTCGCACGCCTCTCCCTCGACGACGTCGACCACGTCAGCGTCTCCTTGGCGGGCCGGGACGGGAGCCTGGAGACGGTGGCGGCGACCGACGACCTCGTGCGCGACCTCGACCGGGTGCAGCACGAGCTCGGGGAGGGTCCCTGCCTGCACGCCGCCCTCGCCACGGAGACGGTCGTCGTCCACCACGCGCGCCACGAGCAGCGGTGGCCGGCCTACGTGGCGATCGCCGTACGGCGCGGGGTGCGCGCGCAGGTGGGCCTGCGGCTCCACGTCGACGACCGCACGCTCGGCGCCCTCAACCTCTACGCCCTGCGGACCGACGAGATCGGCGAGGAAAGCCTCGAGCTGGCCGAGCTGCTCGCGGCAGCGGCGGCGACGGCCCTCGGCGGGGTCCGCGAGCGGGAGCAGCTGCACACGGCCCTGGAGTCCCGCGAGCGGATCGGCATGGCGGTCGGGGTGGTGATGGAGCGCTTCGGGCTCGACGGCGAGCGGGCGTTCGACTACCTCGTGCGCGCGTCGCAGCACGGCAACCGGAAGCTGCGGGACGTCGCGGAGGCGTTGCTCGCGCCACCCGCGGACGCCCGCTAGCGGTGGTCCCACCGACCCGTGCCGGTCGGCCCTAGGGTGGTCGGAGCGACTCGACCCCGAAGGAGACCCGCATGGCGACCGTCGTGCTGTTCCACCACGCGCAGGGCCTCACCGAGGGGGTGCGGACCTTCGCCGAGCGGCTGCGGGACGCCGGGCACGAGGTGCACACCCCGGACCTCTTCGACGGACGCACGTTCGACGACCTCACGACCGGTGTCGGCCACGTCGGCGAGATCGGGTTCCCGGCTCTGCTCCAGCGCGGCGCCGCCGCGGTGGAGGGCTTGCCGGAGGAGGTCGTCTACGCGGGGTTCTCGCTCGGCGTGCTGCCCGCCCAGATGCTCGCGCAGGGCCGCCCCGGGGCTCGTGGGGCGGTGCTGATGGAGGCGTGCGTGCCGCCCAGCGAGTTCGGCCCCGGCTGGCCCGAGGGGCTGCCCGTGCAGGTGCACGGCATGAGCGACGACCCGTTCTTCGCGGGCGAGGGCGACCTCGACGTCGCTCGTGCCCTCACCGAGCAGGAGGCACGGGGCGAGCTCTTCCTCTACCCGGGCGAGGCCCACCTCTTCGCCGACCCCACGCTCGCGTCGTACGACGCGGGAGCCGCCGCCCTGCTGCTCGACCGCGTGCTCGCCTTCCTGGGCGGTCTCGACGCGCTCGACGACTGAGGCCGTGGGGACCTCACCGGCCCCGTGCCACCATCGTGCGGTGGACTTCGACGGGTCGATCCGGTGCGACCAGCCGGCAGCGACGGAGACCCGCCACCGGTTCCTCGAGGCACTGCTCGCCCGCGGCACCTCCCTCGACGTCGCGGAGGACGCCGCCCTCGTGCTCTACGAGCTGCTGCAGAACGGCGTCGAGCACGGCGCGCCCCGTCCCGACGGGTCCCTGGGGGTCTGCTGGGAGGTCCACGGCGACCTCGTCCACCTCGCCGTCACCGACGGCGGCCTCCCCGTGGGCGGGCCGCCGGGCAGCGGCGCCGAGGCCTGGCGGGAGCGCCGTCTGCGCCCCGCCGACCCGATGGCCGACCGGGGCCGCGGCCTCCACATCGTCGACGGACTGAGCCGGTCCTGGACCGTCGAGACGACGAGCGCCGGCACGACGGTGCGCGCGGTGGTGCCGATCGGTCCCGCCGGGTCCACCCCGCCGTTCAGCCCTGCAGGAAGCTGAACCGCACCTCGCGCTCCCCGTTGTCGACGTTGAGGTCGACCAGGCAGATGCTCTGCCACGTCCCGAGCGCGAGGCGCCCGTCGATCACCGGGACGGTGGCGTACGGCGGCACGAGGGCCGGCATGACGTGCGAGCGGCCGTGGCCGCGGCTCCCGTGCCGGTGGCGCCACCGGTCGTCCGCGGGCAGCAGGTCGCCGAGCGCGGCGAGGAGGTCGTCGTCGCTCCCGGCGCCCGTCTCGAGGATCGCCAGGCCCGCGGTGGCGTGGGGCACGAACACGTGGAGCAGCCCGTCGCCCCGGCCGGTCACCCAGGAGCGGCAGTCGTCGGTGAGGTCGAGCACGACCTCCCGGTCGCCGGTGCGGTAGCGGTGCGTCTCGCTGTCCATCCGCCCATCGTGGCAGGCGAGGGGACGCGGAGGCCCGGTCGCGCCCTAGCCACGCAGGCGCACGGCGACGAGGGCGATGTCGTCCTCGGTCCAGCCCGGCAGCATCCGCGCCATCAGGCGGTCGCAGAGGTCCTCCGTGGTCGGGTCCTCGGCCAGCAGCTCCGTGAGCGCCGCGCAGAGGCGCTCGAGCCCGACGTCGAGCACCTCGCCGCGCCGCTCCACGAGCCCGTCCGTGTAGAGCAGCAGCAGCGAGCCCGGGGGCAGCTCCACCGACGACTCGCTGCGGGAGGAGGCGACGGAGGCCTCCGTCAGGAGCCCCAGCATCGGGTTCGGGTCGCCGCGCCACAGGGGCTGGGCGACGCCGTCGACCACCACGACCGGAGGGGGGTGCCCGGCGCTGCTCCACCGCAGCGTCGCGGTGCCGGCGTCGCGCTGGGCGGGGCTCTGCTCGAGCCGCGCCATCATCGCCGTCGCCATCGTGTCGACCCGGAGGGTCGCGAGAGCCGCGTCGACCCGGTGGAGCACCTCGGCCGGGCCCCCGTCGGTCGTGACGGCGATCCCGCGCAGCAGCGTGCGCACCTGGCCCATCGCGGCGGCGGCCCGGGCGTCGTGCCCGATGACGTCGCCGATGACGAGCGTGAGGGCGTCCGCGGCCGGCTGCTGGAACGCGTCGTACCAGTCCCCGCCCACCTGCGCCGCCTCGGCGGCGGGCTCGTAGCGCACGACGACGTCGAGGTGCTCGACGTGCGGCGGCGCGGTCAGCAGGCTGCGCTGCAGGCCCTCCGCGATGTCGCGCTGACCGGCGTAGAGCGTCGCGTTGTCGAGGGCGAGCCCGGCGCGGTCGGCGACCTCGCTCAGCATGACGAGGTCCTCGGGGGAGAAGGCCTCGCGCTCCGGGCCGCGGAACACGGTGAGGAGGCCGGCGGTGCGTCCGCGGCCCGGCAGCGGCACGACGACGGCAGCGGCGGGGGCGAGCTCCTCGCACGCCGCGGTGGCCGGGCCGGGCTCGAGCACCGACACGATGTGCTCGGTTGCCCCCTCCTGCACGACGACCGGCTCCTTGCCGGCGAGGGCGCGCGCGACCATCGAGCCGTTGGTGAGGGCGGGGATGCGCACCTGGGCGTACTGCTCGACGAGCGACCGCCGCGCGGGGTCGACGTGCCACCAGCCGATGTCGCGCAGTCGGCGACGCCAGGTGCGGTCGACGAGGGGGTCGTGCGTGAGCCGGCCGTCGACCTGGGTGACGACGCACCAGTCGCCGAGGCGGGGCACGAGGATCTGGGCGAGCCGCTCGACGGCCTCGTCGGCCTCGAGCGTGTCCGTCAGGGTGCGGGTCACGTCGGCGAGCAGCTCGGCCCGGCCGGCCGCGCGGGCGAGCACCTCCTGCGCCACGCGCCGCTCGCTGACCTCGATGAAGTAGACCGAGAGCCCGTCGGGGGTGGGCCAGCAGCGCACCTCGTACCAGCCGTCGAGCGGCGGCGGGTAGTAGGCCTCGAACGACCGAGGCCGACCGCTCTCGACCGCGCCGCGGTAGTAGCGCTCGAAGTCGGACCCGACCGTGGCCGGGAAGAGCTCCCACACGACGTGGCCGACCGGGTCGCTGCTGATGCCGCCCAGCAGCCGGCGGGCCTCGGGGTTCGCGTAGGTGAACCGCCAGTCGCGATCGAGGTGGTAGAACGCCGTCGGCATCGCCTCGAGGGTGCGCGCCACCCGCGCCTCGCCCTCGCGCACGGCTGTCGTGTCGTAGGCCGCGCCGACCACCCGCACGGCGGTGCCGTCGGGCCCCGCGATGGCGTGCCCGCGGGCGGCCACCCACCGGAGCGTGCCGTCGGGCCAGGTGACGCGGTACTCCGCGGCGTACCCGCCGCAGGTCGTGATGGCCTGGTCGAGCGCGGCGCCGACCCAGTCGCGGTCGTCGGCGTGGACGAGCGCGTTGAACGCCTCGATGGTGCCGCCGAAGGAGGAGCGGTCGATGCCGAAGACCTCCAGGAGCCGCTCGTCCCACCGGAGCCTCCCGGTGACGAGGTCCCAGTCGAAGGCACCCACGCCGGCGGCGTCGACCGCGAGCTGCCAGACGACGCGGTCCTCCGCGTAGGTCGACTCCAGGGCCGCCAGCTCGAGCTCGGCCAGCGCCGGCTCGGCCAGCTGCTCGAGGAGCCGCACGTCCTCGGCCGACCAGGTGCGCTCGGCCGTGTCGAAGACGCACAGCGACCCGACCACGTGACCGCCGGAGCGCAGCGGCACCCCCAGGTACGACGCAGCCGCGCCCGCGACGACCGGAGGCAGGTGCTGGGACCGCGGGTCGTCCCGCGTGGCGGGGATGGCGACGGGCTGGTCGGCCTCGACCGGGAGGAGGCAGAGCGAGTCGGACGCGTCGGACTCGGCGCCGACCGTCGCGGCGGCCAGCCCGGAACCCCCCATCACCCGCTGGCGCTCCGCGATGACGGAGACCTGGCCGGACCCGGTGCCCAGGAGCTGCGCGGCGAGCTCGGCCAGACGGTTGAGCGACGGGAGCCCGTCGGTGCGCGCTGAGAGGCTGCGCGCCCGCTCCACCCGTGCTGACGCCGCCTCGGGGCCGCGGAAGGGACTGCGCGACGCGGAGGCGGGGCGCTCGGGCTCGACCGGCACGCGGTTCAACCGGGCTCCGATCTGCCGATGGTCGCGACCGGTGTCGCGGCGTCGTCCGGTGATCCTCCCACGACGGCCAAGCGCGGTCAGGCGTCGGGCGGGGCGAGGGTGTCGAGCTCGTCGAGCGCCGTGCGGGCCGCGGCCACCCGTTCGGCCTCAGGCCGGTCCCACCACCGTGGACCGCGCTCGCCGAGACCGTGCTTGGCGAGGCCGACGCGACGTCGGGCCGCCGCGACCGCGTCGTCGTCCCCCCGGCGCTTCGCGACGCCCACCGCGGACCGTGCGCGGCCCAGGTGGGACGTCAGAGCAGCGCGCACGTCGTCCGGCAGGGACGGGTCGGTGCGCCGCCAGCGGCGCCCGTCGACGACGAGCCAGCGCTCGTCGTCGACGGTGCTCACGCGGCGCTCGGTCCCGTGAGCGGCCGGGCGCCCGTGCCGCCCGTGTCGACCGTCTCGATCGGCGTGGCGGGGGCGGAGCCCTCGGCCTCGTCGGCCGTCGTGAGCCCGATGATCAGCAGCGTGCCGCCGACCACCACCACGAGCACGATCACTGCCGCGACGATCCATCGCCGTGGACCCATCTGGACCTCCTCGGTAGGTGTGCCGACGACGCTACGTCGGCCCGCCTAGCGGTACCCGCCGGCCGGGCGCTCAGGGGAGCAGCGGCGGCTCGGTCGCGGCGCGGATCTCGTCCTCGCTCACCCCGGGTGCGAGCTCGACGAGCCGGAGGCCGTCGGGCGTCACGTCGATGACGCCCAGGTCGGTGATGATCCGTTGCACGACGCCCCGCCCCGTGTAGGGCAGCGAGCACTCGTCGACGATCTTGTAGGAGCCGTCGCGGGCGACATGCTCCATGAGTACCACGACCTTGTCGGCGCCGTGGACGAGGTCCATCGCCCCGCCCATGCCCTTGACCATCTTCCCGGGGATCATCCAGTTGGCGATGTCGCCCGCCGCCGAGACCTGCATGGCGCCGAGGATGGCGGCGTCGACCTTGCCGCCGCGGATCATCCCGAAGCTGGTCGCCGAGTCGAAGTAGGACGCCCCGCGTCGTACGGTCACCGTCTCCTTGCCCGCGTTGATGAGGTCGGGGTCCTCCTCGCCCTCGAGGGGGTAGGCGCCCACGCCCAGGATCCCGTTCTCCGACTGCAGCACCAGCTCGACGTCGTCGGGCACGAAGTTCGGCACCCGCGTCGGCAGCCCGATCCCGAGGTTGACGTAGGACCCGTCGCTGAGCTCGGCCGCCGCGCGCGCGGCCATCTCGTCGTGGCTCCAGGGCATCTCAGGCCTCCTGCTCGCGGGTCGTGGCGGTCGGGGACGCGGGCCGCACCGTGCGCTTCTCGATGCGCTTGTCGGCGGCCTGCTCGGGGGTGAGGGGTACGACGCGGTGCACGAACACACCCGGCAGGTGCACGTGGTCCGGGTCGATCTCGCCGGGCTCGACGAGCTCCTCGACCTCGACGATGGTGGTGCGGCCGCACATCGCGGCCAGGGGGTTGAAGTTGCGGGCCGCGCGGCGGAAGACGAGGTTGCCGTGGCGGTCGCCGCGGTGGGCGCGCACGAGGGCGAAGTCGGCGACGATCGCCTCCTCGAGCACGAACTCCTTCGGGCCCTCGGCCGTCGCGAACACCTGGGTCTGCTTCGCGGGGGAGGCCTTCACGACGTTGCCCTCCGCGTCGTACCGCCAGGGCAGACCGCCGTCGGCCACCTGGGTGCCGACGCCGGTCGCGGTGAAGAAGGCGGGGATGCCGGAGCCGCCGGCGCGCATGCGCTCGGCGAGCGTGCCCTGCGGGGTGAGCTCGACCTCGAGCTCGCCCGAGAGGTACTGGCGGGCGAACTCCTTGTTCTCCCCGACGTAGGACGCGACCATCCGCCGCAGGCGGCCCGCGCCGAGCAGCATCCCGAGGCCCGCGCCGTCGACGCCCGCGTTGTTGGAGAAGGCCTCGAGCTCGTCCGCTCCCTGGTCGAGCAGGGCCGCCAGGAGCACCGACGGGATGCCGGAGAGCCCGAACCCTCCCACCGCGATCCGCGATCCCGACCCGATGTCCGCCACGGCCTCCGCAGCCGACGCCACGACCTTGTCCACGCTCGATCTCCCTCCGTTGCCGGTCTGTGGGCCCCGACACAACCGGCTGGCGGGCGGAGGGGTCAACGCCCCGCGGCGGACTGCTCGCAGCGCGACCGGAGGTCGGACCCGCCGTTCACTCACCGAACGCGGCGCTAGGCTGACCCCCGTGAGCGAGACGGTCGGGATGGTCGGGCGCGCGGCCGGGGTGCTGCGAGCCCTCGCCGAGCTGGACACCGACGGCGCCCGCACGGCGGACGTCGCCCGCGCGGTCGACCTCCCCCGGCCGACGATCCACCGGGTGCTCACCGCCCTGCTCGACGAGGGCCTCGTCGACCGCGTGCAGGAGACGGGTCGGTGGCACCTCGGGCCGGAGCTCTTCGTGCTGGGAGCCGCGGCGGCCCGTCGCTACGACGTCGCGCAGGTCGCGCACCCCACCGTCCGCCGGCTCGCCGAGCTGACGGGGGAGAGCGCGTTCTTCTCCGTGCGCCGGGGCGAGGACACGGTGTGCCTGCTGCGCGAGGACGGCGACTTCCCCATCCGTTCGCACGTGCTCACCGAGGGGTCCCGCTTCCCGCTGGGCGTCGTGTCCGCCGGCCTGGCGCTGCTCGCCCACCTCCCCGACCGCGAGGTCGAGGACTACCTGGCGCGCGTCGACCTGGTGCCGGCCTACGGGCGTCCCCACGCGACCGAGCCGCTGCGGCAGCGGATCGCGACGACGCGCACCGACGGCTACGCGACCAACCCGGGGCTCAACGTCGAGGGCAGCTGGGGGCTGGCCGCCGCCGTCTTCGACCGCGCGGGTCGGCCCTCGTGGGCGCTGACGCTGACGGGGATCGAGTCCCGGTTCGCGCAGCCGCGGCGCGCCGAGCTCGGTGCGCTGCTGCTCCGGGAGGCGCACGCCCTGACGGGCCGGCTCTCCGCCGGGCCGAGCGCCGCGGCGCCGCCGCGCTGACCGACCGCCACGGCCTCCGGCGCCGACCTGCCAGGGCACCTCTCCGAACGGCCGGGACGGGCCCCTGACCTGCCTGGCGGGATCCGGATCCTCGCCTGTTCGACCCCGTGACGACGGACCTAGCGTCTCGTGACGAGCGCCACATCCCCGTCCCACAGGAGGTCTGCCATGCAGGTCGACGAGCTGCTCAAGCCGTTCCCGATCAAGGAGTTCCACCCGTTCCCGCGTGCCCTCATGGGCCCGGGCGCCCACGAGATGATCGGGCCGGAGGCCCTCAAGCTGGGCTTCCGCAAGACCCTCGTGATGACGTCGGGCCTGCGGGGCACGGACATCGTGCACAAGATCGTGGAGTCGATGAAGTACCACGGCCTCGAGGTCGTCGTGTACGACAAGGTCGAGTCCAACCCCAAGGACTACAACGTCATGGACTCCGTGGCCCTCTACCAGGAGAACGAGTGCGACTCGTTCGTCTCCATCGGTGGCGGCTCCTCCCACGACGCCTGCAAGGGCGCCCGGGTCTCGGTCGCCCACGACGGCCGCAACGTCAACGAGTTCGAGGGCTTCAACATGTCCGAGAACCCGAAGAACCCGCCGCACATCGCGGTCTCCACCACGGCCGGCACCGGCTCGGAGACGTCGTGGGCCTACGTCATCACCGACACGACGACCGATCCCGACAACCCGCACAAGTACGTCGCGTTCGACGACGCCTCCGTGGCCACCCTGGCCATCGACGACCCGGTGCTCTACTTCGACTGCCCGGTCGACTACACGGCCCAGTGCGGGTTCGACGTGCTCGCGCACGCCTCCGAGCCGTACGTCTCGCGCCTCAACTTCGAGCCCAGCCTCGGCAACGCGATCCGCGCCATCAAGCTGACCGCCGAGAACCTCCGCGAGGCCACCTGGAACGGCCAGGACCTGAAGGGTCGCGAGGGCATGATGTACGCGCAGTACATCGCCGCCCAGGCGTTCAACTCCGGCGGCCTCGGCATCATCCACTCGATCAGCCACGCGGTGTCGGCGTTCTACGACACCCACCACGGCCTCAACAACGCGATCGCCCTGCCGCGGGTGTGGGCCTTCAACATGCCCGCCGCCTACGGCCGCTTCGCGGACATCGCGGAGGCCATGGGCATCGACACCCACGGCATGACCAAGCCGCAGGCCGCGGACGCCGCGCTCGCCGCCGCGATCCGCCTGCTCCGCGACGTGGGCATCCCGGAGCGGTTCGTCGACGTCACGGCGGACTCGTACTCGAAGAACCGCCTCGGCACGGGCCCGACGAAGTACTACGAGAACGCGCCCGTCATCAAGGGCGACGCCGACGACGTCGACCGGATCACGAACCACGTGCTCGGCGACGCCTGCACGCCGGGCAACGCCAAGGAGTGCACGTTCGAGACCGTGCGTCCCGTCGTCGAGCACTGCATGACGGGCGACCTGGACGACCTCCTGTCCTGATCGGCGCCTCCCCGCGCCGTACCCCCTCCGGGACGTCATGCGGACCGCCGCCCCCGGCCGCCGGTCCGCATGACGTCCCGGGCCCGAGACCGAGTCCAGCCCTGCTCAGCGAGGAGCCGTCGATGACCGCCATGCCGACCGACCGTGAGACCCCGACCGTCGAGGAGCCCGAGCTCGACTCCGTCGCCGCCGTCAAGGAACGGTTCGCCGACGCCGGCTACCTGGCCGACGACCGGCTCGCGACGACCGTCTTCCTGCAGACGCGCCTCGACAAGCCGGTGCTCCTCGAGGGACCGGCGGGCGTGGGCAAGACCCAGCTGGCGCAGACGCTCGCCGAGGTCACGGGCCGGCGGCTGCTGCGGCTGCAGTGCTACGAGGGCCAGGACGAGACGAAGGCCCTCTACGAGTGGGACTACGGCAAGCAGCTGCTCTACACGCAGATCCTCCGCGAGAAGATCGGCCAGGTCGTCGCCGACACCTCCACGCTGACCGAGGCGGTCGAGCGGATCGCGGCGCAGGACTCCGTCTTCTTCTCCGACCGCTTCCTCGCGCCCCGGCCGCTGCTGGAGGCCATCACCTCGCCGCAGCCCGTGGTGCTGCTCATCGACGAGGTCGACCGGGCCGACGAGGCGCTGGAGGCCGTGCTGCTGGAGCTGCTGGCGGAGTACCAGGTCTCCATCCCCGAGGTGGGCACCGTCGTGGCGACCCACAAGCCCTACGTCGTGCTCACCTCCAACAACACGCGCGACCTGTCGGCGGCGCTCAAGCGGCGCTGCCTGCACCTCTTCCTCGACTACCCCGACGCGCAGCGCGAGCTGGAGATCATCGCGAGCAAGGACACCGGGCTGTCGGCGTCGCTGGCGACCCGTCTGGTCGAGGTCGTGCGCCAGCTCCGTGAGCTCGACCTGCGCAAGGCGCCGAGCATCTCCGAGACCATCGACTGGGCCCGCACGCTCGCCGTGCTGGGGGTCTCCGAGCTGTCCGCCGAGGTGCTGTCGTCGACGCTCAACGTCGTCGTGAAGTACGAGCGCGACCTCGCCCGCGCGCTCCGCGAGGTGCCGCGGCTCGTCGACCCGAACGCGACGGTGCCCGAGAGCCTGCACGGGCACGGCCACGGTCACGGGCACGGTCACGGTCACGGGCACGGTCACGACGACAAGCCGGCCGCCCCGGCCGCCCCACCGGCGCGCGACGCCGCCGACGGGCCGAGCGGCAAGGACGTGCGCGCCGCGAAGGACCAGCCGGGGCGGCACGACGAGAACTACTACGGCGCGCAGGGCACGATGTCGGTCAACGGCCGGTCGGTCCCGAGCGGCCAGGGGGCGCGCTCGTTCGCCGCGGGCTCGCGGAAGCGTCCGGTCTGAGCGATGGAAGGCGCCCTGCACCGCTTCATCCGGTTCCTACGCCTGTCCGGCGTGCGGGTCAGCACCGCGGAGGCGATCGACGCGATGCACGCGGTGAGCACGCCCGGCGTGCTCGACGACCGCGAGGTGCTGCGCTCGGCCCTCGCCGTGTGCCTCGTCAAGGACCGGCGCGACCTGCCGGCCTTCGAGCGGGTCTTCGACCGGTTCTTCGGCCTGCGGGCGCTCGCCGCGGAGGCCGACGGCCACGGGCACTCCCACGCCCACGACGACCTCGAGGACACGGGGACGCTCGAGCAGTTCACGCTGTCCGAGGCCCCCGGCGACCTGCCGCAGGACGGGCACTCGCACGACAAGCCGAAGGACATCAAGGAGTTCTTCAAGCCGGAGGACCTGGCGCAGCAGTACAACCTGCACCAGGAGGCCAACAAGATCGACATGGCCGCGATGACCGACGAGATCATCCTGTCCAACGAGAAGCAGGGCACCATCGGCGAGGCCGCCCGCGTGCAGATCTCGACGCAACGGCTGCACAACCCCGGGAACCCGGGGGAGCTGGCCAGCAGCCCGGGCCTCCACCTGGAGACCGAGCTCAGCGTGGCCGAGGAGCTCACCCTGCTCTCCTGGCTGGCGGAGGCCGAGGCGGGGGAGCCGCCCGACGACCCCGAGCAGGCGGCCACGTTGGCGGCGCTGCGCGAGGCGCTGGCGCCGTTCCTCGCCGCCCTGCCCGAGAAGCTCAAGCAGCACCTCGAGGCCCTGATGGCGATGGACGTCGAGCTCGAGGGCAAGGAGATCGAGGCGCGGCAGGCGGAGACGGTCGACGAGGCCGAGCGGGCGGCGCTCGAGGAGGCGTTGCGACGGCTCCTGCGCTCGCTGCACGGGGCACCCCGCCCGCGCCGTCGCGCCTCTGCGCGCGGCACCGTCGACGGGCGGCGCACGATGCGCTCGAACATGAAGTACGACGGCGTGCCGTTCCGTCCCGTCACCGTCGCCAAGGTCGAGGACCGGCCCCGGCTGATGGTGCTGTGCGACGTCTCCCTGTCGGTGCGCTCGACGGCGCGGTTCACCCTGCACCTCGTGCACGGCCTGCAGGCCGTGGCCGCCTCGGTGCGCACGTTCGCCTTCGTCTCCGACATCGTCGAGACCACCGACCTGTTCGCGGAGCACCGCACGGAGGAGGCGCTGTCGCTGGTGCTCTCCGGCCTGCCCGCCGGGGGCGTGCTCGACGTCGACGCTGACTCCGACTACGGCAACGTGTTCGACGCGTTCCTCGAGACGCACGGCGGGGCGATCACGCGCCGTACGACGCTGGTGGTGCTCGGCGACGGCCGCAGCAACGGCCGTGATCCGGGCCTGGGCTCGTTCGCCGAGCTCGCGCGGCGCGCGCGGGAGACGGTGTGGCTGACGCCGGAGCCGCGCTACTCGTGGGCCCTGGGGCGGTGCGACCTGCCGGCGTACGCCGAGCACTGCTCGCGGGTGCAGGTCGTGCGCAACCTCGCGGGGCTCGAGAAGGTCACCGAGCTGCTGCCGACGGGACGCCCGCGATGACCGCCCAGGTGACGCCCGCGGACCTGTCCCCGGCGCCGCTCGACCCGTTCCGGCCGTCGGTCGCCGGCCTCTACCGGGACGACGTCGTCGAGGTGCGCGCGGTGGGGGAGCGCCGGTCGCGCCGCGCGTTGGCGACCGTGCGCACGCCGCACTTCGACCTCACGCCGGCCAGCGGCGGACGCCAGGTGCGCGTCGACCACGTGCTGGGCCCCCACGAGATCGACGACGACGTCGCCGGACTCGTCGCGACGGAGCTGTTCGGGGCCGGCTGGCTGCGCGGGGTCGGGCTCTTCGAGCGGGTGTTCACCGGCGTGGTGCGCTCGATGCACCCGGACCCGCTGGCGTCGTGGGACCTGTTCTACGGCAACACGCTCGCGCAGCTCGACCGGTGCCGCGACACCTCGCCCGGGTCGGGCGGCTCCGGGCACGGCACGATCGCGGAGTACGCGCCGGTCTACGCCCACGCCGAGCGCCTCCTCGCGCCGGGCTCCGTGCTGGAGGTGGGGTGCTGCTTCGGGTTCCTGCCGCTGCGGCTCGCCGCGTCCGGTCGCACCGTGACCGCCTCGGACGTCGCGCCCGGCACGGTGCGCCTCCTCGGCGAGGTGGCGCGGCGTCGCGGCGTACGGCTCGACACGGTCGCGGCCGACGCCGCCCACCACCCCGGCGCGGACCGCTCCGTCGACACCGTCCTCGTCCTGCACCTTCTCGAGCACGTCGACGCCGAGCACGGCCAGCGCATCCTCGCCGAGGCGCTGCGGCTCGCGCGGCGTCGCGTGGTCGTGGCGGTGCCGCTCGAGGACGTGGCGGAGGAGACGTGGGGCCACGTGCGCACGATCTCGCTGGACGACCTCCGCGCCTGGGGCGCCGCCACCGGCCACCCCCACGACGTCCACGAGCTCCACGGCGGGTGGCTGGTCGTCGACGTGGCCTGATCGCGTCGAGCTGGGTTGTTCGACGCGAGCGCCGTACCGAACACCCCAACTCGGCGCGACGTCAGAGCAGCCCGAGCTTCCCCGCCTCGTACACGGCCTCGGCGCGGCGGGAGACGCCGAGCTTGCGCAGGATGTTGCCGACGTGGAACTTCGCGGTCGTCTCCGAGATGTAGAGCCGCTCGCCGATCGCGCGGTTCGAGTGACCTCGCGCGAGCAGCCGCAGCACCTCCTGCTCGCGCTCGGTCAGGTGCTGGTTCGCGACCGACTCCGGGGCGTTCAGCCCCCGCACCATCGCGGCGGCGCTCCGCGCGTCGAAGGCGCTCCCGCCGCGGCTGACGTCCCGGATGGAGCGGATGAGCCCGGACGTGTCGACGTCCTTGACGACGTAGCCCCGCGCCCCGACCCGGATCGCGCGCAGCACCAGCTGGTCGTCGAGGAACGTCGTCAGCACCAGCACGCCGAGCCCGGGGTGCTCGGCCACGAGACGCGCGCACAGCTCGAGCCCCTCGGTGTCCGACGACGTCGACAGCTTGAGGTCGAGCAGCACGATGTCGGGCCGCACCCGCGCCACGACGGCGAGCGCCTCGGCCGCCGTGGACGCCTCGCCGAGCACCGTCAGGTCGGGCTCGCGCTCGAGGATCGAGCGCAGGCCCTGCCGCACGATGGCGTGGTCGTCGACGAGCATGATCCCGACGGTCCCCGACGCACGCGCGGGTGCGGTGTCCAGTGGGCTGAGCGTCATGACGGTTCCTCTCGTGGGGGTGCGGCGCCGACGAGGTCGGAGATGAGCGACGACCCGCGGCTGACGATGGGCAGGGGCACGGTGAGCTCGACGCGTACGCCGCCCAACCGCGCCCGGCGGAACGCGAGGGTCCCGCCGAGGTCGGCCACGCGGGCCTCGATGTTGGCGAGCCCGCGGTGGCGACCGTCGGCGGTCGTGCCGCGCTCGAGCCGCAGCATCCGGGCCAGCTCGGCGGGGTCGCCGCAGCCGTCGTCGGCCACGGTGACGCGGAGCTGGTCGGGCCGGTAGCGGATGCGCACGACGGCCCGGGTGGCGCGTGCGTGGTTGACGATGTTGAAGAGCGCCTCGCCGACGGCGCGGGCCAGCTCGTGGTCGGCGTCGGCGGGCAGCTCCGAGACCCGGCCCTCGACGCGGATCTGCACGGCGAGGTGCGGCCGGTGGTGGGCGGTCAGCTCGTGGAGGAGCTCGGGGAGCGTGGCGACGGTGTCGCTGTGGGGCCGGTGCAGTGCATAGATGGCCCGCCGCAGCTGGTCGACCGCCTCCCGCGTGAGGTCCTTCGCCGTCGACAGCGGTGCGGCCACCTGCTCCACGCCGAGCGCCGCGGCCTCGCCGCGGGCGACCTCGACGGCCATGCCGGCCGACAGCACGAACTGCGTCACGGAGTCGTGCAGCTCCCGCGCGATCCGGTGCCGCTCGGTGTCGACCAGCTCGCGCTGGTGGGCCACGAGGAGGCGCTGCTCGGCGTGCCGGAGCTCGGCCGTGCGGGCCTCGAGGTCGCGGCGCTGGGCCTGCGCCTCGTCGTACAGCCGCTGTGCTCGCCGGTGCAGCGCCAGTCCTGCGTGGTACTGCTCCGAGGTGTGCAGCGACACCGCCGCCTGGTTGGCGAGGATCCGCAGCACGGACAGGTCACCGGGCTCGGGCTCGACGGGGAGCCCGTGCAGCCCGACGAGCGCCCCGATGTGGCGCCCCTCCAGCGACATGGGCACCCGCACCCACCGGCCGTCGTCCGCGGTGCGCGTGGCGTGGCCGGCGCGGACCGCGCCGAGCTCGCGCCGCACGAACGCGGGGAGCAGCGTCTCGTCGTCGACGACCTGCAGCCCTGCGCCGTCGGAGGCACCGGAGCAGGCGAGGAACCGGGGGCGGGCGCCGGGCAGGTGCCCGTCGGAGACCGCGAGCAGCGTCCACTCGGCCTCGAGGTGGGCGGCGGCCGCGCGCACGACCTCCTCGAGCAGCCCGCGCGGCCCCTCGACCGTGCGCACCAGGGCGCGGGAGATCGAGTCCATGGCGCGCACGGCCCGCTGGGTGCGCTCGTCGGAGCGCACGTAGGCCCGGTAGTACGACCCCTTCCCCGACCGCACCCCCGTCAGGGTGGCGAGGTCGGGCCGCGCCCCGGGGGCCGGTACGTCGAGGCTCACGTCACCGCCTGCCCTAGAGCGCCGCGCGGAAGAGGTCGAGGACGTCGGTCTCCGTCGCGGGGCGCGGGTTGGTCGTGAGGCAGGCGTCGTCGAGCGTGGTGCGGGCCAGCACGGGGACGTCGCCCTCCCGGACCCCGAGCGCGGCGAGCCCGGAGGGCACCCCCACGTCGTCGGCGAGGCGCCGCACGTGCTCGGCGAGGAGCTCCGCCGCCTTCTCGCCGTCCGCGTCGTCGACGTCGAGCCCGGCGGCCCCGGCGAGGTCGACGAACCGGTCGGGCACGGCCCGCGCGTTGTAGCGGATCACGTGGGGCAGCAGCACGCCGTTGACGACGCCGTGCGGCGCGTCGAGCAGGCCGCCGACCTGGTGGCTCATGGCGTGGGTCGCGCCCAGGATCGCGTTGGTGAAGGCCAGTCCGGCCTCGAGGCTCGCCTGGGCCATCCGGCTCCGGGCCTCGGTATCGGTCGGGTCGGTCAGCGTGCGACGGAGGTGGCGGCAGACGAGCCCGACGGCGTTGAGCGCGTGCACGTCGGCGAGCGGGTTGTGGGCGAGGGAGACGAACGACTCGATGCCGTGCGTCAGTGCGTCCAGCCCGGTCGCGGCGTTGAGGTCGTCGGGCATGGTGACGAGCAGGCGCGGGTCGGTGACCGAGATGTCGGGCACCAGCGCGCGACCCATGATGGTCAGCTTCACCGACCGTGCGGTGTCGGTGACGATGCAGAACTGGCTGACGTCGGCGCCGCTGCCCGAGGTGCTGGGGATCATCAGCATCGGGGGGATCGGCCGCGTGGCCCGGTCCACCCCGGCGTAGTCGAGGATGTCGCCGCCGTTGCCCGAGAGGATGGCGACGCCCTTCGCGGCGTCGATGACCGAGCCGCCGCCGATGCCGATGATGACGTCGGCCCCGCTCGCGACGTACAGGTCGTGTGCGGCGCGGACCTCGTGGTCCTTGGGGTTCGGGGTGAGCGCGTGGAAGACCACGGGGCGCAGGCGCACGTCCCGCAGGTGGCCGAGCAGCTCGTCCACCCAGCCGGCGGCGAGGATCCCGGGGTCGGTGACGACGAACGGGCGTCGCGCGCCGAGCCGGGCGGCGGCGAAGCCGGCCTCGGCGAGCGAGCCGACGCCGAGCACGATCTCCGGGGCGTGGAACTTGACCAGCGCCGCGCTGCGGCAGTCCACCGACGGGGGCTCGATCACTCCGACTGGTGCCACGGGGTCCTCCTCGCCGGTGGAGTGACCGGCGTCACTCCACCGGCCACACCCTCCGTCGAGGCAGGTTGCAACCACGTTGCCCGTCGGACCGGGCGGGCCGGGCGGGAGCGGGTAGGCCCCGACAGGCCCCGGCGGGCTCAGCCCTCGCGGTGCACCTTGTGCTGCGCGGCCTGCGCGCGGGGCCGGATGACGAGCTGGTCGATGTTGACGTGGCTGGGGCGCGTCGCGACCCACGCGATCGCGTCGGCGACGTCCTCGGCGACGAGCGGGTTGCGCACGCCGGCGTACACCTGGTCCGCCCTCGCCTGGTCGCCCCCGAAGCGCACGAGGGAGAACTCGGGGGTGTGCACCATCCCGGGCGCGATCTCGGAGATGCGGATCGGCTCGGCGACGAGCTCGAGCCGCAGCGTCTCGGTGACCACCTTCGTCCCGTGCTTCGCGGCCGTGTAGCCGCCCCCGCCCTCGTAGGCCACCCGTCCGGCAGTGGACCCCACGTTGACGATGACGGCGTCCCCGCTGGCCCGCAGGGCGGGCAGCAGCGCCTGGGTGACGCGGAGGAGGCCGATGACGTTGACGTCGTACATCGCCTTCCACTGCTCCGCGTCCGCGCTCTCGACCGGGTCGCTGCCGAACGCGCCCCCGGCGTTGTTGACGAGCACGTGCACGACCTCGCCGGCGGCCTCGGCGAGGGCGGCGACCTGGTCGGCGTCGGTGACGTCGCACGCCACGGCCAGGCCGTCGATCTCCGCCGCCAGCGCGGCGACGCGGTCGGCGCGACGGGCCGCGCACACGACCCGGAAGCCGGAGGCCGCGAGGGTGCGGGCGGTGGCGGCACCGATGCCGCTGCTCGCGCCGGTGACGACGGCGGTACGACGGGGGCGGGGGGTGGTCTCGACGCTCATGCCCGCAGTCTGGCAGCCCCGGCCCGGCGGCGGCCCGGCACCGGAGCAGCCGTGTGCCGGGCGGTTGGGCCGGAGGTGGACAATGGCGGACGGCCCCCGCGCGGGGACGCACGTGCGGGGAACGACAGGACGGAGGTGGCGGCATGGATCGCGTCGCGATGATCAGTCTCCACACCTCGCCGCTCGACCAGCCGGGCACGGGCGACGCGGGCGGCATGAACGTGTACGTCCTCGAGCTCGCCCGCCGCATCGGCGCCCTCGGGGTCAAGGTCGACGTGATGACCCGGGCCACCTCCTCGCGGCTCGCCCCCGTGGTCGACGTCGCCGACAACGTGCGCGTGTGCCACCTCGTGGCGGGGCCCTACGAGGGCATCGACAAGGCCGACCTCCCCGCTCAGCTGTGCTCGTTCGCGCGCGAGGTGCTCCGCAAGGAGGCCGCCGCGCCGCTCGGCCACTTCGACGTCGTGCACTCCCACTACTGGCTCTCCGGCCAGGTCGGCGCCCTGGCGCGGGACCGCTGGGCGGTGCCGCTCGTGCACTCGATGCACACGATGGCCAAGGTCAAGAACAGCGCGCTCGCCGCGGGCGACGAGCCCGAGCCGGCGATGCGCGTCATCGGCGAGGAGCAGGTGGTCGACGCCGCCGACCTCCTCGTCGCCAACACCGACCGCGAGGCCGACGAGCTCGTGAGCCTGTACGGCGCGGCCCCCGAGCGCGTCCGTGTCGTCCACCCGGGCGTCGACCTGGCGCGCTTCCGGCCCCAGCACCGGCCGACGGTGCGGGCTGCGCTCGGCCTGCCGGTCGACGCGCTCGTCGTGCTGTTCGCCGGCCGCATCCAGCCGCTCAAGGCCCCCGACGTGCTCGTGCGCGCCGTCGGGGTGCTGCTCGAGCGGGATCCCGGGCTGCGCGACCGCCTCGTCGTGCCGATCGTGGGCGGCCCCTCGGGCTCCGGCCGCGAGCGCCCCGAGGCCCTCGCCGAGCTGGTCCGCACGCTGGGCCTCGAGGACGTCGTCCGCTTCGTCCCGCCGGTCGCGCAGGCGGAGCTGGCGTGGTGGTACGCCGCAGCCGACCTCGTCGCCGTCCCGTCCCACAACGAGTCGTTCGGCCTCGTCGCCCTCGAGGCGCAGGCGGCGGGCACCCCGGTCGTCGCGGCCGGCGTCGGCGGTCTCGTGACGGCCGTGCGCCACGAGCGCAGCGGTCTCCTCGTCGACACCCACGAGCCGGGCGACTGGGCCCACGCCCTCCGCGGCCTGCTGCGCGACGAGCGTCGGCGCCTCGCGCTGTCGGCCGGGGCGCTGGAGCACGCCCGCGGGTTCGCCTGGGAGCGGAGCGCCGAGGCCACGCTCGCGGCGTACGAGGACGCCCGCCGCGTCCTACGCACCACGACGTCGGGAGGACACGCGTGACCGACAGCCCCGAGCATCCCGAGCCCGAGGTCGAGCACCCCATCGTCGAGCTGGTGCGGGCGCACCTGGTCGCCGAGGAGGTCGAGCACGAGGAGCTCAGCCCCGGTGTGTTCTCCCTGTCGCTGCCGGGGGAGCGGAAGCTCACCATCCCCGTGCGGATCGACGTCGGACGGCACGCGCTCGGCGTGCACGCCTTCGTGTGCCGCAACCCCGACGAGAACCACGAGGGCGTCTACCGCTGGCTGCTGCAGCGCAACCTCCGCCTGTACGCCGTCGCGTTCGCCATCGACCGCACCGGCGACATCTACCTCGACGCCCGGCTCCCGCTCGACGCCGTGACGCCCGCCGGCCTCGACCGGTTGCTGGGCTCGGTGCTGACCTACGCCGACGAGTCGTTCAACACGATCCTGGAGCTCGGCTTCGCCTCGTCCATCCGCAAGGAGTGGGAGTGGCGTCGCGAGCGCGGCGAGTCGACCCGCAACCTCGAGGCGTTCCGCGGCTGGCTCGAGGCAGGCGACCTCGACACCGGCGGGGCGAGCAACCCCAACTAGCTCCTGCCTCCGCCGGTCGTGGTGCCGGACCTGCGGGAAGTGGTGGCCTCCCACCGCGACCCGGGGTGGGGGCGGCGCGGGCTCGGCCCGGCCGCGCGGAATCGTGCGGTTGGTACGGCGCGAGTCGGGTGGCCGGCGTACCAACGTCCCAGTTCGGGCCCCTGTCCGAGCCCGCGCGACACGCTCCCACCCGGTCGTGGTGCCAGGCCTGCGGGAAGTGGTGGCCTCCCACCGCGACCCGGGGTGGGGCGGCGCGGGCTTCGGCCCGGCCGCGCGGAATTGTGCGGTTGGTACGGCGCGGGCCGGGTGGCCGACGTACCAACGTCCCAGTTCGGGCCCCTGCCTGAGCCGGCGCGGCACACTCCCACCCGGTCGTGGTGCCAGGCCTGCGGGAAGTGGTGGCCTCCCACCGCGGCCCGGGGTGTGAGAGCGCTACGCCCGCACGTCGCCGGCAGCGTCCGGCACCGGCGCCGCGACCTCGGCGCGGGGGCGTCGGCGGGTGAGCAGCACGCCGCCGATGCACAGCGTGCCGCCGACGAACGCGAGCAGCGGGGGCACCTCGTCGAGCAGCGGCCACGCCAGGGCCGCCGCGAGGAACGGCACGAGGAACGTGGTCAGCGCCAGCCTGGACGCGTCGGTGTGCGACAGCGCGTAGGCCCACGTCGTGAAGGCCACCGCCGTCGGCAGCAGGCCGAGGTAGACCACCCCCAGCACGGTGCCGACCGACGCCGTGCCGGCCACGTCGACGAGCTCGCCGGCCCAGGGGAGGCACACGACGGCGCCGATGACGCAGGCGAGGAAGGTGGTCTCGAGCGGGCCCGCGGAGCCCAGCACGGGCTTCTGGCTCAGCACCCCCACCGCGTACGTCGCGGCGGCGACCACGGCGAGCACGACGCCCGTCAGGTCACCGCTCTCGTGGCCGGACGAGGCCTGCGCGATGACGACGACGCCGGCGAACCCGACGCCCATGCCGATGACGAGCCACCGGTGCAGCTGCTCGCCGAGGAAGACGGTCGCGAGGAGCGCGACGAGGATCGGGCCGACCTGCACCACGAGCGCCGCCGTGCCCGCGTCGATGCGCTGTTCGGCCGCGTTGAGCGCGAGGTTGTAGATGCCGAACCAGGCGGCGCCGCAGAGCAGCAGGAGCGGCACGTGGCGCCGCGCCGGCCACCGCCGCGTGCCCGCCGGACGCGTGAGCAGCAGCGCCCCGAGCGCGATCGCCGCGACCAGCAGCCGCCCGAGGGACAGCGCGCCGGGCGGCACGTCGCTGCCGAGGTGGCGGATGCCCACGAAGGCGGAGGCCCAGAGCACCAGGGTGAGCGCCCCCGCCGCGGCGGGGAGCCAGGGCACCGCCGGACCCCGGGAGCCGGGCGAGGAGGCGGCGCCGGAGGGCGCGGAGCGGCGGGCCGAGGTGGTCACCCGGGAAACGTAGGGCACGGCACCGACAGGACGGCACCGAGTTTCACGTCAGCCTCCGTCGAACCCCTGCCGCGACCCCGCCGGCGACCCCGCCGGGAAGCCCCGGGAAGCCCCGGGAAGCCTCAGAGGTCGAGCTTGTAGCCCAGCCCGCGCACCGTCACCAGGTACTTCGGCTCGCTCGGGTCCGGCTCCAGCTTGGCCCGCAGCCGCTTCACGTGCACGTCGAGCGTCTTGGTGTCGCCGACGTAGTCGGAGCCCCAGACGCGGTCGATGAGCTGCCCGCGGGTCAGCACGCGCCCCGGGTTGCGGAGGAACATCTCGAGGAGCTCGAACTCCTTGAGCGGCAGCCGCTGCTCGTTGCCGTCGACGGTGACGACGTGGCGCTCGACGTCCATGCGGACGGGGCCGGCCTCCAGCGTGCTGGGGGAGAGGTCGGGCTCCGCGCCGCGGCGCAGCACGGCGCGGATCCGCGCGACCAGCTCGCGGGGCGAGTAGGGCTTCGTCACGTAGTCGTCGGCGCCGAGCTCGAGGCCGACCACCTTGTCGACCTCGTCGTCCTTCGCGCTGACCATGATGACCGGCACGCTCGAGGTCTGCCGGATCTGGCGGCACACCTCCGTGCCGGGGATGCCGGGGAGCATGAGGTCGAGGAGCACGATGTCGGCGCCGTTGCGGTCGAACTCCGTCAGCGCGGTGTTCCCGTCGGCGGCGATGGCCACCTCGAACCCTTCCTTGCGGAGCATGTAGGCGAGCGCATCGCTGTAGCTCTCTTCGTCCTCGACGACGAGTACCCGCGTCACGGGCGTTCCTCCTGGTGCTGGGCCGCGAGGGCCGTGGGGGTGGCGCGCGCCTCGGTCGACGGGGTCGTCGACACGAGCGCGCGGGGCTCTTCGGGGGCGCGCGACGGCGAGGGCGCGACCAGCGCCTCGTCCTCGTCGGGCAGGTCGTGGCTGCGGGGCAGGCGCAGGCGGAACGTGGACCCCTGGCCCTCGACCGACCACACCCGCACCTCGCCGCCGTGCACGGCGGCGATGTGCTTGACGATCGACAGGCCGAGGCCCGTGCCGCCGGTCGAGCGGTGCCGGGCGGGGTCGACGCGGTAGAAGCGCTCGAAGATGCGCTCGATGTCGGCGGCGGGGATGCCGATGCCCTGGTCGGTCACGGCGATCTCCACGAAGGAGTCGAGGCTGCGGGCGGTCACGGCCACGGTCGCACCGGTGGGGCTGTAGGTGACCGCGTTCTTGACCAGGTTGCCGACCGCCATCGCGATCTGGCCCTCGTTGCCGAGCACGACGAGGTCGCTGTCGCACTGCACCGACAGCGTGACCGACCGGGCGCTGGCGTCGATGGAGCTCGTGTCGATGGCGGTCTCGATGACGTCCTGGACCGAGACCGGGTCGGCCTGCTCGAGGGGGTCGTCGCCCTGGAGGCGGGACAGCTCGATGATCTGCTGCACGAGCACGGAGAGCCGCTCGCTCTCCTTCTTCATGCGCATGGCGAACCGCTCGACCGCCTCCGGGTCGTCCGACGCCTCGACGACGGCGTCGGACAGCAGGCGGATCGCCCCCACGGGCGTCTTGAGCTCGTGGCTCACGTTGGCGACGAAGTCGCGCCGTACCGCCTCGACGCGGTGCTCGCGCGTGCGGTCCTCGATGAGCGCCAGCACCAGGCGGGACCGCAGGGGCGCGACGCGCGCGACGACCGTGCGGGTCGGGTACCCCGGCCGCGTCATCGAGATCTCCTGCTCACGGATCTGCCCGTCGCGCCGCACGTCGTCGATCATCGAGCACAGCACCGGGTCGACGAGCTCACGGCCGCGCACGAGCCCGAGCGCGTACGTCGGGGCGGAGGCCTTGAGGACGGTGCCGTCCTCGTCCACGACGACCGCGCTGCTGCGGAGCACCGAGAGCACGTTGGCGACACCGGGAGGCATCCGCGCCTCCTGCGCGGGCGGCGCGGAGCGCTGGAGCCGGTCGCTGACGTGCCAGGCGAAGACGGCCGAGCCCGCGACGAGGGCGCCGAGCAGCGCCGCCACGAAGGCCTGGGTCGTCGGGTCCACCCGCCGATCGTACGTGGCGCTCTCCGGTGCCCCCGACCACGAAGACGCGCGGCAGGGGACTGTTCACCGGTCGTTCACGCCAGGGGCGCCGCGGGGTGCCGCCGACGCGTAGCGTCCGGCCCATGCGCGAACTCTTCCACGAACAGCTCGACGCGCTGTTCGACGACCTGGCCACGATGGCCGGCCTCGCCCGCCACTCGGTAGGCCAGGCGACCACCGCTCTGCTCGAGGGCGACGTCGCCGTCGCCGAGGACGTGATCTCGGGCGACCGCGAGATCGACCTGCTGCGCGAGGTCGTCGAGGAGAAGGCGTTCTCCCTGCTGTCCCTCCAGGCCCCCGTGGCAGGCGACCTCCGCGTCGTCGTCGCCGCCCTCCGCATGGTCGCGGAGATCGAGCGGATGGGCGACCTGGCCGTGCACGTCGCCAAGATCGCGCGCCTGCGCGTGCCCGAGATCGCCGTGCCCGAGTCGGTGCGCCCGACGCTGCGCCGCATGGCGACCGTGGCGACGACGATGACCGCCCGCGTGCAGGACGTCATCGCCAACCGCGACGCCAGCGCCGCGGCCGATCTCGTGCTCATCGACGACGAGATGGACCAGTTGCGCCGCGACACGTTCTCCGCGATGCTCAAGGAGGACTGGCCCCACGGGATCGAGGCGGCCGTGGACCTCGCCCTGCTGGGCCGCTACTACGAGCGGATCGCCGACCACGCCGTCTCCGTCGCCAACCGCGTCGTCTTCGTGGTCACGGGGGAGCAGCCGGTCAGCGCTCGCTGAGCCGCTCGCCCGGCGGGGCGTCCCACTCCCAGGCCATGCCGACCGTCCCGGGCGGGCAGTCCAGGGCGACGAGCAGCGCCTGCCCCCGGCGGTCGAGCCGGAGGCGCCGGCGCGGACGCACCGGGGTGCCGTCCCGCTGCAGCTGGTAGGCCTCGCACCGGCTCGGCAGGTCGTCGGGGTCGAACTGCACGCTGAGCACGTACTCCCGCACCGCGAGGCTGCAGCTCGCGTCGTACGAGGCGTCCCGCGGGCCGGGCCCGTCGGTCGTCAGCTCGTAGTCGATGAGCACGCTGTCGCCCCGTTGCAGCGGCTCGTCGTAGCGCAGTGCCACCCCGACCACCCGGTGGTCCGCGTCGAGCACCTCGTGGGCGACCTGCCCGCCGGACCGCACGGTGAGCCGCGGCGTGCCGGCCGTGCGGTCGTCGAGGAACTGGGTGATGCCCATGCCGGTGAGCCCGTCGGCCTCGGCCCGGCCCACGATCCGGGTGCGGGCCGCGGCCAGCCGGCGGTCGGCTCCGACGACGACGTCGTCGTGGTGCGACAGGCGGCCCAGCAGCAGGCTGTCGGGGTTCTCGACGGCTTCGGTCACGCGCCGTACGGCCTCCCGCTCGGTGAACCGCGGCACGGTGACCTCGTCGGTACGACGCTGCACCGGCCCCCGCGGACGGGGCGGGGGCACCAGGGCCACCAGCGAGCCGCGCGGGACCCCGAGCAGGCACTCCAGCTGGGCGACCACCTCGAGCGACGCGCGCCGGCCCGGGGTGCGCGCCCCGGTCTGCCAGTAGCTCAGCGTCGCGACGCTGATGCGCACGCCCCGCTGCGCGAGTCGCCGCTGGATGCTCTCGAGGCCGAGCCCGCTCGCGTCGACCGCGGCCCGCAGGGCGGGCGCGAACTCCTCGGGGGGATCGGTCTCGACGGCGGCCAGCGACACGTCCTCTCCTCGACGTCGGCGGCCGCCGACGGGGTACGACGACCTCGGACGCCCCAGGGTAGTGCGGCCACCGGTCGCCGGGAACGACGAAGGGCCCGGATGGTTCCGGGCCCTTCGGTCGTGCAGCTGTGTGGTGGTGGGGTCAGCGTCCCTGGTTGGCGACCGCGGCGGCGGCAGCGGCGGCGGCCTCGGGGTCGAGGTACTCCCCACCGGGGACCGTCGGGCGCAGGTCGTCGTCGAGGCGGTAGACCAGCGGCATGCCGGTCGGGATGTTGAGCCCGGCGATGTCGTCGTCGGAGATCCCGTCGAGGTGCTTGACGATCGCGCGCAGGCTGTTGCCGTGCGCGGCGACGAGCACCGTCTTGCCCGCCCGCAGGTCGGCGACGACGTCGGACTCCCAGTAGGGCAGCAGGCGCGCGATGACGTCCTTGAGGCACTCCGTGCGGGGCGCCTCGTCGCCGAGGTCGGCGTAGCGCGGGTCGCCGCTCTGCGAGAACTCGTCGTCCGGGTCGATCGGCGGCGGCGGGACGTCGAAGCTGCGGCGCCAGAGCATGAACTGCTCCTCGCCGTACTGCTCGAGGGTCTGCTTCTTGTCCTTGCCCTGCAGCGCGCCGTAGTGGCGCTCGTTGAGGCGCCACGAGCGGCGGACGGGGATCCAGTGCCGGTCGGCGGCGTCGAGCGCGAGCGCCGCCGTGTTGATGGCGCGACGCTGGAGGGACGTGTGCACCACGTCGGGGAGCACGCCAGCCTCGCGCAGCAGCTCGCCGCCGCGGACCGCCTCGCCGCGGCCCTTCTCGGTCAGCGCGACGTCCACCCAGCCGGTGAAGAGGTTCTTGGCGTTCCACTCGCTCTCGCCGTGGCGGAGCAGGACCAGGGTGTAGGTCACCGGATCAGCCCTCGGTGCTCTCGTCGGCGCCGTTGCTGGCGTCGGGGGTGACCGTGGGGCGCGTCGGCTGCGGCTCGTTGCTGCGGTCGAGGCCCTCCCACCAGGTCGGGATGGTGACGGCCTCGCCGTGGCCGCCCTCCCCGTCCTCCTCGCCCTCGTGGGCGCCGACGGGGGGCGCGATCTCGCGGGGCTCGTTGGGGACCACGGGCACCCACAGCTCGCGGGCCACGTCGCCCTCACCGAAGGTCATCGGGATCGAGGCGCCCTGGGCGACGAGGTCGCCCTCGACGATGATCGGCGCGTACTCGGCGACGGCCTCGTCGGACGCGAGGTTCACCATCTCGTTGCCGCGGAGCTCGGTCGGCTCGTAGCCCTCGAGGGTGACCGCCTCGGTCGTGATGCTCGGCGTCTCCGCGGGGTCGATCGTCTTGTTGACGAACGTCGCGATGAGCGTGCCGCTGCCGTCCTGCCCCGAGACGATGACGACGCCGGTGACCGCGACGGGGGCGTCCAGCGACGCCACGCGGTAGTTCGCGCCGTGGGCCGGCACGTAGGGCCGGTCCGTCTCGACGTCGAAACCGGTCAGCTTGGAACACCCCGTGAGCGCGGGCACGGCCAGGACCGCACCGGCGATCAGGAGGCCCGCACGGCGGCGGCCGCGCGTGGAGGCGGGGGAGAAGGTGCTGCGCTGCATCGTGGTTACCTTCGTCGATCGGCGATGGGCGAGGGCGCTCGCGGCAGACCACGAGCGGGGTCGAGCCTAGCGTTCGTGGACCCCGGTGCGGGGGTCGGGTCGCTCACGGGGTCCACCGGGGGCGTCAGCGCGTCAGGCCGACGGTGCCGGCGGTGATCGCGATGCCGACGAGCACGGCCGCGGTGGCGACGCTCGTCAGCAGGAGCAGGCGCGTCGCGCCGGTCCTGACGGCCACCCGCAGCGCCAGGTGGCGGCGGCCGTCGCGGTTGTCCTGGACCAGCCCCGGGAGCGCCCGGAGCACGTGGACGCAGACGCCGAGCAGCGCGGCCAGCACGACCATCTCCACCACCGGCGGCTCGCCCTGGTGCTGCCCGCCGAGCCCGCCGTAGGACAGGAAGACGGGGTACGTCGCGAACGACAGCGCCCACGGCAGCCACGACAGCACGCCCCCGCGCAGCACCAGGTTGCCGACGAGCGCGATCCCGAGGCCGACGAGGTACGCCGCGGCGGCGACCAAGCCGTTGGCGACCGCCACCGGGACGAGCGCGAGGGTCGCGCACGCGATCGCGAACCAGACCGTCCCGGGCTCGAGGACGCCCGTGGCCAGCGGCTTGCCGGTGCGGCCCGCGGCGCGGTCGGCGTCGCGGTCGACGATGTCGTTGTGCCAGCCCAGGATCGCCTCGCCGAGCCCCACGGTCAGGGCGACGAGGCCGACCTCGCTCATCGGGCGGCCGCCGACGAAGGCGGCCAGGGCGACGGCGGCCGCCGTGACGACGAGCTGCCGGGGGTGCGCGGCGACGACGAGGGCGAACGCGCGGCGTACCCCGCCCGGGAGTCGCAGCCGCCGTCCGCCGTCGCCCGGCTCGGGAGCCGCGGCAGGGGTCGAGTCGTCGTCCGGGGTGTCGTCCGAGCGCTCGTGCGCCTCGGCCTCCGTCGTTGCGGCCATGCCCCGCAGTATCGGTCACGCGGCCCCCGTCCGCGAGGGGTGCGGGCGCCCCGGGACGAACCGTCGCGGCGTCGTCGCCGGGGGCCGGTCGTCCGTCCCCGACGCCCGGCGACCGGACGTCTTGCGGCGGTCGCGGCACACGTTCTGTGCTCTTGTCAACCCTCCGCGAGGCTCCTGACCTGCGCAAACGCGCCTGAGAGGGGGATGAGAGCCGTGTTAGACTAGGCAGTCGAGGAAGGGGAACCTGACATATGACTTTCACCGTCGGCGAAACGGTCGTCTATCCCAATCACGGGGCCGCAGTCATCGAGGACATCGAGATGCGGAAGATCAAGGGAGAGGACCGGCAGTACCTGGTGCTGCGGATCGTTGCCCAGCAGGACCTCGTGGTGAGGGTGCCGGCGTGCAACCTCGACCTCGTGGGTGTCCGGGACGTGGTGGACAAGGAGGGGCTCGACCGCGTGTTCGACGTCCTCCGTGCCGACCAGGTCGAGGAGCCGACCAACTGGTCGCGGCGCTACAAGGCGAACCTCGAGAAGCTGCACTCCGGCGACGTCATGAAGGTCGCCGAGGTCGTGCGCGACCTGTGGCGTCGTGAGCGGGACCGCGGCCTCTCGGCCGGCGAGAAGCGGATGCTGGCGAAGGCCCGCCAGATCCTCGTCTCGGAGCTCGCGCTCGCGGAGAGCACCAACGAGGACAAGGCCGAGACGATCCTGGACGACGTGCTCGCCTCCTGACGCTCCTGCACCACCACCGGACCCCGGGAACCCCACGGTTCCCGGGGTCCGTTGCGTCTGCACTAGGTTCGCAGCGTGAGTGCTGTGCTGCCGCCCGACCTCCCGGACCCGTACGACGAGGTGGACACCCTCGACGAGCCGGTGCTCGGTGCCGTGGTGGAGGAGGAGCGCGGCTCGCTGCCCTTCGCCCTGGTGCACGGCGAGTCGCTCGTCGCCGCCGCCGCGTGGGCGCTCGGGGCGGCCGGCGTGGAGGCCGTCGCACTCGGGACACCGTGGGCGGACGTGCAGGAGTCGGAGCAGCCGTTCGTGCTGCACGACGCCCTCTGCCCGCTGCTGGACCCCGGCACGATCGCGGCCCTGGTGCGCCGGGCCATGGCCACGGGCGCGGTGGTCGTGGGCGTGCGGCCCGTGACCGACACCGTCAAGCTCGTGCGCGACGGCGCGCTCGGCGAGACGCTCGACCGGGACGCGCTCGCCGCGGTGGCGTCGCCCGTCGTGCTCCCCGCGGCCGTGGTCGCCGACCTCGAGCGGCTGCCCAGCCTCGACTTCGCGGCGCTCGCGACGGTGCTGCAGGCGCGCTACGACGTCGAGCTGGTCGAGGTGCCCGCAGCCGCTCGCCGGGTCACGTCGCTCGACGACGTGCGCGTGCTCGAGGCGCTCACGCAGCGTTGAGCCGGGCGTGCCGGTTCAGGCGACGCCCTCGTCGGTGATCCGCCAGATCCCGTCGTGGTCGCGGGAGACGCACATGCCCCAGAAGGTGCGACCGTCCGGCATGCTCACGTCGCCGTTCTCGACGTCGGCGGTGAAGAGGACCTTCGAGCCGCAGGTGTCGGAGACCGTGCCCTCCACGGTGACGAGGTGCATCTCCATCGGGTGGCTGAAGCGACGCAGGTCGTCGCCCGGGCGCCCGTCGATCCGCGTTCGCCGTGGCGAAGTCGCGGGCGACGACGGCTTCGAGGTAGGCGACCACGGCCTCCTCGGCCGTGGCGTCGGGGCCGGGGACGGCGACGTCGGCCCGGGGAGCCGACCAGAGCAGCAGGGCGACGAGTCCGACGACGGCCAGCACGCCCGGGACCAGGACGAGGGCGACGGCGGGGCGGGAGAGGCGCACCGGGGGAGCGGAGAACACCCCTGGATCATGGCCCAGGACGGGCGTTCCCGCGGCGTTTTCCGCAGGGGTCAGTCGAGCAGCGCCGCCGCGACCCGGAGGTCCTCGGCGTAGGTCACCTTGAGGTTCGGCGCCGTCGACTCCACCGCCACGATCCGCAGCCCCCCACCAGCCGCACCGGTCGCGCCGGCCCACGCGTCGACGCACGCGGCCGTGTCGGTGCCGTCGAAGTCGTGCGCCGCGGCCCAGCGGTAGGCGGCGAGGAGCTCCGGCGCCCGGAACGCCTGGGGCGTCTGCACGCCGACCGCGTGGACGTCGCGGCCCACGCCGGGCACGGGGCCGCCGGCGCGGCGTACCAGCGGGGGGACCGGCGCCGCCGGGACACCGCCGCCGTGCTCGCGGGCGGCGACGATCGCGCGCTCGTAGAGGTCGACGGTGGCGAGCGGTCGCGCGGCATCGTGGAGGGCGACGACGTCGAGGTCGTCGGCCACGTCGGCGAGCGCGGCGAGCGCGGCCGCCTCGGAGGCGTGCCGCGTCGCGCCGCCCGCGACGAGCCGCACCTCGCGGTCGCCCAGCTCCGGCTCGAGCAGCGCCGCGACCTCGGCCTCGTCGCCGGGGCGCACGACCACGACGAGGGCGGCCACGTCGGGCACCGCGAGCGCCGTGCGCAGGGAGCGCACGAGCACGGGGACACCGGTGAGCGGCAGCAGCACCTTGTTGGTGCCGGCGCCGACGCGGGTCCCGGAGCCGGCGGCGAGCAGGACGATCGCGGAGCTCAACGGCCCTCCTCGGGCGGACGATTTTCACGGGCGTTACACGGCGTCACGCCACGTCAACACGCGCAGCCTAGTTTCCACCGCACCAGCGAGATCTCGGGCCTCGCCCGGGCAGCCCTGCCGTGGCCGCCTGGACGGTCCGGCCGGCGAAGGGACGACCCATGGGCGGGCAGGAGTGGCGACCGGTCTGCCGCGTGGTCGAGCTCGAGGTCGAGCGGGGGGCGACGGCCCTCGTGCACGGTCAGGCGGTCGCGCTGTTCCGCCTCGCGGACGACACGGTCCACGCGCTGGGCAACCACGACCCCTTCGCCCACGCCTCCGTCATGGCCCGGGGCATCGTCGGCTCGCGCGACGGCGTTCCCTTCGTGGCCTCCCCGGTCCACCGCCACTCCTTCGACCTCCGCAACGGTCGCTGCCTCGAGGACGAGACCGTCGGCGTACCGGCCTACGAGGTGCAGGTCGTCGAGGGCGTCGTGCTCGTGGGGGCCCGCAAGCAGGACGCGCGGCCGGACGGCGGGCAGTCCTCCGCCCGTCGCACGGGGTGAGCCGCGAGCGCCGATGACGCTGCGGGTGGGGCCCGCCTGCGATGATGGCCGGGCGATGAGTGGACGCCGGGGCGAGATGACGATCGACGAGCTGGCCGCACGGGTCGGGATGACCGTGCGGAACGTCCGCGCGTACGCGACCCGCGGGCTCATCGCGGCCCCGCGCCTCATCGGGCGCAAGGGCTACTACAACGAGGACCATGCCGCCCGGCTCTCCCTGGTGCGCGACCTCCTCGACCGGGGCTACACGCTCAACGCCGTCGAGAAGGCGCTGGCGGAGAACCCCCAGGTGCCCGAGAGCCACGCCCTCGACCTGCTGACGTTGCTGACGCGGCCGATCGGCGGTGCCGTCGAGCCCGAGGAGACCTCCGTGCAGGCGCTCGCCGAGCTCGCCGGCGTCGAGCACGACGAGGAGTTCGTGGCGGCGCTCGCCGAGCGCGGCCTGCTGGTGCGGGTCGACCCCGACACGGTGCGGATGCTGCGCCCCGCCCTCGTGCGCGCCGGTGCGCAGGCGATGCGGATGGGGCTCGGCAAGGAGCGGGTGCTCGACCTCTTCGACCAGGCGGCCACGCAGCTCGGCCACATGGCGGAGGCCTACGTGGGGGCCTTCCGCGACGACGTCTGGCAGCGCTTCCTCGACGAGGGCATGCCCGAGGACCAGTGGCCGGTGCTCGTCTCCAGCATCGAGGCGCTGCTCCCGGTCGTGAGCCAGGCGGTGCTGGCGTCGTTCCGTTACGAGCTGGCGCAGTCCATCGAGAAGGTCCTCGCCGCCGAGCTCGGCCAGCTCACGGGCGAGCAGGCGCAGCAGCTCTTCGGCGAGAGCGGCACCCCCGACTGACCCTCAGGACGCCGGCACGACGAGCGCGGTGGCGATCGCCGCGACGCCCTCGCCGCGTCCGGTCAGGCCGAGCCCGTCGGTGGTCGTGGCCGAGAGCGTGACGGGCGCACCGGTCACCTCCGACAGCACACCCTCGGCCTCGGCCCGCCGCGGGCCCAGCCGGGGGCGGTTGCCGATGACCTGGACCGCGACGTTGCCGACGACGAAGCCGGCGGCGTGCACGCGCCGTACGGTCTCGGCGAGCAGCGCGACGCCCGCGGCGCCGGCCCACTCGGGCGCCGACGTGCCGAAGTTGCTGCCGAGGTCGCCGAGGCCGCAGGCCGACAGCAGCGCGTCGCAGGCCGCGTGCGCCGCGACGTCGGCGTCGGAGTGGCCCTCGAGGCCCCGCGGCTCGTCGGGGAAGTGGAGCCCGGCGAGGTGCATCGGGCGGCCCTCGGCGAAGCGGTGGACGTCCGTGCCGACCCCCACGCGCGGGACGGCGGAGGGGGGCGGAGGAGTGGGGGTGGGGCCCGGTACGGTCACGGGAGGATCATGCCGGACCGATCGGGAGGGGCAGCGGTGAGCGACGCGCGGGTGACCGACGACGCCCCGCCGCGCCTGCTGCCCGGGCGGCTGCTCTGGGCTTCCGCCGGCGTCGCCGCGGCGGTGCTCGGCGCCGGCCTCGGCGAGCTCGCCGCCGGTGCCCTCACGCTCCACCTCGGCCCGGTCGTCGGCGCGCGCGAGGCGATGACCGTCGTGCTCCCGTCGGAGTTCGTCATCCGCGACGGCATCGACATCGTCCCCCTCCTGACCGGTGCGCCCCTGGTGGTCCTGCTCGCGCTGTTCCTCGTCGTGCTGGCGGCGGTCGCCGGCGTGGGCGCCGCGCGAGGATGGCGCCGTCCGGTGGTCGTCGGCGGGGTCGTGCTGGCCCTCGGGGCGGTCTCGGTGCTGCTGCGCCCCGAGCCCTCGCTCCTCGAGCTGGCGCCGGTGGTGGCCGGCACGCTGGGCTTCGCGCTCGGGCTCGTCCTGCTCGCCGGCCTCCTGCGCCGCCAGGGGGTGGAGGCGGAAGCGGTGCCGGACGCCGCGGCGGACCCGCTCCCGGCGACGACCCGCCGCGCGTTCATCGGTGCCGCAGCCGGTGTGGCGCTCGCGGGCGTGGCCGCGGCCGTCGTGGGCGAGGTCGTCGGTCGGGGCCGTCGCGCGGTCGAGCAGGGGCGCCAGTTGCTGCGGCTCACGATGGTGACCCCGCCGACCGAGCCGGCGGGGGTCGGCGTCGGCGTCGAGGGCGTCGCGCCGTGGACGACGCCGGCGGCCGAGTTCTACCGGGTCGACCAGGCGGTCGTCGTGCCGACGATCGCGGCCGAGGACTGGACGCTCCGCATCCACGGCGAGGTGGAGCGCGAGGTGGTGGTGACCTACGAGGAGCTCATCGAGATGACCGTCCGCGAGCAGTGGGCGACGCTCGTGGGTCTCAGGTACGAGGTGGGCGGCGAGCAGGTCGGCAACGCGTGGTGGTCGGGCGTGCCCACGAGCGCGCTGCTGGCGCGTGCCGGCGTGCTCACCGGCGCCGACGCGGTCGTGCAGACCGGCGCGGACGGGTGGCGCTGCGTGACGACCACCCAGGTGCTGGGCGACCCGGGTCGCCGCGCGCTGCTGGCCTTCGCGATGAACGGCGAGGCGCTGCCGCTCGAGCACGGCTTCCCGGCCCGCACGGTGGTGCCGGGTCTCTACGGCGGGGTGTCGGCCTGCAAGTGGGTCGTCGAGTGGGAGGTCACCCGGCTCGAGACCGTGGCCGAGGACTTCGCCGACCGGCCGTTGCAGGCGCCCGTGCGGATCGGCGCGCGCATCGACGTGCCGGAGGACGGCACCACCCTGCCGCCCGGCTCCGTGACCGTCGGCGGGGTCGCCTGGGCGCCGCCCATCGGGGTCGGCGCCGTCGAGATCGCGGTCGACGACGACGGCTGGCGGCTCGCGAACCTCGGGGTCGCGCGGGAGCACGACGCCTGGGCGCAGTGGAGCGCGACGCTCGACCTCGAGCCGGGGGAGCACCGCGTGCGGGTGCGTGCCCGCGACCGCGTGGGCACCCAGCAGGAGCCGGACCCGCTCGAGGACGGCGCCGGCGCCACGGGGCTCCACGAGGTCACGCTCACCGTCGACGCGGACGCCGACGACGAGGGCTGAGCCTCAGGGCCCGGTCACCCCGGTGCTCACCAGTTGCGGCGCGTGCCCCGGGGCGGCACCGGGTGGGCGGCGTCGCGGATCACGTAGACCAGCCCGCCCGAGCGCGGCAGCCACGCTCGCTCGAACTGCGCCCGCTGGTAGACGCGCCGCACGCCGGAGTTCTTCGACGCGGCGGGATCGTTGACGACGACGTCGCCCTCGGGCGTGAAGCCCACGATGACGAGCAGGTGGCCGTTGGTCGCGCTGATCGGGGCGCCGTCGAGCTCGCCGCGGGCGAAGCTGACCGACGCGATGAGCGGGATGCCGTAGGCGATGAACTCCTCGGCCTCCCGCAGGTCGCGCAGCCGGGTCACGAAGGCGTGCGGCACGCGCTGGTTGGCGTAGGCCGTGTTGAACGGCCAGTTCCCGCAGCCCTTGTACGCGTTGTCGTACACGTTCCGCGCGACGTGGTCGACCCACGGGTCGGGGTGCCCGGCCGGCACCCAGGCGCGCTCGTTCGCCGGGGGGAGCGCGTTGTAGTAGCCCAGCACCATCGCGACCGACGTCGGGGAGCACCAGGCCTCGCCGCCGGCGCCGTACTGCGGGTAGTGCCCCGAGTGGACCATCTGGGAGTACTGCGGCACGTTGAGCGTCTTGGTGATCCCGCGGGGTGCGGAGGCGCGCGTGAAGGTGGTGGGCACGCGGGAGGTCATGGCGCCGATGGAGCTGACCGTGGGGGTGCCGGCGATGCCGCGGGCGCGGTAGAGCACGACCTGCAGCTGGTACTGCCGCAGCCCCGTCGCGCTGTGCGTCTTCCAGGTGTCGACGTCGACGAACGCGAGGTCGTCGGTCTGGCGGCCCGAGCTGGTGCGCTTCACGCGGTTGTCCCACGCGGCCCAGCGCGCGAGCGTGTCCCAGCTGGTCGTGCGTCCGGAGCCGTCGCGGCCGCGGACGTGCACGTCGATGAACGTGTCGCCCGGCGTCGTCGCCTTCCAGGAGGCGATGAGCTGGGTGAAGCCGAAGCCCTCGGAGACCCACGGCGAGTGCCACGCGCCGCCCTCGTAGGTCTTGCCGTTGAGCGTCGTCGTCAGGCGCGGCTTGGCGATGACGAGGCGGCCCGAGGAGTCGAGCGCCGTGCGGTCGAAGGTGCCGTTGCGCAGCAGGCGGGAGCCCTCCCACGCGCGCCACATGATCTGGCGCGTGGAGTCCGCGGACGCGGGCGCGGCGAGCCCCGGCAGGAGGCCCGTCGTGGACGCGACTGCCGCGCCACCGACGGCCACGGCGGGCAGCCGCAGCAGGGTGCGCCGCGTCGCGGCCGGCTGGTCGGTGGGCCCGGTGGGGACGGTCTGCTCGCTCACCGCTCGAGCGTACGTCGCGGTGACGCCCGTGTCAGGAGTTGCGCGAGAGACGGATGCGACGTTCCAGCTCCCCGGGTCGTGGTGTGAGCCCTGCGAGAGGTGACGGCCTCGCACCACGACTCGGGAGGGGAGGGGAGGAGGGGCGGCAGCGCGGTAGGTTCGACCGCGTGATCGACGACGAGCAGGGGGGCACCGTGTCCCCGGGGGCGGACGCGCCGCCGCGCTCGCTCATCGTCACGATCTACGGTCTCTACGCCCGGGAGCTCGGCGGCTGGATGAGCGTCAGCGACCTCATCCTGCTGATGGCCGAGCTCGGCGTCGACGCGCAGGCCGTGCGCTCGTCGGTCTCGCGGCTGAAGCGTCGCGGCATCCTCGTGAGCGAGCGGCGGGGGAGCGCGGCGGGCTACGCGCTGTCGCCCTACGCGCGCGACGTGCTCGGGGCGGGCGACCGCCGCATCTTCGCCCGTCCGGCGAACGACGACGTCGACTGGGTGGTGGCCGTCTTCTCGGTGCCCGAGTCGGAGCGGCAGAAGCGGCACGCGCTGCGGGCCCGGCTGACGTGGCTCGGCTTCGGCACGGTGACGGCCGGGGTGTGGATCGCCCCCGGTCACCTCGTCGACGACACCCGTGAGGTGCTCGCCGCCGAGGGGCTCGACACCTACGTGGACCTGTTCCGGGCCGACCACCTGGGGTTCGGTGCGACCGGCGACAAGGTCGCGCGCTGGTGGGACCTCGGGGCGCTCGACGGGCTCTACCGCGACTTCCTCGCCGCGCAGGCACCCGTCCTGGAGCGGTGGCAGGCGGCGGGGGAGCCGTCGGGGGCCGACGGCACCGCCTTCGCCGACTACGTCCGCGCACTGACGGCGTGGCGGCGGTTCCCCTACCTCGACCCCGGCCTGCCCGCCGACCTCCTGCCGGAGGGCTGGAGCGGCACGCGGGCCGCGGACACCTTCTTCGAGCTGCGCCGTCTGCTCGCCGGCCCGGCCCACGACTTCGCCGTGGACCGGACCGCGGTGGACCGGACCGCGGTGGACCGGACCGCCGTGGACCGGACCAGCCGGGCCTGACCGCTCGCTCTCAGGCCTGCGGCACCCGCAGGCGCTCGTCGGGGATGACGGCCACGCCGAGGATCTCGATGAGGGCCTCCGGCTGCCAGAGCGCGGTGGTGCCGATGCCCGCCATGGCGGGGTAGACCGGCCCGGCGAGCTCGCGCCACACGGCCCCGATCTCGCGGCCGTGCGCCTGGTAGTCGGGGATGTCGGTGAGGAAGATCGTGATGCTCACCAGGTCGCCCGGCTCGCCGCCGGCCTCCGCCAACGTCGTCAGCACGTTGGAGAACGCCTGGCGGAACTGCTCGACGATGCCGCCCGGGACGATCCGCATGTCCTTGTCCAGCGCCGTCTGCCCGCCCAGGTAGAGCGTGTTGCCCGCGAGCGTGCCGTGGGAGTAGCCGCTCGGGGCCGGGAGCGACGCGGGGTTGATCGCGACGGGGCTGCTGCTGGACATGGGTCCTCCTCGTGGTGGGCCGCGGCGGACGCGGCGTCGTCGTGCGGTCGAGATCGACCCTAGACGATCTATTGACGTTTGGCGACGGTCGTGCAAATCTCGCTATATCGAGTTCACGACGTCCGCCAGGAGAGCGACATGCGTTACGCCACCGTGATCGACCCGACCCGGCCCGACCGGCCGCGCGCCGCGGTGCAGCGTGACGGGTCCTGGCACGCGCTGGGAGAGGGGGACCTCTCCGCGCTGCTCGCCTCGGGGGCGCTGGGCACGGGCAGCACCCCGCCCGTCGGCGTCGCGATCGCGGGGGCCGTACCGGTCAACCCGCTCCCGGCGCCCACCAAGGTGATCTGCTGCGGCCTCAACTACGGCGACCACATCGCCGAGACCGGCCGCGAGCGCCCGCGGTTCCCGACGCTCTTCCCGAAGTACGCCGACACCCTCGTCGGCCCGACCGACGACGTGGTGCTGCCCGCGGGCGTCCAGGCCGACTGGGAGGCCGAGCTCGCCGTGGTCGTCGGCGCCCCCCTGCGCCGGGCGGGCCGGGACGAGGCCGCCGCCGCGGTGCTCGGCTACACCGTCGCCAACGACGTGTCGGTGCGCGACTGGCAGCGCCGCACGCTCGAGTGGTTCCAGGGCAAGGCCTGGGACGCCACCACCCCGCTCGGCCCCGTCGTCGTCACTCCCGACGAGGTCGACCCGGCGGCCGGCCTCGCCATCAGCTGCCGCGTCAACGGGGTCGAGGTGCAGCGTGACAGCACGGCGACGCTCGTCTTCGACGCGGTCGACCTGCTCGCCTACATCTCGACCTTCACGGTGCTCCGCCCCGGCGACGTGGTGCTGACCGGCACCCCGGGCGGCATCGGCATGACCCGCGACCCGGCCTGGTACCTCGCCGACGGCGACGTCGTCGAGACCGAGGTCGAGGGCATCGGGGTCCTGCGCAACACGGTCCGCCTCACCGACTCCTGATCCACCCACCCCCACCGGACGAACACCCGACGAGAACCGAGGAGAACGATGCACATCGACCCCCACGCCGACCACGTGCTCGAGGGCGACAACTCGATGTACGCGGGCCCCTCGGGGCTCGTCGTACCGGTCGTCACCCGCGGCGGTCTGGAGACCGGCCGCACCGGCCAGTCCGAGGGCGCCCACCGCATCTCCGGGGTCAGCCCGCAGCACACCCCGGCCACGAAGATCTGGTACGGCCAGGTCAGCAACGAGGCCGGCTTCCGCTCGGTGCCCCACCACCACGGCGAGGCGGAGACGGGCGGCTTCGTGCTCCGCGGCCGCGCGCGGATCTACTTCGGCGAGCGCTACGAGGACTACGTCGACATGGAGGAGGGCGACTGGGTCTTCGTGCCGCCGTTCATGCCGCACGTCGAGTGCAACCTCGACCGCAACAAGCCGCTGACGTGGATGACGTGCCGCACCCCGGACAACATCGTGGTCAACCTCGAGCAGGTCGCCGACGCGGCCCTGCGCGACTGGATGGACCGCCCGTGACCGCCCCGGAGCAGCCCACCTCCCGCACCGTCACCGACGCCCTGGCGCTCACGCCGACCGAGCCGGAGCTGTTCGACCTCGCCTTCACGGCGGTCACCCAGCCCTGCCCGTGGCCGAAGGCGTACGGCGGGGACATGGTCGCGCAGGCCGCTGCGGCCGCCGCCCGCTCGGTCACGGACGGCAAGTCGATGCACTCGATGCACTCCTACTTCATGCGACCCGTCGACATCGGCGCCGAGATCCGTTACGAGGTGGAGCTCCTGCGCGACGGTCGCGGCTACTCGACGCGCCAGGTGCGGGGCATCCAGAACGGCAAGGTCGCCTACGTCTGCCTGGCCGGCTTCGCGGCCGGGGAGGCGGGCGGCACCCACGCCGTCCGCCCGCCCACCGACCTCCCCTCGCCGGACGAGCTGCCGTCGTCCGCGGCGTACCTGGCGGGGGAGGAGCCGGGGAACGGCACCACCATGACGGCGGAGTCGCAGGCCTACTGGTCGGGCGGCCGCAGCTTCGACATGCGGCACGTGCCGGGGCCGGTCTACCTGCGGGTCGAGGGCGAGCAGGTGCCCCACCAGGCGATCTGGATCCGGCCGTTCGACGCGCTCCGCCCGGTCGAGGGCCTGACCGACGCGCAGCGTGACCTGGCGGCGCTGGCCTACGCCTGCGACTACACGATCCTCGAGCCCGTGCTGCGGACGCTCGGGCTGCCCTGGGCGCAGCCGGGGCTCGTCACGGCGAGCCTCGACCACGCGATGTGGTTCCACCGCCCACCGACCGGCGCTTTCGACGACTGGTTGCTCTATGCCCAGGAGGCGGTCGCGGCCGACGATGGTCGCGGCACCGGCCTGGGGCGCTTCTTCACCGCCACCGACCACCTGGCCACGGTCGTCCAGGAGGGCATGATCCGATCAGGACAAGGGACGTGACATGACCGCTCCGACGCTCCACCCCACCCTGCACCCCAGCCTCCACGACGACACCTTCGCCCGCGAGCAGCTGCCGCCCGCCGAGCTCTGGCCGGCGCTGGAGTTCACGACGGACGAGCTGCAGTACCCCGACCGCCTCAACGCCGCCGTCGAGCTCATCGACGTGCCGGCGGCGCGCTGGCCCGACCGTGTCGCGCTGCGCACGCCCGAGGGCGAGACGTGGACCTACGCCGAGCTCCTGACGCGCGCCAACCAGGTCGCGCAGGTGCTCACGGAGGACCTCGGGCTCGTCACCGGCAACCGCGTGCTGCTCCGCTCGCCCAACAACCCCTGGACCGTCGCCGCGTGGCTCGGCGTCCTCAAGGCGGGCGGCATCGCGGCCACGACCTTCGCCGCGCTCCGGGCGCGCGAGCTGCGGCCCATCGTCGAGAAGACGCGGCCCACCCTCGCGCTGGCCGACCACCGCTGCGCCGACGACCTCGAGGAGCTGCGCGCCGACGTGGCGCCCGACCTCCGGATCGTGACGTTCGGCGGGGACGCGGCCGACGACCTCGTACGGCGCTGCGCCGCCAAGTCCGGGGAGTTCGCAGGAGTCGCGACCTCCGCCGACGACGTCGCGCTCTTCTGCCCCACGTCGGGCAGCACGGGTGTGCCCAAGATCTGCACGCACTTCCACCGCGACATCCTGTCGATCGACCACACCTTCGGGCGTCACGTGCTGCAGCTGCAGCCGGACGACGTCGTCGCGTGCACCGCGCCGTTCGCCTTCACGTTCGGGCTCGGCATGCTCGTCGTCTTCCCCCTGCGGGCCGGGGCCTCCGCGCTCCTCACGGAGGGCGCGCCGCCGCCGGTCATGGCGGACCTCGTCGCGGACCACGGCGTGACGGTGCTCGCGACCGCGCCCACGGCGTACAAGCAGATCATCGGCGCCGGGAAGGTGCAGCGGCTCGCGGGGCTGCGGGCCGCGGTGAGCGCCGGGGAGCACATCCCGGCGAGCACCTGGCAACGGCTCCACGACGCCCTCGGGCTCAAGGTCATCGACGGCATCGGCGGCACGGAGATGCTGCACATCTACCTCTCCGCGGTCGGCGACGACATCCGTCCGGGGGCGACGGGACGTCCGCTGCCGGGCTACCGGGCCACGATCCTCGGCCCCGACGGCGAGGAGCTGCCGCCGGGCGTCGAGGGGCGGCTCGCCGTACGGGGGCCGGTCGGCTGTCGCTACCTGGCCGACGAGCGCCAGCGGAACTACGTGCTCAACGGCTGGAACCTGACCGGTGACACGTTCACCCGCGACGAGGACGGCTACTTCTGGTTCGCCGCGCGCACGGACAACATGATCGTGTCCGCGGGCTACAACATCGGCGGGCCCGAGGTCGAGGCCGCGCTCGACGACCACCCCGACGTCGTCGAGTCGATGGTGCTCGCCAAGCCCGACGACGACCGCGGCTCCATCGTGTGCGCCTTCGTGGTGCTCCGCGACGGGGTGCCCGCCGACCACGACACCGTCGTGCGGCTGCAGGACCACGTCAAGCAGACGCTCGCGCCGTACAAGTACCCCCGCGAGGTGCGCTTCATCGACGCCCTGCCGCGCAACGCCAGCGGCAAGCTCCAGCACTTCGCGCTCCGCGCCCGGCTCGCCGAGGAGGCCGCCGCCGCGCACGCGGACGCGGCCCCCGTCCCGGCCGGCTCCTGAGAGGACCTGACATGAAGATCGCGATCATCGGCGGGGGTCCCGGTGGGCTCTACCTCGCCGCCCTCGTCAAGCAGCTCGGCCCCGACCACGAGATCACCGTCTGGGAGCGCAACGCGCCCGAGGACACGTTCGGCTTCGGCGTCGTGTTCTCCGACGAGACCCTCGGCGGCATCGAGTCGGCCGACACGGCGGTCCACGCCGCCATGGAGCGCGGGTTCGCCCGCTGGACCGACATCGACGTCGACGTCGACGGCCACGAGTTCACGGTGGGCGGGCAGGGCTTCGCGGCGATGAGCCGCAAGGAGCTGCTGGCCATCCTCCAGGAGCGCGTCGCCGGGCTCGGCATCGACGTGCGCTACCGCACCGAGGCGCCCGACGTGGCCGAGCTGCGGGAGACCCACGACCTCGTCGTGGCCTGCGACGGGCTCAACTCCCGCGTCCGCGACCGGTACGCCGACGTGTTCCGCCCCGACCTGGACCGGCGGCACAACAAGTACATCTGGTTCGGCACCGACAAGGTGTTCGAGGCCTTCCAGTTCGTCGTGCGCAACACCGAGCACGGCACGATGCAGATCCACGGCTACCCCTACTCCGACGCGGGGTCGACCTTCATCGTCGAGATGCACGAGGACGTGTGGCGCCGGGCCGGGCTCGACGCCACCGAGCACGAGGTGTTCCCGCCCGGGGTCTCCGACACCTACGCGGTGGAGCGCGTCCGCGAGCTCTTCGCCGACGTGCTCGACGGCCACGAGATCCTCACCAACAACTCGAAGTGGATCAACTTCACGACGGTGCGCAACGAGCGGTGGCACGACGGCAACCTCGTGCTGCTCGGCGACGCCGCCCACACGGCGCACTTCTCGATCGGCTCCGGCACCAAGCTGGCGATGGAGGACGCGCTCGCCCTGGCCGCGTGCCTGCACGAGCACGCCGACCTCGAGACCGCGCTCGCGGCGTACGAGACCGAGCGGCGGCCGGTGGTGGAGTCGACGCAGCGCGCCGCGCAGGCGTCGCTGGAGTGGTTCGAGCAGATCGGGATGTATGCCGACCAGGACCCCGCGCAGTTCGTCTTCAACCTGCTGACCCGCTCGCGGCGCATCACGTTCGACAACCTGCGCGAGCGCGACGAGCAGTTCGCGGCGCAGATCCAGGCGGCGTTCGCGGAGCAGGTCGCCGTGGCCGGACCGGCGCGCGACGGCGCCACGCCGGCGATGTTCCAGCCGGTGCGCATCGGCGAGCTCGAGCTCGCGAACCGCGTGATGCTCTCGCCGATGGACATGTACTCCGCCGTCGACGGCGTGCCGCAGGAGTTCCACCTGGTGCACCTCGGCTCGAAGGCGCTGGGTGGCGCCGGCATCGTCATGGCGGAGATGACCTGCGTGTCGCCGGAGGGGCGGATCACGCCCGGCTGCCCGGGGTTGTGGACGGACGAGCAGCGCGACGCGTGGGCGCGGGTGACGTCGTTCGTGCACGAGCAGAGCCGCGCGAAGATCGGCGTGCAGCTCGGTCACTCCGGCCGCAAGGGCTCGACCCGCCTCATGTGGGACGGGATCGACCAGCCGCTCGAGACCGGCAACTGGGAGGTCATCGCGCCCTCCGCGCTGCCGTACGGCGAGGGGTGCCACGTGCCGCGGGAGGCGACGCGGGCCGACCTGGACCGGGTGGTGGCCGACTTCGTGGCGGCGGCCCGGCGGGCCGTGGAGGCGGGCTTCGACCTGATCGAGGTGCACGCGGCGCACGGCTACCTGCTGTCGTCGTTCCTCTCGCCGATCTCCAACCGGCGCACCGACGAGCTCGGCGGTCCGCTCGAGAACCGCCTGCGGTTCCCGCTCGAGGTGTTCGACGCGGTGCGCGCCGCGGTGCCGGCGTCCGTCCCGGTGACGGTGCGCATCTCGGCCACCGACTGGATCCCCGACGGCAACACCGCCGACGACGCGGTCGAGATCGCCCGGGCGTTCGTCGCCCACGGTGCCGCGGCCATCGACGTCTCGTCGGGCCAGGTCGGCAAGGAGGAGCAGCCGGCGTTCGGCCGGTCCTACCAGACCCCGTTCGCCGACCGGATCCGCCACGAGGTGGCCGCGGCCGCCGGCGTGCCGGTCATCGCGGTGGGGGCGATCTCGTCGGCCGACGACGTGAACTCGATCCTGCTCGCGGGGCGTGCGGACCTCTGCGCGCTGGGCCGCACCCACCTCTACGACCCCAGCTGGACCCTGCACGCGGCGGCGGAGCAGGACTACCGGGGCGACGGCGCGCCGTGGCCCGTGCAGTGGGCGGCCGGCCGTCGTCGTCCGCCGACGTCGCGCACCGACCGGGTGCCGCCGCGGCTGTCGCTCCTGCGTGCGGGCGCCGACGACGGCGTGCACGTGCGGTGGACGCCGCGGAAGCCGGTCGCCGCCGTGGCGGTCTGAGCCGTTCGTGGAACCCGGTCACGAGGTCCCCGTCGCCGTCGGGTCGACCCGCTCCCGCGTGGAGTGGATCGACACCGACGCGGCGGGGATCTACCACAACAGCACCGTCGTGCGGTGGGTCGAGGCGGCGGAGGCTGCCCTGATGCGCGAGCGGGGGCTGGCGGGCTACTTCCCGGCGGCCCCCCGGGCGCGCTACGAGGTCGACTTCCTCGCGCCGCTGTTCTTCGGCCAGGAGGTCGTGACGACGGTGACGGTCGCGCACGTCGGCCGCTCCTCGATGCGCCTGGAGTTCGAGGTGCGCGGGGAGGCGCACGCCGGCCGGCCGGCGTACGTCGCGGCCCGCGGCGCCTCCGTCACCGTGCACCTCGACCGGAGCAGCGCCGACCACGGCACGGGCGCCGCCGCGGCGCCGTGGCCCGCGGACTGGTTGGAGCGGCTGGGCGTCGGCGGGCGGTAGGTCGGGCTCGGCTGGGCTCGGCTGGGTCGGGGCCGGGCCCATGCCGGGCCGCGAATTGTGCGGCTGGGGCCCGCCGGACACGGTCCGCGGCGTACCAACGTCCCAGTTCGCGACCCGGCCCGGGTGCGCGTTGGAGGCGCGACGCCGCAGCCAGTCCGGTCGGCCCGAGGGGCTGGCCGCGCGACGTACCCCGGCCCACAGAAATGTGCGGCTGGGACGTGCTCGACCGGGTCCAGGTCGCACCAGCGTCCCAGTTCGCGAGCTCGCCTCGCTCCCTCAGGACGCCAGCGTCGTCGAGGGCGCCTGACCGTGCGCTGCGCGGTACGTCTGGGAGAACCGCCCGAGGTGGAAGAAGCCCCACCGGGCCGCGACCTCGGTGACGGTCGTGGTCTCGGGCGAGCCCTCGAGGAGGTCGGCGTGGGCGCGGGCGAGGCGGGTGCGGCGCAGCTCCTCCAGCGGCGTCGTGCCGCGCTCGCGCTGGAACGCCTCCTGCAGCGTGCGGGGGCTGACGCCGACCTCGCCGGCCAGGTCGGCGACCCGCCACGGCCGCTCCGGGCAGTCCTCGATGAGCGCCATGGCGGCTCGGACGGTGCGGGACACCGGTGCGCTGTCGGCGGCCGTCGGCGCCAGGGTCGAGCTGTTCGGCTGGGCGGCGAGCAGGCCCGAGACGATGACCTGCTCGAAGTGGCTGGCGGCCAGCGGGCTGCTGAGCACGCCGCGGCCGAGCTCGGCCTCGTCGCAGGCCAGGTGCACGAGGCGCAGCCAGCTGCGGATCGCCGGGGACCCGAGGTCGACGAGCGGGTCGAAGACGACGTCGCCCGTCCCGCCGGCCGCCTCCTCCACCGCGCGTCGCGGGAGGTGGACGAGCAGCTGCTCGCAGTCGGCCGACCAGATCATGTCGACGGGCAGGGAGGGGGAGGGCAGCGACGCGTACCCGCGGTTCGACGCCACCACCCGGTCGCCCACCTTGACCCGTGCGCGCCCCTTGAGCGGCACCTGCATGAGGTAGAAGTTCTCGAAGCGGCCCGGGGTGATGCGCACCTCGTCGCCGTACCGCAGGTAGTGCACGCTGATCCCGCCGACGTCCGCGGCGTTGTGGACCATGGACAGACGTCCGCCGCGTTCGGTCAGCGACAGCTCGTGCGGGCAGAACGACCGCCCGACCTCGGCGCGCGCCTGGTCGAGGTCGGAGGTCGCCAGCCGGGTGTGGCGGGACAGCAGCTGCACGGTCATGGTCACGCTCCTCGTGCGCGAGTGTGACCCCGATCATAACCGAGCCGTATTGCGTGCGCATTACGGTCGTCGAAGATCCGTGATACGCCACGCGGTCCCCGTCCCGGTCCCGGCCCCGGTCGTGGTGGGAGCCCGCGGGTCTTCGCAGGCCCGGCACCACGACCTGGGGGAGGGACGGGGAGGGAGCGCCCGCCCTCAGTGCCCCTTGAACGCCTCCTGCAGCCACCACGCGCCGCCGTCGCTCGCGATCTTCGCGTCGACGACCATCACGCCGTGGGGGTCGGCCGCCCAGGCCGCCACCTCCGCCAGGTCGGCCTCGGTGCGCACGGTGACGCCACAGGCGCCGTACCCGCGCGCGACCGCCGCGATGTCCGTGTCCGGGAAGGTGACGGTGCCGAGGTCGGGCGTGCCGTGGGAGCCGTCGCCGAAGTGGTGGACCTCGGCGCCGTAGGCGGCGTCGTCGTAGACCGCCACCAGCATCGGGATCCCCAGCCGCACGACCGTCTCGAGCTCGCTGATGCCCATCCAGAACCCGCCGTCGCCCGTGCCGACGACCGCGAGCCGGTGCGGCTGCGCGAGCGCGGCGCCGATGCCGCTGGCGAGGCCGAGCCCGATGGACTGGAAGGCCTGGGTGAAGCAGAAGCCGTTCTCGTCGGGGACGCGGAGGTACGTCGAGGGGTAGCCCATGAAGTTGCCCGAGTCGATCGCGACGACGCGCTCGGCGGGCAGGAGCGCGTCGAGGCCGCGGCTGAACACCCGCGGGTCGATCTGCTCGGCGGTGGAGACGTCGGGGGTGGGGGTGTCGTTCCACCAGCGCGCCTCGGCGAGGCGGGCCGCGACCTCGGCGGTGCGGTAGCCGGTGGACTTCGTGGTGAGCGCGTCGAGCACGTCCGCGGCGGTGGCTGCGCAGTCGCCGTGCACGCCGAGGTCGACGGGCCGGTGGGCGCCGAGCGCGGCGAGGTCGTCGTCGACCTGGACCACGCGGGCGGACGCCCCGATGAGCGAGCCGTGCCGCATCGTCCACATGTTGAGGGCGCAGCCCCAGCCGACGACGAGGTCGGCACCGGCGATGAGCTCGGCGGTCAGGGGCGCGGAGAACCCGCCGGAGATGCCGAGGTCGAACTCCTCGCCGCGGAACAGCCCGTTGGCCACGGCCGAGGTCGCCACGAGGGCGCCCGACGCCGCGGCGAGGGCCGAGATCTCGGGGCCGGCACCCCGGCCGCCGCGCCCGGCGACGAACACGGGGCGTTCGGCCGCCTCGATGAGCGCCGCCAGGTCCTCGACCGCGCGCCGCGCGGGCCGCACGGGCAGCGGGGCGGTGAGCCGCGGCGTACGGGCGTCGTCGGGAGCTGGGAGGGCCTGGACGTCGAGGGGCAGGTTGAGCACGACGGTGCGGCGGCCGTGCACGGCGGTGCGGTAGGCGCGCACGACGTCGGCGACGGCCGAGGCGGCGGAGTGCACGCGCTCGGGGACGGCGCCGACGCTGGCGACGAGGGCGTCCTGGTCGATGCGGAAGTTCGAGTTGACCGTGGCGCCGGCGGTGTCGGCGGCCAGCACGAGCATCGGGGTGCGGCTCTTGGCCGCCTCCCCGATGCCCGTGACGGCGTTGGTGAGCCCGCAGCCCTGGTGCAGGGACAGCACCGGGGGCAGGGTCCCGAGGCGTCCGTAGCCGTCGGCCATCGAGGCCGCGCCGCCCTCGTGGCGCGCCGCGGTGAAGGGCACCCCCGCGGCCCGGAGCGCGTTGGTGACGGCGAAGTTGCCGCTGCCGACCACGCCGAACGCGTGGCCGACGCCCAGGTCGGCGAGGGTGGAGCCGACGAGGTCGGCGACGGTGCGGGTCACGGGAGTGCCTTTCGGTGCGGGATCAGGCGGGGACGATCGCGAAGACGCGCGCCGGCGAGCCGGTGCCGCCCACGATCGGCAGGGGGGACACGACGACCATGGCGCCGGTGGCGGGGAGCTGGTCGACGTTCTGGAGCTGGGTGAGGCCGTACTTGTCGGCGCCGAGCAGGAAGTAGTGCACGGGGAACGCCGGCTCCATGCCCCCGGCCTGGCCGGCGTCGATGCCGACGGTCTCGACGGCGAAGCCCGAGATCGGCGACGCGGCGAGCCACTGCGCGCCGGCGGGGGAGACGCCCGGCGTGTGCGGGCCGTTCTCGTCGGCGTTGGCGAATGCCTCCGGGTCGCCGCCGCGCGCGCTCCAGCCGGTGCGGAAGACCAGCCAGGCGCCGTCGGGGAACGGGCCGTTGTCGGCGACGTGCTTCTCGAGGTGCTCCGGCTCCAGCAGGAAGTCGGGGTCGGCCGCGACCTCGGCGGTGAAGTCGAGCACGACGGCGGGGCCGACGAGGCGCGCCGGCGGGATGGTGTCGACGGAGTGGCCCTCGCGACCCGAGGCCCAGTGCACGGGGGCGTCGAGGTGGGTGCCGGTGTGCTCGCCGGTGTGGATGTTGTTCCAGCCCCAGAACGGCCCGTCGTCGTCGAAGTCGCTCACCTTCTCCAGCGACAGCGGGATCGTGTTGGCGAACGGCGGCGGCAGCTGCAGCACCGGCGTGCTGGGCGACAGCGGCGCGGTGAGGTCGACGAGGCGGGCCTCGCCGGTGGCGAGGGCGCTGAGCAGGGAGTCCACGACGGTCATCGGTGGAGCCTTTCGGTGAGGGCGCGGGCCCGCGAGGCGAGCCGCTGGACGGGGGGTGGGGCGAGGAGCTGCTGGGCGACGAGGTGTCCGGAGCCGGCACCGAGCCCGGGTCCGGGGTGGGTGAAGGCGCCGACGTGGAACAGGCCGTCCACGCCCGTACGGTGCCCGGTCGCGGTGCCCGGGCGCCAGAGCAGCGACTGGTCGAGCTCGGCCGCGCCGCCGTAGGGGTCGCCCTCGACGGCGTTCGCGTTCTCGCGCTGCAGGCGGGTCGGCGGCAGCGCGTGCACGCCGACGATCGACGAGCGGAGCCCCGGGGCGTGCTCCTCGATCCGGTCGAGCACCCGGTCGAGGTAGGCCTCCGTCACCGAGCCGTCCCAGCCGGAGCCGGTGGCGATGCTCCCGCCCGCGTCGCCGGTCGGCGCCCACGGCACCTCCTGCAGCTGCAGCCACAGCGTCGCGGCACCCGCGGGTGCCCGCGACGGGTCGAGCACGGACTGCTGGCCGACGACCACGGTGGGCGCGGCGGGCAGCAGCCCTGCCTCCGCCTGGGCGCAGGCGACGCCGGTGGAGGCGGCGCCGTCGCTGACGTGCACGAGCGGCACCGCGTCGAGCCGGTCGTCCGACCAGCGCAGCGGGGCGTCGAGCGCGAGGTGCACCTGCATCGCGGCGCGCCCGGGCCGGTGTAGCCGGGCCGCGCGCCGACCGGCCTCGGGGGTGTCGGGGCCGAGCAGCTCGCCGTACAGCCGCGACGTCGAGGTCGAGGCCAGCACCGCGCGACGCGCGACGAGGCGCTGGCGGTCGGCCGCTCCGCCGAGCCGTACGGCGCGCGCCCGCCCCTCGGCGACCTCGATGCGGGTCACGGGGGAGCCGAGGTGCACGTCGACCCCGCGTTCGGCGAGGAGGGCGGCGAACGCGTCGACGAAGCAGCCGGCGCCGCCCTCGACCACGGGGAGCCCGGCGGCGTGCATGGAGAACGCCATGACCGGCAGCATCAGGCCGCCCGTGGCGTGGTCGGGCCCGAGCCCCGCGTGGAGCAGCCACGGCGTCCACAGCTGGTCGACCTCGTGGCCGACGAACCGCTCGCGCACGAGCCCGCGCCCGCTCTGGGCGCTGACCCGCACGAGCTCGCGCAGGCCGTCGACGCCGAGCCCGCGGGCCGCGCGGGCGCCGAGGCCGACGAGGTCCTGCGGTCGCAGCTCGGAGCCCAGGGCCCCGAACACGTGCGGCGCCCAGCTCTCGAGCTGGCCGAGCATCGCGGCGTACGCCGCGGCGTCGCCCCCGTCGGTGAACCCGGCCGCCGTCGTGCCGGGGTCCCGGTCGGCGACGACCGCACCGCGCTCGGAGACCGAGGCGGTGACGGCGCCGTCGGTGTTGCAGTAGCGCAGCCCGTGGCGGTGCAGGTCGTCGCCGAGCACGCCGTAGGCGCCGCTGGTGACGAAGAGCGGGTGCCAAGAGCTGAAGGTGTCGTGCACGTAGCCGGGGGCGGTCAGCTCGTCGGAGGCGATGAAGCCGCCGAGCCGGTCGCGCTCGTCGACGAGCGCGACCGACCAGCCGGCGCCCGCGAGCTCGGCGGCGGCGACGAGACCGTTGATGCCGGCCCCGATGACGATGGCGTCGTAGGTGCTCATCGGGCCAGTCTGGCGCGCAGCTTGCCGAGCACGCCCGCGTAGTCGCTCGGGTCGAGCGGCAGCAGCCACTGCTTGGCCTTGGTGGCCTTGCCGACGTTGAGCCCGAGGTCGTCGAGCGTCTCGTCGATGTTGTGCACCGAGAACGGGATGATGTTGGTGCCCCGGGCGTGCTGGCCGCGGGTGCGCTCGCGCATCCAGTCGAGGATCTCCTCCGCCTCGGCGCGCATCGTGTCCTCGTCGGGCAGCGTGTGGCCGCCGCCGAGGTAGGACCCGATCCACAGCGCCGAGACCTCGGCGGAGAGCGGCGAGAAGAACGACGAGTTGTAGCCCGCGAAGCTGAGGTCCTCCACACCGATCGGGTGGATCTGGCGGTGGAGCAGGTAGTCACCCTGGTCGTTGGTGAACCGCGCGACGACGTCGTCGGGCAGGAACGGGATCTCCTGGGTCCAGCCGGTCGCGGCGAGCACGACGTCGGCGGGGATGACGGTGCCGTCGGCCAGCTCGGCGATCGGCTTGCCGTCGCGCTCGCCGAGGCGGCTGATGACGATGTCGCGGTGCACGGTGATGCGGCCGTCGGCGACGCCCTCGAAGAAGCCTTCGGTGGCGAGCGAGACGGTGGAGCGGGCGATGTCGGCGAAGGTGCCGAGCGGGACGAGGTCGAGCTGCTTCAGCTTGAGCTGGCGGGTCGAGACGCCGCCGACGCTGCCGACCATCTGGTTGGCCAGCAGGGAGTTCCGGGCGTGGAGCACCTTCTCCATGCCGTTGACGGAGCGGTAGCGGAACAGCCCCTCGCCCATGCGGGTCAGCATGAGGAACTTGTAGTTGAGCACGCCCTGGAGCTTGCGCGGCAGCTTCCACAGCAGCTCGCGGGCCACGACGGTCGTGGACGCGGCGACGGTGGAGACCTCGACGGTGATGTCGCAGGCCGACTTGCCGTAGCCGACGACGATCGCGTCCTTGCCGGCCACCTGGTCGAGGCTGTGGAGGTCGCCCGCGGGGAGCACCTCGCCGCCGACCTTCTCGAAGACGTCGCGGCCCTCCCACGGCGGCACGAAGGGCCGGGAGAAGATGCCGCTGGCGAGCACGAGGTGGTCGACGTGGGTCGTGAGCGTGCCCTCCTCGTTGGCCGTCGTCACGTCCCAGCCACCGCCGGGCGTGGGCTCGGCGGCGACGACCTCCGTCGCCAGCCGCAGGTGCGGCTCGAGGCCGAACTCGGCGACGTACTGCTCGAGGTAGGCCTGCACCTGCGCGCCGGAGGGCCACTCGGGGTAGTCCTTCGGCATCGGCAGCTCGGAGAGCGCGTAGGTGCCCTTGTTGTTCTGGGTCTTGAGGCCGGGGTAACGGCGCGTGGCGCTCCAGACGCCGCCGACGTCGGGGGTCTTCTCCCAGACGACGACGTCGTGGCCCAGGGCGCTGAGCACGCGGGCCGAGGAGAGGCCGGCGAACCCGGCGCCGACGATGCCGATCTTCTTCTTCGTGGGGCTGGGGCTGGTCATGGTGTGGTCCTCACTCACTCGGCGAGCAGGGGGATGGCGGGGACGGCTTGTTCGGGTCCCATGGCGGAGTAGCCGCCGTCGGCGGCCCAGTCGGCACCGGTGACGACGGAGGCGGCGTCGGAGACGAGGAAGGCGACGACGGCCCCGATCTCGTGGGGGTCGCCGACGCGCCCGGTCAGGTGGAACGGCGCGGCGACGCGGTCGGTCTTCGCGCGGTCGCCGCCGGAGAGGCCGTCCATGATCGCGGACCAGGTCCACCCGGGGCTGACGGAGTTGACGCGGATGCCGTCAGCGGCGAGGTCCATGGCCATCGAGCGCGTGAGCTGGGCGATGGCGGCCTTGCTGGCGGGGTAGACCCAGCGGCCGGTCTGCGCGACCGACGACGAGATCGAGGTGAAGTTGACGATGGCGGCGTGCTCGCTGGCCTTCAGCGCGCCGTGGGCCGCCTGCACGAGCGCGACCATGCTGACCAGGTTGACGTCGAGCGCGGTCAGCCAGTCGGCGCGGGGGGTCGCGAACCCCTCGTCCAGGTACGTCGCGGCGAGGTTGACGACGATGTCGATGCCGCCGTGCGCGGCGACGGTGCCCTCGACCAGCGCGGTGAGCGCGGCGTCGTCGGTGACGTCGGTGCGGGTGAAGGTGACCGCGCCGCTGCCGGCGGGGAGCGCCGCGGCGAGGTCGTCGGCGGCCGCCTGGCCGCCCGCCTCGTCGATGTCGGCGACCACGACGTTCGCGCCCGCCTCGGCGAGCGCGGCGACGACGCCGCGGCCGATGAGGGTGGCGCCGCCGGTGACGACGGCGGTGCGACCGGTGAGGTCCGTGGAGACGGGCATGCGGCCTCTCCTTCGCTCGGGTCGGACCGCCTCGTGCGGCCCGGGTTGAGCGGGAACCGTAGGTGCGCGGTGCCGGGGGCGATATCCACCGAGCGCGGCGGTCGTCCGGGATGCGCAGGTGGCGTCCGACCGCCTCTAGACTCATCCGGGTGACGCTCAGGCTCTTCGACACCGCGACCCGCGAGGTCCGTGACTTCCGACCCCTCCGCGAGGGCGAGGTCAGTGTCTACGTCTGTGGTCTCACGGTGCAGTCGGAGCCCCACGTCGGCCACGTGCGCTCGGGCGTGAACTTCGACGTGCTGCGGCGCTGGCTGGAGGTGCGCGGCTACGCGGTCTCCTTCATCCGCAACGTCACCGACATCGACGACAAGATCCTCACGAAGGCCGCGGCGGCGGGACGCCCCTGGTACGCCCACGCCCAGCTCATGCACCGGCAGCTCACGGCGGCGTACGCGTCGCTCAACGTCGAGCCGCCCACCTACGAGCCGGCGGCGACGGGCCACGTGCCCGAGATGCTCGAGCTCATCGAGGAGCTCATCGGGCGCGGGCACGCGTACGCCGCGGAGGACGGCTCCGGCGACGTCTACTTCGACGTGCGCTCGTGGCCCGCCTACGGCGAGCTGACGCGCCAGGGCATCGACGACATGGAGGCGGCGGCCGACGCCGACCCGCGCGGCAAGCGCGACCCGCGCGACTTCGCCCTCTGGAAGGGCCACAAGGAGGGCGAGCCGCTCACCGCGTCGTGGCCCTCCCCGTGGGGCCGTGGCCGTCCGGGGTGGCACATCGAGTGCTCGGCGATGGCGGGGAAGTACCTCGGTGACGCTTTCGACATCCACGGCGGCGGCTTCGACCTGCGCTTCCCCCACCACGAGAACGAGCAGGCCCAGTCGCGTGCCGCGGGGCGTGACTTCGCGTCGTACTGGATGCACAACGCGTGGATCACCACCGCCGGCGAGAAGATGAGCAAGTCGCTCGGCAACACGCTGTCGATCCCGGTGATCCTTGAGGAGTTCCGGGGCATCGACCTGCGCTACTACCTGGTGGCGGCGCACTACCGCTCCCACGTGGAGTTCAGCTTCGAGGCGCTCGCGGAGGCGGCGGCCGGGTTCGCCCGGGTCGAGCACTTCCTCGAGCGGGCGGCGGCGACGGGCGCGCTCGAGCTCCCTGGATCGCTCCTCGACGTGCTGCCCGAGGGCTTCGTGGCGGCGATGGACGACGACCTCGGCACGTCGACGGCGGTCGGCGTGCTGCACGACGCCGTGCGCGAGGGCAACAAGGCGCTGGCCGCTGGCGACGCCGCCGCGGCCCGCGTCCACGGCGTGGCGGTCCGCGCCATGCTGGCGGTGCTCGGCCTCGACCCCGCCGACGAGGCGTGGCCGACGCCGTCGGCCGACGCTGGCCTGACCGCGGCGGTGGACGTGCTCGTGGCCGGCCTGCTCGAGGAGCGGGCGGCGGCGCGGGCGGCGAAGGACTTCGCGGCCGCGGACGCGATCCGCGACCGCATCAAGGCGGCCGGCATCGAGGTCACCGACACGCCCGACGGGGCGACCTGGACGATCGCGTGACGCGCACCCAGCGCGCACGAACTAGAGGAGACGAGTAGGACATGGCGGGCAACTCCCAGCGACGCGGATCGGTCCGCAAGAGCTCGAAGGGCAACCCCACCGCGGGGTCCGGCGGGCGCGTGCGGCGTGGTCTCGAGGGCAAGGGGCCGACGCCGCGTGCCGAGGACCGCGAATACCACAAGACCCACAAGGCGAAGAAGGCCAAGGAGCGCCTCGCCGCGAAGCGCTCGTCGTCCCCGCGTGCGCAGCGCAAGCGCGGCAGCGGCGACGCGGAGTGGATCGCCGGGCGCAACCCCGTCGTCGACGCGCTCCGCGAGGGCGTGCCGATCAACGCGCTGTACGTCGCGGAGGGCGCCGAGCGCGACGGCCGGCTGCGCGAGGCGTTCGCCGAGGCCGCTGAGCGGACGATCCCGCTGCTCGAGGTGAGCCGCAGCGAGCTCGACCGCCTGACCTCCGGTGCGGTGCACCAGGGCCTGGCGGCGCGGATCCCGCCCTACGAGTACGCCCACCCCGACGACCTCCTCGACCGCGCGGACGAGCTCGGCGAGCCCGCGCTCATCGTCGCCCTCGACTCGGTGACGGACCCGCGCAACCTGGGTGCCGTCGTACGGTCGGCCGCGGCGTTCGGCGCCCACGGCGTCGTCATCCCGGAGCGACGCGCGGCGGGCATGACCGCGTCGGCGTGGAAGACCTCCGCCGGTGCGGCCGCCCGCATCCCGGTGGCGCAGACGGTGAACCTCAACCGGCAGCTGAAGGCCTACGCCGACGCCGGCCTCATGGTCGTCGGTCTCGCGGCCGAGGGCGACGTGGACCTCCCGGCCCTCGACCTCGCCGACGGCCCGCTCGTCGTGGTCGTCGGCTCCGAGGGCGCGGGCCTGTCGCGGCTCGTGCGCGAGCACTGCGACCAGCTCGTCTCGATCCCGATGGCCAACGACGTCGAGTCGCTCAACGCGGGGGTTGCGGCCTCCGTGGCGCTCTACGCCGTCGCGCAGGCGAGGCTCGCCGGCTCGTGACCGAGGCGTCCTCCGCCGCTGCGCCCGCTCTCGCTGAGGGGCGGCTCCGCCGCCGTACGGCGCGGGCCGTCACCGTCCTCGGACTGCTGGCCGCGTGGGTGGTCATCGCCGGCGTCGTCGGGATGATGCTCTTCCTCGGCAGCAGCCGGGAGACGGTGATCGCGGGCCACGACGCGGTGGTGCGGCCGACGCTCTCGCAGTATGCCGTCGTCGAACCGGGCGCGATCCTGCCCGACGTGCGGCTGCCGATCGACAGCCCCGTCGGGGTCGACGTGCGCCTCGGCAAGACGGAGGCGGCGACGACGGAGGAACTGGTGTCGCGGTATGCGTTCATCGCCTCCCAGCCCGATGCCCAGATCGCGAAGGTGACGGACCTCGTCACCGACATGGCGATCTCCGCGGCGTTGCGCGGGGCGGTCGCAGGCGCCGTACCGGTCGCCCTCTGGCTGCTGCTCGGCGCGCGGCGGCGTCGCGAGCTGGTGCGCGGCGCGGTGAGCCGTCGCGGCCTGGCGTCGGGGACGGCGCTGGCGGTCGCCGTGGCTCTCGTGTGGCAGCCGTGGGACGGCGACGACGTGACCACGGGGGAGGCCCAGGACGAGGACGACACCTGGATCACGCTGGCCGACTTCCTCGGCCCCGAGGTCCCGCTCCCCGCGGAGGCAGCGTCGCTGGAGCTGCGCTCCGACGTGACGACGACGCAGTCGCGGCGTCTCATCGAGAGCGCGGTGTCGACCTACGACACGTCGCTGACGTTCTACTCCGCGGCCGTCGACAAGGTGGACGACCTCGAGCTGCGGCAGCCGGAGGACGACGAGACGGTGGTCGTGTTCGTGACCGACCGCCACGACAACATCGGCATGGACCCGGTCGCCCGCGCCATCGGTGACGCGGCCGGCGCGACCGCGGTGTTCGACGGCGGCGACGACACGTCGACCGGGCAGCCGTGGGAGGCGTTCTCGCTCGACTCGGTGCAGCGGGCGTTCTCCGACTACGACCGCTGGTCGGTCATCGGCAACCACGACCACGGCGACTTCGTGGGCGACTACCTGGGTGACCTCGGGTGGGTGCGCCTCGACGGCTCCGTCGTGGACGGCCCGGGTGACTCGACGCTGATGGGCATCGACGACCCACGCTCCTCGGGGCTGGGCAACTGGCGCGACGAGCCGGGCCTGACCTTCGACGAGGTGCGCGACCGGATCACCGAGGATGCCTGCGCGTCGGAGGAGCGGATCAACACGCTGCTCGTGCACGACGCCTCGCTGGGCCGCGACGCCCTGTCGGCCGGCTGTGTCGACCTGGTGATCGGCGGCCACATCCACGTGCGCTCCGGGCCGACGCCGGTCGAGGGCGAGAACGGGGAGATCGGCTACACGTTCACGGCGGGCACGACCGGCGGTGCCGCTTATGCGATCGCCGTCGGCAGCAAGCCACGGCGTCAGGCGGAGACGACGCTCATCACGTACCGCGACGGGCGGCCGGTCGGGATGCAGTGGGTGATCCTGCAGCCCAACGGGCGGTTCGACGTGGGGGAGTACGTGCCGCTGGAGTACGCCGCGGGGGACGTCGAGCAGCCGATCGAGCCGACCGCGCCGACGGGGCCGACGGATGTGGTGCCGTTGGAGGATGGTGACGGCGGGGATGCCGCGACGGGAGACGGGTCGGAGACGCAGGCGCCGTAGGCCGGGGCCAGCGTCGGCGCTAAATTCACTACACTGTGAACCTTGACAAGTTGCTGAAACGAGCCATCGCATACCGGAACCCTGGTGAGCAGGTGGCAAGGCGCGTCCAATGGACCTACGAAGTCAAGAGTCTTGGCTTGGACACTGTTCGGACGGGTGTTCTGATCGCGACGGACAGCCGGATCCTCTGTAACGCGAAGAACCTCGGCGGCTGCGATCTTGAGCCGTTTCCGTTCGGCATTGTCTCTTTGTTCGAGCAGGCCAATGGAATGGTGGGACGCTCCATCTCATTCCTAGCGTCTGGCAACGACGTGACCATGAAGTGGATCAACGACGCGGCAGCGATGCAGCAGGTCGCCGTCGTAGTGCGGGCGCGAAGCAGTCGGGGCCCCGCGCAGCGAAAATCCCGGGGCGTGACGTCGACAATTGGTGGCAACCGTGTTGGCGACTCCTTTTGTGAGCGATCAAGCCTCGATTATCGAAGCCCCTGCACCTCTGGGTGCCTGCACCAGACGGGTGTCCTCAGTCAGAGAGAGGTTCCCCGCCAGGGAGGCTGGGTTGCTCGCATGGTTGAGAGCTGATTCAGCGCGCGAACCCGCACGGCGGTGTCCCTGCGTTTGCGCGGCGCAGCTTGCTGGACATCGGCATAGGGGTCTTGAAGTGTTAGCTTCGCCCAATGAGAAAGCCGAATAGGTTACGGTACACGTCGGAGCACGCCTGCCACTCCCGCAAGTAGCAGTGCCGTTAATATCCATGCCGCCGCCTTCAGTAGCGAAAAGTACAAACTCAGAGGTCCACGAGGCGGAGTCCAAGAGTCGGACACCGATAAGTTGGTAACCGGGAATGCAATACTTGCTGCGTAGGAGGTTGCCGAAAATTGCGAAACTTCCCAATTTTGGTTCCATTGAGATGCTTTCGGTCGCCCCACGGTGGGTTTGATAAACGATTGTTCTCCTGTCGGGCTCGAACTCGAGAGGTCCGCACGAATCCCAATTGTGGCGGCCGTTGTGAAGTTGGGGCCCGACAGCGAGGCCGCCGCGAAGGCGGCAACAAAGACGACAATCAACCAGCCCACAGCCATCCACGGATAATGTCCGCTACCACAAATGGCTCGATATGCAGTTCGCCAAGCTCGCGCGGAGGTGGAAGCTGTCCGCGTCGATCGAACCGAGGAACGGTAACGCAGCCACCTTCCGTCAGCGGGGCGACCGCCGCGTTCGAATGCTCGTGCAACTTCCTCCCAGGCTTGGCCGCCGTCTGAGGACTCAGGTGAACTGGACGACGATAGCCACTGTTCGACGTGTCGAACATTCTGAAAGGGAGGACCGCTGAATGCTCCGATTTTCCAGCCAAAAACGCTCTCCATTGCGATCAAGTCGACTGGCTTCTGATTGTTCCGAATATGGAACCTTGATATTGAAGCACCTTCGAAAGAGGCTTTGAATCTTTTTTTGGTTGAAAGATCAAGCACGCCGGCCACTTCAAGTCGATCTGCGCGGACGAGATCAACTGCGGACTCCGCCAATGTGACTGATCCGTGAATCCGAGCGTCTGACAGGCCTATTGACGGTGCCCCGGAAACGGTTTGTAGGAGTAGGTCGCCGTCTAGAACCATGCCGCGTAGATTGAGCTCAGGTTGGGACGAATCGGTGTGCATATTGAGATGCTCTAGATCCAAGGCGCCCGAGATCCGCGCTCGGGCGAACGACACTGAGACAGTTGCAGAAACCTTTTCCCCGAAAACGCCGCCCGAAACTCTGATCCCCTCAAGCAGCATAGTCGCCTCTTCCGAATCGGATGAGCCTCGCTGAATGAACTTCTGCAGATCGAGTTGACCTTTGAATTCAGAGCCAATGAGTCTAAAACTGTCCTGCGCATAAGTTGATTCGAATGAGGCGATTTCGCGCACCTCCATCGAGTCCCCGAGAAATGCTATTGGTGATCCAAGAAGGTTGGCCGAACGTAACCGCAGTTGACCATGGATTACTGCCCCGGGCATGCGCAGTGCGCCCAACGAGTAAAGCCGGTCTGCGACGAAGTCCGATCCGACTGTGACGCCGTCTGCGACTACCGAGGCCCCCTCCTCGGGTGGCGCCACGAGAACACTGTCGCCGAGAACAAGTTGTCCTGAGATCTTCGCACCGACAATCGAGATTGAGCCCGCGGCTGTTGTATCGGGAGCTAGGAGCGATCCACCGACGCGCATGCCGTCTCCGATAAACGCCGCTGCATATGGGCGGTCGAAGCTCACGCCGCCAAGCATGAGGTCGCCCCCAATCTCACTCCGCCGCATCGACACCGAAGCGTGCATGGACGCCTCGGATAAGAGCGTGTCTCCCTCGACGCGCAGGCCGTCTGCAATTAGTGCGGAGTTTCGAGTTGTGGCAGAAAAGTCAGCATTGAATAGTGAGACCAGTCCGTGAATCGAGGTGCTAATCATGCTCAGTCCGTCGCGGAATTGCGCGGACGCAGCAAACAACGCCCCATCGATCTCCGCGCCACTTAGAGAGACAGGTTCGTGATATACCGTTGGGGAGCGGTGGTCAGAGAGCTTCAGGCGCATGGTTCGCGAATCGGTAAGTTCAACTTTTCCGAGGACGTGCGAGCCGCTGATGCTGAGCGGAATGTTCAACTTGCATGAGCTCAAGGTCAGGTCGCCGATGATCACCAGTCCAACCAGGCTGATGCCCCTGGGGTCGCTCCTCTCCTTGCTCAGGATTGCATCGCGAATTGTTTCTGCGTACACGTAATTGTCCGCATATGCTGCCGCGCTCAAGTCGTCTGGCCGTAGCCAATGGGGTGCCGGTACCCTACGAACTGGGTCGCCCGTTCGGCGGGCTTCCAACAGTTCCGCGAGTTGGATCATTGGAACGACTCCTCATGTCACGAGCGCCTCGGCCTGCTCATCCTCGAGGTCGTCCACCGACGCGCTCGCCATCAAGCACGTCCGGTCCGACAACTGTGCGACAGGTACGTTCTCGCACGTCGAGCGCAACGTCACCGATCTGAGCACCCGCTAACGGCCCGGTTCTCACAGTGCATTACGGACCCTGCAGCGCGCAAGCACCGCTCGCGGACCAAGCGCGCCCACGATTGTCGCCGCCGGCGCGGACCACCGACGTTCGACGGTGCGCCCCCAGTCACCGCCCAGCACACCGACGGCTAGAGGGCGACCAGCTGGGCAATCTAGTCGGTGTGGCCGCGCACGAAGGATGACGTACCGTTCCGGCCTAGACGTGGTGCAGCCCAAGTCCACGACTAGCGGCGCCGGATCGCGGTAGTCGCGTACGTCGCCCAGATTCCGCCATTGCGCTGAAAAGGGGTTTGGCTGTCACGGGAGGTTGGGGGTCACCGGCTCGCCACAGAGCGAGACGCCCCGTGGGATCATCGGAAGCGCTCACCTCGCGCGGGGAGATCCGACCTGTGTTTGCTGAGAAGGTGCCGGTCCGCGGTGCGAGGAACTTGAGGGGGGCCCGCTGCAGTCGTGTGCCAACGACGAGGTCCGGGTCCCCGAGAGCGCTGACGAGGGATCGCAAGCGGTCGCGGGCCGCGTCGAACCGCTCGGGAGCCGCGTCCTACGGGCCGGCGGTCGATGCCGTGAGACCGCGGGCCAGAGCCGCTGCCTGGTCGTCGCTTCGGCCGACTTCGGTGATCAGGTGACGGAGCCGCTCGGGGCTGCCGGGCGCACCAGCGTCCTCGTCCTCGCTGCTCCACCACACGGCCACGGGGTCGTCCGCGACTGCGGTGACGAGGTCGTCGCTCGGAGCGCGGCCGTCGTCGGGCCGCAGCAGAACGGCGACCACCCCGACGAAAGTGAGCACCAGTGCGGCCGCCAGCACCGACCGGCGGAATAGGCGCTTCATCGCCATCCTCCGACGTCGACCTCGGGCGCGGGACACGCACTCCAGCTGTCGACCAGCCCGGGACAGAAGTCCCTCGGCCCCGGGTAGCCGTCCCAATTCCACCACATGGCGAGCGCCGCCCGCTGGTTCCGATCAAGCTTCTCCCAGTCGACCCGCTGGCCGCTCACGACGACGCGCTCCGGTAGCAGCGAGGGCGGCACCGCGTCGTACGCGGCGCGCAGCGCGGACGGAACAACGAGAGTGGCGATCTCCTCCGACAGGCACGCGGTGCTGCCGCGGGCTTCGCCGAGGCAGCGGTCGTAGGTGAAGGAGGCGACGGCGTCAGCGAGCGGCGCGAACCAGGTCAGCCCGACCGTCTCGGCATGACCACCCGCCATCAGATCGGCGCTGGCGAGCGGCACCGTCCACGCGGCCCAGGCGCGGACGAACTCGGCCGCGGCGTCGGGGTCGTCGCCCACGTTCGCCAACGCGTCGAGCAGGACGTCGCTGTCGACGAGCCATTCCTCGGGCGCGCTGACGTCGATGGGATCGGGGCCGACGTACCAGAGCGCGAGCGCGAGTCGACCAGCCTCGGTGGTGTCGTCGGGATTGGCGTTTGGCGGCGCCGGGACGATCATGCCGGTGAGGACCTCGTTCATCGCACCTGTCCACGGCTGGAGGAAGTCGAGCACCGCAGGTTGGAGCCGGACGTCCACGTCCTGGTCGGCGCCACCGATGCCGACGAGCAGGGCACGCGCACGGTCGCGGGCCGCGTCGTACCGGTCCGGTGCTGCGTCCGCGAGCGTCGCCGTCGACTCCGCCAGGCCGCGCGCCAAGGCGGCAGCCTGACCGTCGTTCCAGGCGACCTCGGTGAGCAGGTGGCGGACGCGGTCCGGGCTGCCGGGCGCGCCAGCCCCCTCGATCTCGGTGCTCCACCAGGCGCCGACCGGCTCGTCGGCGACGGCCTCCCTGAGGTCGTCGCTGGGTCCCCGGTCGTCACCCGAGCGCAGCGCTACGAGTGTCACGCCGACGATGACCAGGAGCGCGGCGCCAGCGATCAGAAGCGTGCGTCGGGCGGGCCGTCTCACGAGTCGCCGCCGGTCCGAGAGCCTCGGTCCTCGGCCATCGCCAGCGCGGTTGCGGCCGACGACCACCGCGACGTCCCTGAGAGCGTGTGGGCCGCCCACGCGTTCTGCTGCTCCGGCGTCATCTCTGTCATCCGCACCCGCGCGCCGTCGTCCGTTCGCAGCTCATCGGGCAGCTCTTCCACCGGCACGCTCTCGTAGACGGCGTTGTTGATGACGAGGGTGTTCTGCAGACGGAGGTCGCCGAGGTCGAGCGATGCCTGCCAGGCGCTCTCGCGGGAGGTGTCGACCGGGGGCGGCTCCTCGAACACTTCGCTCACAGACCAGTCGACCCCTGCGTTGACGACATCGCCCAGCACGCCCGACAACGGTCCCGCGAGGCCGTAGCGCTCCGTGGCGGTGTTCACGACCTCGCCCGCGCCGATCGTGAGCGCGTAGCCGGTCCCGTGCTCCAGCGCCTCGAAGAAGCCCCGCTCGTTGGCGTCGGCGTCGGAGGCCTCCTGGTTCGCGGCTGCGGCCGCCGCATACCCGTCCGACAGGTGCCCCCGGACGGTGCCCAGCTCCTCGACGTAGGTCAGGCGCGCGTGCTCGACCCGGTCCTCCCACCCGTCGGCGTCGAGGTGCTCGGCGCCCTGAAGCGTGGTCAGCAGGCCGGTCTCGGCGTACGCACGGGTCTGCTGCGCCAGCATCGCGCCGGCCTCCGGGTGGCCGCCGATCGCGGGGAGCAGGTTGTCGAGGGCTGCCGTCGCGAAGTCCGCATGTCCCCACGGGGGGTCATACCACCCGGGGATCGCGGCGGCGGGAGACGCCTCGGCCAGGGGGTTGTACACCCCGAACACGTCGTTGACGTGCGTCGCCAGCACCGCGGCGTACCCCTCTGCCAACGGCGCCGTCAGCGACCCCACGTGGTCGACGTCGCTGCCCGCGACGCCGACGATCGCCTCCGCGGCGCGGGTGCCGGGGGAGCGGGGGTCGTCGCCAGGGCCGGGCGCGTAGCCGGCGTCCGGCGTCACCGCCGCCGCGAGCGTGTCGCGCAGCGCCTCGTGGCCGACGAGCGAGCCACCGCTCTCGTCGGGCCAGCTGCGGTCCTTGAGGAGATAGGCAAGCTCAGAGCCGTCGTACGTCGCGAAGTCCGTCCCCGCGCCCTCCGGCGGCGCCAGGTCGAGGACGAACGAGGTCGCCGCCTCCGGGGTGTGGGCCACCCCGTCGAGCACGCCGACGAGCGGGTCGGCACCTGTGCCGCGGCCGTCGCCGTAGTCCGTGCGCCACGTGCTGCCGTCCGGCGCCCAGGGGTGCGGCTCGCCGCCGTTCGCCACGAGCACGGCGCGCTCGTGGTCGAGGATCGCGCCCCCGGCCGCGGTGAGCAGGTGGGGCGCGTGGCCCTCCCCGGCGAGCAGCGGGCCGAGCACCTGGAGGCCGTTCACGCCGGCGCTGCCGTCGGGTGCGCCGTACGTCGTCGCCCCGGCGTGCGCGACCAGCCGATCGGCCCAGACGGGGTCGAGCGCGTCACCGCGGGCCAGCAGTTCCCGCATGGCGTTCTGGTGCGCGCCGACCGGGTCGCCTGCGGTGACGTCGCCGAGGCTGGTGCTCCACGGTTGGGCCGTGAGCTGCGCGTCGAGGAAGCCCTCGGGCCCCAGCTGCTCGAGCACGCCGGTGGCGATGCCCGGATCGGCGGCGAAGGCGGCAGTCGCGCCCGCGATCCGCAGCACGCGCTCGCCGTCGGCCTCGGTCACCGGCTCGGCGCCGAGCTGGGCGACCGCCAGGTTCTCGCTCGTCAGGCGGGCGGTGATCGCCTCGCGTTGGGCGGTGGTGAGGAACTCGGCGTACGGCGCGACCGCGCCCGGGTCGTCCAGCGCCAGCTCCAGCAGGTCGGCAGTGCTGAGCGCGCGCAGCTCGGGAGGCAATGCGGCGCGCGGTGCGGACTGGGCGGTCGTGTCGACCTCGCCGTTGGCCACCGACGCGAGCGCGGCGGCCAGGGCGGCGTCGGCGTCCCGCGCCGCGGCGATCGCGTCGGTGATCTGCGTGGTCAGCTCGGTGATCGCCGGACGCTCGAGCGGCGTGAGGAGGTCGCCGTCGCTCGCGGGCGGAGGCGTGCAGGTCACGGCGTCACCGACGATGACGACGCTCCACCCGCGGCCGCGGACGGCGGCGAGGGCGGTGTCGATGTCCCGCAGCGCGCGCTGGATCGTGGTGGCCGCCTCGTCGAGCGCCGCGACCACGACGGTCACCTCGGCGACGTGGTCGAGGTAGTCGGCGTCGAGCACCCGGAACTGCGCCCGCGCAGCCTCCGCTGCCGCGCCCTGCCAGGTCCGCGGCGGCCGCGCCGCCTCGACGTCGCCCTCGAGCGCGGCGAGCTGCGTCCGCGCGGCGGCCAGGGCGTCGGCCGCAGCAGCCAGCACGTCAGGGCGCCAGCCCAGCACGGCGCTCACAGCGGTGTCCGCGCGTCGTAGCGACCGACCTGCACCAGGTCGGTCTCCTGCACCGTCGCCGCGGCCTCCACCAGGCCGGCGCCGTAGGTCGTCATGCCGGTCGCCAGCGCCGTACGCAGTCCCTCCCAGCGCGCCGTCACCGCGGCGACGGCCGCCGGTGTCTGGCCGAGGCCGAGCGCGCTGGCGACCCCCGCGAGTGCGTCGGGCGTGGTGATGGCGGCGAGGCGTTCGCCGGCGGCGGCAGCACACGTGCCGGCCGTGGTGACGGCGTCGACGTCGAGCTCCAGCATGTCGATGTTCCCCCGAGAGTGAGATGAGCGTGGACGTACGGCGTCAGCGCAGGACCGGCGGTCCGCTCGGCTGGTCGTCCAGCCCGTCGCCGTCGCCGGGGTAGTGGACGCGGTCAGCGGCGCGGTCGCGGTCGGTGCGGCGGCCGCGTCGTCCGCCGGCGGCGTTGCTCGCGGAGTGCCCGGCCGCGAGCGGTCCAGCGCCGCGCGTTCCGCCGGTGCCCGCCGGTCGGGCCGTGCTGTTGGCCGCCCGGCTCGCGGTGGACGTTGCCGTCGCCGGGGCGCCGAGGACACCTGGTCGAGAGGTGGGCCGGGCGGTGGTGCGGGTGGTCGATCTCGCCGAGCCGACCGGTCCGGTGGCTCCGCGCGCCGTCAGGCCGCCGAGGGCCCGGCGCGCGGCGACGACGGCACCGGCGCCGAGCGCCGCGGCACCCGCAGCGGCGCCGATGCCCGTCGCGAGCCCGCCGCCGAGGGTGAGACCGGCGCCCGCGGGACCGGAGGTCCCGGCGTCGGCCGATGCCGGGCTGCCCAGGACGAGGCCGTGCGGCGAGCTCGTTGCCGAGTGTCCGGTGTGCGGCTGCGACCCATCGAGATCAGCGCGCGCAGGGACGACGTCACCCGCACCGCCGGCCGTCACCGTGCCGCTTCCGGTGCCGCGGGCGTCGTGCTGCGACGTACCTCCGTCGCCTCCACGGTCCCGCCCCGTCTCCGCGTTGATCGCCGCGAACGCGTCACGTGACGCGGCCAGCTCGGCGGTCAGCGTGGTGAGGATCTGGCCCATCCGGGCCTCGCGCGCGGCGAGCGCCTGCTCGTGGGCCTGGCGCGCCTGGCTGTCGGCGAGCGCCGTCGCGACGCGCTCATCCGGCGGCGTACCGGCGGGGACGGGCGTCGCGCGGGGAGCGGGGGCGGGGGCGGGGTCACCCTCGGACTGGTACGCCGCCCGGGCCGCGAACAGCGCCCACCCCGCGGTCGCCTCGGCGCCCGCGCCTGTGGTGAGCGCCTCGACGCGCGCCGTGAGGTCGGCGGCGGCGCGCTCGATGGAGGCGAGCATCGCACTGGCGGGGGTGGCGCCGAGGACGGTGCCGTCGCGCACGTCGCTGACCACGGGGCCGAGCTCGGTGCGGGTGTCGGCGACCTCCTGCCCGACCCCCGACCAGTGGGTGTCGCCCACGGCGGCGAGGCTGCCGAGGACGGCGAAGGGTCCCGCGCCGATCGCCGCCGTCGGGTCGGTGTCGTCCGCGCCCTGCAGCGCTTCGAGCAGGGCGCGCTCGTTCGGGCCCATCAGAAAGCCTCGCGGGCGCACCGCCCGACGCGGTCGGCCACGGTGCTCAGGGTGATCAGCACCTCGTGGAGCAGGTCGCTGGCGTGCTCGTCGGACGTGCGTACGTCGTCGGCCGCCGCGTCGAAGGCGCCCAGGACCTCGTCGAGGTACTGCACCACCGACCGCAGCTCCAGCTCTTGCGTGCGCAGGGCGCCCGCTCGTTGCGCCGCTGCCTCGATGCCGACGGCGGAGCCGCCGAAGCTGCGGGACGGTACGGCGGCGATGCCGTCGGCGCACTGCGCCAGCCTCTCGGTGAGCCGTCCGATGGCGGCGCGGACGAGCGCCACGCGCTCGTCGTCGAGAACTACGTCTGCCATGAGTCTCCCCCTGAAACCCGAGGCTCCCCCCGGTGAGAGCCCTGCGGTCGTCCTCCCCACCAGACGACCGGGCAAACATATGTGTGGTAACAATTTTCTGGCAACACTCGTCAGGGAGGTGGAGCGGATGCGCGGTCGATCGCGCGAGGCGCGGGTGGCCGGGTGGGCCGGGCTCGTGCTCCTGCTGGCGGCGAGCGGGTGCAGCGGTGCGTCGCCGGACGAGTCCCGCTCCGGGCCACCGGACGCGTCGTCGGAGGCATCGACGACGCCGACCGAGCTCCCGACCATCGACCCGACCTCCGTCGAGATGGGGCCCGCCTGTCGCCAGGAAGCGGTCGTGGCAGGGGCCCAGCCCTATCCGGGCGATGTCGAGCAGATGCAGGCCCTCATGGCGATCGAGGACCTGGAGGTGCCCGACCAGGCGCCGGAGCTGCGCGGCTTCTACACGCCGATCGGCCTCGACCGCCCGTGGGCGCTCCCGTCCGACGTGAACGAGTGGGACGACCTCAACGCGCTCATCTGCGTCGACGTGGTGCCGGGGTCGGAGTACGTGCGGCTCGAGTGCACCGACCAGATCGAGGGGCGCACCACCACGTGGGAGGTGTGGGGCTCACAGCTGCAGATCCGCGTCATCGACCCCACGACCGTCGAGCTCGTCGCCGAGGACGAGCCGTTCGACTCCGACACCCTGCTGCCCCACCTGCCGTGCGGCGACCCGCCGTTCGACATCGAGCCGGGCGGCCACGGCTACATGGCCGACCTGCCGCCCGGCTTCGTCATCACGCGCGAGCGGGTCGACGCGTTCATCCGCACGCTCTGACGCGGTGGGTGGGATCCGTTGCTCCATGAGCAACCGATCCCACCCGCGGCGCCGTCACTCCCGCGGTACGACGACGCGTCGCGCCCCGAGGAGCACGACGAGGGCCAGCGCGCTCAGCGCGACGGCCACCCCCAGCGGCCCCCGCGCGCCTGCGCCAGCGATCGCGACCGCACCCAGTGCCGGACCCACGGTGGCGCCCAGGTTGAGCGCGGCCGTCGCGTAGGAGCCGCCCATCGTGGGCGCGTCCGTCGCGGCGTGCAGCGCCCGCGCGATGAGCACGCTGCCGACGAGGAACGCCGCCGCACCTTGCGCGAGGACCAGCCCGAGCAGGGCGACGGGGTGTGCCGCGAGCAGGGCCAGCAGCGCCCAGCCGAGCACCGCGAGCGGCGTCGCCGCGAGCAACGTGGTCCGGGCGTGCTGGTCGGCGAGCCGCCCGGCGGCGGTGACCCCGAGGAACGATCCGACCCCGAACAGCACGAGGGCCACCGACACCCACGCCTCACCGAGGTCGGCCGTCTCCGTCACGACGGGCGCGAGGAAGGTGAACGCCGCGAAGGTGCCGCCGTTGGCCAGCGCGGCGAGCAGCAGCACGACCAGCAACCGAGGTGCGCGCAGCGCAGCGAGCTCGCGGCCCAGGGGAGTGTGGCGCTCGTCGGGATCGACCACACGACCGACCCGCACGCCGAGCACGATCCCGAGCGCCGCCGGCACGCAGAGCAGCGCGACCGCCCAGAACGTGGAGCGCCAGCCCAGCGCCGTACCGAGGAGGGAACCGGCGGGTACGCCGACGACCATCGCGATCGTCGTACCGGACAGCAGCACGGCCACCGCGCGCCCCGTGCGGTCGGGCGGGACGATGCGCGTCGCGGTGGCGAGCGCGACGGCGAGGAAGCCGGCGTTGGCGACGGCCGCGACCACGCGGGTCGCGAGCAGCACGGCGAAGTCCGGGGTGGTCGCGGCGACCACGTGGCAGAGCGCGAAGACGACGACGCAGCCGAGCAGGGTGGCGCGCGGCGGCCACCGGCGGGCGAAGGCGGCCATGGCGGGGGCCCCGACGACCATGCCGACGGCGAACGCCGAGGTCAGCAGGCCGGCAGCGCCGACGGAGACGCCGAGGTCCACAGCGATCGGCGGCACGAGGCCGGCGAGCATGAACTCCGACGTACCCATGGCGAAGACCGCCAGGGCGAGCAGGTAGAGGGCAAGGGGAAGTCTGGGCAGGGCAGGCACGGGTGGGCTCCGAGGGACGAGGTCGACAGGGACGTCTCGTCACGGCGCCAGCGCCGGTCAGGGGACCGGGATCAGGGGTGCTGGGGGCTGACGGCGTGACCGGCAACCCCCTGCTTGTTTGCCTCGGGGCTCGACATGACCCCCACCTTAGCGACGTGTCAGGTGGTCAGTAGTAGTCCCGCACGTGCACCTGCCGCCCCCCGAACCACGCGTCGAGCAGCCCGTCGTGCTCCCGCGGCCCGTCCAGCACCCCCAGCATCCGCAGGTTCGCGCACGACTGCGCCCCGGCCTGCAGCAGCGACAACCCGTTGACGGTCAGCCGCGGCGCCTCGGCCCCGGACACGCGCCGTACCGACGCGACGCCGTCCACCACCCCCAGCTCCCAGGTCCCCTCGACCAGCCCCAGCACGTCCCCGGCCACCTCGAACACGGCCGTCCCGTCCACGGGATAGGTCCGCGGCAGCAGCGCCCCGGGCACGTCGAGCACCCGCACCATGTAGGGGTGGGACTTCACGCGCTGCCACGCCAGTGACGGCAGCACGAGGCGCGCCGCGTCCGGGTCCGACGTCTCGAGCTGCACCGACCCGTTGACCGACGAGAACGACGCGACCACCTTCCACAGCGCGCGGGCGGCGTCGCCCGTGAGCGCGACCAGGTCGTCGACCTGGAGGGACTTGTCCGCGCCGTACCCGGCCTCCCGCTCCCACGCGACGTACCCGACCGCCCGCCACCCACCGTCCGGCGACCGCTCCTCGGCGAGCGTCACGCCCTCGGCGGGGCCGCGCTCCTTCGGCTTCGCGAAGAGCGGGCCGCGGCGGGTGAGGGGCCCGTTCTGCTCGCGGGCCCAGAGGTCGTACGTCGCGGCGATCGCCGGCTCGTCGGCGGGGGTCGCGCGGCGCACCCGCACGGACGGCGCCGGCCGCACCCCGGCCAGGTCGGCCAGCGGGACCTGCACGGTGTCGAGCGCGGTCGCGACCTCGTAGCCGAACTTCCGGTAGATGCCGGGGGCCGTCGGGAACAGCCCCGACATGGCGTCGCCCCGGTCGGCGGCCTCCCGCAGCGACGAGGCGAACAGCTCGGTGAGCAGCCCGGCGCCGCGGTGCTCGGCCGCCACGACCACGCCGCCGAAGCCGCAGGTCGGGATCGCGGCGCCGCCCCACCACGAGGTGTAGGCGTGGGTGCGCACGCGGGCGACCATGCGCGGGTCCCCGGCGTCGTCGGCGGCATCCTCGAACGTCGCCCACATCGAGACCCCGTCGGGCCACGACCCCGGCTCCGGCATCGGCGGCCGGGGGAGGTGCGCCGGGTAGGGCCCGAACGCCTCGACCCCCAGCGCGAGCGACTGGTCGAGCACCTCCTGGGTGTCGTCGGGACCGAGCCGGCGGGTGTGGAGGGCCATGGGAGGAACCTACGGGCGGGACGCGTCCTCGATCGACTCGGTTTCGGTGGCGACGTCGGGCGTGACGGCCTCCTCCTCGAGGCGCGTGAGCACGTGATCGACGTAGTCCCGCGCCGCCAGGAAGATGTCGACCTCGTGGCCGGCCTGCTCGGAGAGGTACCACCGGTGCTCCAGCACCTCGTGGAACACCTCCGCCGGCTCGCGCTTGCCGCGGCTGTCCGGCGGGATCATCGCCGACAACGGCTCGTAGACCTCCGTCAGCCACCGGTGCGCCACCAGCGAGCGGTCCGCGCCGCCGAGGCCGTGGTGGGCCGTGAAGGCCGCGATGTCGTTGAGCAGGCGCCGGGCCTGCGCGTCCTCGACGTTGAGACCCGTGAGGGCGCGCAGCTCGCGGCAGTGGTGCCCGGCCTCGACGACCCGGGGCTGGATCTGCACCCGGTCGCCGTCGTAGTCCGTCACGATGTCGAGCTCCTCGACGTCGAAGCCGAGCTCGTTGAGCCGGTCGATGCGACGCTCGATCCGCCACATCTCGTCGGTCGAGAACTCCTCGGTGCTGGTGAGCTCGGCCCACAGCGCCTCGTAGCGCTCCTGCACCATCCGCACGACCCCGCGGATGTCGACGTCGGCGGCGAGCGACCCGGCGGCCTGCAGGTCGAGCAGCTCGGCGAAGACGTTCTGGCACCCCACCTCGACGTCGTACGCCCGCAGGTTGTCCGACAGGGGATTGCGCCACTCGCCGGTCTCGGCGTCGACGAGGTACGCCGCGAACCCGCCCGCGGCGCGCCGGAAGAGCACGTTGGAGAGCGACACGTCGCCCCAGTAGAAGTCCGCGAGGTGCAGCCGGGCCAGCAGCACGACGAGCGCGTCGACGAGCGAGGGCACGTAGTCCGTCCCGGAGCCGCGCGCGAAGAGGCTGCGGTAGGGGAGCGAGAAGCGAAGGTGCTCCGTCAGCAGGGCAGCGGGGAGCTCCTCGCCGTCCGGCGTGGTGCGGCCGGTCACCACTCCCTGCGGTACGACGGCGGGGAGCCCCGCGCGCTGCAGGTCGCGCAGCGTGCGGTGCTCCCGGAACGCCATCTGCTCGACGGTCTCCTTGACCGCGACGATCGGCCCCGGCCCGCGCGTGCTGGGCAGCTGGACGATGCGCACCACGTGGCGCGACAGGCCGCGGGGGAGCGGGACCACGTGCTCGGTCCACTCCTCGAGCGGGGTCGCCCAAGGCAGGGCGAGGAGCGCCGGGTCGGGCCGGCTCGCGACGATGCGAAGTGCCATGGGTTCCTCCGCGCCCGACCCTAGAACATCGCGGGCCGTTCAGCCCTCTACGATGCCCGTGCCGCTCGCTCGCCGACGCGGCATGCCGCCTTGGCGCAACTGGTAGCGCAGCGCCCTTGTAATGCGAAGGTTGCGGGTTCGAGTCCCGCAGGCGGCCCTCCTCCTCGTCCTGCCGGCCCTCGGTCGGGCCTCCGCGTCAGCGGATCTCGCCTTGGACGTCGCCGTGGGGCACCGCCGGGATCGTGCCGAGCCGGCCCTTGTTGAAGTCCTCGAACGCCTGCAGCACCTCGGCGCGGGTGTTCATGACGAACGGGCCCATCCAGGCGATCGGCTCGCGGATCGGCTGGCCGCCGAGCACCACGACCTCGAGCGCCTCGTGGCGCGACTCCTGCGCGCGGTCGGCGCCGACGGTGACCGTCTCGCCGTGACCGAGCACGGCGAGCTGACCGGTGCCGATCGGACGGCGCTCACCGCCGACGTACCCGTTGCCCGACATCACGTAGACCAGCGCGTTGAAGTCCGTGCGCCACGGGAGCACGACCTCGGCGCCCGGCGTGACGGTCGCGTGCACCATCGCCATCGGGGTGTGGGTGCTGCCCGGACCGTGGATGCCGTCGACCTCGCCGGCGATGACGCGGATGAGCGCGCCCGCGTCGGGGGAGGTGCCGAGGCCGACCTCGCTGGAGCGGAGGTCCTGGTAGTGCGGCGGCAGCCACTTCGACGCCTTCGGCAGGTTCACCCACAGCTGCAGGCCGTGGAAGAGGCCGCCCTTGCTGACGAGCCACTCCGGCGGGGCCTCGATGTGGAGCAGGCCGGAGCCGGCCGTCATCCACTGCGTGTCGCCGTCGGTGATGGACCCGCCACCGCCGTGGCTGTCCTGGTGGTCCATGACCCCGTCGATCATGTAGGTCACGGTCTCGAAGCCGCGGTGCGGGTGCCATGGGGTGCCCTTGGGCTCGCCCGGCGCGTACTCCACCTCGCCCATCTGGTCGAGGTGGATGAACGGGTCGAGCAGGCGGGCGTCCACGCCGGCGAAGGCGCGGCGCACGGGAAAGCCCTCGCCCTCGTAGCCCTGCGGGGCGGTGGTCACGCTGACGACCGCACGGTCCTCGGCGCCGGGGAGCGCCGCGACGGTACGGGGGAGGACGGTCCAGTCGGGCACGTTCACAGCAGGCATCGGGGTCTCCTCGGCTCGGGTGATCTAGTTGAACATTGAACTAGATGGGGGCGCAAGATGTTCCCGGTTCGATCTGTGGCCGCAGGGGGTCGTTTCCCGGGCGGTGGGGCCACGACCACGGGACGGTACGGCGTGCGTGGCGCCGCTCCCGGCGTCGTACGCCTGTCGGGGCGGCGCCGGCACCGGGCTGAGGAAAACGCGGACGCAGAGAAAGAAAGTGCGCGGGGCCGGAGGCCGGGGCAAGGAAAACGCGGACCCGTGGGCCCGACACGCCGATCGGGAGGGGGCTCGGGTCCGCGTTTTCTTTCGACCGGATCTGGGCCGGTCGGGCGCGGTCCGCGTTTTCTTTCCGGGGCCGGGGCCGGGGCCGGGGCAGGGGCCGGGGCCGGGCCGGGCCGGGGCTGCGACCTCAGCGCAGCTGGCGCGCCTGGAACCGCTCGGGCGGGTTGGCGATGGAGGCCTGGGCGCCGATGAGCTGGATCTCGCGCGTCCCGGCCGCGATCGTCGCCTCCAGCACGCTGAAGACGCTCGACGTGGTGCGCTCGAGGGCCAGCTGGGGCGAGCGCGTCGTCAGCAGGTGCGCGAGGTAGAGCGCCGAGGTGAGGTCGCCGCAACCGTTGGGGGCGATGGGGAGCTGGGGGGTGCGCACGGCCCAGGCGCCGTCGTCGGAGACGGCGAGCACCTCGAGCGTGCCCGCGGGGGTCTCGTCGGTGATGACGCTGGTGACCAGCACGTCGCGGGGGCCGCGGTCGCGGACGGCGTCGACGGCGTCGAGCACGTCGGCCTCGGTGCGTGTGGTGCGGTCGCTGAGGAAGTCGAGCTCGAAGTGGTTGGGCGTGAGGATGTCGGCGTGGGGCACGACGTGGTCGCGCATGTACTCCGGGATCCCCGGCCGCACGAACATCCCGCGGCCGACGTCGCCCATCACGGGGTCGCAGCAGTAGACCGCGGCCGGGTTGAGCTCCTTGACGCGGGCGACCGCGTCGAGGATGACGGCGCCGACGTCCTCCGCGCCCTGGTAGCCCGAGAGCACCGCGTCCGCCGTCGCGAGCACGCTCACCGGCTTGCCGTCGGTGCCCGTGACCTCCCGCTCGCCGATGCCGGTGATGACGTCCGCGACGTCGCTCGGGGCGAGCAGGGGGCCGCGCCACGCGCCGTACCCCGTGTGGTTGGAGAAGTGCACCGTCACCACCGGCCACACCTCGTGACCCAGGCGCTGGAGCGGGAAGGTGGCGGCGGAGTTGCCGACGTGGCCGTAGGCGACCGACGACTGGATCGACAGGATCTTCACGGCCGAGCATCCTGCCACGACGACCCGCCGACCCGCCGCCCGCGGACGGGTGAGGGCGTCAGGCCATCTGCAGCGAGCGCTTGGAGAGGCCCATCCAGTAGCCGTCGATGCGCTGGTCACCCGGCTCGTCGGCCTTCAGGGCAGCGCCGAGGGTGATGAAGAGCGGCGTGTAGTGCTCGACGCTCGGGTGGGCGTAGGGCATGCCGGGGGCCTTGGAGCGGTACGCCGCGAGCTCGTCCACGTCGCCACGGGAGAGCGCGTCGGCGGCCCAGAGGTCGAAGTCGACCGACCAGCCCGGCGCCTTCGCGTCGATGCTGAAGTCGCGGAGGAACGGCAGGCCGTGGGTGAGGAAGCCGGAGCCGATGACGAGCACGCCCTCGTCGCGCAGCGGGCGGAGGCGCTCGCCGAGGGCGAGGAGACGGTAGGGGTCGTCGGTGGGGAGCGACATCTGCAGGACCGGGATGTCGGCCTCGGGATACATGATCTTCAGCGGCACCCACGCGCCGTGGTCGAGGCCGCGGGAGGTGTGCTGGTGGACCGGCTCGCCGTCCGGCATCATCGCGGCCACCCGGGCGGCCAGCGCGGACGCGTCGGGGGTGGCGTACTGCATCTGGTAGTAGTGCGGCGCGAACCCGCCGAAGTCGTAGACGAGCGGGACGCCCGGGCCCGAGGCCGAGAGGCTGATCGGCGCCGACTCCCAGTGCGCGGACACGATGAGCACGGCCTTCGGGCGCGGCATGGTCGCGGCCCAGGCGGCGAGCTGTCCGGACCACACCGGGTCGTCGAGGAGCGGCGGGGCTCCGTGCCCGATGTAGAGGGCCGGCATGCGGTCGGACTGCGTGCTCATGGTGGTTCTCCTTGTCGTCGGTGCGATGCTAGGACAACAAGGTTGAAGTTTCAAGCATTTCGGTTCGATCGCACCCGCTCGGTGCGCCTCGACCATGGCCTAGGGTGCGGACCGTGGCGGACGCACCCTGGCTCGACGACGACGAGATGGACGCGTGGCTCGCCCTCGTGGGGGTGCTGCTGCGCCTCGGTCCGGCCCTCGACTCGCAGGCCCAGCGCGACTCGGGCATGACCCACTTCGACTACCAGGTGCTGGCGATGCTCTCCGAGGCCCCCGAGCGCACGTTGGCGATGAGCGAGCTCGCCCACCGGGTGAACGCCTCCCTCTCGCGTCTCTCGCACGTCGCGAAGAAGCTGGAGCTGCGCGGCTGGATCGTGCGCCGGCCCTCGCCGACCAGCCGCCGGGTCACGGAGTGCACGCTGACCCCGGCGGGGTACGACGTGCTCGTCGACGCCGCGCCCGGCCACGTGCGCGCCGTGCGCCAGCTCGTCTTCGACGGGCTCGACCGTGACCAGGTGCGGCAGCTCACCGCGATCGCGTCGACGATGCGCAGCAACCTCGACGAGTCCGACCTGCGCACGCTCGACGGCTGACGTCGGGCCGGCCCGGTTCCTGAAATGGGACGTTGGGGCAGTCCCGGTCGCGGCGGTTTCAACCTGTTAGCGCAACACCGGTTGGTCCTGTCGGGTTGGACAGTAGTTCGTCGAGGGCTTCGGCTGGGCTCTTCCAGTCAAGGGTGGCGCGTGGCCGGTTGTTGAGCTTGCGGGCGACGTGGTCGAGGTAGTCGGCCTGATAGACCGATAGGTCGGAGCCCTTGGGGAAGTACTGACGCAGCAGCCCGTTGGTGTTCTCGTTGGTGCCGCGTTGCCAGGGCGAGTGGGGGTCGCAGAAGTAGATCTCCAGATCCGTTGCGGCAGCGATCCGGACGTGGTTGCTCATCTCTCGGCCCTGGTCCCAGGTCAGGGTCTTGCGCAACACCTCGGGCAGCTGGCTCATCGTGGTGACCATGGCGCGCTCGACGGCGTCGGCGCCGTAGCCCTCGGGCAGGTGCAGCAACATCACGAAACGCGTGGCCCGCTCGACCAGGGTGCCGATCGCGCTGCGTGAGGCGGTGCCGCCCATGATCAGGTCGCCTTCCCAATGCCCGGGCACAGCTCGGTCGGCCACCTCGGCGGGGCGTTCGCTGATGTTGACCATGCCCGGCATCCGACCGCGTCGCTCACCGTCTCGGCGCCGCGGTCTGCGCAACGCTCGTCCCGTCCGTAGCCGGGTATGCAGGTCGCGACGCAACGCGCCGCGGCCTTGCACATACAGCGACTGGTAGATCGTCTCGTGAGACACCCACATCTCCGGATCGTCGGGGAAGTCACGGCGCAGCCGCCAGGCGATCTGAGCGGGACTGTGCTCATCGCTCAGCCGATTCTGCACCTCCTGCCGCAGCCGCTGGTTCAGCACCAGCTTCGCGGGCCGGGCCCGGCAACGAGCCCGACGCTCTGCCCGTAGCTGCGCGCTGTGGGGCGAGTAGTTCCACGGCACCCGCCGCTTCGGGCCACGGCTACCCGGGGAGCCGTACCGCTGGTGGAACAGGTTCTTGTCGATCTCACGCTTCACCGTCGAGGGCGCCCGACCGAGCGCCGCCGCGATCATCCGGATCGACTCACCTCGCTCCATGCCGGCATGGATCCGTTCACGCTCGAGGATTGAGAGCCGTCGATACCCGGCTGCGGTCGGTGCAGCAACTGGCTTCACCCCGCCAGCCTGAGCGAACCAGCGATGCCCAGCCCGGCTCGACACACCCGCAGACCTCGCGGCCGCATCGATCGACATCCCCTCCCCGACCGCAGCCCAGAACACCAGCCGCACCGACCTCAAGATCGCCACCACACACCCCATCCACACAGGGCGTTGCACTAACCCCTTGAAACCGCCCGCCTCTGACCTGCCCCAGGCGCACATTTCCGGGGCCAGATGGAGTCCCGGCCCGCCGCGCCCGCGACCCTCAGCCCGGCAACGCCCAGTCGACGGGCTCGCCGCCCTGCTCCTCGAGCAGCGCGTTGACCTTCGAGAACGGCCGCGACCCGAAGAACCCCCGGCTGGCCGAGAGCGGCGACGGGTGCACCGACGCGACGGAGGGCACGTCGCCGAGGTGCGGGGCGAGGCCCTGCGCGTCGCGGCCCCAGAGGAGGGCGACGCGGGGTCCACCGCGTCGTACCCACGCCGTGATCGCCGTCGCCGTCACGTGCTCCCAGCCCTGGCCGCGGTGCGACCCGGAGGCGCCGGGGCGCACCGTGAGGCACCGGTTGAGCAGCATGACGCCCTGGTCGGCCCAGGCCGTGAGGTCGCCGTGCGCCGGCGGCGTGACGCCGAGGTCGTCGTGGAGCTCGCGGTAGATGTTGGCGAGGCTGCGGGGGATCGGACGCACGTCGCGGGCGACGGCGAAGCTGAGGCCGATGGGGTGGCCGGGCGTGGGGTAGGGGTCCTGGCCCACGACGAGCACCCGCACGTCGGCCAGCGGCCGGGCGAACGCACGGAAGACGTGCTCGCCCGCGGGCAGGTACGGCCGCCCGGCCGCGATCTCCGCCCGGAGGAACTGCCCCAGGGCGGCCACCCGTTCGTCGATCGTCGGGTCGACCTCGCGCATCGCCTCGGCCCAGTCCGCGGCGACGAGACCCTTCTCCACCAGTCCGTGCAGGCTCACGCCCCGATCATGCCCCGATGAGACCGACCAGCGTCGCGGGGTCCGCGCCCCCGGCGAGGGGCTGGGAGGCCAGCACCTCGCGGGCGGCGTCGCGACGCTCCTCGACGGCCCACAGCAGCACGCCGACGACGGCGCGTCCGGCCTCGTCGAGGTAGTAGGCCACCGCCCGCTTGTCGTCGAGGTGGTCCTCGATGATCGGCAGCGACGCGTCGAGCGTGCCGACGGCCTCGAAGCGGGTGCCGAAGACGGCGGAGTAGAAGTACGGGGTGTGGTCGTAGGTCTCGTCGCTGCCCGCGAGGATCCGCCCGGCCACCGTGCCCATCGTGGTGGCGTTGTCGACGTGCTCGACGCGGGTGCGGCCGAGGATGCGGTCGGTGTAGGTCGCGACGTCACCGGCCGCGTGCACGTCGGGCACGTTGGTGGCCAGGTGGCGGTCGACCTCGATGCTCCCGTCGTCGGCGAGCGCGATGCCGGCGTCGCCGGCCAGCTCGCCCGCGGGCTCGATGCCGAGACCCACCACGACGACGTCCGCCGTGAGGGTGGACCCGTCGTCGAGGACGAGCTCGGCGCCCGTCGCGTCGGCGGTGCCCGAGCTGACCTTCGTGCCGGGACGGAGCGTGACGCCGGCGTCGACGAAGAGCGTCTCGTAGCGGTGCGCCAGCGTCGGCGGCAGCATCGAGCCGCCCAGCACGTCGTCGGGGTGGACGAGCGTCACCGTGCAGCCGTTCTGCACGAGCGCCGCGGCGATCTCGGAGCCGATGTAGCCACCGCCCACCACCGCGACGTGCGGGTGGTCCTCCGACAGTCGACGCAGGTGGTGGTAGTCGGTCAGCGTGCGGAAGTAGAGCACCCGCTCGCCCGGGTCGAGCCCGTCGATCCGCCGCGGCCGCCCGCCGGTGGCGAGCAGCAGCTTGCCGTAGCCGTAGACCTCGCCCGTGCGCGTGCGCACCTCCCGCGCCTCGGGGTCGATCGCGACGACCGCGTCGTCGAGGCGCAGGGTCGCGCCCGTCTGCTCCTCGGTCTCCAGGGCCGCGTCGTCGAACGTGAAGTCCGGGTCCGTCCACAGCTTCTTCGACAGCGCCGGGCGCGGGAAGGGCGCCGTCGGCTCCTCCCCGAGGATCGCGATCGAGGCATCCGTGTCACGCTCCCGGATGCCCTTCGCTGCGGCGTCGGCGGCCATCCCGCCGCCGACGATGACGTGGTCGAAGACCCGAGGTGCGCTCATGCCCCTCACGGTGACAGGGCCTCCCAACCCGCGGGTCCGCGTTTGCCCGGGCGACCGTCGGGTACGTCGCGGGCCGACCCGTCGCCGTACGCCAGGAGCCCCCATGGCCGTCCGCCTCAGCAAGCCGCGCCGCATCACCGCCATCAGCTACGAGCTCGACGACGCGCCGGACTTCGAGACCAGCAAGGGTGGCTACCTCGTGCGCCCGCACAGCTGCGAGGTGAAGTGGTTCAACGGCGCCATCGGGAAGGTCGAGGTCACCGGCAACGTCGTCTCCCGCAAGACCGGCCAGGTCGGCAACCGGCTCGCCAGTGAGACCTTCATGATCGTGCCCGCCGCGGAGGGCGAGGAGGTGCCGGAGCGCAACCGGTTCGACGGTCCCGACTTCGTCATCGAGATCTACGAGGCCGCGAAGGCGCTGGGCGAGACGCCGAGCCGGGACGCGTGAGGCGGAGGATCCGACCCACCTGGTGCGTCAGATCTTCCCCCGCGCCGGCCGCGCGAGGCGGTCGAGGAACGCCGTCAGCAGCGCCTCCCGCAGCCGCGGGCTCGCGACGTCGAGCAGCGCGTTGATCTCGCCCATCCGCTCGGGCAGGCCCGGGCCGTCCTCGCCGCCGACCATCCCGACCGCGGCGAGCAGGCCGTCGAAGTCGGCGTCGGAGAGCGCGGCGGGGTCGAGCGCCTGCACGAACTCGACGATGCCCGGGTCGACCGCGACCGGTCCGCGCTCGACCGCCACGGCCACCGCCGCCCGGAGCGCCTCGAGGAACGCCCCCACGTCCGTCGCTGCGCTCAGCGACAGGTGGAGCGTCGGCGGCTGGCCCGCGAAGGTCAGCTGTGGCTGCGCCAGCCACCCCGCCGCGGCGAGCTCGTCGGCGATGGTGAAGACGTCGCAGGTGCCGTCGGTCGCGACCGTCACGAGGCTCGACTCGGGCTCGGCGACGAGGTGGAGCCCGTCGATCTCCCGCACGCCCGCGACCAGCGCGTCGACCCCGTCGAGCAGCGTGCGCGTCAGCTCGAGGTAGCCCTCGTCGCCGATCGTGCGCAGCACCGCCCATGCCCCCGCGAGCGGCCCGCCCGACTTCGTCGACTGCAGTGTCGTGTTGAGCATCGTGTAGCCCGGCCAGTCCGCCGATGCGAAGAACTGCGGGCGCCGCAGCTCCGGCGTCCGGTGCAGCAGCACGGACGTCCCCTTGGGCGCGTAGGCGTACTTGTGCAGGTCCACCGAGATGCTCGTGACCCCGGGCACCGCGAACGTCCACGGGGGTACGTCGCGGCCCAGGCGCGCGGCGTACGGCAGCACCCACCCCCCGATGCACGCGTCGACGTGGCAGCGGATGCCGTGCTCCGCGGCGATCGCCGCGAGGTCGGTGACGGGGTCGACGACGCCGTGGGCGTACGACGGCGCGCTGGCCACCACGAGCACCGTGCGCTCCGGGTCCGCCTCGACGGCCGCCCGGGTGGCGGCGACGTCGGCGCGGTGGTCGGCCCCGACGGGCACGACGACGGCCTCGACACCGAAGTAGTGCGCCGCCTTGAGGAACGCGGCGTGCACCGTCGAGGGCAGCACCATCCGGGGGGCCACCACGTCGGGCCGCGCGTCCCGCGCGCCCTGCACCGCCAGGAGCACCGACTCGGTGCCGCCCGAGGTCACCGTGCCCACCACCGTGTCCGGCGCCCGGAGGAGGTCGGCGGTGAACCCGACGACCTCGTTCTCCATCGTCAGCGTGCTGGGGAAGGCGGTCGGGTCGAGGCCGTTCGTCGCGGCGTACGCCGCCACCGCCTCCCGCCCCACGCGGTCGACCTCCGCCAGGCCCGAGTCGTAGACGTAGGCCAGCGTCCGCCCGCCGTGCGTCGGCAGGTCGCCCTGCTGCAGCTCGGCCAGCCGGGCGAGCACGTCGTCGCCGTTCATGCGGGACTCCCTTCGGGGGCGGCCACGGTGGCCGCGTCGAGGCGGTAGCGGCGCAGCCACAGCAGGCTCACGAGGGTGAGCGCCGCGGGCAGCAGCGAGAAGCCGAGCACGATGGCCGTGACGGCGGAGCCGGGCTGGCTGGTGCCGCCGTCCGTGCCGGAGACGTAGCCGCCGAGCGCGAGCACGACGGCGAAGACACCGGGGCCGAGCGCGAGCCCGAGCGTCTCCCCGGCGGTCCACACGCCCGTGTAGACGCCCGCGCGGTTCTCGCCGGTGCGTCGCGCGTCGACCGCCGCGGCGTCGGGGAGCATCGCGAGCGGGAAGACCTGGCACCCGGCGTACCCGACCCCCACCAGCGCGACCGCGCCGTACACGGCGGCCGCCGGCAGCACCTCCGCGCCGACGAGCACGACGGCGCCCGCGGCGAGCAGCAGCGACGCCAGGGTGTAGCCCCGGCGCTTGCCCACCCGCTCGCCGTACGCCGTCCACGCCGGCGTCAGCACCAGCGCCGGCCCGACGAAGCACACGAACAGGATGGTCGCCGCACCCGCGTTGCCGAGCACGTGGCGCGCGACGTAGTCGACGCCCGCCAGCATCGTGCCCGTGGCGAGCGCCTGCAGGAGGAACGTCGTCAGCAGCAGGCGGAAGTCGCGGGCCCGCGCCACGACCCGCAGCTGCTCGTGCAGGCTGCCGACCCCGGCGGCGGGCGCGCCGACGGGCGCACGCCGCGTGCCGACGTACGCCGCGAGCACGCCCACGGCGATGAGGAGGGCCATCGCGACGCCCATGACGCGGTAGCCGTCCCGTCCGCCGACGGCGTCCCGGATCGCGGGAGCGCTCGCCCCGGCCAGCAGGATCGTCAGCGCGAGGAGCGCGACGCGCCACGTCATGAGCCGGGTGCGCTCGTCGTAGGAGTCGGTGATCTCGGCGGGCATGGCGACGTAGGGCACCTGGAAGAACGCGTACGCCGTCGCGCACGCCAGGAACGCGACGAGCACCCAGACCGCCTCGAGGGCACGGGAGTCGAAGCCGGGCGAGGCGAAGATGACGGCGAACAGGACGGCGAGGGGAAGGCCCGCGCGGAGCAGCCACGGGCGGCGTGGCCCGCGGGGATCGGTGCTGCGGTCGGTGATGCGGCCCGCGATCGGGTTGAGCACGACGTCCCAGGCCTTCGGTGCCACCACGATCGCGCCGGCCAGCAGCGCCGCGATGCCGAGCTGGTCGGTCAGGTAGGGCAGCAGCATGAGGCCCGGGACGGTGCCGAAGGCGCCCGTCGCCACCGACCCGCTGCCGTAGCCGATGCGGACGGAGCGGGGGAGCGCCCCGGAGGCCGCCGACGGAGCGACCTCAGCCGAAGGCACGCGACGACGCCGATCCGTAGCGGCGCGCCGGGTTGGAGCCGATGCGGTCGGCCCGGGGGGCGCTCGGGGAGGTGGGGGCGTCGTCGGGCCCGTCGACCGGGGTCGGCGTCGACCACCGGTCCACCCACTCGTCGAGCGCGGTCCACGTCGTGGTGCGCGCCGCGCGGCCGGTCAGCATCCCCAGGTGGCCGCCGGGCACGACCTCGAACTGCACCTCGGACGCGTTGGGCAGCAGGGTCGTCAGGGGCTTGACCGCGCTGACCGGGGCGATGCCGTCGTTCGCGCCGGCGAAGACGAGGACGGGGCAGATGATGGCGTCGAGCGAGACCTCCTCGATCCCGTCGGGGGTGTCGAGCTCGAAGACGCCCGAGAGGAGCGCGTTGCCGCGGTACATGCGGTGGTAGAGCTGCCCGAACGAGCGGCCCGGGTAGGCGATCATCCCGGCCGTGAAGCGGTCCACCGCCTCGATCTGGGCGAGGAACTCCCGGTCGTCGAGGTTCTGCAGCAGCGCCAGCGGCTTGGTGACCAGCTTCTGGAACGCCGAGAGCTGGAACGCCCACCGCACGAGCGGGCGGGGCGCGCCGCCGAAGGCCTGGTAGGCCCGCGTCACGGCCCGCAGCTGCGGGGGCAGCAGGTCGAGGTTGAGCAGCGGACGCAGCGGCGCGATGAGCGGCACCCGGCTGAGGTCGAAGGGCGAGCCGACGACCGACAGCGAGGCCACCGGCAGGTCGGGGTCGTTCGCCACGGTCAGCACCGAGAAGATGCCGCCGAGGCTCCAGCCGACCACGTGCACGGGGCGCCCGCCCGCGTGCTCCGACACCTCGCGGATCGCCGTGGGCACGACCTCCGAGATCCAGTGCTCCATCCCGAGGTTGCGGTCGCGGAAGGACACCTGGCCGTACTCCACCAGGTAGGTCGGCCGCCCGCCGCGCACCAGGTGCTCCACCAGCGAGCACCCCCGGCGCAGGTCGAAGCACGTCGCCGGCGCGGCCAGCGGCGTCACGAGCAGGACCGGGTCGCCCGTCTCCGGGACGGACGGGTCGGGTCGGTAGTGGTAGACCTCGCGCAGCTGCCCGTCGTCGATCAGCACCCGGGGCATCGGGCGCAGGTCCGCCAGCCCGCCGTACAGCACCTTGTGGGCCACGTTGCCGGTGGCCGCGACGACCTGGTCGGGCTTCGGGAGGAGGTCCATGGCCCGAAAGGTACTCGCGAGTCACCCCCCGCGGGGAGGGTCCCGCAGGCTGTTCCTCAGGACTTGCGCGCGGGCCGCAGCGGCTTGCCGTGGTCGGGGCGGGTCGCGGCGAGCTCCTCGAGGAAGTGGTCGGCCCAGAAGGCGACGTCCTTCTCCCGCACCGTGCGCCGCATCGCCTTCATCCGGCGGTTCAGGTCCTTGGGGTCGGCCTCGTACGCCGCGAGCAGCGCCTGCTTCATGCCGTTGATGTCGTAGGGGTTGACGAGCCAGGCCTGCCGGAGCTCCTCCGCCGCTCCCGCGAACTCGGAGAGCACGAGCGCCCCGTCGTTGTCGAAGCGGCACGCGACGTACTCCTTGGCCACGAGGTTCATGCCGTCGCGGTAGGGCGTCACGACCATCACGTCGGCCGCGCGGTAGAGCGCGGCCATCTCCTCGCGCGGGTAGGACGAGTGGAGGTAGGAGATCGCCGGCCGCCCGATGCGGCCGAGGTCGCCGTTGATGCGTCCCACGAGCCGGTCGATCTCGTCGCGGAGGATGCGGTACTGCTCCACCCGCTCGCGCGAGGGGGTGGCGACCTGCACGAAGACCGCGTCCTCGACCCCGAAGTGCCCGTCGGCGATGAGCTCGGAGAAAGCGCGCAGCCGGGCGTAGATGCCCTTCGTGTAGTCGAGCCGGTCGATGCCGAGGAAGATCTTCGCCGGGTTGCCGAGCGCCTCGCGGATGGCGCGGGCACGGCGCTCGACGCTCTCGGAGCGGGCCAGCTCCTCGAAGCCGGCCGTGTCGATGCTGATGGGGAAGGCAGCGGCCTTCACGGTGCGACCGTCGGGCAGGTAGACGGTGTCGCGGTGCGTCTTGTGGCCGACGCGCTGGCGCACGAGGCGGATGAAGTTCTGCGCCGCGGCCGGCAGCTGGAAGCCGACGAGGTCGGCGCCGAGGAGGCCCTCGAGCACCTGGCGGCGCCACGGCAGCTGCTGGAAGAGCTCGCTCGGGGGGAACGGGATGTGCAGGTAGAAGCCGATGCGCAGGTCGGGCCGCAGGTCACGCAGCATCCGGGGGACGAGCTGCAGCTGGTAGTCCTGCACCCAGACCGTCGCGTTCTCGGAGGCCACCTCGGCCGCCGCGGCGGCGAAGCGCTCGTTGACCTTCACGTAGGAGTCGAACCACTCGCGGTGGAACTCGGGCTTGGCGACCACGTCGTGGTAGAGCGGCCAGAGGGTCGAGTTGGAGAAGCCCTCGTAGAACTCCTCGACCTCCTCGGCGCTGAGCCCGACGGGGACGAGCTGCATCCCGTCCTCGACGAAGGGCTCGAGGTCGTCGTGGCCGGCGACGCCGGGCCAGCCGATCCACGCGCCGTCGCCCGAGCGCATCACCGGTTCGAGCGCGCTCACCAGCCCGCCGGGGGAGCGACGCCACCCGCGGCTGCCGTCGGGATTGGTCGTGCGGTCGACGGGAAGTCGGTTCGCGACGATGACCAGGTCTGCCGTGCCGGTGCGAGCCACGACGTCCACCCTAGTGGCTCGCGGGAGGCGCCACGCCACGCCGCGCAGTGAATGACACTGCTGTCATTCGGCGCGTACGATCGAGGCCGATGTCACCCGCCGGGGCGTCCGGAAGCCGCCGGCGGACCGTATCCTCCGAGGGAGTCCTGACCATGGATGCCGCGAACGCCGTCGCCGCCGATGCGCGGAACACCCCCGGGAGCCCTGCCTTGTCCGAGCGCGACCTCGACATCCTCGAGTTCGAGCGGCACTGGTGGAAGTACGCCGGGGCCAAGGAGCAGGCGATCCGCGAGAAGTTCGCGATGAGCTCGACCCGCTACTACCAGGTGCTCAACGCGCTCATCGACTCTCCCGACGCCCTGGCCGCCGACCCGCTGCTCGTCCGTCGCCTGCGCCGCCTCCGGGCGGCGCGGCAGCGGCAGCGCTCGGCCCGACGCCTGGGCTTCGACGCGTGAGGCCCGCGATGTCGCGTCGCGCGGACGTGCGCCGTACCGGTGACCAGCGGGGTGCGGCCTACCCGGCACCGCTCGTCGCCCTGAGTGTCGTCGCGGTCGTGATGGCCGGCCTGGCCTTCGCCTTCACCGGGGGCGACGACGGCGACGAGGAGATCCGCTCGGCGGCCGCGCCCGCCGTGACCTCGACCACCGAGCCCCCCGCCACGGAGGAGCCCGAGCCCGCGGCGCCGCCGACGGCGGAGGAGCCCGAGGTCGACAAGTCGCAGACCGTCGTGGAGGTCTACAACAACTCCGGGATCGCCGGCCTCGCGTCGCGCACGGGGGAGACCGCCTCGGCGGCCGGCTGGCAGGTCGTCGGCTCCGACAACTGGGTGGGCACGATCCCGAGCTCGACGGTCTACTACCCCGAGCGTCTCGAGGCGCAGGCCCAGCTGCTCGCCGAGGACCTCGGCATCACGCGCCTCATGCCGGCCGTGGACCCCATGCGGGGCGACCGCCTGACCGTGATCCTGACGTCGGACTACTCCGCCTCCTGAGACCTGGCTCACCGCCGGGCCGCGACGAGGGCCGTCCGTGCGGCGGATGGACGCTGCGCGTGCTTCGATAGGCGCCATGCAGTTCACCTCGGCGGAGGCATCGCGCCGCTACGACGAGCTCGTGCGCGTGGCCGCGCGTTCCGTGATCGCGCTCGACTTCGACGGCACCCTGTCGCCGATCGTCGACGACCCCGCCGCCGCCCACATCCACGACGAGGCCCCCGGGGTGCTCGTCGACCTCGCCGTCCACGTGCGCGCGGTCGCCGTCGTGACCGGCCGCCCCGCGCGCCAGGTGCTCGCGCTCGGCGGCCTCGACGAGGTGGGCGAGCTGGTGCACGACGCGGGCAGCGACCTCTACGTGTTCGGGCAGTACGGCAACGAGCGCTGGGACACCCAGGACCGCCGCGTGCGCTCCCCGCGGCCGCCCCACGGGCTGGCGTCGTTCCTGCTCGGCCTGCCGAAGGTGCTGCGCACCGCCAAGGCCGAGGACGCGTACGTCGAGGAGAAGGGCCTCGCGATCGCCGTCCACACCCGTCGGCTCGAGGACCCGCAGGCTGCCTACGACCGGCTGCTGCCCCTCGTGACCGAGCTCGCGGCCACCCACGACCTCGGCGTCGAGCCGGGCCGCAACGTCATCGAGGTGCGCTCGCCCGGCATGCACAAGGGCGAGGCCGTGAAGATCCTCGTGCGCGAGACGCGGGCCGGCGGCTTCCTCTTCGGTGGCGACGACCTCGGCGACGTCGAGGCCTTCCACGCCGTCGCCGAGCTCCGTGACCAGGGCCTCCCGACGCTGCTGGTGGCCTCGGCCTCCGACGAGGAGAGCGCGCTGGCCGACCTGGCCGACGTCGTCGTCGAGGGCCCCGACGGGGTGCTCGACCTGCTGCGTCGCCTCACGGCCGACGCGGCCTCCGTGCGTACCTGATCCGCGCCGTACCCGGCTCGGGGGCGGAGCCGCGCCCGCCACCATCTCAACATGTGGCGCCGCGTCCCACATCGCGGGACCGGGATTGGCCCCGCGCCGCGGCGTCCTCCTAACCTGACGCACAGCTCATCGAGAGGGACTGAGGGAACGGCCCGTCGACGTCCCGGCAACCGCCACGAACTCCCCGCCGCACCATTGCGGCGGTCGTGGAAACGGTGCCAAATCCGCCCACGGCGACCGTCGCCGCGGGGAAGATGAGGAGGAGGACTCATGAGCACGTCTGTCGTCGAGACCAGCCCCGCCCCCGCCGAGAACGCCGAGGCCACGCCCGGTCACGGCCTCCGGGAGGGTGCGTTCGGCAACGCCACGGCCCTCGCCTGTCGCGAGTGCGGCCACCAGGTGGACCTCGGTCCCTTCTACGCCTGTCCCGAGTGCTTCGGTCCCCTCGAGGTCGCCTACGAGTTCCCCGCGGTGACCCGCGCGGAGATCGAGGCCGGCCCGCGCAACATCTGGCGCTACAAGGCGCTGCTGCCGGTGCCGACCGACATCGAGACCAGCCCCAACACCGAGCCCGGGTTCACCCGGCTGCTCGAGGCCAAGAACCTCGCCGCCACGCTCGGCCTCGAGAAGCTGTGGGTGAAGGACGACTCGACCAACCCCACGAACTCGTTCAAGGACCGCGTCGTCGCCTGCGCGCTGAGCGCCGCCCGCGAGCTCGGCAGCCGCGTCTTCGCCTGCCCCTCCACCGGCAACCTGGCCAATGCCGTCGCCGCGGCCGGCGCCCGCGCCGGCATCAAGACCGTCGTGTTCATCCCCAGCAACCTCGAGACGCCCAAGGTCATCAACTCGGCCGTCTTCACCGACTCGCTCGTCGCCGTCGAGGGCAACTACGACGACGTCAACAAGCTGGCCTCCGAGATCGCGGGCGAGGAGGACGGCTGGGCGTTCGTCAACGTCAACGTGCGGCCGTTCTACGCCGAGGGCTCGAAGACGCTCGGCTACGAGATCGCCGAGCAGCTCGGCTGGCGCCTGCCCGACCAGGTCGTCATCCCCGTCGCCTCGGGCTCGCAGCTCACCAAGGTGGACAAGGCCTTCTCCGAGCTCATCAAGCTCGGTCTCGTCGAGGACAAGCCCTACAAGATCTTCGGCGCCCAGGCCACCGGCTGCTCGCCCGTGTCCGCCGCGTTCAAGGACGGCAAGAAGGTCGTGCGGCCGGTCAAGCCGGACACCATCGCCAAGTCGCTGGCCATCGGCAACCCCGCCGACGGCCCCTACGTGCTCGACGTCTGCCGCCGCACGGGCGGTGTCGTGGAGGACATCAGCGACGACGAGGTGCGCGAGGCCATCGTGCTGCTCGCCCGGACCGAGGGCATCTTCACGGAGACCGCGGGCGGCACCACCGTCGGCGTCCTCAAGAAGCTCGTCGAGACCGGCCAGCTCGACACCTCCCTCGAGACCGTCGTCATCAACACCGGTCACGGCCTCAAGACACTCGACGCCGTCGCCGACCGGGTCGCGCCCGCCGCGACGATCGCGCCGACGTACGCCGCGTTCGCCGCCACCGGTCTCGCCTGACCGACCCCTCCCGCCGAAGCCGAGGTACTCCGTGTCGATCTCCGTCCGCATCCCGACCATCCTGCGCACCTACACGGGCGGCGCGTCCGAGGTCGAGGCCTCCGGCGCCACCTTGGCCGAGGTCATCGACGACCTCGACGCGCACCACCCCGGCATCAAGGCGCGCGTGCTCGACGACGACGGGGACCTCCGCCGGTTCGTCAACGTGTACGTCGGCAACGAGGACGTGCGGTTCCTCGACGACCTCGCGACCCCGACCGCCCCCGGCGCCCAGGTCTCGATCATCCCGGCCGTCGCCGGGGGCTGACCCGCCCGCCCAACCCTCACCGGTCGGTTGATGGTCAAAGCGGTCGGTTGATGGTCAAAGCTGTCGGTTCCCCGGCTGACCGGGGAACCAACCACTTGGACCATCAAATTTGATGGTCTAAGTGGCGTGTTCCCCGGCTGACCGGGGAAAGTGCCACCCCGGTCCGGCCCCACCAACCGTCGCGGCCAGGGCGGCCGGGGTTGGCGTGCTGTTCACCTCGTGCTCGTGCTGGTCGGGCATCCAAGGACCCATGTCTGCAACGTCGAAGGCGCGCGCGGCCCTGGCCGTCGCGACCGCTGCTGGTGGGGTCGGTGTCGCTGTCGGGTACGGCGGGAGGTCGATCCTCAAGCGCCAGGCCGCCACGGCCCGACGCCTCATCGGCAAGCCGCTGGGGGAGCAGGCCCTCGACGCCGACAAGGTCTACAAGAAGCGGTACGGCGGCCGCCCGGTCGAGCTCCTCGTGCTCGGCGACTCGATCGCGGCGGGCCTGGGGGCCGAGGTGCCGGGCGACACCTTCGGCGCCCGGCTCGCGAAGCACGTCGCGCGGAGCACCGAGCGTCCCGTCCGGCTCCGCACCGGAGCGCGGGTGGGGGCCGAGTCGAGCATGCTGGCCGAGCAGCTGGGGGCGCTCCCGGCGACGTACGCCGCGGACGTCGCCGTCGTCGTCGTCGGCGGCAACGACGTGACGCACCGTGTGCCGGTCGCGGAGTCGGCGCGGCACCTGCGCGAGACGATCGAGGCGTTGACGGCCCGCGGCACGCGGGTCGTCGTGGGCACCTGCCCCGACCTGGGGGCGCTGCGGCCGGTGCCCCAGCCGTTGCGGTCGCTGGGGTCGCGGGCGTCGCGCCAGCTCGCCGCCGCCCAGCGGGAGGCCGCCCTCGGTGCAGGCGCGTGGGCGGTGTCGCTCGCCGACGTCGTCGGCCCGTTCTTCATCACCAACCCCGACGAGATGTTCAGCCTCGACCGGTTCCACCCCAGCGCCGCCGGCTACAAGCGGACCGCCAAGGCCGTGCTGCCCTCCGTGCTCGCCGCGCTGGGCGAGGTCGACGCCGTGCCGTTCGGCCACCACGCGCCCGCGGTGGCGGAGGAAGCGCCGGCCGAGCGCCCCCACCTCCGCGCGATGCCCGACGTCGGCCACGACGACTGGGGGATCGACGACCAGGTCGACGGCAGCGGTTTCGACCGCCGGGAGGCGTGAGCCCGGCTGGTCCCGACGCCCTAACCTCGGCCGCGTGACCTCCTCCGTGCCCACCGACACCTCGCCCCGCCCGCGGGTCCTCCTCGCCACCTACCAGCTGGCCCCGACCGGCGAGGACGGTGGCGACCTGCTCCTCACCGCGCTCGCGGAGCGCGGGATCGATGCCGCCTGGGCCGTCTGGGACGACGCCGACGTCGACTGGTCGGCCGCTGACCTCGTCGCCGTGCGCTCGACGTGGGACTACCATCGGCGGCTCCCGGAGTTCCTGGCGTGGGCGCGGCGTACGGCGGCGCTCACCCGCGTGCTGAACGGCCCGGAGACGTTCGCCTGGAACGCGGACAAGTCCTACCTGGTGGCGCTCGGTGACCAGGTGCCGACGGTGCCGACCCGCACGCTCGGCGACGCGACCCTGCTGCCGGTGCTGCGGGAGGCGACGGCGGAGTGGGGCTCCGTCGTCGTCAAGCCGGCGACGGGCGCCGGCGGTCTCGGGGTCGTGCTGGCGGATTCCGCCGACGACCCCCGTCTGGAGGGGCTGGGGGCGGCGCCGTGGGTGGTGCAGCCGCTCGTCGCCTCGGTGCGCACCGACGGCGAGATCTCCGTCTTCGTGCTCGACGGGACGCCGGTGCTCCAGGTCGACAAGGTGCCGGCGGGCGACGAGATCCGGGTGCACGAGCACTTCGGGGGCTCCTCCCGCGCCGTACCCCTGGACGCTGACCTGGCCGCGACGGCCATCGCCGCCGTGCGTGCTGCCGAGCAGCTGGGCGGGGAGCGGTTGGACTACGCCCGGATCGACCTCCTGCGCCACGACGACCGCTGGGCGGTCAGCGAGGTGGAGGCGATCGAACCGGGCCTCTACCTCGACGTCGCACCGGCGATGGCGGGCCACTTCGCCGACCTGGTGGCCGCCCGCATCGGCTGACCTGCTGCTTGCACTCGCAGGGGGCGAGTGCTAAACATGACGCTGGCACTCTCCTCATGAGAGTGACAACGAACGTGCAGCAACCCGGCTCGGTGGGGTCGAGGTCAGCAGCGACGGCGGGAAGGGTCCGCCGGTCGGCCTGATCGTCCGTCGCGGGCGGCCACCCGGGCCTTGTCCACTCTCCAGCAGACAAGGAATCGCAGGAGAACATGTCGAAGCTCATTGCTTTCAACGAGGAGGCCCGGCGCGGTCTCGAGCGCGGGATGAACACCCTCGCCGACGCCGTCAAGGTCACCCTGGGTCCCAAGGGCCGCAACGTCGTGCTCGAGAAGAAGTGGGGCGCGCCCACGATCACCAACGACGGCGTGAGCATCGCCAAGGAGATCGAGCTCGAGGACCCCTACGAGAAGATCGGCGCCGAGCTGGTCAAGGAGGTCGCGAAGAAGACCGACGACGTCGCCGGTGACGGCACGACGACGGCGACCGTCCTCGCCCAGGCGCTGGTCCGCGAGGGCCTCCGCAACGTGGCCGCCGGCTCCAACCCGATCGCGCTGAAGCGTGGCATCGAGGCCGCCGTGGCGTCCGTCTCCGAGCAGCTGCTGCAGCTCGCGAAGGACGTCGAGACGAAGGAGCAGATCGCCTCCACCGCCTCCATCTCCGCCGCGGACACCACGGTCGGCGAGATCATCGCCGAGGCGATGGACAAGGTCGGCAAGGAAGGCGTCATCACCGTCGAGGAGTCGAACACCTTCGGCATCGACCTCGAGCTCACCGAGGGCATGCGGTTCGACAAGGGCTACATCTCGGCGTACTTCGCCACCGACATGGAGCGCATGGAGGCCGTCCTCGAGGACGCCTACCTGCTCCTCGTCGAGGGCAAGATCTCCAACGTCAAGGACCTGCTGCCGCTGCTGGAGAAGGTCATCCAGACCGGCAAGCCGCTGCTGATCATCGCCGAGGACGTCGACGGCGAGGCGCTGTCGACCCTGGTGGTCAACAAGATCCGTGGCACGTTCAAGTCGGTCGCCGTCAAGGCCCCCGGCTTCGGCGACCGCCGCAAGGCCATGCTGCAGGACATCGCGATCCTCACGGGTGGCCAGGTCATCTCCGAGACGGTCGGCCTCTCGCTGGAGACCGCCGGCATCGAGCTCCTCGGCCAGGCCCGCAAGGTCGTCGTCACCAAGGACGAGACCACGATCGTCGAGGGCGCCGGCGACGGCGACCAGATCAACGGTCGCGTGAACCAGATCCGTGCGGAGATCGAGAACTCGGACTCCGACTACGACCGCGAGAAGCTCCAGGAGCGCCTCGCCAAGCTGGCCGGCGGCGTGGCCGTCATCAAGGTCGGCGCGGCCACCGAGGTCGAGCTCAAGGAGCGCAAGCACCGCATCGAGGACGCGGTGCGCAACGCCAAGGCGGCCGTCGAGGAGGGCATCGTCGCCGGTGGCGGCGTCGCGCTCGTCCAGGCCGGCGCGGTCGCGTTCGACAAGCTCGAGCTCGAGGGCGACGAGGCCACCGGTGCCAACATCGTGAAGCTCGCGATCGAGGCCCCGCTCAAGCAGATCGCGATCAACGCCGGCCTCGAGGGCGGCGTCGTGGCTGAGAAGGTGCGCAACCTGACCCCCGGTCACGGTCTCAACGCCGCCACGGGCGAGTACGTCGACCTGGTCGCCGAGGGCATCATCGACCCGGCCAAGGTGACGCGCTCCGCGCTGCAGAACGCCGCCTCCATCGCGGCGCTCTTCCTCACCACCGAGGCCGTCGTGGCCGACAAGCCGGAGAAGGCGCCCGCCGGTGGCGGCGACCCGACCGGTGGCATGGGCGGCATGGACTTCTGAGTCCCGCCCGCCGCTGAACCACACGCGAGGCCCCCGCTCCGTCCGGAGCGGGGGCCTCGTGCCGTTGCGGGGTTCGGGGACCGCGTCCGTCCGCTCAGGCGCGCCGGCGCACGCGGATGGGGCCGCGTGCGCTCGCGAGGTCCACCACCTCGCCGCCCTGCGTCACGTCGACCTCGTCGCGCTCCACCAGGCGTCCGACGGCGGCGCGCACCGGGTCCATGAGGTCGCGCCACTCCTGACCGTCGGAGGCGGCGGCCCGCGCCACCTCGGACGGGCAGATCGTGGCGCCCGCGGCACGCCGGTCGAGCAGGTCGAGGACGGCGCGCTCGAGGCCGTCGGCGTCGGAGGTGCTCACCCCTCCAGCATGCCGCGGGGTCAGAACACCCCGGCCGGGCGGAACTGGACCGACAGGCGGGGGCCGGCGTGCGCCACCTTGGGCACCGCGTGCTCCCAGGTGCGCTGGCAGGAGCCGCCCATGACGACCAGGTCGCCGTGGCCCATCGTCACGGCGATCGACGCGCCGCCTCCCCGGGGGCGCAGCGCGAGCCGCCGCGGGTCGCCGACCGAGACGATCGCGACCATCGTGTCGTGCGTCGATCCGCGCCCGATGGTGTCGCCGTGCCACGCCACCGAGTCGGACCCGTCCCGGTAGAAGCAGCACCCCGCCGTCGTGAAGGGCTCGCCCAGCTCGTCCGCGTAGTGCTCCGACAGGGCGTCCCGGGCCGCCGCGAGGCCGGGGTGCGGGAGGGGCTCGCCCGCGCCGTACGTGTGGAGGAGGCGGGGGACGTCGACCACCCGCTCGTACATCTGCCGCCGCTCCGCCCGCCACGGCACGCGGTGGACGAGCGCCTCCATCACGTCGTCGGAGAGCGCCCCGAGCCAGTCGCGGCGCACGTCGATCCAGGCGCCGTGGGCGAGCAGGCGCCGTTCGATGCCCGGCGCCAACGGGGCCAGCCGATCCGCGTCCGGCCCCGGGTCCGTCGCGAAGAGGGTGCCCTGGAAGTCCACCCCGCCACCGTAGTCGAACACGTGTGCGACCGCCAGGGGTTCTCCCCAGGGTGGGGACCGGGGACGTCCCCGGTGGTGGACTGTGGGTGCGGGGTGCCACAGTCGTGGCATGACCGACGACCCTGCTGTCGCCGCCCCTGCGGCGGCCAGCGTGCGCGACCTCGTGAAGACGTACGGCGCGGGGCAGGCCCGCGTCCGCGCCCTGGACGGCGTGAGCCTCGACCTCGGCCAGGGCGAGTTCACCGCCGTCATGGGTCCCAGCGGCTCCGGCAAGTCGACGCTGATGCACTGCTGCGCGGGGCTCGACACGGCGGACAGCGGGTCGGTGCGGATCGGTGAGACCGAGCTGTCCCGGCTCAAGGACAAGGAGCTCACGCGCCTGCGGCGCGACCGGATCGGCTTCGTGTTCCAGTCCTTCAACCTGGTGCCGACCCTGACCGCGGAGGAGAACATCCGGCTGCCGCTCTCCATCGCCGGGCGGCGGGCCGAGCCGGGGGTCTTCGAGTCGGTCGTCGAGACGGTGGGCCTGGGGCCCCGCCTGTCGCACCGCCCCAACGAGCTCTCCGGCGGGCAGCAGCAACGCGTCGCGGTCGCGCGGGCGCTCGTGAGCCGGCCCGACATCGTGTTCGCGGACGAGCCCACGGGCAACCTCGACTCCCGGTCCGGTGCCGAGGTGCTCACCCTGCTGCGGCGCAGCGTCGACGAGATCGGCCAGACCGTCGTGATGGTCACCCACGACCCGGTGGCGGCGGCGTACACCGACCGCGTGGTCTTCCTCGCCGACGGGCGCGTCGTCGACGAGCTGCGCCGTCCCGACCGCGAGCAGGTGCTCGCGGTGATGACGCGCATGACGGCGTCCGCGCTGCCGGACGGCGCCCCCTGATGCTGCGCGCGACCTGGAAGAGCCTGCCGGGGCGCAAGGTGCGCCTCGTGATGAGCACGTTCGCGATCGTGCTCGGCGTCGCCTTCGTGTGCGGCTCGCTGATGTTCTCCGACACCCTCGAGCGGTCCTTCACCTCGCTGTTCTCCGCGACGGTCGGCGACGTCGTCGTGCGTCCGGAGATCGGCACGTCCTTCGGCGCCGCCGAGGGGTCGTCGCGCACCGTGCCGGCCTCCCTCGTCGAGGAGCTGGCCGCCCTGCCCGAGGCGGCGCGGGCGGACGGCAACGTGAGCGCCCCGGGTGTCTTCGTCATCGGCGACGACGGCAAGGTCGTGGGCGGACAGGGCGCACCGGGCCTGCTGCAGGGGTTCAACGACGCCCCGGCCGCGGGAGGGGCCGAGGGCCTCCACGTCGTCGAGGGCCGCGCGCCCTCCGGGTTCACCGAGGTGGCGCTCGACGAGAAGACCGCGGAGCGGGCGGGCTACGAGATCGGCGACGCCGTCCGGCTCGTCAGCCCCGTCGCCGACGGGGAGCTGACGCCCACGCTCGTGGGGCTCGTGGCCCTCGGCGGGGACGCCTCGCTCAACGGCGCCACCCTCACCGTGGTCGACATGGCGACGGGGCAGCAGGTGTTCCTGCAGGGGGAGGACGCCTACACCGACGTCTGGGTGCGCGCCGCCGACGGGGTCTCGCAGGAGGAGCTGCGCGACGCCGTCGCGCCCCTCCTGCCCGACGGGGTCGAGGCCGTGACGGGCGACGACGCCGCCGACGAGTCGGCCTCGCTCCTGCTGGAGGCCATCTCGTTCCTCACGACCTTCCTCCTCATCTTCGCCGGCATCGCCCTCGTGGTGGGCGGCTTCCTCATCGTCAACACGTTCTCGATGCTCGTCGCCCAGCGCAGCCGCGAGCTGGCACTGCTGCGCGCGCTGGGCGCCTCCCGCCGCCAGGTCGTGCGCTCGGTGCAGCTCGAGGCCTTCGTGGTCGGTCTCGTCGGCTCCGTCCTGGGCCTGGGGCTGGGCGTGCTCCTCGCCCTCGCCATCCGTGCTGTCTTCGCGCGCGTGGGTCTCGACCTCGACTCCCAGCCGCTCGTGCTCGAGCCGCGCACGGTCGTCGCCGCCTTCGCCGTGGGGATCGTGGTCACGATGGTCGCGGCGTGGGGGCCGGCCCGGCGCACGACGCGCATCGCGCCCGTCGAGGCCCTGCGCGACGACGTGGCGCTCCCGGAGACCACGATCCGGCGACGCATGGTCGTCGGCGCCGCGCTCGTCGTGGGTGGCGCGGGCGCGCTCGCGGCCGGGCTCGTCGCCGACGTCCCGCGGGCCGGCTGGTGGGTCGGCCTGGGTGTCCTCGCGGTCCTGCTCGGCGTCGCGGCGGCCAGTCCCGTGATCGGCCGTCCGGTCCTCGTGGCGGCGCACGCGGCGTACCGGCGTCTCTTCGGCACCGTCGGCAACCTCGCCGGGCTCAACGCCCTGCGCAACCCGCGGCGCACGGCGGCGACCGCGTCCGCCCTCATGATCGGCCTGACGCTCGCGACCACCATGGCGATCCTGGGCGACTCGGCCAAGGCGTCGGTCGACCGCACCATCGAGCAGACCTTCCCCGGTGACTTCGTGGTCAGCAACCAGGTGGGGGAGGGGTTCTCGACCGGCATCGGCGACGCGATGGGCGAGGTCGAGGGCGTGGCGTCGGTGGTGCGGGTGCGCTACGGGCTGGCCGAGACGGGTGACCGCCCCCGCCGGCTGGGCGGCGTCGACCCGTCGACCTTCCGCGACCTCGGCGTCGGGACGGTGGCCGGCGACGTCACCGACCTGGTGGACGGCACGGCGGTCGTCGACGAGGACTACGCCGACGACGCCGGCATCGGGGTCGGGGACGACCTCGTCGTCACCACGGTCGACGGCGAGCAGCGCCTGCCCGTGGTGGCCGTGGTGGACCCGGGATCGGTCCTGCCGTCGATCACCACGACGACGGCCACGCTGCTCGACGCGGGCTACCGCGACCTCGACAACACGCTCGTCGTCGAGGCCGTCGCGGACCCGCCCGGCGGGCTCGACGGGCTGCAGGACCGGCTCGAGCAGGCGGCGGGCGACAACCCGCTGGTCACGGTGAAGGACCAGGCGGAGTACGCCGCGGAGCAACGCGCCCCCATCGACCGTCTGGTGCTGGTCGTCTTCGCCCTGCTGGGCCTGGCGCTCGTGATCGCCGTCCTCGGCATCGTCAACACGCTCGCGCTCTCGGTCGTCGAGCGCACGCGGGAGGTCGGGCTGCTCCGGGCGGTCGGGCTCGGGCGGGGCCAGCTGCGGTGGATGATCACGCTGGAGTCGGTCGTGATCGCGGCCCTCGGGACGGTCCTCGGCCTCGTGCTCGGCACCACCTTCGGGCTCGCCCTCATGCGCACCCTGCGCGAGGAGGGGCTGGAGGTGATCAGCGTGCCGGTCGGGCAGCTGGCCGGGTTCGCCGCGGCGGCGCTCGTGGTCGGCGTGCTCGCCGCCGCCCTGCCCGCCCGCCGCGCGGCCCGGCTCGACGTGCTCGCCGCGGTCAGCACGGAGTGAGCCGGCACTGGTCTGGTCCGCAGGGCTCGCCGGTGGCCGGACGCCCTTCCGTCTGGTAGGGGAAAGTTCTCCGCAAGTCCGAGACAACCGAACCCCGCATTCCCTACGGTGTTTCTCGTGGAGAACTCCGTCGCGATCGTTCGCGAACCCCTGAAGCACGTGCAGGTGCGGGAGTACGTCCGTGAGCTCGTGCGCGACGCGGAACCCGGCACCCCGGCCCCCTCCGAGCGCGAGCTCGTGCAGGTGTTCGGCGTCGCGCGGATGACCGTGCGCCAGGCCATGGACACCCTCGTCGCCGAGGGCCTGCTCGAGCGCATCCCCGGCCGCGGCACGTTCGTCGCCAAGCCGCGCAACGAGGTCGGGCGGCTCCTCAGCTACACGGGGGAGATGCAGCGCCGCGGCCTCCACGCCGAGTCGCAGACGATCCTCGCCCGCCGCGAGCAGGCGGGGCCGGGCGTCGCCCGTGCCCTCGAGCTCACCGAGGGCGACGCGGTCATCCACTGGAAGCGCCTGCGGCGGGCCGACGGCCAGCCCATGTGCGTCGAGGACGCCTACCTCAACGAGGTGCTGCTGCCGGGCTTCCTGCAGAGCGGCATGCCGACCAGCCTCTACCAGGCGCTGGCGATGCGTGGCCTGCGTCCGACCTGGGCCGAGGACTCCATCACGGCCGACGTCCCCACCGCCGAGGAGGCCCAGGCGCTGGAGATCGCGATGGGCACCCCCGTGTTGCGCGTCGCCCGCCGGGCCGTCGCCGACGACCGGGTCGTCGAGGTGTCGCGCTCGGTCTACCGCAGCGACCGGTTCACGCTCTACGTCCAGCTCGGCGACAGCTGATCGCTCCGCTCCCCGGTCCCGACGTCCTCCCCGAGGTCGACGGCCTCCTCCTCGCCGCCGGCGCCGGCCGTCGCATGGGACGTCCGAAGGCGCTCGTCGACGACTGGCTCCCGCGGTCGCTGGGTGCGCTCCGCGAGGGCGGGTGCGCGCGCCTGACGGTCGTCCTCGGCGCGGCGGCCGACGACGTCCGCCCCCTCGTCCCCGCCGACGCGACGGTCGTCGTGGCCGACGACTGGGCGGACGGCATGGGTGCCTCCCTGCGTGCCGGCCTGGCCGGGCTGCCCGACCACAGCCCGGGGGTGCTCGTCCACCTCGTCGACCTCCCCGACGTGGGCGCCGCCGTCGTACGGCGCGTGCTCGGCGCCTGGGTGGGCCCGACGACGCTCGCCCGCGCCGCCTACGGTCCACCGGGCGCGGCCGAGCCCGGCCACCCCGTCCTCCTCGGCGCGGCGCACGTCGCGGGCGTGCGGGCCTCGGCCGCGGGGGACCGGGGCGCGCGCCGCTACCTGGCGGACCGCGACGTACGCCTCGTCGACTGCGCCGACCTCGCCTCCGGGCGCGACGTCGACCACCGCTGAGCGGCCCGCGGTCCCGACACCGCCGCGGGTGCGGCGTGCTGCCGGCGGTAGGTGACCCGCGTAGGCTTCCCGCATGTCCGCTCCCACGTTCGTCGCCTCCGCCGAACCGGGGCGGGTGGTGCTGCGCGGCGACATCGACGCGTTCGACGTCGACGACCTGCTCGCGGTTCTCACGACCGCCAGCGACGACCACCGTCTCGACCTGCTGGTCGACCTCACCGAGGTCACGTTCCTCCCCAGCCTCGTCATCGGAGCGCTGGCGCGCGCACGAGCCGACGCCGTGCGCAACGGGACGGCCGTGACGCTCCTCGTGCGCGAGCGCACCGTGCCCCACCGGGTGCTGCACGTGTGCGGCATCCCGTTCGAGACGGCCACCGCCGCCAGGGCCGAGGGCGTCTCGTGACCGCGGCCCGGGGTGCCACCGAGTCCCGCGGGGCCGACTGGTCCGAGCTCGACCTGCCCCACGGACCGGAGGCCGGACCGCAGGCGCGGCACGCGCTGCGGACTGCGTTCGAGGAGGCGATGACCGAGGCGATGGACGCCTGGGACGGGCCCCGGGACGACCAGGGGCTGCCGTCCGACTGCCCGATGGGCATGGACGCCGCCCAGGGCCTCCTCCAGGACATCCTCATCGTCGCCGGCGAGCTCGTGCTCAACGCCGTCGACCACGGCCGCCCGGGCATGCTCGGCACCGTGCGCCTGTCGTGGCGGTGCGTGGACGACCGGGTGTATTTGCGGGTCCTCGACGCCGGCTACGACCCCGAGTTCGCCGACGGCCCGCCCGGACTGGGCGCGCCCGAGTCCATCCGCGGCCGCGGTCTGTTCATGGTCGACGCGATCTGCGAGGAGTGGTCGGTGGAGACCGACCCGATCACCGAGACCACGCTCGTCACGGCCTGCCTCGGCGTGGGCTGACGGGCTCTCGGGCCTCGCTCGGCGCGGCCGGTGCCCGCGGCGCGGCGCTGGCCCCGGGTCGGAGCTGGCGGCGGGGCCCGGAACTGTGCGGTTGGGGACGGTCAGGATCGACCAGGATGTCCCAGCCGCACATTTCCGACCGCCGAGCGGACCCGCGCCCCCTAGCTGGACGTGAGCGCGCCGAGCCGCGCGATCGCCTGGCCCGAGGTCTCGCACACCCACACCGGGTCGGGTCCGCCGAGCTCGGGATCGACCCGCAGGGCGTGCTCCTCCAGCGACGCGCACGTCGAGCAGAGCGGCCAGCGCTGGCCTCGGTCGAAGAGCGCGTCCTGGACGTCGGTGGCGACGAGGCCCGCGACGTACGTGGCCCCGGCGGGCCACTGCTCGACCCACCACCGGCGCTCGGAGAGCGCGTGCTCGAGGAGCGAGACGCCCTCGGCGTCGGCGCACCCCCGGGCGTCGAGGTCGGCCAGGACGGTCGCGCGGGCGGCGATCAGCGCGGCGTCGGTCATGAGGGCCATTGTTGCGCAGCGGCCCAGGCCGGAACCGGCCTCAGGGCGTGGGCGTCGCCGTGACGGTCACCGTCACGGTGGAGGTCGGCTGCGACGTCGGCTGGCTGGTCGCCGGCGAGGTCGCAGCCGACGTGGGCGCCGAGGTGGGAGCCGACGTGGGGGCCGAGGTGGGGGCCGAGGTGGGAGCCGACGTGGTCGGGGTCGCCGTGGGCGACGTCGTCTGCGGGATGCACTGCGGGTTCTGCGCGTGCCCGATGGCCTTCAGCGGCACGTTGCCGAGGGCCCGGTTGTTGCCGACGCTGATGCTGAACGCGCTCGAGGTGAAGGTGCCGTACTGGCAGGTGTCGTTGCCGCCGGGGCCGAAGGTGATCCAGCCACCGTCGGGACGGCTGAGCACGACCTTGTAGCCCGAGTCGGTGCGCAGGGGACCCTCGATCAGGAAGCGGCCCGACGGGGTGGTCCAGGCGGAGCCGACCTTCGTGCCGTACTTGTTGAAGAGCTGCACCTGCACGCCCTTGAGCGTGCGGGTGGGCACACGGGCGTCGACGACCGTGCCGGAGACGCTGCCGCCGCGCTGGAGCAGCTCGAAGGCGGTGAAGAGCACGTTGCCGGCAGGCACCTGGCGGCCGCCGGGGACCTTGCCGGTGCGGCCGAGGTAGTTGCCGGAGTCGGGCACGGTGAGCTCGTAGGGGCCGGGCATGACGCCGGCGAAGGAGACGTTGCCGTTCTTCGCCTTGGCGACGTACCACTGCCCGGTGGCGCTGTTGCGCGCCGTGACGTAGCCGTTGGCGGGCAGCTGCTGGTTGCCGCCGACGATGTTGACGACGAGCGAGCCGGCGCGGCGCTTGAGGTTGATGGCGATGTTGGTGTTCGTGCCGACCTTGCGGTTGCGCAGGAAGGTGCTGACGTCCGCCCACTGGCCGCGGGCGTCGTAGGTGAAGACGGAGTAGTTCGCGGTGGGCAAACCGGCGATCGCGAACTGGCCCTGACGGTTGGCGATGGTCTCGAACGACTGGCCGTAGGGGTTGGCGGCCACCACGCGGGCGCCCGACGCGATCGCGCCGTTCGTGCGGACCGTGCCGGTGATGCTGGCGCCCTTGCGCATCGACGCGTCGCGCTGGATCGTCTGCGCCGACTTCACCGTCGCGGTGAGGTCGGTCGGGGCGAACCGGTTGACGTCGTAGGTCGGGCGGGTGTCGGTGACCTGGATGCGGTAGCTGCCCGGGGCGACCGAGAGCTGGTAGGTCGAGCGTGCCGTGGTGGAGCCCAGCACCTTCCAGTTCATGTCGAAGATCGTCACCTTGACCGTGCCCCCGTAGAGCGAGCTGCCGACGCGGATCGCGCCGACCAGGCGGCCCTTCGCGGGAGCGGCAGCGGTGGCGGCGTCGGCGCGGGGCGTCGTGCTCGCACCCGTCACGGCGACGGCAGCGCCGGCCAGCACGAGGAGGAGCGCGACCAGCGCGGCGGCGACGTGCCGTCCATGACGGACGGGGACGGACGAGGTGGGGTGCATGGGAGGCTCCGGGAGGGTCAGGGCGGCCGAATCCGCGACAGCGCCAACGCTAGTGCGCGAAACCGCACGGGGCCTCAAGAACGCCCCAACGTCAGGCGGAGATCACCCCAGCGCGGAGCCGGTCGGCCTCCGCGCGGTCCACCGACATCGCCCAGCGGATCGTCGAGGTCGACACCTGCCCGAGGGCCCGCACGACCGTGCCCTCGACGACGGGCAGCCACGGCAGCCGCAGCGGCACCCGCGTCCACGCCGGCATCAGGCCGACCGCGGCGGCCGTCAGCGTGCCGTACGGCGCCCGCGCGAGCAGCGGCAGCGGCGGCTTCAGCAGCAGGTAGCGGATCGCCTCGCGGGCCTCGGGCGTGCCCCTCAGCTCGGGCCGGTACGCAGCGAGCACGTCGTCGAGCTCCGCCTTGGTGCACGGCACGTCGCGCGCGCCCAGCGCCTCCGCGACGTGGGCCGTCTGCGCGACGTACGTGTCGGTCTCGGCGGGGGAGAGGGGCCGCGCGCCGTACCGCTGGTGCGCCGTGAGGAAGCTGTCGATCTCCGCCACGTGGACCCAGCGGAGGAGGTGGGGGTCGGAGGCGGAGTACGGCGTGCCGTCCGGCAGCGTGCCGACCACGCGCTCGTGGATGCGGCGCACCGCGGCGATCGCCGCGTCGGCGTGGTCGTCGGTCGCGAAGGTGGTCGCGGCGATGAAGGTCGCCGTGCGGTTGAGCCGGCCCCACATGTCGGTGCGGTAGTCGGAGTGCTCCGCGACCCCGGCCATCGCCGCCGGGTGCAGCGCCTGCAGCATCAGGGCCCGGATGCCGCCGACGAACATCGACGCGTCCCCGTGCACGCGCGCGATCGGGTCGTCCAGGCCGAACCGGCGCGGGCCCGGGGTGCCGTGGATCCGCTCCCGCAGGCGCGGGCCGTCCGGGCCGGCGACGCGGGCGAAGAGCGCCTCGCCGAGCCGCTGGCGAGCGGTGCTGACCACGGGCAGAGCCATGCTGCCCATGATGCACCTCGGTCGGTAGGGGACCGCTGCCATGCTGGGGGCATGACGCGCCTGGGCCGGGTGGCCGCCACCGGAGCGCTCCTCCTCGTGGGGGCGGCGTGCTCGTCGGGCTCCCCCGACGGGGAGCGGGACGACACCGCCGACCCGGCGTCCCCGACCTCGAGCGCCGCCGGGGCTGCCGACGACGACGCGACCGCCAGCGCCGACGTACCGGAGCCAACGGTGGAGCCCTCGCCGCCCCCGACGTCGGGACCCGCGGAGCTCGCGCGCTGGTTCGACGCCGAGTTCACCGGCGGCGACCTGCAGGTCGGGGCGGTGCGGGAGTCGACGGGCGGCTACACCTCGTACGACGCGAGCTACCGCAGCGAGGGGTTCCTCGTCACCGGCGTGCTCAACGTCCCGGCGGGCGAGGGTCCGTTCCCCGCGGTCGTGCTCGCCCACGGCTACATCGACCCGGCGGTCTACGTGTCGGGCCAGGGCATGACGCGGGAGCGCGGGCGGCTCGCGGAGGCGGGGTACGTCGCGTTCCACGTCGACTACCGCAACCACGCCGGCTCCGACGACGACCCGGCGCTCGACGAGACGCAGAGGTTCGGCTACGCGGTGGACGTCATCAACGCCGTCACGGCGCTCCGCGACAGCGCCGACGTGCCCGTCGACGACGACCGGGTGTCGTTGTTCGGGCGTTCGATGGGCGGTGGCGCCGTGCTCGAGGCGCTCGAGATGGCGCCCGGCCACGCCCAGGCCGCGGTCATCTACGCCTCCGTCGCCAGCGACGCCGCCGACAACCAGCGGCAGTTCAGCGACGGCGGCGGCTTCTGGGACGACCTCGCGGCCCGGGTCGGCACGCCCGAGGAGAACCCGGCCTACTACGCGGCGGCCTCGACGGGGCCGCACGTCGACCGGATCACCGAGCCCGTCCTCATCGTGCACGGCACCGCCGACGACACCTGCCCGCCCGCCTGGGCCGAGGAGACCCACGGCCTCCTGCTCGAGGCCGGGGCCGACGTGCGCCTCGACTGGTACGAGGGCGAGGGCCACGCCTTCGGCCCCCAGTTCGACGCGTCGATGGACAGCATCGCGACGTTCCTGGAGCAGGCGCCGGCCTGACGCCCGCTCCCGGGCGCCTGCTCCAGGCGCCTGCTCCAGGACCGCTCAGTCGCCCTTGACGTTCACCACCTGGCGCAGCACGTGCCGCACCTCGACCAGGTCGGCGGCGTCCGCCATCACCCGGTCGATCGGCTTGTACGCCGCGGGGATCTCGTCGAGGAACGCGTCGGTGTCGCGGTACTCGATCCCCGCCATCGCCTCCCGCAGCTGCTCACGGGTGAAGGTGCGCCGGGCCGCCGCCCGCGAGTACTCCCGCCCCGCGCCGTGCGGCGCCGAGTTCAGCGCCACCCGGTTCCCGCGGCCCGTCACCACGTACGACGCCGTGCCCATCGACCCCGGGATGAGGCCCGGCCGGCCCTCCTCGGCGTTGATCGCGCCCTTCCGCGAGAGCCAGACCTGCCGACCGAAGTGGCGCTCCTGCTCCGTGTAGTTGTGGTGGCAGTTGATCTCCTCCACCCGCTCCACGTTGCCGGTCGCCCCGACCCAGGCAGCGAACTCGGCCGCGACCCGGTCCATCATCTCCTCGCGGTTGAGCAGCGCGTAGTGCTGCGCCCAGCGCATCTGCGCGACGTACGCGTCGAACTCGTCCGTGCCCTCCACGAGGTAGGCGAGGTCCTTGTGGGGGAGCGGGATCCACCACTGCTCGGCCAGCTGCTGCGCGACCTTGATGTGCGCCTGCGCGATCCGGTTGCCGACACCCCGCGAGCCCGAGTGCAGGAACAGCCACACCCGGTCCTCCTCGTCGACCGTCACCTCGATGAAGTGGTTGCCCGAACCCAGCGTCCCCAGCTGCAGCTCCCAGCGCGCCGCGTGGTCGCCCGGCTCGAACCCCGCCTGCTCCGCCAGCTCGGTGAGCTCCTGCAGTCGCGCTCGCGTGTGCTCCCGCTCGATGCTGCGGTTGGCGGCGCCGGCCGAGAGCGGTACGGCGCGCTCGATCGCCTCCCGCAGCGGGCGCCGGTCGGCCGGCAGGTCGTCCCGCACGTACGTCGTGCGGACCGCGATCATGCCGCAGCCGATGTCGACCCCCACCGCCGCCGGCATGATCGCGCCCAGCGTCGGGATGACGGAGCCGACCGTGGCGCCGAGACCCAGGTGGGCGTCCGGCATCAGGGCGACGTGCGGGAAGACGAACGGCATCGTGGCCGTCGTGCGGGCCTGCTCGCGGGTGGAGTCCTCGAGGATCGACGCCCAGCTGAGGAGCGTCGGGGTGATCGTGTCCATCGTCGTGGAGCCTGTGGGTCCTTTCTGTCGTGCGACCGGCACCGTGCCGGTCGGACGGGGTGACGGTAGGGACCCGAAAACGGGTTGCGCCATGTCTTTTGGGCCTCGCTCCGCTCGGCCGTGCTGTGCCCTTGGGCCTCGCTCCGCTCGGCCGGTGCCCGCGGCGCCACGAGCTCCTGCCCTTCGGTCGATCCCGACCACGTCTCCTCCGCTGCGCTCCTCCGACGCGGCCGCTCCTCCCTCAGGGCACGAGCGCGCCGCGGGCGGCGGGGTGGGGCCAGCGGCGTACCGGTTCGTGTTCTGCGGAACGGATGCGATCTGAACGGTGGTCCGGGTGCATGCGTTCCGCAGATCAGGCCGCGGTGCCCTTGGGCCTCGCTCCGCTCGGCCGTGCCCGCGGCGCCACGAGCTCCTGCCCTTCGGTCGATCCCGACCACGTCTCCTCCGCTGCGCTCCTCCGACGCGGCCGCTCCTCCCTCAGGGCACGAGCGCGCCGCGGGCGGCGGGGCCGGGAAATGTGCGGTTGGGGGCGGTCTGGCTCGACCGGGGGTGTCCCAGCCGCACATTTCCGTGCCCCGGGCCGGCGCCAAGCCGCAGCCGCGCAGCGTGACCGGGGTGACGCCGTACGAGCTGGGGTCGGGCGCGGCGGGTCGGCACCATGGAAGCCATGCCGACGTCCCGCCAGCAGCAGTCCGACCCGTCCGACGAGCCCGGCGGCCTGCGCGGTTGGTGGCGTCGGGTCACGCGGCCGTGGCCCGAGGCGGCGTTCACGGAGATCGGCACCCACGCGGTCGTGCTCGACGCGGTGGGGGAGCGGCCGGTGGCGGTGATCCGGGAGGTACGGCGCGTGACCGGCTGGGACCTGGTGCGCGCGAAGCACGCGGTCGACGCCGCGCCGGTCCAGGCTCCTGCGGGCACCACCACGCAGGGCGTCGTGCTCGTCGCCGGGCTCTCGGCGGCCAGTGCGGCGGCCGCGTGCGAGGCGCTCACGGGAGCCGGGGCGACCGCGCGCATCGCCGAGGGATGGTGACGCGGGAACGCGTTTGCCCGCCCGGTGTGGTCGCCTGAGAGAATCGGCCCGCCGCGTTCCCCGGCACTGCTGCTACCCCGAGAGAGTGAGCCCCACGATGGCCCTGGCCGACCTCGCCCGCACCGACCTCGCCGCCTTCGCCGACGCCCAGCGCGCGGCGTACGCCGAGCTCAAGGCGAAGGGCCTCAAGCTGGACCTGACGCGGGGCAAGCCGTCGCCGGAGCAGCTCGACCTCTCGGAGCGGCTGCTCAGCCTCCCGACCGGCCACACGGCGGCGGACGGCACGGACGTGCGCAACTACGGCGGGCTCGCGGGCCTGCCCGAGCTGCGGGCGATCTTCGCCGAGCTGCTCGGCACGTCCGTCGGCAACGTCGTGGCGGCCGGGTCGTCGAGCCTGACCCTCATGCACGACACGCTGGTGCAGGCCCTGCTCTACGGCCGTCCCAACAGCGTCGAGCCGTGGGGCGTCGAGGACGTCGTGCGGTTCCTGTGCCCGACGCCGGGCTACGACCGGCACTTCGCCCTCGCCGACCGCCTGGGCATCGAGCTGATCCCGGTGCCGATGTCGGACGACGGTCCGGACGTCGACGTGGTGACCTCGCTCGTCGCGGACGACCCCACCATCAAGGGCATGTGGCTCGTGCCGACCTACGCGAACCCCACCGGCTCGGTCTGCTCCGACGAGGTGGCGCGCACGCTGGCGTCGATGCCGACGGCGGCGCGCGACTTCACGATCATGTGGGACAACGCCTACGCGGTGCACCACCTGACCGAGGTCGAGACGACCACCCCCGACATCATCACGCTCGCCGCGGAGGCCGGTAACCCGGACCGCGTCGTCGTGTTCGCCTCGACCTCGAAGATCACCTTCGCCGGTGCGGGTGTGGCGTTCCTCGCGGGCTCCGAGGCGACGGTCGCGGCGTACCTCGAGGGCCTCGGCTACTACTCGATCGGCCCCGACAAGGTGAACCAGCTCCGCCACGTCGAGTTCTTCGGCGACGCCGCCGGCGTGCGCGCCCACATGGCGAAGCACCGCGAGCTCATCGCGCCGAAGTTCGCCGCCGTCCAGCGCGTGCTCACCGAGCGTCTCGCCGAGCACGGCATCGCGGAGTGGACCGACCCGGCGGGTGGCTACTTCGTCAACCTCGACGTGCTCGACGGCACCGCCAAGCGGGTCGTGGCGCTGGCCAAGGAGGCGGGCATCGCGCTCACCCCGGCCGGGTCGGCGTTCCCGTACGGCGAGGACCCGCGCAACCGCAACATCCGGCTGGCGCCGACCCTGCCGCCCCTCGCCGAGGTCGAGGCCGCGATGGACGGTGTCGCCACCTGCGTGCTGCTCGCCGCGGCGGAGGAGCTGCTCGGCTGAGCCTCTCCGCTGCGGGAAGCCTCAGAGGCCGCGCAGGTGGTCGGCGACCCAGCCGCGCACCCGCGACGTCGGTACGCCGAGGGACCGGGCCACGTCGCTGGCACGGTAGCCCTGCTGGACCACGGCGTTGATCGCCAGCTCCTGCATGCTCGCCGCCGGCCCGGCCGGCACGGGGACCCGGACGACGGGCTCCGCCGCCGGGACGGGGTCGGGCTCCGCGGGAGCCGCCTCGACGGTCGTCGGCTCCGCCGGCTCCATCGGCGCGGCGGTGACGGGCTCGACGGGCTGGACGGGCCGGTCCTCGACGGCAGCGGGCACGGGCCCGTAGGACGGGGCGGACTCGACCGCCCAGGCCGGGACCGGCGGCCCGTCGGGCACGAGCACGGGCTGCGGCGCCGGCTCCGCGGGGCTCGCCGGCTTCGCGGGCTGCTCCTCGGCGTACTCCGTCAGGCGGGCCCGCCCGAGGCGGGTCATCTCGTCGGCGAACAGCCGGCGCAGCTCGCGCTGGCTGCGTCGTCGCCGCACGACGAAGAGGAGCCCCAGGAGCGGGACGGGCAGCAGCAGGAGCAGCAGGAGCGCGTGCACGTTGCCGAGGGCCCACGACACGAGCACGGGTCGGTAGGACCAGTCGGTCGCCTCGACGTCCGTGTCGGTCGCCTCGGCGCCGGACCGGGCGACGACGGCGCCGGGTCCGAGCCCGACGACGGAACCCCCCTCGACCGCGAGCGTCGTGCCCGCGCCCTGCGCGACGGCGGCGTGGCCCTCGTCGACGGTCATGGCCGTGCCGTCGACCTCCACCTCGGCGCCCTGCTCGACGAGGACCGCCGTGGCCGGGGCCGACGCGGCCACGTCGGTGACCCGCACGGCGGTGGCGGCGGCCACGCGGAGCGCCCGGGCCTCGCCGACGAGGTCGGAGTCGGAGACGGTGGTACCGCTGGAGCCGCCGCGGAGGTCGAGCGCGGTGCCGGGGGAATCGATGTCGAGGTGCGCCAGCGCGACGTCGTCCATGCCGTCGATCCGCACCCCGCCGCGGGTCGTGCCGCGCACGCTGAGCCCGTCGACGTCGAGGCCCGCGTGGTGGTCGGTGCTCCAGCCGGCCGAGTTCGGTCCGTCGGCGAGGGGGGCGCCGTCGACACGCGCGCCGTACCCCCCCGCACCGTCCACCGTGACGTCCTCCGCGGTGACGGTGGAGCTGCCGCGGGAGACGACCAGGGCGTCGCGTCCGACGTCGGCGAGGCGGACGGAGCGGAGCAGCACGTCGGTGGACCCGCTCGTCACCTCGACGCCGTCCTGCTGCGTGCGGGCGAACGAGCTGCCGTCCACGACGGCCTCGCTGACGCCCGACAGGAAGAGCCCGAGGTGGGTGTCGCTCACGGCGAGGCCGGTGACGAAGGCCCGGGTGAGGGTCTCCGAGGTGCCGGTGAGGGCGATCCCGCCGGTGCGACCGCTCCAGAAGCCGAGGTGGTTGGCCGCGACGTGGGCGACGTCGAGCCGGCCGTCCTTGACCCGGATGTAGGCCCGGCCGTCGGCGGTCGTGCTGTCCGGGGTCGTCGTGGTCGAGTCCCAGCCGACGATGCGGAGCGGCTGGCCGGCGGTGCCGGCCAGGCGCAGGTCGCCGGCCCAGGCGACGATGCTGACGAACCCGTCGGCGTCGCTGCGCATCCGCAGCGTGCGTCCGGGGGCGACGATGTCGAGGCGGGCGCCGCGGGTGACGACGATGGAGTCCACGAGCGTCGGCACCAGCACGCCGCCGGTCACGGACCCGATGGCGATGAGGTCGTCGAGCGTGTACGGCGCGGCTCGCGCGGTCAGCACCACCGTCCCGGCCGGCGGAGCGAGGTCGGCCGCCGACCGGAGCCGGGTGTCCTCCCGGCGCAGGGCCTCCACCTGGGACGCGGCGGCCGCGGTGTCGGTGCCGGTGTCCTCGTCGTCCGCGGGGGCGGCGGCCGCGGCTTCGGTACCCGATCCGATGCGCTCGCGCAGCGAGTCGTTGCCCCACACGACGCCGGCCGTCGCGCCGAGCAGCATGACGAGGACGACGAGCCGCAGTGCCACGCGCACCCACCGCGGCACCGTGTCGCCGCGCTCCTCGGCGGAGAACAGGTCGTCGCCGGTGCTCACGCGCTCGCCTCCGCGCGCAGGCTCTTCTCCGTCTGGCCCTCGCCGCCGATCGAGTCGGCGGAGCGCGTCAGCCAGCCCTGCTTGTTCATCGTGAAGAACGCGTAGGTCTTGATGGGCCACGCCACGAGCACGACCACCGCGGTCACCAGGGGCAGCAGCCAGAGGTCCTCGGGACGCCGCTGCAGGTGGGAGATTCCGCGGATCCCGCGGCCCACGACGAACCAGACCACCGCCAGCACGAGCGCCGTCGCCGGGTCGCTGGACCGCAGGGTCAGCCCGATGAAGATGATCGCGGTGCCCATCGTGACCGGGGTCAGCAGGATCTGCATGATCGTGACCTGCGAGATCAGCGGGGCCCGGAACACCCAGCCGCGGGCGACCGCGGTCAGGTAGCAGCGGTAGGAGTTGCGGCTCCACCGCACCCGCTGCTTCACGAAGGCGCGGAACGTGTCGGGAAACATCGACAGCGCCCGGGCGCTGTCCTGGTGCGCGACGCGGAACCCCTGCGACAGGACGAGCCAGGTGAGCCGTCCGTCGTCGCCCGCCACGCACTGCCGGCCGAGGAAGATCTCGTGCTCGAGGTCGTGGATCCGGTGCCCGATCACGGACATCCGGTACGCCGCGGTGCGGCCCGACGCGCAGATGACGCCGCCGTACCGGCCCATCGCCGGGGCGTAGTCGTGGTAGCGCAGGTCGATGATCCAGTCGGCCACCCGGCGCCAGATGCTCGACTTCGGCAGGTAGACGTTCTGCCGGGTGCTGACGGCGCCCACGGCGGGGTCGACGAACGGCATCTGGATGGCCTCGTGGAGCCCGGCCTCCCACGAGGTGTCCGAGTCGACGAGCAGCACCAGCTCGGTGTCGACGAGGCGGAGACCGGCGCCGAGGGCGGAGCGCTTGCCGGTGTGCTTGAAGAGCAGCGCCTCGACCGCGGGGTCGCCTAGGGCCTGGATCCGCTCGAACGCCTCCGTGTCGGCGAGGTCGAGCACGACGATGATCCGCGACGGTCCCTGGCGGCGCCAGGTCTCCAGGCACCGCATCAGGACGTCGGGGTCCTCGCGGTAGGACGGCACCACGACCGTCGTGGTCGTGCGGAAGTCGTTGACGACCGGACGGGTGATGGCGGACAGCACGCGACGTACCAGCCACACGCCCCACGAGGCGATGCCGACGAGGCCGAACGGCAGCAGCCAGGGCACGTCGAACGGCACCGCGATCTCTCCTCGTGAGGTGCCCGACCCCGGTGAGCCGCGCAACGGACGCGGCGCTCGGACGTGGGTAGGGTACGGCGCGGCGGAGCCCCGAGGAGGGCGCTGCCGCGCAACCTTGCCCGGCTCGGTGGGCCGATCTGGAGGGTTTCTTGAGATGCCGACCGCGCTGACCGGCCGCGCGCGCCTGAGCGTCGTCGTCGCGCGGTCGCTGGTGGGGGTGCTGGGGGCGTCGTCGGTGCTCGCGGGATGCGGCCTGGTGGGCGGCGACGGCGGCTCGTCCACGGCGACGGAGGGGTGTCCCGCCGACGCCGAGGTGGTGGGCACCGCCGACGAGCTGCGCGACGCGCTCGCCGCGGCGCGCCCCGGGGACACGTTCGCGCTGGCCGACGGCACCTACACGGGCACCTTCACGGCGACGGCCTCCGGGTCGGCGGACGCCCCGATCACCCTCTGCGGCAGCGCGGCGACGGTGCTCGACGGGGGGAGCGTGGACGAGGGCTACACCCTGCACCTGGACGGCGCGTCGTGGTGGGCCGTGAGCGGCGTGACGGTGACGGGCGGCAAGAAGGGCGTCATGCTGAGCGGCGCCACTGACAACACCCTCCGCGGGATCACGGTGCACGGCACCGGGGACGAGGCCGTCCACCTGCGGCAGGGGTCGTCGCGCAACACGCTGAGCGGGAGCACCGTCTTCGACACCGGGCTCCGGGAGGCGGACTTCGGGGAGGGGGTCTACGTGGGGAGTGCCGAGAGCAACTGGTGCGACCTCACCGACTGCGCGCCCGACCGCAGCGACGGCAACGTCATCGAGGGCAACGTCATCCGTGCGACGACCGCCGAGGCGGTCGACGTGAAGGAGGGCACGAGCGGCGGGCGTGTCTCCGGCAACACGTTCGAGGGTCCGGTCGGCGCGGCCGTGGACGCGCTCGTCGACGTGAAGGGCAACGACTGGGTGGTGGAGGGCAACACGTTCGCGGCGGACGGTGTCGCCGTGCAGGTGCACCAGGTCGTGGACGGTTGGGGGCGGCGCGCGACGGTGCGCGCCAACGTCTTCGACGGTGCCGCCGACCCGGCGGTGGAGGTCGTGGGCGCGGCTCGGGACGGCGGGTCGACGGTCGCGTGCGGACAACAGGTGAGGAGCGGGGAGCTGAGCGATGTGCCCTGTGGATGAGACAGCCCCGGAGCAGGTGCGGACACCCGTCGCCCTCGTCGTCGATCCCGACGTCGAGGACGCGCTGTGGGTGGCCGGCGTGCTCCAGGCGTCCGGGTTCGAGGTGCTGCGCGCCGACGACGCGGTGTCCGCGCTCGTCGTGGCCGAGGCGCACGCGCCCGACCTCGTCATGGTCGACGCCCAGCTGGGCGCCGGTGCCGACGGGGTCGAGGTCGCGCGTCGGCTCCGGGCCCGCAGCACCACGTTCATCGTGCTCCACTCCGAGCGCGACGACGAGCTGGACATCGTGCGCGGGCTCGCCGCCGGAGCCGATGCCTTCCTGCTGCGGCCGCTGAGCGGCCGCGAGCTCAAGGTGCGGATCGCCGCCGTCATGCGGCGGCCCGCCGACCGGTTCGTGCGTCCTGCGGTGGACGGCGTTCCGACGGCCCCGGCCGCGGCTGCTCCTGCTGCTCCCGCGGCTCCGGGACCGGCAGCGGATCCGGCACCGGCACCGGCTCCCGCGCCGGCTCCGGCGGCGCCGGTGGTGCCTGTGGAGCCGGCCGGCGTCGGCTACGAGGACGGCTGGGTCGTGTTCGGACCCCTGCGCGTCCACCCCGACGACGCCGTCGCCGTCGTGGACACCCGCCCCGTCGCGCTGAACCCGCGGGCGTTCGACCTGCTCGAGGTGCTGTTGTACGCCGACGGCCACCCCCGCACCGCGGCCGACCTCTCGATCGCCATCCACGACGACCCGGCCCGCGTCGCCGACCTGTCCCGCGTCGAGCTGCTGATGCGCGGGCTCACCCACACGCTGCGCGGCGTCGACGCCGGCCGTCGGTGGATCGAGCTCGACGAGCACGGCTACCGGCTCGTGCGGGACTGAGCGGTCACCGGACCAGTCGACGCGAACCGGACCCGTGGGGTCCGGCGTTTCGCTACCTTGCTCGCGTGGCGGTCACGAACGAGTACGGCGTGCCGGTGCACCCGTGGTCGTGGGTGCCGTCGCTCGCGGGGTTCGGGCTGATCGGCGTGCCGCTCTTCCTCATCGTGATCGAGGTCGCGGCGTGGCGTTCGCCGTGGGTGCTCGGTGCCATCGCCGGCGGACTGGGGTCGTCGGCGGTGGCCTGGGTGCTCGACCGGGAGGCGTCGCGCCAGACGAAGGTCGTGCGGGCCCACCTCGGCATGCGGTGGGGCGAGACGATGCATCCGCTGAAGGAGCACACGATCGAGGTCGTCCGCCACAGCTTCCTCCTCTTCCTCGCGGTGGTGAGCTTCTCATCGGGTGTGCCCTGGGCAGTGACGGCGATCGCTCTCGCCGGCAGCGGCTGGACCCTGGTGAAGGACGTCGTGGCCGTGTTGCAGGGGCGGCGTCGCGAGCGCGAGGGACGCGCCGCCCCGGAGTGCCCCGACCTCGCGCCCGTGCCGCTCACGTCCGAGGCGCCGGCCTCGTGAAGAACGAGCTCGGCGTCCCCGTGCCCGGATGGACCGTCGTCGCATCGTGGACCGGCTGGGGCGTCGTCGTCCTTGCGGCGATCGCCGCGACGGTGAGTGAGTTCTCGACAGGCGTCCTACTGGTCGTCATCCCGATCGTGGCGGCGACCAGCGTCCTCCTCGGCTGCGCGTACCTCGCGGCCGCGGAATCACGGCGACAGACAGCGGTGGTCCGTGGCTCCCTGCACTACCGCTGGGGAGAACGGCCGCGCTCGTGGCGGTGGCACGGCGTATGGACCGCTGCGGTCGTCTACGTCGCCGTGGTCCAGCTGTGGTTCGCGCTGGATGACGGCAGCGTCGAAGTCATGGTGCGCGCGATCCTCAACGTGCTCGTTCTGGGAACGGTGGCAGTGCTGTCCACCAGAGGGAAGTGGCGCCGAGAACGCCGTGTACGCAGGGCACCTGGTCCCGTCGAGCCGCGCGCGGCCCCGCCCTCCGTTCCGCCTGTCGTCCGGGCGCTTCCTCCGAAGCCTCTCCGCGGTGCGTAGGGGTGGGACATTGAACGACTTGGCTAGGTTGCCCAGGTGGGTGAAGTGACGGCGACGCGGCGGATCGGTGGGCTGGTCCTGTTCGTCGTGGGCTTCGCGGTCGTCGCCGCTACGACGTCCCAGGTGGTCGCGGCAGCCGACCGGGGCGATCTCCCGATGTGGGGCCTCCTGCTGGCCGTCGCGCTGTTCGCCGCTGCGGTGGTGCTGCTCGCGCTGCTGGCGGGCGGGCTGGCTCGTTGGTGGCTGACGAGCAACGCCGCGAACCCCTACGGTCTCCCGGAGCACCGGGGGCTGGCGCGCGCGGGTGGGGCGTTCTTCGTCGTGACGATGAGCCTGCTGCAGCCCCTCATCGCGCTCGACCTCTCGAGCCGGACGCGGTGGGCGATCGGCGGCTTCATCGTCGTCGTCTTCGTGGCGTTCGCCGGGATCGCGTGGCCGGCCGGGCGAGCGCAACGACGCCGGGTGCGCGAGGTGCGCAGGGAGCGTGGATACCGCCTCGGTGAGCAGCCGTGGTCGTGGGCGACCCACGTGACCTTCGCCGTCATCGTCGCCGTCGTCGGCCTGGGCAATCTCGGAGCCGCGCTCGGCGCCGATGGTCCGGAGGTCTGGGTGTACGGCGTGGGAGCCGCGACCGGTCTCGGCTTCGGCGGCAGCGTCGTCTGGTCGGGTGTGCAGAAGTGGCGCCGTGAGCGGACCGCACCCGTGCCCCCTCTGCACGAGGAGACCGCATGACGCCCGAGGTCCGAGCCGCCCGACGGCGCAAGATCCGGTTCATGCTGCTGGCGAGCATCGGCGGCGTCGTACTGGTGGTGCTGGCTGCTGTTGCGTCTGACCTGTACTCCGACGACCGCGTCCCGCTGTGGGGCCTCGTCGCGGCCCTCGGCCTGATCACCCTCGTCGCGATCGTGCTCGTCGTCGTGGGCGTGCGTGAGTTCGTCGCCGTCATCCAGGGGGAGGTGCTGGCCCCCTACGAGGTCGAGGCGCCGGCGCGTGCTGCTCCGCTGGCGATAGCATCGATCCTCGTCGCCGGTCTGCTCGTGGCTGTGCTCGTCACCGACGTGGTCACGGGGTCGACCCGCTGGATCGTGGCGGCTGTGCTCGCCGTGGTCGTGGTGCTTCTCTACCTCTTCGCCTGGCGCGCGGGGTCCGAGACCCGCCGACGGGTGAAGCAGGCGCGCCGCGACCGTGGCTACCTGGTGGGCGAGCAGCCGTGGTCGTGGTGGGCCCACGCCGGGTACGGGGCGCTCTTCGCGGTCATGCTTCCTCTGCAGATCATGAACGCGATCCGCTCCGAGGCGTGGAGCTGGTACTTCTCGGCGGGCTCGGTCCTGTTCGCCACGATGCTCGTCAGCATCGCGTGGTCGGCGACGCAGAAGTGGCGCCGTGAACGCAGGGGCGTGACGCGGACCCGGACGGGCGCAACAGGATGAAGACGGACCACGGGGTACCGATCCCGCGTCGGGCCGCGGTGCCGCGCATCGCCGGTTACGCGGCGGGCGGGGTGGCATGGCTGGCGCTGATCTTCGAGCCGATGCCGCATCGATACCTGGTGGTGACGGTGGCGGCCGGGCTCGCCGCCGTCCTCTCCGCCACCGCCTACCGGCTCATGGCGGAGACCCGCCAGCAGACCCGGGTGCTGCGCGCGGCGCTCGGCTATCGACGTGGCGAGCGGCCGTGGACCTGGAGCGAGCACTTCGTCCACGGGATGGTCCCTGTCGCCGTCGGGCTATCGATGAGCTCGACGCTCGATGGTGATGGCGCCGACGCACGCATCCTGGTCATCGGCGGGATCATCGTCTCGTGGGCCGCCGCCGTCGGGGTCTCCGCCGTCCAGAAGCGCCGCCACGAGCGCAGCGACCACAAGCGGTTCGGGTCGCCTGACGTCTACCGGTCGGCGCAGCGGTTTGGCTAGGACGGCGGCTGGGCAGATCGGGTGCCGTCCCGCTCCCCAGCTCCGAGGACCCCTCCCATGGCCCGGTTCAAAGCTGTCACGATGCTCGACCCTCGCACCTTCACCTCACCCCTCCAATGGGTCGCCGCAGCAACGCTGGTCGGCGGGCTGGTCCTCGGCCTGACCGGTTTCCTCGGCGCCTCGTTCCTCCAGGAGCGCGTCCTCAGGAACACCCCGATCTGTGGCCCGGGGGAGACCTCCGGCTGCCTCGTCGCGGTCGAGGGCGAGATCGAGAAGCCCACCCGCAACAGCAAGACGCGCAACTTCGTACCGTGGGACGACGGGGAGAAGGAGCGCATCAACGGTCTCAGCGACTCCGACCGGCGTGAGCTGGTCGACGGCAAGCGTGTCGACGGTCTCTACGACGGCAGCCGCCTGGTCGGCATCGACGCCTCGGGGCGACAGTACTTCCACACGCGCATCCAGGACGCCGGTACGACGTGGAAGGTGCTCGCGTTCGGCGGTGCCGGTCTGGCCATCGTCGGCGGTGGCGGTCTCTTCCTGACGCGTCGGCGCGACTGATCCGACCGCTCGTGCCTCAGGCGACGCCGGTGCGGAAGGCGTCGAGCGAGGCCTGCGTCGACTCGACGCGCCAGTCGGTCTCCTTGGCCGCGTTGAACCAGGTGAACCCCCGGACCTCGGGGTGGGCGTCGAGCACGGCGAACATGTCGGCGATCCAGGCGGCCTTGTCGCCACCGGCCTCGGCACAGCCCACCTCACCCAGCACGAGGGGCTTGGCGGTGAACGACCGCAGCTCGTTCACACCGGCGCCGAACACGTCGGTGAAGGTGCCCCACTGCGACCAGTCCTGGCTGGTGCCCCAGTTGTAGCCGTCGAGGCCGACCACGTCGACGTACGCGTCGCCCGGGTAGATGGAGGCGAGCGCGGGCGTGCCCGCGAAGGGGATGTTGGGGCACCACACGAACTGCACGTTGCGCGCGCCCGCCGAGCGGAACAGGGTCACGACGCGGCGCCAGGCCGCGGCGTACTGGCTCGCGGTGGTGCCGTTGACGCCGACGGCCCAGGGGTACCACGACCCGTTCGACTCGTGCGCGAAGCGCAGCCGCACCGGCCGACCCCACGCTGCGGCGGCGCGCGCCCACGAGCGGATGTAGGAGTCGTGGCGGCCGGCGGCGATGGAGGCCATGGAGTACGTCGACGGGGCGGTCCCGCGCGCGGGGTCCCAGGGCTCCCAGGTGATCTCCGGCAGCGCACCCAGGCCGGTGACCTCCTGCACCTGGGCCAGGGGGAACGCCGCCTTGGTGGACCATGCGACGTACCAGGTCACGAGCTCCGGCATCCGCCCGACCGCAGCGCCGGCGGTGCGGACGGCGTCGAGGTTGCCGGGGTAGGCCGGCAGGAAGACGCCGTAGCCGCGGTCCGTGGTCCCCGACGCGGCACGAGCGGGTGCGGCGAGGGCGGGTACGGCGAGCGCAGCGGCCGCGAGGCCGGCGGCGCCGAGCAGGGCGCGGCGGGACACGGTGCGGGGAGGCGGGGAGACAGGGTAGGACACGGCGACGACCTCTCGGTGGGCCGTGCGGCTGCGGGGGAGGCGAGGTGCACGGGGGAGTGATGCTGCGGGGGGATTCTGCCTCTCTTTCGGCCGACTTGAGGCAGGCTTGAACGAAATCACCTCAAGGAGGAACGCCGTGCAGGACTTCTCGACCGACCGCCACGACCAGCTCCTCGGCATCGCGCGCTTCACGTTCGTCGAGGGCGGTGCGGCCACCTTCAAGCGGCTGTCCGCGCGGTGCATGGAGATCGTGCGGACGCAGGACTCGGGCACGCTGCAGTACGACGTCTACCTCGACGACGACGAGACCGGCGCCGTGGTGGTGGAGCGCTACCGTGACTCCGCCGCGCTCATCGAGCACCTCGAGAACATCGGGCCGCAGCTGATGCAGGAGGTGCTGGCCACGGCCACCACGGTCGAGGGCGAGACCCTCGGTCGCCCGAGCGACGAGCTGCGGGCGCGGATGAGCGAGGGCCCCGTGCGGCTGTTCGCGCCGTACCTGTCGATGTGAGGCTCAGAGCCGCGACGTCAGGCCGTCGAACGCATCCGTCGCGATGGACGGCCAGAAGAGGGCCGGCGCCACGACGACGATGACGAGGAAGGCGAGGGCGCCGAGGTACGGCCGCCCGCGCAGGACGTGCAGCACGGCCCCGACGACGACCGCCGGTACGACGAACACGGCCGCCGTCGGCAGCTGCAGCAGGCACCACGCGAGGATGCCGCCGTAGATCGGGATGCCCCAGAGGCGTGTGAGGACCTGACGGTTGGTGCGGGACCGGCCCGTCCGCTGGTTGGCGACAACGTCGCGGATCGGGAGGTGGCACGACCGGCAAGCGGCCGAGGTCGGCGCCACGTCCGACCGGCACACCGGACATCTGAGCGTGGTGATCGCAGCCTGCTGCCCCCGGGTGATCATGCGCCGTCCATCGGCGCGACGGGAGAGCAGCTGAGATCTTCGGGGCATGCTTCGCCGCCCGACCAGGGGTGTGGGCGGGCGGCGGGATGGTTGATGCCTGCTGTCAGCCGGGTTCTGGGTCGTCGGGCCAGGGGCGGGTGCCGTCGCGGTCGACGAGGTAGCGCAGGCCCAGGGGGCTGGTCCAGATGAGGGCGTTGGGTGGTTCGCCTCGTGTGGGGTTGGTGGGGCGGTAGGTCCATCTGTTGCCGGTGGTCATCTCGCGGTGGGTCTTCATGCGGTGGTGGTGTCGGCACAGCGGGAACAGGTTGCGAGTGGAAGTCTGGCCGGGTGGGCCGTTCTCGTCGTATCGCTCGCAGTGGTCGAGGTCTGCGGTCCGCGAGGAACGGGTGCAGTACGGGAAGACGCACTTCGGCCAGCGGGCACGGACGTGGTCGGCGATCCGATCGGGCGGGCTGTAGCCGTTCACGGCGTCGTCGCGGTTGAGATCGATGATCGGCTTGACGGTCACCGTCGTGTCCGGGCTCGCGCACCACGTCTGGACCTGCTCGACCGTCACTGCGCCACGGGGCGCGCCCGGAGTGTCGAGCCGGGCCAGGTCGATCCCCGTCATGCCGGTGCAGGCGTCGATGCCCGGCCCGAACCCGTTCAGGTTGTTGGTGATCGCGGCCTGGTCGAGGTGGACGAACAGCACCACTTCACGCCGCGCCCGCTGCACCCGTCGCGGCTCGGTGCCGGCTGGCCCGTCACCAGCGTCGTACTCCAGCGTGGTCACGCCGTCGCAGCGCCGCGCAATCTCGCCAAGGGCCATGGAGCGGCGGACGTCGAGGTCCGGGTCGCAGCCCAGCTCGCCCAGCTGACGGGCCACGTGCGCGACGGTCCGTTCCAGGTCGAGCGCATCGGCCAGGTCGAGCGTGCCGTGGACGTTCACGGTGCCGCGCAGGGTGCCGGTCAGTGGGTCGGCGTAGCCGAGGTCGTCGAGGTCGATGGCCAGGTACCGGTCGCCGTCAGCCGCGTGCCGTTCGGCTTCGGTGGTCTCGGGGTCGAACCGCGCGGCGGCCTCGGCGACGAGTCGGTCGACCTCGGGTCCGGTGGCCTTGCCCGCGACGTACGCGATGTGCCGGTCGACGAACCCCGCGCCCTCGAAGGTCAGGGTGCGAGTGGCTTGCGCGATCCGCCGTCCGCGCCAGACGTCGACCTCGCCCGCAGCGATGCGGGCGTGGACGCGCGGGAGCCGGTAGCGCAGCTCCACCGCATCCCCGACCAACCGGCGCGCCGCATCGAACGAACACCCGCGGGCGGCCGCGACCTCGCCGATGCAGAACTCCGCCACCACCGGCGCCCCCGGACCACCCAGCTCGAGGAACTGATCGCCCGCCAACGCCTCGGCGTGCTCGGCTCCGTGCCACTCACCCAGCACCGTGATCGGATCCCCGACCACCGCATCGGAGGTGTGAGCCGACGCCCAGTCACCCACCGCGACGAATGCGGCCGCCTCCGCGACACGAGCCGCCGTCGTGCGCTCGCGGACCGCGTCGATCAACGCGGTCGCCGTGTGCTGGGTCCCCCGATCCATGCCGCCCACTCTAGTCGAACAGACGTGCGATGACCATCTCCCGATGGTGATCTGTGGATGCAGTCGCACTCAAATGAAGGGTTCTGTGGTCGCCCACAGCCGGCGGACCAAATCGCCCAACGGATGCGCCACACCATCCGCGGTGCCAACGTCCGGCCTTACTCGCAGCGGGTGCAGGTCCCGACGGAGCGTTGCTCCGAGCCAGCACGGCTGACACAGGTGCGCGATCGCACGGTGCCCCGAAGCACTCTGCGGCGAAGGCAGACTCCTCGCCCCGGCCCGCGCAGTGCTGGGCCGCCCGCGGCGAGTCCCACATCGCGCCTCGCAGATCGGCACGTGCTCGTAACCGGTCAGCACCAGGCCGCCGACGCCCGCGCGAGCTGCTGGCGTCGGCGGAGGACGGGCCGGAACTGTGCGGCTGGGACTGGTCCCCGGGCCGGGGGACCGCCCCAGCCTCACATTTCCGGGCCCGATTCGGGCGGGCACCCGCCTGGATCCCACAACGTCATGCAGAGCGGCGCCTCCGACGACCGCCCCGCATGACGTCCGGGCAGCGCAACGCCCTCAGGGCGTCGTACCCCCCGAGCCGTCGCCCACCCCGCCGTTGTGGCCGAAGTGCGAGCGTGACCGTCGTCCGCGCTGGGGCCGGAACCCGAACGCCAGCAGCACGGCGACCACCACGACGAGGAACAGCACGCACGCGACCGCGAAGCCGGCGAGCAGCACGAACGGGTCCATCAGGCGCCCGGCGCGACGACCCCGGCGCGACGCGCGGCCGGCAGCCACGACGTCACGAACTCCCGCAGCACCTCGCCGAACCACGCCTCGTCGGTGGCCGTCTCGCCGTCGAACGCCGTCAGCCCGACGTTGTCGACCACCCGGCCGGGCATCTCGTCGAGCTCCTCGAGGAACGTGGGCTTGAAGCCGTTGACCCCGATGAACTGCCAGAACACGGGCTTGTCGGCGGCGTCGACGAGCAGCTGCTTGACGCGCTGCTTGGTACCGGAGTCGGGAGCACCGTCCGTTACGAAGAAGACGAGGGTCGGCATCGCGGCCGGCCCCGAGGCAGCTGCCTTCTTGAAGAACCGCGAGAGACCGCGCGCGGGCGACCCACCCGAAGGGACGTCGGTCAGCACCGTCGCGATGGTGTCCCCGTAGTTCGTCGTGCCGTAGTGCCGCCCCCGGTCCCACCGGTCGACGAACCCCGCGTAGTTGTCGGCGTTCACCGTCTCCGCCGGGAAGGGCTGGTGGTCGAAGAAGACGACCTGGATGTCGCCGTCGTCGTCGAGCCCGGTCAGCGACAGGGCGAGCACCCGCTCGGCGATGTCCTGCACGTGGCCGCTCTTGTAGAGCTTCCGCATCGACCCGGAGTGGTCCATCACCAGGACGCAGGCCGCGGACACCTCGCCCAGGTCGACGCCGTCGTCCTGGGCCTTCTTCATGAGGCTGACGAGCGACGCGGTCGCCGTCTCGGTGCGCTTCGTCAGATCGACCATCGATGTTCCTCCCTCACTTCGGCGCGGACAGCTCCAGCGCGATCCCGTCGGGGTCGCGGAACTCGAGGATCCACATCGCGCCCGCGTCCTTGACGTCCTCCCGGGAGGCCCCCAGCTCGTCGAGCACCTCGATCGCGCGGTCGAGCTCGGCCCGGGTCGGCACGGCAAACGCCACGTGGTCGAGACCGACCCGGTTCTCCGAGAAGGTGTCGTCGCCGGGGGCGACGGGACGGAGGCCGAGGAGACCCCCGGGAACGGAGTAGATGACGCCGCCGAACAGGAACCAGAGCTGCTCGCGCGTCTCCTCGTCGGCGTCGGCGGGCAGCTCGTAGGCCACCTCCCAGCCGAAGACCGCGTCGTAGAAGCGTCGCGACGCCTCGATGTCCCGCACGGTGAGCCGCACGTGGCTGAACCCGGTGGTGGTGATGGCCATGCAGCGACTGTGCCAGGGGGGTGGGTGGCCGACGCCGTACGCCGCGGCGCCGGCCACCCGCCGGGGCTCAGCTCCCGTGCACGAGAGCCCCGATCCGACGCTCGAGGTCGTTGAACGCCGGCCCGTTGACGTCCCGCTCGTCGCCGAGGTCGACGGGCACGATCGCGGCGATGTGCCCGGGCTTGCCGTGGGAGGCGCCGCCGGCCATGACCACGACGCGGTCCGCCAGGTAGACCGCCTCCTCGATCGAGTGCGTCACGAACAGCACCGTCGCGCCGCTCTCGGCCCGCAGCCGCTTCAGCTCGTGCTGCATGGTCGTGCGGGTCAGGGCGTCGAGCGCCCCGAACGGCTCGTCCATGAGCAGCAGCGCCGGGTCGGCGGCGAGCACCCGGGCGATGGCGACCCGCTGCTGCATGCCGCCCGACAGCTCGCCGGGGAACCGGTCGGAGAACCGGGTCAGCCCGACGACCTCGATCATCTCGGCGGCGCGGCGCTTGGCTCGCGCCCGGGACCAGCGCTGCTGGCGCAGGCCGAAGCGGACGTTCTCGGCGACGGTCAGCCAGGGGAACAGGCCGTAGTCCTGGAACACGACGCCGCGTGCCGGCCCGGGCCCGCGTACGGGGGACCCGCCGACCTCGACGATGCCCGAGGTGTGGCCCTCGAAGCCCGCGAGGATTCGGAGCAGCGTCGACTTGCCGCAGCCGCTCGCGCCGACGATGGCGACGAACTCGCCGGGGGCGACCTCGAGGTCGACGTCGGCGACGGCGTCGACCGGCCCCCGCCTGGTCTCGTAGCGCTTCCCGACCCCGGCCAGCGACACGCGACCGGACTCGTCGACCACGGGAGGGGCGGCGGTCCGGTCGGCCGTGACCGACCCGCGCACGGCGCTCATGCCCGCACCAGCGGCCGACGGCCGAACAGTCCCTTGAACCCGAGCACGAGGATGCGGTCGGACAGGAAGCCGGCGAGCCCGATGACGATCATGCCGACGACCACGCGGTCCGTGCGCACCTGCTCGCGGGCCAGCATGATCATGCTGCCGAGGCCGGTGTCGATGCCGTTGGCCTCGCCGAGCACGAGGATCACCCAGCCGAGGCCGAGCCCGATCCGCAGCCCGCTGACGATGCCGGGCGTCGCCGCGGGCACCACCACCTTCATCAGCACGCCGACGCGCGTCGTGCCGAGCATGCGCGCCGCCTCGACGAGCCGCGGCGGCACCTCCCGGGTGGCCGCGATCGTGTTGAGCAGGATGGGGAAGAACGCGGACAGCGTGATGAGGAAGATCGTGGCCTGGCTGCCGAACCCGATGATGAGCAGCACCAGCGGCACCCACGCCGTGGCGGGCACGGGCCGGAACAGGTTGACGGCCGGGTCCAGCGCCGCGTTCACGAGCGGGAAGCGGCCCATCAGCACCCCGATGGGGACGGCGAGCGCCGCCGCCAGCCCGAACCCGGCGAGCACCCGCAGCGCGCTCGCCGTGAGGTGCTCCAGGAGCGTGCCGGAGTAGGCGTCGTCGTACAGGCCGCCGAAGGCGAAGTCCCACAGCAGCCGCGCGACGACGTCCGGAGCCGGCAGGAACCCCATCTTGATGTCGAAGAGCAGCACCCACTCACCGCGGACGCCGAGGTCCCACAGCAGTAGGAGCAGGGCGACGAAGCCGAGGCCGAGCGCGGTGTGGCCGATCCGGCGCCGCCAGAGCGCGGCCCTCACGAGTCCTCCGGCTCGTCACGCGAGGCGAAGGAGGTGTCGACGACGTCCTCGATCGCAGGCGCCTGGTCGATCATGCCGAGCCGCTCCATCTGGGCGGCGAGGTTCGCGATCTGCTCCTCGTAGGTGGGGGAGAGGTCGGAGCGCAGCCAGAAGTTGTCGAGCGCGGTGGCGAAGACGTCCTCGTCGCCGCCGTACTCCTCCACCAGCTCCGGCAGCCACTCGTCCTGGTTGTCGACCATGTAGTCCGTGGTCGCGGCGTGGGTGTCGACGACCTCCTGCACCGCCTCGGGGTGCTCGTCGATGAACTCCTGGCTCGCCAGGAGGCCGATGTTGACGCGGCCGATCTCGGTCTCGTACGGCGAGGCCAGCTCCACACCGCCGGCGCCGAGCGCGAGGGAGACGCCGATCTCGGGCGCGAGGAACGCGTCCACCTGACCGGTGCTGAACGCGTTGAAGAAGTCGGGTGCGGAGAGCGAGACGAGCTCGACGTCGTCGGTGGTCATCCCGGCCTCCTCGAGGAGGAGCTGGAGCACGACGTACTGCGAGCTCGACTCCAGGTAGCCCACCGGCCGCCCCTCGAGGTCGGTGATGTCGTCGATGCCCTCCGTGGCGACGAAGCCGCTGCCGCCGTCGGACGCCGCCGCCACGACCTTGACCTCACGGCCCTGGGCGGCGCCGGCGACGGTGGCGGTGATGGAGCCGACCGCCATGTCGACGGTGCCGCTGAGGAGGGCGTCGTTGAGGGCGGGCGCGGTGTCGAGGGTGACGACCTCGTAGTCGATGTCGCCCGTGGCGTGGTCCTCGTAGAGGAACGGCGCGTAGAAGTGCGGCTGGCCGCGAAGGGTGCCGATGGTGACGGTGGTGACCTCGTCGTCGTCACCGCCGCCGGTCGACGTGCAGGCGACGGTGCTGCCGAGCAGCGCGACGAGGGCGGCGGTGGTCCCGAGGCGGGCGGGGATCCGGAGGGGCATCGAGGGCTCCTGAAACGGGGGTCGGGGAGGTCCTCACCCTCTGCGACGTGCGTTTCACGCTCGTTGCGGCCACGTTGTCGCGGACGCACTCTCCGGCCCGCTCCGTCACCATCGCGTGACGGCCGCGGCGTACCCGTTGGCAGATCCTGCTCAACGGGTACGCCGCGGCTCGTCAGTCGGTCGAGTGTGCCGCTGCGTGGCGCGGCCTGACCTCAGACCCCCAGCTCGTCCGCGTCGACGATCCGGTACGCGTACCCCTGCTCCGCCAGGAACCGCTGGCGGTTCGCGGCGAAGTCGGCGTCGACCGTGTCGCGCGAGACGACCGTGTAGAAGCGCGCGACCTTGCGGTCCTCGCCGGGCCGCGGCGTACCGGGGCGGAGCAGGCGGCCGAGGCGCTGGGCCTCCTCCTGGCGGGAGCCGAACGACCCCGACACCTGGATCGCGACCTCCGCGGACGGCAGGTCGATGGAGAAGTTGGCGACCTTGGAGACGACGAGTCGGCTGATCTCGCCGCTGCGGAACGCCTCGAAGAGCCGCTGGCGCTCCTTCACCGACGTCTCGCCCTTGATGACGGGGGCGTCGAGGGCGGCGGCGAGCTCGTCGAGCTGGTCGATGTACTGCCCGATGACCAGCAGCGGCTGGCCCTCGTGCTGCGCGACGAGGTCTCGGACGACGGCGGTCTTCCGCGAGGTGCAGGCCGCGAGGCGGTAGCGCTCCTCCGGCTCGGCCGTCGCGTAGACCAGCCGCTCGTCCTCGGGCAGGGTCACCCGCACCTCGACGCAGTCCGCGGGCGCGATCCAGCCCTGCGACTCGATGTCCTTCCAGGGCGCGTCGTACCGCTTCGGCCCGATGAGCGAGAAGACGTCGCCCTCACGCCCGTCCTCGCGCACGAGGGTGGCCGTGAGCCCGATGCGGCGCCGCGCCTGCAGGTTCGCGGTCATCCGGAAGATCGGGGCGGGGAGCAGGTGCACCTCGTCGTACACGATGAGGCCCCAGTCGCGGGCGTCGAGCAGCTCGAGGTGGGGGTAGACGCCCTTCCGCTTCGTCGTGAGCACCTGGTAGGTCGCGATCGTGACGGGGCGGACCTCCTTGGTGGATCCGGAGTACTCGCCGATCTCGTCCTCCGTCAACGACGTGCGCTTGACGAGCTCGTCCTTCCACTGCCGGGCGCTGACGGTGTTGGTGACGAGGATGAGCGTCGTGGCCTGCGCCTGCGCCATCGAGGCGGCGCCCACCAGGGTCTTGCCGGCGCCGCACGGAAGCACGACGACCCCGGAGCCGCCGTGCCAGAACGACTCGGCCGCCTCCTGCTGGTAGGGCCGCAGCTCCCACCCGTCGGTGACGAGGCTGATGGGGTGGGCCTCGCCGTCGACGTACCCCGCGTAGTCCTCCGCCGGCCAGCCGATCTTGAGGAGCGCCTGCTTCAGGTTGCCGCGCTCGGAGGGGTGCACGGCGACGGTGTCGGGGTCGACGCGCTCGCCGAGCATGCCCTGCACCCGCTTCGCGCGCAGCACCTCCTCGAGCACGGGCCGGTCGGTGGTCGCGAGGACGAGTCCGTGCACGGGGTGCTTGTCGAGGCGGAGGCGGCCGTAGCGCGCCATGGTCTCCGCGACGTCGACGAGCAGGGCGTGGGGCACCGGGTAGCGGCTGTAGGTCAGGAGCGTGTCGACCACCTGCTCCGCGTCGTGGCCGGCGGCGCGGGCGTTCCACAGGCCGAGAGGCGTGAGGCGGTAGGTGTGGATGTGCTCCGGGCTGCGCTCGAGCTCGGCGAAGGGGGCGATCGCCTTGCGACACTCGGCCGCCTGCTCGTGGTCGACCTCGAGGAGCAGCGTCTTGTCGGACTGGACGATCAGGGGGCCGTTCACCCGACAAGGGTACGGAGGCCCTCCTCAGACCGCGTCGACCGCGGTGATGCGGTGCACCGCGAAGAGCCGCTGCTCCTCGCTGCGGTGGTCCCACGCGGTGAGCTGCCCGCCCTCGACGCGGACGGGGTCGACGACCCGCTCGAGGTAGCTGCCGTGGTTGTCGACGTAGGCGATCCGCACCGTCGCCCGCGCCTCCACCGCCTCGCGCAGCGTCGTCAGCGCGGCGGCGGGGTTGGTGGGGCCGTTGGACGGCGCGGCCCGCTCGCCGGGGGCGGGCGCGTGCCGTGAGTCCGCGGCCCGGTCCCCGGCCCGCACGGCGGTGACGACGGCACTGACCTGCGCGGCCTCGCGGGCGGCGGTCGCCCCGGCGGCGGTACGACGCGCGCGAGCCGTCCGCGCCCGCAGCACGTCCGGGCGGGCGACGCGCACGGTCCCGTCGGGTGCCTCGACGACGGGTGCGGTGCCGAGCTCGCGCAGGCGGGGGAGCAGCACGTCGAGCGGCGTCGTGCTGATGAGCACGGTCGGTGCGATGCGCCGCAGGCCCAGGGAGGCCGCCCGCGGGTCACGCTCCAGCGCCGTGAGGGCGGCCTCGTCGTCGGTGCGGATGAACGCCTCCGCGTGCCCGACCCGCAGCGTGCCGAAGGTGCGCGCGACGTCGTCGACGAGGTAGCTCAGCGGCTGCGGGACCGGCGTCGCCGAGACGTCCGCGACGAAGGCGTGCACCTCGGCGGCCGACCAGCCGACGTCGAAGGCCCGCCGCACCGATCCCTTGGTGAACCGGTAGACCCCCGCCCCGCCCGCCGACTCCAGGTCGGCGACCAGCTGCAGCCTCCGGGCGACCTCCGCCTCGAGCGGGCCCGGCGCGACCGCCGTGAGGTCCGCCTGCAGCAGCACCTTGTCGACCGGGTCGGGCAGCAGCTCGTCGAGGGCCGCCACGGCCCGGGCGGGGTCGCCGGCCAGCAGCGCGCGGCCGGCGCGCGTGAGCCCGCCGAGCGCGACGACGCCGAGCACCGCCGCCTCCTCCAGGGTCCAGGCGACGACGTCGTCCCGCAGCGAGGGACGGCGCGGCCGGAGCCACGCGACGTGGGCGACCAGGGACGGCACGCCGGTGCCGGTGGCCAGGACCGCGCCGTCGGGCAGGGAGCCGAGCACCTCCAGCGTCGTGCGGCGCGTCTCCACCGCCACCGGGTGGGTGAGGTCGGGCTCGAGCGCGTTGGTGGCCTTCTTCGACCGCTCGTCCCGGCGGCCGACGAGGCCCACGAGCCGGGGCGAGCCGAGCCACGCCTCGACGAGCCCGCGCCAGCGCTCCGCGACGGACCGGGTCGACCACGCGTCGTACGCGTCCGTCGGGACCCACACGGGATCGCCGTCGCCGTCGGCCCCCTCCGCGAGCAGGCCGGCGGCGTGGACGGTCTCGACGAGGAGCGCGGCCTCGCCCTCGGCGACGCCGAGGAGACCGGCGACGTTGCGCAGGTCGCGCACGCCGAGCCCGCCGCCCCGCAGGAGGCCCGGCGGCCGCGTGCCCCAGGTGTCGAGGAGCAGCTCCGCGCGCCGTACCAGCTCGAACGCCGCGCCGGCGCCCGCGCGGTCGACGACGGCCGCGGCGCGCTCGGAGGTGAGGAGCTCCGGCGCCGCGGCCGGACCGGCGTCGACGCCGAGCACGATCCCGACCTCGCCCGGCACGCGCACCTCGCCGCGACCCTTGGGCACCAGCAGGCCGGCGGCGACGAGCTCCCCGATGGGGCTGTCGGAGCGGGACGCCGTGGTGGGGTCCTCCTTGGTGGTGCCGCGCCCGCCGTGGGCGTGGACGTGGTCGAGCAGGGCCCCGGCGGGGCCGGAGAGACCGGCCAGCCGCTCCTCGACCTTGGCGCGGTCCCACGCCTCGGCCGTCAAGGGCTCGATCGGCACCCGTGTCTCGGGCGGACCCACCGACAACGCGTCGGGGACCGTGGTCACCGGACGCAGCCCGTCGGGCGCCTGCCAGACCAGGGCGAGGTCGACCAGGCGGTCCAGCACCGGGGCCACGTCGGCCGGGTCGGCGCCGAGCACGTCGGCCGCCGTCCAGTGCGGGGTTTGTGTCACGAGCGCCTGGGAATGCAGCACCCGCAGCTCGGCCGCGTCCAGCCGGTCGAGCGCGCGCAGCACGGAGGCACGGGTAGCGGCTCGGGAGGCGAGCTGCCGGGAGTCGTGGGGAGCAGGAGTGGCGAGGTCAGGGCGCTCACGCAGCAGCCGACCCAGCCGGTCGTCCGACCAGGCGCGGAGCTGGTCGGCGAGGCTGCGGTACGCCGGGGGTGCGGTCTGCGAGGACATCCCCTCCACGCTACTGGTCTGCCCCCGCGCAGCACGGTCGAAGGACGGATCCGAGGCGTGAACGAAGTCGAGCTCCACCACGGTTCCGCCTCCGACGTCGGTCGGGTCCGGTCGCAGAACCAGGACGCCTTCCTGGCGCAGCCACCGGTCTTCGTCGTCGCCGACGGCATGGGCGGCCACGAGGACGGCGACGTCGCCAGCCGTCTCGTCATCGAGGAGTTCACGCGGCTCGGCAGCCCGAGCTGCAGCTCGCGCGAGGGGGCCGAGCTCGTCATCGCGACCCTCCGCGCCTGCCACGACCGCCTGCTCGAGCTGGCGCAGGCCAAGCGGGCCGCCGGCGAGCCCGACTGGTTCTCGGGCACGACCGCGGTCGTCGCGCTCGTCGTCGAGGACGAGGGCGGCCCGAAGTGGCTGCTCGCCAACCTCGGCGACTCCCGGATCTACAAGCTGAGCGACGGCGAGCTCGACCAGGTAAGCACCGACCACTCCCTCGTGCAGGAGCTCCACGACGCCGGGGAGATCTCCGCGGCCGAGATGCGCACCCACCCGCGGCGCAACGTGATCACCCGGGCGCTCGGGGGCGCGAGCTTCGCCCAGCCCGACTTCTTCCTCCTGCCGCTCACCTCCGCCGAGCGGATCGTGCTGTGCAGCGACGGGGTGAACGGGATGATCGACGACGCCGAGATCGGGCGGATCCTGCGCGACGCCCCCGATCCCCGCGACGCGGCCGAGCGGGTCGTCCAGGCCGCCGTGGAGGCAGGTGGCGAGGACAACGCCACGGCCGTGGTGGTCGATGTGGTGGGATTGGCGAGGGCCGGGCAGGTCTACGACTCTGAGCAGCAGCGGATGAGTCTCGAGGAGAAGCTGGGAGCACTTCCATGACAGACGTCGTCACCGCCGGCGCCGCACGGTCCTACCGTCCCGGTGCCTGGTTCGCCGTGTTCGGGACCGGCGCCAGCGTGCTCCTCCCGCCCACCCACAAGCACCGCGTCGCCGCCCTCTGGGAGCTCGTCGACGACGGCGCCGCGTTCGACGAGGTGCTCGACGCCCTCATCGCGTCGGGGTTGCGCGACCTGCCGGCGTTCGTGCTGCTCAGCGACGGCGACGACGGCGAGGTGCGCGTCGTCGTGCGCGGCGCCGCGACCGTGCTGCTGCGCCAGGGCGACGACGAGTCGGAGGTGTCCGGCACGGCGGGCGGCACCTGGGTCGAGCGCACCGTCTCCTCCGTCACCGCCGTCACCGTGACGGTCGAGCAGCCCGAGGGCCTCGAGGCGTCCGCCGACCTGCCGATCGGCTCCGGCCTCGTCCGGGTGTCGCGGGTCGATTCCCCCGCCGTGGTCGCCCCGGCCGCCGTCGACGACGCGGCCCCCGCCGTGCCGGTCGACGCCCCCGCGGAGGCGCCCGCGGAGGCCCCGGCGGACGACGCGGCCCTCGACGAGGTGGACGAGGCGCGCAAGGACGGGGCGTACGGCGCGGCCGCCGCCTCCCTGGCCGCCGCCCCCGCCGTGCCCGCCGCCGTGGGGCCGCTCGGCGACACCCCCGCGGAGGGCGCCGCCACCGACGAGGCCGCGCTGGCCGAGCCGGAGCCCGTGGCGGAGCCGGAGCCCGTGGTGGAGCCGGAGCCGCTGTCGTTCGACAAGCCCGCCGCTGAGTCCGAGGCCGAGCCCGCCGAGCCCGCTGAGCCCGCGGCCGAGCTGATCGCCGAGCCGCAGGGGGAGCCGGCGCCGGAGCCCCCGCCGTACCCGTTCGTCGACGGGCCCGCCGAGGACGCCACCATCGTGTCCCCGCCCCTCATCGCGCCGGAGGCGCCGGCGGCTCCCTTCGGCGTGCCCGGTGACGCCGAGCCTGCCGAGCCCGAGGCCCCCCTGGTGGAGCCGGACGACGGCGCGACGTCGTTCTCGCCGGTGCTGTCCGAGGCGCCTGCTGCGGAGCCGGACGACGGCGCGACCTCCTTCTCGCCGGTCCTGCCCGACGCCCGGCCCACACCGCCGGCACCGCCCGCACCGCCCGCACCGCCGGCGCCGCCCTTCGGGCTGCCCGACGCGGACGAGGACGACCGCACGATGGCGGGGTTCCACCTGTCGTCGCGACCGGGCATGCAGTCCGAGGACGTGCCGTCGGCGCCGGACTACTCCGGTGACGACCCGCTCGGGGTCGGTCCCGCGCAGCCGGAGCCGGACGACTCCGACACCGGCGCGCTGCCGGCGCCGCCGTCGTGGGCCGCCGCGACCCCGCCTCCGCCCGCGCCGCCGAGCTGGGCCCCTGCGCCTCCTGCGCCGGCCGGCGAGCGGGACGAGGACGCCCAGACCCACGACGGCATGACGCGAGGTGGCGGTGCCGGGTTCGACCCCGGCCAGCTCGCCCCGCCGCGCGGCATCCCGGGCCAGCCGCCCGCGCCCAGCGTGACCGCGCGTCCGGTCGCGCGGCTCGTCTTCTCCAGCGGCGAGACGGTCGACGTCGACCGGGCGATCCTCGTCGGTCGCGCCCCCGAGGCGCGACGCTTCACCTCCGCGGAGCAGCCGCGCCTGGTGACCGTGCCGAGCCCGCAGCAGGAGATCTCCTCGACCCACCTCGAGGTGCGTCCCGGCTCCGGTGTCGACCACGGCAGCGCGATCGTCACCGACATGGGCTCCACCAACGGCACCGTGCTGGTGCAGCCGGGCCTCCCGCCGGAGGACCTCCAGCCGGGCATCGCCGTGCAGCTCATCCCCGGCGCGATCATCGACCTCGGTGACGGACTCACGATCCAGGTGGCCAATCCCTGATGACGACTGCCTCCTCCGACGGCACCTCGGCCCCCGCGGCCGAGATCGACCGCCGGTTCCTCGCTCTGGCCGTCGACCGGCTGCTCGGCTGGGGTCTCATGGCCGGCATCGGCGTGGCGTCGTGGTTCTTCCTCATCGACGCCGGCCAGGCCGTCCTCGGCTGGATCGTCGTCGTGCTCGGCGTGCTGCTCGTCGGTCTGCTCTTCGCCGTGCTCACCGGACTGCGGGGCCTCACGCCCGGCAAGGCACTCCTCGGGCTCCGCGTCGTGCACCACGGCACGGGCACGCCGATCGGCATCGGCCCGGCCATCATGCGGTCCCTCATCGTGGCCGCCGGAACGGTGCCGCTCGGCTTCGGCCTCGTCACGCTGGCCTGGACCGTGGTCACCGATCCCGGTCGCCAGCGACGGGGCTTCCACGACGTGATCGCGAGCTCCGTCGTGCTCGACGTGCGTCCGCGCGCCATCGAGGAGGAGCCCGACGCCGACGACGGGCCGCGCCACGTCGTCAACCTCACCGCGATGCGGCTGCGGCCGGCCCCTGTCACGGCGCCGCCCAGCCGCCCCGCCGCACCGGCCGGCCAGTCGGGCCAGCGCCCCGGTGCGGCGGACCCCGCCCCGGCGGCCTCGGCCACGGTCCGCCCGCCTGCGCAGCAGCCCGTCCAGCGGCCGCCGGCCCAGCAGCAGCCACCCGTCCAGCAGCAGCCCCCCGTCCAGCGGCCGCCCGTCCAGCAGCGACCCCCGCAGCAGTCGCCCGCGCCGCAGCAGCCCGGCGGGCGGCGCCCGCTCGAGCAGCGTCCGCCGGCCTCGCCGCAGCCGGGCCTCGCCGGGGCACCGGGCCCGCAGCGGCCTGAGCAGCAGGGGCGGCGTCGCCGCGACGTACCCGAGGACACCGCGCCGCCGCGCGCACCGCAGGCACCCCCGGCACCGCAGCGGCCGTCCGTCGACGGCGACTCGACGCGGGCGGGGAAGGCGATGACGCGCTGGCGGGTCACGTTCGACAGCGGCGAGAGCTTCGTGGTCGCGGGTCTCGGCCTCGTCGGCCGCAAGCCGGACGCACGGCCGGGGGAGCAGGTCGCGCACCTGGTGCCGCTGCAGTCCACGGACATGTCGCTGTCGAAGACCCACGCGCAGTTCCACCTGTCGCCGGAGGGGTCCCTCGTCGTCATGGACCGCGGCTCGACGAACGGGTCGTTCATCAACCGCGGCGGCGTCGCGCGCGAGCTGACCGCGGGCCGGGCGGCGACGCTCGTCGACGGCGACGTGGTGCGGTTCGGCGACCGCGAGATGCGGGTGACCCGCGAGGGCTGACCTCCGACGGGGGCCGATAGCCTCGCCCGGTGCGAGGGTCGCTGCTGGTCGCCGGGACGACGTCGGACGCCGGGAAGTCGGTCGTCACCACCGGGCTGTGCCGTGCGTTCGCGCGCCGCGGCCTGCGGGTCGCGCCCTTCAAGGCGCAGAACATGTCGAACAACTCGATGGTGTGCGCCCGCGTGCCGGGCGGCGCGGAGACCGCCGAGATCGGGCGCGCGCAGTGGACGCAGGCGCTCGCGGCGCGGGCCGAGCCCGAGGCCGCGATGAACCCGGTGCTCCTCAAGCCGGGCGGTGAGCGGCGCAGCCACGTCGTCGTCATGGGGCGCCCCGGCGGCACGGTCTCCTCGGCCGACTGGGAGACCGGTCGGCGGCACCTGGCGGAGGCGGCGCACGCGGCGTACGACGACCTCGCGTCCCGCTACGACGTCGTGGTCGCGGAGGGGGCGGGCAGCCCCGCCGAGATCAACCTGCGGGCGGGGGACTACGTCAACATGGGCCTGGCCCGCCACGCGGGCATGCCCGTCGTGGTGGTGGGCGACATCGACCGCGGGGGTGTCTTCGCGGCGTTCCACGGCACGGTCGCCCTGCTGGAGGCGGCCGACCAAGCGCTGGTGGCGGGGTTCGTCGTCAACAAGTTCCGGGGCGACCCCGTCCTCCTCGCGCCGGGACTGACCGAGCTGGAGCGCCTGAGCGGGCGACCGACGTACGGCGTGCTGCCCTGGCGGCCCGACGTCTGGCTCGACTCGGAGGACGCGCTCGACCTGGCCGGCCGGCGCGCGGGCGACGGTCGCGCCGCCCTGCGGGTCGCGGTGGTGCGGCTGCCGCGGATCAGCAACTTCACCGACGTCGACGCGCTCGGGCTGGAGCCCGGCGTCGACGTCGTCTTCGCGTCGTCGGCGGCGGCGCTGGCCGACGCGGACCTGGTCGTGCTGCCCGGCACGCGCGCGACCATCGAGGACCTCGCCTGGCTCCGCGAGCGTGGGCTCGACCGGGCGATCGCCACGCACGCCGCGGAGGGCCGGCCGGTGCTCGGCATCTGCGGCGGATTCCAGATGCTCGGCACGCGGGTGCACGACCCCGAGGGCGTCGAGGGCGCACCCGGGGCGGACGTCGCGGGCCTGGGCCTGCTCGACGTCACCACCACCTTCCACGCCGAGAAGACACTGCGGCTCCCGACCGGTACGGCGCTGGGCGAGCCCGCGTCGGGCTACGAGATCCACCACGGACGCATCACCCGGGGCGGTGATGAGGAGTTCCTCGGCGGCGCTCGGTCCGGGGCGGTCCTTGGCACGATGTGGCACGGGTCGTTGGAGTCCGACGGCCTGCGGCGGGCGCTGCTGCGGGAGGTGGGCGCCGCGGTCGGTGTCGCGTGGACTCCGTCGGACGTGTCGTTCGCGGCCGCGCGCGAGCGTCGCTTCGACCTGCTCGGCGACCTCGTCGAGGAGCACCTCGACGTCGACGCGCTGCTGGACCTGGTCGCGTCCGGTCCGCCCGCCGACCTGCGGCTGCTGCCCCCGGGGAGCGAGCGGTGATCCTCGTGCTCGGCGGCACCGCCGAGGCCCGGGACCTCGCCGCCCGGCTGGTCGCGGACGGCCGCACCGTGGTGTCGTCGCTCGCCGGTCGGGTCGCCCGTCCGCGGCTGCCCGTGGGCGAGGTCCGGGTCGGGGGGTTCGGGGGCGTCGAGGGCCTCGGCCGGTGGCTCGAGGAGCACCAGGTCGCGGCGGTCGTCGACGCGACGCACCCCTTCGCCCGGGTCATCTCGGCGAACGCGGTCGCGGCCTGCGCCGCCCGCGGCGTACCGCTCCTGCGGCTGGAGCGGCCCGGGTGGGCGGCGCTGCCGGGGGCGGACGGGTGGACCTGGGTGGACGACGTGGCGGGCGCGGCGCGGGCCGCGGCGGGGATCGGCGAGCGGCCGTTCCTGACGATCGGCCGGCAGGGGCTGGACGAGTGCGTGGAGCCGTTGCGCGCGGCGGCGGTGCTGGCGCGGGTGGTGGACCCGCCGGAGATCGCGGTGCCGGCCACGTGGCGCGTGCTGCTCGACCGGGGGCCGTACACGCTCGAGGGCGAGCGGGCGCTGCTGGCGGAGCACGGCGCGAACGTGCTGGTGACGAAGGACTCCGGCGGCCCGCTGACCCGGGCGAAGCTCGACGCGGCCCGGGAGCTGGACCTGCCGGTGGTCGTGGTGCGCCGCCCGAGCGCCCACCACCCCGGCCCCCTCGCCCCCGACGTCCCCTCCGCCCTCGCCTGGCTTGCGCGTCCCTCCGGTTGAGGCGCGTCGGGTTCGGCGCGCCGAGTTGTCACGTACGCAGCGTCGCAGCGGGACCGAACGCTGCGTACGTGACAACTCGGCGTGTTCAGACGCGGCGTACGTGACAACTCGACGCCGCCACCACCGCCACCCCCGCAGCGCCGAGGTCGACGAGGCGGGCGAGGTGGCGGGCGCGGGCGATGTCGCGGACCTCGACCGGGCGGCCGTCGCCGAGCACCGGGCGGTCCTCGACGCGCGCGGGCGCACCGGCAGCGCCGTACACCGTCCGCCCGCCGAGCCTGACCCCCAGCGCGCCGGCGAACGACGCCTCGACCGGACCGGCGTTGGGGGAGGGGTGCGCGCCAGCGTCGCGGCGCCAGGCCCGGAGGGCGTCCCCGGGCCGCCCGCCCACGAGCGGGGCGCACGCCGCCGCCAGCAGCGACGCCAACCGCGCGCCCGGAACGTTGAGCACGTCGTCGAGCCGCGCCGACGCCCAGCCGAAGCGCTCGAACCGGGCGTTGCGGTGCCCGACCATGGCGTCGAGCGTGTTCGCGGCGCGGTAGCCGACGAGCCCCGGCACCCCGGCCACCGCGCCCCAGACGAGCGGCGCGACGACCGCGTCGGAGGTGTTCTCCGCGACCGATTCCGCGACGGCGCGGGCGACCTCCTCGGGGGACAGCTCGGCGGTCCGTCGCCCCACGAGGTGCGTCAGCCGCTGCCGCGCCCCCGCCAGGTCACCGGCCACCAGCAGCTCCTGCACCGCCGCCGCCTCCCGGTCCAGCGACCGCGCGCCGAGCACCGCCCACGTCGCCACCGCGACGGCGACGGTCTCCAGCGCGGGCACGCCACGGCGGGCCCGCGACTCCACGGCCGCCCCGAGCACGGTCGTGGAGCCGACGAGGAGCAGGGAGTACGCCGCGCCTCGGGCCCGGGAGTCGGCGTGCATCCGCTGCTCGAGGGCCCCCGCCACCCGGCCGAAGCCGGCGACGGGGTGACCGCGACGGGGGTCACCGAGGAGCCGGTCGAGCGCGACCCCCAGCGCGAGCCCCGCGGCCCGTGCCGCACCGCGGGACGGTCGGGGCATCAGAGCGAGGCCGCGAGGTCCCGACGGGCCCGGTCGGCGTCGTCGGCCGCCACGAGACGACCCACGAGCGCACCGAGCACCACGGCGATGCCGGCCCACAGCGCCGCCAGCGTCAGCAGCGACGAGAGCCGGAACTCCCACAGCACGTCGGCCGGGAAGTCCCCGAGCTCGTTGACCGGCGCCATGACGGCGGCCGCGACGCCGACCACCGCGACGTACGCCAGCCCACCGCCGACCACGCCCGCGAACGGCGAGACGCTGCCCCACAGCCGCTGGCCCAGGTACGTCGCGCCGATCGCCGCGAGCACCGACACCAGCAGGAACGCGAAGTAGAGCCCGGTGCGCTCGCCGATCGTGTCGCCGGAGCCGACGGCGGGGGGAGCGGCCGGGTACTTCATCCACGGCACGAGCGCCACCGCCACGAAGCCGAGGACGCTGGCCAGCGCGACCGCCTCGACGGGACGGATGCGTCGCCCGGGCCGACCGAGGCGACCCATGACGCCCGCCGCGACGAGGGCGACGAGGCCGCCCAGCGCAGTGCCGACGACCACCGTGGCGGTCAGCAGCCCGGCGGTCTTCTGCGTGGTGCGGCTCGGGCCGGACTCACCGTGCGCGTGGCCCTCGTCCGCGGCTCCGTCGGCGCCGGCGTCGGAGTGGGAGTGCGCCGCCGTGCCCTCGGCGTGGTCGTGGTCCGCGGCGGGCTCGTCGACCGGAGCGCCGGCGGAGGCGGACTCCTCCAGCGCGATCGCGTCGTCGATGGCCGGCTCGCCGACGGCGAAGCCCACGGCGAAGGCGAGCAGGCCGGCCACGAGGCCGGCGAGCAGTCCGCGCACCAGCAGGGCACGCGGGGTCAGCAGGGTGCGCCCGGACGAGGGCGCACGGGTCCCCTGGATCGTCGTCATCGTCGACCCGCCCTCAGTGGCAGGGGAAGCCGAGCAGGTGCCGGCCGTCGTGGACCCACTCGTGGATCGCCGTGCCGGCCGGGATCGACACCGCGCCCTGGTCGGCGGAGACGAAGAAGAGGGCCAGCAGGGCCAGGAGGCCGAAGAACAGGGCCCAGGGCGCGAGCGCGCGGAGCGGGATCGAGGGCGCCTCGACGTCGGTGGAGGCGGGCAGGGGAGCAGAGATCGACATGGTCGTTCCTCCTCAGGGATACGTGCGTCCCTGGTCGTGGGGATGGAAGCGGGCCGTCAGGTCTGGCTCCGTCCCACCTCCGCCGCCAGGGATCGTCCTGGTGCTGCGAGGAGGGGCGTCACAGTAGCGCGACTGCGCCGGAATCACACCGGCTTCATCGGGCCCGCACGCGCACCCTAGAGCATCGGTACGCCGCTCGTCAGCGCCCCCAGCGCCGTGAGCATCGGCCGGGTCCGCTCGGGGGGCCGCACGGCGATCCGCACCCAGCTCGCGTCGAGACCCGGGAAGGTGTCGGCGCGACGCAGCGCGAACCCGTCGACGCGGAGCGCCTCGCGCACCCCGGCGCCCGGCCGGGCCAGCACGAACGGCGCCGCGCCCGGCAGGTGGGGGATGCCGAGGTCGTCGAGGCCGGAGGTGAGGACGCCGCGCCAGGTGGCCAGGCGGCGTACCCGGGCCGCGGCCTCCGCCAGCGCCTCCGGCTCCGTCGTGGCGCGCAGCACGGCGAGGGCGGCCGACGACACCGACCAGGGGGTCTGCACGGCGCGGAGGGCGTCCAGCACGGCGGGCTCTCCGAGCACGTAGCCCGCCCGCACCCCCGGGATGCCCCACAGCTTCGTGAGGCTCCGCAGCACGAGCAGGCCGGGCACGGGGGCGTCGGCGAGGGCGTGCCGCTGGTCCGGTACGGCGTCCATGAACGCCTCGTCGACCACGACGAGCCGCTGCGGCCGGGTCAGGGAGCGCAGCGTCGCCGCGGGGTGCAGCCGACCGGTGGGATTGGTCGGGTTGCCGACGACGACGAGGTCGGCCTGCTCGGACACCCGGCTCGGATCGAGCGCGAACCCGTCCTCCGCCCGCGTCACGAGGTGGCGCGCCGAGGTGCCGGCCGCGGCGAGCGCGACGTCGGGCTCCGTGAACTGCGGGTGCACGACGAGCGGGTGCTGCCAGGCGCGGGCGCGCGCCACGAGCGTGAACGCCTCCGCGACCCCGGCGACGGCGAGCACCTCGGCGGGGTCGCGACCGTGCCGCCGGGCGATGGCGGCCTCGACGGCGCGCACGCGGCGTACGTCGGGGTAGGCCCCCACGTCCTCCAGCGACGCCCGCAGCGCGTCGAGCAGCCACGGTGGCGGGGGCGCGTCGTAGGTGTTGACCGCGAAGTCGACGAGCGGCGTCCCGTCCGGGGCCGAGGTCTCCACGTCGCCGTGGTGGCGGAGCGGGTCGCGCGGCGCGTCGGTGGGTGCCGTCACGACGGGCGCGGGTCCGCGGGGCGCCGCGCCCGCACGGTCGCCCCGGTGGGGCTGCGCCGCCCGCACCGCGTCGACGAACCGCTGGGCCAGGTGGGGGTGGCCGGCCCAGTGGACGTGCAGGTACGACGCGTGCAGCGTCGCCGTCGCGTAGCCGTCGTCCGTGCGGGGGTGGGCCGCCGTGGGCTCGAGGGTCCAGGCCGGGTCGTGCGTGTCGCCCGTGCCGGCCGGCGGATCGACGCGGGTGCGGTGGAACTCGTGGCCCGTCACGGTCTCGCCGGGACGACCGAGCAGGGTCGGCGTCGCGGACGTCGCGCTGCGGTAGGCCAGCGACAGCCGGCCCGTCATGGCCGCGGTCGCGGGCAGCGCGCCGACCATGGGCGCGTGGTCGAGGCGGTCGGCCAGGTAGAGCAGCCCCGCGCACTCCGCGACCGTCGGCACGCCGGCGGCGACGGCGGACCGCAGGTCGTCGCGCAGGGCGGCGTTGCGGCTGATCGCGGCGGCGTGCATCTCGGGGAAGCCGCCGCCGAGGTAGATGCCCTGCACGCCCTCCGGCAGCGCCCTGTCGCTCGTGGGGTCGACGACGACGACCTCGCACCCGGCGGCCTCGAGCAGCTCGGTCGTCTCCGCGTAGGTGAACGTGAACGCCCGGCCGCCGGCGACGGCGATGCGGGGGCGCTCGGTGGTCGGCGGGCCGCTCGGGGCCGTGACCTCCGCGCGCGGGTCCCAGGGCTCCGCGTCGAGGTCGGGGGCGCTCCGCGCGATCTCCAGCACCGCGTCGAGGTCGATCCGCTCGGCCACCTGCGCGGCGAGCCGGTCGAGGGCCGTGGCCGCGTCGCCCCGCTCGGCGGCGGGCACGAGGCCCAGGTGGCGGCTCGGTGCGACGATGGCGTCGTCGCGGCCCAGCACGCCGAGCACCGGGATGCCGACGCCGGTGACCGCGCGCCGTACCTCCTCCGCGTGCCGCGGCGAGCCCGCCTTGTTGAGCACGACGCCCGCGACGCGGACGCCGGGGTCGTACGACGCGAGCCCGGCCAGCACCGCACCCACGGTCCGCGAGGCCGACGAGATGTCGGTGACGAGCACGACGGGCGCCTGCACGAGCCCGGCGACGTGCGCGGTCGAGGAGAAGCCGTCGCCGCCGATCTGGCCGTCGAAGAGCCCCATCACGCCCTCGATGACGGCGACGTCCGCGGGCCGCGGGGTGCGCGCGCCGTGGAGGAGGAGCGGCACGATGCGGTGCTCGCCCACGAGGTGGGGGTCGAGGTTGCGGCCGACGCGGCCCGTGGCGAGCGCGTGGTAGCCGGGGTCGATGTAGTCCGGCCCGACCTTGTGGCCCGACACCTCGAGCCCGCGGCGGGACAGGGCCGCCATGAGGCCGGCGGTGACGGTCGTCTTGCCGTGGCCCGAGGCGGGCGCGGCGACGACGAGGCGGGGGAGCGTGGTGCTCCCGGTGCTGCCGGTGCTCACCACTCGATCCCTCGCTGGCCCTTCTGGCCGCGGTCCATCTGGTGCTTCACCTTGCCCATGTCGGTCACGGTGTCGGCGATCTCGACGAGGCGCGGGTGGGCGCGGCGGCCGGTGACGACGACGAACTGCCGGCCGGGCCGGTTCGCGAGGGTCTCGACGACGTCGTCGACGTCCACCCAGCCCCACTCCATGACGTAGGTGAACTCGTCGAGCACGTAGAGGTCGTGGCGCTCCTCGGCGAGCCGGCGCTTGATCTCCTGCCAGCCCTCGGCGGCGTCGCGCGCGTGGTCCTCGGCGGAGCCCTCCTTGCGGCTCCACGACCAGCCGGAGCCCATCTTCTGCCAGTCGACGGGACCGCCCTCGCCGGTCTCCTCGTGGAGCCGGCCGAGGCGCTCGAGCACCGTCTGCTCGCCGATGCGCCACTTGGCGGACTTCACGAACTGGAAGACCCCCAGGTCCCAGCCCTGGTTCCAGGCGCGCATGGCGAGCCCGAACGCGGCCGTCGACTTCCCCTTGCCGTCGCCGGTGTTGACCATGAGCAGCGGCAGGTTGCGGCGCTGCGCGGTGGTGAGGCCGTCGTCGGGGACGGTCAGCGGGACACCCTTCGGCATCAGGCCACCCCCCGCTGGCCGCTTCCGGACGCCGCCGTGGCGGCGCGGGCGACGCCCGCCAGGGCCTCTGCGCTGACCTCGTCGACGGGCAGGTGGGTCGCGCGCAGCTCGACCGCGAGGCGGGCGGCGAGCCCGAGGCGGAACGGACCGGCCTCGCAGTCGACCACCACCGTCTCGATGCCCTGGTCGGCCAGCCAGGCGGCGACCTGGCGGGAGCGCGCCACCGGGTCGGCGCCCGCCGTGGCGCGGCCGTCGGTCACGAGCACGAGCAGCGGACGGCGGCGCGGGTCGCGGATCCGCTCACGTCGGAGCACGTCCGCAGCGACCAGGAGGCCCTCGGCGAGCGGGGTGCGCCCGCCCGCGGGCAGGTCCTCGAGCCGGCGGGCAGCCGCCTCGACGGAGCCGGTCGGCGGGAGGACCAGCGCGGCCTCCAGCCCGCGGAACGTCACCAACCCGACCTTGTCGCGCCGCTGGTAGGCGTCCATCAGCAGCGACAGGATCGCCGTCTTCACCTGCTGCATGCGCTTGCGCGCGGCCATCGAGCCGGACGCGTCGACGCAGAACAGCACGAGGTTCGACTCCCGGCCCTCGCGCACCGCGCCGCGCAGGTCGCTGGGCCGCAGCACGAGGGCGCCGCTCCGCCGGCCGCGGCCGTGCTGGTGGGGAGCCGCCGCGCGGACGGTGCCCGGCAGGTCGATCCCGCCCGCGCCCGTGCCCGGCGTGCTGCCGATCCGGCGGCCGTTGGACGTGATCGCCCGGGAGCGGCGCCCCGCCTCGCCCTCGCCGGTGCCTGCGACGCGGAGCAGACGGGGACGGTACGGCGCGCCCGCTCCCACCATCGTGACCTCGGCGCTGCCCGGGGTGGTCCCGCTGTCGGGGCGGTCGGCGCTGTCCGCGCTGTCCGAGGCCTCCGCCGGGGTGCTCGTGTCCTGCGGGGCCTCGCGCGAGGGGCCACCGTCGGTGGGCGGTGGGGCTGTGTCGCCCGGGGTTTCCGGTCCCCCCTCGGACGGGCCGTCCTCGGGGCCGGGCTGGTCGGGCTGGTGCGGCTGCTCGGGCTCGGTGGGTGGCTCGGGCTCGGGCTCGGGGTCGGGGTCGGGCTCGTCGTCGCCCAGGATGCGGTCGAGCAGCTCCTCGTCGATGCCGGGCGCGTCGAAGGGGTTGCGGCGGCGACGGTGCGGCAGCGCCAGCAGGGCGGCCGCCCGGATGTCCTCGCGGAGCACGTGGCGGCGGCCGTTCCACGCGGCGTGCGCGATGGCGGTGCGCGCGGTGACGATGTCGGCGCGCAGCCCGTCGACGTCGAACGCGGCGCACACCTCGGCGATCTTCGCCAGGGCACCGTCGCCCAGCGCCACCTCGGTCACCAGCACCTGGGCGGCGGCGATGCGGTCACGCAGGGCGGCCTCGCTCGCGTCGTACCGCTCCGCGAAGGCGGCGGGGTCCGCGTCGAAGGCGAGGCGGCGCCGTACGACCTCCGTGCGCAGCGCGGGCTCCCGCGGCGCGGCGACCTCCACGGTGAGGCCGAAGCGGTCGAGGAGCTGGGGGCGGAGCTCGCCCTCCTCGGGGTTCATGGTGCCGACGAGCACGAACCGTGCGGCGTGCACGACGGAGACGCCGTCGCGCTCGACGGTCGCGCGGCCCATCGCGGCGGCGTCGAGCAGCAGGTCGACCAGGTGGTCGTGGAGGAGGTTGACCTCGTCGACGTAGAGGATGCCGCGGTGGGCGCGGGCGAGGAGGCCGGGCTCGTACTCCGCCACGCCCGCCGACAGCGCCTTCTCCAGGTGCAGGGAGCCGAGGAGGCGGTCCTCGGTGGCGCCGACGGGCAGCTCGACGAGCCGCACAGGGCGGGTCTCGACGCCGGCGTCGGGCGCGAACGGGGCGTCGGGCGACAGGGGGCTCGGGTCGGTCGGGTCCGAGGAGAAGCGGTCGCCGGCCACCACGTCGATCGGGGGCAGGACGGCGGCGAGCGCGCGGACCGCGGTCGACTTCGCCGTGCCCTTCTCGCCGCGGACGAGGACGCCGCCGATCTCGGGACTGACCGTCGTCAACAGCAGCGCGAGGGTCATGTCGTCGGAGCCGACGACGGCCGTGAAGGGATAGTGCTGTGGCATGTGGGGCTCCCGCTCGCTCTGCCATCGGATGGATGCGTCGCGAGGCCGGTCTTCGGACTTCCGCCGTCCTGCGCGAGCAGGCGACGGTCACCGCAGCGGGCCCTGTGCCGGACTCTCACCGGCTTCCCAGATTCTCCCCGCGCGTCCCGGTTGTCTCTCCGGACCGCGCTCGCGGGGCACCTCACGATCGGTTTCACCCTAGTCGGGTCGGTCCGTCGGCGGTCGTGGTGGTCGAGGTGGCTCTGTCATCGTTGCGGCGTGGACGAGAGGGGCGGGCGTACGTCGCGCGGCGTCGTCGTCCGGCTGCTCGCACTGGCGATGGGGTTGGTCCTCGGCTCCGCCGCGGTGCTGTTCGGCCAGGACGCCGTGGACCGCGTCCGCGCCGACGTCCCCCTGACCGGGGTGACGGTGGGCGAGCCGGGGTGCGTGACGTCCGCGCGGGTGCTGACGCCGGACGGCGTCGAGCGGACCGTCTCACTGCTGCCACCACGGGCCTCCTGCCTGGCACGCGACCCCGACCGGTCCGTCACCGTATGGATGGACCCCGAGGACCCGGCCACCCTGGTCCCCTCGCGGGCGTGGTGGTGGCCCGCCCTCCTCGCGCTCGTCGGGGCGGCCGTCGCGGCCGCCAGTGCTGTCGTCGTGGTGCGGGGCACCGACCCTCCTGGGCGCGGCCAGGCCCGGTAGCCTGCCGGTCGTGCCCGAGCAGACCCTCCACTTCGTCGTCGCGGCCGTCTGCCTCCGCGACGACCGCGGTCGGCTGCTGAGTGTGCGCAAGGAAGGTACGGCGCGGTTCATGCTGCCCGGCGGCAAGCTGGAGCCCGGTGAGTCGGCGCGTGACGCCGCCATCCGGGAGATCCGCGAGGAGGTCGGCGTCGAGCTCGCTGACGTCGAGCTGCTCGGGGAGTTCCGCGGTGCAGCCGCCAACGAGCCGGGGGCGACGCTCGAGTCGACCGTGTTCACCGCCCGCGCACTGGGGGAGCCCGTTGCGTGCGCCGAGATCGCCGAGGTGCGGTGGGTGGACCCCGAGGACCTGCCTGCGGACCTGCCGCTGGCACCGCTGCTCGAGCACCAGGTCGTACCGGTGTTGTTGGGGCGGCCGCCCGCGGTCTGACCTCTGCTGCATGCGTGGTGGGGGCATGCTGCGCCGCCCGGCCACGGGTGTGTGGGCGGGCGGCGGGATGGTTGATGCCTGCTGTCAGCCGGGTTCCGGGTCGTCGGGCCAGGGGTGGGTGCCGTCGCGGTCGACGAGGTAGCGCAGGCCCAGGGGGCTGGTCCAGAGGAGGGCGTTTGGTGGTTCGTTCTGGGTGGGGTCGGTGGGGCGGTAGGTCCATCTGTTGCCGGTGATCATCTCGCGGTGGGTCTTCATGCGGTGGTGGCGTCGGCAGAGAGGGAACAGGTTCCGCGTCGAGGTCTGGCCGGGTGGGCCGTCTTGTTCGTAGGCGTCGCAGTGGTCGAGGTCGGCGGTCCGCGAGGAGCGGGTGCAGTAGGGGAAGACGCACCTGGGCCAACGCGCACGGACGTGCTCGGCGATGCGGGCGGGTGGGGTGTAGCCATCGACGGCGTCGTCGTGGTTGAGGTCGATGATCGGCTTGACCGTCACGCGGGTGTCGGGCGATCCGCACCAGGCCCGGACCTGCTCGACCGTCACGGCCCCCCGAGGCGCGCCCGGGGTGTCGAGCCGGGCGAGGTCGATGCCCGTCATGCCGGTGCAGGCGTCGATGCCGGGGCCGGCGCCGGTCGTGACACCCGTGATGGCGGCTCGGTCGAGGTGGACGAACAGCACCACCTCGCGGCGCGTTCGCGTCGGAGTGGCCGGCTCGCCGGCGTCGAACTCCAACGTCGCGACCCCGTCGCACCGTCGGGCGATCTCGCCCAGGGCGATGGAGCGGCGTACGTCGAGGTTCGGGTCGCACCCCAGTTCACCCAGTTGACGCGCGATGTGGGCGACGGTCCGTTCGAGGTCGAGCGCGTCGGCGAGGTCGAGGGAGCCGTGGACGTTCACGGTGCCGCGCAGGGTCCCGGTCAGCGGGTCGGCGTAGGCCAGGTCGCCGAGGTCGATCGCCAGGTAGCGGTCGCCGTCAGCCGCGTGGCGTTCGGCTTCGGTGGTCTCGGGGTCGAACCGAGCTGCCGCCTCGGCCACCAGCCGGTCGACCTCGGGACCGGTGGCCTTGCCCGCGACGTACGCGACGTGCCGGTCGACGAACCCCGCGCCCTCGAACGTCAGCGTTCGCGTGGCCTGCGCGATCCGCCGGCCCCGCCACACATCGACCTCACCCGCCGCGACCCGCGCATGCACCCGCGGCAGCCGCCAGCGCAGCTCGACCGCATCCCCCACCAGCCGCCGCGCAGCATCGAACGAACACCCACGGGCGGCCGCGACCTCACCGATGCAGAACTCCGCCACCACCGGCGAACCAGGACCACCCAGCTCGAGGAACTGATCGCCCGCCAACGCCTCGGCGTGCTCGGCTCCGTGCCACTCACCCAGCACCGTGATCGGATCCCCGACCACCGCATCCGAGGTGTGCGCAGCCGCCCAATCGCCCACCGCGACGAACGCAGCCGCCTCCGCCACACGAGCGGCAACAGTGCGCTCGCGGAGCGCGTCGATCAACGCGGTCGCCGTCGTCTGGGTCCCCCGATCCATGCCTCTGACTCTAGTCGAACAGACGTGCGATCACCACCTCTTGGTGGTGATCTGTGGATGACCGGTTCTCGCGTCGAGTTTGGTGAAACGGTCCGACCAAACTCGACGCGCCCGCCGCGCCGTCCAACCCAACTCGACGCCCTCACACCCCCAACCGCGTGCGCACGGCGGCGGTGATGGTCTCGATCGCGGGGCGCGCGGCGATGTCGGCGGCGATCGCCTGCGCGGCGTCCCGGAACCCCGGCTCCGCCAGCACCCGCAGCACGGCCTCGGCCAGGCCCTCGGGCCGCTCGAGCCGCACCGCCACGCCCGCGTCGACGAGCCGCACGGCGTGGTCCGGCTGGTCGTAGTCCACCGGCCACACGACCGCCGGCAGCCCGGCGGCCAGGGTGTGGCCGAGCACCCCGGAGCCGCCGTGGTGGACGACCGCGTCGAAGCGCGCGAGGTCCCGCGCGTAGTCGACGAGGTCGTGCACGACCAGCCCGTCGGGCACCGACATCCCGGACGGGAGCGCCGCCCCCGCCCGCCCCAGGCTGAGGTGCAGCTCCACCCCTCGCGGGGCCAGCACCGACGCCGCCCGCGCAGCCGCCGCCACCAACGCCTCCCGGTGCCACGCCACGTGCGTCCCGGCGGTGACGAGGACGTGCCGCCGGCCCGGCGCCAACCCGGGACGACGGACCGAGGACGGCGGCGTGAACAGCACCGGCCCCACGTAGCGCACGGCAGCAGGTAGCGCCCGCGGGTACTCGATCGCCGCCGGCACCAGCGCCAGGATCCGCTCGGTGGAGTAGATGGCCTCCGACCCGTCCGCCCGGTACAACGACGACAGGCCCACGTCGTCGAGCCGCGCCCCGGCCAGCCGTGGCGCCACCGACTTGAACCCCCGCACGAACCGCCGGCCACCCGCGTCCCGCAGAAGGCCGAGCGGTCCGCGCCCGGGGCGCCACCCGCCGACGTACGACGGCGGGCCGCTCCGCGCCTCGATCGCGCAGGGGGAGGGGTGCGTGGTCCACCACGGCAGTCCGAGGGCGTCCGCGGTCGGCCCGACCGCGGCCATCGTGAAATCGGCGAGCACGAGGTCGGGCGGGTCGTCGCGCCACACCTCCCGCAGCTCGGCCGCGAGCCGCACCTGCAACGCGGCCGTCGCCCGCAGCTGGCGGACGAGGAGGCGGGGGTCGCTCCCGACGCGGTACGGCGGGTCGACGACCTCCGCGACCACGGCGTCCGCGCCGGCCAGGAGCTCGACCGCGACCGCTCCTGTCCCGGCGATCGCCGGCAGCGCCGCCGCCGTGCTCAGCACCCGCACCGCGAGGTCCGGCTCCTGCACGAGCCGCGCCGCGATGCCCAGCACGGGGTGCAGGTGTCCGGCCATGGGTGGCGCGACCAGGTCCACCCGCGCGCTCACCGTGCACCCCCGGAGCGCGGCAGCAGCTCCGCCACCACTTCGCGGCAGACGGCGAGCAGCTCCGGCGCCGCGAGGTAGTCGAGGTGCCCCGCCTCCACCTCGACGTCGGCGGCCCACCAGCGCGCCAGCCAGTCGTGGCGGCTCGCCACGCGCACGGTCCGGCAGCCGGGCGGCTTCGTGGCAACGGCCCCGTAGGCCACCACCACGAGGCGCTCCCGCACCTCGCGGGGGAGGTCCAGCCGACCCAGCAGGTCCAGCCCGATGCTCCCCGCGAGCACCAGCGTCCGGTCCGCCTGCCGCAGCTGCGCCTCCACCTGAGCCCGATGAGCAGACGCCCACCCCGGCAGCCGGATCCGCACCGCCAGCACCAGGTGGCGCAGGCTCGCCAGCCACAGCGGTACGGCGCGGTGCGGCGCCAGTCCCGCGTCGTACGGGAAGTTCAACGGCACCCCCACCCCGTCCGGCAGGTCGAGCGCGTCGAGGAACGCCTGCTGCTCGGGCGACAGCGCGCAGCTGCGCGGGTCGCTCTGCCCCGTGCAGAACAGGACCTGCAGCGCGGACGAGGCGGACGGCGAGGTCATGCGTCGCGGAAGTCGTCGTCGGCGCGCACCCGGTAGGTGCGCGTGCGCCACCGGATCGTGGGCCGCACCGCACCGTGCACGAGGTGGAGCGGCTGCACGAGCTCGGCGACGACGGACGCGACGGGCCGGTGGAGCACCCGTCCGTGGATCCTCCGCTGGAGGCGGCGCAGCAGGAACCCCCGCCCCGCGAGCACCGCCAGCGCCGCGAGCGGCCGACGACGCCGCACCGCGTCACCGAGCACGATCGCCAGCAGCGTCGGGTGCAGCCCGTGGAGCACCGTGATCGCCGCGGCCGTCGACGGTGGCTGGCGGCGCAGCAGGAGCGTGGCGAACAGCATCCAGCGGTGCATCAGTGCCACGTAGTGCCGCGGGCCGTCGACCGTCGTCGTGATCCACTGCGGCGCGGCCGTCTGGCAGATCGAGCCGCCGCTGCCCAGCACGAGCCGGGCCAGGGCGAGGTCGTCGGTGAGCGCGTGGGCGATGGGCGCGAACCCGCCGAGCGCCCGCAGGTCGCCGGCGCGCATCGCCCACGTCATCCCGTTGATCGTGACCGGCGCCAGCGTCAGGTAGGTCGTCGCGGCGTTGGCGTCGACGAACTGGTCGACGAGGGCCGCCCACGGCGTCGCCCCGCGCAGGTAGCCCGGCAGCCCCGTCGCGATCGTCGCCCGCTCGAGCCCGTCGAGGAGCGCCCCGAGGCTGGTGGCCGGCAGCCGGGTGTCGTCGTCGAGGGCGAGCAGCACCTCGTCGTCGGCGCACCCGTCGAGCGCGACCTGCAGCTTGGCGAGCTTGGGGTTGGTGCCCTCGGGCGTGACCGGGCACGTCACTACGTCGACGCGCGCGGTGCCGGGACGCACCGAGGCCGCCGCCTGCGCCGCCAGCCGCTCCGCCACGGCCCGTCCCTCCGGGTCGTCCTCGTCGACGAGCCAGACGAACCGCACGCCCTCGAGCGCCAGGAGGTTGTCCCGCAGTGCGTCCTCGAGCCCGGGGTCGCCCGACAGGATCGGCTGCGCCACCACGACCCGGGCCGTCTCCTCGGGCCGCGGCGCCCGCGGTCCCGGCACGACGCGCGCCGTCCGCAGGGCCCACGCGGCCTTGCCGCCCTGGAGCGCGACGTAGCCGACGGCCGCCGCCGTCCCGACCCTCACGCGCCCTCCCGTTCCCACTCCGCGCGCTGCCACGCGACGAACTCCTCGATGCCCTCGGCCACCGACACCGTCGGCGGGCCGAGGTCACGCAGCATCCTGTCGGGCACGAACGTCTTCGACCAGGTGAGCACCCCGACGCCGTACGGCGTGATCGGGGGCTCGCCGGGAAGCCGCGCCACCCTCCAGAGCGCCTCGAGCACGCGGGCGGCGCGCATCGCGGACCGGATGCTGACGCGGCGCGTCGGCGGCTCGAGCCCGAGCCGCTCGACGACCTCGGTGAGCACCGCCTGTATCTCGACCGGCTCCGCGTTCGTCAGGTGGTAGACGCCCCCCAGGTCGTCGCGCTCGGCGAGCAGGAGGAGGTAGTCGGCGAGGTTGTCGACGTAGATCACGTCACCGACCGCGGGGGTCGCGCGGCCGGTCAGCAGCGGCAGCCGCCCGGCCTTCGCCGCCGCGAGGATGCGGGGGAACAGCACCGTGTCGCCCGGCCCGAAGACCGCGCGGGGGCGGGCAACCACCCACGACCCCTCGTACTCCGCCACGACCTCCTCCGACGCCGCCTTCGTGCGCGCGTAGTCGTTCGCGAAGGGCGGACCGACCGGGGACTCCTCGGTGAGGTCCAGCTGGTCGCCGTCGTGGTAGAGCACCGAGCTCGACGACACGTGCACGAGCCGAGGACGCCCCCAGGAGCGGGCGCACCAGTCGACGACCGTGCGGGTCGCGGTGATGTTGTCGGCCTCGAACTCCCGACGGCGGGCGTACGGCGTGGCCCGCGCCGCGCAGTGCACCACGGCCTCCGGCCGCCACGGCAGGGGCGGAGGCTCCTCGCCGTGGGCGCGTCCGAGGTCGACGCTCAGGTAGCCCTCCGCGTCGAGCCGGCGTCGGCCGATCCCGACCACGTCGTGCCCCGCCGCGCGAGCGAGCTCCACCAGCCGTCGGCCGACGAAGCCCGAGGCCCCGGTCACCACGATCCTCATCCGTCCCCCTCGCTCACACGCCTGATCCGTCGCCGCTTCGCCGTCGGGTCCTCGGTCGGCCACGGCATCGCCACGACCTCCGGTGGCCGAGCACCGAGCCGCTCCGCGAGCCGTCCGACCTCGGCCGCCACCGCCGGCAGCCGCTCCGGCCGCCCGAGCGCCACCCGCCACTGCCGTCCGTGCTGCTCCACCCGGTGGTCGCCGAGGTCGCCCGCCAGGGCGAGCGCGTGCCGCAGCACGTCCGGATGCACCGGTACGTCGCTGCGCCCGGCCCCGTCGGACCCGTCGGCCGCGCGGAGCGAGAGCACGTCGTCAGCCCGGCCGAGCACCTCGCTGATCGTGCGTCCCGGGCGGCCGCACGAGCAGGGCCCGGGTGCGGCCACGAGCACGTCGTCGAGGCGGTGACGCACCACGAGCTGCGTCGTGCGCGTGAAGTCGGTGACGACCGGGTGGAACAGCCGGTGGTCGAGCCACTCCGGCTCGACGTGCACGTGTCCCTCGTTGAGGTGGAGCCGGCCGGCACCGCAGCTCGTGGCCAGCAGGCCCTCCGTCGCCTGGTAGATCTGCTCGACCGGCCGTCCGAAGGTCGCGCGCACGACGGCCTCGTCCTGCGGGTCGAGCGTCTCGGCGACGGAGACGACCTGCAGGGGCGCGACGCCCTCGGTCGGGCCCGTCCGCTCGGCGATCGCCCGCAGCACGCTGGCCGGCGCGACGAGCACGTCGACGCCGACGAGGCGCGGCAGGTGCTCCTCCAGTGGCGCGCGCAGGTCGTGCCAGGAGAAGTGGACCCTGCGGCTGGCGAGGGTCTGGTAGAGGTTCGAGTCCGCCCGCAGGAACAGCGCCACCCGCAGCGGGCGCCGCGCGATCGCGCGCAGGGAGGCCGGCGCGAGGACCTGCCCCATGAGGATGCCCGCCCACAGCTTCCGCTCGGCCGGGGAGACGAGGAAGACCCCGCGCGTGCCGGAGGTCCCCGAGGACAGCCCCACGGTGACGTCGTGCGGCAGGGTCGGGGCGAAGTCGCGCGAGCGCTCGGCGGCCTCGGCCACGGAGAGGGCCTCGTCCAGGGTGATCCCGTACCGGTTGAACGCCGCGAAGTCGGCGAGCACGTCGGCCTTGGTGACCACGGGCAGGTCGGCGAGCGGCCGACCCGCCCGGTCCCGGTAGAACGCCGCCCGGGGCAGGTCGCGTCGCAGGAAGGTCTCCAGGCCGCGCGCCCGGGCCGCGTCGTGGTGGCGGGGCAGCCACCAGCGCTCGCGCGCCAGGGCGGCGAGGGTCGTCGGCGACGCCCCCACCTAGCCGGCGCTCCCGTCGGCGCGGGCCTGCCACGCGGCGTACCCGTCCGCGCAGTGCGCCGGGAGCACCAGCAGCCCGGCGTCGGCGTGGGCGCGGTGCAGCCGGTGCAGGTCGCCGAGCGTGCCGAGCGCGGCGGTCCAGTCGTCGAACGCGACGCCCGCGAGCCGCGACGGCGGCACGTCCTCGACCACGGCGCGGGTGGACCACGCGGCGTCGCCCGCCAGCAGCACCGGGGAGCCGTCCTGCGCCGTCAGGAGCACCCCGACGTGCCCCGGCATGTGGCCGGGCAGGTCGACCGCGACGAGGCTGCGGTCGCCGAGGAGGTCCCAGCCGCGCAGGGTCGCGGCGCCCTCGAGCAGCAGCGGCGTCGCCGACTCGACCGTCGCGACGCGGGAGTCGGCGTCGTCGGGCAGGAGCCCGGGCAGCAGGCCGTGCCGGGTCGCCGCCAGTCGCGAGAGGGACCGCACCTGCCGGAAGCCGGCCGCCCCGCAGTGGATGCGCGCGGCGGGATAGTCGCGGAGGCCGGCCACGTGGTCGCCGTGGAAGTGGGTCACGACGACCCGGCGGACGTCGCCGGGGTCGATCCCGCGGGCGGCGAGCTGGCCGGGGAGCTCCTCCTCGGGCGGCAGCGTGACGGGCAGGAGCGCGCCGTACAGCTTCTCGGGGAGCCGCGCCGTCGCAGTGCGGAAGTGCGATGCGTAGCCGGTGTCGACGAGGGTCCACCCCAGCTCCGGGCAGTCCACGTGACGGATGAGGGCCGCGTAGGACGGGAACTCGATCATCCGCCGGCGCCCGTCGCGGTGCGCGAGCGCGTCGAGCTGGCGGCAGTGCCCGACGCGCAGGAGGTGCAGCTCGACCCGCGGCTGGCCGGCGAGCAGGTCCGTCAGTAGCACAGCAGCACGCCGCCCATGCTGATCCCGGCGCCCGTGCCCAGCAGCAGCGCGTGGTCGCCGCGCTGAAGCCGCCCCGTCGCGACCGCGGTGTGCAGGGCGAACGGCAGGGAGGCCCCGACCTGGTTGCCGTGCTCGGCGTAGACGTCGACGAGCTGGTCCTCGCCCAGCGCGAGGGCCTGGCGCAGCCACGCGAGCCCGAGGTGGCTGGCCTGGTGGGGCACGACGACGGTGTCCGCGACGGCCACGCCCGCCTCGGCCGTGAGGCGCGCGACGAGCGGCGGCAGGTGCCGTACGGCGAGGCGCAGCGCCGCGCCGCCGTCCATGCGGAAGCGGCACCAGTCGGCGTAGTCGCCCTCGCCCGCCACCCGGTCGGGGGCGAAGCGCGAGCCGCCGCCCTTGATCTCGCAGGCGTGCGCGCCGGAGCTGTGGGTCTCGAACCCGGCGGCCAGCACGGCCGAGCCGGTGGCGCCGGCCGGGCCGAGCACGGCTGCCGCGGCACCGTCGCCGAAGATGCCCGACGCGCCCAGGTCGGCGAAGTCGAGCCCGGCGGAGGCGAGGTCGCTGGAGACGACGAGCACCCGCTCGTAGCGCCCGGCGTCGACGAGCGTCGCGACGAGGTCGACGGCGGTGAGGAAGCTGAGGCAGCTGGCGCCGATGTCGAACGAGGGCAGGGGCCGCGGGGGAGCGAGCTCCTCGTGCAGCAGCGCCGCGTTGTACGGCAGCGGCTGGTCGGGCGTGCCGCTGGCTGCCACCACGAGGTCGATGTCGTCGAGCGTCAGCTCCGCGGCGGCCAGCGCCTGCCGGGCCGCCCGCGCGCCGAGGGCGGCGGCCGAGCCCTTCTCGACGTACCTCACCCGCACGCCCGTCGTCGACTCCACCGTTCCCGGCGCGAGGCCGAGACGGTCGTCGAGCTCGGCACTGGTCACCGCGTCGGCCGGCAGGGCGGCGCCCGTCCCCAGGATGCGGAGCGAGCGTGGTCCGAGAGCAGGCACGAGGCCTCCGTTGCGTCGTCGGGGACGGTGGTGCTCGCGACCCTAGCCCGTCGTTGGCCTAGCCTTCAGCACCGTGAACCACTCCCGTCCCGTCGTCACCGTCGTCGGGGTCGGTGCCGACGGCTGGCCCGGCGTGCCCGAGCGGCTGCGCTCGCTCGTCGCGTCCGCCGAGGTCCTGCTGGGCGGGGAGCGACACCTCGCGCTCGTGCCGCCGGTCGCCGGCCAGGTGCGCGCGGCGTGGCCACGGCCCCTGCGCGCCGGGCTGCCCGGGCTCCTCGACGAGCACGCCGGTCGGCGTGTCGTCGCGCTCGCCTCCGGCGACCCGCTCGTCTCCGGGATCGGTACGACGCTGGTCGACCACCTCGGCGCCGACGCGGTGCGGATCGAGCCCGCCGTGTCCTCCGTCGCCCTCGCGCACGCCCGGCTCGGCTGGGCCACCGAGAGCACCGTCGTCGTGAGCGCCGTCGCCCGCGACGTACGCCGTGTGCTGCGGGAGCTGGCCCCCGGCCGTCGTGTCGTGGTGCTGTCGTCGGACGCGGGCACGCCCGCGGACCTCGCCGCCCTGCTGACGATGAGCGGCTGGGGCCCGTCGCGGATGACGGTGCTCGGTGACCTCGGGGCCGACGACGAGTCGCGGCTCGAGGCCACGGCCGCGGCGTGGGCCGACGATCCGCCGGCGTTCCCGGCCCTCACCGTGGTCGCCGTCGAGGCCCGGGCCGACGGCGAGGGAGCCGTCGTGAGCTGGGCGCCCGGCCTGCCCGACGAGGCGTTCGAGAACGACGGCCAGCTCACCAAGCGCGACCTGCGAGCCGCGGCGCTCGCTCGCCTGGCCCCCGCGCCGGGGGGCCTGCTCTGGGACGTCGGTGCCGGCGCCGGCAGCGTGGGCATCGAGTGGATGCGGGCCCACCCCACCTGTCGCACGGTCGCCGTCGAGTCGGACCCCACCCGCGCCGCCCGGGTGCGGCGCAACGCGGGCCGCCTCGGCGTGCCCGACCTCCGCGTCGTCACCGGCCGTGCCCCCGACGCCCTCGTCGACCTGCCGGCACCCGATGCGGTCTTCGTCGGCGGCGGTGCCACCCGTCCCGGCGTGCTGGAGGCGTGCGTGGCGGCCCTGCGACCGGGCGGGAGGCTCGTCGTCCACGGCGTGACGGTGGAGACCGAGGCGCTCCTCGCCCGGTGGTACGGCGCGCTCGGGGGCGAGCTGACCCGCACCAGCGTCGAGACCGCCACCCCCATCGGCTCGTTCCGCGGCTTCACCCCCGCCCGCGCCGTGACCCAGTGGGCCTGGACCACGACCCGGGAGGAGTCCTCGTGACCGTCCACTTCGTCGGCGCCGGGCCCGGCGCGGCCGACCTCCTCACGCTCCGCGCCGCGCGGATGCTGGAGGCGGCGGACGTCGTGCTCTACCCGGGCACCTACCTCGACGCCGCCGTGCTCGGCCACTGCCGCGCGGGCGCGCGCCTCGTCGACACCCAGGACCTCGACCTCGACGCCATCACCACCGCGCTCGTGGAGGCCGACCGCGACGGCGCGGACGTCGTGCGCCTGACCTCCGGCGACCCGTCGCTCTACTCGGCGCTCTTCGAGCAGACCCGACGGCTCGACGCGGCGGGCGTGGCGTGGGACGTGACGCCCGGGGTCCCGGCGTACGCCGCCGCCGCCGCCCGCGTCGGGCGCGAGCTGACGGTGCCCCTCGTCGCCCAGTCCGTCGTGCTGACCCGCACGCAGGCGCGGTCGACGGCCATGCCCGACGGCGAGCGGCTGGAGGCCTTCGCGGCGACCGGCGCCACGCTCGTCCTCCACCTCGCGGTGACGCGCACCCGCGCGCTGGCGGCGGACCTGAGCGCGTCGTACGGCGCGGACTGTCCCGTCGCGGTGGTCTACCGCGCCTCGCAGCCGGGGGAGCAGGTGCTCACCGGCACGCTCGGCGACATCGCCGACGCGGTCGAGGCGGCGGGCCTGCGTCAGGCTGCCGTCATCCTCGTCGGGCGTGCGCTCGCCGGGCCGACGGCGACGGGCGCGGGGGAGTCGTACCTCTACGACGCGGAGCGCGACCGGTCGCTCAAGCGGACGGGACCGGGGGCGTAGCGGCACCGCCGATGTCGTCGAGCTCGGCGACGTCTGCGGGCGTGAGGGCGACGGCCGCCCCCGCGAGGTTCTCGTGCAGGTGCGCGACCGACGAGGTCCCCGGGATGAGCAGGATGTTAGGGGAGCGCTGGAGGAGCCAGGCCAGCGCCACCGCCATGGGCGTCCGGCCGAGACGCGCCGCCACCCGGGCGAGCGCGGTCGACTGCAGCGGGCTGAACCCCCCGAGCGGGAAGAACGGCACGTAGGCGATGCCGTCCTCCGCGAGCCGGTCGACGAGCGCGTCGTCGTACCGGTGCGCGAGGTTGTAGAGGTTCTGCACGCACACCACGGGGGCGATGCGGCGCGCCTCGTCGACCTGGTCCGCCGTCACGTTCGAGACGCCGAGGTGGCGGACCAGGCCCTCCTGCTGCAGGCCGGCCAGCGCCTCGAACGCCTCGCCGAGTGGCTCGGCCTGCGGCCCGGTGGCGTCCCCCATCCGCAGGTTGACCAGCCCCAACGTGTCGACGCCGAGGCCCTCGAGGTTGGCCTCGACCTGCCGACGGATGTCCTCGGGCCGGCGTGCGGTGGGCCAGCCGCCCGACGCGTCGCGGTGGGCGCCGACCTTGGTGGCGATGAGCAGGTCGGGGCCGTAGGGGTGCAGGGCCTCGCGGATCAGGGCGTTGGTCACGCCCGGTCCGTAGGCGTCGCTCGTGTCGATGTGGGTGATGCCGGCGTCGACCGCAGCGCGCAGCACGGCGAGCGCGCCGTCGCGGTCGGCCGGCGGACCCATGACGCCGGGCCCGGCGAGCTGCATGGCGCCGTAGCCGAAGCGGGTGACCCGGGTGTCGCCCAGGGTCCAGGTGCCGCCGGGCGGGGTGGGGGCGGTGGTCATGGTGCTGCTCCAATCTCTCGCGGGGACGGGCTGGCGGTCGCGACCGCCGTGCTCCATGCTGGGAGCGGTGCTCTCTGTTGGGAAGTAGGCACCTGGAAGTGCGTTGGTCACCACGGGGGACCAGACAGGGACGAGGAGGCAGCGATGACGAGGACCGCAGCGCAACGTCGTGCGGAGGAGAAGGCGGCCTACAACGCGTTCTTCGCCGCCTGCCCGAGCCGCCAGCTGCTCGACCGCATCTCCGACAAGTGGGTGGTGCTCGTGCTGTGCGCCCTGGGGGAGGGGGGTGAGGACGGGGCGCCGCGCACGTTGCGCTACTCCGAGCTCGCGCGCCGCATCGCCGGGGTCAGCCCCAAGATGCTGACGCAGACGCTCCGGGCCCTCGAGGAGGACGGTCTCGTGACGAGGACGGTGGTCGCGACCGTGCCCGTGACCGTCAGCTACGCCCTCACGGACCTCGGGTCCTCCCTCCACGGGCTGACGCGGTCGCTGCGCGCCTGGGCCCAGGACAACATGGGGGCCGTGCTCGCGAACCGCGCGACGGCGCGGCCGGCGTCCGCGGGTGGGGCCTGAGGGACCTGGTCAGTCCCGCAGCGCGTCGCGGACGACCGACGCGCCCGCGTCCACCAGCCGCTGGGCGACGCGCACGGGCTCCGTGTCCAGCGTGCCGGCCACCATCGCGCCGTCGCGCAGCATCTGCAGCTGCACGGCCGCCTCGTCCACCCGCGCCGGCGTCACGCCCAGGTCGGTGAGGATCCGGGCCAGCTCGCCCCGCAGCCACGCGCGGTGGGTCGCGACCACGGTGCGCACCGGATGGGCGGGGTCGGCGTACTCCGCGGCGGCGTTGAGGAACGCGCACCCGCGGAAGCCCTCCGTGCAGGTGAGGGCGCCCACCCGGCGCGCGTAGGCCCGCAGGACCTGTGCGGGGTCGTCCGGGTGGGTGCGGTGCGCCTCCGCCAGGGCGGCGCGCTCCTCCGCGACGACCTCGTTGAGGTAGGCGACCACGAGGTCGTCCTTGCTCCGGAAGTGCCGGTAGAAGGTCATCTTCGAGACCTCGGCGTCCGCGATGAGCCGGTCGGCGCTCACCGTGCGGATGCCGTCGCGGTAGAAGCGGCGACGCGCGGCGCCGAGGATCCGCTGCCGGACGGCGCTGGGTCGCACCGTCGTCGTCGCCGTGTCCTCCATCGATCTCGTCCTTCCTCGAACCGGGGCTTGTGTCTGGGGCCCGGACCTGTCAACCTGATGTAGACGTACTAGTCACTCTACCTCTCCCGGAAGGAGATCGCGATGCCCACCTCGATCGCGTACACCGCTTCTGCCACGGCCACCGGCGACGGCCGCAACGGCCACGCGCGCACCTCGGACGGCCAGATCGACGTCGAGCTCGTCGTGCCGAAGGAGATGGGCGGCGCGGGCGGCGGCACCAACCCCGAGCAGCTCTTCGCGACGGGCTACGCCGCGTGCTTCCTCGGCGCGCTCAAGGCCGGCGCCAAGCAGCACGGCATCGAGCTCCAGGACGTCGCCATCACCGCCGAGGTCGGCATCGGCCCGCGTGAGGACAACGGCTTCGGCCTGGCGGTGAAGCTCATCGCCGAGTTCGGCGGCGGCGTCTCGCAGGAGGACGCGGAGAAGGCGGTCGAGGTCGGCCACTCGATCTGCCCCTACACCCACGCCACCAAGGGCAACGTCGACGTCGTCACCGAGGTCGAGGTCGCCTGACCTCGCCGGCCTGACGACGCCTGACGACGCCCGACGGCGTCCGCCGTCACCCGGCGTCACCCGGCGTCACCCAGCGCCCGCCCCCGCCACCCCCTCGGTGGCGCGGGCGGGCGTTCGTCTGGTCGGTGGCCGCGTCCGCTGAGCGCGCACCGTGATGACAGGTGCGTGATGTTATGATGCACGGCATGCGCACGACGGTGAACATCGACGCCGAGCTGCTGGGTCGGGCGAAGGAGCTGGCGGCCCGCTCGCACCGCACGATCGGGTCCGTGCTCGAGGAGGCTCTGCGTCGCCACCTCTCCGAGGACGGCGCCACGCAGGAGACCACCGTCCTGCCTGACTTCGACTACGAGGGAGGACTGCAGCCGGGCGTGGACCTGTACGACCGCGAGGTCATGGCGACGCTCCTCCACGACGACGACCGCCATGCTCTTTCTTGACGTCAACGTCGTCGTCGGCGCTCAGCGCAACGACGACAGCCCCCATGCCCGCGCCATGCGACGCTGGCTGGACGGCGCGCTCCGTGGCCACGAAGCAGTCGGCGTCGCCGAGCAGGTCCTCGCGTCGATGGTCCGCATCGTCACCAACCCCCGCGTCTTCGTCTCCCCGTCCGCGCCCGCCCACGCGGCCGAGTTCGCCGACGCGCTGCTCGGCTCACCTGCGGTGTCCGTCGTGAGACCCGGTCCGCGGCACTGGACGATCTTCGCCGACCTCGTCTCGACCCACCGGCTCCGTGGCAACGACGTCCCCGACGCCTATCTCGCCGCGATCGCGCTCGAGGTGGGGGCGACGATGGTGACGGCTGACCGCGGGTTCACGCGCTTCGGCGTTGCGGTCCTCGACCCGACGCGAGACGCCTGAGCGACGGGCACGCCCACTACGCTGCCGCGCATGTCCTCGGGAACGCCGGTGCTGGCCGCTGACGTCTACACCCTCGAGCTCGTCGCGGTGCGCCGCTCGTGGCGCTACCGCCTGGGCTTCGTCCTCTACGCGGTCCTCGGCGGCCTGCTCGGCGAGACGCCCCTGCAGAGCCGCGGCGACATCGTCGTGCGACGCCGCGACGACGGCAGCGAGGCGCTGCGGATGGACGCCGGCGCCGACCCCGAGGCGGAGCGGCTGCTGCAGCACGTCCACGACCACCTGCACCACCTCGACGCCCCGACGTTCGAGGAGTCGTGGGGCATCCGCTGAGGCCGGACCGGCTCAGCCCACCGTCCGCGGCGTCCAGACGCGGCCGTGGTCGACCCGGGTCGACGTCGCTCCGACGATGAGCAGGCACTTCATGTCGACGGTCGTCGGGTCGAGCTCGCCGAGCGTCGTCACGCGCAGCTCCTCCTCGTCGCGGCCGACGTCGCGGCCGACGACGACGACGGTGGCGGCGTCGCGCACCTCGAGCAGCACCTTGAGCGCGTCGCCCAGCTGGTCGGGACGGCTGGCCGAGCGCGGGTTGTAGATCCCGAGCACCAGGTCCGCCTCCGCGACCGCGCGCAGGCGCCGCTCCAGCACCTCCCACGGCTTCAGCCGGTCCGACAGGCTGACGACGGCGAAGTCTCCGCCGATCGGCGCCCCCGCGCGGGCCGCCACGGCCTGCACCGCCGAGACCCCCGGGACGACGCGGACGGGCACCGCGGCGTACGTCGCGTCCTCGGCCGCCGCCGCGACCTGCGCCTCGAGCACGGCGGTCGCCATGCCGAAGACCCCGGCGTCCCCGCCCGAGACGACGGCGACGCGCTCGCCGCGGCGCGCCAGGTCCAGCGCGAGCCGGCCGCGGTCGACCTCGACGGTGTTGCCGCTCGCGTGCCGGGTGAGGCCCTCGCGGTGGGGGACCCGCTTGACGTACGGCGCGTACCCGACCACGTGGTCCACCTCGGCGAGCACCGCGGAGGCCTCGGGCGTCAGCCAGTGCGCGGGGCCGGGACCGAGGCCGACGACGACGATCTCGGCGGGAGCGTCCACCGGGACCGCCTCCGCCGACGGCGAGGCCGTCGCCGCCTCGCCCGTGCGCCGTCCGACCCCCTGCAGGGAGTCGCCCGCGACGACGATGAGCGAGAAGTACGGCACGCTGTCGGGGTCGACGTCCGCGACCCGGAGGTGGCGCTCGGTGTCCATCGAGGCCCGCTCGACGTAGACCGCGTGCTCCAGCCGCCCCGCCGTCGCCAGCGCCCGCCGCACCGTGGGGAAGCGCCGACCGAGCTTCATGATGATCGCCCCGTCGGTGTCGGCCAGGCGCCGCGCGAGCTCCGTCTCGGGCAGCGTGCCTGGGAGGATCGTCAGCACGTCGGTCTGCCGCACCAGGGGCGAGGCGATCGTCGCCGTGGCGGCGGCGAAGGCCGGCACGCCGGCGACGACCTCGGTCTCGAAGCGCTCCGACAGGGCGTCGTGCATGTACATGTACGACCCGTAGAACATCGGGTCGCCCTCGGCGAGGAGCACGACGTCGCGACCGGCCTCGAGGTGGGCGGCCAGGCGCGCGGCCGACTCCAGGTAGAAGTCGGCCATCGCCCCGGCGTACCCGCCCGGGTGGTCGGTGCCGCCCGTCGTCACCGGGTAGACGAGCTCCTCCTCGACGGCGGTCGGCGGGATCAGCCCCGCGGCGATGCGCCGCGCGTTGGACTGCTTGCCGCGGCCCGCGTGGAAGGCGACGACGTCGGCCGCGCCGATGAGCCGGGCGGCCTTGAGGGTGACCAGCTCGGGGTCGCCGGGACCGACGCCGACGCCGTAGAAGCGACCGGGGGTGGGGGCCGGGGTGCTCACTCCGCCTCCTGGGCGATCGCGTTGAGGGCCGACGCGGTCATCGCGGAGCCACCGCGCCGGCCGTGGACGGTGAGGAACGGGATGCCGTGGGCCGCGGCGTACTCCGCCAGCGCCTCCTTCGACTCCGCCGCGCCGATGAAGCCGACGGGGCAGCCGACGATCGCGGCCGGGGGAGCGCAGCCGTCGGCCAGCATCTCCAGCAGGTGGAACAGCGCCGTCGGTGCGTTGCCGATCGCGACGACGGAGCCCGGGATGCGGTCGGCGAGCACGGAGAGCGCGGCAGCCGAGCGCGTCGTCCCCCAGGCACGGGCCAGGCCCGGCACCCGCGGGTCGTGCAGCGCGCACAGCACCTCGTTGTCGGCCGGCAGGCGGCGACGGGTGACGCCGGAGGCGACCATGTGGGCGTCCGCGACGATGGGCGCGCCGGCGGCGAGGGCGCGGCGGGCGGACCCGACGAGGTCGGGGGAGACCACGACCATCGGGGCGAGGTCGGTCTGGCCCGTGCCGTGCACCATGCGCACGACGACGCGCTCGGCGTCGGACGGCACGTGGGACAGGTCGGCCTCGGCGCGGATCGTGGCGAACGAGTCGACGTAGATCGCCTGCCCGTCGCCCTCGTAGGGATAGCGACGCGTGGGCCGCACCGGCTCCTCGGGCTCGTCCGCGTCCGGCACGACGGGCGCGCCCGCGCCGGGCAGGAGCAGCGAGCGCCACGGCGTCACGACGACGCGGGCGTCGTCGGCCAGGCCGTCGAGCAGGATCGCGAGGGTGCCCGGCTCGAGGCGCCCGTCGGGCACCTCGACGTGCCGGTGGAGACCGGCGGGGGTGTCGAGCTCGCCGTACGCCGGCGGTTCCGTCGCCGCCGGGAGCCGCGGGTCGGGCGGGGATGCCGGGAGCCCCGGCACGACGAGGGCCGCGGGCAGCTCGTCGACGTGCCACGGCGCCTCGGCGCCGAGGTCGAGCGCGGCGCGCGCGGCGCGGAACGCGTGGGCCACCCGGACCATCGCGGGCACCGCGTCGCCGACGGGAACCACCGGGCCCCAGGTCGTGCCCCAGCGCAGCTGGACGGTGTCGCCCCCGAGGGCCACGAGGCCGACGTCGGCGCCGCGGGTGAGCACGTCCCCCCGGCCGTCGTCGAGCACGAAGAGGAAGCGCGCCGAGAGGTCGGCGAGGTCGGCGTCGGCGCGGACGGCGGCGTCGAGGTCGGCCGCCACCCCGCGGAGGTCGGCGCGTCCACCGACGAGCCCGGTGAGGGGCGAGACCAGGATGTTGCGGACCAGCTCGTGGCTGGGCGAGGGCAGCAGCCCGGTCGCCGCGAGCGCAGCCACCACGTCGGCGGGCAGCACGTCGCCGACCAGCGGCAGCGCCCGCACCTGCACGTTGGCGCGGCGGGTCAGGTGGAGGTCCCCGTCGCCGTACGTCGCGGAGACCGCCGCCAGTGCACGCAGCTGCCCGACGGTCACGGCCCCGCCCACGAGGCGCAGGCGCACCAGCCCGCCGTCCTCGGCGGGCCAGGGACGGGAGACGCCGGGACACAGGTCGGTGCGGGTGCGCGTGGTCATGCGGGTCCTCGCTGGTCAGCGGGCCCGTTCGCGAAGCCCGTCGTCCTCGACCGGGTGGCGGCTGCCGCCCGGTGCCAGCAGGTCTTCGGACTCGGGGTCGTCCGAGCGGAGCGCCTTCCCGGAGGGCCCTCCAGTGGCTGCGTGCCCCGCCCGTCGCCCACACCGCTGCGCGTCAGTCCCGGACTCCCACCGGGTTCCCTGCCCCCTCGCGGGGGTCGACTGGCGGCGGTGACCTTACCAACCGTCCTCGGTGACGAAGTCGGCGAGAGGTCGCGCGGTGGTCCATCCGTCGAGCTCGAGCGCCGGGCGGTCGGGGAACGCGGGCACCGGACCGAGGCACAGCACCGCCACCGGCTCGGCCCCGGCGGGCATGCCGACCAGCTCCGCCAGGGCGTCGGGCTCGAACAGCGAGACCCACCCCATGCCGAGACCCTCGGCACGGGCGGCGAGCCACAGGTTCTGGATCGCGCAGGCGACCGACGCGAGGTCCATGTGGGGCATGGTGCGCCGGCCGAACACGTGCGGCTCGCGGCCCTCGCGCAGCGCCACGACGAGCAGCTCCGCGCACTCCCGGACTCCCTCGACCTTGAGCCGCAGGAACTCCGCCGCGCGCTCGTCCAGGGCCGCGGCCGTGGCGCGGCGCTCCTCGTCCACGAGGGCGTGGATGCCGCTCCGCAGCTCCGGCGAGGTGATGCGCACGAACCGCCACGGCTGCATGAGGCCGACGCTCGGCCCGGCGTGCGCGGCGGCCAGCAGGCGGGCGAGCACGTCCGCGGGCACCGTCGCCCCGGGCAGGAACCGGCGCATGTCGCGCCGCTCGCCGATGGCCCGGTAGACCGCCGCGCGCTCGTCGGCGGTGAAGGCGTGGGGCGAGACCGGCGCCGGTGCGGGGGTGGGGTCCGAGGGCGTCACGGCGGGCGAGGCTAGCCGCTGGCGCTCGTGCGACGTACGCCACACGACCCGGGGCGGTCGCGTGCTGCTAGGTTCCGGAGCGCCAGTCGTGCTCACGCAGAGCCAGGGAACCCGGTGCGAATCCGGGACTGACGCGCAGCGGTGAGGGTGACGGGCGGGACACACGCCACTGGGCCCCGGCCTGGGAAGGCGTCCCGTCCGGACGAGCCCGAGTCCGAAGACCTGCTGGCCGCGGCGTCCGCGTTCCGAGCGGGCCGTCGCGTCACCTGTCCGCCTGGCTCCGCGACCGAGCCACGACACGAAGGATGGCCATGCCCACCCCTGCCCGCACCCTGCCCACCCGCGCCCTGCCGGCGCTCGTCGCGACCCTCGTCGCCGCCCCGCTCGTCCTCACCGGGTGCGCGGCCTCGGAGGCCGAGGACGCGGCCGGCTCGGTGACCCTGGAGAACTGCGGCGAGGAGGCGTCCTACGACGCGCCCGTCGAGCGGATCGTGGCGACGAGCAACTCCGCCAACGTCGGGACCCTCCTCCGCGTCGGAGCGATCGACCGGATCGCAGCGATGTCGCTCGGTGCCGGCAACGACGCGCTCATGGACGCCCTCTTCGACGTCGAGGTCGGCGACGTGCCGCGGCTCGTCAGCCCGATCTCGATGGAGGCGGTCGTGGGCGCGGAGCCCGACCTGCTCGTCGGGTCCTACTCGGGCCTCTTCTCGGGCTCGTCCGGTGTCACCCGCGAGGACGCCGCGGAGCGCGGCATCCCGACCTACGTCATCTCCGACTCCTGCCGCCAGGACCCCGCGGCGGGCGCCTCCTCGGCCCTCGGCACGATGGATCCCTGGGACGCCGTGCGCGCGGACCTCGCGAACTACGGCGCGCTCACCGGCCACGAGGACGAGGCCGCCGCGGCCCGGGCGGAGCTCGACGAGCGCCTCGCCGCCCTGGCCGACGCCCCGCGTGGCGACGCCCCGCCGAGCGTCCTGCTCTTCGACTCCGGCGAGACGGACCTCTACACGTCGGGTCGCAACGGCCCGCCCCAGGGGATCATCGAGGCGGCCGGCGCGACCAACGTCTTCGACGACGAGGACACGACGTGGTTCCGCGCTTCGTGGGAGGCGGTCGCCGAGCGCGAGCCCGACGTCGTCGTGGTCATGGACTACCGCAGCGACGCGGCCGACGAGGTCGAGCAGAAGATCGTGACGATCCGGGACCAGGCGGCGCTCGCCGGTTCGGCCGCGGTCGCGGAGGACCGCATCATCGTGCTCCCGCTGGCGCTGTTCACGAGCGGCTACGGCAACGTCGAGGCGGCGGAGCAGCTGCGGGCCGGCCTCGAGCGGCTCGGCCTGCTCCCCGACTCCGGGATCACGGGCACGATCGACCTCGACGCCCTCCCGTGACGGGGGCGGCGACCGAGGTCGCCCGCCGCGTCCCCACCGCGCCGCTCCTGCTCGTCGCCGGTACGGCGCTGCTCGTCAGCCTGCCGGTCGCGACGGTGTGGGGCACGACGACCCTCGACCTCGGCGTGGTGGTGGACGTGTGGCGGGCCCGGCTCGGCGGCGCCCCGCTGGCGTCGTCGGCGGACACGATCGTCTGGAACATCCGGGCGCCTCGGGTGGTGCTCGCCGCCCTCGTCGGTGCCGCCCTGGCGGTGTCCGGGACGGTGGTGCAGACCCTCGTGCGCAACCCGCTCGCGGACCCCTACCTCCTGGGCGTCTCCGCCGGGGCGAGCGTCGGGGCGACCGCGGTGCTCACCCTCGGTGTCCTCAGCGTTCTGGGCACGTGGGCGCTCACCGCGGGCGCGATGACCGGCGCGGTGCTCGCCGCCGTCGTGGTCTTCGGGGTCACGCTCGCGCAGGGCGGGCTGACACCGCTCCGGCTCGTGCTGACGGGCACGGTGCTGGCGTCCGCGTTCTCCGCGACGGCGAGCTACCTGGTGTTCCGCAGCGAGGAGCCGCAGGTCGCGCAGGGCGTGCTGTTCTGGCTGCTCGGCTCGCTCGCGCGGGCGGCGTGGGACCAGCTGCTGCTCCCGGCGGTCGCGCTCGTCCTGGCCGTCGTCGTCCTCGTGGCCGTGCGCGGCTGGCTCGACGGGTTGCTCGCCGGGGCCGACGTCGCCCGGGCGCTCGGGGTGCCGGTGCGCCGGCTCCGCGTGGTGCTCTTCGTCCTGCAGGCCCTTCTGGTCGGGGTGACGGTCGCGGTCGCCGGGGGGATCGGTTTCGTGGGGCTCGTGGTGCCGCACCTCGCCCGCATGCTCGTCGGTCCCCTGCACGGGAGGGTGCTGCCGGTCGCCGCGGTGCTCGGGGCCCTGTTCCTCGTCTGGGTCGACGTGGCCGCGCGCGTGCTGGCGCCCCCGCAGGAGATCCCGCTGGGCGTGGTGACCGGCATCGTGGGGGCACCCGTGTTCCTGCTCCTGCTCGGGCGTCGCCGCTACCGGTTCGGGGGCGAGTCGTGAACGCCCCCGTCCTGACGGCCCGCGGCGTCGCGTGCGGGCGGGGACGACGCCCGGTCCTGGCCGACGTCCACCTGCCGGTACGCCGCGGCGGCAGCCTCGCGCTCGTGGGCCCCAACGGAGCGGGCAAGTCGACGCTGCTGCGCGTGCTCGCCGGGCTCGACGCGCCGCACGCGGGGGTCGTCGAGCTCGACGGGCGCCCGCTGCGCGCCGTACCCGCCCGGGAGCGTGCCCGGCGGCTGGCCGTCGTCGCCCAGCACGAGCTGCCCCCGGCGGACCTGCTGGTGCGCGAGCTCGTCGCGCTCGGCCGGTTGCCGCACCGCTCGCCGTGGCGGTCCGACGACGGTGACGGGCACGCGGACGCGGCGCTCGAGCGGCTCGGGCTCGCCCACCTCGCCGGGCGGGCCGTCGACCACCTGTCCGGTGGTGAGCTGCGCCGGGTGCTCGTCGCGCGCGCCCTGGCCCAGGAGGCGGACGTGCTCCTCCTCGACGAGCCGACCAACCACCTCGACCTGCGCCACCAGCACGAGCTGCTCGCCGCGGTGCGCGACCTGGGGGTCACGGTGGTGGCCGCGATCCACGACCTCGACCTCGCCGGTCGCTACTTCGACGACGTGGCCGTCGTGGACGCCGGCACCGTGTCGGCGCCGGCACCGGCCGCGGACGTCCTCACTCCCGCCCTGCTCGCCGACGTCTTCGGCGTGGCCGCAGTGCGGCTCCAGCACCCGGTCACGGGACGCTGGCACCTCGTCGTCGACCCCCAGGAGAGCCCACGATGACCGAACCGACGACCGACCCGGTCCTGCTCGTCGGCATGTCCGCCCGCGAGGCCGCCGCAGCGGACCGGATGGGGGCGATCGCCGCCACGCTGGGAGCGGAGGTGGCGCACCTCCAGGTGGGCGACCCGTCGCTGTCGGCGGCGCTGACCCGGCTGGCGGACGCCGGCGCCACCCGGGTCGTGCTGCTCGGTGCGAGCCTCGGCACGCTGGCGCCGGCGAACTCCTGGCTGCGCCGCGTCGCCGCCCACTGGTGGCGCGAGCGGGGGGAGGCCGGCGAGCACCGTCCGGAGGTGGCGGTCGCGACGACGCTGGTGCGGGACGAGTCCGACCTCGAGCGCGGTCCGCTCGACGTCACCCGCCCGATCCACGGCAACGAGGTGGGCCTGACCTCCGACGCCTGGGAGGACGTGCCCACCCACCGCCACCACGTGCTCGTCTGCCGGGGACCGCGCTGCAGCGCCCGCGGCGCCGACCGGCTCGCCGAGGTGCTGTCGGCCCACCTCAAGCGCGAGGGCATCGGGGACGACATGGTCCTCGTCACGGGCACGGCGTGCCAGTTCCCCTGCAACCAGGCACCGCTGGTGACGGTCCAGCCCGACGACGTCTGGTACGGCGCGGTCCAGCCGGACGACGTACCGGAGCTGGTCGCGGAGCACCTGCTCGCCGACCGTCCGGTGGACCGCCTGCGGCTGCCGCGGGTCAGGTCATCGACAGCGGCTGGGCCGTCGACTCCAGCACGCTGAGCCACAGGTCGCCGTCGGGGGAGACGTTGTGCGCCCGCTTCGTGACGGCCGGGATCGGCACGTTGACGAACCGGTGCCGCCGGCGCCCGACCACCATGTCGGTGCGTCCCGACATGGCGGCGTGCACGGCGGTCTGGGCCAGGCGCGCGCAGTAGACCGCGTCGGCGGGGTCGGCCGGCACGGAGCGGATCGTGTAGCCGGGGTCGAAGTAGCGCAGCGTGACGACCTCGTCGCGCGCCGCGTAGTCGGCCTTGATCCGCTCGAGCACGTAGCGCGCCGGGTCGGCCAGCACCGCGTTGCCCGACGCGTCGGTGCCGCCCGCGCCGGCCTCGGCCAGCAGCTCCTGCGCGGCGCCCTCCGCGACGACGATGACGGCGTACCCGCGGTCCGCGACGCGGCGCCGCAGGTGCGCGAGCAGGCCGTTGGGCCCGTCCATCGCGAACGGCACCTCGGGGATGAGCACGAAGCTCGCGGTCTGCGAGGCCAAGGCCGCGTAGCAGGCGATGAAGCCGGCGTGGCGCCCCATCGTCTTGACGATGCTGACGCCGTTGAGCGCCCCCTGTGCCTCGACCTTCGCCGCGGTGATGGACTCGGCGGCCTTGGCGAAGGCGGTCTGGAAGCCGAAGCTCTGACCGATGTGGGGGATGTCGTTGTCGATGGTCTTGGGCACGCCCACGACCGCGATCTCGAGACCGCGGCGCTCGACCTCCTCGTGGATGACGTGGGCGCCGCGCATGGAGCCGTCGCCGCCGACCACGAAGAGGATGTCGATGCCGTGACGCACGAGGGTGTCGACCATGACGCCCGGGTCACGTGCCCCCCGGGAGGAACCGAGGATCGTGCCGCCGCGCTCGTGGATGTCGGCCACCGACTCGCGGGTGAGCACCACCGGCTCGAGCCCGGCCGCCGGGTCGAGGCCCGCGTAGCCGTTGCGGAACCCGAGCACCTCGGGAACGCCGTAGTGGTCGTCGAGCGCGCGGACGACGGCGCGGATGACGTTGTTGAGGCCGGGGCAGAGCCCGCCGCAGGTGACGATCGCGGCGCGGGTCGTGCGGGGCGGGAAGAACAGCCGGGCCCGCGGGCCGCCGGCCTCGAAGGTCGCGATCTCCTCCCAGGGCACGTCCCGGCCCTGCACGAGCTCGACCGTGTCGTCCATGAGGATGCGGTCGCTCTCGGCGACGTAGTACTGGTTCGTCGCCCGACCCTCGACGTACGAGGCGAGGGGGGAGTCGAACCTCGGCGCACCGAGTGTCTTGACCTGCAGGTCGGCGAGGGTCACCACGGGTCCTGACCCTATCGGGCGACGAGGGTCCCGGCACGGTGGCCTAGGCTGCCTCCGACCTTCCGCCGACGGACCCAGGAACCCGGTGTGACTCCGGGGCGGTTCCGCCACTGTGAACGACGCCGCGACGCGCGGCGTCCAGCCAGACACTGACCGACGGCGGTCCGATCCGACGGGGCGAGAACCCCGAGGAGGAGCTCCGCCGTGCCGCGTATCGCGCTCGTCTCCACGTCCGACACCGACCTGCTCTCGGCCCGCGCGAGCGGCGTCGACTTCGTCGTCGCCAACCCCTCGCGCCCCGCCCACGAGGGCATGGGGGAGGAGCTGGCCGCCGCCGACCTCGTCGTCGCCCGCATCCTCGGCGGCCCCGACGACCTCTGCAGCGGCTTCCGCCGCGTGGTCGGCACCGGGGTGCCGACCGTCGTCCTCGGCGGCGAGCAGGTGCCCAACGCCGCCCTGATGGAGCGCTCCACGGTGCCCGTCGGCGTGGCCGCCGAGGCCCACCGCTACCTCGCGGAGGGCGGGCCGGAGAACCTCGCGCAGCTGCACGCGTTCCTCTCCGACACGGTGCTGCTCACCGGCGAGGGCTTCGAGCCGCCCGTCGTGCTGCCCGCCTGGGGCTGGGCCGAGCGCCCGGACGCCGCGCCGACCACGGACGGTCCGCGGGTCGGCATCCTCTACTACCGCGCCCACCACGCGTCGGGGAACACGGCCTTCGTGCACGACCTGGCCGACGCGGTCGACGCCGCGGGCGGCGTCGGCCTGCCGATCTTCTCCTCGTCGCTGCGCACCGCTCCCGACGCCCTGTACGACGCGCTCGGCTCCCTCGACGCGCTGATCGTCACCGTCCTGGCGGCGGGCGGGTCGACGCCGGCCGGTGCCAGCGCCGGCGGCGCCGACGAGTCGTGGGACGTCGAGCGGATCGCCGCGCTCGACATCCCGGTGCTGCAGGCCCTGGCCCTCACGAGCAGCCGCGCCGAGTGGGAGGAGTCGGACGACGGCGTCACCCCGCTCGACTCCGCCACCCAGATCGCCATCCCCGAGTTCGACGGCCGCATCATCACGGCGCCGTTCTCCTTCAAGGAGGTCGACGCGGACGGGCTGCCGCGGTACGTCGCGGACGCCGAGCGCTGCCGCCGTGTCGCCGGCATCGCGACCGCCCACGCCCGCCTCCGGCGCACCGAGGCCGCCGAGAAGCGGCTGGTGCTCATGCTCTCGGCGTACCCGACCAAGCACTCCCGGATCGGCAACGCCGTCGGTCTCGACACCCCGGTCTCCGCGATCCGGCTGCTGCGCGCCCTGCGGGCCGAGGGCTACGACCTGGGCCCGGCGGACGGCGAGATCACCCGGCTGCTCGACCTGCCCGACGAGACCGCGGCGGGCGACGCGCTCATCCACGCCCTCATCGCGGCCGGCGGCCAGGACGAGGAGTGGCTGACCAACGCGGACCTGACGGACGCGCACGTGCGGATCACGCCGGAGCAGTACGCCGCGTGGACGGCCGACCTGAGCCCCACGCTGCGCGAGGAGATCGAGGGGGCCTGGGGCCCCGCGCCCGGCAAGCTCTTCGTCAACGACGAGGGCCACGTCGTGCTCGCCACGCTGCGGGCCGGCAACGTCGTGGTCATGATCCAGCCGCCTCGGGGGTTCGGCGAGAACCCGGTGGCGATCTACCACGACCCGGAGATGGCGCCGAGCCACCACTACCTGGCGGCGTACCGCTGGATCGCGGCCGCGCAGGCGGACGGCGGGTTCGGGGCGCACGCGGTGGTGCACCTCGGCAAGCACGGCTCGATGGAGTGGCTGCCGGGCAAGAACGCCGCGCTGTCGGCCGACTGCGCGACCGACGCGGTCGCGGGCGACCTGCCGCTGATCTACCCGTTCCTCGTCAACGACCCGGGCGAGGGTGCGCAGGCCAAGCGCCGCGCCCACGCGACGATCGTCGACCACCTCGTGCCGCCGATGGCGCGGGCCGAGGCGTACGGCGACATCGCCCGCCTCGAGCAGCTGCTCGACGAGTACGGCAACATCGCCGCGATGGACCCGGGCAAGCTGCCCGCGATCCGCGGCGAGATCTGGACGCTCATGCAGGCCGCCCAGATGCACCGCGACCTCGGGCTCGACGAGCGTCCCGAGGACGACGACTTCGACGACTTCATCCTCCACGTCGACGGCTGGCTCTGCGAGGTGAAGGACGCCCAGATCCGCGACGGCCTCCACGTGCTCGGTGGCGCCCCCGAGGGCGAGGCGCGGGTCAACCTCGTGCTGGCGATCCTGCGGGCCACCCAGGTGTGGGGTGGCCAGGCGGGCGCCGTACCGGGCCTGCGGGCGGCCCTCGGCCTCCCGACGGGGGCCGGCAAGGAGCCGACCACCGCGGAGGTGGACGCTGTCGAGACGCGGGCCCGGGCCCTCGTGCTCGGCCTGGAGGAGCGGGGCTGGGACCCGGCCGCCGTGCCGGAGGTCGTCGCGGCGCTCGAGGGCGACGCCGACCCGGCGGTCGCGCAGGTGCTGACGTTCGCCGCGACCGAGGTCGTGCCGCGCCTGGCGCGCACCACCGACGAGCTGACGGCGGTGCTGCACGCGCTCGGCGGCGGGTACGTGCACGCGGGTCCGTCGGGCTCGCCCCTGCGGGGCCTCGTCAACGTGCTGCCGACCGGCCGCAACTTCTACACGGTCGACCCGCGCGCCGTGCCGTCGCGCCTGGCCTACCAAACCGGCGCCGCGATGGCGGAGTCGCTGCTGGCCCGCCACCGCGAGGACACGGGGGAGTGGCCGGCCTCCGTCGGACTCTCCGCGTGGGGCACCTCGGCGATGCGCACGAGCGGCGACGACGTGGCCGAGGTGCTCGCGCTCCTCGGCGTGCGTCCCACCTGGGACGAGATGTCGCGCCGCGTCAACGGCCTCGAGGCCGTCCCGCTCGACGAGCTGGGCCGCCCGCGCATCGACGTCACGCTGCGCATCTCCGGGTTCTTCCGCGACGCGTTCCCGCACGTGGTGGAGATGCTCGACGACGCGGTGCGCATGGTGGCCGAGCTCGACGAACCGGCCGAGCTCAACTTCGTGCGGGCCCACGCCCAGGCCGACCTCGCCCGCCACGGCGACAAGCGCCGGGCCACGACCCGCATCTTCGGCTCCGCGCCGGGTGCCTACGGCGCCGGCGTGCTGCAGGCCATCGAGTCGGGCAACTGGCGCACCGACGACGACCTGGCGGAGGTCTACACGGCGTGGGGCGGCTTCGCCTACGGCCGCGACCTCGGCGGCGTCGCGGCGACGGAGGACATGCAGGAGAACTACAAGCGCATCGCCGTCGCGGCGAAGAACCTCGACACCCGCGAGCACGACATCGCGGACTCGGGCGACTACTTCGAGTACCACGGCGGCATGGTCGCCACCGTCCGCGCGCTGACGGGCACCGCACCGCGGGCGTACGTCGGCGACTCGACCTCGCCCGACGCCGTCCGCACCCGCTCGCTCGCCGAGGAGACGGCCCGCGTCTTCCGGGCCCGCGTCGTCAACCCGCGCTGGATCTCCGCGATGCAGCGCCACGGCTACAAGGGCGCCTTCGAGCTCGCGGCGACGGTGGACTACCTCTTCGGCTTCGACGCGACGGCCGGCGTGGTGCGCGACGACATGTACGAGTCGCTTGCCCGCGCCTACGTGCTCGACGAGGACGTGCAGGCGTTCCTGCGCCAGTCGAACCCGTGGGCGCTGCGCGGCATGGTCGAGCGGCTCTCCGAGGCGGCCGACCGCGGCATGTGGGCCGAGCCGGACCCCGAGGTCGTGGCGGCGATGCAGAAGGTCTACCTCGAGGTCGAGGGCGAGATCGAGGACCGGTGAGCCCGTCGTGAGCCCGCGCCGCCTCCACGTCGTCGGCCTCGGCTGCGGCGACCCCGCACAGCTGACCGGGCAGGCGGTCGCGGCGCTGCGCGGGGCGGCCTACGCGCTCGCGCCGCGCAAGGACCGCGGGGACGGCGGCGACCCGCTCCTCGCCGTACGGCGCGCCCTCCTCGCCGAGGTCGCCCCCGGCCTGGAGGTGGTCGAGGTCGCCGACCCCGAGCGCGACCGGTCGGCGCGCGTCGCGGGTGACGCCGCGGCGTACCGGGGTGCGGTGGCGGACTGGCACGCGGCGCGGACGGCGGCCTACGAGCGGGTGCTCCTCGAGCGGCCCGGCGACGTGGCGCTGCTGGTGTGGGGGGACCCGGCGTTCTACGACTCGACGCTGCGGATCGTCGACGCGGTGCTGGCGCGGGGTGCGGTGACGGCGGAGGTCGTGGTGGTGCCGGGCATCTCGAGCCTGCAGCTGCTGGCCGCGGCCCACCGCATCGTGCTGCACGAGGTGGGGCAGCCGATCACCGTCACCACGGGGCGGCGCCTGCGCGAGGCGGTGGACGCCGGCGCCGACAACGTGCTCGTCATGCTCAACGCCTCGCTCGACCTGGCCGGGCTCGAGGACTGGACGATCTGGTGGGCCGCCAACCTGTCCGCGCCCAGCGAGCGGCTGGTCGCGGGACGGGTCGGCGACGTGCTCGACGAGGTGCTCGCCGCGCGCGCGGCGGCGAAGGCCGAGGCGGGGTGGGTCATGGACGCCTACCTGCTGCGGGCGCCGGGGGCGGACGGGTGAGGGACGGGCCCGAAGGACCGGCCGAGCTCGACGTGCTGCTGGCGGCCGTCGATGCCGTGCACGCCGCGGACCCGCGCTTCGCGACGTGGCCGGAGCCGTGGGACGGTCCGCCGCCCGACGACGCCTATCGCCGGGTCACGCGACCCGAGCGCTACCGGACCATCGCCGCGCGGGTCGCGGCCTGGTGCCGGGTGCTCGTGGACGCGGGTCTCGCCGTGCGGGACCCGGCGGTCGCGCCGTGGGGCTGGTCGCCCACGAACGGGCCCGAGGACCTCACCCGGTTGCGCCCCGTCGTCGACGGCGCCCTGCCGCTCCTGCTCGACGTCGGCTCGACCGACGTGCAGGGCGACCAGGTGCGGATCGGGGTCGGTGAGCCGGCGGTGGAGGTGGCGGTGGTCCCGCACTGCGGCTGCGACGCCTGCGACGGCGGGTCGGAGGGCCTGCTCGACGCGATCGACGGTGTCATCGGCTCGGTGGTGGCGGGCGTGCTGGTCCACGAGTCCGGCGACGGGTGGTCGAGGACGGTGACCCTCGAGGGGTGGTCCACGTCCAACCCTGACCGTGCCGACGCCGACCGGGCGGAGGCCGCGCGCACGGGCCGTCGGCGGTGGCGGACGGTCGCCGGGCCGGCGTGGTGGAGCTGATCGGGACCGCCGGCCGTCACGGGTGATGGATCCTGCGGAACGGATGCCGTGCGAAGGCGCCCTGGACTGCATCCGTTCCGCAGGACTCAGCGCGTCGGTGCGGGATGCTGTGCGGACCGGCCCGACGGGAGGAGACGCGATGCGGACACGAGGGACCGACGAGGTCGAACGTCTCGGTGAGCTCAAGAGCCAGTGCGACGCGGCGTGCCTGACCGTCGTACCCGCCTCGCTGGGTGTCCCAGCGCTGGCAGCGCACTGGAGGATCGACCTCGACGCGCCGGTCGAGGTCACCGCTGACGGCCCCCCGTACGACCCCTCCGGGCGGACCTTGCACGGGTATCTCTGGTTCATCCGGGCCGGGGACCACACTCTCGTCGTCGAGGAGAACGGCTTCCGGGGCGACGAGGACGAGCTGTTGGCGCGCCTCAGCGCGGAGTCGGGCGGCGCGCGCGTGGCATCGGCCTTCTGGAACGTCAACGCGGTGGTCAGGTTCGGGGCGGCGGAGGGAGGACGCACGGTCGTCCCGTCGGAGGAGGTGCGCTACGGAGAGCCCACGCCACCGGAGGCCGCGGAGCTCGACGACCTGCTGGCCCCGTTCCGCACGCTGCCCGAGCCGCCGGAGGAGGGTCCGTGGATCGACCCCGACGTCGGTCCGTCCTGGGAGGGCACGGCAGTGGCCATGCTCCTGCGCTGGACCGGGGTGACGTTGCCCGAGGACCTGTTCGATCTCGAGGCGCACACCGTCTATCTCTGGTCGGTGTGACGGTCGGAGGCTCCGCGAAAGGGTCACGAACGACGTCGGATCAGCCCCAGCGACTGTCGTCCGTGACCCTTTCGGGATCCGGCGGCGCAGCACTTCACAGCACACCCCGACGCCCGTCTCAGCGGACCTGAAGGATCACCCGGCACCGTCGAGGGCACCCGACCCCGCTGACCGAGGAGCCCCGATGACGTCGTTCCCCGCCCCGCCCGACCCCGCCGCGCGCCAGGCCGACCACAGCGACCACAGCGACCTCGTCGTCGTCGGCGGCGTCCCCGGCGCCGGCAAGTCGACGGTGATCGCGAGCGTCGCCCAGGCGCCGGGCGTCGCGGCGCTCGATCCCGACCACCTCCGCGCACCGGTGGCACGGCGGTGGCCCGCACTGCCGTACCGCGCCTACCGCTGGGCCGTCCACACCGTGCACACGGTCCTCGCCTGGGCGGTCGTGCTGGTGGGTCCGCGCCTGCTCCGGCACTGGCCGGGGCGAGCGGCCCGCGTGCTCCTCGTCCACGAGACGGCGACCCGCCACACCCGTCGCCGCCTGCTCCTCCGGGCGGCCGTACGGCGCGGCTGGCGCCCCACCCTGCTGCTCGTCGACGCCACGCGTGACGAGGCGATCGCCGGGCAGCAGGCCCGCGGGCGGGTGGTGCACCCGCTGTCCTTCGACCGCCACTGGTCGCGGTGGACCGACCTGCGGTCCGCGCAGATCCTGCGTCAGCTGGACGGCGCCGAGGAGCCCTGGGACACCCGCCTCGTCCCGCGGGGCTTCGCCGTGCCGGTGCTCGTCGCGACCGTCGGCGTCGGAGCGCTCACCGCCGCCTGACGCAGCCGTGGCCCCAGCGCCACGGACACCCGCGCGCTGGGGCCACGACCAGGAGAGCGAGCAGGGACGTCAGCAGCACCGCCCCTGCGCGGAGTGCTCGCGCAGGTGGTCGCGGTGCCGCTCGAACTCCCGGCGCGACATCGGCGCGGTGCCGTCGGCGGCGCAGCCCGCGACGTACGCGTCCCAGCGCGACTCGCCGCTGAACTCCCGGAGGTACCAGCGCACCCCCGCCACGGCGCGACGCAGCGCGCTCACGACCGTGTCCCGACCGTCGTCGAGCGCTCGGCCTCCCACGCGGCGAGCTCCGCCTTCTCCTCCTTCGTCGCCACGAAGTCGGCGGGCGCCACGATCTCCGACGGCACGGCCGGCACCTCGGTGGTCGGCAGCGAGCCGGCGCGCACGGCCTTCACCCAGACGACGACCGCGTTGGCGACGATGACGATGACCAGCAGGGCGAAGGTCGCCTGCAGCACGCCGTTCGTCGTCGAGTTCCGGATGATGACGTCCATCTGGTCGGCGTTCGTCGCCGCGCCCCGGAGCTCGCCGGCGTCGCGGGCGGTGCGGGTCGCGTCGGCCTGCGCGAAGTACCCGATCGCCGGGTTGTCCGAGAAGACCTTCTGGTACGACGCGGTCATCGTCACCACGAGGTCCCAGGCCAGCGGGATGCCGGGCACCCAGACCCACTTCAGCCAGCCGTGCTTGAGGAAGAGCGTCACGCACAGGGTGAGCGCGATGGCCGCGAGCAGCTGGTTGGCGATGCCGAACAGCGGGAACAGCTGGTTGATGCCGCCGAGCGGGTCGGTGACGCCGACGTACAGCATGTAGCCCCAGCAGGCGACGACGACGGCCGAGGCGCCCCAGGCGGCGGGCTTCCACGACGTGTCGCCGAACTTCGGCCACACGTTGCCGATCGTGTCCTGCAGCATGAAGCGGCCCACCCGCGTGCCGGCGTCGACGGCGGTGAGGATGAAGAGGGCCTCGAACATGATCGCGAAGTGGTACCAGAACGCGGCCAGCCCGCCACCGAACGCGGTGTCGAAGATCTGCGAGATGCCGAACGCCAGCGTCGGCGCGCCACCGGTGCGGGAGATCAGCTCCTCCTCGACGGAGGCGGCCGCGGCGTTGAGCGCCTCGGGCGTGATCGAGAAGCCCAGCGTCGCCACGAACTCCGAGGCCGACGCGGCGTCGCCGCCGGTCGCACCGACGGGGGAGTTCATCGCGAAGTAGAGGCCCGGGTCGATGACGCACGCGGCGATGAGCGCCGAGATCGCCACGAACGACTCCATGAGCATGCCGCCGTAGCCGATCATCTTGACCTGCCGCTCCTTGGCGACGAGCTTCGGCGTCGTGCCCGACGAGATGAGGGCGTGGAACCCCGACAGTGCGCCGCAGGCGATGGTGATGAAGAGGAACGGGAACAGCTTGCCCGCGAAGACCGGACCCTCGCCCGACGACGCGAACGGCGTCACGGCGTCGGTCGACAGCACCGGGTTGGCCAGCACGAGCCCGACGGCGAGGAGCACGATGACGCCGACCTTCATGAAGGTGGACAGGTAGTCGCGGGGCGTCAGCAGCATCCACACCGGGAGGATCGAGGCGACGAAGCCGTAGCCGACGAGCAGCAGCGTCAGCGTCTCCTTGTCGAGCGTCAGCGCCTCGCCGAGGCCCCACGTCTCGACGTACCCGCCGCCGATGATCGCGAGCAGCAGCAGCACGACGCCGATGCCCGTCGTCTCGAGCACCCGTCCGGGCCGCAGGTAGCGCAGGTAGAAGCCCATGAAGAGCGCGATCGGGATCGTCAGGCCGATCGAGAAGACGCCCCAGGGCGACTCGGCGAGCGCGTTGACCACGACCAGCGAGAGCACCGCCAGGATGATGATCATGATGGCGAACACCGCGATGAGCGCCGCGGTGCCGCCGATGACGCCGATCTCCTCGCGGATCATCTGGCCGAGGCTCTTGCCGTCGCGCCGCATGGAGAAGAACAGCACCACCATGTCCTGCACGGCACCGGCGAAGATGACGCCGACGATGATCCAGATCGTGCCGGGCAGGTAGCCCATCTGCGCGGCCAGCACGGGGCCTACCAGGGGACCGGCGCCGGCGATCGCCGCGAAGTGGTGCCCGAAGAGCACGCGGCGGTCGGTCACCTCGAAGTCGGCGCCGTTCTCGAGCCGCTCCGCGGGCGTGGCCCGGGTGTCGTCGAGCTTGAGCACCTTGCGCCCGATGAAGCGCGCGTAGAACCGGTAGGCGATCGCGTAGGAGGCCAGCGCCGCGAACAGGATCCAGAGCGCGGACACCTCCTCGTCACGGCTGAGGGCGAGCACCGTCCAGCAGGCGGCGCCGACGACGGCGACGAGCACCCAGACGGCGATGCTCGCGGGTGATGGTCGGGACGAGCGGGACGGAGGGGCGGCGGTCGACGTCGACATGGTCACTCCCGAGGGGGCCGGTGGCGGGGACAGCGCACGCTACCCCGTCCTCGACGGCGGGGGAGCGTCCCTAGGCTGGCGGCGTGGCTGCCCCTCTCGTCGTCGGCTTCGACCTCGACATGACCCTCATCGACACCGTTCCCGGCTTCGCCGCGACCCTCGAGGCCCTCGGGGCCGAGCTGGGCGTCGAGCTGCCGATCGCCGAGCTCACCGAGCGGCTCGGTCCGCCCCTCGACGTCATCCTCGGCCCCTACCTGCCCGCCGACCGGCTCGCGGAGGCCGGCGACCGGTTCCGGGCGCTCTACCCCGACCTCGCCGTGACCAGCGTCCCCGTGCTGCCCGGCGCGCACGAGGCGCTCGCCGCCGTGCGCCGCCACGGCGGCCGCACCCTCCTCGTCACCGGCAAGTACGCGCCCAACGCCCAGCGCCACGTCGACCACCTCGGGCTCGACGTCGACCACCTCGAGGGCTGGGTCTGGGGCGTCCTCAAGGGGCGCGCGCTCCGCGAGCACGGGGCGCAGGTGTACGTCGGCGACCACGTCCACGACGTCGAGGGCGCCCACGCCGCCGGCGTCACCAGCGTCTCCGTGCTCACCGGCGGCTGCGACGAGGCCGAGCTCCGCGCCGCGGGCACCGACGTGGTGCTCCCCGACCTGCGGGCGTTCCCCGCCTGGCTGGACGAGCACGTCCTCGGCCTCACCGGATAGGCTCGGGTTGCGGCCGGGCTCGTGTGCCCGGCTGCTGTGCGTCCCGGGCGGTCCGGGTGAGCTCGAGAGGGGTGGAGGACGGTGCCGACCGGCAAGGTGAAGTGGTACGACGCGGCGAAGGGCTTCGGGTTCCTGTCGACCGACGCCGGGCAGGACGTCCACGTCCGTGCCGAGGCGCTGCCGGCCGGGGTCACCACGCTCAAGGCCGGCACCCGCGTCGAGTTCGGCATCGCGCAGGGTCGCCGCGGTGACCAGGCGCTGCAGGTGCGGCTCCTCGACGCCCCCGCCTCGGTGTCCCGCAACGTCGCCCGCGCCGCCCGCAAGAAGCCCGACGAGATGACGACGATCGTCGAGGACCTCATCACGCTGCTCGACCGGGTCGGCGAGACCTACCGCCACGGTCGTCACCCCGACGCGCGCACCGCCGCGCCCACGGCGAAGCTGCTGCGCGCGCTCGCCGACGAGCTCGACCGCAGCGCCTGACCCGCCGCTCACGCAGCCGTACGACGCGGGCTCAGCGCGCGTCGTACGGCTGCGTCGGCACGTCGGTCTCGTACGGCGCGGTCGGCGCCGGTCGCGGAGCAGGGGCGGGGCCCGGTGCCGGAGCCGGTGCCGGAGCCGGACCAGGCGCAGCGGCCGCCTGGTCGACGCGCCCCGGACGGCGGTTCGAGGCGTCGAGGGCGCGCGTGCCGAGCACGAAGACCGCCCAGGCGATGAGCACCGCCGCGGCGATCCAGAGCCCGAGGGCGCCGGGGTCGAGCGGCACGGCGATGCCGACGAAGCCGCCGATCACCCACGCGAACTGGAGCGTCGTGTCGGACCGGGCGAGCGCGCTCGTGCGCACGCGCTCGTGCACGTCGTGCTGGATGGTCGAGTCCAGGGACAGCTTCGACAGGGATTGCGCGAGCCCGGCGGTCAGACCGAGCATCGAGAGGGTCAGCACGCTGTAGAAGAGTGCCGCCGTCGTCGCCATCGTCGCCGCCGCGACGAGCGCGATCACGACGGTGATGGCCGGGTTCACCTTCTTCAGCAGCGACGCCAGGGCGATGCCGAGCGTGTTGCCGAGGCCGGCCGCGCCGACGACGAGCGCGAAGAGCACCTCCGTGCGCCACCCCTCGAAGGGGTTGGTCGTCAGCAGGAACGCCATGAACATGGTGAGGAAGCCCGACAGCCAGCGGGGTCCGCAGTTCGCGCGCAGCGCGAAGGCGACCGAGGCGGGCATCCGCAGCGCCGCGCGGCGGCGGTTGCCCGGGTCCTTGGCCATGCTCTGCGTCGACTCGTCGGTCCGCAGCGAGAGCCGGGTCTCGCCCGCGTCGGAGTCGACCCGCGCGGGCAGCAGGATGGCCAGCACGGTCGCGAGGACGAACACGACGAAGGCGTAGCGCAGCGACCACTCGGCGCCCGCCAGCGACGCCAGACCGGCGAAGGGGGCCGAGACGGCGGCGCCGACCACGCCCGCCAGCGACACCCGTCCGTTCGACCTCACGAGCGTGAGCCCGGTCGGCACGAGGCGGGGGACGGCGGCGTTGCGGGCGACGCCGTAGGCCTTGGACGACACCAGCACGCCCAGCGCCGCGGCGAAGAGCCACGTCGACTCGGTCGCCACCGCCCCGGCCAGCACCCAGCAGAGGAAGGCACGGATCGCCATCGTGCCGCCGATGGCCCAGCGCCGTCCGTGGCTGAACCGGTCGAGGAACGGGCCGATCAGGGGAGCGACGATCGCGAACGGGAGCATGGTGAGCCCGAGGAACAGGGCCACCTGGCCGCGGGCCTCCCCGGTGGGCACCTGGAAGAACAGCGTGCCCGCGAGCGAGATCGCGACCGCCGCGTCACCGGCGGCGTTGACCGCGTGCAGCTCGATGAGCCGCGAGAGCCCGCTGTCGCCCGCGCCCTCGGCGTGCGACGCGCGCCGCGCCTGGAGGAACGTGAACCGTCCGAACCGGCCGGTGGCCCGCGCGACGACCGCCACTCCGTGGCCGGTCGCCTTGGCGGTGCGCGCGGCGATCTCGGCCGGGCGTGCTGCCTCGCCCGAGCCCGCGGTCCCGGCTGGCCCGGACCCCCCGGACGTCCCGGCCCCCGGGTCCGCGGGGACCGGGGGGAGCTCGGGACCGGGCTGCTGACCGGGCTGCTGACCGGGCTGCTGACCGGGCGGGGGCGGGTCGCCGTACGGCGTGCTCATGGCGGAGCCCTCCTCGTCAGGGGCCGTCGGACCGCCACGACCGGCAGCCGCGACGGGTGCGCGTCTTGGCGCCCCATCCTGCCACCTGGTCGGGTGGGGCGGCCGGTCCTGCGGCCCCGACGGGACACGGTCACGCGGGATGCGTCATGATCGGACCCGTGAGCACGACCGCACCTTCGCAGGCCCTGGAGCACGAGCCGTCCCACGACGCGTCGCACGAGCCCGCCCGCTCGCGGTCGGTGGACGGCGCGCTGGCGCGTGCCGTCGACGTCGCCCGTGCCGCGCTGCTCGAGCAGGTCCCGGCGGCGGACGTCGGGGACCACCTCGGTGCCGTGCCCGAGGGCGACCGCGTCGTGACGCACTCCTTCTCCTGCCGCCGTGCGGGCTACCGGGGCTGGCGCTGGTCCGTGACCATCGCCCGCGCCTCCCGCCAGCGCACCGCCACCGTGGACGAGGTCGTCCTCCTCCCCGGTGACGAGGCCATCGTGGCTCCGGCGTGGGTGCCCTGGAACGAGCGGGTCCGCCCCGGCGACCTCACCCCCGGCGTGCTCCTCCCGGTGGACGAGGACGACCCGCGCCTCGTGCCGACCTACGCCTTCGGCGACGACGTCGACGAGACCCTCGACGCCACGCTCGACGAGGACGACCGCGGCCAGGTGCGGCGGGTGGCGAAGGAGCTCGGCCTCGGGCGCGTGCGCACCCTGTCGGTCGAGGGTCGGGACCTCGCGGCGGAGCGCTGGTACCAGGGCGACGGCGGGCCGGAGGCCCCCATCGCGAAGGCGGCGCCCGACGCGTGCACGTCGTGCGGCTTCCTCGTCCGTCTCGCGGGTCCGCTGTCGACCATGTTCGGTGTCTGCGCCAACGGCAACGCCAACGACGACGGACGTGTGGTGTCCCTCGACCACGGCTGCGGCGCCCACTCCGAGGTGCGGATCGCGCGCAAGAACCTGCCGGCCCCCCTGCCGGACCCGGTGGTCGACGAGCTGACGCTCGACGACCTCGAGCGCTTCTGACCGGGGCTCAGTCGCCCGTCGCCGGGGCCCCGACCGCGTCCGCGCCGTCGGCGCCGTCGATGCCGTCGGCGTCTGCCCGCGTGCGTCGCCGGCGCCGGCAGTACTCGAGGCCGAGCAGCCCGAGGCCCAGCCCGGTGAGGCACGTCCACAGCACCCAGACGTCGTCCGACTCGGCGAGCCGGGAGTAGAAGGGGAGCAGGCCCACGAAGGCCAGGCCCCAGAGCGCGCAGCCGATCTGCACCGTCCACACGCCGTCGACGTCGAGGGGCTCGACGTCGGCCACGATGTAGGTGCGCCGCCCGATCTCGTGCTGGGCCGGCTGTTCGTCGCGCAGTTCCACGTCCGCCAGCGTAGGACATGGACGAGTGCCGAGGAATAGTTGCCCAAGGTAATGAGTTAGGCTCATCGTCATGCCTCCCACCATCCAACGTGTCGCGCGCACCGACGCGGGTCTCGCCGCCGAGCTCCGCGTCTCGGTGATGCGCCTGCGCCGGCGGCTCGCCAACGAGCGGGAGCCGGGGAACGACCTCGGCATCGGGGTCATGGCCGTGCTGGGCTGCCTGCTCCGCAACGGGGAGCTGAGCGTCGGCGAGCTCGCCGCCTTCGAGCGGGTGCAGCCGCCGTCGATGACCCGGGCGGTCCGCAAGCTCGAGGAGAAGGGGTACGTCGCGCGCCGGTCCCACGAGACCGACGGCCGCCTCGTGCTCGTCTCCCTGACGGAGGAGGGGCGGGCGCTCGTGCTCGCCGACCGCCGCCGTCGCGACGAGTGGCTCGCGAGCCGGCTCCGCGCGCTGACACCCGAGGAGCGCGCCACCCTGCGCGCCGCCGCCCCGATCCTCGACCGCCTGGCTGCCGAGGACTGATCACCACGAACGCCGTCACCGACCTGCGAGGAGCCCCCACCGAGTGAGCCCGACCTTCCGTTCCCTGCGCAACCCGAACTACCGCCTGTACGCCGCCGGCGGCATCGTCTCCAACACCGGCACCTGGATGCAGCGGATCGCGCAGGACTGGTTGGTGCTCGCCGTGGCGGCGAACGGGGCCACGGCCCTCGGCATCACGACGGCGCTCCAGTTCCTCCCGATCCTGCTGCTCTCGCCGTACGCCGGCGTGGTCGCCGACCGCTTCCCCAAGCGCCGGCTGCTGCAGGTCACCCAGATCATGATGGCGGCGCCGTCCCTGGCGCTCGGCGTGCTGGCGGTGACGGGCACGGTCGAGGTGTGGCACGTCTACGTGCTGGCCTTCGTCTTCGGCATCGGCACGGCGTTCGACGCGCCGGCCCGCCAGTCGTTCGTCAGCGAGATCGTGGACGAGGACGACCTCACCAACGCCGTGGGGCTCAACTCCGCGTCGTTCAACGCCGCGCGCCTCGTGGGGCCCGCGCTGGCCGGCGTGCTGATCGCCGCCCTGGGCGGGGGAGTGGAGGGCACCGGCTGGGTCATCCTCGTCAACGCGCTCACCTACCTGCCGGTGGTCGCCGTGCTCCAGCGCCTCGACGTCGCCGCGCTGCACAGCCCGGAGCGCACCCCGCGCGGCCCGGGGGCGGTGCGGGAGGGCCTGCGCTACGTGCGCCGTCGGCCCGACCTCATGCTCGTGCTCGCCGTCGTCTTCTTCGCGGGCACCTTCGGGCTCAACTTCTCCATCACCTCGGCGCTCATGGTCACCGAGGTCTACGGGCGCGACTCGGCCGCCTACGGCATCGTCGGCTCGGCCGTCGCCGTCGGCTCGCTGTCCGGCGCCCTGCTCGCCGCGAGCCGCACGACGGTGCGGCTGCGCCTGGTGGTCGGAGCCGCGCTGGTCTTCGGCACGACCGTCATCCTGTCGGGCCTGCTCCCGACGTACTGGACCTACGTGGTCTTCGCGCCCGTCGTCGGCCTGACCGCGCTGACCATGATCACCGCGGCCAACGCCCGCATGCAGATCGCCACCGACGCCCCGCTGCGCGGTCGCGTCATGGCCCTCTACATGATGATCTTCATGGGGGGCACGCCCCTGGGCGCGCCGGTCATCGGGTGGATCGGGAGCGAGTACGGCGCTCGCTGGACGCTCGTCGTCGGCGGGTCCGCCACGGTGCTCGGCGTGCTGCTCTCGCTGGCCCTCCTCGGGCACCTCCGGGGGGTGGGGGGACGCGTTTTGACCCCTCTCCGGCGAGCCGGTAGCCTCGGTCCTCGTGTCTGGGACGACCAGGCCGTCCAGCGTGCCGTGAACTCATCCGACACGCCCGACCGCGGGGGCGACTCCGCGAGGGGACGGTTCGGTGGCGCCGGGCGACGCACCATCACGCATCACCGTCGTGCCCGGCAGAGTGTCGGGCACTGAGAGCGAACAAGAGAGGGAACCACCAGGTGCCCACCATTCAGCAGTTGGTCCGCAAGGGCCGCCAGGACAAGGTGTCGAAGAACAAGACGCCTGCCCTGAAGGGATCGCCCCAGCGACGCGGTGTGTGCACCCGCGTCTACACCACGACCCCCAAGAAGCCGAACTCCGCGCTGCGCAAGGTCGCGCGTGTGCGTCTGAGCTCGCAGGTCGAGGTCACCGCCTACATCCCCGGTGAGGGCCACAACCTCCAGGAGCACTCGATCGTGCTCGTCCGTGGTGGTCGTGTGAAGGACCTCCCGGGTGTCCGCTACAAGGTCATCCGTGGTGCGCTCGACACCCAGGCCGTCAAGAACCGCAAGCAGGCGCGCAGCCGCTACGGCGCGAAGAAGGAGAAGGGCTGATGCCGCGCAAGGGTCCCGCCCCGAAGCGTCCGATCGACGTCGACCCGGTCTATGGGTCGCCCCTGGTCTCGCAGCTCGTGAGCAAGGTGCTCATCGACGGCAAGAAGCAGGTCGCCCAGCGCATCGTCTACAGCGCCCTCGAGGGTGCTCGTGAGAAGACCGGCACCGACCCGGTCGTCACGCTGAAGCGCGCGCTCGACAACGTGAAGCCGGCCATCGAGGTCAAGTCCCGCCGCGTCGGCGGTGCGACCTACCAGGTGCCGATCGAGGTCAAGCCGGGCCGCAGCACGACGCTGGCCCTCCGCTGGCTCGTGGGCTACGCGAAGGACCGTCGCGAGAAGACGATGTCCGAGCGCCTCATGAACGAGATCCTCGACGCGAGCAACGGCCTCGGCGCCGCTGTGAAGAAGCGCGAGGACACGCACAAGATGGCCGAGTCCAACAAGGCCTTCGCGCACTACCGCTGGTGATCGCGCGTCGGTGCCCCGGTCTGCCGGGGCGCCGACGCCCACCAACGCCCTGCACCATCCAGCCCACACTTCGTTAGGAACTGACTTCAGTGGCTGTCGACATCACCACGGACCTCACCAAGGTCCGCAACATCGGCATCATGGCGCACATCGACGCCGGCAAGACCACCACCACCGAGCGGATCCTGTTCTACACCGGCATCAGCTACAAGATCGGTGAGGTCCACGACGGCGCCGCCACGATGGACTGGATGGAGCAGGAGCAGGAGCGCGGCATCACGATCACGTCGGCCGCGACGACCTGCTGGTGGAAGGACCACCAGATCAACATCATCGACACCCCGGGCCACGTGGACTTCACGGTCGAGGTCGAGCGCTCGCTGCGCGTCCTCGACGGTGCGGTCGCGGTGTTCGACGGCGTCGCCGGTGTCGAGCCCCAGTCCATGACGGTGTGGCGCCAGGCGAACAAGTACTCGGTGCCCCGCATGTGCTTCGTCAACAAGCTCGACCGCACCGGTGCGGACTTCTTCCGCTGCGTCGACATGATCGTCGAGCGCCTCAACTCCACCCCGCTGGTCCTGCAGATCCCGATCGGCGCGGAGTCGGACTTCCTCGGTGTCGTCGACCTCGTCGGCATGCGCGCGCTCACGTGGCGCGGCGAGACCACGATCGGTGAGGACTACACGGTCGAGGAGATCCCGGCCGAGCTGGCCGACCAGGCCGCCGAGTGGCGCGAGAAGCTGGTCGAGACGCTGGCCGAGGCCGACGACGAGATCATGGAGCGCTACCTCGAGGAGGGCGACGTCTTCAGCGTCGAGGAGCTCGAGGTCGCCATCCGTCGCGCCACGCTGGCCGACAAGCTCAACCCGGTCCTCACCGGCACGGCGTTCAAGAACAAGGGCGTGCAGCCCCTGCTCGACGCGGTCATCAAGTACCTGCCGTCGCCGCTGGACATCGACGCCATCGAGGGCCACAAGCCCGGCGACGAGGACACCGCGATCCTGCGCAAGCCCGCCGACAGCGAGCCGTTCGCCGGCCTGGCGTTCAAGATCGCCTCGGACCCGCACCTCGGCAAGCTGACCTTCGTGCGCGTCTACTCGGGCAAGCTCGAGGCCGGCGCGACCGTGATCAACTCGGTCAAGGGCCGCAAGGAGCGGATCGGCAAGGTCTACCAGATGCACGCCAACAAGCGTGAGGAGATCGCGTCGGTCGGCGCCGGCCAGATCGTGGCCGTCATGGGCCTCAAGGACACGACCACGGGTGAGACGCTGTCCGACCCGGCCAACCAGGTCGTCCTCGAGTCGATGACGTTCCCGGCCCCGGTGATCGAGGTCGCCATCGAGCCGAAGACGAAGAGCGACCAGGAGAAGCTGGGCGTCGCCATCCAGCGTCTGTCGGAGGAGGACCCCACCTTCACCGTCAAGACGGACGAGGAGACCGGTCAGACGATCATCGCCGGCATGGGCGAGCTCCACCTCGACGTGCTCGTCGACCGCATGAAGCGCGAGTTCCGCGTCGAGGCGACCGTCGGCAAGCCGCAGGTGGCCTACCGCGAGACCATCCGTCGCAAGGTCGCGAACCACAGCTACACCCACAAGAAGCAGACCGGTGGTTCGGGTCAGTTCGCCAAGGTCGTCATCTCGATCGAGCCCAACATCGACCCCGAGACGGGCACCGGTGCGGGCTACGAGTTCGCGAACAACGTCAGCGGCGGTCGCGTGCCCCGCGAGTACATCCCCTCGGTCGACCAGGGTGCGCAGGAGGCCATGCAGTTCGGCGTCCTGGCCGGCTACCCCATGGTCGACGTGAAGATGTCGCTCGAGGACGGCGCCTACCACGACGTCGACTCGTCCGAGCTCGCGTTCAAGATCGCCGGCATCCAGGCGTTCAAGGAGGCCGCGCGGCAGGCCAAGCCGGTCCTGCTCGAGCCCATGTTCGCCGTGGAGGTGACGACCCCGGACACGTTCCTGGGCACCGTCATCGGCGACATCAACTCGCGTCGTGGGCAGATCCAGACGCAGGAGGAGCGTCACGGCGACATGGTCGTGACGGCCCTCGTCCCGCTCTCCGAGATGTTCGGGTACGTTGGCGACCTGAGGTCCAAGACCTCCGGCCAGGCGTCGTACTCGATGGAGTTCGACTCGTACGCCGAGGTTCCCACGAACGTCGCCGACGAGATCATCAAGAAGGTCCGGGGCGAGTAAGTCCCAGCCCGGATCCTCGGCACACCGCAGCACCATCCACGAGTCAAGTAACAACCACACCAGGAGGAGCCCCCAGTGGCTAAGGCGAAGTTCGAGCGGACCAAGCCGCACGTCAACATCGGCACCATCGGTCACATCGACCACGGCAAGACGACGCTGACGGCGGCCATCACGAAGGTCCTGCACGACAAGTACCCGGACCTGAACCCCTTCACGCCGTTCGACGAGATCGACAAGGCTCCGGAGGAGCGTCAGCGCGGCATCACGATCTCGATCGCGCACGTCGAGTACCAGACCGAGGCGCGCCACTACGCGCACGTCGACTGCCCCGGTCACGCCGACTACATCAAGAACATGATCACGGGTGCGGCGCAGATGGACGGCGCCATCCTGGTCGTGGCGGCGACGGACGGTCCGATGCCCCAGACGCGTGAGCACGTGCTGCTCGCCCGCCAGGTCGGCGTGCCGGCCCTGGTCGTGGCGCTCAACAAGTGCGACATGGTCGACGACGAGGAGCTCATCGAGCTCGTCGAGATGGAGGTGCGCGAGCTCCTCTCCGAGTACGAGTTCCCGGGCGACGACATCCCCGTCGTGCGCGTGGCGGCCTTCCCGGCCCTCAACGGCGACGCCAAGTGGGGCGAGTCGGTGGCCGAGCTCATGGCCGCCGTCGACGAGGCCATCCCGACCCCCGAGCGTGACACGGACAAGCCGTTCCTCATGCCCGTCGAGGACGTCTTCACGATCACCGGTCGTGGCACCGTCATCACGGGTCGCATCGAGCGCGGCATCGTGAAGGTCGGCGAGGAGGTCGAGATCGTCGGCATCCGCGAGGGCTCGCAGAAGTCGACCGTCACGGGCGTCGAGATGTTCCGCAAGCTGCTCGACGAGGGCCAGGCGGGCGAGAACGTCGGTCTGCTCCTCCGCGGCACGAAGCGCGAGGACGTCGAGCGCGGCATGGTCGTGATCAAGCCGGGCACGACCACCCCGCACACGAACTTCGAGGCGTCGGTCTACATCCTCTCCAAGGAGGAGGGCGGCCGTCACACGCCGTTCTTCAACAACTACCGCCCGCAGTTCTACTTCCGCACCACGGACGTCACCGGCGTCGTCACGCTGCCCGAGGGCACCGAGATGGTCATGCCCGGCGACAACACCGAGATGGCCGTCGAGCTGATCCAGCCCATCGCCATGGACGAGGGTCTGCGGTTCGCGATCCGCGAGGGTGGCCGCACCGTCGGCGCCGGTCGCGTCACCAAGATCACCAAGTGATCCTGGCCGTCACCTGACGGCACCTGCACCACAGAGAGGCCCCGCTCCCACCAGGGAGCGGGGCCTTCGCCGTGCCGACCCCCGGAGGACCCGCATGACCGGCGCCGAGCCGCACCTGCCGCCCGCGCGGCCCCACCTCAAGACGACGCCCGACGGACGCCGACTGCGCGAGGTGCTCACCTACTCCCGCCGCGGCAGCCGCTTCACCCCCAGCCAGCAGGAGTCGTGGGACGCCCACCACGAGGCGTGGGTGATCCCCGACGACGCGGTGGACGGCGAGTTCCGCCTCGACGACTGGTTCGGTCGTGGAGCGGCGGAGCGTGACGGCCTGATCATCGAGATCGGGTCCGGCATCGGCGAGGCCACCGCGGCCCTCGCCGCCGCCCGCCCGACCTACGACGTGCTCGCCCTCGAGGTCTGGCGCCCGGGCGTCGCCCACAGCCTCGGCCTCGTCTCCGCGGCCGGCGCCGCGAACGTGCGGTTCTGCAGTGTCGACGCCGTGTGGTTCCTGGAGCACGTCGTCGCTCCGGGGACGCTGAGCGAGGTGTGGACGTTCTTCCCCGACCCGTGGCCGAAGACGCGCCACCACAAGCGTCGGCTCGTGACCCCGCCGCACGCGGCGCTCGTCGCGTCCCGCCTGGTGCCCGGCGGCACGTGGCGCCTCGCGACCGACTGGGCCGAGTACGCCGAGCGGATGCAGGAGGTGCTCGACGCCGAGCCCGCCCTCGTCGGTGGCCGGGTCGAGCGCTGGGCGGACCGCCCGGTGACGAAGTTCGAGCGCAAGGGCCTCGCGGTCGGGCGCGACATCGCCGACCTCGCCTACCGGCGCCGCTGACCTGGAGCGACGTGCTCCCGTCAAAAGTGGAAGGCGCCGGGAGGGTTCCCCCGGTCCGGCTCCTCGTGCCAGCCTCCTGGCAGTGACCTGCTCGGAGGTCACCCGCTGTCCATCTCGGGACGGTGCCGAACGACGGCCGCTCGACGCGGCCGCAGGGAGGATCGAGGACACATGCGCACCACCACGCGCGCCACGCTGGCGGGCATCCTGGCGGCCACCGCCACCGGAGCCGCCGGAGCACTGGCCGCAGCCCCCGCGGGGGCTGCCACGACGACGGGCGACGAGGTCGCCCCGCTCTACCTGGCCGAGGGCGACGCCATCGCCGGCCGCTACATCGTCATGCTGGAGGACGGCGCCTCGGCGGCCGGCGCCCAGCGCACCGCCACCGCCACGGGCGGCGACGTCGTCGCCACGTACGACGAGCTCGGCGGGTACGTCGCGGACCTGACCGCGACGGAGCTCGCCGCCGTGCGGAACGACCCGTCGGTCGCGCTGGTCCAGCAGGACGGCATCGTGACCACCGCCGACCTGGACGCCACCGCGACGCAGACCGGCGCCACCTGGGGCCTGGACCGGATCGACCAGCCGGACCTGCCCCTGGACGGCAGCTACACCTACGACGCGACGGGTGCGGGGGTGACGGCGTACGTCATCGACACCGGCATCGACTCCGACCACCCGGACCTGGGCGGGCGGGTGACCTCCGGGTTCACGTCGATCAACGACGGGCGGGGCACGGAGGACTGCCAGGGCCACGGCACGCACGTGGCGGGCACCGTGGGCGGCACGACGTACGGCGTGGCGAAGGACGTCGACCTCGTCGCGGTCCGGGTGCTGAACTGCCAGGGCTCGGGCTCCAACAGCGGCGTGATCGCGGGCATGGACTGGGTCGCGCAGAACGCCCCGGCCGGCAGCGTCGCCAACATGAGCCTCGGCGGTCCGGCCGACTCGGCGACGGACGAGGCCGTCACCCGTCTCGTCGACGCCGGTGTCACTACCGTCGTGGCCGCGGGCAACGAGTCCACGGACGCGTGCAGCAGCTCGCCGGCGGCGGCCCCGGAGGCCATCACGGTCGCCGCGAGCACCATCGACGACGAGCTGGCCTACTTCTCCAACTTCGGTGACTGCGTCGACATCATCGCCCCGGGCGAGGACATCACCTCGGCCTGGACCGGTGGCGGCACCCGCACCATCAGCGGCACGTCGATGGCCTCCCCGCACGTGGCCGGTGCCGCGGCGCTCTACCTCGAGGGCAACCCGGGCGCCAGCCCGGCGAGCGTGACCAGCGGTCTGCTGGGCTCGGCCGCCTCGGGCCGGATCGCCGACCCCGCGGGGTCGCCGAACCTGCTCCTGCAGGTGCCGTGACCCGGTGAGCACCTGACAGCGCCTGCGAGCGCCGTCGATCCTCCGGCGCCGTCGTCCGCCCGGTCCTCGTGACCGGGCGGGTGACGGCGCCGTTTCGCTGCGTCAAATGTGAACGCTCCGGCGCCGTTCCCCGCGGCGTACCGCCTCGCTAGCCTCCTCGCACCGCGGTCCGAGCAGCGACCGTCGGTGACTGTCCGTTCTCGGGACGGTCCGGCTCGCGCGCCCGCCCCACGGGCGCGTCTCGCAGAGGATCGAGGACCATTCATGCGCTCCATCACGCGCACGGGTCTCGCGGGTGCCGTCGTGGCGTCCGTCGGGCTCAGCACGGCGGCGCTCGCCGTCACACCGGCGGCCACCGCGGCGGCCGACGACACCGCCCCGCTCTACACGGCGCAGGACGCCGTGGCGGGCCGCTACATCGTGTTCCTCGCCGACGGCGCCACGGCATCGCAGGCCGGCTCGCGGGCGCAGGCGGCGGGAGGCGAGGTCGTCGCCCGGTACGACGCGCTCGGGGGGTACGTCGCGGACCTGACCGCTTCCGAGCTCGCCGCCGTGCGGAACGACCCGTCGGTCGCGTTCGTGCAGGAGGACTCGGTGGTGACGACCTCGGAGGTGGACGCCGCGGCGACGCAGTCCGGCGCCACCTGGGGTCTCGACCGGATCGACCAGCCGAGCCTGCCCCTGGACGGGAGCTACACCTACGACGCGACGGGTGCGGGGGTGACGGCGTACGTCATCGACACCGGCATCGACTCCGACCACCCGGACCTGGGCGGGCGGGTGACCTCCGGGTTCACGTCGATCAACGACGGGCGGGGCACGGAGGACTGCCAGGGCCACGGCACGCACGTGGCGGGCACCGTGGGCGGCACGACGTACGGCGTGGCGAAGGACGTCGACCTCGTCGCGGTCCGGGTGCTGAACTGCCAGGGCTCGGGCTCCAACAGCGGCGTGATCGCGGGCATGGACTGGGTCGCGCAGAACGCCCCGGCCGGCAGCGTCGCCAACATGAGCCTCGGCGGCGGTGCGGACTCCGCGTCCGACGCCGCCGTGAACCGCATGGTGGCCGCGGGCGTGACCACGGTGGTCGCGGCGGGCAACGAGACTCAGGACGCCTGCAACGTCTCGCCGGCGCGGGCGGCCTCGGCGATCACCGTCGCGGCGAGCGACCGCTCCGACCGCATCGCGTCGTTCTCCAACTTCGGCAGCTGCGTCGACGTCTTCGCTCCGGGTGTCGACATCACGTCGGCCTGGACCGGTGGCGGCACCCGCACCATCAGCGGCACGTCGATGGCCTCCCCGCACGTGGCCGGTGCCGCGGCGCTCTACCTCGAGGACCACCCCGGCGCCAGCCCGGCCAGCGTGACCAGCGGCCTCCTCGGCGCGGCGGTGCCGGGCAAGATCGCCGACCCGAAGGGTTCGCCGAACCTGCTCCTGCAGACCGGTGCCGGCGGTGGCGGCACCGACCCCGAGCCGGAGCCCGAGCCCGGCGGCGAGCTCGTGACCAACGGTGGCTTCGAGTCGGGTCCGTCCGGCTGGTCCGGCAACACCGACGTCGTCACGACCTCGGGTGCCGCCGCCGCGACCGGCAGTTGGAAGGCCTGGTTCGGCGGGTACGGCGCGAGCTCGACCGAGTCGCTGACCCAGTCCGTCACGATCCCCTCGGGGCGCACCGCGACGCTGACCTTCAAGCTGCGGGTCACCACCCAGGAGGGACGCACGCCGTACGACTACCTGCGCGTCTCCGTCGGGGGCACGCGGGTGGCCAGCTTCAGCAACGCCGACGCCTCCACGGGCTACGTCACGCGGACCGTCACGCTGACCGGCGTCTCGGGCACCGTGCCGCTGACGTTCACCGGCACGGAGGACTCGTCGCTGGCGACCTCGTTCCTGGTGGACGACGTCTCGGTCCGCTGAGCGACGCGCTCCTCGGGATCGTCAGGCCCGCCTGCGCTGCAGCAACCGCAGCCGCAGGCGGGTCTCGCGTTGCAGCCGTTGGAGGTCCCGCTCGCGTCGGGCGGCCAGCACGCCGCAGAGGAACGCCTCGGGCGGCGTGCCCGGCGGGGGCGGGGGAGCGACGTACGCGTGGAGCTGGTCGGCGAGCTGCAGCGCCAGCACGTGGCGGGAGCGCGGCTCCAGCGTGTGGGCCCGGGCGAGGAACTGCCGGGCGGCGAGCACGAGGTGCGGCGGGGGCGGGGCGATGTCCGCGGTCGCGGCCCACGGGGCGAGCGGCGGCGGCATGGGCGCGGGGAGCGCGAGACGCAGGCTGGCGCGGTCGGAGATGACGTAGGTGCCGGCCGCCAGGTCGCCCAGACGCTTGCCGCGGGGGTGCAGGAGCGCCGTCAGGAAGGCGGGGGCCGCGACGAGCCCGTAGAGCTCGACCACGCCGATCAGGGACCGCGTGAACGCGTGGTGGAAGACGATCGGCCCGCCGTCGTCCCGCACGACCCGCAGGCCGAGGGCGATCTTGCCGACGGAGCGCCCGCGGGTCAGCGTCTCGATCGTCGCGGGCGTCACGATCACGGCGAGGACGAGCGACAGGATCGTGGCGGCCTCGAACAGCGCCGGGTCGGTCGCGATCGTCGCGAGCGCGAGCACCGTCGAGATCGCGACGTAGGCGGCGCCCACGCAGGCCACGTCGATGAACCCGGCGAGCACGCGGGACCCGATGGTCGCCGGTCGCAGCTGCAGGGCCACCGCCTCGCCGGTGACGAGGTCGTCGTCGCCGAGGGCGGACAGCGTGCCGGCGTCGCCGACGCGGCCCGACCGCGGCCAGGGACGCACGCCCGCCCGGCGCGGGGAGGTCGGGGGGTTCGCGGTCGGTGCGCTCATCGCGGCCCAGCATAGGGTGGGCGCCGTGGACCTGGACGCCTATGCCGTGATGCACGCGGGGGAGTGGTACCGCCTCGACCAGCTGTCGCGCGCCGGGCGGCTCTCGGGCGCCGAGGTCGACGAGCTGATGGAGCTCTACGACCGGGTCAGCACCCAGCTGAGCGTGGTGCGCGCCGCCGCGCCGGACGCCGAGGTCGTGGGCTTCCTCTCCACCCTCCTCGCCCGCTCCCGCAACCGGGCGGTGGGCACCCGCACGACCACCTGGCAGGCCGTCGCGGGCTTCTTCACCCACCGCTTCCCGGCCGCGCTCTACCGCCTGCGCTGGTGGTGGGGCGGCACCATCGCGGCCAACGTCGTGCTGTTCCTCGTCTGCTTTCTCTGGCTGCTCGCCAACCCCGAGGTGGAGCGGTCGCTGCTCGACCCTGCGCAGGTGCAGCAGTACGTCGACGAGGACTTCGCCGACTACTACAGCGAGCACGCCCCGACCAGCTTCGGCAGCCTCGTCTGGATCAACAACTCCTGGGTGGCCGGCCTCTGCCTCGCCCTCGGCGTGCTCGGCGTGCCCGTCGTCCTGCTGCTCTTCCTCAACGTCGCCAACGTCGCGCTCGCCGCGGCGCTGATGACCCGGTACGACGCGGGCGCCGAGTTCTGGGGCCTGATCCTGCCCCACGGGTTGCTGGAGCTGACCGCCATCTTCGTCGCGGGCGGCGTGGGCCTGCGGCTCTTCTGGTCGTGGGTGGAACCGGGTGCCCGCACGCGCGGGCAGTCGATGGCGCGGGAGGGACGCACCGCGATGACCGTGGCCCTCGGGCTCGTCGTCGTCCTCTTCGTCTCCGGTGTGCTGGAGGCCGTCGTGACGCCCTCGCCGCTACCCACGCCGATCCGCGTGGGCATCGGCGTGCTCGCGGAGCTGACGTTCCTGGCGTACGTGTTCGTGCTCGGTCGCCGCGCGGCGGCGCAGGGCCACGACGGGGACGTCGCGGAGAGCGTGGCGGGCGACCGCCTGGCCACGGCCGCCTGACGGCCTGACGGCCTGACGCGTCAGAGCTGCCCGCGGGCCTTGAGCGCGAGGTAGTGGTCGGCCAGCACCGGTGGCAGCCGCTCGGCGTCCGTGTCGAGGACGTCCGCCCCGAGCGCGCGGAGCAGGTCGGCCGTGGCCCGGCGGCGCGCCGCGGTCTGCTCGGCCGCCACCGCGGCGTACACGGCGTCGACGTCGGAGCGGTCCGCCGCCAGCGCGTCGAGCGCGGGGTCGCGCACCGAGGCGACGACGACCCGGTGGTGGCGGGTCAACGTGGGCAGCACCGGCAGCAGGCCCTCCTCGATGGAGGCGGGCTCGAGCGGGGTGAGCAGCACGACCAGGGCACGGCGGCGGCCGAGCTCCTGCACGCCCCCTGCCAGGGTGCGCCAGTCGGCCTCCGCGATGACGGGGCCGAGGTCGGCCATCGCCTCGGACAGCGGGTGCACCACGCTGGTGCCGCCGCCCGTGCGCAGGCGGCGCCGCACGACGCGGTCGCCGGCCAGGAAGTCGATGCGGTCGCCCGCCCTCGACGCGAGGGCGGCCAGCAGCAGGGCGGCGTCCATGGCCGAGTCGAGGCGGGGCACGTCGTCCACGCGGCCGGCCGAGGTGCGGGAGGTGTCGAGCACGACCACGACCCGCCGGTCGCGCTCCGGCTGCCAGGTGCGCACGACCACGTTGCGGGTGCGGGCGCTGGCGCGCCAATCGATCGAGCGCACGTCGTCGCCCCGCACGTACTCGCGCAACGAGTCGAACTCCGTGCCCTGGCCGCGCACCCGCAGCGCAGAGCGACCGTCGAGCTCGCGCAGCCGGGCGAGCCGGCTGGGGAGGTGCTTGCGCGAGTCGAAGGCCGGCAGCGCGCGCACCGAGCCGGGCACGTCGAGCGTGCGCTGGCGGACGCCGAGGCCGAGGGGGCCGCGCACCCGCAAGGTCACCCCGGCAGCCCGGAGGTCGCCCCGGCGGCGGGGGAGCAGGGGCGTCACGGCCCGGGCGCCGCCCCCGGCGGCGACCTTCAGCCGGTGCCGGTTGTCGGAGGCGCCCGCGGTGGGCTGCCAGGCGTCGCGCAGCGCGAGCCGTACGGCGCGGTTCCCGCGGTTGCGGACGAGGAGGCGACTGGTCGCCCCGGTGCCGAGGCGGATGCTGCCGACGGGGGAGCGGGTGACCTCGAGGTCGCGCAGGGACGGGGCGAGCGCCACGTCCACGGCGACCACGACCGCGACCACCAGCGCCCAGGCCCAGGGCGTGACGGGGTCCGGCTGCAGCACCACGGGCACGATGCCCAGGGCGAGCAGGACGAGGACGCGGCCGGTGATCGTCACGCGAGCCTCAGCGGGGGACGGGCACGCTGGCGAGGGCCGTCGCCAGCACCTGGCCGACCTGCACGCCCTCGAGCTCGGCCTCGGGCCGCAGGGTGAGCCGGTGGGCGAGCGTCGCGTGGGCGAGCGCCTTGACGTCGTCGGGCGTCACGTAGTCGCGGCCCTGGAGCCACGCCCACGCCCGCGAGGTGCGCAGCAGGGCGGTGGCGCCACGGGGGCTGACGCCGAGGTCGAGCGACGGCGACTCCCGCGTGGCGCGGGCGATGTCGACGACGTAGCCGAGCACCTCGTCCCGCACCTGCACCGAGCGCACGGCTTCCTGCCCCGCGACGATGTCCGCGGGGCCCGCGACCGCGGCCACCCCGGCGCCGGCGACGTCGCGGGGGTCGAACCCGCCCGCGTGCCGCCGCAGCACCTCGATCTCGGAGCCGCGGTCGGGCACGGGGAGCACGACCTTGAGGAGGAAGCGGTCGAGCTGGGCCTCGGGCAGCGGGTAGGTGCCCTCGTACTCGACGGGGTTCTGCGTGGCCGCGACGAGGAACGGGGCGGGCAGACGACGCGACACGCCGTCGACAGAGACCTGGCCCTCCTCCATCGCCTCGAGGAGCGCGGACTGCGTCTTGGGGGGCGTGCGGTTGATCTCGTCGGCGAGCAGGAGGTTGGTGAAGACCGGCCCCTCGCGGAAGACCAGCTCGCCGCCACCGGACTCGATCACCATGGAGCCGGTGATGTCGCCGGGCATCAGGTCCGGCGTGAACTGCACCCGCCGGGTGTCCACCTCGAGCGACGCGGCCAGGGTGCGGACCAGGAGCGTCTTCGCAACACCGGGCACGCCCTCCATGAGCACGTGGCCCCCGCAGAGGAGGGCGACCAGGAGGCCGGAGACGGCAGCGTCCTGTCCGACCACGGTCTTGGCGACCTCGCGCCGCACGGCGGCGAGCCGCTCGCGGGCGTCGCCGCCGGGCTTGCCGAGGGTGAAGGGCGGGGGCGGGGGCGTCTCGCTCATGCGCGACGTACCTCTCTCTCCAGGTCTCTGAGCTGGTGGGCGAACTGCAGGAGCTGCTGGTCGTCGGTGGGGACCGGGGCGGCGGGGTCGAGCAGGAGCCCGACGAGCCCTACGGGCCAGCCGGAACGGCGGGCAACCTCGTGCACGACGGCGGCGGCCGGGGCGCCGCGGGTGGAGCCGACCTGCTGCGCGAGCCGCTCGCGGGTCGCGTCGCGCAGCGCCCGCGCGGCGTGCTCGCGGTCCCCGCTGCGGCGGTAGAGGCGGCCACGGCTCTCGGTGGTCTCGATGGCGCGCACGACGACCGGCAGCGGCTCGGTCGCGAGCGGCCCGAAGCGGCGTCCGCGCCACACCATGGCGGCCACGACGGTGAGGGCGGCGAGCCAGACGGCCGGCACGACCCAGTCGGGGAGGAACGAGCCGATCGAGGCGCCCTCGTCGTCGGAGATGTCGGCGGGGTCGGGCACGTACCAGACCAGCCGGTCCTCCGCGCCGAGCAGGCGGAGGGCCACCGCGGCGTTGTCCGCCTCGAGCACCTGGTCGTTGGTCAGCACCTCGTCGAGGCCGAGCAGCACGACGTCGCCGTCCACGGCGAGGAGCACGCCGTCGTCGGTGGGGAAGCAACCGGCGACGTCGTCGAACGCGACGCCGGCCTCCACGGCGACCTCGAGGCCGTCGAGGTCGACCCCGGCGGCGCCGTCGCCGTCGCCGTCGCCGTCGCAGCTCGCGGTGACGCCGTCGGCGGCGCCGACCCGGCGACCGTCGGTGAACCCGAACAGCTCGGCCACGCCGCGGCGCGGGTCGGCCACGAGGAGCCGCGCCGCCCCGTGGCCGTTGGCGAGGTCCTCGGCGGCCGCGCGTCCCAGGGCCGCGGGGTCGCTCACGAGGAGGGTCGTGTCCTGGTCGACGTCGGCGTCGGCCAGCGCCTCGGCGTCGCGCACGACCTCGACCTCCACGCCCTGGTCGGCGAGCACGCGGGCGAGGGCCCGCCCACCGTCGGGACCGGCCTCGTCGGGGTCCAGACGGCCCTCGCCGGGCTCCTGGGTGCCGACGAGCAGGCCGCCCACGAGCAGGGCGACGAGCGCGACCAGCACCACGATGGTGGTCAGGCGGGGCCGGCGTCGACGGCGGCCGCCCGACGCCCCCGCCGTGGCTCCCGCCGCCGTGGGCGCGGCCGGGGTCGTCGTGCTCATCGGACCCCCGCCAGGTCGTCGTCGAGCGCCAGCACGCCGCGCGCGCGGTCCGCGTCGGCCGGACGCTCGCCGTACATGACCTCGTCGAAGAGGTGGGCCACGGCCAGCACCTCGGCGCCGCGCGCCGGGAGCTCGGCGGCCAGGGCGCGGGCCACCTCGCCCGCGGTGGCCCCGGGCACGTCCTCGATCACGCCGACCTCGATCTGACGCAGGGCGAGCGCGCGGTAGCCGTCGACGACCGCGTCGGCGTACCGGCCCTCCGCGAGGGCCCGCTCGGCCCGACGACGCAGGTCGGCCGCCGAGACGACCTCCTCGCCGAAGAGCGAGCGGCGGCGGGCCACGTGCTCCGAGCGCGACCAGCGCGCGCGGCTGATCAGCCAGGCCAGCACGAGGACCAGCACGATGAGCACGACCCACGAGGCGATGGACTGGGCGACGGCGAACCCGCCGGCGTCCGGGGTGCGGGTCGGGCCGGTGAACCGCTCCGCGAGCCAGTCACGGATGCGCTGGAGGAGGTCGCTCTCCCGGTACTCGGGGCGCAGCAGCTCCTCGCGCAGCGCGTCGCGCGCCTCCTCGGGCGTGGGCTCGAGCGGCGGGTCCCACCGCGGGGACCCGGTCACCGGGCGCCCTCGGCGCGGAGGGTGACGTCGTAGCCCTCCGTGCGGATGCGGCGGTCGAGGTAGAGCACGGCGATGACCGCGGCGAGGTACGGCGCGGCGAGCGCTGGCGGCACGACGGTGGCCACGACGAGCGCCACCGTGGCGACCACCTCGCCCGCACCGCCGCCGGCGCCGGGCGCCAGCTCCGCGACGAGGAGGGGCGGGACGGCGAGGAGCGTGGTCGCGACGGCCGCGACGATGCTGGCGAGGACGAGGACGCCCCAGGTGCGCAGGAACCCGCCCCGGCTCAGGCGGAACCCGCGGCGGACGCCTGCCACGACGCCGGTCCGCTCCACCACGATGGCCGGCACCACGTAGACGGTCAGCCGCACGGTGAACCAGGAGGCGGCCACGAAGAGGAGGGGAGCACCCAGCAGGCAGAGCAGCAGGAAGAGGCCGACGTCCACGACCGTCCCGACCGCGACGGCGAGCGCCACGGCCGCGGCGAGCAGCACGCCGAGGGCGAGGGTGAGGCCGAGCGAGGCGCCGAGCATGGCCCAGCGGCGTCCTCGCGTGCGGCGCCACGCCTCCTCGAGGCTGAGCAGGTGTCCCGTCGCGGCCGCGTGCACCACGTGGGCGACGACGCCGGTGAGGAGCACCGTGCCGATGAAGGACAGCGCGCCGTTGGCCACGACGACGACGCTCGACTCCAGCAGCGCGACGATCGAGGCCGACGCACCGTCGCCGCGGGGGAGCCGTCCCCCGAGGCCGTCGACGAGCGCCACGACCGCGGTCGGCACCAGGAGGGCGAGCGCCGCGACGACGAAGCCGGGACCGAGGGTGGGGCCGGGCGCGCGCCGCACGATCGTGAGCGCCGTGTCGAGCACGTCACCGAGCCCGAGCGGGCGGAGGGGGACCGGACCGGGTTGCGGGTCGAGCACCGGACGACGGTCGGGCGCCCCGGCGCGTCCCGGAGCCTCGGGGCCCAGCAGGTGGGCCAGCTCCGCGGCGTACGGCGAGGGGCGGCGCGACGCGGGGCCGGCGCTTCCCGGCGCGACACCCGGGCCGACACCGGGCACGGCACCGGGCGCGCCCTGGGTCCCCGTCATCGTGCCCCCGTCGCTCGGTGCGGGCAGCGCCGTCTGGCCTCCCCCGTGGTCGTGCGGCATGCTACCGGGTGGCTCGGGAACGCCTCGCGCACGCGGGGACGGACCCGATTTGGCGTCACCTGCAGGTGTCTGCCAAGATAGCCCGGTTGCTTCGACGGGTCGTCGGGCACGTGTGGCTCCATCTTGATCACTGAATCGCGTCTCCTGCCGGGCTCGCCCTGGCGTGCGTCCGGTGCTCGAGCGTGAAGCCGCACCGCACCTGGGGACCCGATCAGCCCGACGAACCGGTCGGGTGCCGACAACGACATCGCAGGACCCCGGTCCTGTCGCGCCTGGCGCAGAGTTCTGTGCCAAGCCTGCGACACGCCCGACCGCGTGGGTCGGAGATGTCACGGTGAGCGACCGGCGGTGCGGCCCCACCCGGGGAGGCATCGTGACAGGACAGCACGCGGTGCCCCAGCGCGGGTACGAACGAGTAAGGACGAGAGAGACCTATGGCGGGACAGAAGATCCGCATCAGGCTCAAGGCCTACGACCACGAGGTCATCGACACCTCGGCGCGCAAGATCGTGGACACGGTCACCCGCACGGGCGCGAAGGTCGCCGGCCCGGTGCCGCTGCCGACGGAGAAGAACGTCTACTGCGTCATCCGTTCGCCCCACAAGTACAAGGACAGCCGCGAGCACTTCGAGATGCGCACCCACAAGCGCCTCATCGACATCATCGACCCGACCCCGAAGACGGTGGACTCGCTCATGCGACTCGACCTCCCCGCGGGTGTCGACATCGAGATCAAGCTCTGAGTTCGGGCAGGACGGAGACAACAGAGCCATGACCATCGAACGCAACGTCAAGGGCCTGCTGGGCACGAAGCTCGGCATGACCCAGACCTGGGACGAGAACAACCGCATCGTCCCCATCACGGTGATCGCCGCGTCGACCAACGTCGTCGCCGGCATCCGCACCCCCGACGTGGACGGCTACAACGCCATCCAGGTCGGCTTCGGCGAGATCGAGGGCCGCAAGGTCAACAAGCCGGAGGCCGGCCAGTTCGCGAAGGCGGGCGTCACACCCCGTCGTCACGTCGTCGAGATCCGCACCGCCGACGCCACGACCTACTCGGTCGGCCAGGAGCTCAGCCCCGCCGATGTCTTCACCCCCGGTGACGAGATCGACGTGACGGGCACGAGCAAGGGCAAGGGCTTCGCGGGCACGATGAAGCGCCACGGCTTCTCGGGTGTGGGCGCCTCGCACGGTGCGCACCGCAACCACCGCAAGCCGGGCTCCATCGGCGCCTGCGCCACGCCGGGCCGTGTCTTCAAGGGCACGCGCATGTCGGGCCGCATGGGTGGCGCGACCGTCACCACGCAGAACATCACCGTCCACGCGGTGGACGCCGAGAAGGGCCTCGTGCTCCTGAAGGGTGCCGTCCCTGGCCCCAAGGGCAGCGTCGTCGTGCTCCGCTCGGCCGCCAAGAAGCAGGAGGCGAGCAAGTGAGCGACGTCAAGAAGGTCGCCGTTGACCTGCCCGCCGAGGTCTTCGGCGTCGCGGTCAACATCCCGCTGATCCACCAGGTCGTCGTGGCCCAGCAGGCTGCGGCCCGCCAGGGCACGCACGCCACGAAGACGCGGGCCGAGGTCCGCGGTGGTGGCCGCAAGCCCTACAAGCAGAAGGGCACCGGCCGCGCCCGCCAGGGCTCGACCCGCGCGCCGCAGTTCGTCGGCGGTGGCGTCGTGCACGGCCCGCAGCCGCGCAGCTACGACCAGCGCACGCCCAAGAAGATGAAGGCCGCCGCCCTCAAGGGTGCGCTGTCCGACCGGGCTGCCAACGGTCGCGTGCACGTGGTCGAGAGCCTCGTCACGGGCGAGACGCCCTCGACGAAGGCCGCGAAGACGGCGCTCGCGTCGCTCTCCGACCGTCGCCGCGTGCTCGTGGTGCTGGACCGCGACGAGACCGTCACCTGGCTCTCGCTGCGCAACCTGCCGACCGTCCACGTGGTCGCCCAGGACCAGATCAACACCTACGACGTGCTCGTGTCCGACGACGTGGTCTTCACGTCGGCGGCCTACGACCAGCTCGTCGCACGCCTCGCCGGTCAGAAGGAGGATGCCAAGTGAGCGCCCTGAACAAGGACCCGCGCGACATCCTGCTCGCGCCCGTGGTCTCCGAGAAGAGCTACGGCCTGCTCGACGCGAACAAGTACACGTTCCTCGTGCACCCGGACGCGAACAAGACCGAGATCAAGATCGCGGTGCAGAAGGTCTTCGGCGTCACGGTGACCTCGGTCAACACGCTGAACCGCGCGGGCAAGACGCGTCGCACGCGCAACGGCATCGGCAAGCGGAAGAGCACGAAGCGGGCCATCGTGAGCCTCGCCGAGGGTGACTCCATCGACATCTTCGGGGGCTCGGTCTCCTGACCGGGGCTGCCTAAGACAAGGACAGACACTATGGCTATCCGTAAGTACAAGCCGACCACGCCCGGTCGTCGCGGTTCGTCGGTCGCCGACTTCGTCGAGATCACCCGCACGACGCCCGAGAAGTCGCTGACGCGCCCGCTGCCCAAGAAGGGCGGCCGCAACAACCAGGGCCGGATCACCACCCGGCACCAGGGTGGCGGTCACAAGCGCGCCTACCGCATCATCGACTTCCGTCGCTACGACAAGGACGGCGTGCCGGCCAAGGTCGCGCACATCGAGTACGACCCGAACCGCACCGCGCGCATCGCGCTGCTGCACTACGTCGACGGCGAGAAGCGCTACATCGTGGCGCCGAAGGGCCTGACGCAGGGCACGGTCGTCGAGTCGGGTCCCAACTCCGACATCAAGACCGGCAACAACCTGCCGCTGCGCAACATCCCGGTCGGCACGACGATCCACTGCATCGAGCTGCGTCCCGGCGGCGGCGCCAAGATGGCCCGCTCCGCGGGCAACTCGGCCCAGCTGGTCGCTCGTGAGGGCTCGCGCGCCACGCTGCGTCTGCCCTCGGGAGAGATGCGCTTCGTCGACGTGCGCTGCCGCGCCACGATCGGCGAGGTCGGCAACGCCGAGCAGTCGAACATCAACTGGGGCAAGGCCGGCCGCATGCGCTGGAAGGGCCGTCGCCCCACCGTCCGTGGTGTCGTCATGAACCCGGTCGACCACCCGCACGGTGGTGGTGAGGGCAAGACGTCCGGTGGTCGCCACCCCGTCTCGCCCTGGGGCAAGCCCGAGGGCCGCACGCGCAAGCGCAAGGCCAGCGACGCCCAGATCATCCGTCGTCGCAAGTCCGGCAAGAAGCGCTGATAGGGAAGTAACGAGATGCCTCGCAGCCTGAAGAAGGGCCCCTTCGTCGACGGCCACCTCACCAAGAAGGTGGACGCCGAGAACGAGAAGGGCACCCACAACGTCATCAAGACGTGGTCGCGCCGCTCGATGATCGTGCCGGACATGATCGGTCACACGATCGCCGTGCACGACGGTCGCAAGCACGTCCCCGTGTTCGTCACCGACTCGATGGTCGGTCACAAGCTGGGCGAGTTCGCCCCGACCCGCACCTACCGCGGGCACGTGAAGGAAGACCGGAAGGGGCGTCGTCGATGAGCACCACCGAGCGTCAGCGCACGAGCGCGCGCCGGGAGTCCCTCCTCGGCGACCAGCCGGGTGCGTTCGCCAGCGCCCGTTTCGTCCGCATCACCCCGCTGAAGGTGCGTCGCGTCGTCGACATGGTGCGCGGTCTCCCCGTCGCCGAGGCGCAGGCCATCCTGGCCTTCGCCCCGCAGGCGGCCTCCGAGACCGTCGCCAAGGTGCTCGAGTCGGCCATCGCCAACGCCGAGACCACGGAGGGCCTCAAGGCCGCCGACCTGGTCATCTCGGTCGCGCAGGTCGACGAGGGCCCCACGATGAAGCGGTGGCGGCCGCGGGCCCAGGGCCGGGCCACGCGCATCAACAAGCGCACCAGCCACATCACCCTCGCCGTTCAGCCCGCCGACGTGGTGGCCGGCACGAAGAAGAAGGGACGGTCCGCCTGATGGGTCAGAAGATCAACCCGAACGGCTTCCGCCTCGGCGTCTCGACCGACCACCGGAGCCGTTGGTACGCCGACAAGCTCTACAAGTCGTACGTCGGCGAGGACGTCGCCATCCGCAAGCTGCTCAGCAAGGGCATGGAGCGGGCCGGCATCTCGAAGGTGGAGATCGAGCGCACGCGTGACCGCGTCCGCGTCGACATCCACACCGCGCGCCCGGGCATCGTCATCGGTCGCCGTGGCGCCGAGGCCGACCGCATCCGTGGCGAGCTCGAGAAGCTCACGGGCAAGCAGGTGCAGCTGAACATCCTCGAGGTCAAGAACCCCGAGATCGACGCGCAGCTGGTCGCCCAGGGCGTCGCCGAGCAGCTCTCCGGTCGCGTGCAGTTCCGTCGCGCCATGAAGAAGGCGATCCAGACCTCGATGCGCTCCGGTGCCAAGGGCATCCGGATCCAGTGCTCGGGCCGCCTCAACGGCGCCGAGATGTCGCGCACGGAGTTCTACCGCGAGGGCCGCGTGCCCCTGCACACGCTCCGCGCCGACATCGACTACGGCTTCTACGAGGCCCGCACGACCTTCGGCCGCATCGGCGTGAAGGTCTGGATCTACAAGGGCGAGGTCGCGGGCACCCGCGCCGAGCGTGAGGCGCAGGCTGCGGCCCGTGCCGGTGCGCCCGGCCGCGGTGGCCGTCCGGCGCGTGGCGGGGAGCGTCCGGGCCGTGGCTCGCGCGGCGACCGTCCGACGCGTGCGGGCCGCGACGCCGGCACCGCCGAGGCTGCGGCGACCGAGGCTCCGGCCCCGGCTGCCGCCGAGACCGCTGCCGCTCCGGCAGCCACGGAGGGCTGATCCCCATGCTGATGCCCCGTCGCGTCAAGCACCGCAAGCAGCACCACCCGAAGCGGACCGGTGCCGCCAAGGGCGGTACGTCGCTGAACTTCGGCGACTTCGGTATCCAGGCGATCGAGTCGCACTACGTGACCAACCGCCAGATCGAGTCGGCCCGTATCGCGATGACCCGTCACATCAAGCGTGGCGGCAAGGTCTGGATCAACATCTACCCGGACCGTCCGCTCACGAAGAAGCCCGCCGAGACCCGCATGGGTTCCGGCAAGGGCTCGCCCGAGTGGTGGGTGGCCAACGTCAAGGCTGGTCGTGTCATGTTCGAACTCTCCGGTGTGTCGGAGGACGTTGCCCGCGAGGCCATGCGCCGCGCGATCCACAAGCTCCCGATGAAGTGCCGCTTCATCTCCCGCGAGGCAGGTGAATTCTGATGTCGCAGAAGGTCAGCAAGGCTTTCGAGCTCGACGAGCTCGAGGGTGCGGATCTCGCGGAGAAGCTGCGGGAGGCCAAGGAGGAGCTGTTCAACCTCCGGTTCCAGGCGGCCACCGGCCAGCTCGAGAACAACAGCCGTCTCCGCACGGTGAAGAAGGACATCGCCCGGATCTACACGGTGCTCCGTGAGCGCGAGCTCGGGATCCGCACCGCGCCGGGCTCCGACGAGATCACGAAGGACGGCGCTGCATGAGCACCGAGACGAACCAGGACGTTCCCGCTCGGGGCGCGCGCAAGGTCCGCGAGGGCATCGTGGTCAGCGACAAGATGGACAAGACCGTCGTGGTCGAGGTCGAGGACCGCGTGAAGCACGCGCTCTACGGCAAGGTCATGCGGCGCACGAGCAAGCTCAAGGCTCACGACGAGCCCAACGAGTGCGGCACCGGCGACCGCGTCCTGATCATGGAGACCCGCCCGCTGTCCGCCACCAAGCGGTGGCGCGTGGTCGAGGTCCTCGAGAAGGCGAAGTGACCTCTCGCCTCACGGCGAGCCAGAAACCCCACTAGTTCGGCCAGGCTCCCCCTCCTCGTGAGGGGGAGAACCGGCACGACATCCAGGAGAGAAGATGATCCAGCAGGAGTCGCGACTCAAGGTCGCCGACAACACGGGTGCGAAGGAGATCCTCTGCATCCGCGTTCTCGGTGGCTCGGGTCGGCGCTACGCCGGAATCGGCGATGTCATCGTCGCCACCGTGAAGGACGCGATCCCCGGTGGCAACGTGAAGAAGGGTGACGTCGTCAAGGCGGTCGTCGTGCGCACCGTCAAGGAGCGCCGCCGTCCGGACGGTTCCTACATCCGTTTCGACGAGAACGCCGCCGTGATCCTCAAGAACGACGGCGAGCCGCGCGGCACGCGCATCTTCGGCCCCGTGGGCCGCGAGCTGCGCGAGAAGAAGTTCATGAAGATCATCTCGCTCGCGCCGGAGGTGCTCTGACATGGCGAAGCTCAAGATCAAGAAGGGTGACACCGTCAAGGTGATCGCCGGCAAGGACAAGGGTGCCCAGGGCAAGGTCATCAACGTCCTCCGCGAGGAGGACCGCGTGATCGTCGAGGGTGTCAACCGCGTCAAGAAGCACACGAAGGCGGCGCCGCAGGGCGGCGACGCGACCGGCGGCATCATCACCACCGAGGCCCCGATCCACATCTCGAACGTGATGCTGGTCGAGGGCGACGGCGTGACCCGCGCGGGCTTCAAGCGCGTCGAGGCGACCAAGCGTCGCGCCGACGGCTCGGAGTACGCCGCGGGCCGCAGCGTGCGCGTGTCGCGCAAGACCGGCGAGGAGATCTGACATGACCGAGACCACCGTCGCCGTGCCGACGCCGCGTCTGAAGACGCGGTACCGCGAGGAGATCCTCCCCGCGCTGAAGTCGGAGTTCGACATCGCCAACGTCATGCAGGTCCCCGGTCTGACGAAGATCGTGGTCAACATGGGTGTCGGCGAGGCTGCCCGCGACTCGAAGCTGATCGAGGGCGCCATCCGCGACCTCACCGCGATCACGGGGCAGAAGCCGCAGGTCACGAAGGCCCGCAAGTCCATCGCGCAGTTCAAGCTGCGCGAGGGCATGCCGATCGGTGCGCACGTCACGCTGCGCGGCGACCGCATGTGGGAGTTCCTCGACCGGCTGCTGTCGCTCGCCCTCCCGCGCATCCGCGACTTCCGGGGCCTCTCGCCCAAGCAGTTCGACGGTCGTGGCAACTACACGTTCGGTCTGACCGAGCAGGTCATGTTCCACGAGATCGACCAGGACAAGGTCGACCGCTCGCGCGGCATGGACATCACCGTGGTGACGACCGCCACGAACGACGAGCAGGGTCGGGCGCTGCTGAAGCAGCTCGGCTTCCCCTTCAAGGAGAACTGACATGGCGAAGACGTCGCTGAAGGTCAAGGCCGCGCGCAAGCCGAAGTTCGCGGTTCGTGGCTACACCCGCTGCCAGCGCTGCGGCCGGCCGAAGGCGGTCTACCGCAAGTTCGGCCTCTGCCGCATCTGCCTGCGCGAGATGGCGCACCGGGGCGAGCTGCCCGGCGTGACCAAGTCGAGCTGGTGACCCAGCCCCTCCCGCACCAGCCGTTTCCGTTCCAGCACGAGTCGCTGTAGGTCCCACCGCCGTGACGGCGGTGGGAAACCACGGTGGAGAAAGGCCTTGTGGCCATGACGATGACTGACCCGATCGCAGACATGCTCACGCGTCTGCGCAACGCCAACCAGGCGTACCACGATGCTGTCGAGATGCCGTACAGCAAGCTGAAGGAGGGCGTCGCCGCCATCCTGAAGCAGGAGGGCTACGTGACCTCCTTCGAGGTGACCGACAACCTCGACCCGAAGACCGGCGAGCCGGCCGTCGGCAAGACGCTGCGCATCACGCTCAAGTACGGCCGCAACCGCGAGCGCTCGATCGCCGGTGTCCGGCGCATCAGCAAGCCCGGTCTGCGGGTGTACGCCAAGCACACCAACCTGCCGAAGGTCCTCGGTGGCCTGGGCGTCGCGATCATCTCGACGAGCCAGGGCCTCCTGACCGACCGTCAGGCCAACAAGAAGGGCGTGGGTGGGGAAGTCCTCGCCTACGTCTGGTGACGAGAGACCGAGAGAGGAGACACGAAGCATGTCGCGCATTGGCAAGCTCCCCATCCCGGTCCCGTCCGGAGTCGACGTCGCGATCGACGCGAGCCTGGTGACGGTCAAGGGCCCCAAGGGCACCCTGACCCACACGGTTCCCGCGCCGATCACCGTCGAGAAGGCCGACGGCACGCTGGAGGTGAAGCGCCCGAACGACGAGCGCGAGAGCCGCTCGCTGCACGGCCTCACCCGCACGCTGGTCGCCAACATGGTGACGGGTGTGACGGAGGGCTACGAGAAGAAGCTCGAGATCGTGGGCGTCGGTTACCGCGTCCTGTCGAAGGGCCCGACCCAGCTGGAGTTCCAGCTCGGCTACAGCCACTCGATCACGGTCAACGCTCCCGAGGGCATCACGTTCGCGGTCGAGGGCCCGACGAAGCTCGGTGTCCAGGGCATCGACAAGCAGCTCGTCGGTGAGACCGCGGCCAAGATCCGCAAGCTCCGCAAGCCCGAGCCCTACAAGGGCAAGGGCGTTCGCTACGCGGGCGAGCAGGTCCGCCGCAAGGTCGGAAAGGCAGGTAAGTGACGATGGCCATCTCCCTTGCCAACAACAAGCACACCGCGGCGCGCGTCAAGGCGCGCCTGCGTCGCCAGGCCCGCGGACGCAAGCGCGTCTCGGGCACGGCGGAGCGTCCTCGTCTGGTCGTGACCCGCAGCGCCAAGCACATCTCGGTGCAGGTCGTCGACGACGTGGTCGGCAAGACCCTCGTCTCCGCGTCGTCCCTCGAGACCGAGCTCCGCTCGCTCGACGGCGACAAGACGGCGAAGGCCAAGCGGGTCGGCGAGCTCGTCGCCGAGCGCGCGAAGTCGAACGGTGTCGACTCGGTCGTGTTCGACCGGGCCGGCAACAAGTACCACGGTCGCGTCGCGGCCCTCGCGGACGGTGCCCGCGAGGGTGGCCTGACCTTCTGATCGCGAAGACAAGCCAGAGAGAGAAGAGGAAAGTCTCATGAGCGGACCCCAGCGCGGACGCGCCGGCGGCGAGCGCCAGGGCGGTGACCGTCGCGGCCGCGACGATCGTCGTGGTGGCGGCGCCGACAAGACCGCCTACATCGAGCGCGTCGTCGCGATCAACCGTGTCGCCAAGGTCGTGAAGGGTGGTCGTCGCTTCAGCTTCACCGCCCTCGTGATCGTCGGTGACGGCGACGGCCTGGTCGGCGTCGGCTACGGCAAGGCCAAGGAGGTGCCCGCCGCCATCGCGAAGGGCGTCGAGGAGGCGAAGAAGAGCTTCTTCCGCGTCCCCCGAGTGCAGGGCACGATCCCTCACCCGGTCCAGGGCGAGAAGGCGGCTGGCGTCGTCTTCCTGCGCCCGGCGGCCCCCGGTACCGGTGTCATCGCCGGCGGCCCGGTGCGCGCGGTGCTCGAGTGCGCGGGCATCCACGACGTGCTGAGCAAGTCGCTCGGCTCGTCCAACCAGATCAACATCGTGCACGCCACGGTGGAGGCGCTGCGCCTCCTCGAGGAGCCCGAGTCGGTGGCCGCTCGTCGCGGCCTGCCGGTCGAGGACGTCGCTCCGGCCGCACTGCTCAAGGCCCGCGCCGAGGCGCCGGCCACGGCGGGGGTGTCGGACTGATGGCGCACCTCAAGGTCGAGCAGAAGAAGTCGGGGATCGGCCGCAAGCAGAACCAGCGCGACACCCTGCGCTCGCTGGGTCTCAAGCGGATCGGCGACGTCGTCGTCAAGGAGGACCGTCCCGAGATCCGCGGGATGGTCAACGCGGTCCGTCACCTCGTGACCGTCGAGGAGGTCGACTGACATGACGCTGAAGATCCACAACCTGCGTCCCGCCAAGGGCGCCAAGACCGCGAAGACCCGTGTGGGTCGCGGTGAGGGCTCGAAGGGCAAGACCGCGGGCCGCGGTACCAAGGGCACCAAGGCTCGCTACCAGGTTCCGGTCGCCTTCGAGGGTGGCCAGATGCCGATCCACATGCGGCTCCCGAAGCTCAAGGGCTTCAAGAACCCGTTCAAGGTGGAGTTCCAGGTCGTCAACCTCGACCGTATCGGCGAGCTGTTCCCCGAGGGGGGCGAGGTCTCCAAGGAGGCGCTCGTCGCCCGGGGTGCGGTGCGCAAGAACCAGCCCGTGAAGGTGCTGGGCACGGGAGACATCTCCGTGGCGGTCCAGGTCTCCGCGGACGCCGTCTCGGCGTCCGCCAAGGAGAAGATCGAGGCGGCCGGCGGCAGCGTCACCGTCGTCGGTGCGTGACCACGAAGGACTGATCGACGAGGGCGTCGTCGGGCGATGAGCCCGACGGCGCCCTCTCGTCGTACTCCAACCTGAGTGCAACAAACAGCCTGTTAGGCTCAGCCGCGGCTCTCCTGAGGGGGGAGGCTGGCCAGCGGCCGTGTGCCGCCCCTGAAGAAAGAGGACCCTGTGCTCGGCGCCTTCGCCAACGCCTTCCGGACGCCGGACCTGCGACGCAAGCTGCTCTTCGTCCTGGGCGTCGTCGTGATCTTCCGGCTCGGCTCGCAGATCCCGTCGCCCGGTGTGCACGTGGACAACGTGCAGACCTGCCTCAACCGCGTCGAGGACGACGGGCTCTACACCCTGATCAACCTCTTCTCCGGTGGAGCGCTCCTGCAGCTCACCATCTTCGCGCTCGGGATCATGCCGTACATCACGGCGAGCATCATCCTGCAGCTGCTGGTGGTGGTGATCCCGCGGCTGGAGGCCCTCAAGAAGGAGGGCCAGTCCGGCCAGGCCAAGATCACGCAGTACACGCGCTACCTCACCCTGGCGCTCGCGGTCCTGCAGGCCACCGGCATCGTCGCCCTGGCGCGCAGCCAGCAGCTCCTCCAGGGCTGCACGGAGCCGCTGCTCCACAACCAGGACAGCAAGCTCACGTTCCTGGTGATGGTCGTGACCATGACCGCCGGCACGGCCGTCATCATGTGGCTCGGCGAGCTCATCACCGACCGCGGCATCGGCAACGGCATGTCGATCCTCATCTTCTGCCAGGTCGTCGCCACGTTCCCGGGCTCGCTCTGGGCGGTCCGCCAGTCGCAGGGCTGGGGCACCTTCGCCATCGTGATGGTGGTGGGCTTGGCGCTCGTCGCGGCGGTCATCTTCATCGAGCAGGCGCAGCGCCGCATCCCGGTGCAGTACGCGCGCCGCATGGTGGGGCGCCGCATGTTCGGCGGCAGCTCGACCTACATCCCGCTCAAGGTGAACCAGGCCGGCATCATCCCGGTCATCTTTGCCAGCTCGTTGCTCTACCTCCCGGCCATGGCCGCCCAGTTCAACCAGAGCTCCGACTCCGGGTGGGTGAACTGGATCAACGACCACTTCGTCCGCGGAGACCACCCGCTCTACATGGCGGTCTACTTCGCGCTCATCATCTTCTTCACGTACTTCTACGTCTCGATCACCTTCAACCCGAAGGAAGTCGCGGACAACATGAAGAAGTACGGCGGCTTCATCCCCGGGATCCGGGCGGGCAAGCCGACCGAGGACTACCTGTCCTACGTCCTGTCCCGCATCACGCTGCCGGGAGCCCTCTACCTCGGTCTCATCTCGCTCGTGCCGCTCATGGCGTTCGCCGCCATCGGTGCGAACCAGAACTTCCCGTTCGGCGGCACGTCGATCCTCATCATGGTGGGTGTCGCGCTCGACACGGTGAAGCAGATCGAGAGCCAGCTCCAGCAGCGCAACTACGAAGGATTCCTCCGCTGATGCGTCTCATCATCATGGGCCCCCCCGGGGCCGGCAAGGGCACCCAGGCTGCCGGGATCGCCGCGCGCTACGAGATCCCCGCGATCTCGACGGGCGACATCTTCCGGGCCAACGTCTCGCAGGGCACGCCGCTCGGGGTCGAGGCGAAGCGCTACATGGACGCCGGCGACTACGTGCCCGACTCGGTCACCAACAACATGGTGCGCGACCGCCTCGCCGAGGCCGACGCCACCGACGGGTTCCTGCTCGACGGCTACCCGCGCACGCTGGCCCAGGTCGACGAGCTCGACGGCATGCTGCAGGCGGCCGGTGTCTCCCTCGACGCGGTGCTCGTGCTGACGGTGGACGACGAGGAGCTCGTGCAGCGCCTCGTGCGTCGCGCGCAGACCGACGGCCGCACCGATGACACCGAGGACGTCATCCGCCACCGGCAGGACGTCTACAACGAGCAGACGGCCCCGCTCATCAAGGTCTACGCCGACCGCGGGCTGCTCCGCACCGTCGACGGCATGGGCGAGGTCGACGACGTGGCGAAGCGCATCGCCGCCGAGCTCGACGACGTCCGCGCCTGACCCGCCGGGTCCCGACGTCGTGGGTCTGCTGCGCCGCGGTGCGGAGCTGAAGACGCCGGAACAGCTCGACCTCATGCGTCAGGCCGGCCTCGTGGTCGGCCTGACGCTCGAGCTGCTCGCGGAGCGCGTCGCGCCGGGCATGACGACGCGCGACCTCGACCGCATCGCCGAGGACCACATCCGTGGTCACGGCGCCACGCCGTCGTTCCTGGGCTACCACGGGTTCCCCGGCACGCTCTGCGTGTCGGTGAACGACGAGGTGGTGCACGGGATCCCGGGGGAGCGCGTGCTGCGCGAGGGTGACGTGGTCTCCATCGACTGCGGCGCGATCGTGGAGGGCTACCACGGCGACGCGGCGGTCACGGTCGCCCTCGGGGACGTTCCCGCGCGCGTCAGCGAGCTCCTCGAGGTGACCGAGGGTGCGCTGTGGGCCGGGATCGCGGCGTACCGGCTCGGGGGTCGCGTGGGCGACATCTCCCACGCGGTCGAGTCCCACGTCCGGGGCCGCAGCGACTTCGGCATCGTGGAGGACTTCACCGGCCACGGCATCGGTACGGCGCTGCACCAGCCTCCCGACGTACCGAACCTCGGGCGGCCCGGGCGCGGCCTCCGCATCACGGAGGGTCTCGTGCTGGCCATCGAGCCCATGGTGACGCTGGGGGACCAGGCGAACGACACCCTCGACGACGACTGGACGGTCGTGACGCGGGACCACCAGGTCGCCGCGCACTTCGAGCACACGGTGACCGCGACGCCGGACGGTCTCTGGGTGCTGACCGCCGTCGACGGGGGTCGCGCCGCGCTGGCCGATGCCGGGATCGCGTACGGCGGGAGGTAGCGTGTCGCCGCTCGGGTGGCGGACGGCCCCCGGGCGTCGGCTCCTCCAGCAAAGGCGTGACCCGTGATCCTCAAGACCTTCGGGTGGTCGTTCGCGATCACCGTCGCCGGCCTCGCCGGTGCGTTCCTCTACGGCTGGAAGGACGGCGCTTCCGCCGCCCTGGCCGCCATGACGGTGGCCGCGATCCTCATCGTGCTCGAGGTGTCGCTGTCCTTCGACAACGCCGTGGTCAACGCCAAGGTGCTCAGCCGGATGTCGCCGTTCTGGCAGAAGATGTTCCTCACCGTCGGCATCCTCATCGCCGTCTTCGGCATGCGGCTGGTGTTCCCGTTCATCGTCGTGTGGGCCTCGGCCGGGCTCGATCCCGTGCACGCCTGGGACCTGGCGATGCAGGGCAACGACGTGCCCGAGGGGCAGGAGACCTACGCCCACATCCTCCACGACGCCCACCCGATCATCGCGGCCTTCGGCGGCATGTTCCTCATGATGATCTTCCTCGACTTCTTCATCGACGACGAGAAGGAGCACCACTGGCTCGGCCCGATCGAGCGGCCCTTCCAGCGGCTCAGCGCCGTCGGTGGTGTCTCCGTGGCGATCGCCCTGGGCTCCCTCGTGCTGGTGGCCGAGCTGTTCCGCAACATCGCCCCCGACAAGCTCCCGGACGACAAGTTCGGCTCGGTGCTGCTCGCCGGCATCCTCGGCCTGCTGACCTACCTCGTGGTCGGTGGCCTGGGCGAGGCGTTCGAGGGGTCGTCGGGCCTGGCGGACGACGAGGACATGGGCCCGCAGCGCGAGGTCGGCACCGGCGAGGTCGTGCTGGCCACCGGCAAGGCGGCGTTCTTCATGTTCCTCTACCTCGAGGTGCTCGACGCCAGCTTCTCGTTCGACGGCGTCATCGGCGCGTTCGCCATCACGACCGATCCCATCGTCATCGCGATCGGTCTCGGTGTGGGCGCGCTCTACGTCCGGTCGATCACGGTCTACCTGGTGCGCAAGGGCACGCTGTCGGAGTACCGCTACCTCGAGCACGGCGCCCACTGGGCGATCGGCGCGCTGGCGATCCTGCTCTTCGTCACCATGGGTGTCGAGATCCCCGAGGTCGTCACCGGCTTGATCGGCGTCGTCATCATCCTGTCCGCCGTCGGGTGGAGCGTGCGCGAGAACCGCCTGCACCCGGAGGAGAAGCACGACGTCCTCGTCTGAGTGCTTCGTCGCCCCCACTAGGCTCGTGGACGGACCTGGTCGACGAGGGAGAGGGGCGACGAGCACCGTGGGGATCACGCTGCAGAAGGGCGGCAACGTCTCGCTGGCGAAGGCTGCGGGGGCGCCGCTCACGAAGCTGAGCATCGGGCTGGGCTGGGACGTGCGCTCGACGACGGGCGCGGACTTCGACCTCGACGCGTCGGCGCTGCTGCTCGGTGGGTCCGGCAAGGTGCTGAGCGACCAGCACTTCGTCTTCTACAACAACCTGACCTCCCCGGACGGCTCCGTGCACCACACCGGCGACAACCTCACGGGGGAGGGCGACGGCGACGACGAGGTCATCGAGGTCGACCTGACCCTGGTGCCGGCGGAGGTGCAGCGCATCGTCTTCCCGGTCTCCATCCACGACGCGCACGCGCGGGGCCAGAGCTTCGGGCAGGTGACGAACGCGTTCATCCGCGTCGTCGACGCCGTGCGCGGCAGCGAGGTCGCCCGCTTCGACCTCACCGAGGACGCGAGCACCGAGACCGCGATGGTCTTCGGGGAGCTGTACCTGCGCGACGGCGACTGGAAGTTCCGCGCCATCGGCCAGGGCTACGCGTCGGGCCTGCTCGGCATCGTGCAGGACTTCGGGGTGAACGCGAGCTGACGCCCCTCCGTCGTCGCGGGGGCGTGGCTCCTACGATGAGCGCATGAGCTCCTCGCGTCCCGACCGCCGCCGTCGGCGCGGGGACGGCGGAGCGCTGGAGCGGGCGCTCGACGTCCGCGGCCAGCTGCAGGAGCAGTTCTTCCGGGTCGACCAGCTCCAGCGCGACGTGGGGGAGACGGTGGCCTCCTACGCGGCCCTCCTGCCCGACCGCGCCCGATCGACCGGGGTGGTGCCGTCCTGGCGGCACCTCGACGAGCGGGCCCAGGCCGCGGTGCTGGAGTACCTGGGCATCCTCGACCAGCACGACCCCGTCGAGGACCTCGACCCCTACCAGGTGGCCGCCGCGACGGCGGCCTTCGAGCGCGGCGTCCCCTCGCTGCGGACGCTCGCCGACGACATGGAGCGCTTCACCTCGTCGTACGGCGCGGAGCTCGGGCGCGTCGGCGAGGTGCGGGCGCGGGTCGCGCGGCGGTTGGAGCAGGCCCAGGAGGCGGTGGCCGCCGCCGAGGCCGCGTGGCGGGCCATGACCGCCGACGGCGGCTCCTTCCCCGCGGCCGACGAGGCCGTCGTGCGGGCCCGCGTCGCCGGTCGGAAGCTCGCCGAGGTGGGGGACCGCCTCGGTCCCGACGACGTGGACGAGCCCGCGGCCGTCGTCGAGCGGCTCGCCGCGGAGGCCCGCGAGCTGGCCGTCGAGCTGCCGCGTCGCGCAGCGGCCGTCGGCAACCGCATCCCGTCGCTGGCCACCCGGATCGACGCGGTGGTGACGCGCTCGGAGCGCACCGCGGAGTTCATGTCGGGGCTGCGGCGCGAGTTCTCCTACGAGAGCTGGAAGGACATCGCGGACGCCGAGGGGCGGCTGGAGGCCCACGTCGCGGAGGCACGGAGCGCCCTCGACCGGCTCCGCGCCCTGCACGCGGCCGGCGACCAGCCCGCCGCGCTCGTCGCGCTGGAGGAGGTCGAGGCCGCGGTCGCGGCCGCCTCCGACCTGGTCGACGCACCCCGCCGCCGGCTCGAGCGGCTGCGCGACGTCAAGCGCGATCCGGGGGCGCTGTTCGACCGGGCCCGGTTCGTGCTGCGGGACACCCGGCTGCTGCTGCGCTCGGGCCCGCCGCAGCCGTGGGGCGGCCGTCTCGACGCCTTCGCCCGCGAGCTCATCGCCCTCGAGGCGCTGCTCGAGGCCACGCACCCGGACTACTGGGCGCTGCTGACGAGGATCGACCGCCTGCACGAGGGCGTCGACCGCCTGGTGGCGGACTTCCGGGCGAGCCGAGCGGGCGCGGCCGGCTGAGCCGCGCCGCCCGACGACCCTCAGACGTGGGGCGCGATCGCCGGCAGCAGGTCGCGGAACGTGCGGCCGGTCGCCGTCGCCCCGATGGCGGTCATCGACCAGCCGGCACCGTCGCGGGTCACCTTGGCCATGATCTGGGCCGTGTGGGTGCCCGAGCCGGTCAGGTCGTAGCGCGCCAGCTCCTCGCCGTTCGTCTCGTCCACGAGCCGGCAGAACGCGTTCTCGATCTGGGTGAAGTCCTGCCCGGTGAACGAGTTGACGACGAAGACCATGGTGGTGACCTGCGAGGGCAGCTGCCCGAGCTCCACGACGATGGACTCGTCGTCGCCGTCGCCCGCCCCGGTGCGGTTGTCACCGGTGTGCACGACGGAGCCGTCCTTGCTCCGCAGCTGCTGGAACCAGACCTGGTCGACGTCGGCGCCCCGCGCGTCGTACAGGACCGCGGTGGCGTCGAGGTCGATCTCGGCCTGCTTGGAGCGGAAGAAGCCCTTCTTCGTGACCGCGTCCCACCCGAGACCCATCCGGACGCGCGTCAGGGTGCCCCCTCCGCGCTTCGCCAGCGAGACCGTCTGACCCTTCTGCAACGAGATCGTCATGGCCCCGAGCGTAGAGAGCGCGGCCTGACGCCTCCGATGGACATCCGTGCGTCATCGGGCGTTTCCGCGGCACCCGTATCCTGCCCAGCACGCTGCGGGGAGCGTTTCCTCCTGCGCCCAAGGGAGGGCACGTGCGCCACTTCGACCACCTCGACCCGAGCCAGCGGGAGGGGTTGTTCAGCGTCGAGCCGGAGTCGTTCGACCGCTCGGCCGACCGCGACCTGCTCGCGGTCGCGCTCGGCGCGACGCTCTACACGCCGGCCACCCGTCCCGCGATCGACGTCGACCTGCGCAAGGCGCGCGAGCGGGGCGTGGTCTGCTCCGTGCTCTGCCTCGAGGACGCGATCGCCGACGCGGACGTCGCCTTCGCCGAGAAGAACCTCGTGCACCAGCTGACGGCGTCGATCGAGAGCGGGGCGCCCCGTCCCCTCGTCTTCGTGCGCGTGCGCGAGCCCGAGCAGGTGGAGCGGGTCGTCGACGGCCTCGGCGACCTCGCGCGACACCTCGACGGGTTCGTGGTGCCCAAGTTCACCGCCGCCTCGCGGCCCTACCTCGACGCGGTCACCGCCGCGTCCGCGCGGCTCGACCACCGGCTGTGGGTCATGCCCGTCATCGAGTCGCCCGAGGTGTTCCGCCTCGAGACGCGCCTCGAGGCCCTGCTGGCGGCGCGCGACCTCCTGCAGAGCCACGAGGCGCCGGTCCTCGCCGTCCGGATCGGGGCGACCGACCTGTCCTCGATGCTGGGCCTGCGTCGCCCGGCGGACATCACGGTGTACGACGTCGCGCCCATCGCCTCGGTCATCGGCGACATCGTCAACGTCATGGGCCGCCGCGACGGCACGGGGTTCGTCGTCACCGGCCCCGTGTGGGAGCACTTCGAGAACGGTGAGCGCATGTTCAAGCCCCAGCTCCGCGAGACGCCGTTCACGGCGCCCGCCGAGCAGGTCCTCCGCCGTCGGCTGATCCGACGCGGTCTCGACGGCCTCATCCGCGAGGTCGCGCTCGACCACGCCAACGGGATGCTCGGCAAGACCGTCATCCACCCCACCCACGTGGCCGCGGTGCACGCGCTGAGCGTCGTGACCCGCGAGGACCACACCGACGCGCTCGACATCGTCCGGGCGCAGCGCGGCGGCGGCGTCGCCGCGTCGCAGTACGGCAACAAGATGAACGAGTCCGCCCCCCACCTCGCCTGGGCCGAGGCGACGCTCCTGCGCGCCCGCGCGTTCGGCGTCGCGGCGGAGGACGTCACCTTCGTCGACCTGCTCGAGGCCGGACTGTGCCTGTGAGCGGCTGGAACGGCACCTGGGTCGCGGACCGGCTCGGCATCGAGCTCGAGGACGCGCCGGGCCGGGCGCCGCTGGCGCTCGCCGACCTCGTCGGGCTCGCCCTCCGGGTGAACCCGAAGCGGCCGCACCTGCTCGTGTCGACCGTGCTGGCCAAGCACGTGCCGACCGACCCCCGCCTCGTGCGGGCGGCCGGCCACCTGCTCGGCCTCCGCGTCGCCGAGCACCTCAGTCGCCTCGAGGCGGACGGCAGCGCCGACGTCGCCGCCCGGTTGCGGTCGGCGCTGGCCGTCGGCGCCGAGGAGCCCGCGGCCGACCTCGACGGTCTCGCCACCGCGACGGACGCGGCACTGGCCGCGGTCGAGCCCGGCGACGGGGTCGTGCTCGGCTACGCCGAGACCGCGACCGCGCTGGGCCACCTCGTCGGGCGGGCCCTGCGGCTCCCGTCGGTGCACTCGACCCGGCGCGTCGTGCCCGGCGTGCCCAGCGTGCTGGGCTTCGAGGAGTCGCACTCCCACGCCACGACGCACCTCGTGCTCGCGGAGGACCCCGCGCTCCTGGCGACCCCCGGTCCCGCCGTGCTCGTCGACGACGAGCTGAGCACCGGGCGCACGGCGCTCGCGACGATCCGGGCGCTGCACGCCCACGCGCCACGGGCGGAGTACGTCGTGGCGGCGCTCGTCGACGCCCGTCGCGCGGCCGACCGCGAGCACATCGCGCGGGTCGCCGACGAGCTCGGCGCGCGGATCTCCGTCGTCGCTCTGGCGGAGGGCGAGGTGCGGGTGCCCGAGGCCGCCGTCGCCCCGGAGCCGGAGCCGCAGCCGCAGTCGCAGCCGGAGCACGACGCCGTGGTCGATGCCCGCCCGTCGGGTGCGCTCGTCCCGGGCGCCGACCCGGGCGACGCGTGGCCGGTCGGGGTGCGCACGTCGGGCCGTCACGGCTTCGTCCCCTCCGACGAAGCCCCCCTCGCCGACGCCGCTGCCGCGGTGGCGGCACGCGTCGGGGAGCGCCTCGACTCGGCGGGAGTGGAAGCCGCCGGGGACGTCCTCGTGCTCGGCACCGAGGAGCTGATGTACGCACCGCTCGCCGTGGCCGAGGCGCTGCGCCGGGCCGGACGCGCGACGTACTTCTCCACCACGACCCGCAGCCCCGTCCAGGTGCGGGACGTGCCCGGGTACGCGGTGCGCTCGGGCGTGCGCTTCCTCGCGCACGACCGCGACGCGGACGGGTACGGCGAGGCCGACCGCTTCGCCTACAACGTGGCCGCCCGGGACTGGGCGGCGATCGTCGTCGTGCTCGACCGCCCGACGGCGACCGCCGCGCTCGCCGGCCCCGGCGGGATGCTCGCCGCCCTGGCACCCCACGCGCTGCACGTGCTCCCGGTGGTGCTGCCCGTCGACCCGCCCGGTGCCCGTCCGCTGCGCGGCCCGGAGTTCGGGTCCTACGCCGCCGACGAGGTGGCCTGGCTGCTGCAGGACCTCTCCCACGTGCGCCTCGAGGGCGACCGTGAGGAGCGTGAGCGGCGCATCCAGTCGGGGGAGGCGCACTACGCGGAGTCGCTGCCGACGGAGTACCGGCCGGACGCGGCGTACCGCGAGCTCTACGACGAGCAGGTCGTCGCCGTGGCCGACCGCGTCGCGGCGGCCGTCGTGACGGTGAGCGACCTCGCCCGGCGCGAGCGCGGCCGCGACGACCTCGTGCTCGTGTCGCTGGCGCGGGCGGGCACGCCCATCGGCATCCTGATGCGCCGCTGGGCGGCGCGGCAGGGCTGGGACTGGCCGCACCACGCCGTCTCGATCGTGCGCGACCGGGGCATCGACCTCGTGGCGCTGCGCTGGATCGCGGACCGCTACGACCCGGCCCGCGTGCTCGTCGTGGACGGGTGGACCGGCAAGGGCGCGATCGCCCGCGAGCTCCTCGCGGCGATCGAGGGGGAGGGCGGCGCCAACGACGTGCTGCGCCTCGGCGCGGCGGGATCGGGCGTGGGCGCCGGGTTCTCCGCGGACCTCGCGGTGCTCGCCGACCCGGGCGAGTGCGTGCCGCTGCACGGCACCCGCGACGACTTCCTCATCCCGTCGGCCTGCCTCAACAGCACCGTGTCGGGTCTCGTCTCCCGCACGGTGCTCAACGACGAGCTGATCGGCCCGCACCAGCTGCACGGCGCCAAGTTCTACGCCGAGCTGGCCGACGAGGACGTCTCCGCGGCGTACCTGGACGCCGTCAGCGCCCGCTTCGACGACGTCGAGGAGGCGGCGGTCGCCGACGCCGAGCGGCTCCGGAGCACGGACCGCACCCCGACGTGGTCGGGCTGGGCGTCCGCCGAGAAGCTGCAGGTCGAGCTCGGGCTCCCCAGCGTCAACCTGGTGAAGCCGGGTGTGGGCGAGACGACCCGCGTGCTGCTCCGTCGCGTGCCGTGGCGGGTGGTGGTGGCGCCCGGTCGTGAGCAGGACCTCCGCCACGTGCGGCTGCTGGCGGCCGACCGCGGCGTACCGGTGGTGGAGGACCCGTCGTTGCCCTACAGCTGTGTGGGGATCATCCGGCCGACCGAGCAGGACGGCTCGTGAGCGCCCCGCTGCTCGTGGCGTCCGACCTCGACCGGACGCTCATCTACTCGGCCGCCGCGATGCGGCTGGGCCGCGCGGTGACCGACCCGGTCTGCGTCGAGATCTACGCGGACGCGCCCACGAGCTTCATCGACCCTGCCGCGCTCGCGGCGCTCGCCGAGCTCGCTGCCGCCGTGCCGTTCGTGCCCGTGACGACGCGGACGCAGGAGCAGTACGGCCGGATCGTGCTGCCCGGGGTGCGGGTGGAGCACGCCGTCACCACCAACGGCGCCGTCGTGCTCGTCGACGGCCGTCCCTGCGGCGACTGGGACGCCGAGGTGCGCCGACGCTGCGCGGACGGCGCGTCGTTCGCCGAGGCGCTGCGCGGGCTCGCGCCGGTCTGGGACCAGCCGTGGGTGCGGAAGGTGCGCGACGCGGAGGAGCGCTTCTGCTACGCCGTGGTCGAGCCGGCGGAGACGCCGGCGGAGTGGTACGACGAGGTGCACGGCGCCGCCCGCGACCTCGGGTGGGTGGTGTCGGTGCAGGGCCGCAAGGTCTACGTCATCCCGCCGGGCCTCACGAAGGAGGCGGCCGTCGCGGAGGTCGCCCGACGGGTCGGCGCCGGCGCCGTCGCCGCGGCGGGGGACTCGTGGCTCGACGCCGGGATGCTGGCCGCGGCCGACCATGCCGTGCGGCCGGCGCACGGCGAGCTCGACGACCAGGGCTGGACCACCCCGGACCTCGTCGTGACCGCCTCCGCCGGCGGTCGCGCCGCGGCGGAGATCGTGGCGACCTTCGACGGGTGGGCGCGTGCGCGCACCCACGGCGGTTCGGCGTGGACTACCGTGTCGTCCGACACCGCCCCCTGAGCCGCGTCGAGGCAGTCCCACCTGCCCCGAGCCGGTTCGTCGGGGCTCCGGCGCTCAGAGGGGACTGGTCACGTTGACGGCTGGACCAGGTGGTCCGACCCTGCGGCTCGGGGTCGGGGGTGAGTTCCGCTCCTTCGCTCCCGGGACCGTCGTGACGATCGGGCGGGACCAGGCGTCCAGCCTCGTGCTCGCGCACGGCGACATCTCGCGCCACCACTGCGAGCTCCACCACGACGGTGCCTCGTGGTGGTTGACGGACCTCGGCAGCACCAACGGCACGCTCGTCGACGGGCAGCGCATCGCGTCCATCCCGTTGGCGCCCGGCGAGCCGCTCCACGTCATGGTGGGCGGCAACCGCGGCGTGGCGGTGCAGGTGCAGGTGGCGACGGCCCCGGGTGCCGCGCCCCGGCCGGGGCCCGCCGGGCCGCCGCCGATGACGGCGCCCGTGGCGCCCGGCGGGCGTCCGACCGGGCCGAAGGGACCGCCGTCCGGTCCGCGGTCCGGGCCGCCTGCGGGGCCGCCCACCGGACCCCCGGTCACGCAGCGGCCGGGTGGTCCCGCCGGGCCCCCGCGCCCGGGTCCGCCCCCGCCGCCCCCCGCCGACCGCACGATGGCCGCCAACGCGCCCGCCCCCGGCGGGGGACGCGCCGCGGCCCGCACGGCGCCCGGCCAGCTCGCCCACGGCCAGCCCCTGCTCCCGCGCGGTCCCCGGCACGGGCAGCCGCTGGTCATCGGCCGCAACCACGCCTGCGACATCGTCATCGACGACCCGCTGGTCTCGCGCCGCCACGTCCAGGTGGAGGTGGCCCCGGCCGGGGTCGTGCTCCGCGACCTCGGGGCCTTCAACGGCACGTTCGTCAACGGTCGGCGCCTCGAGGGCGGCGTGCTGCTCCATCCCGGCGACGAGGTCATCCTCGGCAACCAGACCTTCACGTTCACGGGCGACAACCTGCTGGCCCGCAACTCGACCTCCGACCGCACGCTCGTCGTCGAGAACCTCACGACGGTGGTCAAGGGCGGCCGACGCCTCCTCGACAACGTCTCGATCGAGCTCGGTCCCGCGTCGCTGACCGCGGTCATCGGGCCCTCGGGCTCGGGCAAGTCGACGACGCTCGGGGCCCTGACGGGCACCCGCCCCGCGACGTACGGCAACGTCATCTGGCAGGGCCACGACCTCTACACCCACTACGACCAGCTGCGCCACCAGATCGGGCTCGTCCCGCAGCAGGACATCCAGCACCCGCAGCTGACGGTGCGGCAGGGCCTCGGGTACGCGGCACGGCTGCGGCTGCCGCCCGACACGACCAAGGAGGAGCGGGCCCAGCGGGTCGACCACGTGGTGGCGCAGATGCAGCTGCAGCGGCAGGTCGACAACCGGATCGGCACCCAGCTCTCCGGCGGGCAGAAGAAGCGCGTCTCCATCGCGACCGAGCTGCTGACCGCGCCTCCGCTGCTCTTCCTCGACGAGCCCACCTCGGGCCTCGACCCGGGCCTGGACCGCGACGTCATGCACCTGCTGCGCGGCCTCGCCGACGAGGGTCGCGTCGTCGTCGTGGTGACGCACTCGGTGCTCGCGCTCGACGTCTGCGACAACGTGCTCGTGCTCGCGCCCGGCGGTCGGGTGGCCTACTTCGGCCCGCCGAGCGGGGTGCTGCCGCACTTCGGCTGCGCGGACTACCCGCAGGTGTTCGACCTCCTCGACGAGCCCGACCTGTGGCGCCGGATCCCGCCGCCGCCCGGCGGACGGGCCGGGACGGGGGCGATGCCGGCGCTTGCCAACGCGCCGCTGCCGGCCCCGCCGCGGCAGTCGTTCGCGCGCCAGTTCGCGACCCTCGTGAAGCGGACGCTCTCGGTCATCGCCTCCGACAAGATGCTGCTCGCGATGCTGCTGCTCACGCCGCCGATCATCGGCGCACTGAGCCGGCTCGCGGTGGGGGACGCCGGCTTCGGCCTCGACGCCACGGCGGACGCCGACCGCGGGGTCTACGTGCCGGCCGAGGTGACGCAACGCCTGACGGTGCTCATCGTGGCGGCGGCGCTCATCGGGGCGGTGATGACCATCTGGGCGCTGGTCAACGAGAAGGCGGTCTTCCAACGGGAGTACGCCGTCGGGCTCTCGCCCGGCACGTACCTCCTCAGCAAGGTGAGCGTCTACGGCGTGCTCTGCTTCGGGCAGGGCGTCATCACCGCGTTCGTCGGCACGGTGGGGCTCCCCGGCCCCGACGGCGGCGGTGTGGTCGGCCTGGGGTGGTTCGAGATCGCCATCGCCGTCGGCATGACGTGCGCCTCGGTGGCCATCCTCGGTCTCGCCATCTCCGGACTGCTGTCGAGCTCCGAGCAGGGCATGCCCGCCGTGATCGGCGTCGTCATGACGCAGCTGGTGTTCTCCGGGGCGATCATCGCGGTCAACGGTCGCGCCGTCCTCGAGCAGCTGTCGTGGCTCGCGCCCGCCCGGTGGGGGTACGCCGCGGCGGCCTCCACCGTCGACCTCAACCGCGCCAAGGAGACGACCGAGGGCACCCTGCTCGACGGTGAGTCGCGTGACGCGCTCTGGGCCGGCGACGTCGACCAGTGGGTGCTCGACCTGTTCGTCCTGGGCGGCCTCACCGCCGTCTTCGTCCTCCTCGGCTACCTGAGCGTGCGCCGCAGCGCGAAGGCGGGCGGCTGAGGACCTGACCGTCCGGCGTTCTCGGGAACGTCGGAGACGACTCGTGCGTTGATGAAGGCACGAGCCCCTATGAAGGAGTGACTCCCCATGCAGAGCAACAACCCGGTGTTCAGGCGTTCGGCCGAGTTCAACGGGTCGGCCGCCAACGCCCACGGACAGCAGACCTACGCCGGCGGTGCCGGCTACGGCTACGGCCAGGGGCAGTACGGCAACGGTGACCCGTCGACGTGGGACATGTCCCGCGCCACGGGCCCTGGTTCGACGCCCACGCGCCGCATGACCATCGACTCGGTCGTGCAGAGCGCCGCGATCACGCTCGGCGTGGTCATCCTCAGCGCCCTCGCGACCTGGATCGTGATCGGGGACGTGGCGACCAACGTCGGCGCCTCCCGCGCGATGATGCTCGCCTTCGTCGGCGGCATCGCGGCGTTCGGCCTGTCGCTGGTCAACTCGTTCAAGCGCACGGTCAGCCCCGCGCTGGTCCTCGTCTTCGCGGTCGCCGAGGGCGTCGCGATGGGTGCGATCAGCAAGGTGTTCGACAGCTTCGCGGGTGGCGGCGTCGTCACCGGCGCCGTGATCGGCACGTTCGCAGCCTTCGCCGGCACGCTGGCGGCCTACAAGGTGCTGAACATCCAGGTCGGCGACAAGTTCCGCAAGTTCGTCGTCGCGGCCATGTTCGGCATGCTCGGCCTCGGCCTGATGGAGCTGCTGCTCTCCGCCTTCGGCGCGCAGCTCGGCCTCTTCGGCTTCGGTGGCCTCGGCATCCTGTTCGCCGTCGCCGGCCTCGTGCTCGGTGTCTTCATGCTGATCCTCGACTTCGACTACGTCGAGCAGGGCATCCGCTTCGGCATCGACGAGCGCGAGTCGTGGCGTGCGGCGTTCGCCATGACGGTGAGCCTGGTCTGGATCTACACCAACCTGCTCCGCCTCCTGGCGATCTTCAGCCAGGACTGACCCACCCGCAGCACCACGACGGCGTCGACCCCGCGGGGTCGGCGCCGTCGTCGCGTGCGGGGGCGGTTCGCTCGTCGTGCCCCGGGGACGTCATGCGGTCCGGCGCCCGGGGCGACCGTTACGCATGACGTCCGGCGGGTGGTGCAGCGGGGGCGCCGGAACTGTGCGGCTGGTGCGGCCCGGATCGCGCGGGACCTTCCCCAGCCGAACATCGGGGGACCGCGGCCCCGGGGCCGTCGGCCCAGCTCCGGGCTGGGGTACGGCGCTGGTGGACCGCCGCCGTACCCGCGACGTCATGCGGTCCGGCGCCCCGGGCGACCGCGGCGCATGACGTCCGGCGGGCGGCGCGCTCCGCTCGGGGGAAAGAACGCGCGGACTCCGAGGCCACGACACGCCGAGGCCGGGCCCGTCGGGTCCGCGTTTTCCTCTCACCGGCTCGAGAGCCGGCCGGACAGCCGGCCGGACAGCCGGCCGGAGGCGAGCCGACCACCCCGAGCGCTAGGCGCCGGCCGCCTGCCCGTCCACCGGCACGGGGTCGTGCTCGCGCTCGTCGGGCCCGTCGGACGGGCCGTCGGCCCGGCGGCGGCGGTGGCGCAGCTCGACCCAGCGCCCGCGGGTGCCACGGCGGTTGCCCGCGACCTCCGTGCCGCCCAGCTCGGTGCCGGGCGTGCGGACGGCCTCGATCGCGGCCTGCGCGATCGGCAGCACGCGCTCGCCGCGGAAGGCCTCGGGCAGGCGCTCGTCGTCGGGCTCCTGGCCGAGGCTGGCGAGCAGCGAGGGCAGCATGAGCGCCGCCATCTGCTGGTAGCCGTCGGCCGACGGGTGGAACTGGTCCGGGCCGAACAGGAGCGCCGGGGCCGAGGCGAACTCCGGACCGAGCACGGAGCCCAGCGACACGGAGCGACCCTCCTCCTCGACGGTGGCGACCGTCTGGGCGGCTGCGAGGCGGCGCGACCAGGACCGGGCGATCTGCTTGAGCGGCGGGGGGATCGGCTTGATGGTGCCGAGGTCGGGGCAGGTGCCGACGACCACCTCGCAGCCGGCGGCCCGGAACCGGCGCACGGCCTCGGCGAGGTGCTGCACGGAGTCGGACGGCTTGACCGTGTGGGTCACGTCGTTGCCGCCGATGACGATGATCGCGACGTCCGGCTCGATGGGCAGGGCGCGGTCCACCTGGGGCGCGAGCCCGCTCGACTGCGCGCCGACGACGGCGAGCTTGCGCAGGTAGACCCGGCGGTCGGCGTGGTGGGCCAGGCCCGAGGCCAGCAGGGCGCCGGGGGTCTGCTCGACCCGCTCCACGCCGTACCCGGCCGCGAGCGAGTCGCCCAGCAGCACCACCTTGAAGGCGGGGCCGGGGCGTCCGCGGCCGTACCAACCGGTCGCGTCGGGAGGGGGATCCTGCCGCGGCTCCCCGATGGTCTTGCGCGCGATCGTCGCCTCGGCGCGCAGGAGTCCGTAGAGTCCCGCGCCCACCACGGAGAGCCCACCGCCCCCGTAGGCAGCGGCGGCCGCGAGCTTCCTGGCTGCTGCTGCTTTCCCCACCCCGCCACTCTACGGACCCGGCGACAGTAGATTGCACCCATGGAGTTCGTGACCTCTGTCCTCGATCTCGTGGGCGACACCCCGTTGGTGCAGCTCTCCCGAGTGCTCGACCGCCCGCCGGCGGTCCCGGGCGAGGGCCCGGTGGTGCTCGCGAAGGTCGAGTACCTCAACCCCGGCGGGTCCGTGAAGGACCGCATCGCGACCCGGATGATCGACGCCGCGGAGGCGTCGGGGGAGCTGCAGCCCGGCGGCACCATCGTGGAGCCGACGTCCGGCAACACCGGCGTCGGGCTGGCGATGGTCGCCCAGCAGCGCGGCTACAAGTGCGTCTTCGTCTGCCCCGACAAGGTGAGCGAGGACAAGCGGAACGTGCTGCGGGCGTACGGCGCGGAGGTCGTCGTCTGCCCCACCGCGGTCGCGCCGGAACACCCGGACTCCTACTACAACGTGTCCGACCGCCTCTCCTCCCAGCCGGGCGCCTGGAAGCCGAACCAGTACGCCAACCAGCACAACCCGCGCTCGCACTACGAGACCACCGGCCCCGAGATCTGGCGGCAGACCGAGGGGCGGATCACCCACTTCGTGACCGGCATGGGCACGGGCGGCACGATCAGCGGCGTCGGCCGCTACCTCAAGGAGCGCTCCGCCGAACGTGGGGGCCGGGACGTCCAGGTCATCGGCGCCGACCCGGCCGGCTCGGTCTACTCGGGGGGCACGGGACGGCCGTACCTGGTCGAGGGCGTGGGCGAGGACTTCTGGCCCGAGACCTACGACCGCTCCGTCGCCGACCGCGTCATCGAGGTCTCCGACGCCGACTCGTTCGCCTTCACCCGTCGCATGGCCCGCGAGGAGGCGCTGCTCGTCGGCGGCTCCAGCGGCATGGCCGCCTTCGCGGCCGCCCAGGTGGCCGCCGAGCTGGAGGGGACGCCGGAGGGGCGCGACGCCATCATCGTCGTGCTGCTACCGGACTCGGGTCGTGGGTACCTCACGAAGGTGTTCAACGACGAGTGGCTCGGCCAGTACGGCTTCCTCGCCCCCAGCTCCGACCGCACCGTGGGGGACGTGCTGCGCGGCAAGAGCGGACAGCTGCCCGACCTGGTGCACACGCACCCCAGCGAGACGATCGCCGAGGCGGTCCACATCCTGCAGGAGTACGGCGTGAGCCAGATGCCCGTCGTGCGCGCCGAGCCGCCCGTGGTGGCGGCCGAGGTGGCCGGCTCGGTCTCCGAGCGCGATCTGCTCGACGCCCTCTTCACGGGTCGTGCGCGCCTCACCGACCGCGTGGAGGACCACATGTCGCCGGCCCTCCCCACGATCGGCTCCTCGGCCGCGGCGAGCGACGCCGTGACCCTGCTCGAGGGTGCGGACGCCCTGCTCGTGCACGAGGACGGCAAGCCCGTCGGTGTCGTCACGCGGCAGGACCTCCTGGCCCAGCTGGCGGGTGCCTGATGCGCGGCCCGCTGCGGCTCGCGCTCGTCAACGACTACGAGGTCGTGGTCGCCGGGCTGACGCGCATGCTCGCGCCGTACGCCGCGCAGGTGCGCGTCGTCGAGATCGCCGCCAACATCCCGGTGAGCGACCACGCCGACCTCGTCCTGTTCGACACCTTCGCGCAGTCGATGGACAACGTGAAGGTCGAGGACGTGGCCCCGGCCGGCGTCCCGGTGGTGGCCTACACGTGGGAGAGCGAGGCCGACGTCTGGCAGCGCGCGCTCGACTGGGGCGCCGTGGCGTGCCTGTCGAAGACGCTGTCCGCCGCGCGGCTCGTGGCGGCCCTCGAGGCGATCCACCGCGGTGACGCCCCGGATCCCGGGCACGCGGCGCCGGCGGCGGTCGACAGCGTGCGGTCGGGAGAGGCGGTGCGCGACTGGCCCGGTCGTGCCGAGGGCCTCACCGAGCGGGAGTCGGAGGTGATGGCCCTGCTCGCGGTCGGCCACAGCAACCAGGAGATCGCCGAGCTGCTCCACGTGAGCATCAACTCGGTGAAGACCTACCTCCGCCACGCCTACCGCAAGGCGGACGTCAACCGTCGCAGCCAGGCGGTGCTCTGGGCGCTCGACAAGGGCTTCTCGCCCGACGTGCTGCACCGCCGCGTGCGCGGCCGGTGATCGATCTCGGCGTCTCCGGTCAGGTCCTCGCCCTGCTGGTCGTCGCCGGGTTCGCGGCCGGCTACGTCGACGCGGTGGTCGGTGGCGGCGGGCTCGTGCAGCTGCCGAGCCTGCTGCTGGCGCTGCCCGGCGCCACGCCCGTGCAGGTGCTGGCGACCAACAAGCTGGCGTCCGCGCTCGGGGTCACGGTCAGCGCGACGACGTACTTCCGGCGGGTGCGGCCCGACCCGGCGACGTTCGGGCCGCTCATGCTCATGGCGTTCCTGGGGTCGATGGGGGGCGCGGCCGTCGCGTCCTTCATCCCGCGCGAGGCCTTCCAGCCGATCATCCTGGTGGTGCTCGTCGGCGTGGGTGCCTACGTGCTCCTCCGCCCGGACCTGGGCGCGGAGACGCGGCTGCGGTGGGAGCGTCGCGGCCACCTCGTCGCGGCCGTCCTCGTGGGCCTGCTGGTGGGCTTCTACGACGGCGCGCTCGGCCCCGGCACGGGCTCGTTCTTCGTGCTGGCCCTCGTCGGTCTCGTGGGCTACGACTTCCTCACCGCCTCGGCGAACGCCCGTCTCGCGAACTGGGCGACCAACATCGCGGCGCTCGTCGTCTTCATCCCGCAGGGCGCGGTGCTGTGGGGCGTCGGGCTGGCCGTCGGTGCGGCCAACATCGTCGGGAGCTACCTCGGCGCGCGCACCGCGGTGAGCAGGGGCGCCGGCTTCGTGCGCGTCTTCTTCGTCGTCATCGTCAGCGGCTTCGTCGTGCGCATCGGCGGCGAGGTCCTGGGGTTCTGGGGATGAGCGCTGGCGCGGTGTCCTAGGGTCGCGGCGTGAGCATCGTGGGGGGTATCGACCGCTTCCAGCGGCGTTTCCCGCCCGTCTCCATGCCCCTGGCGACGATCTACAAGTACGGCGACGACCAGGGCGCCTACCTGGCCGCGATCATCTCGTTCTACGCCTTCATCGGCATCTTCCCGCTGCTGCTCCTGGCGACCTCGATCCTCGGCTTCGTGCTGCAGGACCAGCCCGACCTGCGGGCCGAGGTGCTGAACTCGGCGCTCAGCAACTTCCCGATCGTGGGCGACCAGCTCGGCCGCCCGGAGGGCATCCAGGGCTCGGTGTCGGCCATCGTGGTCGGCTCGATCGCCGCGCTCTACGGCTCGATGGGCCTCGGCCTCGCGCTGCAGAACGCGATGAACATCGCCTGGGCCGTGCCGCGCAACAGCCGCCCCAACCCGTTCCTGCTCCGCTTCAAGAGCCTGGTGCTGCTGGCCGCCGGCGGCATCTCGGTGCTCGCCGTGACGGCCGTGTCCGTCATCGGCAACAACACCGAGGTGTTCGGCGCCCTCGGGCTGGTCGGCCGCCTGCTCATCAGCCTGGCCACCATCCTCGCCACCGGGCTCGTGCTCAGCGTGCTCTTCCGGCTCTCCGCGGCACGGAGCCACAGCCTCCTCGCCGCCCTGCCCGGTGGGCTGTTCGCCGCGGCGACGTGGCACGGGCTGCAGTACGCCGGCGCTGCCTACGTGACCCACGTGCTGGGTCGCACCTCGCAGATGAACCAGACCTTCGGGTTGGTGCTCGGGCTGATGGGCCTCATCTACGTGGCCTCGATCGTCGTGGTGCTCGCGATCGAGGTCAACGTCGTGCTGGCCCGCCGGCTCTACCCCCGCGCGCTGCTCACCCCGTTCACCGACGACGTCGACCTGACCGACGCCGACAAGCGGGCCTACACGGCCTACGCGCGGGCACAGCGCCACAAGGGGTTCGAGGAGGTCACCGTCGTCTTCAAGCCGGTCGAGCGCGACGACGCGGACACCGTCGCGATGACGACCCTGCGCGCCGAGGAGCTGCCGGGGGAGACGGGGGAGCGGTGACCCGGTACCTCGTGCCGGCCGCCGACGGCGCGGCCGAGATCGAGGTGCGGCGCTCGCGGTTCCTCGCGACCGTGCGTCGCGTCGAGGACGAGACCGCGGCGCGCGCCGTGGTCGAGGAGCTGCGCCGCCGCCACTGGGACGCGCGGCACCACTGCTCCGCCTTCGCGCTCGGCCCGTGGGGCGGCCCGGGCGCCGTGCAGCGCTCCAGCGACGACGGCGAGCCGTCGGGCACCGCCGGCGCCCCGATGCTCGAGGTGCTCCGCGGTCGCGAGGTGGCGGACGTCGTGGTCGTCGTGACGCGCTGGTTCGGCGGCGTCCTGCTGGGGGCCGGCGGTCTGGTCCGCGCCTACGGCGACGCGACCCGGGCGGGGCTCGACGCCGTCGGCCTGCGCCCACGGGCGCGGGTGGCGGAGGTGGCCGTCGACGTGGACCACGCCGACGCCGGCCGCGTCGAGAGCGAGCTGCGCGCACGGGGCGTCGGGGTGCGCGGCGCCGAGTACGGCGCGGAGGTGACGCTGCGCCTCGCCGTACCGCCCGCGGAGGTCGCCGGGCTCACGGCGACCGTCGCGGCGTTGACGGGTGGTGCGGCGCGGCCCGTCGTCGTCGGCGAGGCCTGGGTCGACGCCTGAGCAGGAGGTTCAGTCGTCGACGTCGCCGTCGACGTACACCCAGCGGCCCGCGCGTCGCGTGAACCGGCTGCGCTCGTGCAGCTGCCCGGCGCGGCCGTCCCGGTCGGCGAAGCGGGCCGTGAACACGACGACGCCGGTCGTGTCGTCGGCGCCGCCGGCCTCGATGGCCTCGACGGTCAGGCCCGTCCACGTGAGGTCGGGGTCGGGTGTCGTGTCGTCGGGGCGGGTCCGCGGGTGCCAGGTGCGGAACAGGTGGTCGGCGCCGGTCCGGCCTCCGACCGCGTACGCCGCGTAGCGCGACCGCATCAGCTCCTCGGCCGTGGTCGCGGGTGCGGCGCCGCGGTGGAGGCGGCCGCAGCACGCGTCGTAGGTCGCGGGGAGGCCGCAGGGACAGGGGCGCTCGAGCTGCACGGGCCGACGGTAGCGGGGGTCCTCCCGAGCTGTAACGCGGTGTCCGGGTCACTGTGGAAGGGGTAGACCACGTGCACGGTGACCCGGACACCGCGTCACACGGCGCAGGGACGGGTGTCGACCGTCACCTCGCTGTGGTGGTCCCGCGCTGGTGCGGGGGAATATCGTTGCCCACGGCAACGGTTGTCGAGAGCAACCAACTGTGGCGTGGACGAAGGGCAGGACCAGGACGTGGTGGCGGAGCAGCAGCGGAGGACGGTTCGTGGGCACTGGGCGGTGACGTTCACGGTGCTGACGGTGGCGGTCTCCTCGTTCACGCTGCTGCAGTCGATGGTGGTGCCGGTGCTCGGCCTCATCGCCGACGAGATGGACACCGACATGTCCACGGCGACGTGGGTGCTGACGGCCTACCTGCTCTCGGCCTCGATCTGCACGCCGCTGCTCGGGCGCGTCGGCGACGTGGTCGGCAAGCAGAAGATGCTGGTCGTCACCATGCTGGCCCTGACCCTGGGTTCCCTCGTCGCCGCGCTCGCCGGCAACATCTGGGTGCTGATCCTCGCGCGCGTGCTGCAGGGCGCCGGCGGTGGCGTGCTCCCGCTGGCCTTCGGCATCATCCGCGACGAGTTCCCCGAGCGGCACCGGGCCAGCGCGCTCAGCATCATCGCGGCGCTCGCCTCCGTCGGCTTCGCGGTGGGCATCGTCGTCGCGGGGCCGATCGTCGAGGGGCTCAGCTACCACTGGCTGTTCTGGTTCCCGATGATCGCCACCGGTCTCGCCGCCGTCGCGACCGCGCTCTTCGTGCCCGAGTCGCCCGTCGCCGACCGCTCGCGGCTCCCGCTCATGCCCGCCGTGCTGCTGGCGTCGTGGCTCGTCGCCCTCCTGCTCGGCATCAGCCGCGGCAACGAGTGGGGCTGGGGCTCGCCGATCGTGCTCGCGCTCCTCACCGGCTCGGTGGTGCTGGCCGCCGGCTGGATCGCGGTCGAGAACCGCGCCCGCGTGCCGATGATCGACATGCAGATGATGCGCCGCCGCGGCATCTGGACGACCAACCTCGTGGGCGGGTTCGTCGGCTTCGGCATGTTCTCCAGCTTCGGCTTCCTGCCCCAGTTCCTGCAGACGCCGGAGGCGGCGGGCTACGGGTTCGGGGCGAGCATCGCGGAGTCCGGGCAGATTCTGGTGCCGTCGGCGATCGCGAGCTTCCTCATCGGCTTCGTCACCGCACCGCTCGTCAAGCGCGTCGGGGCGCGCGTCGTCATCGTCAGCGGCACGCTCATGACCGCCGTCGCCTTCGCCTCGATCGCGCTCTGGCACGACGCGGTCTGGCAGATCGTCGCGGCCACGAGCCTCCAGGGCGTGGGCAACGGTCTCGTCTTCGGCTCCCTGGCGGGCGTCGTCATCGCCTCGGTGCCGGCGTCCCAGACCGGCGTCGCCTCGGGCATGAACGCCAACATCCGCACCATCGGCGGCTCGATCGGCTCGGCCGTCATGGCGGGCGTCGTCACCGCCCACGTCGGCCTGGGCGGTCTCCCGGAGGAGAGCGGCTACGTGATCGGGTTCGCCCTCATCGCCGGCGGCATGGTGCTCGCGGCCGTCGCGGCGTGCGCGATCCCCGACACCCGGGGCCCGGCGGCGCCGACGCCGCGCACGGTGCCGGTGTCGCGGCGCACGGTCGCGCCGTCGCGGGTGCTTGCCTCCGGGTCTAGCGTGTGAACGTGACCCGACCGACTGCCACACCGCCCGCCGTCGCCACCCTCGGGGAGCTCCGGGCGACCGACTACCGGCCGCGCTCGGTGAAGGCGGAGATCCGCACCAACCTGCTCGCGCTGCTGGCGGCGGGGGAGAACCCGTGGCCCGGCCTGCACGGCCTCGACGACACGGTGCTGCCGCAGCTCGAGCGCGCCCTCATCGCCGGGCACGACATCGTGCTGCTCGGCGAGCGCGGCCAGGGCAAGACCCGCCTGCTGCGCACGCTCGTCGGGCTGCTCGACGAGTGGACCCCGGTCATCGCGGGCTCCGAGCTCGGCGAGGACCCGCTGGCGCCGGTCACCGCCGCCTCCGTCCGCCTCGTCGAGACCCACGGCGACGCGTTGCCGGTCGCCTGGGTGCACCGCAGCGAGCGGTACGCCGAGAAGCTCGCCACCCCCGACACCTCGGTCGCCGACCTGATCGGTGACGTCGACCCGATGAAGGTCGCCGAGGGACGCCTCCTGGGCGACCCCGAGACGATCCACTACGGGCTCATCCCGCGCAGCCACCGCGGCATCGTCGCCATCAACGAGCTGCCCGACCTCGCCGAGCGCATCCAGGTCGCGATGCTCAACGTGATGGAGGAGCGCGACGTCCAGATCCGGGGCTACGTGGTGCGCCTCGACCTCGACGTGCTGGTCGTCGCCTCCGCCAACCCGGAGGACTACACCAACCGCGGCCGCATCATCACGCCGCTCAAGGACCGCTTCGGCGCCGAGATCCGCACGCACTACCCGACCGAGCTCGACGACGAGATCGCCGTCGTCCGCCAGGAGGCGGAGCTGGTCGCCGAGGTGCCGGACTACCTGCTCGAGGTGCTCGCCCGCTTCACCCGCGCCCTGCGCGAGTCGTCGTCGGTCGACCAGCGCTCGGGCGTCTCCGCCCGCTTCGCCATCGCCGGCGCCGAGACCATCGCCGCCGCCGCGCTGCACCGCGCGACGCGCCAGGGCGAGGATGAGGCGGTGGCACGCGTCGTCGACCTCGAGACCGCCGTCGACGTGCTCGGCGGCAAGGTCGAGTTCGAGTCGGGCGAGGAGGGCCGCGAGCGCGCCGTGCTCGAGCACCTCCTGCGCACCTCGACCGCCGAGACCGTGCGCCGGCACCTCCGCGGGCTCGACCTCGCGCCGCTCGTCGCGGCGCTCGAGGAGGGTGGCTCGGTGACGACGGGCGAGCAGGTGAGCGCGGCCGAGCTGCTCGACGGGCTCCCGGCACTGCCGCCCGACCAGGCCGGCGAGGGCGACCTGTACGACGCGGTCGCGGCCCGGCTCGGCGCGACGACGCCGGGCACGCGGGCGGCCGCCGTCGAGCTGGCGCTCGAGGGTCTCTTCCTCGCCCGCAAGGTCGGCAAGGACAGTGCCACCGGCGTCACGACGTACGGCATCGACTGATGGCCCGCGGATCCCGGTACCAGCGCTACGAGGGCGGGGATCCGCTGGCCCCGCCCGTCGACCTCGCCGAGGCGCTCGACGCCATCGGTGAGGACGTCATGGCCGGCTACTCGCCGGAGCGCGCGATGCGGGAGTACCTGCGGCGCGGTGACGCCGACCGCCGCGGTCTCGACGACCTGGCCCGGCGCATCGCCGAGCGCCGCCGGGAGCTGCTCGAGCGCCACGACCTCGACGGCACGCTGCGCGAGGTGCAGGAGCTGCTGGAGAAGGCCGTGCTTGCCGAGCGCGGCCAGCTCGCCCGCGACGTCGAGATGGACGACGGCGACCGCGCGCTCCGCGAGATGCAGCTCGACAACCTGCCGCCCTCGCCCGCAGCGGCGGTGAGCGAGCTGTCGTCCTACGAGTGGGCCTCGAGCGAGGCCCGGGAGACGTTCGAGCAGATCAAGGACCTGCTCGGGCGGGAGCTGCTGGAGCAGCGCTTCGCGGGCATGAAGCAGGCGCTCGAGGGGGCGACCGAGGAGGACCGGGCCGCGATCGCGGCGATGCTCGCCGACCTCAACGAGCTTCTGGAGAAGCACGCGCGCGGCGAGGACACGCCCGAGGACTTCGCCGACTTCATGGCGAAGCACGGTGACTTCTTCCCGGAGGGGCCGCGCGACGTCGACGAGCTCATCGACGCTCTCGCGCAGCGGGCCGCCGCCGCCCAGCGGATGATGAACTCGATGACGCCGGAGCAGCGGGCGGAGCTCATGGAGCTCTCGCAGCAGGCCTTCGGGTCCCCGGCGCTCATGGACCAGCTGGCGCGGCTCGACGGCAACCTCCAGGGCCTGCGGCCCGGCGAGGACTGGGCGGGCTCCGAGCAGTTCGGCGACGGCGAGGGGCTGGGCCTCGGCGACGGCACCGGCGTGCTCCAGGACATCGCCGAGCTCGACGCGCTGGCCGAGCAGCTGCAGCAGTCCTACAACGGGGCCCGCCTCGACGACGTCGACCTCGACGCCCTGGCCCGCCAGCTCGGCGACGAGGCCGCCGTCGACGCCCGCACCCTGGCGGAGATCGAGCGCGCGCTGCGCTCCTCGGGCTACCTGCAGCGGGGCTCCGACGGCCAGCTCCGGCTGTCGCCGAAGGCCATGCGCCAGCTCGGCCGCGCCCTGCTCCGCGACGCCGCCGAGCGGCTGTCGGGCCGCCAGGGGGCGCGGGAGCTCCAGGCCGGCGGCGGCTCCGCGGACGCGACCGGCGGCACGCGGGAGTGGGCCTTCGGCGACACCGAGCCGTGGGACCTGCCCCGCACGGTCCTCAACGCCGTACGCCGCGAGGTCGCCTCCGGTGGCCGCGCCCCGGGCGCGCGCGGCGTGCGCCTGGAGATCGCCGATGTCGAGGTGGTCGAGTCGGAGCAGCGCACCCAGGCGGCGGTCGCGTTGCTCGTCGACACGTCGTTCTCGATGGCCATGGACGGCCGGTGGGTGCCGATGAAGCGGACGGCGCTCGCCCTGCACCAGCTGATCTCGACGCGCTTCCGCGGCGACCGCCTCGAGCTCATCGGGTTCGGTCGCCTGGCGGAGACGCTCGCCATCGAGGAGCTGACGGGCCTCGACGCGATCTGGCAGAAGGGCACCAACCTCCACCACGGGCTGCTGCTCGCGCAGCGGCACTTCCGCCGCCACCCGGGCATGCAGCCGGTGCTCCTCGTCGTCACCGACGGCGAGCCCACGGCCCACCTCGAGTCCAGCGGCGACGTCTGGTTCGAGTACCCGCCGCACCCCGTCACCCTCGCCCGCACCGTCAGCGAGCTCGACGGGACGACCCGCATGGGCGCGCAGACGACGTTCTTCCGGCTGGGGGAGGACCCCGGCCTGGCCCGGTTCCTCGACGCCCTGGCGAAGCGCGCGGGCGGCCGCGTCATCGCGCCCGAGCTCGACGACCTCGGCGCCGCCGTCGTCGGTTCCTACCTCGGCGACCGGGCATCACGCTCGCCGTACGGCGGGTCGGGCTCCGTCGGCGAGACCTTCGGCCGCTGGGGCGGCGGCTGGGGCCGCGGCGGCTGGGTGGGCTGATCCTCCCTCCCGGGTCGTGGTGCCAGGCCGGCGGAAACCCGTGGCCTCACACCACGACCGGGCGAAGGGTCGCGAGCACCCCCGCCAGCTCCTCGACCCCCTCGACGATCCGCGGGCCGGGGCGCGCCCAGTGCGCGTCGGCGTCGACCGGGTGGACGAGCACGCCGGCGGGCAGGAGCCCTGCCGCCACCAGCCCGTCCGCCTGCGCCTGCGCCCCCGCGCGGTCGTAGCCGCACGGCGCCACGACGACGACGTCCGGTCGGGCCGCGTGCACGTCCTCCCAGCGCACCCGGACGGACTTCTCCCCGGTCGTGCCCAGGACGCAGTCACCGCCGGCGAGCTCGACCATCTCGGGGATCCAGTGGCCGGGGGCGAAGGGCGGGTCGGTCCACTCGAGCACGACCACGCGCGGCCGGGGGCCGGGCCGGGCGGCGACCCCGGCCGCGACCTCGGCCGCCACCGCCGCGAGCCGGGCCTCGAGCCCGGCGACGAGTGCGTCGGCCTCGGCGACGCGACCCACCGCCGTACCGATCCGGCGGACCGAGTCGAGCACCTCCGCGACGGTGTGCGGGTCGCAGGTCAGCACGTCGGCGCGGCAGCCGAGGTGGGCCAGGGCGTCGTCGACGACGCTGACGTCGACGGCGCACACGGCGCACAGGTCCTGCGTCACCACGAGATCGGCGTCGAGGTCGGCCAGGGCCCCGGCGTCCAGCCGGTAGAGGTCCTCGCCCCGCCCGAGCGCCGCCGCGACGAAGGCGTCGATCTCGGCCGGGGCGAGCCCGGCCGGCATCGCCGACGTCGACACGATCCGCTTCGAGCGGGCCTCGGCCGGGTGGTCGCACTCGAACGTCACCCCGACCACGTCGTCGCCCGCGCCGAGGGCGAAGAGGATCTCGGTGGTCGACGGGAGCAGGGAGACGATGCGCACGGCCCCGACGGTAGCCTCGCAGCATGGTCGATCCCCACCTCTGGCTCGAGGACGTCACCGGCGACGAGGCCCTGGAGTGGGTGGGGGAGCGCAACGCCGAGGCCGAGGCCGCGATCGGCGCCGTCGACGGCTTCGCCGCCACCGAGCAGGCGATCCGCGAGGTGCTCGACGCCGACGACCGCATCCCCCTGGTGAGCCGCGCCGGCGACTGGGTCTACAACTTCTGGCGCGACGCGACCAACGAGCGCGGTCTGTGGCGACGCACGACCATGGAGTCCTACCGCTCGGACACGCCCGCCTGGGACGTGCTGCTCGACCTCGACGCCCTCAGCGCGGCCGACGGCACGCTGTGGGTCTGGCACGGCGCGCAGGTGCTCCGCACCGGACCGCTGGCGTTCCGCCGCGCGCTGGTGTCGCTGTCGCCCGGCGGCTCCGACGCCGACCTGACCCGCGAGCTCGACCTCGAGACGCGCAGCTTCGTGGCGCCCGAGGACGGGGGCTTCCTGCGCCCCGAGGGCAAGGGCAGCATGGCCTGGGTCGACGAGGACACCGTCCTCGTCGCCACCGACACGGGGCCCGGGTCGCTCACCACGTCGGGCTACGCCCGCATCGCCCGCCGGTGGCGGCGCGGCACCCCGCTGACGGAGTCCGAGGTGCTCTTCGAGGCCGGGCCCGAGGACATGGCCGTCGGGGTGGGGTACGACGCGACGCCCGGCCACGAGCGCGGCTACGTCTTCCGGATGATGGGCTTCTACACCTCGGAGACGCTGCTGCTCGACGACGCCCGCACGGGCACGGCTCTCCACCGCGTCGCGGTCCCCGACTCCGCCGAGCCCGCCGTGTGGCGCGACCACCTGCTCGTCCACCTCCGCGACGACTGGACGCCCGGGGGCGACGGCACCGCGACGTACCCGGCCGGCTCGCTGCTCGTCACCGACCTCGCGGCGTACGACGCGGGTCGTCCCCGCTTCACGCCGCTGTTCACGCCGACCGCCAGCACGTCGCTGGCCGGGTGGACCCGCACGCGCCACCGCGTGGTGCTGGTGACGCTCTCCGACGTCGTGCAGCAGGTCGAGGTGCTGACGCCGCCGACGGCGCGCGACGGGGACTGGGAGCGGTACCCGCTGACCGGGCTCCCGCCGTACACGACCGTCGGGGTGCGCGCTGTCGACGCGACCGACGACGGCCCCGAGGGCGACCTCGCGTGGCTCGACGTCTCCGGCTACCTGACGTCGCCGAGCCTCGCCCTGGTCGACCTCCACGCCAGCGGCGCGCCCGGCGAGCCGACCGTGCTCAAGGAGAGCCCCGCGCGGTTCGACGCCTCCACCCACGAGGTCACGCAGCGGTTCGCGATCTCCGACGACGGCACGCAGGTGCCCTACTTCGTGGTGGCGCCGCGCGGGCAGGACGGCCCGGTGCCGACGCTGCTCTACGGCTACGGCGGCTTCGAGATCTCCCTGACGCCGTCCTACTCGGGGAGCATCGGGCGGGCCTGGCTCGCGCGGGGCAACGCGTACGTCGTGGCGAACATCCGCGGCGGCGGGGAGTACGGCCCCGCGTGGCACCAGGCGGCGCTCCGGGAGAACCGGCACCGCGCCTACGAGGACTTCGCCGCGGTCGCCCGCGCGCTCGTCACGAGCGGCACGACGACGGTCGGGCAGCTGGGCATCATGGGCGGCTCCAACGGCGGCCTGCTGGTCGGCAACATGCTCGTGCGCTACCCCGAGATCCTCGGCGCGGTCGTGTGCACGGTGCCGCTGCTCGACATGCTGCGCTACCCGCAGCTGCTCGCCGGCGCGTCGTGGATCGCGGAGTACGGCGACCCCGACGACCCCGCGGACCGGCCGTTCGTCGAGGAGATCTCGGCCTACCACCGGGTGGCCCACGACGTGACCTACCCGCCGGTGCTGCTGACGACGTCCACCCGCGACGACCGGGTGCACCCCGGCCACGCGCGGAAGATGGCGGCCCGGCTCCGCGAGGTGGGCGCCGACGTCACCTACTGGGAGAACGTGGAGGGCGGCCACGGCGGCGCGTCCACCAACGCGCAGGCGGCGCACAAGGCGGCGCTGGAGTGGACGTTCCTCGCGTCGCGGCTGGAGGGCTGAGGCCGGGAGGGGCTCAGACCAGCTCGCGCAGCTCGGTGAGGCTGCGCGCGATCGCGGCGCGCCACTCCTCCAGCTCGTCCTCGCCGGCCTCCGCCCACAGCTCGTAGACCTCCGAGGACTCCTCGGACAGGGCGCGCTCGCCCTGCTGCACCAACCAGCGGAGGCGGTCCGGCGTGAGCGCCGACCGGAAGTCGTCGAGGTCGAGGTCGGCGACCTCCTCCGACGGGTCGCGGGCCTCGAGCGCGATCAGCGCGAGCTCGATGAGCGCGCCCGCGAACTCGCCGCCGTCCGTCGTCAGGTGGCCGTCGTCGAACGCCCACTCGACCGCGTCGAACGAGAACGTGCCGTCCTCGATCTCGCCGAGCAGGTCGGCCGCCCCGTCGTTGTCGAAGGGGCCGGTTCCCCAGGTGCCCATGCGCGGAACTCTGGCACAGGCGCCGGGGGGTCGGGAAGTCAGTCCGCGGCGAAGCCGGGCAGCGACTCGGACAGGATCCGGCGGAACGGTGCCGTGGCGCCGAGCTGGCTCAGCACGCCGACCCCCGCGAGCCAGGTGCGGTGGATGAGCAGGTACGACGGGGGCAGGTTCAGCCGCAGGCCCACGGCGGCGACGGGATCGCGCGGGTCGCTGAGCCGGTCGTACTGCTCCCGCATCCACTCCCGCGTGAACGTGAACTCCTCGACGAGCGTCGGCTCGACGAACGGGCCGAGGAAGGTCAGCAGCAGCTGCGGGTCGATCCGCACCTTGTCGCGGATGAACCCCTCGGCTCGCAGCCCCGCCTCGAGGCCGTCGAGGTCGGACTGCCCGGCGACGCGGAGCAGTCGGCCCATCGCCTCCGGCAGTCCGCCCTCGGGGAGGCGCGCGACGGCGCCGAAGTCGAGCACGCCGAGCCGCCCGGGCTCGCCGTCGGGCCCGGGGATGGTGCGGAAGTTCCCGGGGTGCGGGTCGGCGTGGAGCATGCCGGTGCGCTCCGGCCCGTCGAACAGGAACCGCACGAGCAGCTGGCCGTAGTGGTCCCGCTCCTCGGGCGAGCCCGAGGAGATCACGTTCGCCAGCGACCCGGTGCTCTCGAGCCACTCCGAGACCAGCACCTTCTCGGTGCCGGCGACGACGTCGGGCACGACGTACCGCTCGTCGTCGCGGTACGCCGCGGCAAACGTCCGCTGCGCCTCCGCCTCGAGGCGGTAGTCCAGCTCCTCGGCCATGCGGTCCTGCAGCTCCGCCACGAGGGCCCGCACGTCGATGCCGGGGAGGATCGGCGCCAGGGTGCGGGCGAGCCGCCCCAGTTGCCGCAGGTCGGAGGCGATGGCGTCGCCCGCACCGGGGTACTGCACCTTGACGGCGACGTCCCGCTCCGTCGCCGGGTCGGCGGGGTCGTCGCGCCAGCGGCCGCGGTGGACCTGACCGATGGAGGCGGCGGCCGTCGGGCCGCCGTCGAAGCTGACGAGGTGCTCCCGCCAGGCGATGCCGGCGCCGCCGAGCTCCTCGTCGAGCACGCGGCGTACCTCCGCCGTCGGCATGGGGGGAGCGGCGTCCTGCAGGCGGGTGAGCTCGGCGCGGTAGCCGGCCATCGACTCCTCGGGCAGGGCCGCCTCCAGCACGGAGAGCATCTGCCCGAACTTCATGGCGCCACCCTTGAGCTGGCCCAGGGTGCGGAACACCTGCTCGGCCGTGCGCTGCTGCACCTCGGCGCTGACCTGCTCGGCGGTGCGACCTCCGAGCCGCTTGCCGAGGCCCAGCGCGCTGCGCCCGGCGTAGCCGAGCGGGAGCGCGGCGAGCCGAGCCGTGCGGGCGGCCGTGCGGCGGGGCAGACCTCGGGTGTCGCGGGGCTTCTCGTCCACCCCTCCATGGTGGACCACGGCACCGAACGACGGGCCCCGCCCACGGCCCCGGGCGGGTGAGAACGGGGGTGAGAAGTGTCGCGGATCGCGCACTGGACGCCTTCTGCACCTACCGTTGCCCCGATGCACGCGCCACCAGGAGGGGAACGACGATGAGGATGTGGGGGATCACCCGGCCCTGCGTTCCCGATGCCTTCACGCTCGGCAACGCGTCCTGCGGCGCGATCGCACTGCTGACGCTGGTCTGCGCGGGCTACGCCGAGGACGTCTGGGCGGGCCTGTCGACGCTGCAGCTGGTGTCGCTGCTGCTCGTGCTCGGCACCGTCTTCGACAGCCTCGACGGCGCCACGGCGCGCAGGTTCGGCGGCTCGTCGCTGGGCGGCCAGCTCGACTCCTTGAGCGACGGCATCACCTTCGGTCTCGTGCCCGCCGCCCTGCTCGTCACCATCGCCCTCGCCGGCGGTGGCAGCGACCTCGAGGTGGCGGTCGCCGTGGCCGGCTTCCTCGTCTACCTCTCCGCGGCGCTCCTGCGCCTGGCGGACTTCTGCGCGGTGCGCGACGAGGACACCGACTTCGTCGGACTGCCCTCGCCGCTGGCGGCGCTGCTGGCCGTCTCCGCGGCGTACACCACGGTCGACCCGCTGCTGCTCGGGCTCGTGCTGCTGCTGGTCGGCGCCCTCATGGTGTCGCGGCTGCGGTTCCCCCACCAGGGGCGCGACATGCTGCCGCTCGCGATCGGCGGCTGGGTGCTCGCCGCGCTGGCCGCGTTCGACGCCGTGCAGCCGACCCTGGTCGTCGCCGCCACGTGGGTGCTCGTGCTGCTCGTGCTCCCCGTGCTGGCCGCCCGCTCGCGCGGGCGCGCCGACGACGACGAGGACGTCGACGCCGACCGCGAGGCCCGGCGTCGCCTTCGGCTGCGGCTGGCCCACCAGCAGCGCTGAGGTCGCCGCCTGGGAGACTGAGCCGCATGGCTCTCGCACCCGCCCGCGGCACACCCTGGTGGATCGGCCTCTCCTGGCTCCCGCCGCTCGTCCTGCGGGGGCTGCCCCGGGTCGGCGCGCTCGCGCTCGCCACGGGCATGACCGCGTTCTTCCGCGACCCCGAGCGCGCGGCGGAGGGACAGGGCCTGCTGGCCCCGGCCGACGGCTTGGTCCGGCAGGTCGAGCTCCGGGACGGCCGCTGGTTCGTCTCGACCTACCTCGCGCTCTACAACGTGCACGTCACGCGGATGCCCTGCGACGCGACCGTGGTGACGCAGACCCACGTCGAGGGACCCCACAAGCTCGCCTTCGCCGACGACGCGCACGTCAACGAGCGGATGGAGTGGACCCTCGACACCCCCCACGGGGAGCTCGAGATGGTGCAGTTCTCCGGCGCCGCCGCGCGCCGCATCGTGCCCTACGTCGGTGCAGGCGCCGAGGTCGCGCGCGGTGACCGCATCGGGCTGATCCGCTTCGGCTCCCGCGTCGACCTGCTCCTGCCGGAGGGCGTGGAGCCGGCCGTCGCCGAGGGCATCCGCGTGCGGGCCGGCGAGACCGTCATCGCGCGCTGACGGTCGCGCGGTTCCGGCCGTCCGTGGGTAGTCCCTGACCTTTCGGTCGTTCTGGATCGATCCAACGGTCAGAAACGTCAGGGACTACGCCCGCCGGCCCGGGACAGCCCGTCCCGGGACAGGCTCACACCTGAGGGAACCGCACACCCGTGTTGGCGTGGCAGCGGTAGCCGTTCGGGTTCTTCGCCAGGTACTGCTGGTGCACCGGCTCCGCGTAGTAGTAGTCGCCCGCCGGCTTGATCTCCGTGGTCACGTCCCCGAGGCGCTGGCGGCGCAGCTCCGCGGCGTACACGTCGGTGAGCTCGCGCGCGGTCGTCTCCTGCTCCGGCGTCGTGTAGTAGATCGCCGAGCGGTACTGCGTGCCGACGTCGTTGCCCTGCCGCATGCCCTGCGTGGGGTCATGGACCTCGAAGAAGGTCTTCACGAGGTCGGCGAACGAGATGCGGGCCGGGTCGAACACGATCCGGACGGCCTCGGTGTGGCCCGTCCGCCCGCTGCAGACCTCCTCGTAGGACGGGTGCGGCGTGTAGCCACCGGCGTAGCCGACCGACGTGGACCACACGCCGTCCTTCTGCCAGTAGATCTCCTCGGCGCCCCAGAAGCACCCGAGGCCGAACACGGCGACCTCGAGCCCGTCGGGCACGTCGTCGGTCACGACCGGGGTGCCGAGCACGACGTGCTCGCCGAGCGTGAACCACGGCTCGTCCCGACCCGCGAGGGCCTTGTCGGGCGTGGGGAGCGTGGTCTTGGTGCTGGATCCGAACAACAACGGGTCCTCCCGGGTCTCGACGGTGTCGTCCAATGATGCCCAACACCGCGAGGCCCGCGGACCTTCCCGTCGTAGGCTCGGGCGGGTGAGCAGCGAGCAGAGCGGCAAGCACGGCTTCGAGACCCGCGCCATCCACGCGGGCTACGAGCCCGACCCGACGACCGGTGCGGTGATCCCGCCCATCTACGCGACCTCGACCTACAAGCAGGACGGCGTGGGCGGGATGCGGAACGGCTATGAGTACAGCCGCTCCGGCAACCCGACCCGCACCGCGCTGGAGGCCAACCTCGCCGCCCTCGAGGAGGGGGAGCGGGGCTTTGCGTTCGCGTCCGGGCTGGCGGCGGAGGACACGCTCCTGCGTGCCCTCGCCCGGCCCGGCGACCACGTGGTCATCCCCGACGACGCGTACGGCGGCACCTACCGTCTCGTCGACAAGGTCGCCCGCCCGTGGGGCCTCGAGCACACGCCGGCGCCCGTCTCGGACGTCGACGCCGTCCGCGCGGCCGTCCGGCCGGGTGCCACCAAGCTCGTGTGGGTCGAGACGCCGACCAACCCGCTGCTCTCCATCGGCGACATCGAGGCGCTGGCGGGCGTGGCCCACGAGGCCGGTGCGCTCCTCGTCGTCGACAACACCTTCGCCTCGTCGTACCTGCAGCAGCCCCTGACCCTGGGTGCCGACGTGGTCGTGCACTCGACGACGAAGTACGCCGGCGGTCACTCCGACGTCGTCGGCGGCGCCCTCGTCGTGCGCGACCTCGAGGTCGCCGAGCAGCTGGCGTTCTTCCAGAACTCCATCGGCGGCGTCGCCGGGCCGTTCGACTCGTGGCTGGTGCTGCGGGGCCTCCGCACGCTGGCGCTGCGCATGGAGCGGCACTGCGACAACGCCGAGCTCGTCGCCGCGCACCTGGCGGCCCACCCGGCCGTGGCCGAGGTGATCTACCCGGGCCTGGAGTCTCACCCCGGCCACGCCGTGGCCGCCCGCCAGATGAAGCGCTTCGGCGGCATCGTCTCCTTCCGCGTCGCCGCGGGCGAGCAGGCCGCGCTCGACCTCTGCGCCGCCACCGAGCTGTTCACCCTCGGGGAGTCGCTCGGCGGCGTCGAGTCCCTCGTCGAGCACCCGGGCCGCATGACGCACGCGTCGGTCGCCGGCACGGAGCTCGAGGTGCCGGGCGACCTCGTACGCCTCTCCGTGGGCATCGAGACCGGCGCCGACCTGATCGCCGACCTCGACCAGGCCCTGGAGCGGGTCGCCGGGTGAACCTGGCGGTCTGCGTCGACCTCGGCTCCACCTTCACCAAGGCGCTGCTCGTCGCGCTGGCCGACGGCGGCGCCGGGCCCGCCGGCACGGTCCTCGCGAGCGCGAGCCACCCCACGACGCTCCCCGACGCGTCGGGCCGCGGCGACCTCCTCGACGGGTACGACGCGTGCCTGGCCGCCCTCCGCACGCAGCACGCCTTCGACCCGGGGGCGGACGACGTCGTCGTGCTCGCCTGCTCGTCGGCCGGCGGTGGCCTCCGGATCGGCGTGCTCGGCAACGAGGCGCTGGTGACGGCCGAGGCCGGTCGCCGGGTGGCGCTCTCCAGCGGCGGCCGCGTCGTCGCCGTGCACGCGCTGGCCCAGGACGGCGCGGACGCCCGTGCGCTGGCCGCGGCCCGTCCGGACGTCGTGCTGCTCACCGGCGGCACGGACGGCGGCAACCCGACGCCCCTCGTCGAGGGCGCGCGGGTGCTCGCCGCGCTGGCACGTCAGGGGTGGGACGGAGCGGTCGTCGTGGCCGGCAACGTCGACGCGGCGCCGGCCGCGGCCGCGGTGCTCGAGGAGGCCGGGCTGGCGCACCGCACGGCGGGCAACGTCGTGCCGCGCATCGGCGTGCTCGCGCCCGCCTCCGCGCGGGCCCGCGTGCGCGAGCTCTTCCTCGCGCACGTCATCGGCGGACGTCGCCTGAGCCGCCGGCCCGAGCTCCCGCGGCTGCTCCGCGGCGCCACCCCCGACCTCGTGCTCGACGGCGTGGCCCTGCTCGCCGACGTCGTGGGCGACGTCGTCGTCGTGGACGTCGGCGGCGCGACGACCGACGTCTACTCCGCCACCGAGGTCGACCCGGAGCACGCGAGCCGCGAGGTCGTCGCCCGCACGCGGCTCAACCGCACGGTCGAGGGCGACCTCGGCATGCGGTGGTCCGCGCCGTCGACCGTCGCGGCGGCGGACGACCCGGGGGTGACCCACGACCCGGCGCTGGTCGCGGCCGCGCAGCGCCGTGCCGACGACCCCGCACTGCTGCCCGCGATCCCCGAGGACCAGGCCCTGGACCTGCGCATCGCGGAGGTCGCCGTGCGCACAGCCGTACGGCGCCACGCCGGGCGCTTCGTGGACCGCGACCGCACCGACGGCGGGGGCACCGACCTGCGGGAGGCCGCGCTGCTCGTCGGGTCCGGCGGGGTGTTGCGGCACGCCGGCGCCGACCGGTCCCGCGCCGTGCTCCGCGCCGCCACCGGCGACATCGGGACGGGGCCCGGTGGGTGGCTCGTGCCCGTCGCGCCCCGGATGGGGATCGACGCCTCCTACGTGCTCGCCGCCGTCGGTCTGCTGGCCGCGGACCACCCGGAGGTGGCACGTTCCCTGGTCCGTTCCCTCGCGGCCGGTCCGGCAACGTAACGTGGCGCGGGTGGACGGGGACAGGACCGCCGGCGAGCAGGTCGAGGACGGGCGGGAGCCGACTGGCGACCCCGTGACGAAGGAGCCGGACGACGGCGAGGTGGGCGAGCTGCGACGTCGTCTCGCGGCGCTGCTCGCACGGCGCAGCCGCGACGAGGAGCGCCAGCACGAGGAGGCGCTGCGTCGCGACCTCCGCGCACAGCTCACCGCGCAGTGGGCGGCCGCCCGCGCCGAGCGACGGCCGGTCGGTGCCGCGCCGCTCCCGATCGCCGCGGGGGAGTCCAACCTCGCCCGCGCCGAGGTGCCGTGGGGCCTCGACCTCGCGGCCGCGTGGGCGTGGCGCTTCCTCGTCATCGCGGCCGCCACCGTGGTGCTGGTCTACGCGTTCTGGCAGGTCCGGGTCGTCACCCTTCCGCTGCTCATCGCCCTGCTCGTCGCCTCGCTCGGCCACCCCGTCGTGCGGTGGGGCCGCCGGATCCGGGTCCCTGCCAGCCTCTCGGCGATCCTCGTGGTCGTCGGCGGCCTCGGCTTCATCGCCCTGCTCATCACCTTCGTGAGCCAGCAGGTGATCGACGGCATGACCGACCTCGCCGACAAGGTCGTCATGGGGCTCGGTGAGGTGCGCACGTGGCTGAAGGACGGGCCGCTCAACGCCTCCGACTCCCAGATCGACGGCTACATCAAGCAGGCCCAGCAGTACCTCACGGAGTCCGGGGACAACCAGCAGCTCGTGCGGCAGGTGACCGAGGTCGGCACGACGCTGACGCACATCGCGGCCGGCTTCTTCATCGTGCTGTTCGCGTCGTTCTTCTTCCTCGCCGACGGCCCGCGCATCTGGTCGTGGTGCGTGCGGCTGGCCCCCAAGGGCGCGCGCGAGCAGATCGACAGCTCGGGCCGGGTCGCGTGGGTGTCGCTGACGCAGTTCATGCGCGCCACCGTCATCGTCGCCCTCGTCGACGCCGTCGGCATCATGATCGTCGCCCTGGTCCTCGACGTGCCGCTCGTGGCCGCGATCGGCGTGCTCGTCTTCATCGGTGCCTTCGTGCCCATGATCGGGGCGACCATCGCCGGCTCCGTGGCCGTGCTCGTCGCCCTGGTGGACCAGGGACCGCTCGTCGCCCTCCTCATGCTGGGCGGCGTCATCCTCGTGCAGCAGATCGAGGGCCACATCCTCCAGCCGTTCCTCATGGGCCGCTTCGTCTCCGTGCACCCGCTCGGCGTCATCGTCGCGATCGGCATCGGCGTGCTCGTCGCCGGCGTGGCCGGCGCCCTCATCGCCGTACCGCTGGCCGCGGCGGTCAACGCCGTCGTGCTGCACCTCGCCGACGAGACCGCGCCACCACCGCCGACCGGTGACGACGACATGGGGGAGGAGCTCGGCGAGGACCCCGGCACCGTCGGCGACTTCGACGTCGTGGGCGGTCGTCCGGAATGATCGCGGGATGACCATCCCGACCGTCACGCTGGCGGACGTCGAGGCCGCCCACGCGGTGCTCTCCGACGTCGTCACCCGCACGCCGATGGAGGAGTCCCGGTGGCTCGCCGACCTGGTCGGCGGCCCGGTGTGGCTCAAGGCCGAGAACCTGCAGCGCACCGGGTCCTTCAAGATCCGCGGCGCCTACCTCCGCATGGCCCGGCTCTCCCCCGAGGAGCGCGCGGCCGGGGTCGTCGCCGCCTCGGCGGGCAACCACGCGCAGGGCGTGGCCCTGGCCGCGCGGATGCTGGGGATCTCCGCCCGGGTCTACATGCCCGAGGGCGCCCCCATCCCCAAGGAGCGGGCGACGCGGGGGTACGGCGCGGAGGTCGTCTTCGCCGGCCGCTACGTCGACGACGCCCTCGTCGCGGCCCGCGAGCACGCGGAGCGCACCGGGGCGGTGCTGATCCACCCCTTCGACCACGTCGACGTGGTCACCGGCCAGGGCACCTGCGGCCTCGAGATCGTCGACCAGCTGCCGGAGGCCGCCACCGTGCTCGTGCCCACCGGCGGCGGCGGTCTCGTCGCGGGCATCGCGGTCGCCGTGAAGGGCCGACGCCCCGACGTACGTGTCGTGGGGGTGCAGGCCGAGGGGGCCGCCGCGTTCCCGGCGTCGCTCTCCCGCGGCGTGCCCACGCCGGCCGGCGCGATGACCACGATGGCCGACGGCATCGCCGTGGGCTGCCCGGGCGAGGTCCCCTTCGCCGTCGTGCAGGCCCAGGTGGACGACGTCGTCACGGTGAGCGAGGAGGGCATCTCGCGCGCGCTCGTCGGTCTGCTCGAGCGCGCCAAGCTCGTCGTGGAACCGGCCGGTGCGGTCGCCGTGGCGGCCCTCCTGGAGCACCCCGGACGCTTCGCGACCCCGGCGGTCGCCGTGCTCTCGGGCGGCAACATCGACCCGTTGCTCATGGGCCGGGTGATCCGGCACGGCATGGCGGCAGCGGGCCGCTACCTCTTCCTGCGCGTCACCCTCAGCGACAGCCCCGGCGGTCTCGCCGGGCTGCTGGCCGAGCTGGCGGCCGCCGGGGCCAACGTGCTCGAGGTGGCCCACGAGCGCACCTCGCCGGCGCTCGGGGTCGACGAGGTGCAGGTGCGCGTGCAGCTGGAGACGCGGGGCCCCGCACACACGGAGGCCCTGCTCACCAGGCTCGGTGAGCAGGGCCTCCGGGTCACCCAGCCCTGGTAGGACCGGGGGAGGACGTGCGGGTCAGCCCGTGTAGGGCGTCGCGTCGAGGATGACGACCTTGAGGGTCTTGCCGTTCGGCGCCTCGTAGCTGACCTCGTCGCCCTTCTTGGCGCCGAGGATCGCACCGCCGAGCGGCGACTGCGGCGAGTAGACCTTGAGGCCCTCGGGCTCGATCTCCCGGGCGCCGAGCAGGAACTCCTCGGCCTCGTCGTCGTCGCCGACGAACTTGTAGGTGACCTTCATGCCGGGCTCGACGATGCCGTCGTCGGCCGGGGTCTCGCCGACCTGGGCCTTCGCCAGCATGTCCTCGAGCTGGCGGATGCGTCCCTCGAGCTTGCCCTGCTCCTCGCGCGCCGCGTGGTAGCCGCCGTTCTCCTTGAGGTCCCCCTCGTCGCGAGCAGCGGAGATGCGCTCGACGATCTCCTGACGCGCGGGGCCCTTCAGGTGCTCCAGCTCGGCCACCAGCTTCTCGTGGGCATCGGCGGTCAGCCAGATGACATCGGTGTCGCTGGACTGCGTCATAACCTCTCCTAGCAGCACGGCCGGGAGGGCTCTCGCCGACCCGGCCGATCCGTGTAGTGCGAAGCCCCGCCGGGTGTCGGTGCGCCGCCCTCGGGGCGGCGCCCCGCGGCGGGGCAGATCAGAACGCTCAGTGTAACCACGACCCGGTGAGGACCGGGGCGTCACCGCCCGGCGCGGGGACGGGCGGGGGGCTCAGCGGGGGCTCAGCGCGGGCGGTTCTGGCTGGGGGTGGTGCACCCGACCAGCTCGACGGAGGTCGCCTCCGAGATCGTGCGGAACTCGGTGGTGATCTGGCCGCCGTCCGCGTCGCCCGCGTCGGTGGGCACCTGGAGCACCAGGTCGCCGACCGCCTCGTGGCTCGCGGAGAGCGCCCGGGCCCGACAGGTCGCGACCTCGTCGCCGCCGAGCGACACGTCGAAGGTGATGCGCACCGTGGTGCTGTCGACGACCTCCCAGCGCAGCAGCTGCGAGGACACCGCGGGGGAGCCGTGGAACCATGCCGTCCACACCAACCAACCGCCCCCCACGAGGGCGAGGACGAGCGCGACCGCCACGACGGGCCCGCGCCGGGAGCGACGCTTCTTGCCGTACCTCTCGGCCAGGGCGGGGGCGCTCGTGCTCACCCCTCCATGGTGCCATCCGGCCCGCCACTAGGATTCCCCGCATGCCCAACCGCGCCGGTCTGCGCCTGATGCACGTGCACGCCCACCCCGATGACGAGTCCAGCAAGGGTGCCGCCTCGACGGCCCGGTACGTCGCGGAGGGAGCCGAGGTGCACGTCGTGACGTGCACCGGCGGCGAGCGGGGGTCGGTGCTCAACCCGCGGATGGACCGGCCCGAGGTGCTGGAGAACATCACCGAGATCCGCCGCGCCGAGATGGACGCGGCCCGCGAGATCCTCGGCATCACGCAGCACTGGCTGGGCTTCGTCGACTCCGGCTGGCCGGAGGGCAACCCGAAGCCGCCGCTGCCCGAGGGCTGCTTCGGCCTGGTCCCGCTCGACGAGGCCGTCGAGCGGCTCGTGCGCCTCATCCGGTCGGTGCGTCCCCACGTGGTGACGACGTACGACGAGCGAGGGGGCTATCCGCACCCCGACCACGTGCGGTGCCACGAGGTGTCGGTCGCGGCGTTCGCGGCAGCGGGCGACCCCGAGCGGTTCCCGGACGCCGGCCCGGCGTGGCAGCCCGCGAAGCTCTACTACCACCACACCTTCAACCGGCCGCGCACGCAGGCGTTGAACGACGCGATGCTGGCCGCGGGCCTGGAGTCGCCCTACGCCGAGCGCCTCGCGAGCTGGACCCCCGAGCCCGAGTGGGACGCGCGGATCACGACGCGGGTCGAGTGCGCGGACTACTTCGGGGTGCGGGACCAGGCCCTGCTGGCCCACGCGACCCAGATCGACCCCGACGGCGCGTGGTTCGCGGTGCCGCTCGAGATCGCCCGGGAGGCGTGGCCGACGGAGGACTACGAGCTCGTCGTCGCCCACGTCGCCACCGAGCTGCCGGAGGACGACCTCTTCGCGGGGATCCCGACGCCGGTGGCATGATGGGCCGGTGCTGCTGACCGCCCTCGTCCACGACGTCACCCACCTGCTCGCCGAGATCCCGGCCGACGTGCTGGGCCTGGCGGCGGACCGGGAGGAGGGCCCCGAGCCCGAGGACGTGAAGGCCGGCTGGACCGGGTTCGCCGTCTTCATCGGCCTCATCGTGGCCGTGGCGCTGCTGCTCGTCAGCATGGCCCGCCACATCCGCAAGGTGCGGCGCCAGGCCGAGGACGAGGCCGAGGACGAGCGCTGGGCCCAGGAGCAGCGCGACCTCGCCGACCGCGAGGACTGAGCCGAGCGCCGGCCCCGGCGCCGGCCCTAGCGCCGGAGGATCGCCTCCAGCGCGGGACGCACCTCGGAGGCGGGCACGTGGCCGGCCGCGACGAGCGTCGCGAGACCGTGCGTCGTGCTCCACAGGGCCGTCTCGAGCGCGCTCCGCGTGGCCTCCGGCGCGTCCGGCCACGCCCGGGCGACGGCGGCACGCAGCAACTCCTCGTTCTCGGCGATGAGCCCCCCCATCGTGGGCGACGGATCGCCGGGCGGGCAGATCTCCGGGTCGAAGACCACCGCGAACGCGCCCGGGTGCGCGACGGCCCACCCGACGTACGCCGTCCCCAGCGCGACCAGGGAGGCGACGGGGTCCTCCTCCGCCTCGGCCGCGGCGCGCTGCGCGTCCACGAACCGCCGCATGGCCTCGGCTCCGGCCGCAGCCAGCAGCCCGGCGCGGTCGCCGAAGTGGTGGTAGGGCGCGTTGTGGCTGACCCCGGCGCGTCGCGCGAGCTCGCGCAGGCTCACGGTGCCCGGGGCCTGCGTCTCGAGCAGGTCGAGGGCGGCCGCGAGCAGCACCGGCCGGAGGTTGCCGTGGTGGTATCCCGCGCTGGATCTTGACACCCGCAAGACTCTAGGCCATCTTGGCGCTGTCATCATTCTGGACACTGTCCAGATTCCCTGTGGAACCAGGAGACCGCCATGCCCGTGCTCGTCATCGACGGCCACCCCGATCCTGACTCGCTCACCGCGGCGCTCGCCCGTGCGTACGTCGCCGCGCACCCCGACGCGGACCTGCTCGCCGTGCGGGACCTCGACATCGACCTCGTGCTGCACCGGGGCCTGCGGAGCGACCAGCCGCTCGAGCCCGACCTCGTCGACGCAGCCGCCCGCATCGCGGCTGCCGACCACCTCGTCGTGGCCACCCCCCTGTGGTGGGAGTCCACGCCCGCGCTCCTCAAGGGCTTCCTCGACCGGGTGCTCCAGTCGGGCTGGGCCTACCGCTACCGGGGCAACCTGCCGCAGGGCCTGCTGGCCGGCCGCAGCGCGCGCGTGCTCGTCACGTCGGACTCGCCGGGCTGGTACCTCTCGCTCGTCCGACGCAACGCCGGGGTGCGCGCCCTGCGGAGAGGGACGCTGTCGTTCATCGGCATGCGTCCCGTCCGCGTCACCCGCTTCACCGGCGTCCGCACGACCGACGCCGCCGACCGCGCCGCGTGGCTCGAGAAGGCGGGTCGGCTCGCGGTGGCCGACGCGCGGCGCACGGCGTCGTCGCGACGCACCCCGACCGCGCCGGGTCCGCTCAGGCCCCGAGCGCGATAGCGGCCACCACCGCCGGGGGCGTGGGGAGGTCGAGCACCCGCACCCCGGCGACCGGGTCCGCGCCGCGCACGTCGAGCCGGGCCAGGTCCTCCAGGCCCGCCGCCCCGGTCTTCACGACGGCCTCCTTGCGGGTCCACAGCCGGAGGAACGCGGTGTTCCGCTCGCCGGGTGCGCACGCCTCGAGCTCGGCGGCCTCGCCCGGGGTCAGCACCCCGCGCAGCGGTACGACGGGGGTGACCGGCTCGACGTCGATCCCGCACGACCGGTCGGAGGCCGCGGCCGCCACCCAGCCGCGGGCGTGGGACAGCGACACGTGGAGGTCGTCCACACCGACGATGGCGGGGCGCCCGTGGGTGTCGCCGCCGCAGCCGGGGCAGCGCTGCTCGAGCACGAGGTCACCGGCCGCGACGGAGCTGCCGCCGTCGGCGAGCAGGGCGGCCGCCACGCGGCGTACCAGCACGTGGGCCGCCACGTGGTCGTCACGGTCGCCGGGGCGCCGGAGCCGGTCGACCCGGGTGAGCTCGTACGGCGCGAGCAGCGCCCGCGCCGGCTCCGCCCCGCCCGCCGCGGTGAGCACGTCCGTCGTGGTGGCCACGAGGGCGCGGACGCCGGGCGCCACGAGCCGGGGCGCCCCGGCCGGCCCCGTCACCCCTCAGTCCCCGCGCAGCTCGCGCTTGAGCAGCTTGCCGGACGCGTTGCGGGGGAGTGCCTCGACGAAGCGCACGTGCTTGGGGGTCTTGAAGCCTGCGAGGCGTTCCCGCGCGTGGGCGACGAGGGCGGCCTCGTCCACCTCGGCGCCCTCCCGCGGCACGACCACCGCGGTGACGGCCTCGATCCAGCGCTCGTCGGGGGTGCCGATCACGGCGACCTCGGCCACGTCGGGGTGGGTGTAGAGGACGTCCTCCACCTCGCGCGACGCGACGAGCACGCCGCCGGTGTTGATGACGTCCTTGATGCGGTCGACGACGGTGATGTAGCCCTCCTCGTCGATCCGCACCAGGTCGCCGGAGTGGAACCACCCGTCGCGGAAGGCCTCGGCCGTCGCCTCCGGGTTGTCCCAGTAGCCGACGCAGAGCTGCGGCGAGCGGTAGACGACCTCGCCCTGGCCGCCCGGCTCCACGGGCCGGCCCTCCTCGTCGAGGACCGCCAGCTCGACGAGCAGCACCGGCCGGCCGCAGGAGTCGGGCCGCGCGGCGTGCTCCTCGGGGCGGAGCACGGTGGCCAGGGGGCCGATCTCCGACTGGCCGAAGCAGTTGTAGAACCCGAGGTCGGGCAGGCGCTCCTGGAGCCGCTGCAGCACCGGGACCGGCATGATCGAGGCGCCGTAGAACGCCTTGCGCAGCGACGAGAGGTCGCGCCGCTCGAGGTCGGGGTGGCCGGCCAGCGGCACCCACACGGTGGGCGCCAGGAAGAGCGTGCCGAGCCGGCGCTCCTCGACGAGGCGCAGCAGCACGGGAACGTCGGGCGCCTCGACGAGGTGGTTGGTCGCCCCGACTGCCAGGTAGGGCAGGAGGAACACGTGCATCTGGGCCGAGTGGTAGAGCGGCATCGGGTGCAGCGGGTCGTCGTCGGCCGCGAGGTCGAGCGCCGTGATGGCCGAGAGGTACTCCGCCACGAGCGCCCGGTGCGTCATCATCGCGCCCTTCGGTCGCGAGGTGGTGCCCGACGTGTAGAGCAGCTGCACCAGCTCGTCGTCCGCCACCGGGTCCTCCCCGTCGGGCAGCACCGGTCCGTCACCCGCCTCGCGCGCCAGGTCGAGCAGGCTCCCGGGCGCGTCGCGCAGGGGCACGACGTGGGCGACGTCGACGCCGTGGTGGGCCACCACCGCGTCGTACGCCGGCCGCAGCGCCGGGTCCACCAGCACCGCGCTCGCTCCCGACTGGTCGAGGAGGTAGCGCAGCTCCTCGCCCGTCAGCGCGAAGTTGACCGGCACGTGCACGAGGCCCGCGCGGGCGCAGGCCAGGTAGCCGACGAGGTAGGCGTCGGAGTTCTTCCCGTACGCCGCGACCCGGTCCCCGCGCCGGAGGCCGAGGCCCCGCAGGGCGCGCGCCGCGCCGGTGACGGCGGCGTCGAGCTCGGCGTAGGTCCACGTGGTCGGGTCGTCGGCGCCGACGACGAGCGCCGTACGGCGCGGGTGCCGGGCGGCGCTGCGGTGGAGGACGGCATCGACGGTGTGCGCGCGGGTGAGGTCGGTCACCCGGCCCATCATGCCCGTTCGACGAGGTGCCGGTGCAGGCGGATCGAGGCCGTTTGACCGTCACCCGCCGTGGTTATCCTCGCCCGCGGGCTCGCGTGGGCCCGCGGGTCGACTTGCTGAGGTCTCGGGAGGGTGCAGGTGCGCAGGACGATGCAGGGACGGCGGTCGCGCGCCGCCGCGGCCGTGGCGGCGGCGCTGGTGCTGACGCTCGGGGCGTGCGGCGACGGCGGCGGCGACGGCGACGGCGACGAGGCGGAGGACGCGTCGTCGTCCGCGTCGTCCTCGGGCCCCACGGACGACGCGGAGCCCACCGACGGTGAGACCGGGGGCGACGAGCCCGCGGAGGACCTCCCCGAGGTCGACCCGGACAACGGCTTCACCGCCGGGGGAGTGTGCCGCGGGGAGGCGACCCTGGCGGGCACGCAGCCCTTCCCCGACGATCCCGCGCAGATCTCCGCCCTGCTGCTGCAGGAGACCCTGCCGTTCCCCGACGCGACCACGGACGAGCCCTTCGTGCCCGTCACGACCTCCTTCGACTGGAGCGTGCCGGGGGCCACGGACCTCACGAACGTGAACGCCATCGTGTGCATGTCGGTCGTGCCGGACTCGGTCGAGGTCCGCAAGAAGTGCGACGCGCCGGTCTACCCGGACCTGCAGCCCGACGCCTGGGAGGTCTGGTCGGCCGACTACGTCGTCTCGGTCGTGGACCCCACGACGGCGGAGGTGCTCGTCGAGGGCGAGCCCTTCTCGTCGGCCGACTTCCTGCCGGTGGACGACGTGGGCTGCGAGGTGACCGCTCCGGTCGGCGCCGCCGACGCGGCCTACGGCTACTCCTCCGACCTGCCCACGATCCGCTACTGGGGCGCGAAGGTGGACGAGACGGTGCAGCAGCTCTACTGACCCGCGACCGATCCGCCATCGGGCGGAGCCCGCCGGTTTACCCGCCCGGCGGGACGGATACAACCCCTCGCGGCGCCTTACGGGGGGCGCCGCACTCTTCGGGAAGGGCGAGACGTCATGGGAAACGTCACGACGCTGGATGAGGCTTCGATCCAGCGCATCCGCAACCTGCTCCTCAGCATGAGCCAGCAGGGCCAGCTGGAGCTCATGGACGTCGGGGCGCTGCCGAGCATCAGCTTCGGCGGCTCTCCGGCCGCGGCCCGCGTGGCGACGCAGCGCACGGGCGCCGTCTCCACCCAGGGCACCGCCATCCAGCGCGACCTCGGCCAGATCCAGGGGCTCATCGAGGCCTTCGACCAGGCGGCCGCCGAGCTGCGGCTCACGGACGAGTACGCCGAGGCGACCGTGCGCGCCGTCGCCGCCGCGGTCGCGGGGGCCGGCGGCAGCCTGAGGGCGATGCTGGCATGAGCGCGGGCTACTGGGAGACGCGCCTCGTCCAGGCCCTGACGGGCGTCGACGACGTCGCGGTGGACGACGACCCCGTCGTGTGGCAGACCGGTGCCGAGGGCGCGGTCACGGTGGGCGAGGGCCTGGAGCAGGCGCTGCAGGACGTGCTCGACGACGAGGCGCTCGGTGAGAACACCCGCCAGGCGATGGCCGCCTCGGTGGCCTCGATGAAGCAGGCGCTGAACTACCGATCGGGTCGGCTGGCCATCGGCCAGGGCGCGGCGACCGCCGCCGCCGGAGCGCTCTCGACCGCGCGGACGCAGTTCGCGGCCGTCTCCAGCGTGCCGCCGGCTCCGACCCCGGAGACCCCGCTGCCGCTCGCTACGCCGGAGGAGCGCACGTCGATCGAGCAGTCGAACCAGCAGGCGGCCAGCCAGCACGCCGCCCAGGTCGCGGCGCGCGAGGAGCAGTGCCGCCAGATCTACCAGAGCCTCCAGACGGAGCTGGACGCGGCCGCGGACGAGTACGCCAAGATCAACGCGCAGTCGCCCGCCGGCCCCGGCAACGAGGGCGGCGGCAACGGTCCGGTCGGGCCCGGGATCAACCGGCCGACGCGGCCCGGTGGCCGTGACCACGGCGAGGTCGACCTGGTCGTCTGGGAGCCGCGCGATCCGGATCGTCCGGACGACCCGGACCGCGACCCGGACGACGTCCGCCCGACGCCCGTCGACCCGGAATGGCCCACCACGCCGGTGCAGCCCGTCGGCCCGGGCACCTTCACGCCCGGCGCCCCGGGTGAGAACGGTCTGCTCGAGGCCCGACCGGGCGTCCCGCCCGCCCTGGGCGGCGGGGCCTCACCGGGCGTCGTCGGCGCGGGCGGCGGGGGTGGCCTCGCCGGGAGCGCCGTCGCGGGTGGCGTGGCCGCCGGCGCCGGCCTGTCCGCGGCCATGCGCGGTGGTGGCCTGCTCGGGAGCAGCGGCTCCGCCGCCGGGTCGAGCCGGCCCTTCGTGGCGGGCGGCGGCCAGGCTGCTGGCGGTGCCCGCGGTGGCGGCGCCACTGCCGGGCGCGGCATGGCCGGTGCGGGCGCCAACGGCCGGGGCGGCGCCGGTGCCCGCGGTAGTGCCGGTGGACGCGGTGGTCGCGGGGCCGGTGGCCCCGGGGGCGCCGGCGGCCGCGGTGCGACCGGCGGGGGAGCGACGGCCGGCCGGGGCACCGGTGGACGCCGTCGCGACCGCGACGAGGACGACCCGCGCTCGTTCCTCGGGCGCGAGGACGAGTGGCTCGACGACGACCACACCGGGCCCGCCGTTATCGACTGACGGCCGACCCGCGACGTACGTGGGACGCCCGCCCCGCTGCAGCAGCGGGGCGGGCGTTCGTCACGTCCGGGCGCGGGGGGATCGCTCAGCGGCGCCGGCCCGGGTCTGCCAGAGGCTGAGCCCGATGGAGACCGCCAGGCAGAGCCCGATGACGCCGAGCGAGAGCCAGAGCGGGATCTTGTAGACGTCGAGCAGCAGCATCTTGATGCCGACGAAGACGAGGATCGCGGCGAGGCCCGCCTTGAGGTGGACGAAGCGGTCGATGAGGTCGGCCAGCAGGAAGTAGAGCGCGCGCAGGCCGAGGATCGCGAACGCGTTGCTCGCGAAGACCAGGAACGGCTCCTGGGTGACGGCGAAGATGGCCGGGATCGAGTCGACCGCGAAGATGATGTCGGTCGTCTCCACCATGAGGAGCACGAAGAAGAGCGGGGTCGCCACCCACCGACCGGCCTCCTTCACCCAGAAGCGCTGACCGTGGTACTGGTCCGTCGACGGGATGCGGGCGCGGGCCCAGGCGAGCGCACGGTTGCGGGAGAGGTCGGTCTCCCCGTCGCGGTGCCTGAACATCTTCCAGCCGGTCACCACCAGGAACGCGCCGAAGAGGTAGAGGATCCAGGCGAAGCTGCTGATGAGGACCGAGCCGGCGGCGATGAACACGGCGCGGAACACGAGCGCCCCGAGGACGCCGTAGAACAGCACCCGGTGCTGGTACTCCCGGGGCACCGCGAAGTACGTGAAGATCAGGGCGAAGACGAACACGTTGTCGACGGCGAGCGACTTCTCGATGAGGTAGCCGGCGAAGTACTCGCCGCCTGCCTGCGCGCCGTACGCCCACCAGACCACGCCGCCGAAGGCGAGGCCCAGCGAGACCCACACGGCCGACCAGGCGGCGGCCTCGCGCACCGACACGACGTGCGCGTCGCGGTGCGCGAACAGGTCGACGGCCAGCATGGCCAGGATGACGGCCAGCACAGCGGCCCATGCCCACAGGGGAACGTCCATCGGACACCTCCAGTCCACCCGCACGAGGCGGGTCGTCCGGAGGTCTCCCCCTCCACCGCGGTGACGGTGGCCGACGCACCGGGCCGCTCAGGGGCGACCGTGGTGACGATGCGTCGTGGAGCGGGGTACTCCCCTCACGTGCTCCAGTGTGGGGAGACCGCACGTCGTCTTCAAGTCGCGGGACTCAGCGCGACGCGAGCAGCTGCCGTGCCATCACGACGCGCTGCACCTGGTTGGTGCCCTCGTAGATCTGGGTGATCTTGGCGTCGCGCATCATGCGCTCGACCGGGAAGTCGCTCGTGTAGCCGTAGCCGCCGAGCAGCTGCACCGCGTCCGTCGTCACCTTCATCGCCACGTCGGAGGCGAAGCACTTCGCGGCGGCGCCGAAGAAGGAGAGGTCGGCGTCGCCCCGCTCCGACTTGGCGGCCGCGACGTACACCATCTGGCGGGCCGCCTCCAGCTCCATCGCCATGTCGGCGAGCATGAACTGGATGCCCTGGAAGTCGGCGATGTGCTTGCCGAACTGGCTCCGCTCCTTGACGTAGCCGACCGCGAAGTCGAGGGCTCCCTGGGCGAGGCCCACGGCCTGGGCGCCGATGGTCACGCGGGTGTGGTCGAGCGTGCGGAGCGCGAGCTGGAGCCCGGTGCCCGGCTCGCCGATCATCCGGTCGCCGGGGATGCGAACGCGGTCGAAGAGCAGCTCCCGGGTGGGTGAGCCCTTGATGCCGAGCTTCTTCTCCTTCTCGCCGAACGTGAAGCCTGCGTCCGACTTCTCCACGACGAACGCGCTGATGCCCTTGCCGCGGGGTGCGTCGGGGTCGGTCACGGCGAGCACCGTGTAGAACTCCGAGACGCCGGCGTTGGTGATCCACGACTTCTGGCCCGAGAGCACGAAGTCGTCGCCGTCCGCCGTCGCCCGGGTCCTCATGGACGCCGTGTCGGAACCGGCGTCGCGCTCCGACAGGCCGTACGAGAAGAAGCCCTCGCCGCGGGCGAGCGGCGGGAGGTACCGCTGCTTCAGCTCGTCCGACCCGCCCAGGATGAGCGGCATCGAGCCGAGCTTGTTGACCGCCGGGATGAGGGAGGACGAGACGCACGCACGCGCGACCTCCTCGATGACGATGCAGGTCGCGAGGGCGTCCGCCCCGACACCGTCGTACTTCTCGCCGACGTGGGGAGCGTGGAAGTCCGCGGCGACCAGGGCGTCGTGCGCCTCCTGCGGGTAGCGCGCCTCCTCGTCGACGGCGGCGGCGTGGGGCGCGACCTTGGCCTCGACCACGTCGCGCACGGCGGCGCGCAGCTCCTCGTGGTCCTCGTTGGTGCGGAACAGGTCGAACGAGCTCATCGCCGCCTCCTCACTTGTCGTAGGTGTAGAAGCCTCGGCCGGTCTTGCGACCCAGCAGCCCGGCCTCGACCATGCGCGCGAGCAGCGGCGGCGGGGCGTAGAGCTGCTCCTTGAACTCCTCGTAGAGCGACTCCGCCACCGCCTTGGTCGTGTCGAGCCCGATGAGGTCCGCCAGTGCGAGCGGGCCCTGCGGGTGGGCTGCGCCGAGCACGAGACCGCGGTCGATGTCCTCGGCCGTGGCGAACCCGGACTCGAACATGCGGATCGCCGAGAGGATGAACGGGATGAGGAGGGCGTTGACGACGAAGCCCGCGCGGTCCTGGCAGTCGATGGGCTCCTTGCCGAGGCCCTCGACGAACGTGCGGGAGCGGGCGACCGTCTCCCGGTCGGTGAGGAGGCTGGGCACGATCTCGACGAGCTTGAGCACCGGCACCGGGTTGAAGAAGTGGATGCCGAGCACGTGGGTCGGGCGCGAGGTGACGACCGCCAGCTTCATGATCGGGATCGACGACGTGTTGGAGGCCAGGATCGCGTCGGGTGACGTCACGATGGCGTCGAGCTGGCGGAAGAGGGCGGTCTTCGCGTCCTCGTCCTCGACGATCGCCTCGACCACGAGGTCGCGGTCGGCGAGCTCCTCCATGACGGTGACGACGCGGATGCGCGCCAGCACGTCGGCGGCGCTGGGGATCTTGCCCTTGGCCTCGGCGCGCCGGAGCGACGCCTCCAGGCGGTCGCGTCCGGCGCTCGCACGCGCCTCGTCCGACTCGACGACGACGACGTCGTGCCCGCTGCGGGCGGCGACCTCGGCGATGCCCGCGCCCATGAGCCCGCAGCCCACGACGCCGACGTTGGTGGCACTGGTGTGGTTCACCCTGGTCCTCCTCGAAGTAACGGTACTGAGTACCGTACACGTGGTCCGGCGTACACAGGCCGTCGGAGGCGCGAGGCGAGGGGACGAGGCTGAGGTGAGGGGTGCCTAGGATGCGGAGCATGGCGACGAGCGAGAGCGGACGGCCGCGGCCGACGGTGCGCGAGCGCCTCCAGCAGGCGGCCTTTGAGCTCTTCGACGAGCAGGGGTACGACGGCACGACCGTCGACGCCATCGCCGAGCGCGCGGGGGTCGGGCGCACGACCTTCTTCCGGGCGTTCCGCTCGAAGGAGGAGGTGATCTTCCCCCACCACGACGAGCTGCTGGAGCAGGTGCGAGGAAGGTTGGACGCAGCCTCGGAGCGGCACAGCCTCGTCGCCGTCTTCGAGGCGTCGCGCCTCGTGCTCAAGCACTACCTCAACGAGGGCGAGCTGGCCCAGCGCCGCTACGACCTCACCCGCTCCGTGCCCAGCCTGCGCGAGCGCGAGATCGCCGGGATGCAGCAGTACCAGCGGGCGTTCCGGGAGTACATCCGCACCTGGATGGGCGACGAGCTGCGGGCCGAGCTGATGGCGGGCAGCGTCATCACGGCCCACAACGTGGTGCTCCGGCGGTGGCTTCGCGGGCTCGCCGACGACCCCGTCGCCGAGTTCGACGCCGCCATGACCAAGGTCGTCGAGCTCTTCGGCGACCGCCGCGAGGGCCTGGGCGGGGGAGCGGGTGGGGGAGCAGGCGCCACCGTCGTGGTCGTGGCCCACGCCGGCGACGACCCCGCCAGCGTCGCCGGCGCCGTCGAGGCCGCCCTGCGCAACGACCTGGTGCACCCCGCCCCCTGAGCAGGGCCACGGAGGTCGACATCGGCTTGGACAGATCCGGCGCGCCGACCGCCTCGTGATCGGTCGCGCACGGCCCGATGTGCGCCGATCGAGCCCGGTGCAGCCTCGATCAGGCTGGTGCGAGTCGGTCCGGGCTGGATCGTGCGCGGCGCTGGTGCCGGTTCTGTCCAAGCCTTTCGGGACCCTCCGAGGACCGCTCCGCTCGCGGACGCGGCGGGCAGGGGGATCAGGGCCGCCCGGGACGCGTGGGCAGGCCCGAGTCGGGTCGCTCCGTGCCCGCCCCGGTCATCCCTGACGGCCCCGACGGTCCGGTCGCCCCGGTCGCTCCTGCCGCCCCCGCCGGGGTCCGGCGACGACGCAGGCGCCGCACGCCCCAGGTCACCGGCACGCCGACCAGGGTGAGCAGCAGCAGCCACGGCAGCAGCAGGCCGACGGCGACGGCGGCGGCGCCCAACGTGCCGGTGAGGCCGTCCCAGCCGTCTGCGAGCCCGCCGAGGAAGCCGTCGCGCCCCTCGTCGTCGTCCTCCGTGTCCGTCGCGGCCTCGTCGGTCCGCTCCACGTAGACGGTGATGGTCGAGTACGCGGTCGCGTCCTGCAGGTAGTCGAGCTGCGAGGTCAGGCTGTCGAGCGCGGCCTGGCGCGAGGTCAGCTCGCTCTCGATGGCGACCAGCTCGGTGAGGTCCTCCGCCTCGGCGAGGAGGGCCTCGATGCGGGTCAGGCTCTGCTCCTGGGCGCGGATCCGGGCTTCGGTGTCGACGATGTCGGTGCCGACGTCCTCGAGCGAGCGGGTGCTCGACGCGGTCGTGGCCACCTCCTCGACGGCGGTCATCGTGTCGTCGAAGGTGGCGCTGGGCACCTCGAGCACCAGCCGGCTGCCGTCCATCACCCCGTCGCGGTCGGTCGTGGTCTCCTCGCCCGCCACGCGGCCGCCGGCCTCGTCGGCGAGACGCTGCACGTCGCGGCGGGTCTCGGCCACGTCGTCGGCGACCAGGTCGACGGTGCCCGTCGCGATCACGGCCGAGGGCTCGGGAGCGGCATCGGGTGGTGACGCACCCTCGGCCGACCCGCTCGCCTCGCTCGAGCCGCCGGCATCCGCGTCGGCGCCCTCCGACGGGGCCGCCTGGGGCGATCCCGCGCTTCCCGAGCGGTCCTCGAGGCGCTCCGAGCTCGACGACTCGTCGTTGCTGGTGACGCTGTCGCCACCGCTGCTGCAGGCGGTCAGGGCGACCGTCGTGGTGAGGGCCAGGGCGAGGAGGGTTCCGGTGCGGTTCATGCGGCTTCGACGCGGGACGCCCCCGGGTGGTTCCCGGGTGGTTGCCGGGTGGTGCACGGACGGTTCCCCGACGGTTCCGTGGCCGTCCGCAACCCCGTTCGCGATGTGGGACGACGACTCCATCTCCACAAACTCGCTTAGGTTGCTCGACATTGAACGACGGCGGGGGATCGGGCCCCCGTCGTACCCGACGAGAAGGAGCAACCATGTCCCTCCCCACGACGTCCGCCGCCCCGGTGGACGCGACCCGCGCCCCGGAGTGGGGGCCCACGCCCACCACGTCCGCCGGGTGGGTCGAGCGCGCCCACGCCGTGGCCAACCGTCTCTCCCTGGACGCGGTCGACCGTGACCGGCGCGGAGCGACGCCCCACGCCGAGGTGCGGCTGCTCAAGCAGTCCGGCCTGGTGACCCTCCTCGCGCCGTCCGCCCACGGCGGCGCCGGCGAGAGCTGGACGACGGCCCTGCAGGTGGTGCGCGCGGTCTCCGCGGGCGACGGCTCGATCGGGCAGCTACTCGGGTACCACTACCTGTGGGCGTGGGCGGCCCGCCTCGTCGGCACGCCCGAGCAGATCGCCGCGGTGGAGCAGGCCGCGGGGGAGCAGGAGTGGTTCTTCGGCGGTGCGGTCAACCCGCGCGACGAGGACCTCGTGATCCGGCTCGTCGGCGGTCCCGACGGCGAGCAGCTGTCGTTCAACGGCCGCAAGTCGTTCTCCACCGGCGGTCGGGTCTCCGACGTGACCGTGCTCGAGGGCGTCATCGAGGGCACCGACCAGCACGTCTTCGCGATCGTCCCCACCGACCAGCCGGGCCTGCGCTTCGCGGGCGACTGGGACAACCTCGGGCAGCGGCTCACCGAGTCGGGCTCGGTGGAGATCGAGGACGTGCGGGTCGACTGGGCCTCGGCCGCGGGGTACGTCGCGACGGAGACCGGCCACGAGTTCGTGCCCCGGGTCTACAACACCCTCAACGTGCCGATCATCCAGGCGATCTTCACCAACCTCTACCTCGGCATCGCCCAGGGCGCGCTGCGCACGGCCGCGACGTACACGCGGGGGACCACGCGGGCGTGGCCCTACGCCAAGGACGTGAAGGAGCGGGCGGTCGACGAGTTCCACGTGCAGGAGACCTACGGCGACCTCACCGCCAAGCTCTGGGCCGCGGAGGCCCTCGCGGACCGCGCAGCGGAGCTGCTCGAGCGCATCAACGACCACGCCGACGCCGTGACGCCGGAGGAGCGTGGGGAGGCGGCCGTGGTCATCGCAGCCTCCAAGCAGGTCGCCATCGACGTCGGTCTCGAGATCGGCACGAAGGTCTTCGAGGTCACCGGCGCCCGGGCCAGCGCGAACCACGTCGGCCTCGACATCTTCTGGCGCAACGTCCGCACGCACTCGCTCCACGACCCGGTGGCGCACAAGCGTGCCGAGGTCGGCCGCTACGTGCTGCTCGACGAGCTGCCCGAGCCGACCTGGTACACGTGAGGAGCGGGACATGACCCTCGATCGCACCCGGCGCTCGCCGGGACTGGAGGAGCTGCGCGCCCGGTTCGCGCCCGTCCTCGCCACCATCGCCGCCGGCGCGCTGGAGCGTGAGCTCGACCGCCGCCTGCCCGTCGACGAGGTCGAGCTGCTGAAGCAGTCCGGCTTCGGGGCCGTCCGCGTGCCCCGGGAGCACGGGGGCGCCGGGGCCTCGCTCGCCGACCTGACCCAGCTCTGGATCGACCTCGCCGCGGCCGACAACAACCTCGCGCAGGTGCTCCGCGGTCACTTCGCGTTCGCGGAGGACCGGCTGTGGCACCACGCCCGGGAGGGCGGGCAGGAGGTCTGGTTCGACCGGTTCGTGCGGGGCCAGATCGCCGGCAACGCGTGGTCGGAGGTGGGCGCCACGGCCATCGACACGCAAGGCACGGTGCTCCGCCCGGCGGGCGACGGCCAGTTCCGTCTCGACGGCACGAAGTACTACACGACCGGCACGATCTTCGCCGAGTGGGCCGACGTCTACGTGCGTCGCGGGGACGAGGTCGGCGGGTTCGCCATCGCCGTCGTCGACACCGACCAGGCGGGTGTCTCCGTGCACGACGACTGGAACGGCTTCGGCCAGGTCGGCACGGGCTCCGGCACGGCGGTCTTCGTCGACGCCCGCGTCGCCGCCTCCGACGTGCTGGCCTTCGAGGAGCGGTTCCCCTACCAGACGGCGCTCTACCAGCTGAACCTGCTGGCGACGCTCGCGGGGATCGGGCGCGCGGCCCTGGGCGACGTGGTGCGCCACGTCCGCGGTCGCGAGCGCACGTACTCGCACGCGAACGCCCCGCGCGTCCGCGACGACGCGCAGGTGCTGGCGCGGGTCGGCGAGATCGCCTCGGCGGTGTACGCCGCGGAGGCCGTCACGCTGCGGGTGGCGGACGCGCTCGACGCGGCCCACGGGGCGGCGACCCTCGGGGCGGCCGAGGCGGCGTCGCGCGCCGAGGCCGCCGAGCTGGAGTCGTCGGCCGCGCAGGTCGTGGTCACCGACCTGGTGCTGCGGGCGACGTCCGACCTGTTCGACGCGCTGGGCGCCTCGGGGACCGCGCAGGACAAGGGGCTCGACCGGCACTGGCGCAACGCGCGCACGGTCGCCTCCCACAACCCGCGCATCCTCAAGGCCCGCGTCGTGGGCGACGCCGAGGTCAACGGCACGCCGCCGCCCTACGCCTGGGCGATCGGTCGCACCGAGCGCGACCGCGCCGACTGGAGGCCGCGGGCGGTCCCCGTGCCGGAGGTGGTCGGGTGAGCCCCGCGCTGTCCGACCATCGGGACATCCGTCCACATGGCGGACCCGTCGTGGTCCGCCCAAAGTCAACTATTACGGTCGAGTTCGTCGACCACGCACGTGAGGAGGTCTCATGACCGACGTCCACGCGGAGGCCGTGCGCCGGGCGCACGCCGAGCCGCTGAAGTTCGCCTACTGGGTGCCCAACGTCTCGGGCGGCCTCGTGGTCAGCAAGATCGAGCAGCGCACCGACTGGTCCTACGACTACAACAAGACCCTCGCCCGGCTGGCCGAGGACAACGGGTTCGAGTACGCCCTGAGCCAGGTGCGCTACATCGCGTCGTACGGCGCGGCGTACCAGCACGAGTCGACGAGCTTCAGCCTCGCGCTGGCCCTGGCCACCGAGCGGCTGAAGGTCATCGCGGCCGTCCACCCCGGGCTGTGGCAGCCCGGCGTGCTGGCGAAGTGGCTGACCACCGCCGACCACCTCACGGGCGGGCGGATCGCCACCAACGTGGTGTCGGGCTGGTTCAAGGACGAGTTCATCAAGCTGGGCGAGCCGTGGCTCGAGCACGGCGAGCGCTACCGGCGCAGCGAGGAGTTCATCCGCTACCTCCGCGAGATCTGGACCAGCGAGCACGCGGAGCTCCGGGGCGACTTCTACCGGCTCCACGACTTCGACCTGAAGCCCAAGCCGCTCGACCTGCCCGGTCGGCCGCACCCGGAGATCTTCCAGGGCGGCAACTCGACGGCCGCCCGCGGTCAGGCCGGCCGGGTCTCCGACTGGTACTTCGCCAACGGCAACACGCCCGAGGGCATCGCGGAGCAGGTGCGCGACGTGTCGGAGGTCGCCCACGTCCACGGCCGCACGGTGAAGTTCGGCGTCAACGGCTTCCTCGTCGCCCGCGACACCGAGGCCGAGGCCCGCGACGTGCTGCGCGAGATCGTCGACAAGGCGGACCGCGAGGCGGTCGAGGGCTTCGGCGAGGCCGTCAAGCAGGCCGGCCGCTCGACGGGCGACGGCAAGGGCATGTGGCAGGACTCGGAGTTCGCCGACCTGGTGCAGTACAACGACGGGTTCCGCACGGGGCTCGTCGGCACGCCGGAGCAGGTGGCCGAGCGGATCCTCACCTACAAGCGGCAGGGCGCCAACCTGCTCCTCCTGGGCTTCCTGCACTACCACGAGGACGTCCGGTACTTCGGCGAGCGCATCCTGCCGCTCGTCCGGGAGCTCGAGGCCGCCGAGCTGGAGCGGGTGGGCTGAGGAGTGACCGCCGCCGGCACCGCACCGATCTCCTCCCTCCCCGCGGGGCATCGACCGCCCGTCCTCGACGCCGACCAGGCGCTCGAGGTGGCGGCCGGGCTCGCGTCGTACCTGGCCGCGGGGGCGGCCGAGCGCGACGCCGAGCGGGTGCTCCCGGCCGAGCCGCTCGACCGCCTCGCGGCGAGCGGGCTGCAGGGGATCACCGTCCCGACCGCCTTCGGCGGCCCGGGGCTCGGTGCGGTGGCGGCGGCGGAGGTCACCCGGCTGCTCGCGGTGGGCGACCCCAACGTCGCCCAGGTCCCGCACAGCCACTTCGTCTACGTCAACGCCCTGCGGCACGCCGCCTCCGACGCGCAGCGGGCGTTCTTCTTCGGCGAGGTGCTGGCGGGACGCCGCTTCGGCAACGCGCAGTCCGAGGTCGGCACGCGCCACGTGCGGGAGTTCCGCACGGCGTTGACCGCGGTGCCCGCCGCCGAGGGCGGGGGATGGCGCCTCGACGGGGAGAAGGGCTACGCCACCGGCGCCCTCTTCGCCGACTGGATCCCCGTCCTCGCCCACCGGGGGGTGGGCGAGGACGGCACGGCCGGACCGCTGCACGTCGCGTGGGTCGAGCGCGAGGCCGCGGGCGTCAGCGTCGTCGACGACTGGGACGGCCTCGGGCAGCGCACGACCGCGTCCGGGACCGTGCGGCTCGAGGGCGTCCGCGTCCCCGACGCGCACGTGACGCCCTGGCACCTCACCTTCGACGGTCCCCAGGTGTACGGCGCGTTCGCGCAGCTCCTGCACGCCGCCATCGACACCGGGATCGCGCGGGCCGCGGTCAGCGACGCGGCGGCCTTCGTGACCACGAAGAGCCGCCCGTACCCCGACGCCGGGGTCGAGCGCGCCGCCGAGGACCCGCTCGTGGTCCACGCGTTCGGCGAGGTGGAGCTCGCCGTGCGGTCGGCGGAGGCGCTGCTGCGCGAGGCGGCCCGCGCGGTCGAGGCCGCGGAGGCCGACCTCACCGAGGCCTCGGCGGGCGCCGCCAGCCTCGCGGTGGCGGCAGCGCGGGCGTCGTCCACCGCCGCGTCGCTGGAGGCCGGCACGCGGCTGTTCGAGGTGGCCGGCACCCGGTCGGCGCTGGCCCGGCTCAACCTCGACCGGCACTGGCGCAACGCGCGCACCCACACCCTGCACGACCCGGCGGCGTGGAAGGTCCAGCACCTGGGCCGCCACGCCGTCGACGGAACCCTGCCCCCGAACCACGGCCAGATCTGAGGAAGCACCATGTCGTTGAAGTTCCACTGGTTCCTGCCCACCAACGGCGGCGACGGACGTTACGTCGTCGGCGGCGGCCACGGCGCCGACGTGGTCGGCGGGGGCCGGCCGGCCTCGGTGGCCTACCTGGGCCAGGTCGCACGGAGCGCGGAGCAGCTCGGCTTCGAGGCCGCGCTGACGCCGACCGGCGCCTGGTGCGAGGACGCGTGGATCACGACCGCCATGCTCGCGCCCGTGACCGAGCGGCTGAAGTTCCTCGTCGCCTTCCGCCCCGGGCTGACCTCGCCGACGCTGGCGGCCCAGATGGCCGCCACCTACCAGAACCTGACCGGCGGCCGGCTGCTGCTCAACGTCGTCACCGGCGGCGAGAGCAGCGAACAGCGGGCCTACGGCGACTTCCTCGACAAGGACGGGCGGTACGCCCGGGGTGGGGAGTTCCTCGAGGTCGTCCGCCGCCTGTGGCAGGGGGAGACGGTGACCTACCAGGGCAAGCACCTGCGGGTCGAGGGCGCGACCCTCGCCTCGGTCCCCGAGGTGACCCCCAGCATCTACTTCGGCGGGTCCTCGCCCGCCGCCGGCGAGGTGGCGGCGGAGCACGCCGACGTCTACCTCACCTGGGGCGAGCCGCCGGCCGCGGTCGCCGAGAAGATCCGCTGGATCCGCGAGCTGGCCGACCGTCGCGGTCGCGAGATCCGCTTCGGCATCCGGCTCCACGTCATCCCGCGCGACACCGCCGAGGAGGCGTGGGCCGAGGCCGACCGCCTGCTGGCCGGCATCGACGAGGAGACCATCGCCCGGGTGCAGGCGGGCCTGCGGCGCAGCGAGTCGGTCGGCCAGCAGCGCATGCTCGACCTCAACCGGGGCACGAAGGACGGCCTCGAGATCTCGCCGAACCTCTGGGCGGGCGTCGGCCTGGTGCGGGGCGGCGCGGGCACGGCGCTCGTGGGCTCCTACGAGGAGATCGCGGACCGCATCGAGGAGTACCGCTCGGTGGGCATCGACGAGTTCGTGCTCTCGGCCTACCCCCACCTCGAGGGCGCCTACTGGTTCGGCGAGGGCGTGCTGCCCGTGCTCGAGCGGCGAGGGCTCTGGACCAACCCGCTCGGTGCCCGTCCCGTGCTGTCGTCGGTGCCGTTCGGGGGTGCGGCCCCGGCGCCGTCCCCGGCCGCCGGTCGCACGCGTGAGGTGTCGGCCCAGTGAGCCTCACCCCCCTCCTCGCGCCCTTCGCCACCAACCAGGACCTCGACCCCGCGCGGCTGCGCCAGGCGTTCGGGGTGTTCCCGAGCGGCGTCGTCGCCGTGGCCGCGGAGGTCGACGGCGAGCTCGTCGGGCTCGCGGCGAGCTCGTTCACCTCGGTGAGCCTCGACCCGCCGCTGGTGTCGTTCTCCATCGCCAACGGCTCGAAGACCTGGCCGGACCTGCGCCGCGCCCGGCACCTGGGCGTGACCATCCTGGCCGAGCACCACGGGGTGGTCTGCCGTCAGCTCGCCGGGCCGGTCGCGTCGCGCTTCGACGGGGTGGACGTCACGGTCACCGACGCCGGCGCGGTGACCCTGGCCGACGGCCTGGCCAGCTTCGACTGCACGATCTACAACGAGGTCGTCGCCGGCGACCACACGATCGTGCTGCTGCGCCTGCACGCGGTCGAGCACGTCGACCCGACCCTGGCGCCCGCGGACGCCGTCGTCCCGGGTCCGCTGGTGTTCCACCGGAGCGGGTTCAGCGCCCTCGTCTGAGCTCGGACCGGGTCGGGGCCGGGTCGGGGCCGGGTCGGGGCCGGGCCAGGGCTCGGCCGCAGCCGGGCTCTGGCAGGCTGGTCGGCATGACGGTCGACGGGCGCAGCACGCACGTGGTGGTGGTCGGCGGCGGCATCGCGGGGCTGGCCGCGGCGTACCGGCTCTCCGGCGCGGGCCACCGCGTGACCGTGCTCGAGACGGACGACCGGGTCGGGGGCAAGCTGCGCACGGCGGAGGTCGCGGGCACCACCGTCGACGTCGGCGCGGAGGCCATGCTCAACCGGCGCCCGGAGGGCGTGGACCTGGCGCGCGACGTCGGGCTCGACGTCGTGCACCCGGCGCTCGCGTCCTCCCGCATCTGGAGCCGGGGCGAGCTGCGGCCGCTGCCGCGCAGCCTCATGGGGGTGCCGAGCGACCTCGAGGAGCTCCGGGCCTCCGGTCTGCTCGACGACGCCGACCTGGCGCGCGTCGCCGCGGAGCCGACCCTGCCCGCCGAGGCCGTCGAGACGGGGGAGGACATCACCATCGGCGACCTCGTCGACCGCCGGTTCGGTCCGGCCGTCACCGACCTGCTCGTGGAGCCGCTGCTCGGCGGGGTGTACGCCGGGCACGCGCGCCGCATCTCCGCCCGGGCCGCGATGCCGCAGCTGCTCACCATGGCCGCCCGGGGGTCGATCCTCGAGCAGGCCGCGGCGCTGCCGCGCACCTACGACGCGCCCGTGTTCGCCGGCATCCCGGGCGGCATGGGACGGCTCCCGGCCGCGCTCGCCGCCGCCGTCATGGCGGCCGGGGGGACGGTGCGCACCGGCACGCGGGCGACCGGCCTGCGGCGCGACGGCGACGGTCTCGTCGTGACGCTCGCCAGCGGTCCCGGTGCGGAGGACCTCCGCGCGGACGCCGTCGTCGTGGCGACGCCCGCCGGGCCGTCGGCTGACCTGCTGGCGGAGGTCGCCCCCGCGGCGGCCGCGGGGCTGCGCTCGTTCACCGCGGCCTCGGTCGCCGTCGTGACCTTCGCGTTCCGCAGCGCCGACGTCGCCGGCTCCCGCGCCGAGGGGTCCGGCTTCCTCGTGCCGCCCGTCGAGGGCCGCCGGATCAAGGCGTCGACCTTCTCCTGGGCCAAGTGGGACTGGGTCGCCGCAGCCGGTGCCGACGCCGGCCTGCGCTTCCTGCGGACCTCCATCGGGCGCGCCGGCGACACGGACGCCGCGCGCCCCGACGCCGACCTCGTCGCCGACTCGCGGGCCGAGCTCGCGGCGGCGGTCGGTCTCGAAGCGGAGCCCGTCGCCCACCACGTGCAGCGCTGGCCCGACGGGCTGCCCCAGTACGCCCTGGGCCACACCGACCGGGTACGACGCGTGCGCACCGCCGTCGCGCGCGTCCCCGGCCTCGCGGTCGCGGGCGCGTCGTACGACGGCGTCGGGATCCCCGCCGTGGTGGCCTCGGCGGACCTGGCGGTCGCGGCGCTCGGGCTCGACCCGGCCTGACCCCGCGGGGACCCGGCCCCCGGATCGTCCGCGGGAGCCGCTGCGCGACAATGGCGGTCATGAGCACCGAGCCCGCCGAGACCAGCACGGAGACCACGGAGACCACGGCTGCCGCGTCGGCCGCCGACCCGCAGGAGCACGTCAAGACGAACGCGGCCAAGCTGCGCGAGATCAACGAGATGTCGCGCTACACGATGTGGTCGGTGTTCCGCCTCGCGCGCGTGCTCGGCCCCGACGCGAAGCGTCGTCGTGAGGCGAAGGAGGTCGAGAAGCTGTTCGCCGACCTCGCGGGCGACGACGTCGTGGTGCGCGGCGTCTACGACGTCAGCGGCCTCCGCGCCGACGCCGACCTCATGGTGTGGTGGCACGCGGAGACCTCGGAGCAGCTCCAGGCGGCCTACAACCGCTTCCGGCGCACGACGTTCGGCAGCCGGCTCGAGCCCGTCTGGTCGCAGATGGCCCTCCACCGTCCGGCCGAGTTCAACCGCAGCCACGTGCCGGCGTTCCTCGCCGACGAGTCGGTCAAGAAGCACGTGTGCGTCTACCCGTTCGTGCGGTCCTACGAGTGGTACCTGCTGCCCGACGAGGAGCGCCGCGCCCTGCTCGTCGAGCACGGCAAGATGGCCCGCCCCTACCCCGACGTGCGCGCCAACACGGTGAGCTCGTTCGCCCTGGGCGACTACGAGTGGCTCCTCGCCTTCGAGGCCGACGACCTCGGTCGCATCGTCGACCTCATGCGCGAGCTGCGGGCCTCCGGCGCCCGGCGCCACGTGCGCGAGGAGATCCCGTTCTACACCGGCGCGCTGACCCCCGTGCGCGAGCTCGTCGAGCGCCTGCCGTGACGCTGGCCTGACCCGGCTCGGGTCCCGCTCGGAACCTGCCCGGAAAGGGGCACGGACGACATCCCGGATCGCTCCGGAGACGTCGTCCGTGCCCCTTTCCGCGTCGGGCCTCCCGCCCGCGCGTCCCACCATGTGGGCGCTGCGCCGGTCCCAAGTCGAGCCCTCTGGTAGGAATTGGCTCGTGCTCACGCTGTGTCGCTGTTGTCGTCGCCCCCGCTGACCGACCACACCCCTGTCGCCCCGGACCGCCGCGTCCGTGTCGGGCGACGACACAGCCTCCAGGACCAGCCATGACCACGCACAGCCCTGCATCCTCGACCGCCGCGCCCGTCACCGCCGACGTACCGCCCGGCCTCGCGCTCCTGCCCCTCCTGCAGACGCTCCGCGAGATCGCCGCGGACCCCGACCTGCACCAGCTCGTCGACCTCGAGCATCCCGAGCGCCAGTCGCTCGAGCTCCGCTCGACGCCCGACCTCCAGGTCTGGCTGCTCACCTGGCCACCCGGCTTCAGCACCGGCTGGCACGACCACGGCGAGTCGCGCGGCGCCTACGCCACGCTGCGCGGCCGGCTCACCGAGCGCACCTGGGCGTTGGGGGACCCGACGGCCTGGTACGTCGGCCGCGGCGAGTCCCGCGCCTACACGACGGGCCACGTGCACGAGGTCCGCAACGAGACGACGACGACGGCGCTCTCGGTGCACGCCTACGCGCCGCGGCTCACCACGATGACCCGGTACGTCGCGTCCCGCGGCCGCCTCGAGGTCGTCGGCGTCGAGCAGGCGGGGGTGCAGCTGTGAGCGCGGCGGCGATCGAGGTCTGGCACGCGACGGCCCGCCCCTCGCGCACCCTCCGGCTCGTCGAGCCCGTCGGCAGCCGCTTCGAGGAGGTGTGGTTCGACGGCGTCGACGACATGCTCGCGGACGCCCGGGCGCGCCTCCAGCGCCTGAGCCCCCGGGCGGCCTACCAGGCGGTGCTCTGGGGGCGGGCCCTGCTCGTCGACGTGCGGCCCGCCGCCCAGCGACGGGAGCAGGGCGAGATCGACCCCCGCCTGGGGGCCCTGGTCCTCGAGCGCGTCGACCTCGAGTGGCGCCTCGACCCGCGGAGCCCGAGCCGGATCGAGGCCGCGTCGTACGAGCTCCCCGTCGTCGTCGTGGACGCCGAGGGCACCACGTCGTCGCTGGCGGCGGACTCGCTGCAGCGGCTCGGGCTGACGGCGGCCACCGACGTGGTCGGGGGCTTCGCCGCCTGGCGCCGTCAGGGGATGCCGGTCAGGACTCCGGACGGGGCTCGAGCGTGAGGGCGATCGAGTTGATGCAGTAGCGGTCGCCGGTGGGCGTGCCGTACCCGTCCGGGAAGACGTGCCCGAGGTGGGAGCCGCAGCTCGCGCAGCGCACCTCGACCCGCTTCATGCCGTGGGAGTTGTCCTCGATGTACTCGATCGTGTCCGTCACCGGCTGGTAGAACGACGGCCAGCCGCAGCCCGAGTGGAACTTCGTCTCCGACTCGAACAGCGTCGCGTCGCAGGCCTTGCAGTGGTAGACGCCGACCGTCTCGGTGTCCGTGTACTCACCCGTGAAGGCACGCTCCGTGCCTGCCTGGCGCAGCACCGCGTACTCCGCCGGGGAGAGCTGCGCCTTCCACTCCGCGTCGGACCTCTCGACCTTGTGACCCATGGGTCCCATGGTACTGCCGCGGTCCAGGCTCACCCGGCCGCGGTGGGCGGGACGAGGCGGTGCACGACCTGGGTGCCGGTGATGCCGCGCAGCTCCACCTCCCGGCTGCCCTCGGGGTCGAGCAGCGTGGCGCGCTCGTCGGCGTCGAGCGCGTCGGCGACGGCCTCGCTGACGAGCACCTCGCCCCCGTCGGCGAGGGAGGCCACGCGCGCGGCGTACGCGACGTTCCGGCCGAAGAGGTCGTTGTCGCGGTGCAGCACGGAGCCGCGGTGGATCCCGATGCGCACGCGCACGCGCGGCTCGGAGCGCCAGCCGGCCAGCGCGTGCTGCACCTCCAGGGCGGCGCCCACGGCGTCGGTGGCGGGGCCGAACGCCACCATGAAGCCGTCGCCCTGCGTCTTCACCACCTGGCCCGCGTGGGCCTCGACGGCACGGCGCACCAGCGCGTCGTGACGCGCCAGCAGCCGCACCCAGGCGCGGTCGCCGAGGCGGTCGTTGAGCGTCGTCGACCCCTCGATGTCGGAGAAGAGGATGGTGACCCGCCCGTCGTGCGTCGCGAGCCGCACCAGGTCGGGCCGTTCCACCTGCGCCCAGCCCGCGAGCTCCTCGATGGAGGAGCGGAGCGCACCACCGACGCCCCGGTCGCGCACGAGCTCGACCGTCTCCCACACCGCGCGCACGGCCTCGCGGGGACGGGGCAGCCGCAGGCGCGACGAGGGCGGCAGGGCGGCGGCGTCTCGGAGAGCGGCGACCTCGGCGTCGAGGCGCCGGACCCGCCGGCGGCTGACGGTCAGCAGCACGCCGAACGTCACGGCCGCGGCCAGCGACGCCACCTGCAGCACGACGAGCAGCACGATCGACCAGGTCGGCACGGGCGCATCGTGCCAGACGGGCGCCGGCGGCCGGAGCGGTTACGGTGAGCCATGGCCAAGACGCCCGCCGCGCACGTCGTCGTAGGAGAGCGGGAGGTCCGCGTCTCGAGCCCCGACCGGGTGGTCTACGCGGCCACGGACCGCACGCCGGAGGTCACGAAGCTGCAGGTGTGCGAGTACTTCGCCGCCGTCGGCGACGTCTTCATGCACGCCAACGGGCAGCGGCCCGTCGCGCTCGAGCGGTGGCCGGACGGGTGGCGGGAGGGCATGACCCTGACGGTCGGGCCCGCCGGCCAGCAGCAGGGCGACGGCTTCTACTCGAAGCGACTGCCGAAGGGCGCCCCCGACTGGGTCGAGACCTGCCGCGTCACCACGCCGAACGGACGTCCGATCGACGAGCTGTGCCTCACCGAGCCGGCCGCCGCCGTCTGGGCGGCGCACATGGGGACCCTGACGTTCCACCCCTGGGCCGTGCGTGCGTCCGACGTCGAGCACCCCGACGAGCTCCGCGTGGACCTGGACCCCCAGGAGGGGGCGACGTTCGCCGACGCGCGGCGCGTGGCGGCGGCGACGCGGGAGCTGCTCGAGGAGCGCGGCCTGCGGCCCTTCGTCAAGACCAGCGGCAACCGCGGCGTCCACGTGTACGTGCGGATCGAGCCCCGCTACGGGTTCGAGGAGGTCCGGCACGCGGCCATCGGGCTCGGCCGCGAGCTCGAGCGCCGCGACGTCGGTGCCACGACGAGCTGGTGGAAGGAGGAGCGCCCGGCGGGATCGGTCTTCCTGGACTTCAACCAGAACCTCCGCGACCGGACAGTCGCGGGCGCCTGGTCGCTGCGACCGCGGCCGGGGGCTCCCGTGAGCACCCCGGTGACCTGGGATCAGCTCGCCGAGCTCGAGGACTCCCGCGACCTCCACCTCTTCTCGGTCCCCGAGCGGCTCGCCGACGGCGACCCCTGGGCCGGGATCGACGATGAGGCGTTCCCCCTCGAGCCGCTGCTCGAGCTGTGGGAGACGCTGCCCGGCGGCGAGCTGAGCTTCCCGCCGGACCACCCGAAGATGCCCGGCGAGCCGCCGCGGGTGCAGCCCAGCAAGAAGGTGGCCGAGCACTGGGACGAGGCGGGCAACCGCCGCCCCGGCTGAGCAGGGTCCTCCCACCCCGTGAGGACGTCATGCGGAGCGGCGGCCCCGCCCGCCGCGGCGCACGACGTCCCGTGCGGGGTGAGGGGCCGAGGGGGGTCAGAGCCCGGTGACGCCCTCGCCCGCGCCGTCGGCCTGCTCGGCGAACGTCTCGTGCTCGAGCAGGTGCAGCACGGGCACGTCGAGGTGGCGCCGCGCGCGCGACGTCCAGTCGACGCCGAAGAACTCGGCGACCGCGTGCGAGCTGGTGAGCACGATGACCTCGCTGGCGTCGACGGTGGACACGGTCGACAGCAGCGCGCCGATCGGGTCGTCGGCCACGACGGCGCCCTGGGCCTTCGCGCCCGTGGCCCGCAGCTGCGCGAGCGTCTGCGCGAGGCCCTCGTGGGCCTCCTCCTCGCTCTGCTCGTGGAGCTCGTCGAAGTCGATGCTCGCGAGGGCGTAGCTGGGGGAGCCGACCAGGTCGCCCGAGCCGAGCGTGCCGACGGCGGTCGCCATGCGCTCGGCGGCGTCGTCGACGGGCAGCAGCACGTCGTAGACCACCTCCTCGCCGAGCTCCACGTGGAGCGAGGTGACCTGGCGGGCGTCCAGCTCGGTCAGCGGCTGCTCGACGAGCAGCACGACGTGGTAGGTCATGGCGTCTCCTGGGGTGCGTCGGTCGCGTGGTGGGTCACTGGTCGGTCCGGGGCGTGAGCACGGTGGTCAGGTCGTAGCTCACCGGTTCGTCGAGCTGCTCGTAGCCGCAGGACGTGGGTTCGCGGTCGGGGCGCCACCGCTTGAACTGCGCGGTGTGGCGGAACCGGCGCCCCTCCATGTGGTCGTAGCCCACCTCGAGCACGCGCTCGGGCCGCAGCGGCACGAAGGAGAGGTCCTTGCCGGCGCTCCACCGCGACTGGGTGCCGGGCACCCGGTCGGGGTTGGCGACCGCCCACTCCTCCCAGGCGCCCCACGGGTGCTCGCCGAGGGGGCAGACGAGCGGCGCGAGCTCCTCGATGAGCTCGGCCCGCCGGGCGGCGGTGAACGAGGCGGAGACGCCGATGTGCTGCAGGGAGCCGTCCGCGTCGTACAGGCCCAGCAGCAGCGACCCGAGCAGCGGCTGCTCCGGCGTCGAGGTCTTGTGCTCCCGGTAGCCCGCGACGACGACGTCGGCCGTGCGCGCGTGCTTGATCTTGAACATCGTGCGGCCGTTCTCGGTGTACGGCGCGTCGAGCGGCTTGGCGATGACCCCGTCCAGCCCGGCCCCCTCGAACTGCTCGAACCAGGCGCGGGCCTCGTCGGGGTCGGTCGTCGTGCGGACGAGGTGGCAGCCGGTGAGGGCGGGCCCCGGACCGTCGCCCGTCGCGTCGGACGGCCCCGCGAGGTGGGCCAGCGCCTGCTCGAGGGCGGCCCGGCGCTCCGCGAACGGGCGCTCGACGTAGGACTCGTCCCCAAGCGCGAGCAGGTCGAACGCCACGAAGCCCGCGGGCGTGGTCGCGGCGAGCATGCGCACGCGCGAGTCGGCGGGGTGGATGCGCTCCTGGAGCACCTCGAACTCGAGCCGGGGCAGACCGGTGCCGTCGGCGCCGGCCGGGGTCGCGACGTACAGCTCCCCGTCGAGGACGCACCGGTCCGGGAGCTGCTCGCGGGCCGCGGCGACGACGTCGGGGAAGTAGCGCGTCAGGGGCTTCGTGTTGCGCGACGTCAGCTCGACCTCGTCGCCGTCCTTGAAGACGAGGCAGCGGAAGCCGTCCCACTTGGGCTCGAACGACAGGCCGCCGGGGTGTCGCGCCGGGTCGGGGACGCCGGCGACCGACTTGGCCAGCATCGGCCGCACGGGCGGCATCACCGGAAGGTCCACGGCACGACCCTATCTCCGTCGCCCGACCGCCCTATGCTGCCCGGATGGTCGCCACCGACAAGCAGACCCCCACCGTCGCCGAGCGGCTCCTCGACGCCCAGGTCGCGTGGGTGCTGGACGAGCTGACCGGCCCGGACGCCGCGGGCCGTCTGGCCGGGTACGTCGACGACGTGCTCGCCGTCGCCGCCGTCGTGCGGGTCGAGCAGGTCGTCGAGCCCGAGGAGGTGGCAGCGGCCGTCCACGCGCTGCTCACCACCGCCCCGGGCAGCGCGTTCGTCAGCACGGTGGTCGAGGCGGTCGCGGACGCCGTGCACGCGGGTCCGTCCGGCCCCGTGACCCTCGACGACCTCGTGGACCGCGAGCAGCTGGTGGCGATCCTCGACGCCCTGCTGGCGCGCACCGACGAGCTCGAGGCACTGCTCGACGACCTGACGCGCAGCCCGGAGGCGGCGGGCCTGGCGGCCACGTTCCTCACCCGGGTGGTGGCCGAGGTCGTGCAGGCCAACCGGGCCGTGGCCGAGAAGATCCCCGGCGTCGGCTCCCTCGTGTCGTTCGGCGCCAGCGCGGCCGGCAGGGTGATGGGCGCCGCGGACCGCCAGGTCGAGCAGCTGGTCGGCGGCACCGCCGGCAAGGGCGCCGTCATCGCGATGCGGCGGCTCAACGCCGTCCTGCTCGCCACGCTGCGCGACCCCGGCACGCGCGACGCGCTCGTGGGCGTCCTCGAGACCTACGCCGACCGACCGCTGCCGCGGCCGACGGGCGACGTCGAGGAGGTACGGCGCGTCGCCGGCACCGTCCAGGACCTCGTCATCGGCGTGCTCGCCTCCGAGGCCGCGCGGGAGGTGGCCGACGGCGTGGTGCGGAGCCTCGTCGCGACGTACGGACCCCACACGCTCGCCGAGGTGCTCGACGACCTCGCCGTGGGCCCCGAGGAGATCGCCGCCGTCGTGTCCACCGCCGGCCCGCGGCTGCTGGCCGTGGCCCGCGAGAGCGGCGAGCTCGAGCGGATCGTGCGCGCGCGGCTCGCGCCGTTCTTCGCCGCCGACGAGGTCGCGGCCATCCTCGGCTGAGGAAGGTGCGCGGGGCGCGGGGGACCGGACCCCAGCGCCGGAGCGCGCGGCGGCGTGGGGCGGCGTGGGGCTCCCCGGGTTGGAATCGAACCAACGAAAGACGGATTCAAAGTCCGCCCGCCCGTGCCAGCAGAGCAACCGGGGACCGCCCGCGCGCAGGGCGGGGCGAGGCACCACCTTAGGTGACCCCGGCGTCCTCCGGGCCGTCTAGGGTGTCCCCCCATGAGCCAGGTGACCGTCATCGTCCTCGCCGCCGGTGGCGGCACCCGCATGCGGTCCAAGACGATGAAGGTGCTCCACCGGGTCGGCGGGCGCACGATGGTGGGCCACGTGCTCGCCGCGACGCGCGCCGTCGAGCCCGACCGGGTGGTCGCCGTGATCGGCCACCAGCGGGAGGCCGTGGGGGCCCACGTGCGCGAGCTCGAGCCCGACGCGGTGCTGGCCGTCCAGGAGTCGCAGGACGGCACGGGGCACGCGGCGCGGGTCGCCGTGGAGGCGCTCGGGGGGAGCGTCGAGGGCACGGTGGTCGTGCTCACCGGCGACACGCCGCTGCTGCGCGGCGAGAGCCTGGCGGCGTTCGTCGCCGACCACGAGGCGGCCGAGCGGGCGGTCAGCATCCTGTCGGCCGAGATCGACGACCCGACGGGCTACGGCCGCATCGTGCGCGACGAGGAGGGCGACGTGCTCGCCATCGTCGAGCAGAAGGAGGCCGACCACGTCCAGCGCGAGATCCGGGAGATCAACTCCGGGATCCTGGCCTTCGACGGCGCGTTCCTCGTCGAGGCGCTGGCGGCGATCCGCAACGACAACGCGAAGGGCGAGTTCTACCTGACCGACGCCGTCGGGATCGCCCGCGACACCGGCCTCACCGTCGGTGCCTACTGCATCGACGACGAGACCCAGACCCGGGGCGCGAACGACCGCGCCCAGCTGGCGGAGCTCGGCCGGCTCCTCAACCGCCGCATCCTCGACCACTGGATGACCGAGGTCGGGGTCACGATCATGGACCCGGACACCACCTGGATCGACAGCGACGTCGTGCTCGCCCCCGACGTGACGATCCTCCCGGGCACACAGCTGCTGGGGGCCACGGTCGTCGCGGAGGACGCCGTCATCGGCCCCGACACGACGCTCGAGGACTGCGAGGTCGGCGCCGGCGCGCGCGTCGTGCGCACCCACGGCCAGCTGGCCGTCATCGGGGGCGGCGCCACCGTGGGGCCGTACTCCTACCTCCGGCCCGGCACCCGCCTCGGGGCCGCCGGCAAGATCGGCGCCTTCGTGGAGACCAAGAACGCCGTGATCGGGGACGGCGCCAAGGTGCCCCACCTGTCCTACGTGGGCGACGCCGAGATCGGCGACGGCACCAACATCGGCGCGGGCACGATCGTCGCGAACTACGACGGGGTCGCCAAGCACCGCACCGTCGTCGGCAGGCACGCGCGCACCGGGTCCAACAACACCTTCGTCGCGCCCGTCACGATCGGCGACGGTGCGAGCACCGGCGCGGGCACGGTCGTCCGCTCCGACGTCCCCGCCGGCGCCCTCGCCGTCTCGGCCGGCCCGCAGCGCGACATCGCGGGCTGGGTGGCGCGCCGCCGCCCCGGTACGGCGCAGGCCGAGGCGGCTGCGGCAGCGCAGGGCGCGGAGGGTGCGGCGTACCCCGGCGGAGCGGACGCGGCCCCCGACGTCGAGAACGAGCCCGCGGACGGGCAGCCCCCGCTCTCGTGAGGTGACCGCTGAGGTGCCCACGGTGTGAGCCGGGGCCGACCCTGAGTTGGCGTCGCCGCGGGGGTGCGCGAGAATCGCCGGGGCCGACGCAGGGAAGCCGGCCGTGACGGCATCGAGCGGTAGGAGCGCATCCGGCGTGAGCGGAATGAAGCTGGCAGGCGAGAAGAACCTCATGGTCTTCAGCGGGCGGGCACACCCCCGGCTGGCCGAGGAGGTCGCCGAGCTCGTCGGCACGGGCCTGGTGCCCTCGTCGATGTACGACTTCGCCAACTCGGAGAAGTACGTGCGCTACGAGGAGTCGGTGCGCGGCTGCGACGCCTTCGTGCTGCAGAGCCACACGGCGCCGATCAACGAGTGGATCATGGAGCACCTGATCATGGTCGACGCGCTCAAGCGCGCCTCGGCCAAGCGGATCACCGTGGTCATGCCGTTCTACGGCTACAGCCGCCAGGACAAGAAGCACCGGGGCCGCGAGCCCATCTCGGCCCGCCTCGTGGCGGACCTCTTCAAGACGGCCGGCGCCGACCGGCTCATCTCGGTCGACCTGCACGCCGACCAGATCCAGGGCTACTTCGACGGCCCCGTCGACCACCTGATGGCGCTGCCGATCCTGGCGGACTACGTCCGCGACAAGTACGGCGCGGAGTCCCAGCTCGCCGTCGTGTCGCCCGACGCGGGTCGCATCAAGGTGGCCGAGCGCTGGTCGGCCCGTCTCGGCGGCGTGCCGCTCGCGTTCATCCACAAGACGCGTCGCACGGACCGCCCCAACGAGAGCGTCGCGAACCGCGTCGTCGGCGAGGTCGAGGGCCGCACCTGCGTGCTGGTCGACGACATGATCGACACCGGTGGCACGATCGTGAAGGCCGCCGAGGCCCTCATGGAGCAGGGCGCGAAGGCCGTCATCATCGCGGCCACCCACGGCATCCTGTCCGACCCGGCCGCCGAGCGCCTGAAGAACAGCCCGGCGGTGGAGGTCATCCTCACCAACACGCTGCCGCTCGCGGAGGAGAAGAGCTTCGACAAGCTCACCGTGCTCTCCATCGCGCCGCTGCTGGCGCAGGCCATCCAGGCGGTCTTCGAGGACGGCTCCGTGACGTCGATGTTCGACGGCCACGCCTGAGCGCGGCAGGCCCAGCGGCACCACCCGCCCCGGACCCCGGCCCGGACCAGGAACCCCTGGTCTAGACCGGGGTCCGAGTGGTTTGGACCACTGTCCGACTTGGGCGAAGGTACCCCCGTCGCCCCGTGGTCGTCCTAGGCTGCCGGGGTCATCGTCACGTCCACGGCCCCGGGGGGAGCGCCGCCCGGGGCGGAGCCTCTCGGAGGTTGCCGCATGGCACCCACGCATCGCGCGCCGTCGCGCGGTCGCCTCGTCACGCCCGCCGTGCGACGGGTCGCCCTCCTCGGCTCGGTGGCCCTGCTGGCCGCCGGTCTCGTGTCGGCGCCGCAGACGGCGTCCGCGGACGAGCCGCGCAGCCTCCGCAGCATCGACGTGACCCTCACCGGCGACGGGGGCGTGGCCGGGGTGTCGAACCGCCTCGTCACCGACCGTGGCGACGGCGACGTGACGACGACGAAGGAGTCCGTCGACCCCGCCGACGCCGACCTGCCGGTGCGCGTGCTGACCGCCTACCGGGCGGACGGCCGCTCGGGCACCGACCTGGCGGACCTCGCCGGGCACGACGGGCCCGTCACCATCGACGTCACCGTGCAGAACACGACGGTGCGTCCCACGCAGGTGGCGTACTCCTCGGAGGGCCGCCAGTACGACGAGGTCGCCCTCGTCGGCAGCCCGCTCACCGTGGTCGGGGGCGTGGCCCTCGACGAGGACACCCGTGTCGTCACCGCGGCCGCCGACGGGGAGGACGTGACCAACGGCGTGCTCGGGCGGGCTGCGGACGGCGCACCGGTCGTGCAGTGGGCCGCCATGCTCGCCCCGCCGCGTCTCGCGACGACCGCGACCTTCCGACTCGTGCTCGAGGCCCAGGACTTCGCGCCGCCGACCTTCGACCTCAGCGTGCAGCCCGGCCTCGTGAGCGACCCGTCGATCGACGGCCTGGTGCAGGCGGCGTTCGTCGACCGCGCCGGCAGCGCCCGGCGTCTCCAGCAGGACACGATCACGACCATCGACGCGGTGAACCAGGTGCTGACCGGCGCGAGCACGGTGCTCACCGACATCCGCGCCGACCTGGAGAGCACCGCGAGCGGCGTCGGCGCCGAGGCCGTCGGCCAGCTGCAGGGCTCCCGCGGCGACATCCCCGCGCAGATCGAGACCATCGTCGCCGACCTCGGCACCAAGAGCGCCGAGATCGACCGCACCCTCGAGGCCGCGGGCCGCTCCGGCGCGATCGACCTCGACACGGCGCTCGGCGACCTGGGCGCGCTCGTCGGCCCGGCCGGCGTCGCGCCGCGGGAGCTCATCACGGTGCGTCCCGTGGCCGGCAGCTGCGCCGTCGACGCCTCGCTGGCCGCCGGCGGCGACGCGACCCTCCGCGACCTCTTCGCCTCCGTCGGGGCGCTGCTCGCGGCGTACGCCGACGCGTCGGGGGAGTGCGCGGCCGTCACCACCGAGGCGCTCACCGCCCTCGTGGGCACGCGGGCGGAGGCCGAGTCGCCGGCCACGAGCTGCCCGACCCCGGCGCAGGTGGCCGCCGGCACGCCACGCTCCGTCACCTGTCAGCTCGCGGCCACCGGAGACGCCCTCGAGGGCACCGCCGCGGAGCTCGCGACCCTCGCCACCGACCTCGCGGGCGAGGTGCGTCCTGCCGGGTTCGGCGACGTCGCGACCGAGCTCGGCGACGTGCAGGACGCCGTCGCCGCGCTCAACGGTCTGCTCACCGCCCTCAGCACCGCCGGCGTCACGACCGAGGTGGAGGAGCTGCGCACGCAGCTCGCCGCAGCCCTCGCAGCGCTGCGGGGCGAGCTGGTCGACCTCCAGGCGCTCGTCGCGGACGGCGGGGCGCTGGCCGGCAGCGTGAGCACGATCCAGCAGATCGCCACCGAGCAGCTCGACGGCGACGGCACCGTGCCGAGCACGCTCGCGTCGCTCGGCTCCGGCATCGACGACCTCCTCGGGGTGGTCTGCGCGCCGCTCTGGGAGGGCACCTGGACTCCGGGCGGCGGTGTCGGCGGCCTCCTCGACGAGGTGCTCGGCGGCGTCACGGGCCTCGACCTCTGCCCGGCGACGCCCGAGGGGACCTCAGTCCTCGAGACCCGGCTCGCGGAGCTGGCGGCCGCGTGGACGGAGGTGCGTGGCCTCGTCGAGGTCGACGTGCCCGGTGCCCTCGCGGGCATCAACGAGCAGGTCGGCCTGCTCGCCGATGCGCTCGACGCCGTCGACGAGGCGCTCGTGGCGGGCACGGACGGCGACGACGACGTCGTCGCCGCGGTGACCGCCCTCCAGACCGAGATCGACGCCGCACGCACCGCCGGCGGCATCGGCGCCACGGCACCGACGACGGACTGCGCCACCCTGCCCGAGCCCGGCACGTCGGCGGGCTCGACCGCGCTCGACCTGCTGGCCGCGGCGTGGGCCGCGCTCGACTGCCAGAACCTGGCGCTGACGCAGGACGTCGGGGACTACTTCGAGGCCGCGGACGACGCCCTCACCGCGGTCGGGGGCGACCTCGACGGGAACCTGCTCGACCTCGCGGACGCCCAGGAGTCGGTGGACGGCCTGCTGCAGGACTTCATCGCGCGGTACGCCGCGGGCCTGGAGACCGACGGCGGTGCCGTGGAGGACTGGGGGTCGCAGGTCGCGGGCAACCTCGAGGGCCGTGCCGACCGGCGACTGACCGGTGCGGCGGAGCTGCTGCAGGGCCGGCTCGGCGCCGCGGGCGACGCCCTGGTGGCCGACATGGGGGCCACCGGTGTCGACCTCGGGGGCACCAGCACCGCCCTCGTCGCCTCGCTCGACGAGGCGCTGCGGCAGTTCGGCTCGGCCGACTCCGGCCGCGGCATCCTCGGTGCGCTCTCGTCGAACGCCACGTCGGCGGGCCAGTCGCAGCGCACGGTCTTCGAGGAGCTCGGCAGCACGACCGGGTTCGCCGCCGTGCGGCGCCTCGACCTGCGCGACGTGGCGCGTCAGCAGCGGCAGTTCGAGCTGGGGGTCGACCGGCAGGAGGAGCTCAACACCGGCGGCGTCGACGCCGACGGCAGCGTGCTCACCGTCTACACCCTCCACGTGGTGCCGCAGTGAGGTCCGTGGGGTCCGGACCGGTGCACCGCCGGGCCGTGGCCGCGCTCGCGGCCACGCTGCTCGTGCTGCCGCTGGCGGCCTGCAGCGACGACGAGGACGAGCGCGACGACGACGCGACCGAGGTCGAGCCCGTGCCGCCCGCCCAGGTCACGCTCGAGGCCGCCGTGGACGGACCGGTGCGCATCGGCGTCGTGGTCAGCTCGGTGGGCTCCGGCGCGGAGGGCACCGACGTGCTCCCGCTCGCGCAGGGCGCGATGGTGGCCCAGCGTCGCCTGGCGGACGGCGGTGTCGACGTCGAGGTCCTGGGGCGCGACGACCGCGGCACCGCCGAGGGTGCGGTCGCCGTCGTCGACGAGCTCGTCGACGCCGGGGTCAGCGGGATCGTCCTCGGCACGGCCGGCGCCCACACGAGCGCCGCGCTCGAGCGGGCCGCCGAGGCCGGGGTGCCGGTCGTCGCGCCGTACCTCGTCGGGAGCGGGCTGCCCGGGACGACCTGGAGCACGGCGCCGTCGTCGGCCGCGGTCGACGAGGGGATGACCGATGCCCTCGCCGCCGTCGCGGCGTCGCGTCCCCTCGTGCTCACCATCGGCACCGCGGAGCAGCCCGAGGTGGAGGGCGCCCGCGCCGCCACCTTCGGGGCGGACGGCGTGGGCGCCGCGGTCACCGCGGTCGCGGACGCCGTGGACGAGCGGGCGATCGACAGCGTCGTGCTGGCGGGCGCCGCGGCCGACCAGGCCCGGTTCGTCCAGGGCATCCAGACGGTGGCCGACGTGCCCGTCGTGCTCACGCCCGACGCGTTGAGCCCGGTCTTCGCCGACGTGCTCGCCGACAGCGGCGGCGTGCTCTCCGCCCCGTTCCTCACCGCGGGACCCGACGCCGGCGACGCCACGACGCTGGCCGATGGGACGGCGGGGGACAGCGCTGCGGCGTACTTCGCCGCGCTCCGCTCGCTGACCGCCGACGCCGACGCGGTGGACGTGCTCGGCCGCCCGTTCGACGTCAACGGCGGCGACGCCGACCTCGCCAGCCACGACGCGGTGGTCGCCCTCGTGCGCGCCGTCGAGTCCGCCGGCAGCAGCGACCCCGGCGACGTCGCCGCGGCGCTGCCCGCGCTCGCGCTCGATGCGGGGGACGGCCTGGCCGGCCCGGCCCTGTCGTTCGCCACGCAGCAGGCGCTGCCCGACGACGCCGTGGTGGCCCTGACGTCCACGACCCAGGACCCGGGGGTGCGCAGCGTCGTCGCCACCGGAGCCCCCGAGGCCCAGCGACTGTACTGGCTCGCCGTCCCCACGGGGGCGTGACCCCGGTGGAGGAGGGGAGCCCGCGGGCTCTGGGCAGCCGCTACGAGCTGCGCGAACGGCTCGGCGCGGGAGCCATGGGCGAAGTGTGGCGTGCCGTCGACCGCACGTCGGGGGAGCACGTCGCGGCGAAGCTGCTGCGCGAGACCTACGTGTACGACGCGGACATCGTCGGACGCTTCATCCAGGAGCGCTCGATCCTGCTCAACCTGAAGCACCCCCGGATCGTGCAGGTGCGCGATCTCGTGGTCGAGGGCACGGACCTGGCGATCGTCATGGACCTCGTCGAGGGTCGCGACCTGCGGCGTCACCTCCGCGAGGTCGGCACGCTGCCCGCCCGCGAGGCCGTGCTCGTCACGTGCGCCGTGCTGGACGCGCTCGCCGCCGCCCACGCCGCCAATTTCCTGCACCGCGACATCAAGCCCGACAACGTCCTCCTCGAGGGCGGCGTGCCCGGCGACGGCAGCGGCGTGCGGCTCTCCGACTTCGGCATCGCCCGGCTCGCGCAGGAGTCGACGGTGCAGGCCACGGGGCTCATCGGCACCCCGGGCTACATGCCGCCGGAGCTGTTCCAGTACGGCCGGTTCAGCCCCGCCTCCGACGTGTACGCCGCGGGCGTGCTGCTCTACGAGCTCCTCGCGGGCCGTACGCCGTTCGCCGGCAAGGGCACCGTGCACACGATCGGCAACCGCCACGTCACGGTCGAGCCCCCCGCGCTCCCCGTCCACCCGCTGCTGTGGACCGTCCTGGCCATCACCCTCGCCAAGGACCCCGCCACCCGACTGTCGGCCGCCGCGACCGCCCAGGCGCTCCGCGACCTCCCGGACGACGCGCTCGACGCCCCCGCGCTGCCCGCCCAGTCCGAACCGGTGTCGTGGAACACCGCGCAGCGCACCGTCGTGCGGCACCACGTCGGCCCGGCCGTCGTCGACGACGGGCGCGGGGTCCCCACCGGCGGCACCGAGCTGCGGCCGGTGCTGCCGGGGCCGGTGCCCGCGGCGGCGGCTGCTGCGGTGCCGGAGGCTGCGTCTGCGTCTGCTCCGGCCGCGGCTCCTCCGGCTCCTCCGGCTCCTCCGGTTCCGCCGACCGCTGGCCCTCCGCCCCCGGCGGAGCCGACGGCCGGGCGTCGCGCCCACGCGGCCGGGTCCCGGGTGCCGACCTGGGCCCTCGTGCTGGTCGTGGCCGTCTCCCTGGTCGTCGTCGCGGGGCTGGTCCTCCAGATCGTGCGCGGCGGCGGCGATCCCGACCCGGGCGCCGGCACAGAGGCCCGCACCGCGCTGCCCGTCCAGCGGGAGCAGTCGCCACCCGCGTCGTACCCCAGCGGCCTCACGACGAGCCGCGCCGCGTCGTACGACCCCCAGAACCGCACCGTCGACGTCGAGCTCACGGTGACGCTGCCGACCCGGCCGGGGGAGTCGCGGGACGCGGTGACCCTGCTGACCTTCCTCCCGGCGGCCGCGTCCGGCGGGTGCCCGCGCGCGGGCGTGACCTGGGATCCCGGTGTGGAGGCCGATCTCGCGCCCACCGACGCCGGGGTGCAGCAGCCGTGCGCCTGGCGGGTGCAGGTGCCGCTCAGCGGGTCGCAGACCACGGTCGCGGCGGAGATCGAGCTCGACCTCGGCACCGAGGAGGACGCCCTGCAGCGGTGGGAGGAGGAGGCCCGCGCGGACCTCGACGCCGCGCTCGCCGACGCGTCGAACAACCGGCTGGCGTTCCCGTTGCAGCAGACCCGCGGGATCGAGCTGCGCGTGGACCGCGGGGCGGTGACCCAGGGCGAGTCGGTCGACGTGCTCGTGGACGTCGTGTTCGCGGGGGGCGCGGAGCCCGTCTACGACAGCGGCGCCACCGGCACGGCCTCCCTCACCGACGCCGCACGCCAGCTCGGCGGCGGACCCCCGACCCTGCGAGCCTGCGCCGCGCTCACGCCCCAGGCGTCGGGCGGGCTGCTCGCCGAGCAGCCCTCCGCCCGCTGCGAGGTGTCGGCCGTCCTCGGTGCCCTCGAGAGCGCGCCGGCCGTGGTGACGGTCAGTCGCTGAGGGGTACGGCGCGGCGCCTGCCCCGTCGGCCCCGACCTGGCCCGGCGCGGTGCGTGTCCCGGGACGTCATGCGGCCCGGTGCCCCGGGCCGCCGCGGCGCATGACGTCCGGCGGGTGGGCGCGGGTGGGAGCGGAACTGTGCGCCTGGTGCGGCCGGGGTCGCGCGAGGCCTGTCGCAGCCGCACATCTCGGGCGCCACCATCGGTAGGCCCGGGCGTCGACGACCCCGGGGATCCCGGACGCGGACCGTCCGGGGGTTTTGGCCCTGCGGGGGCGACGTCGCTACACTCCTGCGGTTGCCTCGGCGAGGGAACCCCCGGGGTTCCGTGATCGACAGGGCCGGCCGGACCTCTGGTTCGCCGCGCTGTGCTGCCGTGGCGCGACCGACCTGGCACCTCGCGGTGCCGCAGACGAAGTCCGACGAGGAGTCACAGCATGTCCAGCGAGAAGATCGCCGCCGAGGTCCGCAGCGAGTTCGGCAAGGGCGCCGCGCGCCGCATCCGTCGTGAGAACAAGATCCCGGCCGTGGTCTACGGCAACGGCATCGACCCGATCCACGTGACCCTCCCCGGCCACCAGACGATGCTCGCCCTCAAGCACGGCGGCGCCAACGCGCTGCTCGAGCTCGACGTCGACGGCACGGTGCAGCTCGCGCTCACCAAGCACATCCAGGTCGACCCGCTGCGTCGCGTCATCGAGCACGTCGACTTCGTCGCCGTGAAGCGCGGCGAGAAGGTCACGGTCGACGTGCCCGTCACCGTGGTCGGCGAGGCCGCTCCCGAGACGCTGGTCGTCACGGAGAACGCGACCGTCGAGCTCGAGGCCGAGGCCACGCACATCCCCGAGGCCATCGAGGTCTCCGTCGAGGGTGCCGAGGCCGGCACGCAGATCACCGCCGGTGACCTCGAGATCCCGTCGGGCTCCACCCTCCTCACCGAGGCGGACGTGCTCGTGGTCAACGTGACCGCCGCGGCGACCGCCGAGGAGGTCGAGGCCGAGCTCGCCGAGGCCGAGGCCGAGGTCGGCATCGAGCGCGACGCGCCCGAGGACGAGGCCGACGCCGAGGGCGGCTCCGACGACGAGGCCTCCTCCGACGACGAGTGATCCTCCGCCGGCCCGCGAACCGCGGGCCGGCACCCGCACGACACGAGAGGCCGGGGTTGCCGCATGTCCGACACGTCCACCGAGGTGTGGCTGGTCGTCGGGCTGGGCAACCCCGGCCCTTCGTATGCCGGCAACCGGCACAACGTCGGCTACCTCGTGGTCGACGAGCTCGCCCAGCGGTGGGGGAGCCGGTTCCGGGCGCACAAGACGGGCCGCGCCGACGTCGTCGAGGGGCGGGTCGGTGCTCCCGGCAGCCCCGGCCCCCGCGTCGTGCTCGCGAAGCCGCGGTCCTACATGAACGAGGTCGGCGGCCCGGTGAAGGCGCTCGCCACCTTCTACAAGATCGCGCCGGAGCGCGTCGTCGCGGTGCACGACGAGCTCGACATCGCGTTCGGCACCCTGCGTCTCAAGCTGGGGGGCGGCGACAACGGACACAACGGCCTGAAGTCGATGCGGTCGTCGCTCGGCACGGGTGACTTCCACCGGGTACGGGCCGGGATCGGCCGTCCGCCGGGGCGCCAGGACGTGGCCGACTTCGTGCTCGCGGACTACTCCCGCACGGAGCAGAAAGAGCTGCCGTTTCAGGTGGGCGACGCCGCGGACGCGGTGGAGTGCCTGGTGGCGGAGGGGCTCGAGCAGGCCCAGCAGCGCTTCAACCGCTGAGTACGCTGGAGCGGAACGTGATCCGTACCGCATCGGTCCGCCAGGTCGTGACGCGGTGACGGAACTCTCGTTCAACAGGTGGCCGTCACCCGATCGGTGACGGCTGGCTCGATTCTCGGCGTGCACCAGGCACCGCGCCCTACCACCGGCACGGTGCGTGAGCTCGCACGGAGCCGACGATCGGCGGGACGACCGCCGGAGGCGCGAGGACGGGCAGGAGCACCACCGTGAGACAGAGCAGGACGACGCACCGCCGCGTCACCGAGTGGACCGACCTCGTCGAGCGCACGCTGCGCGGGGCCCTGGAGGTCGACCACGTCGCGGTGCTGACGCCGTCCGACAGCGGCGAGCTCGACGCGGCCGGTGCGGCTGGCCCGGGGGGACGGGACGGCGCCGAGGCGGGGCCGCTCGCGACGCACGAGGGCGACATCCTCGTGCTGCGCCACGTCGACCCGATCGGACGGCCGGTCGAGCTGATCCTGCGGCGCGTCGGGCGCCACTTCTCGGCGGTGGAGAGGCGGCTCGCCCTCAGCATCCTGGAGGCACTGGAGCGCGCGGCCCGCGAGGACGCCCAGCCGCCTCCGGCTCCGTTGCCGCAGGGTCACGTGGTCGACGCGTTGGAGCGCTGTCTCCACGACCTCGACGACATGGTGGCCGCACCGCTCGTCGACCGTCTGGCCATGGTGGGCAACCGGTTCGCGTCGCGGCTCGACGCGTCGGCCTGGTGGCTCGGCCGACGCGCGGGCGAGTGGACGATGGAGACCGTGATGACCGGCGTGCGGCGCAACGAGAGCGTGGCCGGCGTCCGGGGATGGCTGCGCGGCAGGGACGTGGGACCGGAGATCACCTGGCGCTCGCCCCTGACCTCAGCGGCCCTCGAGGGCGGTTCGGTCGTGGCGTGGCGGGGCGAGGACTCCGAGGTCGCGCGGATCCTGGAGTCCTGGGGCGAGCTCGAGACGCTGGTCGCCGCCGGTGGCTACGACCTCGACGCACGGCAGTGGATGCTCACCCTGGTCGGCGACGCGACGTCGCCCGACCTCCGCCAGGCGCAGGTCGGCCTCTCCGCGGCCGTGCAGGTCGCACTGGGCTTCCCGCGGGCGCCGCGCCTCGGCTGAGCCGGCCGCGGTCGCCCGGTCGCGGGTCCGTCACGAATCGAAGACGAGCACCGACCGCAGCACGAGCCGCACGTGGCGCTCGAAGGCGTCCCCGGGGTCCTCGAGGATGCCCGGCACGTGCCCGAACAGCTCGAGGCACACGAAGCCGTGCACGGCGGCCCACACCGACACCAGGTAGATGACCGTCGCCGGCTCGACCCCCTGGGGCGCGAGGCTGGCGGCGAGCTCGAGGACCTCGGCCCGCACCGTCGGCAGTACGTCGGTGTGCTCGGGGATCCGGATGCGATCGGCCTGGAGCTCCTCGGCCAGCACCTGCAGCGGCACGCTGTAGAAGGCGATGGTGTCGACCCGGACGGCGTCGGTGCCCTGGCCGTCCCGGAAGACCAGCGCGAACTCGGCACGGTGGTCGAGGCACCACCGCCGGTACGCCGACGCCAGCGCGACCGCCCGGGCGAAGGCGCTCGGGTGCGTGTCGGCCTCGTCGGCCACCCGTAGCGCGGCGCCGGCCGACTCCAGCGCGTCGCGCGCGAGGGCCTCGATGAGGTCCTGACGCGACTCGAAGTAGCGGTAGATCGCCGACGGGGTCATGCCGATCTCGCGGGCCACGGCGCGCAACGACAGGTCGCCGCCGCCCGGCAGGGGCAGGAGCAGCTCGCGGGCCGCGGACTTGATCTCCTCGATGGTGGCGAGCCGGAGGCGGTCCCGACGCGACAGACCCCCCGCGCCGTCGGAGGCGGCCGAGGGGTCGGACATCACCTCTCCGGGCGTGTGGTCCGTGCTCGTGTCCATCGCGCCTACCCTACGGGGCTCGGGTCGCCCGGTGCACCGCGCCGAGCCGACGGAGGGCCACCCGAAAGAGTAAAAGAAACACACGTCACGTTTGCGTCGCCTGGTCGTTAGGGAGAACACTGTTCACTAGACCGGTCTAGTCCACCGACCCGCCACCCCGAGGAAGGAGCCGCCGTGCCCCGCGCACTCGCCCCGTCGCCCGGCGACGCGTCGTCGCGCCCGATGCCGGGCCCGACCGTCGCGCGTCCGGGAGCGAGGCGGGCCTCCGCCGTCGCGCCGCGACGTCGCGTCGCCCTGCCGCGCTGCGCCGAGGTGGTGTCAGTGGTCGCCGTGCTGCTGGTGCTGGCGGTGACCGGGGGAGACCTCCGTGCGGCCGTCGTGCTCGGAGCCGCCTGGGCCGTCGCCCGCGGCATCGTCGGCGTGACCCGTCCGCACCCGGCGCTCTCGAGCACGGACCTGACGGGCGTCGCGACGTCCGGGCTGGTGGCGCTCGGGGTGCTGGTGCTGGCCGACGCGGTCCTGCCCGGCGTGCCGACCAGCGAGCGGTGGGCACCGCTCGTGCTGCTGGTCGCCGTCGTGGTCGTCGTGCGCTCCGTGGCCGGCGTCCTCCGGGGGCGGCCGCGGGCGCTGGTCCTGGTGGACCCGGACGACCTGGACGAGGTGACCGCGACGGAGCGTGACGTGCGTGTCGTCGGTCGACTCCCGGTCGAGCGCCGCACCGGCCGGGTCATGGGCAGCGCGGCCCGCTTCACCGACACACCGCTGGCGCACGAGGTCGCCGAGAAGCACGCCGACATCGTGCTGGTCGACCCCGGCCTGGGGCTGGGGGCCGACGGTCTCCGCCAGCTGACCTGGGAGCTGCAGCCGACCGGGGTGCCGCTCGGCTTCCCCGCTCCGCCCGTCGCGCCGCACCGGATGGGTGTCGGCCGACTGGCCGGCCGCGGCATCGTCTCCGTCGCGCCGCCCCAGGCGTCGCGGGCCCGGGCGGTCGCCAAGGGCGTGCTCGACCGCGTCCTCGGCGCGGTCGCGCTCGTCCTCGTAGCCCCGGTCCTCCTCGTCCTCGCTCTCGCCGTCCGCGCCGACAGCCCCGGTCCCGCGTTCTTCCGGCAGGTCCGCGTCGGGCGCGACGGCGTGCCCTTCGTGATGGTGAAGCTCCGCACGATGACCGTCGACGCCGAGGTCGTGCGGGCGGACGTCGTGCACCTCAACGACTCCGACGCCGTGCTCTTCAAGATCCGTGCCGACCCCCGCGTCACCCGCGTGGGCCGCGTCCTGCGCCGTACGTCGCTGGACGAGCTGCCCCAGCTCTGGAACGTCGTGCGGGGGGAGATGTCGCTCGTCGGCCCGCGCCCGGCGCTGCCGGAGGAGGTCGCGGCGTACGACGAGACCGAGCGCCGCCGCCTGCGGGTGAAGCCGGGCCTCACCGGGCTGTGGCAGGTGAGCGGCCGTTCCGACCTCTCGTGGGCGACCAGCGTCGACCTCGACCTGACCTACACCGACAACCACACCATCGCGGGTGACCTCGTGATCTGTGCGCGCACCGTCTCCGCGGTGCTGCGCGGGAAGGGAGCGTACTGATGTCCGAACTCCTCGCCGAGGCCGCGCGAGCGCGACCCGAGGACGGCCCGCGGGGCAAGGCCCTGCTGGTGAGCACCCAGGGCGGTCACCTCGCCCAGCTCCTCGCCCTTCGCCCGTGGTGGACGATCCGCGACCGCGTGTGGGTGTGCCCCGACACCCCGGACGTGCGCGACCGCCTGGCCGACGAGCGGGTCGTCACGTCCTACTCGCCGACCACGCGCAACGTGCCCAACCTCCTCCGCAACCTCGTGCTCGCCTGGCGCGTGCTGCGGCGCGAGCGGCCCGCGGTGGTCGTCAGCGCCGGGGCGGGCGTGGCCGTGCCGTTCTTCGTGCTGGCCTGGGTGCTCCGCATCCCGACGGTGTTCGTCGAGGTCTACGACCGGGTGGACTCGCCGACCATGACGGGACGGCTCGTCGGTCCGTTCACCACGCGCCGCGTCGTGCAGTGGGACACGCAGCTCGACGTCTACCCGGACGCCGTCGTCGTGGGACCGCTCCTGTGAGCGCGCCGCTCGTCGTCGCGATGGTGGGCACCGACCACCACCCGTTCGACCGTCTCGTCGGCTGGCTCGACCGCCTCGCCGCGTCCCTGGGACCGCGCGTGGAGATCGTGGTGCAGCACGGCCACAGCGCGCGGCCGCAGGTCGCGCGCGGCGTGGAGTTCGTCGACCAGGATGAGCTGACCGACCTGCTCGGGCGTGCGGCGGTCGTGGTGTGCCACGGCGGACCGGGCACGATCATGGACGCCCGCCGGGCCGGGCACGTGCCCGTGTGCGTGCCGCGGGACCCCTCGCGGGGCGAGCACGTCGACGGTCACCAGGAGCGGTTCGCCGCCGTCGTCGACGACGCCGGTGTCGTCCGGCTCGCCACCGACTTCCCCGCGCTCGCCGACGGGGTCTCGGCGGCGCTGAGCGCGAGCGGTCCGCAGGTGGACGCGGCGGAGATCGAGACCGCCGCCGAGGAGTCCGCCGAGCGGTTCGCGCGCCAGATCGACCCCGTCGTCGGTCGGCGCGTCCGACGTGTGCGCTCGGTCCGGCGCACCCTCCTGTCGCGGGTGACCCGATGACGCGCCCCGGGATCCTCGGCCGCGCGCTCGGCGCGCTCCGCCTCGACCTCGCCATCGCGCTGCGGCACGTGCTGCTCGACCTGCTGGCGGGCTCCGCCCTCGTGCCCCGGCCGCTGCGCTGGGCCGTCTACCGGGCCGCAGGGCTCGACGTCCGCACCGCCAACGTGTTCAGCGGCGTCCGCATCACGGGTCGCGGCCTCCGCATCGGTCGGCGCACCTTCGTCAACCACGACTGCTACCTCGACGTGGCGCGCGGTCGTGTCGAGATCGGCGACGACTGCCACCTGGGCCCCGGCGTCATGGTGCTGACCGCCACCCACGGGCGGGACGCGGGCGGCCGGGCGGCGAAGGTCGCCGACTACCTGACGACCCGGATCGAGGACGAGGTCTGGCTGGGCGCGCGTGTCACCGTGCTGCCCGGTGCCGTCGTCGAGCGCGGTGCCGTCGTCGCCGCGGGTGCGGTCGTGCGGGGTCGCCTGTCCTCCGGCGGCACCTACGCGGGCGTCCCCGCCCGCCGGGTCGACGGCTCCACCTCCGCGGCTCCGGCCGAGGTCGTGACGACCGGGGGGAAGGCGCGCCCGTGAACGACACCGCCGAGCTGCGCCGCGCCCTGCGCCCGGTCGCCGCGCTCTTCCTGCTCTACCCGCTGTGGTGGGCGCTGGGGGTGCAGGTGCCCGCGTGGGCGCTGGTCGCGCTGCCCGTCGGGATGTGGCTGTTGCTCAACCGCCGCGTCCTGGTGCTGCCGCCCGGGTACGTCGCGCTCCTGCTCTTCCTCGGCTGGGTCGGCATCTCGGCGGTGATGCTCTCGGGTCCGCGCTACCTCGCGGCCTACGGGTTCCGTCTCGTGCTCTACACGGCCGTCGTCGTCATCGCGGTCGCGGTGTGGAACGCGGTGGACCGGGGCCTGCCCGGCCGCACGGTGGTGCGGTGGGTGGTGGCCCTGTGGGGTGCCGCCGTGCTGCTGGCCTATCCGGGCATCCTCGTCAACAACCTCGAGTTCACGAGCCCGTTCGAGGCCGTGCTCCGCGTGGCCGGGCTCTCGGACCCCTTCGTCACGGCGCTGACCCACCCGGAGTTCTCGGAGTACGACGGGCTCTACGGCTCGCCCCGACCGAGCCCCCTGTTCGCCTACACCAACGACTGGGGCGCCGCCGTCGGCATCGGCTTCCCCGTCGCCGTCCACGCGCTGGTCACGGCCCGCGGACGTGCCGAGCGGCTCCTCCTCGGCGGTCTCGTGCTGGCGTCCGTCCCGCCGATCCTCGTCTCGCTCAACCGCGGGTGCTGGATCACGATCGGGGTGGCGGTGTCCTACGTGGTGGCCCGCCGCGCCGCGGCGGGCGACTTCCGGGCCCTGGCCGCGGTCGTGGTCGGCGTCGTCGGGATCGTCGGCACGGTGCTCGCCGTCGAGCCCGTGCGGCGCGTCATCACGGCACGGTTCGAGTACGGCAACACGAGCACGCGCGCGACCCTCTACGAGGCGTCGTGGTCGCTGGCGCTCCGCTCGCCCCTCTTCGGCTGGGGCGCACCGCAGTCGTCGGCGGGCCTCGCCGACAGCAACGACGTCTCCATCGGGACGCACGGTCAGCTCTGGACCATCCTGGTCTCGCAGGGCATCGCCGGTCTCGCGCTGTTCGTCGGTGCCGTGCTGCTCATCTGGTGGCACGCCCGACCGGTCTCCGGCCGCGAACCCGACGTGTGGCTCCACGCCACCGGTGCCGCGCTCCTCGTGCAGATCGCGTTCTACGAGGTGCTGCCCGTGCCGCTGGCTGTCACCCTCCTCGCTCTCGCCGTCGCCGGCGTGCACCGGCGTCGCGCTCTCGACCACTCGCACACCAGAAAGGTGATCACCCATGCATGACGACACCGAGCTCGCCTCGGAGACGCGACCCGGCTCCGAGCTGCGTCGTCCACCGAGCCTGGCCGGCGCCGTCCGCAGGCGCTGGACCCACGTGGTCGTCGGCCTCGCCGTCGGCCTGCTGCTCGGCGTCGCCGTGGCCGCGACCTCCGCGCCGGCGTACCACGCGCAGGCCACGGTCCGCGTCGGCGGCGGCCTCGTGGCCGTGGGCGACTTCACGACCAACACCCTCTGGGCCGACGACCAGGTCGCGCTGACGCGCACGGACCCGGTCCGTCGCGCCGTCGCCGAGCGCATCGGCGACGGGGTCGACCTCGACGACGTCGCGGAGCGGCTGTCCGTCACGGTCGAGGAGAGCAGCAACTACCTGGTCTTCACCTGGACCGACGACTCGGCCGACCGCGCCGAGTCGCGGGCCGAGGCGGCGGCCGAGGTCTACCTGGAGGAGGCCGAGGCGCAGGCCGTCGAGCGCTGGCGCGCCCACGACGCGCGCCTGGCCGGCCTCCAGGAGCAGACGGACCCGGACGGCAACCGCGGCCAGCAGCTCGTGCTGGAGCGCATGCGGCTCGAGGAGACGGTGGTCGACCCGGGCAGCGTGGCCAGCGAGGCCGCCGGCACGGCGGAGAAGTCGTCGCTGCCCGCCGCCGCCCACGTGCTCGCCGGCGGTGCCGGCGGCCTGCTGGTCGGCGTCGCCTCGGCGTACCTGGCCCAGGTGCGCAACCCGCGCCGCACCGCCCCCGCCGCGGCGGTGCCGGCGGCGGCAGCCGTCGCGACGGCCCCGCCGCTCCCGGCGAAGCCGACGTCGGACGCCCCCCGCAACCGCCACGACCGTCCCCGCGAGGAGCGGGACGGCACGTCGGCGACCCGCCGTCCGACGGGCGGCCTGGCGACCTTCTTCCGCGAGCGGGGCAGCAACGGCGGTGAGCCGCTCGACGACACCGGTCTGCCCGTGCTGGCCGAGGTGCGCGACACCCGCAGCGACGGCAGCGACGTCGTCGCCGTCGGCGTGGCCATCGCGCCGTGGCTGCTCGAGCGGGAGGCCGAGGACCCGGGGGAGGAGTTCCGCCTCGGTGTCTACGTGACGCCCGACCTCCCGGAGGACGCGGCCGAGGTCGTGCGGCGCGGCCTGCGGGTCGTGGGCGCCGAGAACCGGTTGCAGGTCGAGACCATCGACCTCGGCCGTCCCTCCTGGCGGGTGGACTTCGAGGCCTGCGACGCGGTCGTCGTGCTCGTCGGCTCGACCAGCTGGTCCAACGACGCCCTCCGGGTGGCACGCCTCCACCTGGCTGCGGTCGATGTCGAGGTGCTCGGACTGGTGCGGGTGGCGACCGATGCCTGAGGCCACCACGACCACGTCCGTCCGCCCGGCGGGGGCGCGCTCCGAGCGCCCGCTCCCGCCGGTCTCGGTCGCCATCGCGACGCGGGGCCGCACGGCGACGCTGCGGCGGGCGGTCGACGCGATCTGGGCGCAGACCTACCGCGGACGCATCGACGTCGTCGTCGTCATCGACGACGCGCGGGCGCCGGCCGACCTCGACCTGCCCGCTCCGCTGGACCCGTCGCGCCAGACGCTGCGGGTCGTGGTGAACGACCGTCGGCAAGGGGTCGCGGGCGCGCGGAACACGGCGCTCGCCCTCGCCGAGCACGAGCTGCTGGCGACGTGCGACGACGACGACGCCTGGCTGCCGGGCCGCCTCGACTGCCAGGTGCGGGCGCTGGACGCCGACCCGGCCCTGCTCGCCGTGGGCGGCAGCGTGCGCATCGTGCGCGGCGACGTCCACACGGTGCGACGCGCGCCGCGGCACCGCGTGCACCTCCAGGACCTGCTCGACTCCCGCGTGATGGAGCTGCACCCCTCGGCCCTGCTCTACCGCACGCGGCCGCTGCGGGTCGTCGGTGGCTGGAACGAGGACATCCCGGGTGGCTACGCCGAGGACTACGAGCTGCTGCTGCGGCTCGCGCGGTGCGGCTCGCTGGGGCTGGTGGACGACGTCGTCGCCGACGTCCACTGGAACGGGGGCTCCCACTTCTTCAGCCGCTGGCGCACCGTCTCCGCGGCGCTGTCGACCCTGCTCGGGGCGTTCCCCGAGTTCGCCGCGTCCCCTCGGGGCCGCGCGCGGATCAGCGGCCAGATCGCGTTTGCGCACGCCGCAGCGGGCGAGCGTGCCGAGGCACGCACGTGGATGCGCCGCGCCTGGAGCGACAACCGTCGTGAGCCCCGGCTCGCGCTGACCGCCCTCGTGCTGGCCGGCGTCACGCCGGACCGCATCCAGGACGCCCTCCACGCCCGCGGACGGGGCATCTGAGCCGATGTCCGCCCCGTCCGTCCTCTCCGGTGCCCAGCCGGTCGCGCCCGTCGCGGCCGGCGGGCGTCGCGACCTCGCGCGCAGCGGCGCGGTCTCCCTCGTGGGTGCCGTGTTCGCCGCGGCGGGCGGGTTCGCGCTGACGGTGCTGGTCGGGCGGCTCTTCGGTGCCCACGTCGCGGGTCTCTACTACCAGGCCGTCGCGGTGTTCATGATCCTCAACGGCGTCGCCCTCGCGGGCAGCGACACCGGCATCGTGCGGTCCGTCTCCGGCCACCGTGCGGTGGGGCACCACGTCCGCGCGTTCTCCGCGATGCGCTGGACGCTCACCCCGGTGCTCCTGTGGAGCCTGGTCGTGGCGCTGGCGCTCGGCGTCTCGGTCGAGCACGTCGTGGCCACCTTCCCCGCCGACGACCGGCCGGCGGTCGCGGCCTTCCTCTGGGTGCTCGTCGGGACGCTCGTCGTCTCGGCGGTCGGCCAGGCCGCGCTGAACGGCACCCGGGCGCTCGGGTCGGTGCTGCCCTTCGTGTGGCTCTACCAGGTGGCGCTCCCCGTCACCCGCCTGCTGGGCGTCGCGCTCCTGTGGCTGCTCGACGCGCCGGTCGAGTGGCTGCTGCTCAGCTACGCCCTGCCCCTGGTGCTCCTCGACGTCGTCGCGACGACCCTCCTGGTGCGCGGCCTGGCGCGGGCGCGCCGTACGGCGGGGGAGACGGCCCCCGCGGACGCCGAGGTCCCGGTGCGCGCCGAGCTGCGCGAGCTCTGGGGCTTCAACCTGCCGCGGGGCGTCGCGTCGTGCCTCGAGCTGGCCATCGTGTGGGCCGACGTCATCATCGTGGGCGTGCTGCTCGGGCCGGCGGCCGCGGGCGCGTGGGCGGCCGCGAGCCGGTTCGTCACCACCGGCACGATGGCGATGGAGGCCCTGCGCCTGCAGAGCGCGCCGGCCATGGCGGCGGCGTGGGCGCGGGGCGACCGGGAGGGGTACGACGAGGTCTACCGCGTGACGGCGGTGTGGCTGGTGCTCGTCTCCTGGCCGCTGTTCCTGGGCCTCGCGACGTGGTCGCCGCTCGTGCTCGGGCTGGTGGGCCCGGAGTTCGCGGAGGCGGCTCCGGCGCTGACCCTGATGGCGCTGGGGATGCTGGCCTACGTCGCGATGGGCAACGTCAACGCCGCCCTCCTCATGGCCGGTCGCAGCGTCGTCACCGCCGGGAACACGGCGGTCGCCCTCGCTCTCAACATCACGCTCAACCTCGCCCTCGTGCCGTGGCTGGGACTGATGGGGGCGGCGATCGCCTGGGCGAGCTGCCTGACCCTCGACTCCGCGCTCTGCCTGGTCCGGGGCCGTCGGCTGGGCCTGCGCCTGCCCGTCCGCGATGTCGCCCTCGCCGGTGCAGCGGCCCTGGTGGCCTTCGGCGCGCCCGGGCTGGCGCTCCACCTCCTGGCCGCGCCCACCGTGGCGATGCTCGGGCTCCACGTGGTGGGCGGGCTCGCCGTCTACGCGGTGCTGCTGCACCTCCTGCGCCGACCGCTCGACCTCCCCGACGTCCGCACCCTGATCCGCCGACCCCGTCCGAACCGGAGAAACCGATGAGCAGTCTCGACGACACCCGACTCGTCCGCCGCGCGAAGGACCTGGTGCCCGAGCCGGCGAAGGCCGGCGTGGCGGGCCTCGTGCGTCTTGCCGGCCAGGCGACCGCGCCCCTGCGTCCCGGGGCGGACCTGCTCGTCGTGGGCGCGAAGCGCAGCGGCACCACCTTCCTCTGGTCGTCGCTCCTCGCGCACCCGCAGGTGCTCCCGCTCGTGCCCGCGGCGCAGCACATCAAGAGCCCGCACTGGTTCACGCGGCACTCGGGCCGACCGGAGAGCTGGTACCGGGGACACTTCCCCACGCAGCAGACCCGGCGCCGGCATGCCGCCCGCGCCGGTGCGGCGTTCACCGTGGAGGCCGACCCGTTGCTCCTCCACGACCCCCGGGCCGCGGGCCGGGCGCGCGCCGTGCTGCCCGACGCCCGCGTCGTCGTGCTCCTGCGCGACCCCGTCGCCCGGGCGCACTCGCACTACCGCGAGCGGGTCAAGGCCGGCGTCGAGGGGCTGGGCTTCCGCGAGGCCCTGGCCGCCGAGCCGGGGCGCACGGCGGGTGAGCTGGACCGGTTGCGCGAGCGTCCGGCGTACTACGCCCGGGCCTGGGACTGGTACGCCTACCGCGCCCGCGGCGAGTACGCCGGCCCCGTCGCGGCCTGGATGGCCGCGTACGGCGAGGGCCGCGTGCTCGTGCTGCGCAGCGAGGACCTCTACGCCGACCCGACGGGCACGCTCCGCCGGGTCACCGACTTCGCCGGGATGGACCCGGTGGCGGCCGGACCCTCGTCGACCAGGCGCAACCGTGCGCCCGGGGTCGACCTCGACGACGACGTCGCCGAGGAGCTGAGGGCTCACTACGAGCCGCACAACAAGGACCTGGCACGACTGCTGGGGACGGAGATCTGGTGGTGAGCACGATGACGAGACGGACGACGACACGGATGACGACACGGATGACGACACGGATGGCGACACGCGGGTGGGCTGCTCTGGCCGCGCTGTGCGTGGCGCTGGGCCTGCAGCTGGTGACCCCCCCGGCCCAGGCGCTGGTGTCGACGACCCCGGCGCCGATGGAGCAGACGAACGGCCCCGTGTGGGCCTCGGAGATCGCGGGTGGCCGCATCTACGTGGGCGGGGCCTTCACGTCCACGCGGCCCTCGGGCGCCGCGGCGGGCACGAACGAGTCCGGGCAGGCGCACCTGGCGGCGATGGACGCCTCGACGGGGCAGCGGATCGCCGGCTTCGCGCCGGTGCTGCGCAACACGTGGGACGGCTCCCCGGGCACGGTGCACGCGATGGCGTTGTCGCCCGACAAGGCGACGCTCTACGTCGGCGGTGACTTCAACGAGGTCAACGGCCAGAAGGCGGAGCACCTCGCCGCGTTCGACACCGCGACGGGGCGCTTCCTCGGCCAGGTGGGCTGGAACGGCGTCAACGGCAGCGTCCGTGCGCTCGACGTATCGCCCGACGGCAGGACGCTCTACGTCGGCGGCATCTTCAGCGCCGCCAACTGGAGCGCGCGCGACCGCCTCGCCGCGTTCGACCTGACCAGTGGCGGCCTGACGTCGTGGCAGCCGAAGATGAGCGTCGCGGTGCCCGGCGAGGGCCTGCGTCCCACCGCTCTCGCCGTGTCCGGCGACGGCGCCAAGGTGTTCGTCGGCGGCACCTTCCAGCAGATGAACGGCGTGGCCTACCAGGGCGTCGCGGCCGTCAACGGCACCACGGGCGCCAACGCCAGCGGCTTCGGCCGCAGCTACCTGCTGGCCCCCACCAACTGGGCGACGACGCTCGAGGTGGCCGACGGGGTGCTCTACATGGGTGGCCGCGACGACCGCTCCGGTTCGACGGCCCGCAAGGAGGGCGTGCAGGCCATCACCGTGTCGACCGGGCAGGTGCGGTGGTTCGCACGCTGCTACGGCGACACGTTCGACGTGCTCGTGCAGGGCAGCGACGTGTACGTCGCGTCCCACGCCCACGACTGCAGCGCCGCCGGCGGTTTCGGCGAGACGAGCCCGACGCGCTACGTCGCCATGCACGTGCTCGACCGCAGCACGGGCCGGGTCCGCAGTGGGTTCCAGGTGACGACGGCCGGCACGACGGCCAACCAGGACTCCCTGCTGCTGTCCCGCACGCTGGCGAGCGACGGGTCGCAGGTCGTCATGGGCGGCGGCTTCGACTGGGTGCAGAACCAGCGCCAGTCCAACGTCACGCGCTTCACGGCGCGCTGAGGACGGTGACGCTCGCCATGCCGTTCGCGTCCGAGCAGGTCGCGGGTCGGGGCCACGTCCCCGGCCCCGACCCTGCCTGGGCGCGCACGGCCGCGGTCGTGTGGCCGTCGGTCGACGAGCCCGGACGGTCGGCGGCCCGGCCCGCCGACCGCCGGACCCGCGCGACGGAGGCGCTCGGGCACTACCGGCTCGTGCGCTTCGACGGCCGGGTGCGCTTCGTGGTGGCTGCTGAGCTCGGCCGCCGGGCCCGCCGCGCCGTGCTGCGCTACGGCAACGACCTGCGGGCTCCCTCCCGACGCTGGGCGCGCCGCGTCGTCGGCTCGTGGTTCCTCCTCGGGGCGGGCGACCGCGTCGGAGACCTCGTGGCGGTGCCCGGCGACGACGACGCGCTCGGTCTCCGCACGGCGGCCGCGGGTGCCCTCGGTTGCGAGGAGGACGCGGTGCACCTCAGCTTCGCGGTCATCGATCGGGAGGGCAGCGCGCGGCCGACCGTCCTCGTCTCCGACGACCGCGGGCGCCCCCGCCTGTTCCTCAAGGTCGGCGCGGGCGCGGCCCGCCGCGCCGCGCTGGAGCGGGAGCACGCCGCCACGGCCGTGGCGGCGGCGCGCAGCCACCGCGGCGACCTCGGCGTCGTCGTGCCCCGCCCCGTGCTGCTGCACCGGGCCGGCGCGGCGAGCGCGCTGGGCATGACGCCGCTGCCCGACGACGTGACGCCGGTCGACACGCAGGACCCCGCGGCGACGTGGCGCGTGCTGGACCGGCTCGTGGCGGCCGGCCCGACCACGGCGCCCCGCCTCGGGGAGTCCCCGTGGCTGCGGCGCCTGCTCGCCGACGCGCGCGGACTGCGCGACGGCGTGGGGCCCCACGGGATGCCCGTGGGGCCGGTCGTCGCCCACCTCGGTCGCCGGGCGGTCGAGGTGGCCGCGGAGTACCACCGTCACCACGGCGACACCTTCCTCCTCCACGGGCTGCGGCACGGCGACTGGTCGCCGTGGAACCTCGGCTGGACGGGCACGGGCGGGCGACGCCGGCTCGTTGCGTGGGACTGGGAGTTCGGCGAGGCGGAAGCGCCGGTCGCCCTCGACCGCCACAACTGGCAGTTCGCGCGCGCCACCAGCGTCGACCGCGTCGCGGCCGGCACGGCGGCGGCGGAGCTGCTCGAGCGCAGCGCGTCGGACTCCCCGGCGGCCCTGGGCACGAGCCCGCTGACCGCCCGGCTGTTGCTCCTCGACATGGCCGTGCGCCGCGCCCTGCTCGCCGCAGCGGGGGAGCAGCGCGCCGCCGAGGCGGCGACGGCGCTGCTCGACGTGCTCGCCGCGGACATGCACTGAGAGCGTCTCCGTAGCGCTCTAGGCTGGCGGCGTGCCCGACGTCCCGAGCCCGCAGCCCCACCCCCAGTCCAGCCCCCGGCCCGGCCCCCAGCCCCGCGCCGGCGATCCGCTGGTCGCCGCGCTCACGGGTCTCGACGACCACCGCCTCGCCGAGCGGCTGGCGACGCTCGCCGGCGAGCGGCTCGTCGAGCTGCGCACGACGGCGGTGGCCGAGTCGTGGGACACGGGCGACCTCAAGGACGCGGGCGACCGTGCCGCGCACGTGCTGCTGACCGGGTTGCTGGCCCAGCTGCGTCCGGACGACGCGGTCCTCTCGGAGGAGGGCGCGGACGACCCGGCCCGGCTCGAGGCGGACCGCGTGTGGATCGTCGACCCGCTCGACGGCACCCGCGAGTTCGGTGAGCCGCCGCGCGACGACTGGGCGGTGCACGTGGCGCTGTGGGAACGGGGTGCCGGTGCCGCCGGCGAGGTCGGTGACCTCGTGGCCGGGGCGGTGGCCCAGGCAGCCCTCGGCGAGACCTGGAGCACGGCGGACGTGCCGGTGCCCCCGCCGTACGCCGCGGGAGCGCCGCGCCTCGTGGTGAGCCGTAGCCGCCCGCCGGAGGTGAGCGACGTCGTCGCCGCCGCGATCGGCGCCCGCCTGGTGCCCATGGGGTCGGCCGGTGCCAAGGTGATGGCGGTGGTGCGCGGCGTGGCGGACGTCTACGTGCACGCCGGGGGGCAGTACGAGTGGGACTCCGCCGCGCCCGTCGCGGTCGCGCGGGCCGCGGGCCTGCACACGAGCCGGATCGACGGGTCGCCGCTGCGCTACAACGCGGCCGACGTCTACCTGCCCGACCTCGTCGTCTGCCGGGCGGAGCTCGCCGACGCCGTGCTCGCGGCGATCGCGGCCGGCTGAGCGGGTCCAGCCGGCCCAGCCCGTCCAGACCGGTCCAGTCCAGGGGCCGGTCGTCGGAGGCGGGTCCTAGCCCGTCCGGGCCATGCCGGGACCACCCCTCCTGACCCCTGCCGGGGGTCCGGGGTAGTCCCGTCGGGCTGCTGCTCCGACGGGTCCGACGGCGTTGGTCGGACGTTCACCCGAAGCGGTCGGTCCGTTGGCGGACCGACCCCAGATTTCCCGTCGGTCCGCGGCCGTCAGGTGGCCGCCCGCACCCGATGGGGGACACCGACCCGTGACGACGGTTCCGACGCAGCACGACGAGATCGAGGCGCTCCCGCGCGCGATCTCCCGACGCCCGACCGGCGGCGACCGGGTGTTCGCGCACGGCTTCCGCGCCATCGGGGCGACGGTGCTCGTCGTCACCGGCAGCATCGGGCTCTTCCTCGCCTGGCAGGCCGTGCCGACGCTGCGGCACTACGGGCTGTCCTTCTTCACCGAGGAGGCGTGGGCCCCCGAGCAGGGCACGGTCGGCATCGCCGGCATCCTCGTCGGGACGGTCTCCGTCGCGGGGGTCGCCCTGGTCATCGCGTTCCCGCTGGCGCTGCTGACGGCGCTGTTCATCTCCGAGTACGCCCCGCACTCGGTCCGCGCCACGCTCGTCTCGCTCGTCGACCTCATGGCCGCCGTCCCGAGCATCGTGTACGGGCTGTGGGGGGCGCTGCTCGTGCAGCCGTACGCCGCGGAGATCGCCCGCTGGCTCCACGGCACGCTCGGCTGGATCCCGCTCTTCGACGTCCCGAGCGCCGACCCGGACGCCGCGGTGTGGGACCAGACCCGCTACATCGCCAGCGCGTTCTGCGCGGCGATCGCCGTGGCGATGATGGTGCTGCCGATGTCCTGCGCGGTCATGCGGCAGGTCTTCAGCCAGACCCCCCAGGCGGAGAAGGAGGCGGCGCTCGCGCTCGGCGCGACGCGCTGGGGCATGGTGCGCACCGTCGTGCTGCCCTTCGGTCGGGGCGGCATCGTCGGCGGCACGATGCTCGGCCTGGGCCGGGCGCTGGGGGAGACCATCGCGGTCTACCTGATCATCAGCCCCGCGTTCGACATCAAGCCCCACATCCTCGAGGTCGGCACCAACACCGTGGCCGCGCTCATCGCCGCCCGCTTCGGCGACGCCAGCGCCGCCCAGCTCTCGGCCCTGCTGGCCGCCGGGTTCGCGCTGTTCCTCATCACGCTGGCGGTCAACACGCTCGCCGCGATCATCGTCAACCGCAGCCGCTCGGGACAGGGGACGGACGCATGACCACGGCTCCCGAGCGCCCCGTCCTCGACGAGGCCCGCCACGCCGCCGTCCCGCCGCGGACGGTGCTGCCCGTGGCCGATCCGACCGCTCCGTCCCCCGTGCGCCGGACGGGCCTGGGGCGAGCCACCGCCGAGGAGCGCGTCGCCCGCACCGGTGCGTGGGTCGCGGGGTTCGCCCTGGCCTGGCTGCTGACCCAGCGGGTGGTGCCGCTGGACTCCATCGGCTGGCTGCTCCTGCTCTGGTTCGCGCTCGGCATGGGCCTCGTCGCCCTCACGACGGCTCTCGTCGGCAACCGCAACGAGGTGGCCGACCAGCTGGTGCGCTCCGCGGTCACGGTCGGGGCCCTCGTCGTCGGGGCGGCGCTCGTCAGCGTCATGGTCTTCACCCTGGCCAAGGGCTGGCGTCCGCTCCTGCACGTCAACTTCTTCACCGACGACATGGCGGGCATCGGCCCGCGCGACGCCTTCGACCGGGGCGGCATCCTCCACGCCGTCGCGGGCTCCCTCATCCAGCTGGGCATCGCGATCGCCATCACGGTGCCGCTCGGCATCGGCACCGCGGTGTTCATGACCGAGGTCGGCGGACGTTTCGCCACGGTGGTGCGCACCGTGGTCGAGGCGATGACCGCGCTGCCCTCCATCGTGGCCGGGTTGTTCGTCTACACGGTGATGGTGGTCGCGCTCGGCTACCCCCGCTCCGGCCTGGCGGCCGGCCTGGCGATCGCCGTCATGATGCTGCCGATCATCGCCCGGGCCTCCGACGTCGTGCTCCGCGTCGTGCCGAGCGGGCTGCGCGAGGCGGGCCTGGCCCTGGGGGCCAGCCGCTGGCGCGTCGTCTGGCACGTGGTGCTGCCGACCGCCCGGCCCGGCCTGGCGACGGCCCTCATCCTCGGCGTGGCCCGCGGTGTCGGGGAGACCTCGCCCGTGCTGCTCACCTCGGGCGCGGCGCCGTTCCTCACGCTCGACCCGACGTCGGGGTTCATGAACTCCCTGCCGCTCTACGTCTTCAGCACCGTGCGCTCCGGCGAGCCGCAGGCCATCGCCCGCGGTTTCGCCGCGGCGAGCGTGCTGCTCGTGCTGGTGCTCGTGCTGTTCGTCACCGCCCGGCTCCTGGCCCGTGGCCCGCTCTCGAAGAGGTCCTGATGCGACTCCCCGCCCCACCCCGCCTCCGGGCACTCCGGTTCGCCGCCCTCGTGGCCACCCTCCTGCTGCTCCTGGGCACGACGTCCGGCAACGCGGCCGCCGCGCGCGCGGTGGTCTACGCCCAGATCGAGGGCACCGGCTCGACCTGGAGCCAGCTCATCGTCGAGCAGTGGATCGCGGACGTCGAGGCCACCGGCATGCGCGTCGCCTACACGGGCGGCGGCTCGTCCCTCGGCCGCAAGAACTTCGCCCAGGGCAGCACCGACTTCGCCATCTCGGAGATCCCCTACCAGGGGGTCGACGAGTTCGGGAACGCCGACACCGCCGGCAACCGGCAGTTCGCCTACCTGCCGATCGTCGCGGGCGGCACGGCCTTCACCTACCAGCTGAAGGTGGGCGACCAGCAGGTGCGCAACCTGCGGCTGTCGGGCGCCACGATCGCCAAGATCTTCACCAACCAGATCACCAGCTGGGACGACCCGGCGATCAAGGCCGACAACAACGGCCGCACGTTCCCGAAGATCCCCATCACGCCGGTGGTCCGCGCCGACGGCTCGGGCACCACCGCCCAGTTCACGGCCTGGCTGGCGGCCCGGCACGGCAGCACCTGGAAGTCCCTGTTCCCCCGGGGCACGCTCACGTCCTACTTCCCGCGCCAGGGACGCGCGATCGCCCAGGCCGGGTCCGACCAGGTGATGAACACGGTCGCGAGCTCGTCGGGCAACGGGACGATCGGGTACGTCGAGTACTCCTACCCCGTCAACGAGGACTACCCGGTCGTCAAGGTGCTCAACGAGGGCGGGTACTACGTCGAGCCGACCCAGTACAACGTCGCCGTGGCGCTGACGCAGGCCCGGATCAAGACCGAGGACCCGTCGGCGTCCGACTACCTGACCCAGGACCTGCGGGGCGTCTACACCGCGACGGACCCGCGGGCCTACCCCCTGTCGTCGTACTCCTACATGATCATCCCGGTCGGCGCGCAGGACCGGCGCATGACGACCGCGAAGCGCCAGACGCTCGTGGACTTCATGTACTACTCGCTCTGCCAGGGCCAGACGAAGGCCGGCCCCTACGGCTACTCGCCGCTCCCGCTCAACCTGGTGCAGGCGGGCTTCACCCAGCTCGCCCGGCTCGGCACGGCCGACAGCGGTGTCGAGCTCGCCAACCGCGACGTACGGTCCTGCAACAACCCCACCTTCAACGGTCGCAACCTCAACGAGAACCGGCTCGCGACCGTGGCGCCGGCCCCGGCGGCCTGCGACAAGCAGGGCGCGGGCCCGTGCGGCACCGACACCGGCACCGGCGAGCCCTCGACCGACGATCCCGCCGCGGGTGGGAGCGGCGGGGCGGCCGGGGGCGCGGGCACGGCGGCGGGTCCGGCCGGCGCCGGCACCGGGGCCGCTCCGGTCGGTCAGGACGTGCAGCTCGACCCGACGACCGGTCAGCCGGTGGCCGCCGCGGCGACGGGTGGGGGAGCGGTCTTCGCCAACCCGCTCGAGCTGACCTCCGACCGGCCGGGGGACCGGGGCCCGTTCGCGTGGCTGGTGGCGGCCGAGGTGCTCGCGCTCGTCTTCCTGCCCGCGATGATCACCGTCTGGCTCCGCCGTCGCCACGGGGTGTCGCGATGAGGCGGCGGTCGGTGGACGCCCGCGCTCGGCTGCTGGCCGGCCTGCTGCTCGCCGCGGCGGTGCTCGTCGGTCTGCCGTCCGCCGACGTCCCGCCGGCCCAGGCGGCGCCGCCCACGGGCGGGTTCGAGCAGACCCGGCTGCTCGAGCGCACCTTCACCGACGCCGACGGCGAGCGTGAGGTGGTGGACGCCCGCGAGGTCACGGTGACGGTCGACAAGACGCAGCAGCTGCGCTCGCGCGAGCGGGTGCACGTCAGCTGGTCGGGCGCGCGCCCGAGCGGCGGTCGGGCCGCGGACCCCTACGGCGAGACGGGGCTGGCGCAGGAGTACCCCGTCGTCGTCCTGCAGTGCCGGGGCCTCGACGACCCCGACCTGCCCGCCGCGCAGCGGCTCTCGCGCGACACCTGCTGGACCTCGACCCGGGCCCAGCGCTCGCAGAGCCTGCCCGACCGCACCGCCGTCTGGCGCCACGACACCGCCGCCACCGCGGAGGAGCGGTCCGCACGGGCCGGGACGGCACCGTTGCCGGACGCGGCGACCTGCCCCGCCGCCGACGGCTTCTCGACATGGGCGACCGGGTTCACCGCCGCGGACGGCGACCGGTTCGCCTCCTGCAGCGCGGAGTCCATGGCGCCGGAGGCGGCCGTCGACGGCGCGCTCCCGCCGGCCGAGGTCGCGGCGTTCACCGACGCCGACGGCCGCGGGTCGGTCGACCTCGAGGTGCGCACCGACGTCGAGAACGCCTCCCTCGGCTGCAACGCGACGACACCCTGCTCGATCGTCGTCATCCCGATCATGGGCCTGTCCTGCGACACCGATCCCGAGTGCCGACGCAGCGGCCGCTGGCTCGAGGGCTCGAGCAACTACGCCGCGGAGGGCGTCGACCTGGCCGTCTCGCCCGCTCTGTGGTGGTCGGCGTCGAACTGGCAGCACCGGTTCTCCGTGCCGCTGACCTTCGGCCTCGCGCCCAACGTGTGCGACGTGCTCGACCCGCGGGCACCGGTCGGGTTCTACGGCTCCGAGCTGCTCGCCCAGGCGTCGCTGCAGTGGGCGCCGGCCTACTGCCTCGAGGACGGCCGCTTCAAGTTCCAGCACAACCGGATGAGCGACGAGGCGGGCTTCGCGCTCATGGAGAGCGGCGAGGGCGCGGCGGCGCTGGTGTCGGGTCCGCACGACGCGCGCCGCGGCACCGCGACGGCCTACGGGCCGACCGCGGTCACCGGGTTCGGGATCGCGTACGTCGTCGACCGCCCCGACAACGCCGGGACCGTCGACGAGCTGCGGCTCAACGCGCGGCTCGTGGCCAAGCTCCTGACGCAGTCCTACGTCGCGTCCGAGCTCGGACGCGGCCACCCCGGCATGGGGGACAACCCGACCTCGGTCAACCAGGACCCGGAGTTCGTCGCCCTCAACCCCGACCTGGACCAGATCGCCCGGGAGGCCGCGGCGACGGTGCTCTCCATCTCGGAGTCCTCGGACGTCATCGGGGCCCTGACCGCGTACGTCGCGGCCGACCCCGACGCGGCTGCGTTCGTGCGGGGCGAGCCCGACCCCTGGGGCATGCGGGTGAACCCGTCCTACGCCGGGATGACGCTGCCGGTGCGCGACTTCCCGCTGCTCGACACCTACGTGCCGACGAGCGAGCAGGACTGCCTCAAGGCCAACCCGTCCGTCTACTTCAACCAGGTCGCCGCGCCCGTCACGACCTTGCGCCGGGTGGCCGAGGCCGTGCTCGACGCCTGGCCCAACGTGCAGACGAGGTGCGAGCGGTCCTCCGCCAGCGACCCGTGGCGGGTGGGACGCGTCAACCGGCAGGGCCTCGGCACCCGGTTCATGCTCGGCATCGTCAGCCTCGGCGACGCCGCCCGCCTGGGCCTCGCCGTCGCCGAGCTCGAGACCCGGGACGGCACGTTCGTCGGACCGACGACGGAGGGGCTGACGAAGGCCGTCGCCCTGGCCCGTCCCGCGACGGACACCGTCGGTGTGGCGGAGGCGGCGGTCGCGCCGTACGTGGTCGACCAGGCGGCCGTGCGGCAGGAGGGCGACGCCTACCCGGGGACCCTCGTCGTGCACACGGTGGCGCGCACCCACGGCCTGCCGGCCGAGCAGGCGGCCGACGTCGCGCAGTTCCTCGAGGTGGCGACGACCGAGGGCCAGCGGCCCGGCCGCGGCAACGGCACGCTGCCGGAGGGGTACCTGCCGATCACCGACGCCGGCGCCACCGCCCCGCTCTGGCGCAGCGCCCAGCGGGCGGCGGAGCTCATCGCGGCCCAGGAGGCGCCGGCGGTCGCGCCGCCGGTCGTCCCCGGGACCGACGCGGGAGGACCGTCCTTCCCCGGCGGGGGTGCCGGCGCGCCGCCGGGCGCCGTCCCGGCGGCGGACGCCGCTGCCGCCGGGGGTGCGACCCCGCAGGCGGGCGGACCCACGACGGCCACCACCGCCGCCACCGCGCCCGTGAGCTCGCCCTGGACGTCGAGCGCCCTGCTCCCGCTCCTCCTGGTGCTCACCCTCGTCGGCGCGCTCGGGGGAGCCGTCGGACGGGTCGTGCTCATCGCCCGACGGGTGCGGTCGTGAGCGCCACGGTGGCGGAGCGCGCCACGGCGGGGAGCGCGCCCGGCGGCGGCCCCGGCAGGGGCCCTGGCAGCCGGCTCGAGGTCGGCTCGTCCGCCGCGTTCACCCTCGCGCTGCTCAGCCTGACGCTGCTGCTGCACCTGCTCGTGCTCTCCGGCGTCTCCCACGCGCGCGACCAGGCGGTGCTGTACGACGCGTTCCGCGCCGACGTCGCGGGCGGCTTCGTCTCCGTCGGGCCGACGGCCGAGGTCGGCTCGCCCGTCGCGCTGCTGACGATCCCCGCCATCGACGTCTCCCAGGTCGTGGTGGAGGGCACCGCCTCGGGCGACCTGCGGGCCGGCCCCGGACACCGGCGGGACACCGTGCTCCCCGGACAGGTGGGCGTGAGCGTCGTGCAGGGCCGCGCCGTGACGTTCGGCGGACCCTTCGCGCGGCTCGACGAGCTGGCCGTCGGCGACACCGTCGAGGTCGTCGGGGCCCAGGGGCGGCAGCGCCTGGCGGTGACCGGGCTCCGCCGGGCGGGGGACCCGCTGCCCGGGCCGCTCGCCGACGGCGAGGCGCGGCTCACGCTCGTGACGGCGGCGACGGACACGGCGCTCGGCCGGCTCAGCACGGGCGAGGTGCTCTACGTCGACACGTCCACCGTGCCCGTCGACGGCGAGGGCTTCGCCGCGCCGGGCGGCGTGCCCAGTGCCGTACCGGAGGGGGAGAAGCCGCAGCGCGTCGACACGGCGGCCCTGCCCCTGCTCGGGCTGCAGCTCGGGGGGCTGTGCGCGGCGGTCGTCGGCATCGCCCTCCTCCGACGCCGGGTGCCGGGCGCCCTCGTGTGGGTCGTGAGCTCGCCCGTGGTGCTCGCGCTCTCCTGGGCGACCGCCGACAGCGCCTCGCGACTCCTCCCCAACCTCCTCTGACCACTCCGCCGCACCACCCGCACCACCGCTCCTCCCGCTCCACCCCACCCGAGAAGGACGCACCGCGACCGTGGTGCGCAGCCGATGACAGGAGATCCACCCGATGTTCGCTCGTCCGCTCCTCTCCACCGTGCTCGCCGGGTCGCTGGCGACCGCGGCGCTCGCGCTGGGCTCGCTCGCCCCTGCGTCCGCCGACCCCGCCGCCCCGCCCGCCGCCGGCGACATCGTCGGCGTCGGCTCCGACACCAGCCAGTTCGTGCTCGACAACCTGGCGGACGGCGCCACGGTCGCCGGGTCCGTCGTGCCGGGCTACAACGCCACCGCCACCACCGGGAAGCTCCGCAGCTTCCACGCCCTCACGGCCGGCACCAGCGCGCAGATCGTCGTGCGCCAGGGAACGCAGCCGATCAACCGGCCCAACGGCTCGGGCCAGGGCAAGGCGACGCTCTACAACCCCTCGAACCCGAACATCGACTTCGCGCGCTCCTCCTCGGCGCTCAACGACGCCGAGGTCAACGCGGGGCTCTACGCCTACCCGTTCGCCGTCGACGGCCTGGGGCTCGCGACCGCCCGCACCACCAACGCCCCCGCCACCCTGACCTCCGCGCAGATCGTCGGCATCTACCAGGGCACCATCAAGAACTGGAGCGAGGTGGGCGGCAAGGCGGGAACGATCGTCCCGCAGATCCCGCAGTCGGGCTCCGGCACGCGCTCCTTCTTCACCTCCGAGCTGAAGAAGCTCAACGGAGGCGTCGACGTGACGCTGGCCTCGACGGTGGTGGACGTGCAGGAGCACGACGACGCCACCGTGAAGTCGAACCCGAACGCGATCGCGCCGTTCTCGACCGGCCGCGCCGAGCTGGCCGGGACCGTCACCATCGTCGGCGGGTTCACCGCCAAGCGCGCTCTCTACAACGTCGTGCGCGCGGCCGACCGCACCCGCCTCGCGGGTGTCTTCGGCGCCGACGGGTTCGTGTGCTCCACCGACGCGCGGCCGCTCATCGAGGCCGCCGGCTTCGACCAGCTCGCCCGTGACGAGTTCGGCGGCGTCTGCGGCGAGGCGACCCAGAGCGCCACGTCCAACTTCACCACCAACGAGGTCGTCGTGACCGGCACGACGCTCACGGCGTCCTCCCCGGCAGCGGGCAGCGTGGCGTTCGCCGCGACGGTCGACGCGAAGGGCGCCGACGTCTCCGCCGGCACCGTCGAGCTCCTCGAGGGCACGACGAAGGTCGCGACGGCGCGCTTCGCGCAGGGCCGCTTCGCCACGACGCTGACCGGCGTCGCTGCGGGCAGCCACACCTACACGGCGCGCTACGTGCCCGCGTCGGGCGTGCTCCAGGAGGGCTCCACCTCCGCGGCGGCCTCCGTCGTCGTCCGGGTCGCGCCCGTGCTCCGCGCCGGCGTCTCGCCGACCCGCAGCAGCTTCGGCCAGGCCCGGGTGCTGTCGGCCGTGGTCACCACGCCGAGCGGCGCACCGGCCACCGGCCAGGTCCGCTTCACCTTCGGCGGTGCCCGCACCACCGTGGCCCTCGACGCCAACGGCAAGGCGACGCTGACCGCCGGCGCCTCGACGCCGGCCGGTGCCTACGCGATCAAGATGGAGTACCTCGGCAGCGGGCTGCTCGTGCCCGCCTCCGCGTCGGGCACCCACACCATCCAGAAGGCGACGCCCGCCATCGGCGAGACCTTCCCGTCGGCCGTCTCCACCAGCGCGTCCGGCACCCGCGGGACCCTCGTCGTCAACGTGCCCGGCGTGCAGCAGGCCATCAGCGGCACCGTGACGATCTACGCCGGCACCAAGGTCTTCGCCCGCGGCACGGTGAGCCGCGGCGTCGCCGCCATCACCCTGCCGAAGGTCGGCCGCGGCACCCACACCCTGCGCGCCGTCTACTCCGGCGACCGCAGCGTCAACGGTCGCAGCCAGACCTTCACGGTCACCGGTCGCTGACCCACCCGCCGGACCGCCCCACCGCACATCCCGGCCCGCCGTCGTCGGAGCACCTCCGACGACGGCGGGCCACCCCCGTGAGAGGAACCAGAGCCATGCGCCACGACTCCGTCGTCCCCGCCCCGGCGGCCTTCGACCTGTACGCCGACGACCAGGCCACCACCGTCATCCCGGCCGTCCCCGGGGAGGTGCCGGGCGGTGCGCCCGCGGCGTACCGGGTCGCGACGGGCGGCGAGCTCGAGGCGCGGGAGGTGTCGGCGTGGTTCGGCGAGCGCCTGGTGCTCGACCGCGTGTCGCTCACGATGCCGGCGCGGAGCGTCACGGCGCTCATCGGACCCTCCGGGTGCGGCAAGTCGACCTTCCTGCGGATCCTCAACCGCATGCACGAGCTGGTGCCCTCGGCGGCGCTGGCCGGCGAGGTGCTCCTCGACGGCGAGGACGTCTACGACCCTCGACGGAAGCTGACCGACGCCCGTCGGTCGATCGGGATGGTGTTCCAGAAGCCGAACCCGTTCCCGGCCATGTCGATCCGCGAGAACGTGCTCGCCGGGCTGCGTCTCACCGGCACCAAGGCGTCGCGCACGGAGAAGGACGAGCTGGTCGAGAGCTCGCTCGTGCGGGCCGGTCTGTGGACCGAGGTGCGGGACCGCCTCGGTGCGCCCGGCGGAGGCCTGTCGGGCGGTCAGCAGCAGCGGCTGTGCATCGCGCGCTCGCTCGCGGTGCGGCCCGAGGTGCTGCTCATGGACGAGCCGTGCTCCGCGCTCGACCCCACCTCGACGCGCGTCATCGAGGAGACGATGACGGAGCTCGCCCGCGAGATCACCATCGTCATCGTCACCCACAACATGCAGCAGGCGCGGCGGGTCTCCCAGACCTGCGCGTTCTTCCTCGCCGCGCAGGGCACTCCCGGTGTGATCGTCGAGCACGGGGATACTGACGCCATGTTCACCACACCTCGCGACCAGCGCACGAGCGACTACGTCAACGGCCGCTTCGGGTGACCCCGCCGGGTCCGCGGCGGCCGGCGCCGCGGAGCCGACCGACGCCGCGGAAGACCGCGGTGAAGAAGACCGCGGTGAAGAAGACCGCGGCGAAGAAGGCCCCGGCGAAGAAGGCCCCGGCGACGAAGGCCGCACCGCGCGCGTCGGGCCGCACGCCCACCGCCGCCCAGCGCCGACGCCGGGCGGCGCAGCGGCGCCAGCGGGCGCGGCGCCTCGCCGTACCCCTCGTCGTCGCCGTCCTCGGGCTCGCCCTCGTCGGCACGGCGTGGTGGCTCGGCCGGGACACTCCGGCGCCGGCGCCCGAGGCCGGGACGTCAGCGCCGGGCGGCGTGGTGCCGCCGGCCTCCGACCCTGCGCCGATCGTGCCCGCCGGCCGCCCGGTCATCCCGGTCGTCGACGCCGCCTGGACGGCCCAGGTCGCCGAGGCGACGGGGATCCCGCCGGTGGCGGTGAACGCGTACGCCGTGGCCGAGCTGCGCCTGCGCACCGAGGCGCCGTCGTGCTCGATGGGCTGGTCGACGCTGGCGGGCATCGGGTGGGTCGAGTCCCACCACGGCTCCATCCACGGCAGCATCCTCGGTCTCGACGGCCGCGCGGAGCCTCCCATCGTGGGCCCGGCGCTCGACGGGACCGGCGGGTTCGCCGCGATCCCGTCCGACCCGCTGCTCGAGGAGTGGCACGGGGACCCGACGTGGGACCACGCCGTCGGCCCGCTGCAGTTCATCTCGTCGACGTGGGACCGCTGGCGCTCCGACGGTGACGGTGACGGCGCGATGGACCCCAACGACCTCGACGACGCGGCCTACGCCGCCGCCCGCTACCTCTGCCACGACGGCCACGACCTCGCGACGGGGGAGGGCTGGGCCGAGGCCGTCTTCTCCTACAACCACGACGACGCCTACGTCGCTGCCGTGTACGCGGCCGCCAGCGGCTACGCCGCCTCCGCCGGCTGAGCCGCCTCGCGGGCGCGTCCGTCGGGGGAAGAAAACGCGGACAGCGAGGAAAGTGCGCGGGCCGTACGACGCGGAGGAGGAAAACGCGGACCCGGGTCCGCGACACGCCGAGGGCCCGGCCGCTCGGGTCCGCGTTCTCTTTCGCCCGTCCTCGACCCGGTCCGCGTTTTCCCCGACCGGGACCGAGCCCCGCCCCACCCGTCCTCGAATGGTGACGTGCTGGGGCCCGGACTAGGCTCCTTCCTCGTGCAACTCTCCGGGCTCGCCGACGCCGTCCTGGCCGATCCGACCCTCGACGAGGCGCTGGCCGGGGCGCGGGACCGCTCCGAGCGGGTCCTCGACCTGACCGGTCCGGCCGCGGTGCGGCCGTTCGTCGTGAAGGGGCTCGCCGACCTCGGTCGCACCGTCCTCGCCGTGACCGCGACGACCCGCGACGCGGAGGAGCTGGTCGCCGCGCTGGGCGACCTGATCGACCCCGCAACGGTCGGCTACTTCCCCAGCTGGGAGACCCTCCCGCACGAGCGCCTGAGCCCCCGCAGCGACACCGTCGGCCGCCGGCTCGCCGTGCTGCGCCGCCTCGCGCACCCGGGGGACGACACGGCCAACGGTCCGCTCTCCGTCGTGGTGGCCCCGGTGCGCAGCGTGCTGCAGCCGCAGGTCAAGGGCCTCGGCGACCTCGTCCCGGTCGAGCTGACCCCCGGGGCCGAGGCGTCGCTCGAGGGTGTGGTCCGCGGGCTGGAGGGTGCGGCGTACTCGCGGGTCGACCTCGTCGAGAAGCGCGGGGAGTACGCCGTGCGCGGCGGCATCGTCGACGTCTTCCCGCCCACGGACGAGCACCCGCTGCGCGTCGAGTTCTGGGGCGACGAGGTCGAGGACATCCGCACCTTCTCGGTCGCCGACCAGCGCACCCTCGAGAAGGTGGAGCGCCTGTGGGCGCCGCCGTGCCGCGAGCTGCTGCTGACGCCCGAGGTGCGCGAACGTGCCCGGGCGCTCGGGGAGGCGCACCCGCAGCTGCGCGAGCTCACCGAGAAGCTCGCCGAGGGCATCGCGGTGGAGGGCATGGAGTCGCTCGCGCCCGTGCTCGTCGACGAGCTGGAGCTGCTCCTCGACGTGCTGCCGAGCGACGCCCACGTGGTGGTCCTCGACCCCGAGCGCGGCCGCCGTCGCGCGGCCGACCTGGTCGCGACGAGCGAGGAGTTCCTCGCGGCCTCCTGGGCGGCCGCCGCCGGCGGGGGCCAGGCGCCGATCGACCTGGGGGCGGCGTCGTACCGCTCCTACGCCGACGTGCGCGAGCACGCCCTGGCCCGTGGGCAGGCCTGGTGGAGCGTCAGCCCGTTCGGCATCGCGGACGACGGCGCCCCCGCCGACGCCCCGGCCACCGAGGCCGCCATCGCCGGTGTGCCGAGCCGACCGCTGTCGGTGAAGCCCGCCGAGGCCTACCGCGGCGACGTCGAGAAGGCGCTCGCCGACGTGGGCGGCTGGCTCACGCAGGGCTACCGGGTCGTGGTGGTGCACCCCGGCCACGGTCCCGCCCAGCGCACGGTGGAGGCGCTGGCGGACCGCGACGTACCGGCCCGTCTCGTCGACGCCGTCGACACCCTGCCGCCGACCGACGTCGTGACGGTCACCTGCGGCGCGCTCACCCACGGGCTCGTGGACGAGCCCAACCGCCTCGCCCTCCTCACCGGTGAGGACATCTCCGGCCAGAAGGCATCGACGCGCGACATGCGCAAGATGCCCGCCCGCCGCAAGCGCCAGATCGACCCGCTGGAGCTCAAGGCCGGCGACTTCGTCGTGCACGAGCAGCACGGTGTGGGCCGCTTCATCGAGATGAAGCAGCGCGAGGTGCAGGGAGCGGTGCGGGAGTACCTCGTGCTCGAGTACGGCGCCTCCAAGCGCGGCGCCCCGCCGGACCGGCTCTACGTGCCGGCCGACGCCCTCGACCAGGTGACGCGCTACGTCGGCGGCGAGCAGCCCGCGCTCGACCGGCTGGGCGGCGGCGACTGGACCAAGCGCAAGGCGCGCGCCCGCAAGGCGGTCAAGGAGATCGCGGCGGAGCTCATCAAGCTGTACGCCGCGCGCCAGGCCACCCAGGGCCACGCCTTCGGCCCCGACACGCCGTGGCAGCGCGAGCTGGAGGACGCGTTCCCCTTCGCCGAGACGCCCGACCAGCTGTCGACGGTCGACGAGGTCAAGGGCGACATGGAGCGGCGGGTGCCGATGGACCGCCTGGTCTGCGGCGACGTGGGCTACGGCAAGACCGAGATCGCGGTGCGTGCGGCGTTCAAGGCGGTGCAGGACGGCAAGCAGGTCGCCGTGCTCGTGCCCACGACGCTGCTCGTGACGCAGCACTTCTCGACCTTCGCCGAGCGCATGAGCGGGTTCCCCGTCGTGCTGAAGGCGCTGAGCCGCTTCCAGTCCGACAAGGAGGCGAAGGCGGTGCTGGAGGGCCTCACCACCGGCGAGGTCGACATCGTGATCGGCACCCACCGCCTGCTCAACCCCGACATCCGGTTCAAGGACCTGGGCCTCATCATCGTCGACGAGGAGCAGCGCTTCGGCGTGGAGCACAAGGAGCAGATGAAGCGGCTCCGCACGAGCGTCGACGTGCTCGCCATGTCGGCGACGCCGATCCCGCGCACGCTCGAGATGGCGGTCACGGGCATCCGCGAGATGTCGACGATCACCACGCCCCCGGAGGAGCGGCACCCGGTGCTGACGTACGTCGGCGCGTACGAGGACCGCCAGGTCATCGCCGCCATCCGGCGGGAGCTGCTGCGCGACGGCCAGGTGTTCTACATCCACAACCGCGTGCAGTCGATCGAGAAGGCCGCGCAGCACCTGACGGAGCTGGTGCCCGAGGCGCGGGTGGCCACGGCCCACGGCCAGATGAACGAGAAGCAGCTCGAGCAGGTGATGCTCGACTTCTGGGAGAAGCGCTTCGACGTGCTCGTCTGCACGACGCTGGTCGAGTCGGGTCTCGACGTGTCCAACGCCAACACGATGATCATCGAGCGCTCCGACACCCTCGGCCTCTCGCAGCTGCACCAGCTGCGCGGGCGCGTCGGCCGGTCGCGGGAGCGGGCCTACGCCTACTTCCTCTACCCGAGCGAGAAGCCGCTCACGGAGACAGCCCACGAGCGGCTCGCCACCCTGGCGCAGCACTCCGACCTCGGCGGCGGCATGGCGATCGCCATGAAGGACCTCGAGATCCGCGGCGCCGGCAACCTCCTCGGCGGCGAGCAGTCGGGTCACATCGCCGACGTCGGCTTCGACCTCTACGTGCGGCTCGTCGGCGAGGCCGTCGCCGACTTCAAGGGCGCCCCGGACGACCAGCTCGAGGAGGTGCGCATCGAGCTGCCCGTCGAGGCGCACCTGCCCCACGACTACGTGCCGAGCGAGCGCCTGCGGCTGGAGATGTACAAGCGCCTCTCCGAGGTGCGCAGCAACGAGGACGTCGACACGATCCGCGAGGAGCTCGTCGACCGGTACGGCGAGCCCCCGGTCGAGGTCGAGAGCCTCCTCTACGTCGCGCGGTTCCGGGCCCGGGCCCGGGCAGCCGGGATCCGGGAGGTGACGTCGGCGGGCAAGAACGTGCGGTTCGCGCCGGTCTCCCTGCCCGAGTCTCGCGCGGTGCGGCTGCAGCGGCTCTACCCGAAGTCGCTCGTCAAGCCGGCGACGGACACCGTGCTGGTGCCGCGACCGCAGACCGCCGTGGTCGCGGGCAAGCCCATCACCGGCCTCGCGCTGCTCGAGTGGGCGGCCAAGGTGATCGACACGGTGCTCGACCCGAAGGACGCGTGACCTGAGGGACGCGTGACCTGCGGGAAGGGGGCCGCTACGGTGTGAGCGTGGTCACCTCGTCCCGCGCCCGTGCCGGCACCCGCGTCCTGGCCGCCACCGCCGTCGTGCTCCTCGGCGGGGGTCTCCTCGCGGGGTGCGACAGCGACCCCCGCACCGCGGCGACCGCCGGCGACGCGACGTTGACGGTGGACCGGTTGGACGCCGCCACCGCGGCGTACTGCGACTACGTCGCGCAGGTCGGCGTTGAGGCGGTGCCGCGGGCGATCGTGCGGAGCGGGCTGACGGAGCTGTGGCTCTACGACGCGGCGCTGACCGAGGCGGCCGGCCCCGATGCCCTCGACCGGCCACCGGCCGCCGACGAGATCGCCCGCGAGATGCAGGCCGCCGGCGCGGAGGCGGAGGTCGCCTCGTTCACCGTGCGGCTTCTGACGGTGTCGAACGCGCTGTCCGACCCGACCGTCGGCCAGGTGGCCTCCTCGACCCTCGCCGACCTCGACGTGACGGTGAACCCGGCGGTGGGCAGCTACGCCGACGGCGCCGTGTCGACCGGCGGCGACGGCGTGAGCGTGGCCGCGAGCGACACCGCCCTCGGCGCGACCTTCAGCCTCGACGACCCGCCCACGCCCGAGGAGGTCGCCGCCCTGCCCGCCGCGCAGCGGTGCGGCGGCTCCGCGGGGTGAGCGCCGCGACCCTGGTCCCGATCACCGCGTTCGTCTGCATCCTGACCGGGTGGTCGCTGGTGTGGCGGGGACAGGTGCTCGACAGCCGCTACCGCGACGCCAAGGAGCGCTCGGGCGAGTGGCCGCGGCACCCGTCCGTGCGGCACACGACGCCGGCGTCGAAGCGGCTCCACGTCGTCGGGTTCGCGTCGGTGTTCGCGGGCTTCGGGCTGCAGGCGCTCGACCTCTGGGTGCTCTAGACCGAGCGAACGATCGGGCGGCACTTTCCCCGGTCAGCCGGGGAACACGCCGCTTTGACCATCAAATTTGATGGTCAAAGCGACACTTTCCCCGGTCAGCCGGGGAACCGACCAGCCCGCCTCCCGCGTCCCCGGGGCATGAACCGCACGACCGACACCCTGCGCCGCGGTGGCATGGCCGCGGTGGTGACCGCCCCGCTGCTCCTCGTCGCCTGTACGTCGACGCCCGACGCCGCACCGGACCCCGCGGGCCCGACGGGTGTCGCGAGCCTCGTCCGCTTCGCGGGCTGCGACGACCTGCTCGGGTACTTCCAGGAGAACGCGCTGGAGCGCGTCACGGCGTGGGGGCTGGAGGGCATCGGCATGCTCCGGCAGCACGCCGCCCTCGGCGCGAGCCTCGAGTCGGACTTCGCGGCCAGCGCCGACTCCGTCGCCCCGCGGTCCGGCGTCCTCCCGCGCGGCGGCTACATCGGTCCCGACCACGGCACGTCGGCGACCAACACCCAGGAGGACGGCGTCGACGAGGCCGACATCGTCAAGACCGACGGTGAGGTGCTGGTCGCGATCGCCGGCGGCGAGGTGCGGGTGGTCGACGTCGCGTCGGCGGAGGCGCTGGCCACCCTCGACCTTCCCGACGACGGTCTCCCGTCGGAGCTGCTGCTCCGCGACTCGACCCTGCTCGTCCTGGGGCAGGAGGGAGCGGGCTACGTCCCGCTCGACACCGAGGTCGGCGACTCGGCGTACCCGGCTGGGCGTCCGGCCCGCACCGTGCTGACCGAGGTCGACCTCACGGACCCGGCCGCACCGGAGGTGGTGCGCTCGACGCGGGTCGAGGGCGAGTACCGCAGCGCCCGCCTCGTCGGCGACACCGTGCGGCTCGTCATGGTGAGCGAACCCCCCGGCCTGGACTGGGTGGAGCCGGAGGGTCGCTCGCTCGCGGACGAGAACGCGGCGCTCGAGGCCAACCGCGACCTGATCGAGGCCAGCACCATCGCCGACTGGCTGCCGCAGCTCTCGACCGACGGGGGCGACGTCGAACCGCTCCTCGGCTGCGGCGACGTCGGCGTGCCCACCGCGTTCAGCGGGTTCACCACCGTCTCCGTGGCGAGCCTGGAGATCGGCGGCGGCACCGCGCCGACCTCGTCGGCGGGCGTCGTCGGTTCCGGCGACACCGTCTACGCCTCCACCGACCGGATGATCGTGGCCTCGTCGCCGTGGTCCGCCGTGCGCGGCGCCGACGACGCCGACGACGAGCCCTCGTCCGACCTGCACGCCTTCGACATCAGCGAGCCCGGCGCGACGACGTACGTCGGCTCCGGCCGCGTCGGTGGGCGTCTCGTCAACCAGTTCGCGGTGGACGAGGCCGCCGGCGTCGTGCGGGTCGCCGTGACGCGGAACGAGGAGGGCGAGGCGCCCAGCTCCTCGCTCGTCGTGCTCGCCGAGCGCCCGGGGGAGGGTCTCGTCGAGACCGGACGCGTCGACGGGCTGGGCCTGACGGAGCAGATCCAGGCGGTGCGCTTCCTCTCACCCGACCTGGCCGCGGTCGTCACGTTCCGCCGGATCGATCCGCTCTACCTCGTGGACACGAGCGACCCGACGGCCCCGACGCTGGCGGGGGAGCTGAAGGTGCCGGGCTACTCGGCGTACCTCCACCCCCTCGACGACGGCATGCTCCTCGGCGTCGGGCAGCACGCGACCGAGGACGGCCGCACCACCGGCCTCCAGGCGTCGCTGTTCGACATCACCGACCCGAGCACGCCGCGGCAGGTCACCACGGTGACGTGGGAGGGACGGCAGTCGCCCGTCGAGGGCGACCACCGCGCGTTCCTGCTGTGGCAGGACCGGGCCTACCTGCCCTCCCAGGGCTGGGGCCGCGGACCGCAGGCGACGGTCGAGTCGGTGGACGTCGCGCCCGGGCTGCTCGAGCGCGGTCCGACCATCGACGCCACGGGCATGCCGAGCGGCTACGCCGGCGTACGCCGCGTGCTCGTCGCCGACGACCGCATCTGGCTGGTCGGCGAGTCCGCCGTCGTCCGCGTCGCGGAGGGCAACCGCGCCGTCGGCGACGTCGTCGACTTCTGACCCCCTCGGGACGTCATGCGCTGCGGCGCTCGGGGCCGCCGCCCCGCATGACGTCCCGCGGAGGGGGTCAGGCCGCGCCCGCCGCCACGTCCGCCGCGAGGCGCCGGGCGACGCCCTCGACCACGACCTCGCGCGCCGGCAGGTCGGCGACGAGGTAGCCGGCACCCACGAGGCCCCGCGGCCGGAACCCGATCCGCACGTGCACGCGACACGCGCCCGGCATCCCCGACAGGCCGGTGAGCCAGGCGCTCATCCGCACCGTCCCCGGGGCGTGGACGCGGGCGTGCAGCCGCAGCCGGTACGCCGCGGGGTCCGCCTCCAGCACGGTCCAGAAGCCCGCCTCGTCGCCGGGCCGCAGCAGGCCCTCGCCGGCGGCCGGGCCCGGTGGCGCCACGGGCGCCGCCGGGGGCGGGCCGAGCACGGTCCGGGCAGCGTCGTCGAGCCGGCCGCGGAAGACGAGGGGCGCGGCGTCGGCGTACCAGCGCCCGCTGCCCGGTGCCGGGGGAGCCGCGACGACGCGCCACGCGTCGGCCAGGGGCACGTCCACCCGCACGTGCCGCTCGCTCACCCCGGGACGCGGCAGCAGGCGCCGCACCGGCCCGACGGGTCGGGACGCGGCCATCAGAGCCGCACCCGCACGGCGTCGCGCAACGCCTGCTCCGGATCGACACCGACCGCGTGCGCCTCGGCGACGAGCCCGAGGAGCCGGTCGCCGATCGCGTCAGCGGCGGGGCCGGTACGGCGCGGGGCGAGGTCCAGCGGCGTACCGGCCCGCGACGAGCGGTCGAGCACCTTGTCGGCCCACAGCAGCGCCGGCAACGTCGGCGGCAGGCCGTCGGTGGGGTCGGTGCGGGTCTTCTCCGTGGCCTTCACGGCTTCCCACCTCTCGTTCACGGCGGCCGCGTCGATAGTGCCGTCGGCCGGATCGGCCGCGAACACGTGCGGGTTCCGGCGCACCAGCTTCGCCGTGAGGTCGGCGGCGACGTCGTCGATGGTGAAGGCGGTGGCGTCGGTCCGCTCGGCGGCGATCGCCGCGTGGAAGTAGATCTGCAGCAGCAGGTCCCCGAGCTCCTCGCGCAGCAGCGCCGGGTCGTCGGTGTCGAGGGCCTCCAGCACCTCGTGGGCCTCCTCGAGCAGGTAGCGCGCCAGCGACCGGTGTGTCTGCTCCGCCTTCCACGGGCACTCCCGCCGCAGCCGGGCCATCACGCCGACGAGGTCGAGGAGGGCGTGGCCGGGCGCGGGTTCCGACGTCGGGGCGGGAGCGGGGGCGGCGTCCACGTCGCCCAGCCTAGGAGCGGGGTGGCTGCACCGCAGCCGGCGGACGTCATGCGCGCCGCCGGCTCGGGCCACCGCACCGCATGACGTCCCGGGTGGGTCCGCGCGCCGCCCACCCACCCACCCACCTCGCGGACGTCATGCGCACCGCCGGCGCGAGGCACCGCGCCGCATGACGTCCCGGGTGGGTGGGGGGCGCGGGGGTCAGCGCGCGACCGTGCGGAACCCGAGCTGCGACCGGGCGAACGTGCCGCCGCCGTCGAACTCGGCGCGCAGGTCGTAGGTGCCGCGCGCGAGGCCCGGCAGCGTCACCGTCGCCCGCCCGTTGCGCACCTCGGCCGTGGTGAGGTGGCGGCCGCCGTGGTAGATGCGGAGCGCACCCCGCGCCGGGATCTGCGACCCGGGCGCCGTGACGTAGAACGAGCTCGTCACCGACCGGCCGGCCGTGATCGTGCCGGGCAGCGCCTCGTCGATCCGCGTCCCCGCGGGTCGCACCACGAGGTCGATCGTGCCCGACGATGCCCCGTGGGTCTCGTCGCCGGCGAACACGGCGAGCGCCGTGTGGGTGCCGACCGCGAGGCCCGCCGGGATGGTGATCCGGCCGGTGCCGTCGACCAGCGTGACGTTCCAGCGGATGCCGCCGAGGTGCACCTGCGCCACGCCGTCGACCGGCTCGCCGCCGGTCACCTTCACGCCGACGGTCCGCGTGCGGCCGTACGGCGCGTCGACCGGCGTCGCTCCGACGTAGAGCGAGGTCACGGCACCGACGCCCAGCTCCACCTCCGCCGACGTCGAGGAGGCCACGAAGCTCTCGCCCGCGGGGACGTACATCGCCGTGTAGGCGTGGGCACCACCGCTGACGCCGGTGAGGTCGGCGGTCGCCTGGCCGTCGACCACCGGGCCGACGCCGACGAGCTGGACGCCCTCGAAGAAGGCGACGTTGCCGAGCACCGGGGACTCGGTGCGCGGCGTGACCACGGCCCGCAGCTGGGCCCGGCCGGCGCCGGAGGACACCGCGGTGAGGAGCGTCGTCGACGACGTGAGCACGGTGACGTCCGTGGAGGTCGACGAGGAGCCGGCGGCGTGCGCGCCCTCCGCCGGGACGTAGGTCGCCATCAGGGTGTGGCGGCCGGGCGGCAGCGCGGCCTGGAGGCTGGCCCGTCCGTCGACCAGGTCGGCGGAGGCGACCTCGGTCTCGCCCTGGCGCACGACGACCCGCCCGGTGACCGGGGTGGCCGCCGCCGGGGCGACGACGACGGTGAGGTTCGCGACGTCGCGGTTGAGCGCGGCGGCCGTGAGGGTCGTCGTGGTGGTGGTCGTGACGGTCACGGTGCCGAGGTCGGAGGTCGACGCCGCGAGGCCCGAGGAGGCCGCCGGCACGAACCGGGCCGTGTAGGAGTGCGGGCCGAGCGCCACGCCGGTCAGGTCGAGCGTCGCGGCGCCCGCGGTCACCGGCACGGTGCCGACGACGGTGTCGTCCTCGAGGAACTCGACCTCGCCGGCGGCGCTGCCACCGGTGACCGTGGCGGAGAGGCGTACGGCGCCCGCCCCGGTCTGCTGCGCCGCGAGCATGGTCGTCGTGGTGGCCAGCTCGGTGTCGAGCGCGCGGCCGAGGCGCATGAGCTGGGTCTCGCCCGTGGCGTCCTTGAGGCCGTCGTTGTCGGTGACCGCGTACACCTCGCCGTCGGCGGCGATGGTGAGGCCCTCGAGCTTCTCCTGCGTCCAGCCGTGCTGCTCGGTGAGGACGGGCAGCACGTCGACCGCCAGCTCCTTCTCCACCGGCGTGACCGTGCCGGGGGTGCCGGCCGGCAGGTCGACCGTGTAGACGCGCTTGATCCGGGCGTTCGGGCCGTTGAGCTTGTCCCGCTCGATGACGGCGACGGTGTCGGCGTCGACGGTCACGATCTCCGACAGGCCGACCCAGTCGCCGCTCGTGCTCGTCTGCTCGAGCGTGTAGCCGAACCAGGTCCACTCGCCGGTCACCGTGTCGTAGCGGCCGATCCGCGTGGTGGCCTCCGGCGTCGCCCCGCTGACGCCGGTGCCCAGCGGGCGCTGGAGCGCGACGTACAGGGTCTCGTTCGCGAAGCCCTGGGCGATCGAGACGCCCTCGAGGCCCCAGTTCTTGAGCCCCGCGGTGACGTCGGCGGGCAGGCTCACCGTCTGCTGCACGACGCCCTGGGCGTCGATCCGCACCAGCGAGTTGGCGGGCCCGGTGGCGCCCTCGCTGGCCAGCCAGAACCCGCCCTCGGGGCGTGCCGCGAGCCCCTCGATGTCGAGGTTCTGGGGCGTGCCCGCGGAGCTCCGCACATCGACGACGGAGGTGATCTCCGCCGGGGTGCCGGACACGTCGACCGTGTAGACGCGACCGGGCTTGTACGCCGAGTCGCTCGCTGCGTAGAGGACGTCCGGGTTCGTGGGGTCGGCGCTGAGGGCGCTGAGCGCGCCCCACCCGATCGGCTGCGCCGGGTCGCTGCCCGGCACGTCGCCCGCCACGATCGACGGGAAGAACGGCGCGTCGGCGCCCAGCTCGAAGAGGCTCACGCTGGCGCGCACCCCCGCGGCGGCGTTGTCGGTCTCCGACGACACGGCGAGCAGGTCGCGTCCCGGGATCGGCAGGATGCCCTCCGGTCCGTTCGTGGCGGGCAGCACCTGGCGGAAGACCGGGTTCCGCGGGTCGGTCATGTCGTAGACCGCGACGAAGTTGCTGCGCTCGGAGCCGACGAACGCGTACGGCGTGCCCCCGACCTCGGCGAACGCGAGGCCCTCCGGCTCGGTGCCCTTCGACGACGCCTTCGCGCGGGCGTCGTTGAACAGGCCGTGGCGCACGGCGATCTGCTCGAAGCTGTTGCCCGCGTCCCAGACGACGTCGCCGCTGGTGGCGTCGAAGACCGTCCAGCCGCGCGTGCCGCCCTTCCAGTCGCCCTCGTTGGCGGTCGCGACGAGCCCGTCGCCGACCCAGGCGATCGCGTCGGGCTCGCGCGGCTTGTCGAGCGACCCCGTCGGGTTGAAGACCCCGTCGGAGGTGGTGTCGATGCCGCTGACCCGGGCGTTGCCCGCGGAGAAGACGTTCTCGATCGTGCCGGTGGGCAGGTCGACCACGACGACGCCGTTGTTCTCCTGCAGGGTGACCGCGACCTTGCCGTCGGCGTTGACCGCGACGTACTCCGGCTCGGGGTCGACGGGGGTGTCGATGCCGGCCGCGGCGAAGGCCGCCAGGGCGCTGCCGTCGGGGTTGGTGAACGGGACCGGGCGGGCCGTCCACGTCGACGGGTCGCCGCCCAGGGCGACGGTCTGGAGGAAGCCGGCCGGGGCCTGCGGCAGGGCGGCGCCGTTGGCGTCCTCGTCCCGCTGGTTCTCCATGGCGATCGCGGCCCACGCGCCGTCGGCGCTGATGGCGATGGAGTCGGGCTGGCCGCCCAGGTCGATGCGGTGGACGAGGCTCCCGTCGCTCGTGCGCACGGCGAGGAGCGCACCCGAGGGGGCCGTGAACGACGTGCTCGTGTCCACGACGGCGAGCAGGTGGTCGCCGACGACCGCGACCGAGGTCGGCTGCACGGGGGTGCCGGCGTCGAAGTAGCGCGTGAGGTCGAGCGTCCCCCGGCCCACGGGCGCGGCGGGGTCGGAGATGTCGAGCACGCCGACCCGCTGGCCGGCTGCGTCGGTGTAGTAGAGCGTGCGGCCGTCGTCGGAGACGTCGGAGATCTCGGCGACCGTCTCGGTCGCGACGGGCTCGCCGTACGGCCGGTTGAGGTAGACGGGGTACGTCGCGGTGCGGTCGAAGTAGGTGGCGCCGTCCACCGGCGCCGTGGGGGCGGCGGCAGCCAGCGGGGCGACCGGGCCGCGCACGGCGGCCGCGGCGAGACCGGGGGAGCCCAGCTCGACGCCGGCGAGGACGGCGGCGCCCAGGGCCAGGGTGACGGTGGCGCCGACGGAGCGGCGGACGGTCCGGAGGGACATGCGGGTTCCCTTTCGGGGGTCGGCGTGACGACAGGGCGACGGGGCGGGTCCGGCGCAGGTCGCGCCGTCCCGCGCGCATCTTCGGGTCACCCGCCGGTGCGTCCGACGACGCTCGGGATGCCCCGCGGTGGCCGCTGGGTGAACGCTCGGCGACACCGCACGGCGCGCTGCGGCACGCCTGGCCTCGCGGAGGTCGCGGCTTCGTTAGGCTGACCGGCGGTCGCCCGGGCCAACCCCGGTGGCCACCGTCCGGCCCGTCGTACGCCGACACGCGGCGTACCCCCGTCCCAGGAGCAACATGGCAAGCATCGTCGCCGTCGGCGCCCGCGAGATCCTCGACTCGCGCGGCAACCCCACCGTCGAGGTCGAGGTCCTCCTCGAGGACGGGGTGCTCGGTCGGGCAGCCGTCCCGAGCGGCGCCTCCACGGGCGCGTTCGAGGCGGTCGAGCTGCGCGACGGCGGCGACCGCTACCTCGGCAAGGGCGTCCAGGGTGCCGTCGACGGGGTGACCGAGCGCATCGCGCCCGCGATCGTCGGCCTCGACGCCGACGACCAGCGCCTCGTCGACCAGACGATGCTCGAGCTGGACGGCACGCCCAACAAGGCGGACCTCGGCGCCAACGCGATCCTGGGCGTCTCGCTCGCCACCGCGCAGGCGGCGGCGGAGTCCGCGGGCCTCCCGCTCTACAAGTACGTCGGCGGCCCCAACGCCCACGTGCTCCCCGTGCCGATGATGAACATCCTCAACGGCGGCGCCCACGCGGACACCAACGTCGACATCCAGGAGTTCATGATCGCGCCGATCGGCGCGCCGAGCTTCTCCGACGCCGTCCGCAGCGGCGCCGAGGTCTACCACTCGCTCAAGGCGGTGCTCAAGAAGCGCGGCCTCGCCACCGGCGTCGGCGACGAGGGCGGCTTCGCCCCGGAGCTGGCGTCGAACCGCGCCGCGCTCGACCTCATCGCCGAGGCCGTCGGTGCCGCCGGCTACCAGCTCGGCACCGACATCGTGCTCGCGCTCGACGTCGCCGCCACCGAGTTCTGCACGGACGGGGTCTACACGTTCGAGGGTGCGTCGAAGTCGGCCGAGGAGATGACGGCGTACTACGCCGAGCTCGTCGCCGCCTACCCGATCGTCTCGATCGAGGACCCGCTGGACGAGGACGACTGGGCCGGTTGGAAGGCCATCACCGACAGCCTCGGCTCGAAGACGCAGCTCGTCGGCGACGACCTCTTCGTCACCAACGTGGAGCGCCTCCAGCGCGGCATCAGCGGCGGCCAGGCCAACGCCCTGCTGGTGAAGGTCAACCAGATCGGCTCCCTGACGGAGACGCTCGACTCGGTCGAGCTGGCCCACCGCAGCGGCTACCGCTGCATGATGAGCCACCGCTCGGGCGAGACCGAGGACGTCACCATCGCCGACCTCGCCGTCGCCACCAACTGCGGCCAGATCAAGACCGGCGCCCCGGCCCGCTCGGAGCGCGTGGCGAAGTACAACCAGCTGCTCCGCATCGAGTCGGAGCTCGGCGACGCCGCGCGCTACGCCGGCGCCGGTGCGTTCCCGCGCTACCGCGCCTGACCCACCGCAGCACCGAGCAGAACCCAGCAGAACCCAGCAGCACCCAGCAGTGCCCCGCCCACCCCGTCCCGCGCCCGAGAGGAGCAGAGCCGTGGCCGACGAGCGTCGTCGCACCACCCGCGGTTCCGGTCCCCGGGCCGGGACGGGGCCGGGCCGCGCCCGCGCGGGCGGCCGGGGCAGCACCCCGCCCGGCGGACGTCCGTCGACGGCCCGCGCCGGCGGCGCCGGCCGCCCGCGCCCCCGCTTCACCGGCCGGGCCGCGATCCTCGTGCTCGTGCTGGCGGTGCTCACCGTCTCCTACGCGTCGTCGTTGCGCGCCTACCTGACGCAGCGCGCCCACCTCGAGGACCTGCGGGCGCAGATCGAGGAGAAGAGCGCCAACATCGAGGCGTACGAGCGCGAGGCGCGCCGCTGGGACGACGACGGGTACGTCGCGCAGCAGGCTCGCGAGCGGCTCGACTACGTGAACCCCGGCGAGACGTCCTACGTGGTGATCGGCCGGGACGGCGAGCCGCTCGGCGGGGACGACGCCAGCCTCTCGGAGCCCGTGGTGGCGCCCCCCGACGAGGAGGTCCCGCCCGCGTGGTGGGACACCGCGTGGGACTCGGTGGAGGCCGCGGGCGACCCGGAGGCCGCCGCCGAGGAGGAGGCCGAGCAGCAGCCGGCGGACGAGATCGTCCCGCCGCCGGAGCAGACCGAGGAAGGAACCGAGTGAGCGTCTCCGACGCCGACCGCGCCGCCATCGCCGCCCAGCTGGGGCGGGAGCCGCGGGGCATCGCGGGCATCGGGCACCGCTGCCCGTGCGGCAACCCCGACGTGGTGACCACGTTGCCGCGGTTGCCCAACGGCACGCCGTTCCCCACGACGTACTACCTGACGTGCCCCCGCGCCGCCTCCCGCATCGGCACGCTCGAGGGCGGCGGCACCATGAAGGAGATGCAGGCGCGCCTCGGCGACGACGAGGAGCTGGCCGCGGCGTACCGCGCCGCCCACGAGCGCTACCTCGCCGCCCGCGCCGAGCTCGAGCCGCAGGTCGGCGGCGTGCCGGAGATCGCCGGCATCTCGGCCGGCGGCATGCCCGACCGCGTCAAGTGCCTCCACGTGCTCGCGGGCCAGTCGCTGGCCCAGGGCCGCGGCGTCAACCCGCTCGGCGACGAGGTGCTCGACGAGCTCGGCGACTGGTGGGCCTCCGGCCCGTGCGTCGCGCCCGGGGCCGACGCCACCGAGCCGCGGGACGACGCGTGATCGCCGCGATCGACTGCGGCACCAACACCATCAAGCTCTTCGTCGGCACCCCGCCCCACGCGGTGGTGCGCACGTCGCGGATGGTGCGGCTCGGCGAGGGCGTAGACCGCACCGGGCGGCTCGACGACGCCGCCGTGCAGCGGGCCTTCGCGGCGCTCGACGAGTACGCCGCGATCATCGCCGCCCACGACGTCGAGCGCCTCCGGTTCTGCGCCACCTCGGCCACCCGCGACGCCTCCAACGCCGACGTGTTCCGCGCCGGGGTGCTGGAGCGCCTCGGGGTCGAGCCCGAGGTGCTGAGCGGCGCCGAGGAGGCCGCGCTGTCGTTCGGTGGTGCGGTGGCCCACCTGCGTCACGCCCCCCGGCTCCCGGTCCTCGTCGTCGACATCGGCGGGGGGTCCACGGAGCTGGTGCGCGGCGACCGCGGTGCCGACGGCGTGCTCGTCCCGTCGGGGGCGCACTCGATGGACGTCGGGTCGGTGCGGCTGCACGAGCGTCACCTCGACGGCGACCCGCCGACCGGCGCCGAGGTGGACCGGCTCCTCGCCGACGTCGATGCGGCGCTGGACGCGAGCCCGGTCGACGTCGCCGGCGTCGCCCAGGTCGTCTGCGTGGCCGGCACGGCCCTGACCGTGGGGGCCGGGGCGCTCGGCCTGCCAGCGTTCGACCCGGTGCTGCTGGACCAGGCGGTCGTACCGCGGAACGCCGTGCGGGCCGAGGTCGAGCGGCTGCTGGCCCTCACGGTCGAGGAGCGGCGGGGGCTCGGTCACGTGCACCCCGGGCGGGCCGACGTCATCGGTGCCGGGGCGCTCATCCTCGACCGGGTGCTCGAGCGCGCGGGCGTCGACGAGCTCACGCTGTCGGTGGCCGACATCCTCGACGGGATCGCCGCGTCGCTCGTCGACTGACGGCGGGACGGACGAAGGGGCCCGACGTGCGGGTGCCGTCCCGGACTGAGAGGATGCCGCGGTGACACAGCACGCCATCACCGTCCTCGGCCACGACCGTCCCGGCATCATCGCCCAGGCCACGGCGGTCCTCGCCGACCTCGGGCTCAACATCGAGGACACCTCGATGACCCTGCTCCGCGGCCACTTCGCGATGACGCTCATCTGCGCCGGTGGCGCGACCGAGGGCCGGATCTCCGACGCGCTCGCGCCCCTCGCGGAGGACGGCTCGCTGACCGTCACGGTGCGCGAGGTGTCGGGCGAGCACGCGGCCGGTGCGGGCGGCGCGCCGCACGTGCTGACCGTCCACGGGGGCGACCGTCCCGGCATCGTGTCCGGCGTGGTGGCCGTCGTCGCCGGCGTCGGCGGCAACGTCACCGACCTCACGACCCGGCTCTCGGGGGACCTCTACGTCCTGCTGGCCGAGGTCGACCTCCCCGCGGGGGTCGACGTCGAGGCCCTGCGCACCGCGCTGACGGAGGAGGCCGCCCGCCTCGGCGTCGGTGTCACCCTGCGCGCCGCGGAGGCCGACGAGCTGTGAGCCAGACCCCCGAGGGCGCCGCGCACCAGGTCGACGCCCGGGTCGCGGGCTGGAGCGAGACCGAGCTCGGCGTCGAGGGCCGGGTGCTTGACGTCGTGCGCGCGCCGGCCGCCGTCCTGTCAACCGACGGCGAGCGCGTCGATCCCACCGCGCCCGAGACCGTGCAGCTCGCCGCCGACCTCGTCGCCACCATGCGCGTGAGCCCGGGGTGCGTCGGCCTGGCCGCGCCCCAGGTCGGTGTCGGCGTGAAGGTCTTCTGCGTCGACGTGTCCGAGCACCCCAAGACCCGCGACCACCACGGCACCTTCGTGCTGTGCAACGCCGAGGTCGTGACCTCGAGCCGCAACGAGAAGGCCCGGGAGGGCTGCATGTCGGTCCCCGACCTGACCGGCGACGTCAAGCGGCCCTCGCGCATCGTCGTGCGCGGCCAGCTCCCCGGCACCGGCGAGGAGGTCGAGGTCACCGCCAACGCCTTCGAGGCGCGCGCCCTGCAGCACGAGATCGACCACTGCGACGGGTTCCTCTTCCTCGACAAGGTCGCCGGCGCCCACGCGATCTACCAGCGCAAGACCTACCTGTAGGGTCGCGCTCCGTCCGGCCCCCGTGTCCCAACCGGCAGAGGAAGCCGGCTTAAACCCGGCGTGTTGTGGGTTCGAGTCCCACCGGGGGCACCCTTCAGGCGGCGACCCCGCCGGCGCGCGCCCCGAGGGCGAGCCCTGCTCCTTCAGGCCGCCAGTGCGGTGCTGGTCAGCGGGTAGTCGCGCAGCTCCGACGCGACGGAGCTCCACAGCTCCCGGATGAGGGCGCGGTCGACCCGACGGGCCCGGGCGATGTCGTCGAGCCACGCGCGCGCCTCGACGAGGATGCTGGCGTCGTCGGTGAGGAGGGCGGCGGCGAGGGCGCCCAGCACGTGGGGCACCTGGTCGAGCACGGCGGTGGTGCCGGAACCCCCGTGCCGCGCGACCCGCCGGCCCACCACGTCGGCGTGCATCCCGAGGCCCGCCAGCAGCGCGAAGGCCTCCCGTGCGGCCTCGCTGCGGAGCGGTGCCACGGCGGGCACCCGTCGCGGGAGGGTGTCGAGCAGGGCCCCGACGTCCGCGGGGTCGAGGGCCTGCGCCGTGGCCCCGATGCGGCGGGCCCGCAGCCCGGCGGGGTCGAAGGCGGCGCCGCCGACCACGACGGGAACGCCGGAGGCGGTGGCCGTCTCCACGTGGCGCCGGGCGAACACCAGCGACGACGCCAGCGAGGCGCTCACCAACGTGACCCGCGGCTCGTGGTCGGCGATGGCGCGCTGCAGCGCGAGCGTGGAGACGTCCGCGCCCAGGTAGGTCACCAGGTGACCCTCGTGCTCGAGACGAGCCGTGAGCATGAGGGCCGGCAGGGCGTGCCACTCCCGCTCGGCGCACACGACGAGCAGGGGGGCCGTCCCCCGCGCCGTACGGGCGGCCGAGGCGTCGCGGAGCGAGCGCGTTCGTCGGCGCAGGTGGTGCACGACCTGCTCGTTGACCGCGGTGGCGGCGTGCTCCCGGGCGACGGTCCACTCGTCGGCGGCCCAGAGCGAGCCGACGCGCCGCTGGGCGTCACCGACGAGGTCGGTGAGGACGCCGGACAGCGACGTGCCACCGGCGAGGACGGCGTCGACGACGGCCCGGGCGCCGGCCCCGTCGTTGTGGACGACACGGTCCCAGTACCGGTCCTGCACGGCGGTCTCGACCATCGGCGGGGTCGGGTCGGGACCGCTCAGGCCGACGCGGACGGCTGCAGCGCGATGATCGCGGCGTCGTCACGGTCCGAGGAATCGGGTCCGAGGAAGGACGAGACGCTCATTGCCAAGCGCTCGACGACCGCGCTGCTGGGGGCGCCACCGAGCCCGGCCAGCGCCGTGGCGATGCCGTCCTCGCCGAACATGTCGACCCGTCCGCGCGCCTCGGTGATCCCGTCGGTGTAGCAGATCAGGGTGTCACCCGGCTCGAGCCGGTGCACCGACCAGCCGAACTCGGCGTCCTCGAAGATGCCGAGGGCGGGACCGTGGGACTCGACGTACTCCAACGTGCCCTCGCGTCGCAGGATGATCGGCGGCGGGTGGCCGGCGTTGCACAACGTCACCTCGAACGCGCCGTCGTCCTGGCGCCGCAGGCGGGCGCAGACAGCGGTCGCGAAGCTCTCGACGGGCGACTCGGCCTCGTGCACCAGCACCTGGTTGGTGAGCGTCAGCACCCGGTCGGGGGAGCGGTCGACGAGGGCCGCCGTGCGCACCGAGGTGCGGATCCGTTTCGCGGCGACGGCCGCGCCGACGCCCTTGCCGACGGCGTCACCCAGCAGCAGGGTCAGGTCGGTCTCGCTGCCGTGGAGGTCGATGAAGTCGCCCCCCACGGTCACCTCCTCCTGCGCCACGCGGTTGTACGACGCGACGTCGAGCCCGGCGCTCGCCGGCAGGGGCGGCGGGAGCAGCGCGGTGCGCAGCGTGCTCGCCGCGTGCCGGTTGTCGGCCACGACGATGGTCACGTCGAGGGCGACGGCGAGCCGCTGGGCGACGTCCTCGAGGAACAGCACGTCGTCGGCGGTGAGGTCGCGACCGCGGGCACGGGCGAGGGTGAGGAGCCCGATGCCCCGTCCGCGCGCCACCAGGGGGAGGCTCAGCACGGAGGCGGCGTCGAGCTCCGTCAGCTGGGCCACCAGCGGGCTCTCGCCCAGCAGCTGCGTCAGCATGAGCTCGCGCTCGGGGGTCTCGGGCGGCAGGACCCAGTGCTCGGGGGCCTGCCGGGAGAGCACGTCCCGCACGGCCTCCGCCTGGCGGCGGCCGATGGGACGGTCGCGCTCGCCGACCAGGTCGTGGCCACGGGTGCGGCCGACCGACATCCACCCCTGGTGGCTGTGGAGGGCGACCTGCGCGAAGTCGACCGCGTGGTCGACGAAGGTGTCGACGGTCAGCTCGAGTGCCCGGGCGGGTCGGTGCACGGCACCGAGCACCTCGCCCAGGTGCTGCTGGAGGGCCTCCCGCTCGAGGAGCAGGGTGGCCTGCTCGTCCGCGTCGAGGTGGGCCCGGCTCCCGGTGTCGGTCACAGGGCGATCCGGGCGGTGACGGTGGTCCCGGTGCTGCGGGTGACGCTCCAGTCGTCGCAGATGGCCGCGACCATGGCGAGCCCGCGCCCGCGCAGGCCGTCGTCGGAGACGGGCTGCACGGTGATGGCGGGGCCGGCGCCGCCGTCCGTCACGCGGAGCACGACGTGCGACGGCTCGACACTCCAGGCCAGCTCGATCTGGTCACCGGGGCCGGGGGAGCCGTGCTCGACGGCGTTGATGACGAGCTCGCCGGCGACGATCACCGCGTCGTTCAGCACGTGCGTCGGCAGGTGCAGCGCCTCGAGCGCGCCCCGCACCACGTCGCAGGTCCGCCGGGCGGCCTCGTCGGAGTGGGGCACGTCGACGACGTGCCAGCCCGGTGGCGGGGAACTGAGGGGGCTCGTGGTCATGGCGGGGCGTCCGAGGGGGGGTCAGCGGGCGTGCGCCCTCAGGCGTCGACCTGCTGGAAGGGGATCTTGCAGACGGTGAGCACGCGCTGCGGGACGCTGCCCTCGGCGGCGACCAGCGTCACCTGCGCGCCGTTCTTCTTCGCCAGCACGGTGGCGCGGGCGAGGACGCCGACGATGATGCTCGGCAGGAACGTCACGGCACGGAGGTCCACCGTGAGGTTCTGCGTGAACGTCTCGCTGGCCTGCTCGATGAGGTCGTTGAGGGCGCGGTGGTCAGCAGCGTCGATGTCTCCCGACAGGACGAGGCTCCCCGGCGCCGACGTGGCGGAGAAGGAGGTAGCGGTCACGGGAGCACTGTACGGGAGGCCCCGGAACGCCTCCGCGGCCCCGGTGACCCCCCTCACCCCGACGGGTGCCCGGAGACGCAGGTGCGCGGGAATATCGCCATGTCCCCGGGCGCTGCACCGACGATGCCCGAGACCACTGCCGCCCGCCCCCGCCTCTCCGTCCTCGACCTCGTGCCGGTACGGCGCGAGCAGACCACCGGCGACGCGCTCGCCGCGTCCCGTTCCCTGGCCCAGGTGGCGGACGCCGCGGGGTACGAGCGCTACTGGGTGGCGGAGCACCACAACATGCCGGCGGTCGCGGCTACCAACCCGCCCGTGATCATCGCCATGCTGGCGGCGGCCACCGAGCGGATCCGCGTGGGCTCGGGCGGGGTGATGCTCCCCAACCACGCCCCGCTCGCGGTGGCCGAGCAGTTCGCGCTGCTCGAGGCGGCACACCCCGGCAGGATCGACCTCGGCATCGGGCGCGCCCCGGGGTCCGACCCCGTGACGAGCTTCGCGCTGCGCCACGGCGGCCCGGCCGGCGGCGACGACGAGGCGGTCGCGCGCTTCGCCGAGCACGTCGGCAACGTCGTCGCGATGATGTCGCCCGACGGGGTCGGCCTGCAGCTGCACGGTCGCACGCACGAGCTGCGCGCGACCCCGGTCGCGACCTCGGTGCCGCAGCTGTGGCTGCTCGGGTCCTCCGACTACTCGGCGCACCTGGCGGCCCAGAAGGGCCTGCCCTACGTCTTCGCCCACCACTTCTCGGGCGAGGGCACGGAGCGCGCCCTCGAGATCTACCGCCGCGAGTTCCGCCCCTCCGAGGCGCTCGCGGCGCCCCGAACCTTCCTCACCGTGAACGCCGCGGTGGCGGAGACGGAGGCCGAGGCCCGGCGCCGGGCGCGGCCGCAGCAGCTGATGATGCTGGCGCTGCGCACCGGGTCTCCGCTCGGTCCCCAGCTGAGCGTGGAGGAGGCGGAGGCCGTGGAGCTGCCCGCCTCGCACCAGGAGTTCGTGGACGCCATGCTCGCGCGGTGGGTCGTGGGCGACGCCGCGGCGGCCCGCGCCCAGGTGGCGGCGCTGGCCGCGACGTTCGGGGTGGACGAGGTGATGGTCCACCCGGTCGACGGGGCGACGGAGGGCACGGCGGCCACCGGTTCGCCGGCGCGCGAGGAGACCCTGCGGCTGCTCGCCGCGGCCTGAGGGACCAGCCTCCCGGGCGGTTCCGGGGCCGGTTCCGAGGGCGGCGCGGGGGCCGTACGGGCCGATTAGGAATTGTTGGGGCGTTTCCCTAGACTCGTGCGTCGGCCCAACGTGGGTCTGCTTCGCCGTGTCCTGCGGCTGCCCGGCTCGCCGGGATGGGACACGACGGGCGGCTGCACGAGGTCCACTGGACCGTCCTCCTCGGAGGGCACCAGGCGGTTCCCGGGCCGGCCACGCGACCCCACGGTCGCGGGGTGCACGACACGGTAGACGAGACGACCAGCACCGGTCAGCCGGTACGACGGATTGTGGAGGACATGGCCAAGAAGGAAGGCGTCATCGAGATCGAGGGCTCCGTCATCGAGGCTCTCCCGAACGCGATGTTCCGCGTGGAGCTGAGCAACGGGCACAAGGTCCTCGCGCACATCAGCGGCAAGATGCGCCAGCACTACATCCGGATCCTCCCCGAGGACCGAGTGGTGGTGGAGCTCTCGCCGTACGACCTGACCCGCGGCCGCATCGTCTACCGCTACAAGTGACATCAGCCGAGACACGTTGAAAGGACCTCCTCGTGAAGGTCAAGCCGAGCGTCAAGCCCATCTGTGACAAGTGCAAGGTGATCCGTCGCCACTCGCGCGTCATGGTCATCTGCGAGAACCCGCGTCACAAGCAGCGCCAGGGCTGACGCACCGGGCCGGTCCGCCGGCCACCAGCACCACCCCCACCCACGTGATCGCTCAACCCGCCGCACGGCGGGGGATGCACCTCCGGAGCAGAGGCCGGAGCCCGTGGTCGACCAGCTGGTCGACCGTCCGGGAGGCGACACGACCGAGACCTCTGTGCACATCGAAGGGAAACGCCATTCATGGCACGCCTCGTTGGTGTTGACCTCCCGCGCGACAAGCGCGTCGAGATCGCACTCACCTACATCTACGGCATCGGCCGTACCAGCTCCCAGCAGATCCTCGCGGCGACCGGGGTCGACCCGAACGCCCGCGTGCACACGCTGGGTGACGAGGAGCTGGTGAAGCTCCGCGACGAGATCGAGGCCAACTACAAGTTCGAGGGTGACCTCCGACGCGAGGTCCAGGCCGACATCCGCCGCAAGATCGAGATCGGCAGCTACCAGGGTCGCCGTCACCGCATGGGCCTCCCGGTCCGCGGTCAGCGCACCAAGACCAACGCGCGCACCCGCAAGGGCCCGAAGCGCACGGTCGCCGGCAAGAAGAAGGCCCGCTGATCCCGCTTCGCGGATCAACGGTCCACTCGTCACGAGCTCACCAGACTTTCAGGAGATAACGCATGCCCCCCAAGGGACGCGCTGCGGCTGGCGCCAAGAAGGTGCGCCGCAAGGAGAAGAAGAACGTCGCCGCCGGCGAGGCTCACATCAAGAGCACGTTCAACAACACCATCGTCACCATCACGGACCCCACCGGTGCCGTGATCTCGTGGGCCTCCGCCGGCACCGTCGGCTTCAAGGGCTCGCGCAAGTCCACGCCGTACGCCGCGCAGATGGCTGCTGAGGCCGCTGGTCGTCGGGCGATGGAGCACGGCATGAAGAAGATCGACGTCTTCGTGAAGGGCCCGGGCTCGGGCCGCGAGACGGCGATCCGCTCCCTGGGTGCGATCGGCCTCGAGGTCGGCACCATCCAGGACGTCACGCCGCAGCCCCACAACGGATGCCGGCCGCCCAAGCGCCGCCGCGTCTGACCGACACCAGAGACCTAGGAGACTGATCAGATGGCCCGTTACACCGGCCCCATGACCAAGAAGTCGCGCCGTCTCGGTGTCGACCTCGTCGGTGGCGACGCCGCGTTCGAGCGTCGCCCCTACCCGCCCGGCATGCACGGCCGCGCGCGGGTGAAGGAGAGCGAGTACCGCGCGCAGCTGCAGGAGAAGCAGAAGGCGCGCATCAGCTACGGCGTGCTCGAGCGCCAGTTCTACAACTACTACGTCGAGGCGTCGCGCCGCACGGGCAAGACGGGTGACAACCTGCTCCAGCTCCTGGAGTGCCGTCTCGACAACGTGGTCTACCGCGCCGGGTTCGCCCGCACGCGTCGCCACGCCCGCCAGCTCGTGAGCCACGGCCACTTCCTGGTGAACGGCAAGAAGGTCAACATCCCGAGCTACCAGGTGGCGCAGTACGACGTCATCGACGTGCGGGAGAAGTCGCTCGAGACGACGCCGTTCATCGTCGCGCGCGAGACCCACGGCGAGCGCGTCGTCCCGGCGTGGCTCGAGGCCGTCCCGAGCCGCATGCGGATCCTGGTGCACTCGCGCCCGGTCCGTGCGCAGATCGACGTGCCCGTCCAGGAGCAGCTGATCGTGGAGTTCTACTCCAAGAAGTGATCCAGCGGTGCGGGGTTCCCGGCTCCTCGAGCCGGGTGCCCCGCACTGTCGTTCGACCTTTCCTTCCATCACGTTCGGGCCCATCAAATAGTGGGTGAGCCCGGAAAGGAACCAACCAGTGCTCATCGCTCAGCGCCCGACCCTGGACGAGAACGCCGCCGGGGACTACCGGTCCCGGTTCGTCATCGAGCCCCTGGAGCCGGGCTTCGGCTACACGCTCGGCAACTCCCTGCGCCGCACGCTCCTGTCCTCGATCCCGGGCGCCGCGGTCACCAGCATCAAGCTCGACAACGTGCTCCACGAGTTCTCGACGGTCGAGGGCGTCAAGGAGGACGTCACCGAGATCATCCTGAACCTCAAGGGTCTCGTGGTCTCCTCCGAGCACGACGAGCCGGTCACCATGTACCTGCGCAAGTCGGGTGCCGGTGACGTCACCGCCGCGGACATCGCTCCGCCGGCCGGTGTCGAGGTCCACAACCCCGACCTCAAGATCGCCACGCTGTCCGACAAGGGCCGCCTGGAGATGGAGCTCGTCGTCGAGCGTGGCCGTGGCTACGTGTCGGCTGTGCAGAACAAGGGTGCCGACAACGAGATCGGCCGCATCCCGGTCGACTCCATCTACAGCCCCGTGCTGAAGGTGACCTACAAGGTCGAGGCCACCCGTGTCGAGCAGCGCACCGACTTCGACAAGCTGATCATCGACGTCGAGACCAAGCCGTCGATCCAGCCCCGCGACGCGCTCGCCTCGGCGGGCAAGACGCTGGTCGAGCTCTTCGGCCTGGCCCGCGAGCTCAACGTCGAGGCCGAGGGCATCGACATCGGCCCGTCGCCCGTCGACGAGCAGCTGGCGGCCGACCTGGCCCTGCCGGTCGAGGACCTGCAGCTCACCGTGCGGTCCTACAACTGCCTCAAGCGCGAGGGCATCCACACCGTGGGTGAGCTCATCTCGCGCTCGGAGCAGGACCTGCTCGACATCCGCAACTTCGGTGCGAAGTCGATCGACGAGGTCAAGGCCAAGCTCGTGGAGATGGGCCTCTCGCTCAAGGACAGCGCCCCCGGCTTCGACCCCGCCACCGCCCTCGCGGCGTACGGCGACGACGAGGACGACGCGTTCGTCGAGGACGAGCAGTACTGATCCACCCCTGCTCGGACGGCCGACCGGCCGTCCGAGCCCGCCCCTGGGGCCGCGCCGCGGCCCCGTGTCTATCCCGGTACCTGGTACGGCCGGGAAGAAGGTAGAGATCTGCGATGCCCACCCCCAAGAAGGGTCCCCGCCTCGGCGGCAGCCCGGCCCACCAGCGCCTGATCCTGTCGAACCTGGCCACCCAGCTGTTCGAGCACGGCCGCATCGTCACGACGGAGTCGCGTGCCCGCACGCTGCGCCCCGTCGCGGAGAAGCTCATCACCAAGGCCGTCAAGGCCTACAAGGCGGAGCAGGCCGACGAGGCCGTCGTCTCGCTCCACCAGCGTCGTGAGGTCCTCAAGACCGTCCGCGACAAGAGCATCGTGCACGTCCTCTTCACGGAGATCGCGCCGACGTTCGCGGAGCGTCCGGGCGGCTACACCCGCATCACGAAGCTCGGCCCCCGCAAGGGCGACAACGCCCCCATGGCGGTCATCGAGCTCGTGACGGAGGAGTACGTCGCGAAGGCCGTCACCAAGCCCGCCGCGCCCGCCGCGCCGGTCGAGGAGCCCGCCGAGGAAACGCCGGCCGCCGAGGAGACCACCGAGGAGACCACGGACGAGGCCGCCGAGGCCCCCGCCGAGGAGACCTCCGAGGACGCCACGGACGAGGCCCCCGAGGCCAAGGCCTGATCGGTCCCCCCTGCAGCACCACGAACGGTCCGTCACCCTCCGGGGTGGCGGGCCGTTCCGCATTTCGGGGCCCTCCCTACGGTGGGCCCATGAGCACCGAGAAGTCTCCCGCCGAGGAGCTGCGCACCGAGGACCCCACCACCGAGCCGACCCTCGAGGGCGACGCCCGCGAGGCCGAGGCGGGTCAGCCCGTCGCGGGCGCGGAGGAAGAGCCCGACGGCGGCGACGATCCGACCCCGGGCGCCGACGACGTCGCGCCGACGACGGACGCGCCCGACGCCGCGGCCGCCCAGGAGGAGTCCGCCGGCGAGCACATCATCGCGGCGCGCCAGGACTGACCCCCCCGCCGAGTTGTCACGTACGCAGCGTCGCGTCGCGGCGTACGTGACAACTCGGCGCATCTGCCGCTGCGTACGTGACAACTCGACGTCGGTCAGGGCCAGGCGCGGTCGAGCGCATTGTGCGCCTCCGCGCGGGTGAGGCCGGCGCGGCGGGCGGCGGCGACGTACGCCGCGGCCGCGGTCCCGACGTCGCCCTCGGCGGCCGCGGGCGACTCGGCCACGAACGTGCCCGCGCGGCCCCGGGTCTCGACGACGCCGTCGGCCTCCAGCTCCCGGTAGACCCGGGCCACGGTGCCGGCGGCGAGACCGAGCTGCTCGGCGAGACCGCGCACGGTCGGCAGGCGTTCCCCGGCGGCGAGGTCGCCCGCGGCCACCAGGGCCGCGACCTGGGCCCGCAGCTGCTCGAACGGGGGCGTGGCCGACGCGGGGTCGGGCGGCTGGATCGTCACCCGCCGCACGGTAGCCGCCCGCGCTCGCCGCGACGTACGACGTGTGATGAGGTGGCCCCGTGGCACAGGAGCAGCAGGTGGCGCTGGTGGTGGGCGAGGCCCTCGTGGACGTGGTGCGCCGCGCCGACGGGGGCGACGACGAGCGGGCCGGGGGGAGCGCGGCCAACGTCGCCGTCGCCCTGGCGCGGCTCGGCCGCCCGACGTGGTTCGCGACGGCGATGGCCGACGACCGGTACGGCGCGATCCTCGCCGCCCACATCGGGCGCGACGGCGTCCGGCTGGCCGCCGACCCGGAGACGATCGGGCGCACGTCCTCGGCGGTCGCGACGATCGCGGCGGACGGCGCCGCGTCGTACGAGTTCGACCTCGAATGGCGTCTGGGAGAGGTCACGGTGCGCGAGGGCGTGCCCGGCTGGGTGCACGTCTGCTCGATCGCCGCGGTGCTGCCACCCGGGTGCGAGGACGTCCTGGCTGTCGTGCAGCGGGAGCGGTCGCGCGCCCTCGTGAGCTACGACGTCAACGCCCGGCCCGCGATCACGGGGACGGGACCCGAGGTCGTCGCGCGGGTCGAGGCGCTGGTCGCGGCGTCCGACGTGGTGAAGGCCTCCGACGAGGACCTGGCGGCCCTGTGGCCTGCGCTCACCGAGGAGGAGGCGGTCGAGCGCCTCCTGGGCCTGGGCGCCCGCCTCGTCGTGGTGACCCGGGGCGCGGCGGGGGCCGAGTGCCACCGGGCGGGTCTCGTGGCCGGCGTGCCGGCCGTCACCGACCTCGGCGTGGTCGACACGATCGGGGCCGGCGACACCCTCGCCGCGGCCTTCGTCAGCGCGCTGTGGGAGCTCGGCGTCGTCGGCGCGGAGGCGCGGGCGCGACTGGACGACCTGGCCCCCGAGGACCTCGGGACCGCTCTGGCCTGGGCCGCGCGGGCCGCGGCGCTGACGGTGTCGCGGCCGGGGGCGGACCCGCCGCACCTCGCCGAGCTCGGCCCGCTCTCCCGCTCGTAGGATCCTCCGCGTGCGCCTGCGGATCGACCTCGCCTACGACGGCACCGGCTTCCACGGCTGGGCCACCCAGCCGACGCTGCGCACCGTGCAGGGCGAGCTCGAGCGGGGCCTGGCCACCGTGCTGCGCCTGCCGGAGCCGGTCTCCGTCGTCGTCGCCGGGCGCACCGACGCCGGCGTGCACGCGCGGGGTCAGGTCGTGCACGTCGACCTCGACGACGAGCGGGTCGCCGCGTCGGCGAGCCGCGGCGTCACCGACCCGGTCCCCGCCCTGACGCGCAAGCTCAACGGCGTGCTCCCCGCGGACGTCCGGGTCCACCGCACGCGCCTCGCGCCGGAGGGCTTCGACGCGCGCTTCTCGGCGGTGTGGCGACGCTACGCCTACCGCATCGCCGACCGTCCCGAGCTCGTCGACCCGTTGACGCGACGCCACGTGCTGGCCTGGGGACAGCCGGTCGACGAGGAACTCATGAACGCCGCGTCCGCCGACCTCGTCGGCGAGCAGGACTTCGCCGCCTTCTGCAAGAAGCGCCCCGGCGCCACGACGATCCGCAACCTGCTCGACCTGCGCTGGGTGCGCCACGACAGCGGGCTGCTCGAGGGCACCATCCGGGCCGACGCGTTCTGCCACAACATGGTGCGCGCCCTCGTCGGCTGCCTCCTGGCCGTGGGCGAGGGACGCCGCTCGCCCGGGTGGGCGCGCGACGTGCTCCTCGCCGGCGTCCGCGACCCGTCGGTCCAGGTCGTGCACGCGCACGGCCTCGTGCTCGAGGAGGTGGGCTACCCCGACGACGCGGAGCTCGCCCGCCGCGCGGAGGAGACCCGGAAGGTGCGGACGCGTGACTGAGCAGCCCGACGAGCACTACTTCACCGCGGATCCCTCGGTCCCCTTCACGCGCGAGCGGATCGAGGTCGAGGTCTGGGACGAGCACCTGCGGCTCGACACCGGCTCCGGTGTCTTCGCCCGCGGCCGGCTCGACGTGGGCACGGCGGTGCTGTTCCGGGAGACCGACCCGCCGACCGACGTGGAGCGGGTGCTCGACCTCGGCTGCGGGTACGGCGTCATCGGCCTCGCGCTCGCCCGGTGCCTCCCCGACGCGCGGGTCACCGCCGTCGACGTCAACGAACGGGCGCTCCTGCTGGCGCGGGAGAACGCGGTGGGCCTCGGGGTGGTCGACCGCTACGAGGCGCTGCTGCCCGGCGAGGTGGCGCCGGACGCGACGTACGACGAGATCTGGTCCAACCCGCCCATCCGCATCGGCAAGGCGGCGCTCCACGAGCTGCTGCTGACGTGGCTCCCGCGCCTGGCGCCCGGCGGCCGCGCGGTGCTGGTCGTCGGCCGCAACCTCGGCGCCGACTCGCTGCAGCGCTGGCTGGGCGAGCAGGGCTGGCCGACCGAGCGCATCGCCAGCGCCAAGGGCTTCCGCGTGCTCGAGGTGCGCCGCGGGTGATACCCCTGGGGGGGTACGGCACTTGTCACCCGGCTCGGCCCACCCCGAGGCCGGCGAACGCCACGCGGGTGGCGTCGGCGACGAGGGCGTCGTGGGTGGGGTCGTCCACCTCGTCGCCGCTCGTGAGGACGGCGATGACGACGGGCGAGCGGTCCGAGCCCGCGGGCGGCCACGCGACGGCGATGTCGTTGCGGGTGCCGTAGGACGCCGAGCCGGTCTTGTCCCCGATCGTCCAGCCGTCGGGGGCGCCGGCCCGCACGAGGGCGTCGCCGGTGGTGTTGCGCACCAGGAGGTCGACGAGCTCGGCGCGGCGGTCGGGGGTGAGCACGCAGCCGAGCGTGTACGACGCGAGCGAGCGCGCGAGGGCACGCGGGGTGCTGGTGTCGCGCGGGTCGCCGGGCACCGCCGTGTTGAGGTCCGGCTCCTCGCGCACCGAGGTCGTCGTGGTGTCGCCGATCCGTCGCAGCTCGGCCGTCAGCCCCGCGGGTCCGCCGAGCTCGTCGAAGAGCAGGTTGGCCGCGGTGTTGTCGCTGTAGCGGACCGCGGCGTCGGCGAGCTCCCGCACCGTGAGCCCGTCGGCGACGTGCTGCTCGGTGATGGGGGAGTAGGTGACGAGGTCGTCCTCGGTCCACCGCACGACGCGGTCCAGGTCGGCATCGGTGGCGGTGCGGAGCAGGGCGCCGACCTGCAGCGCCTTGATGGTGGAGGCGAAGGCGAAGCGCTCGTCGGGCCGGTGGGCGACCACGCGGCCCGTGTCGACCTCGAGGGCGACGACGCCGAGACGCGCGTCGTACCGCCGCTCGAGTGCCGAGAACCGCGCCTCCGTGCTGCGCCCGGAGGGAACGCCCGCGCTCGCGGCCGCCGGGCCGGCCGCCGGGCCGGCAGCCGTGGCGGTACCGGGTATCGCGCCGGCGGGTGCGACGAGCGCCACGCCGAGGACGGCGGTGGCGAGCAGCTGACGGACGGACGACGAGCGGCGGCGGGGCAGGAGGCGCATCGGGCGGACCTTCCGAGTGAGGTGCGGGACGGACGCCACCCTGCGGGGGCACGACCCATGCTGTCCAAGACCGGTTCGCGCGGAGCCATGCTCGATGGGCATGGGTGGCACACTGCTCGGGTGGACCTCGTCGCAGCGTGCCGGGTGCTCGTGCAGGTGGGCGAGCAGGGCAGCGTCACCCGGGGTGCGGCCGTGCTGGGCGTGCCGCAGTCGGTCGCGAGCCGACGCCTGGCGGCGCTCGAGCGCACCCTCGGCGCGGATCTGCTCGACCGGCGCGCCCGGCGGGCGCGGCTCACCCCCACCGCCCAGGACCTGCTGCCCCTGGCCCGGCGGCTCGTCCGCACGGCTGACGAGCTCGGGCTCGCCGCCGAGCGGGCCGGCCGCCGCCCGCGTTCCCTGCTGGTCGGCGCGGGACCTCTCGTGACGCCACGGGCCCTGGCCGACGTGGTCGAGGCCGGACGCGACCGGGAGCTGCGCCTCGAGGTCGACGTCCGGGACGTCATCGCGCGCCGCACCGCCGTGGACGAGCGCGTGGCCGACGCCGCCGTCGTGCCGGTGCCGGCCGACCGGGCGACCTGGTGCGTGCCCCTGGGGATCGCGGAGGACGCCGTCGGTCCTGGTGCCCGGATCCACCTCGCGGCGCTGCGGGTCGTGCGGGGCGCCGACCGCGCACGCCGCGTCCACCTCCTCCCCGAGGACGACGTGCCCCACGTGCGCGACCCCCTGCTCCGCCTCCGCGACGCCCTCGGCCTGCGGCCCGGTCAGGTCGCCGTCGCGACGTCCGACGCGGCCGCGACCGCCGCCGTGCTCGCCGGGGACCTCGTCGTCTGCTCGGCGGCCGAGGCGGAGGCGCTCGACCTCCATTGGCGACCCGTGGGCGAGCTCGCCGACGGCAGCTGGGCGCGCGGGCACGCCCTGGTGACCGGGGACCGGGGCGAGCAGGCAGCGCTGGCGGACGCGCTCGCCGTACCGCTCGGCCGGCTGCTGGGGGTTCCCGCGTGAGCATCCCCACCGAGGACCTCCGGGTCCGCCGCCTCCGCACCCGGCTGCACGAGGCGGGGCTCGCCGGGTCGTTCCTGGTGCGTGACCTCCGCACGGGGCAGCAGGTGGCGATCGAGCCGCAGGAACGGTACGCCGTGGCGTCCCTCGTGAAGGTCCCGCTCGCGATGGCCGTGCTCGAGCGGGTGGCGACCGGCGCGATCGACCCGGCCCGGCGGCTGCGGGTCGGCCCGGGCGACCCGGCACTCGTCGACCGGCCGGGTCCGCCGGGCACGGGGCGCTTCCGGCACCCCGTGGACGTGGCGGTGGAAGACCTGCTCTACCTCGCGGTGTCGCTCAGCGACTCGACGGCTGCGGACGCGCTGTTCGGCCTCGTGCCCCCGGCGGAGGTCGGTGCCTACCTCGCCGCGGTGGGGGTCGAGGGCATCGAGGTGCGCCACCCGGTGGGAGACCTGAACGCGACGCCGGCCGAGCGGCTCGACGCCACCGAGGGGCACCTGGCCCACCGGCTGGCCATCGGCACGGGCACCGCCGACGGCGGCCACGCCGTGGCGCAGCTCGACCTCACCCGCGCCTCGACGGCCACCGCGACGGCGCTGGCCGACCTGCTGGAGGCGTTGTGGGCGCCCACCGGCGACAGCCCGGTGCGTCCGGAGGTGGCGCGGCGGGTGCGGTCGCTCCTCGGCCTCAACGTCATGCGGCAGCGCCTCGCCACCGAGCTGGCCAGCGACGCCGCGCGGTGGTCGTCGAAGACCGGGACCCTGCTCAACGAGCGTCACGAGGCGGGCGTGGTCGAGCACGACGACGGCGGCGTGCTCGCCGTGGTCGCCCTCACGCGGTCACGGGTGCCGGCGGTCGTGCAGCCGGTCGCCGAGGCGGAGATGGCGGCCGTCGCGCGCGGACTCCACGACGTGCTCCGGGCGGGCTGAGCTCGGCTCCGGACGTCATGCGGAGCGCCGGCCCCGGGCACCGCTCCGCATGACGTCCCGGGGGTACGACGCGGTCAGCGCGCCCGCCACCGCTTCCAGAGCGCGTCGGCCTCGGCGCGGACCTTGCCGTCGTGCTCGATCCGGACGTGGGCGGTGATCTCCTCGCGGCTCGCCTCGCGCACCTCGGCGACGAGCGTCAGCGTCGCGGCGAGCGGGGTCGGGCGCCGGTAGCGCACGTCCAGGCCCGCGGTCACGTAGGGCAGCGGGATGCCCGGGTCGGCCGGCCACCCGCGCTCGTGCGCCGCATGGGTGACGGCGGCGGCGGAGTGGCAGTCGAGGACCGTCGCGATGATCCCCCCGTTGAGGAACCCGAGGCCGTTGTCGTGCTCCGGCCAGGGCGTGAACGACGCCGTCACGCGCTCGCCGTCGGCGAAGCTGCGCAGCCGCAGGCCCTTGGCGTTCGCGGGTCCGCAGCCGAAGCACGGCAGGTCGGGGAAGTACGTGTCCTGGAGGCTGGTGTCCACCGCACCTACCCTGCCACCCCGCGCTCGGGCGGCGGCAGCGGCGGTCGCTCGCGGGTGGCGGCGGCGACGCCCATGCCGACGAGCGTGCCCAGCAGCGTCTCGACGAGCCGGTCGACGACGAGGTCGCCGACCGGCAGGGGAGCCGCGAGCTGGCCCATGAGCAGCGCCAGCGGCGTGATGAACACGAGCGCGGCAGCGTAGTTGCGCACGACCAGGAGCTCGGCGAGCCCCTGCAGGGCCGCGGCCAGCAGCACCGCGGCCAGCGGCGGGAGGTGCAGGGAGAGCAGCACGAAGGCGGCGCCCACCCCGAGCGTCGTGCCGACCGCCCGCTGGGTGCCGCGCGTGACCTGGGCGCGCAGGCGCGGCGCGCTGAGCGGGGCGACGGCGGCGACCATGGCCCAGTAGGGGTGGCCGATCCCCGAGGCCGTGGCCGCCGCGCCGGCCACGCCGGCGAGGAGGACGGCGACCGCGACGCGCGCCACGTGCAGCCGGTGGCGCTCGGGCACGTGGGGGAAGGGCGAGCGGCCGTGCTGGGGCTCGCGGGGCACCCGTGCGCGTCGCTCGTCGAGCAGCCCCAGGGCGAGCGCCAGGCCGGCCGTTCCCGTGGCGACGCCGAGCGCGGCGAGCAGGTCGCCGGGACCGCTGGGGTGGGACGCGCAGGCGCCCACGGCGAACACCGCGAAGAGGGGCCCGGGCGGGACCCAGCGGCGGCGGTCGGAGACGGCCGTCATCACCGCACCCGCCAGCGCCGCGGCCGGCACCACCAGCCAGGACCGGTGGGGGCTGAGCCCCACCGCGGTGCCGAGCACCGTGGCGCCGACGAGCAGGGCGCCCGCCCGGGCCTGGATGCGCCAACGGCCGGTGAAGGGCGTGCCGCCGCCGTACACCGCGGCGAAGCCGCCGAACACCGCGAAGAGGCCCCAGGCCAGGTGGTCGACGGCCCAGAGCGCGAGGAGCGGGACCAGCACCGTGAGCGTCGCGCGCAGCGCCACCACGCGGGTGCCGCTCGCCGGGTGGAACCTCAGCACGTCCCGCAGGTGCGCACCGAACCGTTCCACCCGGCGATGGTGCCAGGCCGGGGGGACGTCAGCCCTGCGCCTCCCACATCGTGACCTCGACGCCGGCGGTGGCGAAGTTCGCCATGTCGGCCGCTCCCGCCTGCCCCTCGGGCGAGCCGAGCGCGGCCAGCGCGGTGTCGCGGTCGTCGAAGGTGAGCACGGCGACGACGAAGTACGGCGGGGTGCTCCCGTCCGGCGTCTCGCAGATGCCCCACTCGAAGGACGCGAGGCCCGGCATCGTGCGGGTCAACGGGTCGTGCACGCCCCGGTAGTGCGCCAGGAACGCGTCGGGGTCGGCCGGGTGGAGGTAGCTGGCGGTGATCCGGTACATCGCGTCCCCCTCAGGCCTTCGTCAGCTCGAAGCCGCGGTAGCCGTCGGCGGCGACGGCGTCGCACTCCGCGACGTACGCCGGCACCCCGCCCACGTAGGACATGATCACGCGCGGCTTGCCGGGGATGTTGGCGCCCGTGTACCAGGAGTTGCCCTCCGGGTAGAGCGTCTGGTCGGCGAGCTCGATGGCGTCGTGGGTCCACTGCTTGACGGCCTCGGCGGACGGCTCGGCGATGCTGCCGGTCGCCTCGAGGTGGTCGACGAGCCCGCTGATCCACTCCACGTGCTGCTCGATCGCCACGACCACGTTGGTGAGCACGTTGGGGCTCTGCGGGCCGGTGATCGTGAAGAGGTTGGGGAAGCCGTCGACGCCCACCCCCAGGTACGTCGAGGGTCCGTCCACCCAGCGGTCCCGCAGCGCCTGCCCGCCCCGGCCGCGGATGTCCATCGCCAGCAGGGGACCGGTGATCGCGTCGAACCCCGTGGCGAAGATGACCACGTCGAGCTCGAACTCCCGGTCGCGGGTGGCGAGGCCGGTCTCGGTGAGCCCCGTGATCGGGTCGTCCGCGACGCTGACGAGGGTCACGTCGTCGCGGTTGTAGGTCTGGAAGTAGCCGGTGTCCATGGTGATGCGCTTGGCGCCGAGCGGGTAGGTCCGCGGCGAGAGCGCCTCGGCCAGCTCGGGGTCCTCGACGACCGCCCGGATCTTGCTGCGGAAGAACTCCGCCGCCGTCTCGTTGGCCGCGCGGTCGGTGAAGAGGTCCGGGAAGACCATGAGGATGTCGGGCGCGCGGTGGCGGGCCCACCGCTCCTCGAAGATCCGCGTGCGCTCCTCCTCGTCGAGGTCCATCGCGTTGACCTCGAGCACGTCGGTGACCAGCCCGGCGGGGTAGTTGAAGCGGTCGGTGCGGTAGGTCTCCAGGTTGTCGATGAACTCCCGGCGCTCCTCCTCCCGCAGGGGCCGGTTGGCGCAGTCGAGGCTGAACGCGGGCGTCCGCTGGAACACCGTGAGGTGCTCGGCCTGCTCGGCGACGATGGGGATCACCTGCACGCCCGACGACCCGGTCCCGATGACGCCGACCCGCTTGCCGGTGAGGTCCACGCCCTCCTTCGGCCAGGCGGCCGTGTGGTAGGTCTCGCCCCGGAACGCGTCGATGCCGGCGAAGTCGGGGGTCTGACCGGTCGACAGGCAGCCCACGGCGGTGATGGCGTAGCGCGCCCGCACCTGCTCGCCGCCGTCGGTGGTGACGACCCAGACCGACGCCGCGTCGTCCCACACGAGCGACTCGACGCGCGTGTCGAAGGTGAAGTGGCGGCGTACGTCGAGGTGGTCGGCGGCGTGCTCCAGGTAGGCCTGGATCTCGGGCTGCGCCGGGTAGCGCTCCGACCACTGCCAGCTCTCGAGCAGGTCGCGGTCGAAGGAGAAGGAGTACTCCATGCTGCCGCAGTCGCAGCGGGCGCCCGGATAGGTGTTCCAGAACCACGTGCCCCCGAACGTGGAGCCTGCCTCGAACGCGCGCACGGACAGGCCGCGGCGGCTCAGCTGGTGGGTCATGTAGATGCCGGAGAACCCGGCGCCGACGACGACGGCGTCGACGTCGTGGGGGGAGTCGTGGGGGGAGTCGTGGGGGGATGTGGGCATGCTGCCGCCTCCTCGAGTAGCGGTGGGTGGTGCGAAGGGTCAGGCGTGGGTGCTCGGGACGGAGCCGTGCGCGGCGGCGCGGTGGAGCGCCTCGACGACGACCGCCATGCCGTCGGCGGCTCCGGGGAGCACGTTGACGAACTGGAAGAAGCCGTGCATCTGGCCGGGGGCGATCCGGAGGTCGACGGGCACGCCGGCCGCGTCGAGGGCCGCCGCGTAGGCCTCGCCCTCGTCACGGAGCACGTCGTGCTCCGGCAGGAGCACCAGCGCCGGCGCGAGGCCGTCGAGGCGCGCCAGGTCGGGTGCGCGGAGCGGGGAGGCGTCCGGCTCAGCCCGCTGCGCCGGGTCGGGCACGTAGAGGCCCCAGAAGTGCTCCATGGCCTCCCGGGTCAGCATCAGGGCGTTGGCGGGATCGGTGTAGGACACCGTGGCCGTGTCGTGGTCGGTCACGGGGTAGACGAGGGCCTGCAGGTCGACGCGAGGGGCGCCGGTGCGGGCGGCCCGCTGCGCGACGACCGCGGCCAGGTTGCCCCCGGCGCTGTCGCCGGCGACGGCGAGGCGCAGGTCCGCGCCGGTCTCCGCCGCGAGCCGTGTCCGCTGCTCGTCGCCCGCGAGGAGGCCGGCCCACGCGTCGTGGACGGCTGCCGGGTAGGGGTCCTCGGGTGCCTTGCGGTAGTCGACCATCAGCACGGCCCAGCCCGACTGCGTGGCCAGGGTGCGACCGAGGCAGTCGTAGCCGTCGATGTCGTCGACGACCCAACCGCCGCCGTGCAGGTAGACGACCACGCCGTGGGGCGTGCCCTCGGGCACGAGCAGGCGGCCCCGGCGCTCGACCCCGTCGGCGGCGGTGAGGGTCAGCTCCTCGACCGCGGCGACCGCGGGGCCGGGCCCGTAGAGGTCGATGAAGCCGCGGCTGGCGGCGCGCGCCTCCTCGGGCGTGAGGTCCTGGAGGGCAGGTCCGCCGGCGGCCGCAGCCTGGGCGAGGAACGCGGTGGTGGCGTCGTCGAGCGCCATGGGTGAGCTCCCGTCGTCCGGGAGGGTCGATCATCGACCCCCGAGTGGGTGACGTGACTCACACTGGCATTTGGTGCCAATGATGCGCAAGGTTTGGTTCAGAGGGCGACGCGGAGGTCCCCGTGGCCGAGCAGTGGGAGCGTCCGCGTGAGGGCGCGGCCGAAGGCGGCGTGCACGGGGTCGTCGAGGAGCGGCTCCGCGCCGCTCGGGGGCGGTGCGGCGACCACGGCCCGCACGTGGACGGTCAGCTCGCCGTCGTCGGGGAGGGCGAGCACCCCGCCGTCCTGGCGGATCGTCGCCGTCCACCCCTGGGCGTGCCAGAGCGCCGCGTCGGCGACGAGGTACGCCGCGAGCCCCGAGGGCGCGTCGGCGAGGAAGACCGGGAGGGCGACCTCGTACGCGGGGTTGCCCGTCAGCGCCGCCATCGTCTCGGCCTGCTCGCCCGGCACGAGGACGCTCGCGCCGTCGGCGGTGAAGCGGGTGCGGTGACCCCCGCGGCGCAGGCGGTCGTTGACCGCCTCGGCGCCGCCGAGCAGCGCGACCAGGGTGGCGAGGGCCGCGTCGGCCGACCCGCTGGTGGGCCGCGCCGCGCGCGCGGCCGCGTCGAGGACGGTCGCGAGGTCGGCGCCGCTGCCCCCGGGCCCGCCCAGGTCGACGGCCTGGGCGACCAGGAGCGGGGTGGCCGCCCCGGCGCCGGGGCCGGGGCGGAGGTCGCCGTGGCTGAGCTCCACCTCGGGGCTGGACAGCAGGAGGGACCACTCCCGGGCGACGGGCGCCAGCTCCGCGCGCCACACGTCGAGCACGCGCTGGGGCGTGCCGACGCGGTCGGGGTGAGTGGTCACGACTGATGGAACCACTTCCGGGGGGCCCGCAGAGGGCGAACGAGAAAGGTGGAGCGTCCCGCTCAGCGGAGCGCGTACGTCGCGAACGAGACCCCGACGTAGTGCGTGGCGAACGCGAGGATGGTGAAGGTGTGGAACACCTCGTGGAACCCGAACCACCGCGGGGAGGGGTTGGGTCGCTTCAGGGCGTACACCACCCCGCCGATCGTGTAGAGCAGGCCGCCGGCGCAGATGAGCACGAAGACCGAGACGCCGATCCCGGTGCCGTACTGGTCCACCGCCCCGGAGGCGAAGTCGGGGATGAAGAACACGGCGGCCCAGCCGAGGGCGATGTAGATCGGCGCGCTGAGCCAGCGCGGTGCGCCCGCCCAGAAGACCTTCATGAGCACGCCGGAGACCGCGCCCGTCCACACGACCCACAGGAGGGCCTCCTGCTGCCACCCGTCGAGCAGGAGCAGCGTGAACGGGGTGTAGGAGCCGGCGATGAGCAGGAAGATGTTGGAGTGGTCGAAGCGCCGCAGGAAGGTCCACACGCCGTGGGACCAGGTGCCGCGGTGGTAGACCGCCGAGACGGTGAAGAGCAGGAGCGCCGAGGCCGTGAAGACCGTCGAGCCGATCCGGGTGGTCGCGTCCGGTGAGAGCGCGATCAGCACGATGCCGGCGGCCAGCGTCAGCGGCGCGGTGCCCAGGTGCAGCCACCCCCGCAGCTTCGGCTTCACCTCGTCCAGGGCGTCGCGCACGTGCTTGCTGGCGGCGTCGATGCGGTGGCCCGCCGAGTCACGCAGGTCCGCGATGCTCTCGGAGAGGCGCTGGGTCGGGGCGTTCATGCGTCCCAATGTAAGCGCTCCGGGACCGCCCGCCGCCGCCACGAGCATGAGTTCACCCACGCTGCGGGGTGGCGGCGCGGAGCCACTAGCATCGCCCGGGTGACCCGCAGCTGGAGGACCGTGGTGCGCCGTGCGCTCTACCCGGTCTACGAGGCCCGGATCGAGAAGCACCTCGACCCGGCCGCCCTCCCCGCCCACATCGGCGTCATGCTCGACGGCAACCGGCGCTGGGCCCGCGCGGTCGGCGCCGACTCCGCCCACGGCCACCGGGCGGGGGCGGCCAACATCGAGCCGCTCCTCGGGTGGTGCGAGGAGATCGGCGTGCAGGTCGTGACCCTGTGGCTGCTCTCCACCGACAACCTGCACCGCGAGCCCGCCGAGCTCGAGCCGCTCCTGGAGATCATCGGCGACGCCGTCGACAGCCTCGCCGCGCAGCGCCGCTGGCGCCTCCACCCGGTCGGGGCGCTCGACCTGCTGCCGGCCGCGGTGCGCACCCGGCTCAAGGACGCCGAGGCGGCCACCGCGGACGTGGACGGGTTCCTCGTCAACATCGCGGTCGGCTACGGCGGGCGGCAGGAGATCGCCGACGCGGTGCGCTCGCTGCTCCTCGAGCACGCTGAGCGCGGCACCCCGCTCGCCGAGGTGGCCGCCACCATCGACGTCGACGCGATCGGCGCGCACCTCTACACCAAGGGCCAGCCCGACCCCGACCTCGTCATCCGCACCTCGGGCGAGCAGCGCCTCGGCGGGTTCCTGCTGTGGCAGAGCGCGGGCAGCGAGTTCTACTTCTGCGAGGCCTTCTGGCCCGACTTCCGCAAGGTCGACTTCCTGCGGGCCGTGCGGGCCTACGCCCAGCGCGAGCGTCGCCACGGGCGCTGACCGGGCGCGGACCGGGCGCTGACCCTCGCCGTACGTCGGGTCGTCCGCTCGTAACACGACGTTCACGAAGGACTTCCCCGACCTCCCGTGTCGCGCTGTGGAGCAGGAGTAGCGTCCACGGCATCGGCGGGTGGGGAAGCCCGCCGAACTCGAGGAGGCCCGTTCGTGATCGTTCACGACCGCACCGTGTGGCGCTGCTGCCGCGCGGGAGGAGGCGGGCACTCCCGTCTTCGGGCGTGCCTGGAGTCCAACCGCTGGAGCTAGGGCCGGGACGACGAGTGCGCGTGCCGGTTCGTGAGGGGTAGACCGTGGCCTCGAACCCGACGCGCACCACGTCCGTCCGCACCTACGTTCTCGACACCAGCGTCCTGCTGGCCGATCCCGGTGCGTTGCGCCGGTTCGACGAGCACGAGGTGGTCCTCCCGGTGGTGGTCATCACCGAGCTGGAGGGCAAGCGTCACCACCCCGAGCTGGGGTACTTCGCCCGCACCGCGCTGCGCACCCTCGACGAGATGCGCGTCTCCCACGGTCGGCTCGACGAGCCGGTACCGGTGGGCTCGCTCGGCGGCACCGTGCGGGTGGAGCTGAACCACACCGACCCGCAGTCGCTCCCGTCGGGCTTCCGTCTCGGCGACAACGACACGCGGATCCTGGCGGTGGCACGCAACCTCGCCAACGAGGGCCACACCGTCACGCTCGTGTCGAAGGACCTCCCGATGCGGATCAAGGCGTCGGCGGTCGGGCTCGACGCGGAGGAGTACCGCGGCGAGACCATCTCCGACTCCGACACCGGCTACACCGGCATGGCGGAGCTCGACGTCACCGCCGAGCTCCTCGACGACCTGTACGACGCGGGCGTCGTCGACGTCCCGACCGTCGACGGCGTGCGCCCCGACCTCGTGTGCCACCAGGGCCTCGTGCTCCTCTCCGACCGGGGTACGGCGCTGGGCCGCGTCGGCGCGGACAAGCGGATCCACCTCGTGCGCGGCGACCGGGAGGCGTTCGGGCTCCACGGTCGCTCGGCCGAGCAGCGGATCGCCCTCGAGATGCTGCTCGACCCCGAGGTCGGCATCGCCTCCCTCGGCGGACGCGCCGGCACCGGCAAGTCGGCCCTCGCGCTCTGTGCGGGGCTGGAGACGGTGCTGGAGCGGCAGCAGCACAAGAAGGTCGTCGTCTTCCGCCCGCTCTTCGCCGTCGGGGGCCAGGAGCTGGGATACCTCCCGGGCAGCGAGAACGAGAAGATGTCGCCCTGGGCCCAGGCGGTCTTCGACACGCTCGGGGCGGTGACCTCGCGCGACGTGATCGAGGAGGTCCTGGCCCGCGGGATGCTCGAGGTGCTCCCGCTGACCCACATCCGCGGCCGCTCCCTGCACGACGCCTTCGTGATCGTCGACGAGGCGCAGTCGCTCGAGCGCAACGTGCTGCTGACGGTGCTCTCGCGCATCGGCGCGAACTCCAAGGTGGTGCTGACGCACGACGTGGCGCAGCGCGACAACCTGCGCGTCGGGCGCCACGACGGTGTCGTGGCGGTGGTCGACAAGCTGAAGGGCCACCCGCTGTTCGCGCACGTCACGCTCACGCGGTCCGAGCGCTCGCCCATCGCGGCCCTCGTGACGGAGATGCTGGAGAACGTGGTGCTCTGACGGGCTCGCCCGTCCCTGCCGGGGACCCCCGGGACCTGTCCGATCGGGCAAGTCCTGGGGATCCCCGGTTTGCCTCCCTCGGGGCCATCGGGCACCCTGGCACGCGGTCCACACGTCCCCTCACGTGAGAACTCGACTCTTGACGAAGCACGAACCGAAGCACCGCAAGGCCAAGCACCGCGCCCCCGGGCGGGCGGTGCTGCCCGTCGACCCCGCGAAGGCGCTCCGCTCCGGCGTGGTCCTGACCTCCGTCGCCGCCGCGACGACCGGTGTCGTCGTCGGTGGCGGCGTCCTCGCGTCGGGTGCCTCCGGCGAGACCGCCGACGGCCAGCTGGCTGCGGCGTCCGCCGCCGAGGCGGCCGACTCCGCCGACACCGCCGCGGCCCCCCGCGACGCCGAGGTCGAGGCGCTGCTGGCCGACCGCGACGCCGACACCACCGTGTCGCGCTCCGACACCCGCAGCGCCACCGACCCCACCAAGGCGGTCGCGCTCTCGGTCGAGGCCGGCCCCGCCGTCACGCAGCAGGAGAACGGCTCCGACCTCGCCCCCCGCGAGCTGGGCCAGCTGCTCCTGGCCGAGGCCGGGTTCGGCCAGGACCAGTGGAGCTGCCTCGACTCGCTGTGGACGAAGGAGTCGGGGTGGCGCGTGGACGCCGACAATCCGACCTCCTCGGCCTACGGCATCCCGCAGGCGCTGCCGGGCTCGAAGATGTCGTCCGAGGGTGCCGACTGGGAGACGAACGCCGTCACCCAGATCCGGTGGGGCCTCGGCTACATCGAGAACCGCTACGGCACCCCGTGCTCGGCCTGGGCGCACAGCCAGGCCAACAACTGGTACTGAGCCGCCGACGGGTGCGCGTCACCCGGCGCTGAGCGCCGCCTTCTGCACCTTGCCCAGGGCGGTGCGGGGCAGGCCCGCGACGAACCGCACCTCCCGCGGCCGCTTGTGCCCGTTGAGCTCCGTCCCGACGTGGGCGACGAGCTCCGCGGCGAGGGCGTCGCCCGCGGCGTACCCGTCCCGGAGCACGACGTGCGCCACCACCCGCTGGCCGAGGTCGGCGTCGGGGATCCCGACGACGGCGACCTCGCTCACGGCGGGGTGCCCGAGCAGCACGGTCTCGACCTCGCCGGCCCCGATGCGGTACCCGCCCGACTTGATGAGGTCGACCGAAGCGCGCCCGACGATGCGGTGCCAGCCCGCCGGGTCGACGACGGCGACGTCGCCGGTGCGGAACCAGCCGTCGGCCGTCCACGCGGCGGCGTCGGCGTCGGGTCGCCCGAGGTAGCCGTCGAGCAGGGACGGGCCGCGCACCTCGAGCCCGCCGACGGACTCGCCGTCGTGGGGCACCGGCCCGCCGTCCTCGTCCCGCAGGCGCGTCTCGACACCGGCGACGGGCACGCCGACCCAGCCGGCGCGGGGTTCGGCGTCCGCGCGGGTCGCCAGCGTCACCAGGGTCTCCGACATGCCGTAGCGCTCCACCACCCCGTGCCCGGTGAGCTCCCGCAGGCGGTCGAAGACCGGGGCGGGGAGGGGGGCGCTGCCGGACACGAGCAGCCGCGCGGGCCGCAGCGCCGCCGCCTCCTCGGGGGCGGCGGCGATGCGGGACCACAGGGTCGGGACGCCGAAGAGCACGGTCGCGCCGTGGCGGACGGCGTCGGCGTACGCCGCGGGGGTCGGCTTCCCGACGTGCCGCAGGCCGCAGCCGAGACGGAGCGCGCCGAGCACCCCGAGCACGAGCCCGTGCACGTGGAAGAGCGGCAGGCCGTGGGCGAGCACGTCCCGCGCGTCCCATGCCCACGCGTCGGCGAGTGCGTCGAGCCCGGCGGCGACGGCCCGCCGCGACAGCACGACGCCCTTCGGCAGGCCGGTGGTGCCGGACGTGTAGACGATCATCGCGGTGGCGTCACCGGGCACGGTGCGCGGCGCGTGCGGCGCGCGTGCGTCGGGATCGACCGCGACCACCGGGAGGCCGGCGACGCGGTCGTCCGGGACCGGGCCCGCCCACGCCTCGGCACCGGAGTCGGTGAGCAGGTGGGCCAGCTCGCGCCGTCCCGCGTCGGGCGGCACGGGCACCACCTCGACGCCCGCGAGCACGGCCGCGACGACGGCGACCACCGTCGTCGCCGTCGGCGTGGCGTGGACGGCGACCCGACGGTACGGCGCGAGCCGGGCACCGGCGGCCGCCGCGGCGCCGAGCAGCTCGTCGTACGTCCACGTCGTCGTGTCGACGTGCACCCGCACCGTGGCGTGCGTGCCGCTGGTCAACCCGGTCAGGAGATCGGTCACGGGGCGACCGTAGCGATCTAGGCTGCGTGGCGGGCGCCACGTCGCTTCTTGAGAACCGTTCCCGCTAAGGTGGCGGCTCCCGACCCGAGAGGACCCTCATGATCGCGCTGCTGGGCAAGGTGGGCTCGACCCTCGTCACCGGACTGGTCGGCGCTGCCGCCTGGGACGGGGTGAAGAAGGCTGCGGACTCCGGCGCCGTGCGCGAGGGCGCCGTCGGTGCCGTCGCGCTGGGGCTGAAGGGCAAGCGTCACCTCGAGGCCGGCGCCGAGCGCGTGCGGCTCGCGACGGGCGACATCGTCGCCGAGGCCCGCGAACGGGTGGGCGAGCAGGCGCCGCCGCCGGGTGCCGACCTGGGCCACGGGCACGAGCACTGAGCTCGTGACGGTCCGCAGCGGCACCGTCGTGCCGGGGGTGGAGCAGGTCGCGCTGGCGGAGGGCGCCGGTCGGGTCCGCTTCGCGGTCGCCGGCATCCGGCACTCCGACGCCCGTGCGGTGGCGGTCGAGAACGCGGTCGACCTCGTCGAGGGTGTGCGCGCCGTCCACGCCTTCCCCCGCACCGGCGCCGTCGTCGTGTGGTTCCGGCCGGGACGCTGCGACGTGGCTGCGGTGGCGGACGCGATCGCGGCCGCCGCTGCGGCGGCGGCCCCGGCCGTCCCGGCGCGGCTGCCGCGCTCCGCGGAGGTGTCGAACGGCGACCTGGCCCGCATGGTGGTCGGCGGCGCGGCACTGCTGCTCCTCGGAGGCCGCCGCTACGTGCTGCGCCGGCCGCCCGTGCTGGGGCCGACGAGCCGGACGTTCGCGACCGGCGTCACGATCTTCACGGGCTACCCGTTCCTCCGCGGCGGCCTCCGCAGCCTCGCCGGCGGCCGGGCCGCCGGAACCGACGCGCTGGTCTCCGCCGCGACCCTGGCGAGCCTCGTGCTGCGGGAGAACGTGGTCGCGCTGACGGTGCTGTGGCTGCTCAACATCGGGGAGTACCTGCAGGACCTGACGCTGCGCCGCACCCGCAACGCCATCCGCGACCTGCTGACCGGCACCCAGGCCGACGCCTGGGTGCGGGCGGCCGACGGCACCGAGGCGCTGGTCGACATCGACCGCCTGGCGGTGGGGGACGAGGTCGTCGTCCACGAGCACGTCGCGATCCCGGTCGACGGCGTGGTCGTCGAGGGCGACGGCGTGCTCGACCAGTCCGCCATCACGGGCGAGACGCTGCCCGTCTCCGTGGCGACCGGCACGCGGGTGCACGCCGGCAGCGTGCTCATGAAGGGTCGGCTGGTGGTGCGCGCGTCCGCGGTCGGTCGCGACACCGCCATCGGTCGCATCATCACGCGCGTCGAGCTGGCCCAGGAGGACCGCGCGCCCATCCAGACCGTGGGTGAGAGCTTCTCGCGTCGGTTCGTGCCCGCGTCGTTCGCGCTGGCCGGGGCGACGTTCCTGGTGACCCGCGACGTGCGGCGCGCCATGACCATGCTGCTCGTCGCGTGCCCCTGCGCGGTCGGCCTGGCCACGCCCACCGCGATCAGCGCCGCCATCGGCAACGGGGCGCGGCGGGGGATCCTGGTCAAGGGCGGTTCGCACCTCGAGGCGGCCGCCCGGGTCGACGCGGTGGTCTTCGACAAGACGGGGACGCTCACGGTGGGCCGGCCGGTGGTCACCAACGTGGTGTCCTTCGACGACGCGTGGTCCCCCGAGCAGGTGCTGGCCTACGTGGCGAGCTCCGAGATCCACTCCCGCCACCCGCTCGCGCAGGCCGTGGTGCGCTCCACCGAGGAGCGTCACATCGCGATCCCGGAGCACGAGGAGTGCGAGGTGCTGCTCGGTCTCGGCATGCGCACGCGCGCCGACGGACGCACCCTCCTGCTCGGCAGCGACACGTTGCTGGCGCGCGAGGGGGTGGCGGTCGGGGAGGACGCCGCGCGCTGGGTCACCCGCCTCCAGCGGGAGGCCGAGACCCCGCTGCTGCTGGCCGTCGACGGGCAGCTGACCGGGCTCGTCAGCCTGCGCGACACGGTGCGGCCCGAGGCCCGGGACGTCATCGACGCACTGCGGGCCGACGGGGTCGAACGCATCGTCATGCTGACCGGCGACCACCCGCAGACGGCGGCCGCGGTCGCCGCGGAGCTCGGCATCACCGAGTGGCGGGCCCAGGTGATGCCCGAGGAGAAGCAGGACCTCGTCGGAGCGCTGCGGGCGGAGGGCTACACCGTCGCGATGGTCGGCGACGGCACCAACGACGCCCCGGCCCTCGCGCTCGCCGACGTCGGCATCGCGATGGGTCTCGGGGGCACCGACGTGGCCCTGGAGACGGCCCAGGTGGCCCTGGTCGGCGACGACCTGCACCGCCTGCTCGACCTGCGGGACCTCTCCCGGCGGGCCGTCGACGTCATCCAGCAGAACTACGGCATGTCGATCGCGGTCAACGCCGTCGGGCTCGTGGTCAGCGCGGGCGGCGGGCTCTCGCCCGTCCTCGCCGCGCTGCTCCACAACGCCTCGTCGATCGCGGTGGTGGGCAACTCCTCGCGGGTCACCCGCTACCGGATCACGGGTGGGTCATCGACTCCAGGTCCAGCGCCGCGTCCAGCTGCTCCTCGGTGAGCTCGCCCCGCTCGACGTAGCCCAGCGCGAGCACCGTCTCGCGGATCGTGGCGCCGTCGGCCAGCGCCTTCTTCGCGACCTTCGCGGCGGCCTCGTAGCCGATGTGCTTGTTGAGCGGAGTGACGACGGAGGGCGAGGAGGCGGCGTACCGGAGCATGCGGTCGGTGTCCGCGGTGATGCCGTCGATGCAGCGCTCAGCGAGGAGCACCGACGAGGTCGAGAGCAGGCGGATCGACTCGAGCACGTTGCGCGCCATGACGGGCAGCATCACGTTGAGCTCGAAGTTGCCCGACAGGCCCGCGACGGTCATCGCGGCGTCGTTGCCGATCACCTGGGCCGCGACCATGAGGGTCGCCTCGGGCAGCACGGGGTTCACCTTGCCCGGCATGATCGAGGACCCCGGCTGCAGGTCGGGCAGGTGGATCTCGGCGAGGCCGGTGGTCGGGCCCGAGCTCATCCAGCGCAGGTCGTTGCAGATCTTCGTGTAGCCCACCGCGATGGTGCGCAGCACGCCCGAGAGCTCGACGAGCGAGTCCCGCGTGCCCTGGGCCTCGAAGTGGTCGCGCGCCTCCGTGAACGGCTGGCCCGTCGCCTCGGACAGCGCGGTGATGGCGGCCGCGGCGAAGCCGGGGGGCGTGTTGATGCCCGTGCCGACGGCGGTGCCGCCCAGGGGCAGCTCGCGCACGCGGGGCAGCACCGCGCCGAGGCGCTCGGCTGCGTAGCGGACGGTCGCGGCGTACCCCCCGAACTCCTGGCCGAGCGTCACCGGGGTGGCGTCCATGAGGTGGGTGCGGCCCGACTTCACGAGACCGGCGAACTCGCTGGCCTTGACCTCGAGCGACGTGGCGAGCACGTCGAGGGCGGGGACGAGGTCCTCGACGACGGCGAGCGTGGCGGCGACGTGGATGGAGGTCGGGAAGACGTCGTTGCTCGACTGGCTGGCGTTGACGTGGTCGTTGGGGTGCACCTCGACGCCGGCACGGGCGGCCAGGGAGGCGATGACCTCGTTGGTGTTCATGTTCGAGCTGGTGCCCGAGCCCGTCTGGAAGACGTCGAGCGGGAAGTCGGCGTCGACGTCACCGGAGGCGATGACCGCGGCGGCGCCCTGGATCGCCTCGCCCTGCTCGGGGGTGATGACGCCCAGGTCGACGTTCACGCCCGCGGCCGCGGCCTTGACGAGCGCGAGCGCCTGGATGTGACGACGCTCCAGGGTGGTGCCCGAGATCGGGAAGTTCTCGATCGCCCGCTGCGTCTGCGCCCGCCAGAGCGCCGCGCGAGGGACCTGCACCTCGCCCATGGAGTCGTGCTCGACACGGAACTGGTCCTGGTTCTGGTTGCGGTCGTCAGCCATGCTGCCGAGGCTACGCCCGCGGCGGTGGGGGTCGGCTCCGCCCGCCTCAGCGCCGGGCGAGGTGGAGCCAGTAGGCGCCGACCCGTCCGTGGGCGGGCACCTCGACCTCCCGCTCCTCGGCCGCGCCGAAGACGTCGGTGAGGGCGGTGGTGAGGGCGGGGGAGCGCGCGGCGGACCAGACGACGACGGTGCCACCGGGGCGGAGCACGCGGGCGACGACACCGAGCGCCGGGGCGGTGTAGAGCGCCGCGTTGTCACCGTGCACGAGGTTGTCGGGGCCGTTGTCGACGTCGAGGAGGACGAGGTCGTACGACGCGTCCGGTGCCTCCTCGAGCACCGTGGCCACGTCGGCCTCGACGACCCGGATCCGTGCGTCGGCGAGCAGGGCCGGGCCGTGGGGCACGGTGCCGTCGCGCATCCAGGCGGCGACGGCCGGCTCGATCTCGACGACGTCGAGGTGGGTCACGCGCCGGTCGGCGAGCACGGCGTGCGCGGTGAAGCCGAGCCCGAGACCGCCGACGAGCACCCGCTCCGGTCGCTCGACCTGCGCGAGCGCGGCCTCGGCGAGGAGACGCTCGCTCGTGGTCTCGACGGTGTCCATGACGAAGACGCCGTTGACGCGCAGCTCGTGCGCACCGTCCTCGCGACGGCGGAGCACGACCTCGCCGCGGGGTGAGGTGGCGCGGGCGACGTGCGAGTCGGTGGGGTCCACGGGGCGAGCCTAGGGGTGGGGATGCGGGTCGCCGAAGCGCTCGAGTGCGCTGAGGTAGCGACCTCCGACGCTGACAGCCTCGATCCGACGGAGCCGGCGCCGTCCGGGCCCGGCCGCCCAGGTCCCGTCGCCGTCCATCGCATGGAGCACGAGATGCTTCTCGCCCGTCTGGAGGATCGTCCCGACCTCTGCCCGCAGGTAGCCGGGAGCCACGCGCTGGTGGAGCATCACCAGCTCCCCGCGTGCCACGACCAGGCGCAGCAAGGTGTCCAGCGACGCCTTCGGATCGACGTCGAGGCGGCTCACCGGCGTTCCGAGGCCGGTGACCGCCCGCCGCGTGAAGTCGGGGACAGGATCCTTGTCCACACCCTCGACGTCCCGCAGGCGGAAGAGCGCCACGTCGTCCAGGAAGTACCCGTCGGCCAGGGTGTGCGCGACGACCCACGTGTCGGTGAGCCCCAGCACGTACGTCCACGTGGGCCGCCGGCGACCTCGGAACCGCAGCCGGACGGCCCTGTCTTTCTCGCGCGCCCGCGTCAGGCGACGGACGACCTTGGAGGACTGACCCATGGCGCGAACCCTGCACCATCGGGCACGCAAGGATCGAACGCTTTTACGCGGCCGCTACCGGGCAGATCGCCCACGGTTGGGTGCGCTCGCTACCGTCGTCGCTTGAATCGTCAACCTATCTCGGAGGTTCTCGTGTTCCGCAGTCTCGTTACGCCCGCGCCCGCTGTCCTCCAGGACGTCGCGCTCCTGCTGGCCCGCCTCGTCACCGGTGTCGTGCTCGTCGCCCACGGCTGGCAGAAGGTATCGACCAACGGCCTCGACGCCACCGGTCAAGGCTTCGGCGCCATGGGGGTGCCGCTCCCCGACGCCGCCGCCACGTTCACCGCCGGTGTCGAGCTGGTCGGCGGAGCGCTGCTGCTGCTCGGTCTCCTCACGCCGGTCGCCGGGGTGCTCGTGGCCGCCGTCCTCGCCGGGGCGTTCTGGTTCGCGCACCGCGGTACCACCGTCTTCGTCTCCGAGGGCGGCTGGGAGCTCGTCGCGGTGCTCGGCGTGCTCGGTCTCGTGCTGGCCGCGGTCGGCCCGGGTCGTTTGTCGGTCGACGCGGTGGTCGCGGGTTCGCGTCGGGACACCCACGACGAGGCGCCCGTTCGGGAGGACGCCCGCGCCCGTTGAGGTCGTCCGACCTGGGGCCTGTTGATCATCGGCGAGAACTGTCGGTGGGCTGGGGTTGAGTGGTGGCCATGACGGGGGTCGGCTCAACGGGTGACGCCGGTGGCTTCGGGCCACCGGTGCCGGAGCCGCCTGCCGACTTCTTGGTCGATCTGCCCGATCCCGACTGGTTGGAGCACGCGTTCACCACGGGTGAGTGGCCTGCGGAGGCAACGCGGGGGTGCCGGATCGTCGGGCGTGACGAGAGGGGGTACGACGCGCCTGAGCCGGCCGCGGAGCCTGAGCCTGGGTGGGTGGTGCCGGGTGTCGCCTCGAGTCCCGGTGCGGGTGCGGGTGCGGTCGATGTGGGGCATCCGGTGCTGGAGGCGATCCGGGTGGCCACGGCCGTTCTCGCGGACGATGGGCGGACCGGGCTCGGGTGGTTGAGTGCACCGCAGACCGGGATCGCGTTGGTCGACGCGCACCGGCTCGTCGCCCGCGCGTCGGCGCTGGTCGCGGTGTTGGTGCAGCACGCCGAGGAGGTCGAGCTCCACCGGCAGAACGGTGCGTCGACCGCTGCGGTGTGGTTGGCGAACGCGAGCGCCGTGACCCGTCGCGATGCCTATCGGTTCGCGAGGATCGGTGACGCTCTGGCTGGTCGGTGCGACACACACCTGGCACCGGCCTGCGAGGCCGGGAGGGTGGACACCGAGCAGGCCGACGTCATCGTCAGGGCGCTCGACGCGCTCCCCGACGAGCTCCCCGACGAGCTACGGCTGCAGGCAGAGGAGACGCTCGTCGGGTTTGCCACCGACCACGACGCCAAGGCCCTGCGAGCCGTGGGCAAGAAGATCCTCACGGTCATCGCTCCCGAGGTCGGCGAAGCCCACGAGGCCGCGCTGCTGGAGAAGGAGGAACGCGAAGCACGCTCGGCCTCCCGGCTCAGCATGGTCTCCGACGGCCACGGCAAGATCCACGGACGGTTCACGCTGCCCGAGCTCCACGGCGCCATGCTCCGCAAAGCCCTCGACGCCTACGCCGCCCCCCAGCACCTCAACACCAACGACGACCCCGACCAGCGGTTCGTCACCGGCCGCCCGACGCCGGAGCGGTACGGCCAGGCATTCCAGCAGCTGCTGGAGATGCTCGACCAGAAAGACCTCCCGGCCACGGGCGGCACCGGAGCCACCGTCGTCGTCACCATGACGCTCGAGTCACTGCTCGATGGTCTGGCGGCCGCATCGTTGGACACCGGCGGCACCCTCAGCGCAGGCGAAGCCCGACGCCTCGCCTGCGAAGCGGGGATCATCCCCGCCGTCCTCGGCACCAACAGCGAGGTCCTCGACCTCGGCCGCACCGCCCGCTTCCACACCAGAGCCATGCGTCTCGCCATGGCCATCCGCGACGGCGGCTGCGTCGCCGAGGGCTGCAACCGACCACCCCACCAGTGCCACGCCCACCACCTCACCCCATGGTCAGCCGGCGGCCACACCAACGTCGACGACGGCTGCCTCCTCTGCGACCAACACCACCACCAGATCCACGACCCGCTCTACCTCGTCGAACGACTCGGCACCGGCAAGGTCCGCTTCACCCGTCGCGAGTGACGTTGCCCTCGGGTACGTCGCCCACGGCCAACGCATCGCTGTCACGGGGTTCAATGACTTCGTGCTCGCCGTCGTCGCTGCTTCCCAGGAGGCGGTTGCTGCTGCGCTGGGGCCGTCGGGTTGGTTCGAGCTGGGCCCGAGCCGCCACGGCTGGATCTGCGTGTGGGGCCCGGACGTCGCCGACGCGACGGATCGGATCCCGCGGTCGCTTCTCGATACGTGCGTGCTCCCCGGCGCGCCCGACACGATCGTGATCAACGAGAAGTGGGCAGTGGGCACGGGCGACGGTGACGACGACGTGGTCCCCGGATTCCGCGTCGACCTTCGCGCCGGGGGAGTACGGGCCCAGCGCATCCCGGTCGCCAGTCCGCCGGGCGGCGCCACCCAGCGGGGAGTGGCGAACGTCCTCGTGCGACTGTTCGGCGACGTTCCCGGCCGCGGCACTCAGCTTGCCCGGGAGATCCAGCAACAAGACGCGGCCTCCGCCGTCGAGCACGCGTTGGAGTCCAGCTGCGGCGACGTCGCGGGACTGGCGGACCGGCTCGGGTTTCTCCTTCCACGACTTCCGCCCACTCGTCCCCCCGATCCCGACCGTGCCGTGCTGCTCCACCGCAGCACGACGCGCAGACGGAGGCGGTCCGTCGACGCATCGTCGCGCTGGGGCCGGAGCGTGCAGCTCACGACGCTCGACGCCGGGTGGGATGCTTATCAGTGGGGGAGCCGAAGCGACACCGACCCCGCCCACGTCCGGGACCTCGCTGCCAGCGCTGCTGGCGGCGACACCGTGGTACTCCTCGAGCGGGGGCCCGGCACAGCGCGTGCCGACGTCCAGATGGCGGGGCATCGACGCGTGCGGACCTGGGACGGTTGGCTCCGTTCCACCGAGCAGGGCGACCCCGAGCCGGGCGACACCGAGCAGTGCGGGTCTCGCTGGCCCGTTCATGGCGGCGTGACGGACCCGCTCGTGGACGTCGTCCGTGCTGTCGGCATCCCTCCCCGGGCGTTGCTCCTCCTCGACGCTCCCCACGTAGCGTCGTACGACGAGGTCCGCACGCCTGTCTCTTTCCTGCGGGTCGTCGCCGCGCGCTTCGCCCCCTGAGCCCACGACCGCTGGCGATCCGTCGGGCACCACCCCCGTGGCACCATCGCAGGCGTGTCCCGCCGCGCTCGCACGCTCCGACCGCTCGACGACTCCGAGGCCGCGCGGCTGCGCGCGGCCGAGCTGACCTACCTCGCCGACCGGCTCGGCACCACGCTCGACGGGGAGGAACCGCCGCCCGGCTACCACCGCCTGCGCGCGGCGCGCGTGGTCGGTCACGGCCGCGACCACTTCGAGGCGGCGGTCGCGGCGCTCGACGACTGGCAGGTGCAGCGGCGGTCGGGTGCCGCCGTACGGGCCGACGGCGGCAGCCTCACCGTCGGGACGGTGGCGGTCGTGCGGCTCGCGCTACCCGTCCTGGGGTTCGTCGGGGTCGACGCACCGGTGCGGATCGTCGACGTCGTGGACGAGGACGACCGTCGCGGGTTCGCCTACGGGACGCTGCCCGGGCACCCCGAGGAGGGGGAGGAGGCGTTCGTGCTGTCGATCGCGGACGACGGCGTCGTGCGCTTCACCGTCGATGCGTTCTCCCGACCGGCGTCCCGGCTGGCGCGCCTCGGCGGTCCGCTCACGTCGACGGCGCAGGCCATCATGACGCGCCGCTACCTCGCGGCGCTCGAGACGCCCTGACGCGTCCGGACCGGAAGAGCGGGCGAGCTCACCTCTCGCGCGAGCGCACCCGGATCCCGCTCAACGGCACGGTCACGGCACCGGACGGGTCCGTGAAGAAGTCGTTGCCCTTGTCGTCGACCACGATGAAGGCGGGGAAGTCCTCGACCTCGATCTTCCAGACCGCTTCCATGCCGAGCTCGGGGTACTCGATGATCTCCTGGCTCTTGATGCAGTCCAGCGCGAGCCGGGCGGCGGGGCCGCCGATGGAGCCCAGGTAGAAGCCGCCGTGCTCGTTGCACGCCTCGGTGACCTGCTTCGAGCGGTTGCCCTTGGCGAGCATGACCATCGATCCGCCCGCGGCCTGGAACGACTTCACGTAGGAGTCCATGCGTCCCGCCGTCGTGGGGCCGAACGAGCCCGACGCCATGCCCTCGGGCGTCTTGGCCGGGCCGGCGTAGTAGACGGGGTGGTTCTTCAGGTAGTCCGGCATCTCCTCGCCGGCGTCCAGGCGCTCCTGGATCTTCGCGTGCGCGATGTCGCGCGCGACGACGAGCGGCCCGGTCAGCGAGAGGCGCGTCTTGACGGGGTACTGCGACAGCTGCGCCAGGATCTCGCTCATCGGCCGGTTGAGGTCGACGGCGACGACCTCGCCGCCCTCGATGTCCTCGGCGGTGCCGGCGTCGGGCATGTACTGCGCCGGGTCCGTCTCGAGCTGCTCGAGGAAGACACCCTCGGGCGTGATCTTGCCGAGCGCCTGACGGTCGGCCGAGCACGACACCGCGATCGCGACGGGGCACGACGCACCGTGGCGGGGGAGGCGGACGACGCGGACGTCGTGGCAGAAGTACTTGCCGCCGAACTGCGCACCGATGCCGAAGCCCTGCGTCAGCTTGAAGACCTCCTCCTCGAGCTCCGTGTCGCGGAACCCGTGGGCGGCCATCGAGCCCTCCGTGGGGAGGTCGTCGAGGTAGTGCGCCGAGGCGTACTTCGCCGTCTTCAGCGCGAACTCCGCGCTCGTGCCGCCGATGACGACGGCGAGGTGGTAGGGCGGGCACGCGGCCGTGCCGAGCGAGCGGATCTTCTCGTCGAGGAACTCGAGCAGCCGCTTCGGGTTGAGGATCGCCTTCGTCTCCTGGAACAGGAACGACTTGTTGGCCGAGCCGCCGCCCTTCGCCATGAAGAGGAACTTGTACTCCGGCTTCCCCGACGTCTGCGGCGTCGAGTAGATCTCGATCTGCGCCGGCAGGTTGGTGCCGGTGTTCTTCTCCTCGTACGTCGTCAGCGGGGCGAGCTGCGAGTAGCGGAGGTTCAGCTGCGTGTAGGCGTCATAGACGCCCGCGCTGATCGCCTCGCCGTCGTCGATGCCCGTCAGCACACCTTCGGACTTCTTGCCCATGACGATCGCCGTGCCCGTGTCCTGGCACATCGGCAGCACGCCGCCGGCGGAGATGTTCACGTTCTTGAGCAGGTCGAGCGCGACGAAGCGGTCGTTCCCGCTCGCCTCGGGGTCGTCGATGATCTTCCGCAGCTGCGCCAGGTGCGCCGGTCGGAGGAAGTGCGAGATGTCGTGCATGGCCTCGGCGGTGAGCCGGCGGATCGCCTCCGGCGCGACCCTGAGGAAGGTCTGCCCGTCGACCTCGATCGTGCTGACGCCCTCGGTCGTCACCAACCGGTACGGCGTGGTGTCCGGCCCGATCGGGAGGAGGTCGGAGTAGCGGAAGTCGTCGCCCGGGGCGGGGAGTCCGGAGGTGCTCACGGACACGCACCGTAGCCCCGTCGTCCGGTCGTCCCCTGGTAAGGCTCACCTCACTTCGAGCCGTACGCCCTGGGGCGACGCGGCGGACACCGGCCCTTGACAGGCCGCGGGACGAGCCGCGTACGGTGGCGGGCATTCCACCACGGGAGTCCACGGCAGTGGGCTGAGATGGGGCTGAGGCCGCTCCGACCGTCGAACCTGATCCGGGTCATGCCGGCGCAGGAAGTGAGGAGCGTTCTCGTGTCCGCTGTGCGCAGCGGCGCGGCCACCGGAGTGCCGCGCCTGACGATCATCGTCGCCCCGTCCGACCCCCTCGACCTCGTCGGGCCGCTGGCCGCCGTCGGCGGCGCCAGCCCGGCAGGGTCCCCGGGGGCCGTCGGCTTCCAGGTCCGTGCCAAGGACGGGACGACCGCCGAGCTCCTGGCCCTCACCACCGCGGTCCTCGCAGCGGCGCGTCCCGCCGGTGCCCGGGTGCTCGTGAACGACCGCCTCGACGTCGCCCTCGCGGCCGGGGCCGACGGCGTGCACCTCGGTGCCGACGACCTGCCCGTGGCGTCCGCCCGGGCGATCGCCGACCGTCTCGCCCCGCCCGGGTTCCTCGTCGGCGCCACCTGCCGCGACCGCGACGCGGTGGTCGCGGCGCGGGCGGCCGGCGCCGACTACGCCGGCTTCGGACCCGTCGCCGCCACCACCTCGAAGGCCGGCCTGCCCGACCCGCTCGGCGTCGACGCCGTCACCCGCGCCGCCGGCGTGCTCCCGCTCGTCGCCATCGGTGGCATCACGCCCGACCTCGCCCGCGCCGCGGTCGCCGCGGGCGCCCACGGCGTCGCCGTCATCGGCTCCGTGTGGCGACAACCCGATCCCCTCGACGCCGCGGGGGCCCTGCTCGGAGCCCTCTGATGCCCGCGGACGACCGGGCGAGCGTGCTCGTGCGCGGCGCCGGCATCGTGGGCCTCGCGGTCGCGGACGAGCTCGCCCGCCGCGGTCACGCCGTGCGCGTCGTCGACCCGTCACCGGGCACGGGCGCGTCGTACGCCGCCGCCGGCATGCTGAGCCCGTCCGCCGAGGTGTGGTGGGGCGAGGAGGCCCTGCTCGACCTGGGCGTGCGGAGCGCGGGGGAGTGGCCCCGCTGGGCGGCGCGTCTCGGCGTCGACCTCCACCCGCGCGGCACGCTGCTCGTCGGCCACGACCACGGCGACCTCCAGCAGGTCGAGCGGCAGGCGGCGCTGCTCGCGAGCCTCGGTCGACGCGCCGAGCCGTGGACCGCCGCGGAGCTGCGCCGCCGCGAACCCACCCTCGGACGCGTGGCTGGCGGCCTCCACCTCCCCGACGACCACGCGGTCGACCCGCGGGCCGTGGTCGCCGCGCTGCGGGCGCGTCTGCCCGTGGCGCCCACCGTGCCGGACGGCTTCCGCCCGGACGTCGAGGTCGTCGCCACCGGTGCCGTCCTCCCGGCGCCGTGGACCCCGCTCGTGCGCGGGGTGCGCGGCGAGGTGCTGCGCCTCCGCACCGACGACCCGCCGGCCGCCGTGGTGCGCGGGTGGGTGCGGGGGGAGCCGGTGTACGTCGTGCCGCGCGGTCCGGCGGGCCCGCTGCGGCCGGGCGGTGCCCCGGTCCCCGTGGAGGTCGTCGTCGGTGCCACGTCGGAGGAGCACGACGCCCCGCCGGTCGTCACCGCGGGCGGCGTCCTCCGCCTGCTCGACGCCGCGCGCACGCTGCTGCCCGGGTTCGAGCGTGCCGAGCTCGTCGAGGCCACCGCCCGCGACCGGCCCGCGACCCCCGACCACCTGCCGCTCGTGGGTCCCGCGCCGGGACCGACCGACGCGGGCGGCGGCCCCCGGGTGCTCCTCGCCGCCGGGCTGTTCCGCCACGGGGTGCTCCTCGCGCCGCTCGTGGCCGGCCTCGTGGCCGACCAGGTGGAGCACGACGTCCCACCCGAGCCCGCGCTCGACCCCCGCCGCTTCGCGCACCTGCTCGCCGCCACCGAGACCCCCGACCAGCCCACCCCCGACCAGCCCACCCCCGACCAGCCCACCCCCGACCAGCCCACCGCCGAAGGAGACACCCGTGCCCCTGCTCGCGCTCAACGGTGAACCCACCCCGACCGACGCCACGACCGTCGCCGCCCTCGTCGCCCGCACGGTCGGCGACCCGGCCGGCCACGCGGTCGCGCTCAACGGCGTCGTCGTGCGGCGCGCCGACCATGACCGCACCCCGCTGGCCGACGGCGACGTCGTCGAGATCGTGACGGCGGTGCAGGGCGGATGACCGACCTCGTCGTCGCCGGGACCGTGCTGTCGTCCCGGCTCCTCCTGGGCACGGGCGGCCTGCCGCACCCGGCCCTGCTCGACCCGGTGCTCGACGCGGCGCGGCCCGGCATGGTCACGGTGAGCGTGCGTCGCACGTCGTCGCGTGCGGAGGCCGGGCTGCTGGCGGCGATCGTGCGCCGCGGCGTACCGGTCCTGCCCAACACCGCCGGCTGCCGCAGCGCGCGGGAGGCCGTCCTCACCTCCGAGCTGGCGCGGGAGGCGCTGGGCACGGACCTCGTGAAGCTGGAGGTCGTCACCGACGACGCCACGCTCCTCCCGGACGTCGTCGAGCTGGTCGACGCCGCCGAGCAGCTCGTGGGCCGAGGGTTCGCGGTGCTGCCCTACACGACCACCGACGTCGGGGTCGCCCGGCGCCTCGTCGACGCGGGCTGCGCGGCGGTCATGCCCCTGGGCTCGCCCATCGGCTCGGGGCTGGGCATCACCGACCCCGCGGCCGTGGAGGCCGTGGTCGCCGCCGTCGCCGGCGCCGTGCCGGTCGTGCTCGACGCCGGCATCGGCGCGCCCAGCGACGCCGCGCTCGCCCTCGAGCTCGGGTGCGACGCCGTGCTCGCCGCCTCCGCGGTGACGCGGGCCGCCGATCCCGTGGCCATGGCGGGCGCGCTGCGGCTGGCCGTCGAGGCGGGCCGGGCGGCGTGGGGCGCGGGGCGGATCCCGCGCCGTACGGTCGCCCGCGCCTCCAGCCCCACCCTCGGGCGGGTGAGCGCGTGAGCGGCGACCTCGTGCTCCTCACCGACCGGTCGCAGCTCCGCCTCGGCCGGGGCCTCGTCCGCACGGTCCGCGAGTGCGCGGCTGCCGGCCTGCGCACCGTCGTCGTGCGGGAGCACGACCTGGCCCTCGCCGAGCGGGCCGCGCTCGTCGCGCGTCTCCGGGACGTCCCCGGGCTCACGGTCCTGGCGTCGCGCACCCTCGTCCCGGGCGCCCACGGCGTCCACCTCGCGGCCGCCCAGCCCGGCACGGGGGTCGGGCGTTCCTGCCACGACCTCGCCGAGGTCGCTGCCGCCGTCGCCGCCGGAGCCTCCTACGTGACGGTGTCGCCGTTCGCGGCGACGGCGAGCAAGCCGGGCCACGGGCCCGCCCTCGCACCCGCCACGTACGCCGCGGCGCGGCGCCTCACGGCCGGCTCGGCCACCCGCGTGCTCGCGCTCGGGGGCGTCGACGCGCGCAACGCCGCGGCGGCGGTCGCCGCCGGCGCCCACGGTGTCGCCGTCATGGGCGCGGTCATGCGGTCCGACGACCCGGCGGCCGAGGTGGCCGCGCTGCTCGCGGGGTTGGCGCAGCGCCGTGACGCGCGCGGAGCGGTGGCATGACCCCGCCCGTCGTGCTCAGCGTGGCCGGCACGGACTCCGGCGGCGCGGCGGGCACCGCCGCGGACCTCACGACGTTCGCGGCGCTCGGGGTGCACGGGGCCTGCGTCGTCACCGCCGTCACGGCGCAGGACACGACGGCCGTCCACGCCGTCCACGCCCTGCCCCCGGCCGTGGTCGCGGCGCAGGTCGACGCGGTCCTCGGTGACCTCCCGGTGGCGGCGGTGAAGACCGGCATGCTGGGCTCGCCCGTGGTCGTCGCGCTCGTGGCGGAGCTCCTGGCCGGCGCCCCCGCGCGTCCGCTGGTGGTCGACCCCGTGCTGGTCGCGACGAGCGGCGCGGTGCTCGGCGACGCGGCGGTGGTCGCGGCGTACGTCGGCTCCCTGCTGCCCGTCGCCACCGTCGTCACGCCCAACGCCGACGAGGCGCGGGCGCTGCTCGGGCGCGCACCCGACGACCCGACGCCGACGTGTGACCTCGCCGGCGAGCTCGCGCTGCTGGGACCGGCGGTGCTGCTCACCGGCGGCCCGGACCCCCGCGACGACGCCCCCGACCCGTGCTGCACCGACTGGCTCGCGCTGCCGGGCGCCCAGCCCCGCCCGCTGCGGCACCCCCGCGTCGCGACGCGCAACGACCACGGCTCGGGCTGCACCTACGCGTCCGCCCTCGCCGCCCACCTCGCCCGGGGCGAGGGCCTCGCCTCCGCGGCCGACCGTGCCGCGTCGTACACCACCCGCCAGCTCGTGCGCTCCGCGCCCTGGCGCCTCGGACGGGGCCGCGGCCCCGTCGCCCACGTCCATCCCCACCCGGCAGGAGAACCCGCATGACCAGCCAGTCCGTCCACCCCGCCCACTCCCGTGTGCTCGTCGACGGCCCGCCCGGACCCGACGGCACCCCCGTGCGGGTGCCCGTCACCCGCGTCGCGCTGACCAACGGCGAGACGTTCGACCGCTACACGACCGCCGGTCCCGGCTCCGACCCCGAGGTCGGGCTGCCCCCGCTGCGCGCCGCGTGGATCGCGGAGCGGGCCGACACGGAGGAGTACGCCGGGCGCGCCGCCCGCCTCAGCGACGACGGCCGGGCCGCCGTGCGGCGTGGGGAGGCCAGCGCGGCGTGGCGCGGCGAGCGCCGCACGCCCCGGCGGGCGCTCCCGGGCCGGCGCGTCACCCAGCTGCACTACGCGCGGGCGGGCGTCGTGACGCCGGAGATGCGGTACGTCGCGGCGCGCGAGGGCTGCGACGTGGAGCTCGTGCGGAGCGAGGTGGCCGCCGGGCGCGCGATCATCCCGCTCAACGTCAACCACCCCGAGGCGGAGCCGATGATCATCGGGCGGCGCTTCCTGGTGAAGGTCAACGCCAACATCGGCAACTCGGCGGTGACCAGCTCGATCGCCGAGGAGGTCGACAAGCTCACGCACGCCGTCACGTGGGGCGCCGACACCGTCATGGACCTCTCGACGGGCGACGACATCCACACCACCCGCGAGTGGATCCTGCGGAACTCGCCGGTCCCGATCGGCACGGTGCCGATCTACCAGGCGCTCGAGAAGGTCGACGGCGAGGCGGACCGGCTGACGTGGGAGGTGTTCCGCGACACCGTCGTCGAGCAGTGCGAGCAGGGCGTCGACTACATGACGGTCCACGCGGGCGTGCTCCTGCGTCACGTGCCGCTCACCGCGCAGCGCGTCACCGGCATCGTGTCGCGCGGCGGCTCGATCATGGCGGGCTGGTGCCTCGCGCACCACCGCGAGAACTTCCTCTTCGAGCACTACGACGAGCTGTGCGCGATCCTCGCGTCGTACGACGTCAGCATCAGCCTCGGCGACGGGCTGCGGCCCGGGTCGGTGGCCGACGCGAACGACGCCGCGCAGCTCGCGGAGCTGCGGACCCTCGCTGACCTGACGACCCGCGCCTGGGAGCACGATGTCCAGGTCATGGTCGAGGGCCCGGGGCACGTCCCGCTCGACCTCGTCGAGGAGAACGTGCGGCTGCAGCAGGAGTGGTGCCACGGCGCGCCGTTCTACACGCTGGGGCCCCTGGCGACGGACGTCGCGCCGGGCTACGACAACATCACCTCCGCCATCGGCGCCGCCACGATCGCGATGCACGGGACGGCGATGCTCTGCTACGTCACGCCGAAGGAGCACCTCGGGCTCCCGGACCGCGACGACGTCAAGACGGGCGTCATCACCTACAAGCTGAGCGCCCACGCCGCCGACGTGGCGAAGGGGCACCCCGGGGCGCGGGCCTGGGACGACGCGCTGTCGAAGGCGCGGTTCGAGTTCCGGTGGCGCGACCAGTTCGCCCTGGCGCTCGACCCCGTCACCGCCGAGGCGTTCCACGACGAGACGCTGCCCGCCGAGGCCGCGAAGACCGCGCACTTCTGCTCGATGTGCGGCCCCAAGTTCTGCTCGATGCGGATCAGCCAGGACGTGCGCGACCGGTTCGGGGCGACCGCCCCGGAGGTGGCGGCCGGGATGCGCGCGAAGGCGGCGGAGTTCGTCGAGCTCGGGGGCACGGTGTACGTCGACGGTCCGTGACAGACGTCAGTACGCCGCGGGCTGCGCGTTGCCTACGCTGGGTCCCATGACGACCGACCCGTCGCAGCTGCGCATCTCCGACGCCGACCGGCACAAGGTCGCCGAGCTGCTCCAGGGGGCCGCCGGCGAGGGGCGTCTCGAGACCGACGAGCTCGAGGAGCGGCTCGAGGCGACCTACGCGGCGAAGATCTACGCCGACCTCGTGCCGATCGTGGCCGACATCCCCGGCGAGGCGCCGACCTCGCCGGGGACACCGGTGGTGCCCTACGGCGTCTCCGGGGCCCCGACGCGTCCGGCCGGTCCGGCCCCGGTCTCGTTCGAGAAGGCCGCTCGCTCGGGGGTGCCCGCCGTCTACTACCCCTCGAGCGTGGCCATCCTCGGCGGCGTCGAGCGCAAGGGGGTCTGGGAGATCGGCGCCACGCACTCGGCGTTCAGCCTGATGGGCGGGGTCGAGCTCGACCTGCGCGAGGCGCGGTTCGCCCAGCGCGAGGTCACGATCCACGCCAACGCGTTGATGGGCGGCGTGGAGATCACGGTCAACGCCTGGACCCACGTCATCGTCGACGGCGTCGGCATCATGGGCGGGTTCGCGCAGGACCGCGACCGGGTCGAGGCACAGCTCGACCAGAACTCGCCGATCGTGCGGGTCAAGGGCGTCGCGCTCATGGGCGGCGTGTCCGTCGTGCGCAAGCCGATGCCCGGTGAGCGCAAGCGGAAGCGGAAGACGCTCGGCGGTCGCTGACCCTGCCGTCCGGGCCGACGGCCTTCCCCCTCATCGAGGGTAGGGGCTGCCCGACGACCAGCGGGACGTCGGGTCGGCCGTGGGCGGCGTCGGGTGGGTCGTCGAGGACGTCGGGTGGGCTCCCCGGCGGATCATTGCTCCGAGACCGAGCCCGGCCAGCGCAGGGACCGCGACGAGCAGGAACCATGTGGGACCGAGGTCGGCGAGGTCGTCGAGGGCGTCCTGCAGCGTGATCTGCTCGATCGCCACGTACGTCCAGAGCTCGCTGGCGACCGCGGTCAGCCCGGCCACGAGCGCCCAGAGGGCGGCGGCGGGCAGGAACCGGCGTCGGTAGCCGTCGATCGCGGCGACGGCGAAGGCGGCGCAGGCGAGGAAGAGCATCGCCAGCAGGCCGCTCCCGATGTCGGCGTCCTCCGTCGGCGCGACCCGGGACATCAGCTCCACGAAGCCGTCGGAGACGGCGACGAGGAGGGCGACCCGGAGAAAGAGCGCGAGGACGAACGACAGGGTCCGGTGGAGGACGGCAGGAGTCATGCCGACCATGGTGTTCCGCCCCGCGCCTGGGTGCATGGGTCGGCGTACTCATTCGCCCCGACGCTGTTGCCGCGGCGTTCGACCAAGCTCGGCGTTCGACCAAGCTCGGCGTTCGACCAAGCTCGGCGTTCGACCAAGCTCGGCGTTCGACCAAGCTCGGCGCGCAGAACGAAGCGGGCCGCCCCCGACGACGTACGTCGAGGACGGCCCGCTGCGGGGTGGAGCGTCAGGCGGGGACGCCCGACTCGCGCGCCGGGATGCGGCCCGCGCGGGACAGGTCGACCGTCAGGTTCTCGCCGGTCGCCGGGTCGAAGAGGTGCATCTTCGAGGTGTCGACCCAGATCTCCGCCTCGTCGCCCTCCCGGACGCGGCTGGCGCCGTCGAGGCTGATGACCAGCTGCGTGCGGAGCGAGTCGCCGTCGAGGTCCTTCTCCAGCTGCTCGAGCTGCTTGACGACCTCCGGCGGCGCCTCGAACGGCAGGTAGGCGTAGGTCTCGCTGCCCAGCCACTCGACGAACTCGACCTTGCCGGAGAACGTCGACCCGCCCGCTCGGGCCTCGTCGACGAGCGACGCGTCCTCGAACGCCTCCGGCCGGATGCCCGCGATGAGCAGGCCCTTGCCGGCCGCCTTCTCGGCCTTGTCGGCCGGGATCTCCACCGTGCCGAAGGGCAGCTTGACGCTGGTGCCCTCGACCTCGGCGGGCAGGAAGTTCATCGGGGGAGACCCGATGAAGCCCGCGACGAAGAGGTTGCCCGGGTTCTCGTAGAGCTCCCGCGGCGAGGCGAGCTGCTGGAGCACGCCCCGCTTGAGCACCGCGACGCGGTCGCCCAGCGTCATCGCCTCGGTCTGGTCGTGGGTGACGTAGACCGTCGTGATGCCGAGCTTCTTCTGCAGGCGCGCGATCTCGCTGCGCATCTGGCCGCGGAGCTTGGCGTCGAGGTTGGACAGCGGCTCGTCGAAGAGGAACGCGTCGGCGTCGCGCACGATCGCGCGACCCATCGCCACCCGCTGGCGCTGGCCGCCCGACAGGTTGCCGGGCTTGCGCTGCAGGTGCTCGTCGAGCTCGAGCGTCTTCGACGCCTCCTTCACCTTCGCGTCGACCTCGGAGTCCGAGGCCCCCGCCAGCCGGAGCGGGAACGCGATGTTCTCGTAGACGGTCAGGTGCGGGTAGAGCGCGTAGTTCTGGAAGACCATCGCCAGGTTGCGGTCGCGCGGCGCGAGGTCGTTGACGCGCTTGTCGCCGATCAGCATGTCGCCGGAGGTGATGTCCTCCAGCCCCACGATCATCCGCAGCAGCGTCGACTTCCCGCAGCCCGACGGGCCGACGAGGATGACGAACTCCCCGTCAGCGATGTCGATGGAGACGTCGTTGACGGCCGGGAAGCCGTCGCCGTACTTCTTGACGATGTTCTTGATCTGGATGCCGGCCACGATTACCCCTTCACTGCGCCGGAGGTGAGACCGGCGACGATCTTGCGCTGGAAGGCCAGCACGATGACGATGATCGGCAGCGTCGCGATGACGGCACCGGCGGCCAGCAGCGAGGCGGGCCGGTTGAACGGGTCGCTCCCCACGAAGAACGACAGGGACGCCGGGATCGGTCGCGCCGCCTCGGTCGAGGTCAGCGAGATGCCGAACACGAAGTCGTTCCACGCGAAGAAGAACGTGAGGATCGCGGCCGTGAAGACGCCGGGGGCGGCCAACGGCACGATCACCTTGCGGAAGGCCTGCCACGACGTCGCGCCGTCGACCTGGGCCGCCTGCTCCATCTCCCACGGGATCTCCCGGAAGAAGGCGGCGAGCGTCCAGATCGCCAGGGGCAGGGTGAACGACATGTAGGGGATGATCAGGCCGGGCCACGTGTCGTACAGCCCGATCGCCCGCCACATGTCGAACAGCGGGCCGACCAGCGACACCACCGGGAACATCGCGATGGCCAGGGCCGTGGAGAGCACGAGCTTCTTGCCCTTGAACTCCAGCCGCGCGATCGCGTACGCCGCGAGCGTGGCCACGATGACCGAGAGCACCGTCGCGATGAGCGAGATGCCGATCGAGTTGAAGATCGCCCGACGGAACTGCTCGTTGTCCCAGGCCGCGACGTAGTTGTCCCAGCCCGCGAACCCGCCCTCGGCCGGGAAGAAGCCGGGCGAGCCGTTGGTGACCGACTCCTGCGACTTGAAGGACAGCGAGATGATCCAGGCCACCGGCAGCAGGCACCAGATGAGGATCAGCGCGGCACCGAGCGCGATGCCGACCTTGCGGAGCGGAGTGTTACCCATCGCTCATCCCTCCTGCCGGGCCGCAGCCAGGTCGACGCGGAACAGCTTGACGATGCCGAAGGCGATGACGAGCACCGAGAGGAACAGGAGCACCGACAGCGCGGATCCCATGCCGATCTGGAACTGCTCGATCACCTGGCGGTAGGTGAGGAACGAGACCGACTCGGTGTTCACCGCACCGCCCGTCATCACGAAGATGTTGTCGAAGATGCGGAAGGCGTCGAGGGCGCGGAACAGGATCGCGACCATGATCGCGGCCCGCATGTTCGGCAGGACCACCTTCCACATGCGCTGCCACCACGTGGCACCGTCGACCTTCGCCGCCTCGATCATGTCCTCGCTGACCTGCGCGAGACCCGCGAGGAGCAGCAGCGACATGAACGGCGTCGTCTTCCAGATCTCGGAGACGCAGATGGCGAACAGGGCCGGGAACTGCTCCCCGAACCAGTTGAAGTTGTCCTCGATGAACGGCACCCACGCGTTGACGAAGCCGTTGGTGGAGGAGAACGCGAACTGCCACGCGAAGCCCGACACCACGGTGATCACGCCGTAGGGGATGAGGATCGAGGTGCGGATGATGCCCCGCGCGAAGATCACGCGGTGCATGACGAGGGCGAACACGAACCCGATGACGAGCTCGAAGAACACCGTCACGACCATGATGCCGACGGTCACCAGCATGGTGCGCCAGAACAGCGGGTCGGTCAGCGCGGTGACGTAGTTCTGCGCCCCCACGAAGCTGCGGTCGTCGGGCGCGGTGAGCGCGTAGTTGGACAGGGACAGCCAGAGGGCCTGGAGCATCGGGAACGCGGTGACGAAGAGCATCACCACGAGGGCCGGCGCGACCAGCTTCATGCCCAGCCGGTTCTCGGCGACCGAGCGGTCGCTGGCGTTCCCGGGCTTGGACTTCTTCGACTTCGGGGTCTTCGCGACCCCGGCGGGTGCGGTCGTCGTGGAGCTCACAGCAGCGCCTTCCCCTGCAGGACGTCACGGATGAACTCGGCCGACTCGCGCGGCGTCGTGTCGGGGTCGACCGAGGCCGGCGGGTGCCACGTGCTCTGCACCGATCCCGAGATCTGGTTGTAGAACGCGCTCTTCGGACGGGTGCCGCCCGCCTCGATGCTCTCGCGGTAGAGGTCGAGCAGGCCCGCGTCGTACGCGTCGACGAGCTCCTGCTCCTCGTAGACCGAGGCCCGGGCGGGCATGAGGCCGTCGTTGACCGCGAGCTGCAGCTGCGCCTCGGGGTCGGTGACGCACTGCGCGGCCTCGATCGCCCAGTCGGGGTGCTCGCTGAACGCGCCCACGCCGATGTCGATGCCGCCGACCGGGGGAGCGGACTCCTCGCCCTCGACGGTGCGCGGGTAGCGCGCCCACGCGAGGTCGGCGAACTCCTCCTCGGAGACCGTGCCCTCGTAGTTCTTGTAGACGAACGTCCAGTTCGTCATGAACTCGCCGGGCCCGTCGCCGTACATCGCGCCCAGCGAGGTGCCCTCGCGGGAGACGGAGAGGTCCGACTGCGCGGCGGGGGAGCTCGCCAGCTGCTGGACGACCGCGGCGGCGGCGCGACCCGCGTCGGAGTCGATGTCGACCTGGGCGTCGACGCCGGCCTCGGTGTCGCTGACGATGTCGCCGCCGGCGCCCTGCACGAGCGAGTTGATCCACACCATGTAGGCCTCGTAGCGGTCCGCCTGCACGCCGACGGTCGCGCCGTTCTCGGCGGCGGCGTCGATGACCTGCGACCAGGTCGCGGTGCCCTCCTCGAGGGCGTCGGCGATGCCGGCCTGCTCGGCCAGCGACTGGCGGTACCAGAGCACCTGCGTGTTGGCCCACTGCGGCGCGGCGTAGATCTTGTCGTCCCACTGCACCGTGTCGGCGGGACCCGACAGCACGTCGTCGTCGACGACCGCCTCGGCCGCCTCGCCCTCGAACTCGGCCAGCCACCCCGCGTTGGCGAACTCCGCCACGAACACGGGGTCGAGGCTCATGAGGTCGGTGGACGAGTCGTTGGCCGCGAGCCGCCGGGCGAGCTGGGTGCGCTGGTCGGTGGCACCCGTCGGGAGGAGCTGGATCGCGATGTCGTAGTCGTCGGTGCTGCACCGCTCCGCCAGTGACGTGAGCGTGGCCTGGCCATCGGGGTTGATGTACCAGTTCAGCGTCGGTTTCCCGTCGCTGCTGCAGGCGGAGAGCGTGCCTGCGGCGAGCACGAGGGCGGCTCCGATGCCGACCCTCCTCACCGCGGACCCCGCCCCGCGCCCTCGGGGGTCACCCATCTGCCACTCCCTCTCCCTTGAGTTATGTGCACCACAGGTCTAGACCGTGGTGCCCGTAATTGCAAGGAGATCCAGCGCGTCGCGCCACGTCAGACGGGGTGCGACGGCATTTCGGGAGGTCGCGGCACGGTCGAGTCGAGGATCACGCCGCGCGGGCGGCCGTGCGACTGATGACGTCGACGAAGAGCGGCCACAACCCCGCCGGGAGGTCGTGGCCCATGCCCTCGACGAGCGTGAGCCGTGCGCCGGGGACGGCGGCGGCGGTGGCGCGGCCGCCGGAGACGTGCACCATCCGGTCCTGCTTGCCGTGCACGACGGAGACCGGGATGCGCAGCCCGCCGAGGGCACGCGTGCGGTCCGGCTGGGTGAGGATCGCCAGCATCTGCCGCAGGATGCCGCTCCCGCTCACGCCGCGACCGTGGGTCTCGACCGCGCGGGCACGGATCCCCTCGGGGGTGTCCGTGTAGGCCGGCGAGCCGATCAGGCGTGCCATGAGGGCCGTGCTCGCGACGTACGACTCCAGGTCGGGACGCCGCGGCGACAGCAGGGAGGGGATCAGGCGCGGGTGCTGCCAGCCCACGCGACGGTTGCCGGTCGTCGACATGATCGAGGTCAGCGACAGCACTCGATCGGGGTGGTCGACGGCGATGGTCTGCGCGATCATCCCGCCCATCGACACGCCCGCCACGTGCGCGCGGTCGACGCCGAGGTGGTCGAGGAGGAGCCCGCCGTCCTCGGCGAGGTCGGCCATCGTGTACGGCGCGGCGACCGGCCGGCCGAGGAAGGCCTGCACGACGCTGGCCTTCCCCACGCGGGCGCGGACGCGGGTGGAGCGACCGACGTCGCGGTTGTCGTAGCGCACGACGTGGAAGCCCTCGAGCGCGAGCATCCGGCACATCCGGTCGGGCCACCAGGTGAGGTGCCCGCCGAGGCCCATGACGAGGAGCACGGTGGGGTCACCGGGGTCGCCGTAGGTCTGGTAACAGAGCTCGACGTCCGCCCGCACCGGGGCGAACAGCTCCTCGGAGCGCGGCACGGCGGCGAGCTCGGGCGGGAGGTCCGGGGGCAGCTCGCCCTCGCCGACGCGCTCCTCCTGCGCGGGAGCCAGCCCGGCGTCGAGGCCCCCGTCCAGCAGGGCTTCCGGGTCCGTCACGCGGGGACTGTCGCTGCTCACCATGAGTCCCATTATGGGGACGGCCCGAGGGGGCTCCCCGCGGCGACGCCCCCGGGGGCTCAGCGCTCGAAGTCGATGGCCGAGTAGGCCCGCAGCTTGCTGAGCCGGTGCTCGGAGGTGACCTGGCGGATGGTGCCGCTGCGCGAGCGCATCACGAGCGAGTCGGTGATCGCGCCGCCGCCGGAGTAGCGCACGCCCTTCATGAGGTCGCCGTCGGTGATGCCCGTGGCCACGAAGAAGCAGTCGTCGCCCTGCACCAGGTCGTCCGTGCCGAGCACGAAGTCGCGGTCGAGGTTGTGGCCGGCGTCGAGGGCGCGCTGGCGCTCGTCGTCGTCGGTGGGCCACAGGCGGCCCTGGATGATGCCGCCGAGGCTCTTCATCGCGCAGGCCGCGATGATGCCCTCCGGCGTGCCGCCGATGCCGAGGAGGAGGTCGACGCCCGAGCCGGCACGCGCGGCGGCGATGGCGCCGGCCACGTCGCCGTCGGAGATGAACTTGATGCGCGCACCGGTCTTCCGGATCTCCTCGGCGAGCTGCGCGTGGCGCGGCCGGTCGAGCAGCACGACGGTGACGTCCTCGGCCGCCGACTTCTTCGACTTGGCCACGCGGGCGATGTTCTCGGCGACGGGGAGGCGGATGTCGACCGAGTCCGCGGCGTCGGGGCCGGCGACCAGCTTCTCCATGTAGAAGACGGCGGACGGGTCGTACATCGAGCCGCGCGGCGCGACCGCGAGCACGGCGATGGCGTTGGACATGCCCTTGGCGGTGAGGGTGGTGCCGTCGATCGGGTCGACGGCCACGTCGCACTCGGGACCGGTGCCGTTGCCGACCTGCTCGCCGTTGAACAGCATGGGGGCGTCGTCCTTCTCGCCCTCGCCGATGACGACGACGCCGTTCATCCCGACGCTGGAGATCATGACGCGCATCGCGTTGACCGCGACGCCGTCGGCGCCGTTCTTGTCGCCCCGCCCGACCCAGCGGCCGGCGGCCATGGCCGCCGCCTCGGTGACCCGGACCAGCTCGAGCGCGAGGTTGCGGTCGGGCGCCTCCGGCTCGACGCGCAGTCCGGCGGGGAGGTCGGTCACCACGGAGGGGTCAGTCGCCATGGCCGGATCGTAGCGGGAGGCGACCGCCGGTGGTGGACCAGACCGGCGCGCCTCACGCCTCGACCGGGTAGCGCACGACCGCCGTCTCCTTGGTGCTCGCCCAGAGGTGCGTCCCGGGCCGCAGCAGCAGCTCGGCGACGGCCGCCGCGGTGACGTCGGCGATGAGGTCCTGCCCGGTGGCCGTGCGCACCCCGACGCGCACCCCGTCGCCGTACGGCGTCAGCTGGCTCACCTGCCCCGCCCAGCGCAGGCGGGCCGACCCGCTGGGCTCCGTGGGCGACAGCGTCACCGCGCTCGGCCGGAACGCCAGCAGGCTGCCGCCGTCCACGGCGGCGACGAGGTTGAGGCCGACGAGCCGTGCGACGTGGTCGGTGCGCGGCCGGGAGGCCACCTCGGCGGGCGTGCCCGTCTGCGCGACCCGGCCGTCCTCGAGCACCACCATGCGGGTGCCGAGCGTGAGGGCGTCGACGGCGTCGTGGGTGACGAGCACGGCGACGCCGTCGTACGACGCCAGGTGGCGCGCCAGCTCGACGCGGAGCGTGGCCGCGACGCCGACGTCGAGCCCGGTGAAGGGCTCGTCGAGGAGGAGCAGCCGCGGTTCGGTGACGAGCGCGCGGGCGATGGCCACGCGCTGCGCCTGCCCGCCGGAGAGCTGGTGGGGGCGGCGGTCGGCGAGGGCGCCGACCCCGAGACGCTCCAGCTCCGTGTTGGCGCGGGCGCGCGCCGTACGGCGGTCGACGCCCCGGGCCCGCAGGCCGAACGCGACGTTCTCGCGGGCGCTGAGGTGGGGGAAGAGGTCGCGGCCCTGCACGACGTGGCCCACGCGCCGGTCGCGGGGGAGCACGTGCGGCGAGGACCACGACCGGCCGTCGACGGTGAGCTCGCCGGCGTCGGGCAGGAGCCCGGCGAGGCAGCGCACGAGGGTCGTCTTGCCGGCGCCGTTCGGTCCGACGACGGCGACGACGTCCCCCGCGTCCGCCGTGAGGGTGGCCTGGAGGCGACCTGGCACGTCGAACCGGGCGTGCAGCAGCGCCGTCATGCCGCGGCCCCCGGCGTGAGCCACCGGTTGCGCAGCAGGAGCAGCACACCGACCGAGGCGAGCAGCAGGATCACGGCGAGCGTGCGGGCCGCGGCGGGGTCGTCGAGGTAGACGGCGTAGATGCGCGACGGCATCGTCTGCGTGGTGCCCGGGTAGTTGCCGGCGAAGGTCACCGTGGCGCCGAACTCCCCGAGCGACCGGGCCCAGGCCAGCACGCCGCCGGCGACGACGCCCGGCAGGGCGAGCGGGAGCGTGACGCGTCGGAAGGTGTGCCACCGGGTCGCGCCGAGCACCGCGGCGGCCTCGTCGTAGGCCTCGCCCGCGCTGCGCAGCGCGCCCTCGACGCTGATGACGAAGAACGGCAGGGCCACGAAGGTGTGGGCCAGCACGACGGCCGCCGTCGTGTAGGGCAGCGTCAGCCCGGTGGCGTCCCGCAGGGGAGCGCCGAGGAGGCCGCTGCGGCCGAGCGCGGCGAGGAGCGCGACGCCGGCCACGACGGGCGGCAGGACCAGCGGGACGGTCACGAGCGCCCGCACCAGGCCGCGTCCGCGGAACTCGACGCGGGCGAGCACCCACGCCAGCGGGGTGCCCACGAGCGCGCAGGCGACGACGGTGGCCAGCGACGTGCGCAGGCTCAACCACAGCGCCGCGCGCACCTCGGGTGTCCGCAGGTCGTCGACGAACGACCCCCACGGCGTGGCGAGCACGAGGGCGACGAGCGGGACGACGAGGAACACCACGGCGACGAGCGCCGGCACCCAGAGGAGGGCCGGCGCTCGTCCGAGGGGGGACCGCGCGGTCATGGGGAGAGTCTGCAGGTCAGGGCGTGCCGAACCCCGCCGCCGTGAGCACGTCGGTGCCGGCGGTGGAGAGCACGAAGTCGATGAACGCCTGGGCCACCGCGGTGTTCCGGCTCTGGTCGAGGAGGGTGATGGGGTACTCGGTGGTCAGCCGCTCGGGCAGGTCGAACGTCTGCACGTCCTCGCCGGCGGCGAGGGCGTCGGTGCGGTAGACGAGCCCGGCGTCGGCCTCGTCCTCGACCACGCGCGACAGCGTCGCCTTCACGTCGGGCTCGAGGCTCGCAGGCTCCCGCTCGACCCCGGCGTCGGCGAGGGCGTCGGCCGCGAGGCCGCCGCAGGGCGCCGTCTCGACGCAGATCACGTAGGTGACGTCCGCGTCGTCCAGGGACTCGATGCCCGTCACGTCGGCCGGGTTGTCCGCCGGGGCGACGAGCACGAGGTCGTTGGTCGCGAAGACGACCGGCTCCTCGGCCTGCGCGTCGGCGGCGCGCTCCATCGAGCGGAGGTCGGCCGTCGCGAGCACGTCGCCCGGCGCACCCTCGGCCGCCTGGTCGGCCAGCGTGCCGGAGGAGTCGAAGACCAGGTCGACCTCGACGCCGTCGTGCTCGGCCTCGAACTGCGCGGCGAGGTCTTCGAACGTCCCCGTGAGCGACGCGGCGGCCGCGACCGTGATGGAGCCGGTCAGCTCGCCGCCCTCGCTCCCCGCGTCGGCGTCGTCGTCGCCGCACGCGGCGAGGGGCAGCAGGGCGAGGAGGAGGGCGGGGGTGGCGGTGCGCAGGGTCGGGCGGTTCACGGTGCTCCTGGTGGACGAGGTGATCGGGGGAAGCGGGTTCAGGGACGTTCGACGACGACGCTCGTCGACTTCACGGACGCGACGGCGCGGGAACCGGGCGCGAGGCCGAGCTCGGTGGCGGCCTCGGCGCTCATGAGCGAGACGACGCGGTAGGGGCCGCACTGGATCTCGACCTGCGCCATCACCGTGTCGGCGACGACGCGCGTCACGATGCCGGGCAGCCGGTTCCGGGCGCTGACCGAGCGCGCCCGGGGGTCGGTGGGCGCGTCCGCCTCGGCGGCGAGGTACGCCGCGAGCTCGGCGCCGTCGACCACCGTCCGCCCGCCGTCCCGGCGCGCGGGCAGGCGCCCGGCGTCGATCCAGCGGCGCACGGTGTCGTCGCTGACGCCCAGGAGCTCGGCGGCCTCGCTCACGCGGTAGGTGTCCACGCCGGCCATCATGCCTCATTTGCGGCACATTCGTTCCAACAGTGCCGCATCTGCGGGGTGATGAACCCGCCCGTCGGTCGGTCGCGACCGGGTTGAGACACTGGGGGCGTGTCGCAGACGTCCCCGCCCGCCGGTCGCCCCGGTCGCTACAACCGCAGCTTCGGTGGCCTGGTCGTCTCCATGGTCGTGCTGGTCCTCGCCGTCGTCGCCTTCGTGGTCGTGCGCGACTTCGCGCGCTCCGACCCCGACATGCCCGTCACGGAGGTCGACTACGTCGAGGCCGTGCGGGCCGGCCAGGAGGCCGGCTTCCCGGTCGTCTACCCGCCGTCGCTCCCGGACGGCTGGGTCGCCACGTCGGCCCTCTTCCCGCTCGGCCCCAACCCCGAGTGGACGCTGGGAATCCTCGTGGACGGCGACGAGTTCGTCGGCGTCAAGGTCGTGCGCGGCGACTCCGGCGCGGTCCTCGACCGGGTGCTGGGCGACCCGTACGAGGTCGACGGCGCCATCGACGTGCCCAACGACGACCCCCTCCTCTCCGGTGACTGGTCGGCGGCGAGCGAGGGCAAGGACGAGGCGCTCTACACCCAGGCCGAGGTCGCCGTGCCCGTGCCGGACGGGGAGACGGCCGCGCCCGGCGCCGAGCCCGCGACCGACACCGCCGTGGTCGTGGTCTACGGGACCATCGGCGAGGACCGGCTCGTCGACTTTGCCCGCACCCTGACCTCCGAGGCGCTGCCGGCGCGCTGACGCGGTTCACCGGCCGCTGGGCCGCGTGTCACCGCCACGCCACGCGCGGGACCACGAGGCGTCGCCGGCGTCGGTTTCGGTGGCCCGCATGACCTCTCGGACCCTGCTGTTCCCCCGTGCCCGCTCGGCCGCGCTGACCGTCGCCCTCGCCACCTGCCTCGGCGCAGGTCTCCTCGCTCCCGCGACCGCCACGGCGGCCGGCCCGGCCGCCGACCACCGCGAGCGGGGCCACGGTCACGGTCACGGTCAGGGTCACGGTCAGGGTCACGGGCGTCACGCGCAGCCCGAGGTGATCGCCCACCGTGGCGCGTCGGGGTACCGCCCGGAGCACACGCTCGCGGCGTACGAGCTCGCGGTCGCGCAGGGTGCCGACATGATCGAGCCCGACGTGGTGGCGACGAAGGACGGCGTGCTGGTCGCCCGCCACGAGAACGAGCTCTCCGGCACCACGGACGTCGCCGACCACCCCGAGCTCGCCGACCGCCGCACGACGAAGGTGATCGACGGACGCCCCGTCACCGGCTGGTTCACCGAGGACCTCACCCTCGCCGAGCTGCGCACGCTGCGCGCCGTCGAGCGGCTGCCGGCGGTGCGGCCAGGGAACACGGCCTACGACGGGCTCCACCCGGTGCCGACGTTGGAGGAGGTGCTGGACCTCGCCGCCGAGCTGTCGGAGGAGACCGGCCGCGAGATCGGCGTCGCGCCGGAGACGAAGCACCCCACCTACTTCGACTCCATCGGGCTCAGCCTCGAGGAGCCCCTCGTGGAGCTGCTCGACGCGCACGGGCTCGACGACGAGCGGGACCCGGTGGTCGTGCAGTCCTTCGAGGTCGGCAACCTCCAGGAGCTCGACGAGCTGACCGACGTGCGCCTCGTGCAGCTCGTGGACGCCGCGGGCGCGCCCTACGACCTCGTGGCCGCGGGCAGCGACGTCACCTACGACGACCTGCTGACGCGGAGCGGGTTGCGCTGGGTCGCGCGGTACGCCGACCAGCTCGCCCCGCACAAGGACCGGGTGCTGCCGCGGGACCCGGCCACCGGTGCCACCGGCCGTCCGAGCGGCGTCGTGCGCGACGCCCACCGCGCGGGGCTGGAGGTCGTCGTGTGGACCCTGCGGGCGGAGAACCAGTTCATGGCGACGAACTTCCGCACCGGGACCGACCCGAACGCCCACGGCGACCTGGCGGCCGAGGCCACGGCGTTCCTCGACGCGGGCGTGGACGTGCTCTTCGCCGATCACCCGGACGTCGTCGTCGCGGCCCGCGACGCGTGGGTCGACCGACGTCCGGGCCACGGCCACGGCCGCTGACGGTCAGCGGCCGCGGTCGGCGACCGGGCGGCGCCACACGGTGGCGGCCAAGCCCGCGGCGCCGGCCGCGAGCCACGGGATCGGCAGGAGCCAGCGGGTGTCGCTCGCGTCCGCGGCGCCCGACGCCAGCAGCGCCCACACCCCGGCGAGCCCGAGGAAGGCGATGCCCATCACGAGGTGGCCGACGTTGACCGGGTGCAGCCCGGCGGCCCACCCCGATCGTGCCGCCGGCCCGGGGTGGGACGTCGCGGCGGTCGTGGCCGGCTCCTCGAGCAGGTCCGTGAGGGGAGCGGTGTCGCGGTGGTCGCGGTGGTCGTCGGGCATGGCGTTCTCCTCGGGGGTGCGGCGCGTGATCGGTGCGGTCGGCTCGTGCGCGCTCATCGGGTCACCACCACGACCTCGCCCAGCCCGAGCCGGACGTCGAGGCTGAGCGCCGTCAGCTCGTCGACGCCGGGGGTCGTGCCCGGCGCGTCGTACGCCTGGTTGAGCGACAGCCCCGGACCGTCGCCGGAGCGGTCGAGCAGCCGCACGGAGCCGAAGCCCACGTCGGTGCGCACCGCCGCGTCGAGGCCCTCGGGCAGCACGACCTCGATCCGGCCGACCCCGCTCTCCACCGTCAGGTGGCGCCCCTCGAGCGCCGCGACGTCCTGGACGTCGCCGAGGTCGATCACCGTCTCCCCGGCCCCGAGCGTGTAGCGGTCGTCGAGGGTCGACGCCGCGGTGGGCCGCACCTCGAGGCGCGCGCCGGTGACGTTCTCCGCGACGAGGGCGATCGCCACGGCGGGCACGAGCACGAGCCCGAGCAGGATCAGGCCGCCGGGGCGACCGAAGAAGGAGCCGACGACGAGCACGGCGCCGACGACGGCCAGGGCGAGCGCCGGGTACGCCGAGGCGGCGACGTCCGCTCCCGCGAGGTCGACGACCGCGAGCACGCCGACGCCGAGCGACGCGAGCGCCAGGGTGAACCAGAACAGGATCGGGCCCGGCTTGCGGGGACGCCGGACCGGCGGGACCGGGGGCACCGGGCGGGCCGGGGGGAACGGCGGCACCGGCGGCACCGGCGGCACCGTGGCGTCGTCCTGCTCCTTGGTCAGCGGCACGGCCGGCGGCGCGGCGTACGGCGAGGTGGGCCCGTACGAGGCGGAGGGCCAGCCGGGGGCGTAGGGCGACCCGGGGGCGTACGGCGAGCCCGGGTGCGCGGCCGGATGCGCGGCCCCTGCCGCGGTCGGTGCGTCCGGTGCGGTCGGTGCGGCGGTCGGCACGTGCGGCATCGCGTAGGACGCCCAGTTCCGCGCCCGCTCCTCGGACCGGCGCTGGTGCTGCCCCACGACGAGGGCGACGACGAGACCGAGGAACAGCAGCGGCCACGGCACCCAGCCGCTGACGAGGTCGCCGAGGAGCGCGAGGCCGGCCAGCGCGGCCGCGATGAGGAGGGCGACGTTGCGGCTGCGGTCGTCGAGCGAGACGACCGCCTCGTCGGTGTCGTCCACCGGGACCAGGAGCCAGAGCGCGCCGTAGAGCAGCAGCCCGCTGCCCCCAAAGAGCACCAGCACGGCGAGCGCCACGCGGGGGACCACGGGGTCGACGTCGAAGTGCCGGGCCAGGCCGCCGGCGACGCCCGCGACGTACCGGTCGCCGCGCGTGCGGCGCAGCCGCTTCAGGTCGCGCATCTCCTCGCCGCCCACGCGGGGGCCGCTGGAGCTGCCGGAAGAGCTACCGGTGGAGCTGCCGGGGGAGTGGCTGCTGTCGGGCCCCGCGCCGGGCCCGTCCTGTGTCGTCATCATGGGATCCAGCGTGGTCGCAGGGGCGGCTCCCCACCATCGGGGACGCCCCTGATCCTGCCCCGGTCCCGGCCCGGTCGGTGCGCGGGGTGCGGTCGGGGCGGGGGCGTCGCCGTCTCGGGGTCGGCTCGGGGTTCGTCCCGATGTGCGCACACCTGCGGGCGTGTGACGATGGCGGCACCATGACGACCACTGCTCCGCCGACCGCTCCGCCCCCCGTGCCGCGGCGCGCGGGCCGCGACCTCGAGCACGGCCTCGTCGGCGGCGTGGCCGCGGGGCTGGCGGACCACCTCGGGCTCCCGGTCCTGGCGCTCCGGATCGGCTTCGTCGTCGCCACGGTGCTCGGAGGGCTCGGCGCGGTGCTGTACGGCGCGTACTGGTTGTTCCTGCCGGCGGCGCCCCTCGTCGACCGCGCCGGCGCCGCCCCGGGGCTGGCCGGCGCCGCGCGGGACGGCCGACGCCCCCGCGGCCTGCTGGGTCGGCCCGCGGGACGCACCGGCGACGCGATCGTCGTCGGGGTGCTCTCGGTGGGCATCGTGCTGGCCGTCGAGGCCGTCGTCGGCCGCGGCGCCCTCGTCTGGGCCGTCGCCCTCGTCGCGGGCGGCGTGGCACTCCTGTGGCGCCAGGCCGACGAGGTGCAGCGCGAGCGCTGGGTCGAGCGCACCGAGCGGATGGACCCGGTCGGCATGGTGCTCGGCTCGGGCGGCTGGGCCGCCTGGACACGGATCGCGCTGGGCACCGCGCTGCTGGGCGCCGGCCTGGTGCTGCTGGGCTTCCGCGACGGAGGGATCGGGGCCGCGCGCGAGGTGGTGCTGGCCGTGCTCCTGGGCATCGGCGGCCTCGCGGTGGTCGTCGGGCCGTGGGTGGCGCGACTCGTGCGGGACCTCGGCGAGGAGCGCACGGAGCGGATCCGCAGCCAGGAGCGGGCCGACGTCGCCGCGCACCTCCACGACTCGGTGCTCCAGACGCTCGCGCTCATCCAGAAGAACGCCGCCGACGCCGCGACCGTGGCCCGGCTCGCCCGCGCCCAGGAGCGCGACCTGCGGGCGTGGCTGTTCGCGGAGGAGCGTCCGGGGTCGCCCGGCGCCGGCCGGGGGGCCGCTCCCGAGACCCTGGCGGCCGCCGTCCGCGCGGTCGCCGCGGCCGTCGAGGACGACCACGGCATCGAGGTCGAGGTCGTCGCCGTGGGCGACGCACCGTGGTCGGAACGGGTGCAGCCCGTGGTGGCCGCGGTCCGCGAGGCGGTCGTCAACGCCGCGAAGCACGCCGGCACGGGACGCGTCGACGTCTACGTCGAGGTGCTCGCCGGAGCGGTCGACGTCTTCGTCCGCGACCGTGGCGCCGGCTTCGACCCCGACGACCTGCCCGCCGACCGGCACGGCGTGCGCGGCAGCATCGTGGACCGCATGGTCCGCCACGGCGGTACGGCGCGGATCCGGTCCGCGCCGGGCGAGGGCACCGAGGTGCGGGTGCACCTGCCCGCGCCCGACGAGCAGGCGCAGCAGCCGGGCCAGCCGGGCCACCCGGGCCAGCCGGGCCGGTCGGAGCAGGGCGTCGGGAGCACCGACGCAGCAGGGAGGGGAGTGCGGTGAGCGACGCAGGACGCGACGTACCGGGTCAGCCGGGTCAGCCGGGTCAGCCGGGTCAGCCGGGTCAGCCGGGTCAGCCGGGCGCAGCGCCGCGGCCGGTGCGGGTCGTGGTGGTCGACGACCACCACATGTTCCGCACGGGGGTGCGGAGCGAGCTCGCGGCCGCGCCGGCGGCCGTGACCGTGGTCGCGGAGGCGGCCGACGTGGACACGGCGGTCGCCGCGGTGGAGCGGGAGCGTCCCGCGGTCGTGCTGCTCGACGTGCACCTGCCGGGCGGCGGCGGGGTCGAGGTCATCCGGCGCACGCAGACGACCGTGCCCGGCACGCGCTTCCTCGCGCTGAGCGTCAGCGACGCCGCCGAGGACGTCATCGGCACGATCCGCGGGGGCGCGCGGGGCTACGTCACGAAGACGATCAGCGGTGCGGAGCTCGTCGACGCCATCGGCCGCGTCGCGGACGGGGACGCCGTGTTCTCGCCGCGGCTCGCCGGGTTCGTGCTCGACGCGTTCGCCGGGGCGATCCAGGTGGCGGAGGTCGACAGCGACCTCGACCGGCTCTCCGAGCGCGAGCGCGAGGTGATGCGGCTCATCGCGCGGGGGTACGCCTACAAGGAGGTCGCGAAGGAGCTCTTCATCTCGGTGAAGACCGTCGAGACCCACATGTCGAGCGTGCTCCGCAAGCTCCAGCTGTCCTCGCGCCACGAGCTGACCCGCTGGGCCTCGGACCGCCGCCTGCTCTGAGCGACGGTTGACACCGACTCCGTCGGTGGGTTCAGTGGCCGGTCTGCGGACGGGTGCGTGCACCCGTGGTGGGTACCTCCCCGCCAGCAGCCTCTCGGAAGGCAGGACATGGCCGACCCCGCGCACGACCCGCTGACGAAGGCCGCGCACGCGGCCTCGACGGAGCTCGACGACGACGACAACCTCCAACGGTCGATCTCCGGCCGGTTGCTCTTCTTCTACGTGCTGGGCGACGTGCTCGGCTCGGGCATCTACGTGCTCATCGGCGCCGTCGCCGCCGCGGTGGGCGGTGCCTTCTGGCTCGCCTTCCTCGCGGGTGTCACGGTCGCGACGCTGACCGGGCTGGCCTACGCCGAGCTGGTCACGAAGCACCCCCAGGCGGCCGGTGCGGCGCTCTACGTGAGCAAGGCGTTCGGCAAGCCGTTCCTCACCTTCATCATCACGATCTGCATGCTGTCGGCGACCTTCGCGGCGGCGGGGTCGCTGGCGACCGGCTTCTCGTCGTACTTCGCGCAGGTCTGGGAGCTGCCCCCGCCGCTGCTCATCGCCGTGATCTTCGTGGCGTCGCTCGCGGTCGTGAACTTCATCGGCATCACCGAGTCGGTGGTCGCCAACATGGTGATGACGTTCGTCGAGGTCGCCGGCCTCGCGGTCGTGGTGCTCATCGGCATCGTCTACGTGAGCCGGGGCGAGGCGGACTTCTCCGTGCTGGTGCAGTTCGACACCGACGGCAGCCCGGTCTTCGCCGTGGTCGCCGGTGTCGCCCTCGCCTTCTTCGCCATGACGGGCTTCGAGAACGCGGCCAACGTGGCCGAGGAGACCGTCGACCCGTCCCGCACCTTCCCCCGCGCCCTCATCGGCGGCATGGTCGGGGCGGGGATCATCTACGTGGTCGTCGCGATGACGGCGGCGCTGACGGTGCCGATCGACACGTTGGCCGAGTCCGACGCGGCGCTGCTCGAGGTCGTCAAGGCCGACATCATCCCCGTGCCCGTGGGCGTGATGACGACGATCTTCGCCATCGTCGCCATGGTCGCGATCACCAACACGACGCTGGTCGCGCTGGTGACCCAGTCGCGCATCCTCTACGGCATGGCCCGGGAGGACGTCGTGCCCGGCGTCTTCGCGAAGGTGCACGCCGCGCGCCGCAGCCCGTGGGTGGCGCTGATCTTCTCGGCGCTCGTCGTGACGACGTTGCTCGTCGTCGGCCACACCCTCGACGCGGCCGGGATCGGCGGGTCGAGCGGGGTGGTGGAGCGCCTCGCCACGGTCACGGTGGTGTTCACCCTGTTCATCTACGCGCTCGTCATCGTCGCCGCGTTCGTGCTGCGGCGCGACGAGCGCCCGGCCGACACCTTCCGTGCGCCGACCGCCCTGCTCGGGATCGGGATCGTCGGCAACGCGGGCCTGTTGGTCTACGTCGTGGTCGACGACCCCACGTCCCTGCTCTGGTGCGCCGGGCTCCTCGCGCTCGGCCTGCTCCTGTACGTCGCGGAGCGGGCCTTCGGTCGGCGGGGCGAGACCCGGCCGCCGCCGGGTGCGGCGGCGCGCACGAGCAGGGACGACGAGCGACCCACGGGGGAGGAGCACCGATGAGCATGCACGTCGTCGTCGCCACGGACGGCTCGAAGCAGTCCCTCGCCGCAGCCCGGCACCTGCGGGCCCTCGCCGCGCCGGAGGCGCTGAGCGCCATCACGGTGCTCGCGGTCGTGCGTCCGCTGGCGGCCGTCTCGTTCGTCGACGAGCTGTCCGACGCGGGTCGCGTCGACGCGGCGTCGTCCGTCGCCGGCTTCCGCGACGCGGCGAAGGCCTCGATCGACGTCATCGCGGCCGTCTTCGACGGCTGGGGGCCGAAGGTGCACCGCAAGGTGCGCTCCGGATCGCCGGCCAACGAGATCATCAAGGTCGCCGAGCAGGTCGACGCGGGGCTCGTCGTCGTGGCCAGCGGCGGCCGCGGGCTCAGCGACCGGGTGCTGCTGGGCAGCACCGCACAGCGCGTGCAGCAGTACGCGCCGTGCCCGGTGCTCGTCGTGCGCCCGGCCCCGAAGCGCCGCCGCGCCTAACCCGTCCCGCCTGACCCGTCCCGCCGGACCCGTCCCGCCGGACCCGACGGAGCCGGGGGTACGACGCGGGTCGCTCCCGCGTCGTACCCCCGGCTGGTCGTCCGGTGGTCCGGTCCTCAGGACCGGTGGTGCACCTCCGCCTGGGCGAACACCGGCGTCGCGATGCCCTCGAAGCGCGCCTTGAGCTGCAGCGCGAGGTAGAGCGAGTAGTGCCGCGACTGGTGGAGGTTGCCGCCGTGGAACCAGAGCCCGGGCTGCTGGGTGGGCTTCCACATGTTGCGCTGCTCGCCCTCCCACGGACCGGGGTCCTTCGGCGTGTCGGAGCCGAGGCCCCACACCTTGCCGACCCGGTCGGCGACCTCCGGGCTGATGAGGTCCGCGGCCCAGCCGTTCATCGACCCGTAGCCCGTCGCGTAGACGACGAGGTCCGCCGGCAGCGTCGTCCCGTCCTCGAGCACGACGGCGTCCTCGGTGAGGTGGGAGACCTCGCCCTTCGCCAGCTTCACCTCGCCGTCGGCGACGAGCTCGGCGGCGCCCACGTCGATGTAGTAGCCGGAGCCGCGACGGAGGTACTTTATGAACAGGCCCGAGTCGTCGGCCCCGAAGTCGAGGTCGAAGCCGGCAGCCTCCATGCGGGCGTAGAAGTCGGCGTCCTGCTCGCGGATCCGGTCGTAGAGCGGGATCTGGAACTCGTGCATGATCCGGTAGGGGAGCGAGGCGAAGACGAGGTCGGCCTTCTCGGTGGTCATGCCCGCTGCGAGCGCCCGCTCCGAGTAGAGGGCGCCCAGCCCGATCTCCATCAGCGAGGCGCTCTTGACGATGTGGGTCGAGGACCGCTGCACCATCGTCACGTCGGCGTCGTTCTCCCAGAGGGCCCCGCAGATGTCGAAGGCGGAGTTGTTGGAGCCGATGACGACGACCTTCTTGCCGCGGTAGGCGTCGGGGCCGGGGTGCTGCGAGGAGTGCTGCTGCTCGCCGCGGAAGACGTCCTGGCCGTCGAAGGTGGGCCAGTTGGGCTTGCCCGACATGCCGGTGGCGAGCACCAGCTGGGTCGGCCGCAGCGTGAGCGGCTGCCCCTCCCGCTCGACCTCGACGGTCCAGGTCCCGGTCTCCTCCGAGTAGGACGCGGACGTGGCGGTGGTCGAGGACCAGTACGGCACCTCCATCACCTTCGTGTAGAACTCGAGCCAGTCCCCGACCTTGTCCTTGGGTGCGAAGACCGGCCAGTTGTCGGGGAACTTCAGGTAGGGCAGGTGGTCGTACCAGACCGGGTCGTGCAGGCACAGCGACTTGTAGCGGCTGCGCCACTGGTCGCCCGGCCGCGGGTGCTTGTCGATGACGAGGCTGGGCACGCCGAGCTGACGGAGGCGGGCGCCGAGCGCGATGCCGCCCTGGCCGCCGCCGATGACCAGCACGTAGGGCTGCGTCGTCGATCCCAGCGACGCCGCCTCCTCCTGGCGCTGCTCGCTCCACGTGCGGCGGTCGCGCCGCGCGCCGTGCTCGGCGCCCATCGGGCGGCGGGTGCCGCGCGGCTCCTCGTGCCCCGTGAGCTCGAACAGCGTCGTCAGGAACGTCCACACGACGAGGCGACCGTCCTCGTCCCGCAGGCGGGCCAGGCCGCGGCCGCGGCCGGTGGCGGTCGCGAACTCGAACCACGCCGTGACGACGCCGTCGTCCTCGGTCGCGTCCTCGCTGAGGCGGAAGTCGTGCGGGTCGGTGCCCTCGAGCGTCGCGGTGAGGAGGTCGGCGACCCCGGCGCGGTCCTCGACGGTGGTCAGGTTCCAGCTGAAGGCGACGAGGTCGCGCCAGAAGCTGGTGGTCGCGAACTGCTCGGCGGCGCCGGCGACGTCCCGGGCGCGGAGCGCGGCCTCGAACCGGTCGAACCAGGCGGCGGCGCGGGCCGTGGGGTCGGTCGGGTGGTCGGTCGGGGCCGTGTCGGTGGGCCGTTCGGCGATCTGGGTCATGGTGTTCCTTCCGATCGGGTGTGACCCAGGACACGCCTCCCAGGTTCGGCCGCGGAAGCGTTGCGACGCGTTGCGGGCGTCGGGGGCGTCGGGGGCGTCGGGGGCTGCCGACGGCGTCGCGCACTGGCGCACCACGTTGCACCGGGTTGCACCGTGACCCCCGTCACGGCGCGGCCTATGCTGCCGAGGTCCGTACGACGCGGTGCGGGCCACGCGGCAGCGGGAGGTGGCATGGCGTTCAGCGCGGGGTTCAGCGCGGTCGCACCCGGCACCGACCTGACGGTCCACGCCCGCGAGCTGCGGCGCGTGCACGACGCCGTGCTCGGCGGCACGCGGCTCGCTCCGGGCGCGCGTCCGCGGGCGGTCGTGGCGCGGTCCTGGCGGCGCATGCTGGAGCTCGGCCTGGACCCCGACGGCGCCGGCGCCCGCGACCCGCTGCCCCTCGCGGAGGTGGAGGCGCGACGCAGGAGGTCGCCCCTGTCCGACGTCATCGACGACCTGCGCCGGGCGCTCGCCAGCGTCGCCGACGCCTCCCGCTTCCTGCTCGTCGTCACCGACGCGGACGGGATCATCCTGTGGCGCGAGGGGGCGAGCGCCGTGCGCCGCCGCGCCGACACGCTCGGGTTCGGCGAGGGTGCGCTCTGGTCGGAGTCGCAGGTCGGCACCAACGCGATCGGCACGGCCCTCGCCGAGCAGGCGCCCGTGCAGCTCTTCTCGGCGGAGCACTTCGAGGCCCAGCAGCACCCCTGGTACTGCACCGCCATGCCGCTGCACGACCCCCGCACGGGCGACCTGCTCGGCGTCGTCGACGTCAGCGGGCCGGCGCTGACCATGCACCCCGCCATCACCGCCCTGGTCGAGACGGCGGTCCGGCTCGCCGAGGCCCGCCTGGCGCAGCTGCACGCGGAGCGCCTCGACCGGCTGCGCCGCTCCTGCGACCACGTCATCGGTACGTCGACGGGTCCCCTCCTCGTCGTCGACGACGACGGCTGGGTGGCCCACCGCTCCGGCATCGCCGTGCGCGACCGCATCGCCGCACCGCGGGCCGAGACCACCGTCGCGGTGCCGGGCCTGGGGGTCTGCCTGCCGGAGCGGCTCGACGGTGGGTGGCTCGTGCGCCCCGCGGCGGCCGAACGGCGGCTCCGCATGCGGCTCGACCTGCGCGGGGAGCCGCTCCTGGAGGCGACCTCGGGCGGCGAGCAGTGGCGCCGGGCCCTGAGCCGACGCCACGCCGACATCCTCGTGCGCGTCGCGGCCGCCGGCCCCGCCGGCCTCACGCCCGCGGCGCTGAGCCGCGACCTGTTCGGGGACGACACCCACGAGGTGACCGTCCGGGCCGAGGTCTCGCGCATGCGGCGCGTGCTCGGGGCGGTGCTCGGCACAGCGCCGTACCGCCTCGCCCCCGAGATCGAGCTCGAGGTCGTGCCCCCGGTCGTGCCCGGGACGCCGTAGGGTCCCGTCCGTGGAGATCCTGCGCCTCGTCCTCCTGCTCCTGCACGTGCTCGGCTTCGCCGCCCTCATCGGCGGTCTCCTCGCGCAGGTGCGCGACGAGGAGAAGCGGATCACGCCCCCGGTGCGCGACGGCATCGGCACGGCCTTCGTGGCCGGGCTCCTGCTCGTCGGCGTGCTGGAGGCCGGCGACGCCGACGTCGACCACGTGAAGATCGCCGTGAAGTTCACGATCGGCCTCGTGCTGCTCGTGCTGGTCATGGCCAACGTGCGGAAGCCGCGGATCCCCGACGGCCTGTTCTTCGGGCTGCTGACGCTCAGCATCGTCGAGGTCGTCGTCGCGATCTTCGTCTCGCCCGTGCACACCTTCTGAGCAGATGCCCGGCGCCCCCGTCCGTCGGGGTCGCCGGGGCCAGGAACGTCGGCGCCCGGACGTAGGCTGGCCCGACGATGAGCAGCTCCTCCATGATCCCCGGCCTCGAGCACCTCCTGCCGCCCGCGGCGTCGCCGTCGACGTCCTCCGCGACGTCTGCGGAGGGGCGCACCCCGGCTGCGTCGGGCGACGCCCCGGGCGCGTCGGACCGCCCGAGCGGATCGGGTGCCGAGGCCCTCCTGGAGGGACTGAACGACCCGCAGCGCGAGGCGGTCGTCCACGCGGGCGCCCCGCTGCTGGTGGTCGCGGGCGCGGGGTCGGGCAAGACCCGCGTGCTGACCCGCCGGATCGCGTGGCTGGTGAGCCAGCGCAAGGCGCACCCGGGGTCGATCCTGGCCATCACCTTCACCAACAAGGCCGCCGCCGAGATGAAGGAGCGCGTCGAGGCGCTCGTCGGTCGCCGGGCCCGCGTCATGTGGGTCTCGACGTTCCACTCGGCCTGCGTCCGCATCCTCCGCAAGGAGATCGAGCGGCTGGGGTTCTCGTCGAGCTTCTCCATCTACGACGCGGCCGACTCCCAGCGGCTGATGACCCTGGTGCTGGGCGACCTCGACCTCGACCCGAAGCGCTACCAGCCGCGGGCGGTGCTGGCGTGGGTGTCCAACGCGAAGAACGAGCTGAAGGACGCCGAGCAGGCGGCCGCCGAGGCGGACAACGGCGTCGAGCAGGCCTATGCCTCGGCGTACGCGGAGTACCAGAAGCGCCTGCAGGCGGCCAACGCGCTCGACTTCGACGACCTCATCATGACGACGGTGCACCTCTTCGCGGCGTACCCGGAGGTGCGCGAGGTCTACCGGCGGCGGTTCCGGCACGTGCTCGTGGACGAGTACCAGGACACCAACCACGCGCAGTACGCGTTGATCCACCAGCTGTGCGCCGACGACCCCGAGGCGGCGCGCGACTCCGTGCTCGCGGGCGCCGAGGCCCCCGGCGACGCGGGTGGCTCCGGCGGGGAGCGCGTGCCGCCGAGCGAGCTCATGGTGGTGGGTGACGCCGACCAGTCGATCTACGCGTTCCGCGGCGCCAACATCCGCAACATCCTCGACTTCGAGCAGGACTTCCCCAACGCGTCGACCGTGCTGCTCGAGCAGAACTACCGCTCGACCCAGACGATCCTCACCGCCGCCAACGCGGTCATCGGCAACAACGAGGGCCGCAAGCCGAAGCGGCTCTGGTCCGACGCGGGGGACGGGGAGCCGATCGTCGGCTACGTCGCGGACGACGAGCACGACGAGGCCCGCTTCGTCGCCGACGAGATCGACAAGCTGACCGACGACCACGGAGTGCGGGCCGGCGACGTCGCGGTGTTCTACCGCACCAACGCCCAGTCGCGCGTGTTCGAGGAGATCTTCGTGCGCGTCGGGCTGCCCTACAAGGTGGTCGGGGGCGTCCGGTTCTACGAGCGCAAGGAGGTCCGCGACGCGCTGGCCTACCTGCGCATGCTCGCCAACCCGGCCGACGAGATCTCGCTGCGCCGGGTGGTCAACACCCCGAAGCGGGGGATCGGCGACCGGGCCCAGGCGTGCGTGGCGGCGCTGGCGGCGCGCGAGGGCACGACGTACTGGGAGGCCCTGCGGGTCGCGCACCGGGCCGACGGCATCGCGTCGCGGTCGGTGAAGGCCATCCGCGGCTTCGTCGACGTGGTCGAGGAGCTGCAGCAGATGGTGGCGGCCGACGAGCGTCCCGACGTGATCCTCGAGGCGGCGCTCGACCGGTCGGGCTACCTGGCGGAGCTGGAGGAGTCCGACGACCCGCAGGACCACACGCGTGTCGAGAACCTGGCGGAGCTCGTCGCCGTGGCGCGGGAGTTCGCCGACGACCCGCAGGCAGGCCCGTCGGCCGACCCCGAGGACGTCGAGGCGGGCACGGTGCAGCCGGGCCTGCGCGACTTCCTCGAGCGGGTCGCCCTGGTGGCCGATGCCGACCAGATCCCCGACGACGACGGCGGTGACGGCGTCGTCACGCTCATGACGCTCCACACCGCCAAGGGCCTGGAGTTCCCGGTGGTCTTCCTCAGCGGCATGGAGGACGGGGTCTTCCCCCACATGCGCGCCCTGGGGGACCGCAAGGAGCTGGAGGAGGAGCGCCGGTTGGCGTACGTGGGGCTCACCCGCGCCCGGGAGCGGCTCTACCTGTCGCGCGCCGTCGTGCGGTCCGCCTGGGGCGCCCCCTCGCACAACCCCGCGTCGCGGTTCCTCGACGAGCTGCCGGCCACCCTGGTCGACTGGCGACGCACCGCCGCCGCGATGACGACGTGGAACCGTCCCGACCTGGGGTCGTCCTGGGGCGGCTCGTCGCGGTCCGGTTCCACGCCCCTCGGCGCGCCCACCGCGGCCGGGCGCCGCAACTTTTCGGCGGCCGCCGCCCGTGCCGACGCGGCCGCGAAGGCGAAGAAGGCCCGCGAGGTGCCCAACCTGGCGCCCGGCGACCGCGTCGTCCACGACACCTTCGGGATGGGCACCGTCGTCACGGTCGACGGCGTGGCCGACAAGGCCATCGCCTCGATCGACTTCGGCAGCAGCGGCGTCAAGCGCCTGCTGCTGCGCTACGCCCCGGTCGAGAAGCTCTGACCGCGGGGCGGCGTCGCCCCCGAACGCGATAGTCCCTGACGTTTCCGACCACTGGATCGATCCAGGTGGTCGAAAACGTCAGGGACTATCCCGACGACGAGCGACGGATCAGGGGGTGACGCCGTTCTGCTGGAGCGCCGCGTACGGGTCGACGGGGTCACCGGCGCCGGGTCGCACCTCGAGGTGGAGGTGGGGGCCGGTGCTGTTGCCGGTCGAACCGACGTAGCCGATCACGTCGCCCGCGGCGACCGTGTCGCCGACGGAGACGGCGATGGACGACTGGTGGGCGTACCACATCTCCGTGCCGTCCTCGAGCGTGATGACGGTCTTGTTGCCGTAGCTGCCGTTGTAGCCGGCCTGGGTCACGCGACCGCCGGCGACGGCCTTGATCGTCGTGCCCGACGGGGCGGCGAAGTCGAGACCCGTGTGGTAGCCCGACGCGTAGTAGGACTCGGCCTGGCCGAACCGGTTGGTGAGGCGGTAGCTCGCCACGGGCAGCACCCACGCGTTCGCGGCGACCCGCTGGGCCTCCTGCTCGGCCGCCTGGCCGAGGGCGCTGATCGCGGTGGCGCGCTCCTCCGCCATCTCCTCCGTCTGCTGGAGGGTGGCCTCGTCGACCGTCGCGTCCGCGAGGGCGTCGCGCTGCGAGTCGCGGCTGACGGCGCGGTTCCGCTCCGTGAGCAGGTCGCCGCTCGAGGCCACCGTCGTGCCCGACATCGCACCGCTGGCCGCGACCTGGGTCGTGGGCTGGTCGACGTCGGTGGTGGTGCCTGCGCCGCCGGCCGTGAGCGCACCGCCGGTCGAGATGGCGAGCACGGCCACGCCCGCGAGGACGGGGCCGGAGGGGCGGACGGGGATGCGGAAGCCGGTGCCGGTGGACGCCGGCTTCGCCTCCTTCACCGCGCGGCGACGACCCGGCTCGGCGGAGCGCGCGGCGGCGGTCTGGGCGCGGGCCTCGGCCTTCGCCTCCGCGCGGGCCTGCGCCGCGTAGCCACGCACGTCGTACGTCGTGGGGGCGGGGACGCTCGCGGTCACGGCCGGGAGCGTCAGCGTCGTGTCCTCGAACCGGGTGCCCTCGTGCGCCGCACGCACCGGGGTGGCCGTCACGGGGCGCGTCGTGGTGACGTCGCGCTCGATCGCGGGGGTGCTGATCTCGGTGGTGGCGCTCCGCTCGACCGTGGTGGCACGGCGGCGCGGCTCGGGGCGGGCCGCGCGCTTGCCTCCGACGGGGCGGGCTGCGTCACCAGAGGTCGATCCACCGAGGCGGCGGGAGCCGCGGTGATCTGCTCGGTGGTTGCCCATGTACCTCTTGATCCTCGTTCTTCTGCGGGGCGCGGGGGCACCCTGCAATCGGTCCTCGGGAAGTCAGCGCCCGACTGTAACGGACGTCGGAGCCCCCTGGAAATCGCGGCACGGCTGTTTCTGTGGAAAAGCCCCCTCCGTTCGGACAGGCGCGCCGCCGCCCGTCCACCCGCTGCGACGGGGCCGCCGCGGAGCAACCATTGACGCTTGTGACCGCGGTCACAAGCGTACTCCGAGGTAGTGGACCCCTGTGCTGCCACCGGGAGCACGGGTCTATCGTGCGCCGAGGAATCCGGACTCTCACCCTCACTACCAAAGGAATGGTCGGATCGTGGACCTGATGGAGTACCAGGCGAAGCAGCTCTTCGCCAAGCACGGCGTGGCGACCACGCTCGGCACCGTCGTCGAGACGGCCGAGGCGGCGAAGGCGGCAGCCGAGGAGATCGGTGGCGTCACCGTCATCAAGGCGCAGGTCAAGGCCGGCGGTCGCGGCAAGGCCGGCGGCGTGAAGATCGCCAAGACCGCGGACGAGGCGTTCGAGCACGCCTCGAACATCCTCGGCATGGAGATCAAGGGCCTCACGGTCAACCGCGTGCTGGTGACGCCCGCGACCCCGCCGGAGGAGGAGTACTACTTCTCGTTCCTGCTGGACCGGTCGAACCGTCAGTACCTCTGCATCGCGTCCGTCGAGGGTGGTGTCGAGATCGAGGAGGTCGCGAAGACCAACCCCGAGGCCGTCCGCCAGATCCCCGTCGACCCGGGCACCGGTGTCGACGAGGCCAAGGCCCGCGAGATCGCGACCGACGCCAAGTTCCCCGAGGCCGTCTTCGAGCAGGCCGTGGAGATGATCCAGGCGCTCTACACGGTCTTCGTCGAGGAGGACGCCACGCTCGTCGAGGTCAACCCCCTCGCGCGCCTGGCCGGCGACAAGCTCGAGGCGCTCGACGGCAAGGTCTCGCTCGACGAGAACGCGTCGGAGTTCCGCCACCCCGAGCACGCCGACTTCGAGATCCGCGAGGAGGCCGACCCGCTCGAGGCGAAGGCCAAGGACCTCGGTCTCAACTACGTGAAGCTCGACGGCCAGGTCGGCATCATCGGCAACGGCGCGGGCCTCGTGATGAGCACGCTCGACGTCGTCGCCTACGCCGGTGAGGCGCACGGCGGCGTCAAGCCCGCCAACTTCCTCGACATCGGTGGCGGCGCCAACGCCCAGGTGATGGCGAACGGCCTCGACGTCATCCTCAACGACCCGCAGGTCAAGAGCGTGTTCGTCAACGTCTTCGGCGGCATCACCGCGTGCGACGAGGTCGCCAACGGCATCAAGGGCGCGCTCGAGCTCCTCGGCGACGCCGCGACGAAGCCGCTCGTCGTGCGTCTCGACGGCAACAACGTCGAGCAGGGCCGGGCGATCCTGGACGAGCTGGCCCACCCGCTCGTCACGCAGGTCGACACGATGGACGGCGCGGCCGACAAGGCCGCCGAGCTCGCCAACGCCTGAGCCCGGTTAGAGAAGAGACGAGAGAGCAATGTCGATCTACCTGAACTCCGACTCCAAGATCATCGTCCAGGGCATCACGGGTGGCATGGGTGCGAAGCACACGGCCCTCATGCTCGACTCGGGCGCCTCGATCGTGGGTGGCGTGAACGCGCGCAAGGCCGGCACGACGGTGACCCACAAGGACGCCGACGGTAACGACGTCGAGCTGCCGGTCTTCGGCAGCGTCGCCGACGCCATGAAGGAGACGGGCGCCAACGTGTCCGTCCTCTTCGTCCCGCCGCCGTTCACCAAGGACGCGGCCATCGAGGCCATCGACGCCGGGATGCCGCTCATCGTGGTCATCACCGAGGGCGTCCCGGTGCAGGACACGGCCGAGGTCTGGTCCTACCTGCAGGGCAAGTCCACCCGGATGATCGGCCCGAACTGCCCCGGCATCATCACGCCGGGCGAGTCCCTGGCCGGCATCACGCCCCACACCATCACGGGCAAGGGCCCGGTCGGTCTCGTGTCGAAGTCGGGCACGCTGACCTACCAGATGATGTTCGAGCTGAAGGACTTCGGCTTCTCGACGGCCATCGGCATCGGCGGCGACCCGATCGTCGGCACGACGCACATCGACGCGCTCCAGGCCTTCGAGGAGGACCCGGAGACCGAGGTGATCGTCATGATCGGTGAGATCGGGGGCGACGCCGAGGAGCGGGCCGCGGCGTACATCAAGGAGAACATCACGAAGCCGGTCGTCGGCTACGTGGCGGGCTTCACCGCGCCGGAGGGCAAGACTATGGGTCACGCCGGCGCGATCGTGTCCGGCTCGGCCGGCACGGCGCAGGCGAAGAAGGACGCGCTCGAGGCCGTCGGCGTCAAGGTCGGCAAGACGCCGTCCGAGACGGCGGCGCTCGCGCGGGAGATCCTGCAGAGCCGCTGAGCCTCGGCTCACGCACGAACGCACGACGGCGCCGGTCCCGCTCAGCGGGGCCGGCGCCGTCGTCGTTCCCGGGGGTGCCGGGGCCCGGACCCGCCCGCCATCACCGACGTGTAACGCGGTGTCCGGGCTACTGGAGCAGTGGTCGACCACCGCACACGTAGCACGAACACCGCGTTACACGAGGTGGGGGAGGGGGCCGGGGAGGGAGGCTCAGCCCTCCAACCCGTACGCCGCGTTCGCGACCGCCGCGGTGAAGATCGCGTTCATGCGGTCGTCCATCCCCTCGAGCTCGACGGGACCGGCGAGGTCGCGGTAGGAGACCAGCACGACGTAGGTCCCCACCAGCGCCGCGCCCTGGTGGTCGAACCAGATCGCGTCGCAGTCGCTGTCCGGGCAGGCCTCGGGGGCGGTGTACGACGTGGCCCACCAGTAGCCCTCGGAGCCGTCCGGCACGACGACCGTGGGCTCGCGGTCCTCGACGGTGAGGTCCTGGCCGCCGACGGGCGCGTCGCAGGTGGAGATCCACGACGTGACCGTGCCGTAGGCGGCATCGGCCTCCGCCCGCGAGTCGAAGGCCAGCACGGCGGTGTTGATCGCCGAGTCGCGCAGCACCGGGGCGTTCGGGTCAGGCGTCGTCCCCGGTTCCTCCGCGATCGGTGCGGTGAACTCGGCGTAGCGCGCGTCCGCGAACCCCAGCACCTGGAGACGCTGTGGCTCGCACGCGAGCGTCGGCTCGTCGGACGGCTCGATCGCCACCCACTCCTCGCTCCGCTCCGGCGGCGCCGGCAGGTCGTCGACCGTGAGCACCTGACCGGACGCCACCGACGCGGCCGGGCTGGAGGGCTCGCCCTGGTCGGGGTCGACCGGGTCGGCGCCGGAGTACGACGGCAGGTCCTGTCCCGCGTAGTAGCGCATCGCCAGCACGGCTGACTGCTCGAGCTCGAAGCCGTCGAGCGTGAGGGCGTCGAGGTCGGCCTCGCCGGCGGTCGGGTCGATGGTGCGGCTGACGAGCACCGCGTTGGCGACCCGGTAGACGCGCAGGCTGGTGGCTCCCGGGGCGTCGCCCCCCGGCGTGGCCTCGGCGCCCCACGCGCGCACCTCGAGGGTCTCGTCGAGCGGAGCGGAGGCCTCGGCGTTGCGCGTGAGGACGTCGTCGAGGGTGGCCGTGGTGCGGGACTCGCCCGCGCTGAAGGTGCACCCGTCGACCGCGGTGCGGACGTCGTCGACGAAGGCCGCCGCCGCGTCGACGTCGGGGAACGTCGCCACGGAGCGGGCGTACACGGCGGACTCGCCCATGCCGCCGGCGCCGGTGGACGCCGAGGCGACCACGTCGTCGTCCGTCGCGAGACCGACCTCCTCGTCGCAGACGGTGATGGAGCTCGCGGAGAGCGCGGTGTCGGACGCACCGCCCTCGATGACCTCGAGGCCCGCCTCGAGCGGGAAGTCGTCGGGCACGTCGGTGCGCAGGGGCGCCTCCACGGGCGCCGGGGTCGGGGTGTCGGCCGGTCCCGGACCGCCCCGGTCGGCCAGCATGCCGCCCAGCGCCACGCCACCGGTGCCGATGACACCGACGACGACGAGCGTGGCCGCGGCGGCCATCGCCTGCGTGCGTCGGCGCCGGCGGTCGCCGCGACGGCGGACCTCCTCGGCGGGCAGTGCGGGCATGGGACGTCCTGTGCGGGAGAGCGAGCGGAGCCGGTCGACGGGGTCGCCGGCGGGGTCGGGGATGTGGTCAGGCATGGGTGGGTCCCTCCCGGAGGTCGGGGGTCTCGTCGGAGAGGAGGGTCGCGAGGGCGGAGCGCCCCCGGGACAGTCGGGCCTTGACGGTGCCCTCGGGTGCCCCGGTCTCGCGGGCGACCTGGGCGACGGGGAGGTCGCAGACGTGGTGGAGCACAAGCGCCTCGCGCTGGGCCGCGGGCAGCCGCCGGAGGGCGGCAACCACCGCGACGTGGTCCTCGGAGGGACCACCGGCGGTCGCCGAGGCACCGAGCGCCCGGTCCGGGTCGCGGCGGGACCGCGACGTACGCCGCCAGCGGCTCACCGCGAACCGGTGCGCCACCGTGCGCACCCAGGCCTCCGGGTGCTCGACCTTCGCGAGCTTGCGCCGGTGGGCCCAGGCCCGCACGAAGGCCTCCTGCACGCACTCGTGCGCCTCGTCGCGGTCGCCGATCATGGCCGACAGCTGGTTGACGACACGTTGGAACGACGCCTGGTAGAACGCGTCGAAGTCGGCCTCGTCCATCTCACCTCCCCGAGATCGTCCGGCCGGGATGTCCCCGGCCGGTCCGTCGGGGTGATGACGCCCGGCGTGCGGGTCCGGTTGCACCCGCGGCCGACATTCTCGCGGCCGGTTGCGGACGGGAGGGGGTCAGCCCGTCGGGCCCGCGATGAGGAGGCGCTCGCGGGCGCGCTGCACGAGGGCCACGAAGGTGTCGTCGTCGAGGTCGGCGTCGCCGGCCGGCACGAAGCCGACCTGGGTGACGAGGTTGCCGGCCCGGGCCACGCCCATGAGCACGCGGACCGTGTCGTCCTCGTCGACCCGCACCTCGAGGTCCCAGACGATCATGCGGCCGGAGTCGTACTCACCGCTGCCGATGACCTCCGCCGACGTGACGAGGTCCGCCCCGACGCAGTCGGCCAGGCGGTCCGCGATGGTGCCGACGAAGCCGTCGGCGACCTGCTGGTCGCTGAGGCGGCCGCTGGTCTGGGCGAGGCCGAAGGTGGCGGGCAGGCCGGCGTCGGGGATGACGAAGGTGCGGGTGGTCGGGTCGGCGAAGCCGTCGGTGAACCCGGCGCGGTCGCACACGGTCGCCGCAGGGTTGACCTCGGGGACCGTCGGTCGTGTGCCCGACCACGGCAGGTCGATGCCCGGCACGGGCGGGAGGTCGACGGTCTCGAGCAGGGTGGGCGCGTCGCCCGTCGCCACCGGGAGGCGGGGCTCGAGCGCGGGGGAGGAGGAGCAGGCCCCGCCGGCCTCGGTGTCGCACACGCGGTCGACCGCGCTGGCGAGCAGGTCGACGACCGGCTCCCGCGCGTCGGACTCCGTCGAGGCGGCGTCGGCGACCACGACGGTGGTGATGTCGCCGGTGCGGGCGATCGCGGCGGTCACCATCGACTGCGGGGGCCCGGCGACCTGCACGGTGAACGCCAGGGCGACGTCGCCCACGCCGGTCACGTCGTAGGTGCCGAGCACCTGGGCGCGGGGCTCGTCGCAGCCGCCGAACCAGGAGGCCCAGGACTCCATCGTGGCGGTCGCCGCCTCGGGGTCCCGGGAGAGCTCGCTCGCCTGGAAGGCGCGCAGCGAGGTGCCCTCCGGGGTCGTCGCCCGGTGGGCGCTCACGAACCCGGCCAGGCCCTCGGCGTCGGCGTACCGCGCCTGCTGGCACGGGAGCACGAGGCCGTCGCCGCTCGTGTTGTCGCTCGTCGTGCTCGTCCAGGCGCTGTCGGGGGACAGGAGCTCGATCTCGCTGCTGGGGAGCAGCTGCGCGGTCGTGAAGCTCGCGGCCAGCTCGGGGACCGGGCCGAGGGCCGGCGTCTCGGCGGGCGCCTCGCGGTCGACCGAACGTGCCAACGACGTGGCGGTGCCGTCGGCGTCGTGGACGACCGCGCCCGACACCACGAGGGCGACGCACGCGAGGGCGACCCCGCCGACCGTGTGGACGCGGCGGCGGCGCCGTCCGGCGCGCCGCAGGATCGACGGCCGCGGCCAGCGGACGTCGCCGAGCGTCGCCGTGACGGCCGACAGGGCGGCCTCCACGTCCTCGGGGGTCGCCAGGCCGCGGTGCTCGGCGAGCTCCGCGCGCCCGACGGCGAGGTGCTGGGCGCCGTCCTCGACGGTGACGCCGACCTCGCGGGAGGCCTCGGCCAGCGGCAGCCGGGCGACCTCGCAGGCGACCAGCATGCGGCGCGGCGCCCAGTCGAGGCCGCCGAGCACCTCGAGGGTGCGGGCGACCTCCGGGTCGATGTCCTTCTCGCGGTGCCACGGACGGGTGGTGGCGCGCCGGGAGGCGTTCGCCCAGGCGCGGGGCCGCACCTCGGACTCGGGCTCGCCCCGTGCGTTGACCTTCGCCCAGTGGTGCCAGCCGACGACGAAGGCCTCGCGCACCGCGCTGCGGGCGGCCGGCAGGTCGCCCGTCAGCAGGTAGGTCTGCGCGAGCAAGCGGTCGCGCGCGTCCTTGTAGAACGCGTCGAACTCATCGGGGTCGGCCATGGCGGCGACCACGGTAGCGGACCTCCGCGGACCCGGTCGCCTCGCCGGCGGAGGCGCAGGTCACGCCCACCGGGGGCTCGGCGTGTCGGCGGGAGGCTCCGGGGAACGGCCCTCCGCCGCGGCGAGGATGGGCGGCGATGACCTCCGTGCTGCCCTCGTTCCGCCCCACCGCGCCCCCTCCGGGGGGCCAGCGGGGTCTCGTGCTGCTCGCGTCCGCCGGAGGGGCGGTCGCGGCCCTCGCGACCCTCGTCGTGTGCCTCGGCGTCGCCGTCGTGGGCTGGTTCGCCACCGACGCCGGCGCCCACGGCCGCCCCGTCGGTGCGATGCGGATCGGTGCCCTCGGATGGCTCGTCGGCCACGGCTCGGGGTTCCGGGTCGAGGGCACGTCCGTGACCCTCGTGCCGCTCGGCGTGACGCTCGTCTGCGCCGCCGTCTGCTGGCGCTGGGGCCAGCGCGTGGGGGAGCGGCTCGCCGGCCACGGTCCCGACGCCGCCGGCCTCGGCCGCGGCGAGCGCGACCTCGTGGTGCCGACCGCGGTGGCGCTCTTCACGGCGGGGTACGTCGTCGTGGCGGTCCTCACCGCCGTGCTGGTGCCCGCTCCGGACGAGGGCGTCTCCCTCGTCCGCGTGCTCCTCGCCTGCCTGCTCCTCGCCGGCGGGGTGGGCGGCGCCGGGATCGCGGTGGGGTCCGGACGGGCAGCCGTCTGGACGGCGCAGGTGCCGCAGGAGGTGCGCGACGGGCTCGTCGCCGCCGGCGGCATCGTCCTGGCCTGGACCGCCGTGTCCGGCGTGCTGCTGGCCGTGGGCCTGGGCCTCCACTTCTCCGAGGCGGCGTCGGTGCTCTCGCGCTTCCAGACCTCGCCCGGCGGGGCGGTCCTGCTCGCAGGCGTCGCGCTCCTCCTGGTGCCCAACGCGCTGGTGCTCGCCTCGTCCTACGGCCTGGGCGGCGGCTTCGCGCTCGGCACCGGCACCGTCGTCGCGCCGGGCGCGGTGCTCCTCGGCCAGGTGCCGCTCTTTCCGCTCGTCGCCGCGGTGCCCGACGCCGCCCTGCCCTCCTGGGCCGTCTCCGCCCTCGCCGTCGTGCCGTTCGTCGTCGCCGCGGTGGTGGTGGCGCTCGTGCAGCGTCGTCGTCCCGTGCTGGCCTGGGGGACCGCGGCCGCGCAGGGTGCCGGGGCCGGCGCGGGCGCCGCCCTCGCGGTGGCGGTCGTCGCGGCCCTGGCCGGTGGCGCGATCGGCCCGGGGCTGATGGCGGACGTCGGGCCGTTCGTGGGCGACGTCGCGATGCGCGCCCTGCTCGCGTTCACGACGGGCGGCGTCGCCGGTGCCCTGCTGACGACGTGGCACCAGCGCCGCACGCTCGCGGCCTAGACTCCCGGCCCGTGCCCGACTCCCCACCCGCCGCCCGTCCGTCGTCCGCGACCGAGCCCGCGCGGCCGCCCGCCCGGCTGGTCGTGCTGGTGTCCGGCTCCGGCACCAACCTGCAGGCGCTGCTCGACGCCCACGACGACCCGGCCTACGGCGCACGCGTGGTCGCGGTGGGCGCCGACCGGGACGGCATCGAGGGCCTCGAGCGCGCCGAGCGCGCCGGCGTACCGACCTTCGTGGAGCGCCTCGGCGACGCGCCCGACCGGGCAGCGTGGGACGCGTCGCTGACCGCTGCGGTGGCCGCCCACCGGCCGGACTGGGTCGTGCTGGCCGGCTTCATGAAGCTCGTCGGGCCGACCTTCCTGACGACCTTCGACCAACGGGTGGTCAACACCCACCCCGCGCTGAGCCCCGCGTTCCCCGGCATGCACGGGCCCGCCGACGCGCTCGCGCACGGCGTCAAGGTCAGCGGCGCGACGCTCTTCGTGGTCGACGCCGGCGTCGACACGGGCGTCATCGTCGCGCAGGTGCCGGTGCCGGTGCTCGAGGACGACGACGTCGCTGCGCTCCACGAGCGGATCAAGGTGGCCGAGCGCCGCATGCTCGTCGACGCCGTCGGCCGGCTCGCGCGCGACGGCCTCGTGGTCGAGGGCCGCACGGCGCGGTTCGGTCGCACCGCCGACGTGCACTAGCCTCGGGGCCACACGACTGGCGCAGGTGGGAAACCACCAGGGAGTGAAACGAGCGCATCGACCGCCTGGGTGCGCCTCGAGTCCGCTGCAGCACCCCCCGCGAGGAGTCACCCGTGAGCACCGACCAGATCCCCGTCCGTCGCGCCCTCGTCTCGGTCTACGACAAGACCGGGCTCGAGGACCTCGTCCGCGGCCTCGCCGACGCCGGCGTCGAGCTCGTCTCGACCGGCGGCTCGGCCGCCCTCATCGCCGGCCTCGGCCTGCCCGTCACCAAGGTCGAGGACCTCACCGGGTTCCCCGAGTGCCTCGACGGCCGCGTGAAGACGCTGCACCCGCGCGTGCACGCCGGCATCCTCGCCGACCGCCGCCTCGACTCCCACGTCGCGCAGCTCGCCGACCTCGGCGTCGAGCCCTTCGACCTGGTGGTCGTCAACCTCTACCCGTTCACCGCGACGGTCGCCTCCGGCGCCACGCCCGACGAGTGCGTCGAGCAGATCGACATCGGCGGACCGTCGATGGTGCGCGCCGCCGCCAAGAACCACCCCTCGGTCGCGGTGCTCACGTCCCCCGCGGCGTACGACGCGGCCCTCGCCGCCGTCGCCGCCGGCGGCTTCACGCTCGAGGCGCGCCGCGCGCTCGCGGCCGAGGCGTTCGCGCACACCGCGGCGTACGACGTCGCCGTCGCCGAGTGGTTCGCGCAGCAGGTCGCGCCCGAGGCGTGGCCGGCGTTCGTCGGTGGCACGCAGCGCCTCAAGACCCCCCTGCGCTACGGCGAGAACCCGCACCAGCACGCGGCGCTGTACGTCGACGGCACCGGTGGTCTCGCGGACGCCGAGCAGCTGCACGGCAAGGAGATGTCCTACAACAACTACGTCGACACGGACGCCGCGCGCCGCGCCGCCCACGACTTCGACGCCCCGGCCGTCGCGATCATCAAGCACGCCAACCCCTGCGGCATCGCGGTCGGCACCGACGTCGCCGACGCCCACCGCCGCGCCCACGAGTGCGACCCCGTCTCGGCCTTCGGTGGCGTCATCGCCACCAACCGCCCGGTCTCGGTCGCCATGGCCGAGCAGGTCGCCGAGGTCTTCACCGAGGTCATCGTGGCCCCGGACTACGAGGACGGCGCCGTCGAGGTGCTCGCCCGCAAGAAGAACATCCGCATCCTCCGCTGCCCCGACGCGCCGGCGACGGCGTACGAGTACCGGCCCATCTCCGGCGGCGAGCTCGTGCAGCAGCGCGACGCCATCGACGCGGAGGGCGACGACCCGTCGGCCTGGACCCTGGCCACCGGCGAGGCGGCCTCCGCCGAGGTGCTGGCCGACCTCGCCTTCGCGTGGCGGGCCGTGCGCGGCGTGAAGTCCAACGCGATCCTCCTGGCGAAGGACGGCGCCTCGGTCGGCGTCGGCATGGGCCAGGTCAACCGCGTCGACTCCTGCAAGCTCGCGGTCGAGCGGGCCGGTGACCGCGCCCGTGGCTCCGTGGCCGCGTCCGACGCGTTCTTCCCCTTCGAGGACGGCCCCCAGATCCTCATCGACGCGGGCGTCACGGCGATCGTGCAGCCGGGCGGCTCCGTGCGCGACGAGCTCACGATCGAGGCCGCGAAGGCGGCGGGCGTGACGATGTACTTCACCGGCACCCGCCACTTCGCGCACTGACCGCGCTCCCGACGATCACCGACGACCTGGTCACGAGAGGACGAACATGACCGCGCAGAAGCTCGACGGCTCCGCCACCGCGAAGGCCATCAAGGGCGAGGTGGCGGCCCGCGTGGCCGCGCTGGCCGCTCAGGGCGTCGTGCCCGGCCTCGGCACCGTGCTCGTGGGCGACGACCCGGGCAGCCGGTGGTACGTCAACGGCAAGCACAAGGACTGCGCCGAGGTGGGCATCGCCTCGCTGCGGGTCGAGCTGCCGGAGACGGCCACGCAGGAGGAGATCGAGGCCGCGGTCCGCGACCTCAACGCCGACCCGGCCTGCACGGGCTACATCGTGCAGCTGCCGCTGCCGAAGGGCATCGACGAGAACCGTGTGCTGGGCCTCATCGACCCGGCGAAGGACGCCGACGGCCTCCACCCGACCAACCTGGGCTGGCTGGTGCTGGGCGAGGACGCGCCGCTGCCGTGCACGCCCTTCGGCATCGTCGAGCTGCTGCGCCGCCACGACGTCCCGATCGCGGGCGCCGAGGTCGTCGTGGTCGGTCGTGGCGTCACCGTGGGGCGGCCGATGGGCCTGCTGCTGACGCGGCGCAGCGAGAACGCGACCGTCACGCTCTGCCACACCGGCACGCGCGACCTCGCGGCCCACGTGCGCAACGCGGACATCGTGGTCGCGGCGGCGGGCGTGCCCGGCATCATCTCCGCCGCGATGGTCAAGCCGGGCGCGGCCGTGCTCGACGTGGGCGTCTCGCGCGTCGACGGCAAGATCGCCGGCGACGTGGCCGACGACGTCTGGGACGTCGCGGGCTGGGTCTCGCCCAACCCCGGCGGCGTGGGCCCGATGACGCGGGCCATGCTGCTGGCGAACGTCGTCACGCTCGCCGAGTCGCGGGCCTGACGTGAGCGGACGGCGGCGGCTCCTCCCCGCCCACGTGGGGGGCTACGTCTACCTCGTGGTCGCCGCGGTCTGCGCCGTCGCGCTGTGGGTCGCGGTGCAGGACGACTGGCGTGCCGGCATCCGCTGGTTCTCCCTCGCGCTCGTCGCCGGCGGGGCCGCGCGGCTCGTGCTGCCGGAGAGCCAGGCCGGGATGCTCGCCGTCCGCAACCGCTTCCTCGACGCGGGCGTGCTCGTCGCCCTCGGGGTGACGCTGTTCGCGCTCGCCACCGACATCCCCGAGCAGCCGGGCGCATGACGCGCCGGCGCGGGGCGCGGGCCGCCTCCGTCGTGGGGGCGGCCGCCCTCGGGGTCGCGCTCCTCGCCGGGTGCGGCACCGGTCCGGAGACCATCGGGCCGACGGGCGTCGACGAGCTCGTCGTGCCCTCCCCGAGCCCCGACCCGGCGGACTTCGTCGCCGACGTCGACAACGCGTGGTGGCCGCTCGTCGGCGGCTCCAGCGCGACGTACGACGACGGGACCGGTCGCCTCCTGCGCCGTACCGTCGCGACGGCGCCGGAGCGCGTCGGCGGGGTGCAGGCCGTCGCGGTGCGCACGGAGGCGGTCGCCGCCACGTGGGGCGCGGACGCGCTGCCGGTGCCGGTCACCGAGTGGTTCGCCCAGGACCGGCGCCGCAACGTCTGGATCGTCGGCGGCACCCTCGCCGACGGCTCGCGCTGGGAGGCGGGCGTCGACGGCGCCGCGGCCGGCCTGGTGGTGACCGGCACGCCGCGCACCGGCGACGGCTACGTGCGCCGCGCGGCGCCCGGACTGGCGGACGTGCGCGTGCGCGTGCTGGCGGTGGGGGAGACGACCACGGTCGGCGGTGACGAGGTCGAGGTCGCGCGCCTCGAGGTGACCACCGTGGGCGCGAGCGAGGCGGCGGCGGAGGCGGAGGCGGCCGAGGGCGGCCGGCCGAGCGCGGGGCGCACGCGTGCCACGCAGGTCGGCGAGGAGGTGCTGGCGCGAGGCGTCGGGCCCGTGACCCTCACCGGCCCGCAGGGCGACTGGGTGCTCGTCGCCCCCTGACCCCCGTGACACCCGAGGGTCGACCTGCCAGGCTGTCCCAGGCGTCAACGGCCACCGCGGATCAGGTATCTTGACGTCGAGATTTCCGCCCGAACGCCTCGAAGAGCCCAGGAGTCGACCTCACCCATGGCCAAGATCATCTACACCCACACCGACGAGGCGCCGCTGCTCGCGACGTACTCCTTCCTCCCGATCATCGAGGCCTACGCCTCCACGGCGGGCGTGGACGTGGAGACCCGGGACATCTCCCTCGCGGGCCGCATCATCGCGCTCTTCCCCGACCTCCTCACCGAGGAGCAGCGCCTCGACGACGCGCTCGCCGAGCTCGGTGAGCTCGCGAAGCAGCCCGAGGCCAACATCATCAAGCTCCCCAACATCTCCGCCTCCATCCCGCAGCTCAAGGCCGCGATCAAGGAGCTGCAGAGCCAGGGCTACGCGATCCCGGACTACCCGGAGAACCCGCAGACCGAGGAGGAGAAGGCGACCCGCGCCCAGTACGACAAGGTCAAGGGCTCCGCCGTCAACCCGGTGCTGCGCGAGGGCAACTCCGACCGCCGCGCGCCCGCGTCGGTGAAGAACTACGCGAAGGTGCACCCGCACCGGAACAAGGCGTGGTCGGCCGACTCCAAGACGTCGGTCGCGACCCTCGGCCACGACGACTTCAAGAGCAACGAGAAGTCCGTCGTCATGGGCGACGCCGACACGCTCACGATCGTGCACACCGCCGCCGACGGCACCGAGACCGTGCTGAAGGACGGGCTGGCCGTGCAGGCGGGCGAGGTCGTGGACAGCACGTTCCTCTCCGTCGCCGACCTCCACACGTTCCTCGCCGACGCGCTCGCGAAGGCGAAGGCCGACGACGTGCTCTTCTCCGTCCACCTCAAGGCCACGATGATGAAGGTCTCCGACCCGATCATCTTCGGCCACGTGGTGAAGGCATACTTCGCGGACGTGTTCGCGCAGTACGGCGACGACCTCGCCGCCGCCGGGCTCAACCCCAACGACGGTCTCGGGTCGATCCTCTCCGGTCTGTCCGCGCTGCCCAACGGCGACGAGATCCAGGCGGCGTTCGAGGCCGCCCTCGCGGAGGGCCCGCGCCTGTCCTACGTGAACTCGGACAAGGGCATCACCAACCTGCACGTCCCGTCCGACGTCATCATCGACGCCTCCGTCCCCGCGCTCATCCGCAACGGCGGCAAGCTGTGGGGCGCCGACGGCGGCGAGGACGACACCCTCGTCGTCATCCCCGACTCCTCCTACGCGGGCGTCTACGCCACGGTCATCGAGGAGAACAAGAAGAACGGCGCGCTCGACCCCGCCACGATCGGCAGCGTGCCCAACGTCGGCCTGATGGCCCAGGCGGCCGAGGAGTACGGCTCGCACGACAAGACCTTCGAGGCCCCGGCCGACGGCACCATCGCGGTGCGCGACTCCTCCGGCGCCGTGCTGCTCGAGCACGCGGTGCGCGAGGGCGACATCTGGCGCGCGACCCAGACCAAGGACGTCCCGATCCGCGACTGGGTGAAGCTGGCCGTCACCCGCGCCCGTGCGACGGGTGCGCCGGCGGTGTTCTGGCTCGACGAGAACCGCGCCCACGACGCCAACCTCATCGCGAAGGTGAAGGAGTACCTCCCGGAGCACGACACCGAGGGCCTCACCATCGAGATCCTCGCGCCCGACGAGGCGACGGCGTACTCGCTGGAGCGCATGCGCCGCGGCGAGGACACGATCTCCGTGACGGGCAACGTGCTGCGCGACTACAACACCGACCTGTTCCCGATCCTCGAGCTCGGCACGAGCGCGAAGATGCTGTCGGTCGTCCCGCTGATCAACGGCGGCGGCCTCTTCGAGACGGGCGCCGGCGGTTCGGCGCCGAAGCACGTGCAGCAGCTCGTCGAGGAGAACTACCTGCGCTGGGACAGCCTGGGCGAGTTCTTCGCGCTGGCCGCGTCGTTCGAGCACCTCGCGACCACGACGGGCAACGCGCGGGCGCAGATCCTCGCCGACACCCTCGACCGGGCCACGGGCACCTTCCTCAACGAGGACAAGTCCCCGACCCGTCGCGTGGGCGGCATCGACAACCGCGGCTCGCACTTCTACCTCGCGCTCTACTGGGCCGAGGAGCTCGCGCAGCAGACGGAGGACGCCGACCTGGCGGCCGCGTTCGCCGCGCTGGCGGGCACGCTGCGCGAGAACGAGCAGAAGATCGTCGACGAGCTCGTCGCCGTGCAGGGCAAGCCGGTCGACATCGGTGGCTACTACCGCCCCGACGGCGCCAAGGCCGACGCCGTGATGCGTCCGAGCACGACGCTCAACGAGGCGCTCGCGTCGCTCTGAGCCACCTGCTCACCCCCGCCGGGTGCGGTCCGTCGTCGCGACGGGCCGCACCCGGTGTGCGTTCCGGCATCATGGAGCGGTGAACTCGCGACGTACCCCCGCTTCCCGCTCCTTCCTGGCCGTGGCCGCGACGGCGCTGTCCCTCGGCGCGCTCGTCGGGTGCTCCGAGGTGGAGGACGCCGTGCGCGACACCGCCGCGGAGGCGGGCTGCCAGGTCGCGCAGGAGGCCGTCGACGGAGTGACGGGCGAGGCCCGCCAGGCCGTCGAGGACCTCGGCGCCGACCCGGCCGCCGCCGAGCAGGAGCTCCGCAACCTCCGCGACGCGGTCGCCACCGCCGCCGACGGGCTGTCGGGCGAGGTCGGGACCCACCTGGAGGAGGCCGAGGCCGCGCTCGACGACCTCGTGGCCCAGGCGGAGGCCGCGGCCGACGGCACCCAGGTCGACGAGGCCGCCGTGGAGTCGGCGCAGGGCGAGCTCGACACCGCCGTGGACGAGCTGACGCAGGTCTGCTGAGACCACCGGTCCGCGCCGGGTGAGGGGGCGTCGGGCGGGCCGGTGGAAAATGGGGCGCGCATCGTCGGTGGGTGCGCCTAGCGTGGTGCCTCGCCATGAGCGGAACGAAGACCATCTCGGACACCTCCACCCACCTCGACCGCGAGGCGGCGGAGCGCACGTCCCGCGCCGCCGCGACGGGCCGGCAGCGCATCGACTGGCGCCGCCTGCGGGGGCCTGCGGCGACCGTCGCGCTGGTGCTGTCGTTCCTCGGCGCGCTCGGCGAGACCCTGGGCACGGTGGTGGCCGGACGCCTGGCCGCTGACCCGTCCGGCGTGCTCGTCACGGTGCTGGCGGCCTGCGTGGTCGGCGGCGCCGTCGTCGACGCGGTCGGACGGGTCGTCTGGGCCGGGGTCGTCGACCGGGCCGAGGGGCGCCTGCGCGACGACCTCCTCGACGCCGCGCTCGACCAGCCGCTCGCCGCGCTCGGCGAGCAGGGCGTGGGGGAGATCCTCGACCGGGTCGACGACGACACCCACGACGTCGGCACGCTCGCCCGCCGCCAGGTGTGGAGCGCGTTGCGCACCGTGTTCGCGGCGCTGCCGATGTGGATCGTCGCGGGGGTCACCTGGTGGCCCGCGTGGGTGCTGTTCCCGGCCATGGCCGCGGTGGTCTGGTTCGCCGTCCGCCCCCTCCTGCCCGACCTCACGCGACGCAAGATCGTCGAGGAGGTCGCCTGGACCGACCACGCCACCGCCTTCGAGGAGGGCATCGCGGCGCGGGACGACCTGCGCACCTCGCTGGGCCAGGCCTACGTGCTGCGCCGGGTGAGCGAGCTCGCCGCCGTCGTGCACGCGCGCCTGCGCTCGGTGGTGCAGCGCCAGATCCAGGTGACCTACCGCACGGGCCTGCTCCTCCACGGGCTGCTCGCGGCGGTCGGGGTCGTCGGCGTGGCGCTCGTGCTGCACGACGACCTCACGGTCGCGCGGCTCGTCACTCTCTTCCTCGTCACGACCCTCTTCGTGGGCCAGGTCGAGGAGATGGCGCGGCACCTGCCCGACCTGCAGGCCGGGCTCGGCGCCCTCGTGCGCCTGCGCCAGCTCCACGAGGCCGAGCGTGAGCCGACCGACGGCCTCCCCGTCTCCGGCGGAGCCGTGGAGGTGCGCTTCCGCGACCTGGACTTCACCTACGCCGAGGGCACCTTCCGGCTCGTCGTCGACGACCTGGTCGTGCCGGCCGGGGAGACGTTGGCCCTCGTCGGTCGCTCCGGGTCGGGCAAGTCGACGCTGGCCGCCCTCGTCTCCCGCGCCCAGGAGCCACCGCGGGGGAGCGTGCTCCTGGGCGACGCGGACGTGGGCGAGCTCGACCTGCAGGCGCTGCGGCGCACCGTCGGCGTCGTCACCCAGCGCACGGAGATCGTCGCCGGCACCCTGGCCGAGAACATCACCCTGTTCGGGGACGTGCCACCGGGGGCCGTCGAGGCCGCCGTCGCCGACCTCGGGCTGGGGCCCTGGGTAGCGGGCCTCGAGCACGGGTTGGAGACGCGCCTCGGCCCGGGCGGCACGACGCTCTCGGCGGGGGAGGAGCAGCTCGTGGCGTTCGCCCGCCTGCTGGTCCGCGACGTGCAGGTGGTCGTGCTCGACGAGGCCACCGCGCGCATGGACCCGCGCACCGAGATGCTCGTCGTGCGGGCGGCCGACCGGCTCCTGCGCGGGCGCACGGGGCTGCTCGTCGCCCACCGGCTCTCCACGACGGAGCGGGCCTCGCGGGTCGCCGTGCTCTCCGACGGTCGCGTGGTGCAGCAGGGGCCCCGGGCCGTCCTCGCCCGGCGCCCCGGTCCGTTCCGCGACCTGCTCGACGCTGCGGAGGAGGTCGAGGCCGCCGCGGTGCCCGACGCCGCGGTGGAGCCCGACGCCGCCGCGGACCGCGCCGCGCCGCCGACGGGTCCGACCGGGATCGGCGCGGTCCGACGACGGGGCGAACCGCCCGAGAGCCGCGACCCGGGCCAGGGTCCGAGCCTCGCCCGCGGGATCTGGAACGCGCTGCTGGTGCGCCCGTGGTGGGGCCTGTTCGCGACGGTGCTGTTCCTCGTGTCCGCCCTGGCGGGCGCCTTCGGTGCGGTCTCCGCGTTCCTGTGGGGGCGCATCGTGCAGGAGGTCGCCGCCGGTGACGTCACCGTGGCGCTGCTCGTCGGTCTCGTCGTCAGCCTCCTGCTCGGTCCGGTGCTCCTCAACGAGGCGATGCGGCGCTATCCGCGGTGGTGGATCGAGATCCTCCTGCGGGTGCGCACCAACGTGCTGATCGCCCAGACCGACCAGCGTCGGCTGCCGCGCGACCCGGCCGGGGAGATCGCGGCGCGTGCCATGGACGCCGACCGCTTCGCGCGGTACGCCGATCGTTGGGTCGACTTCACCAACGCGGCCCTCATCGTGGTCGTGACGACCGTGCTCGGGGGGAGCCTGCTGGCCGGTGGTGTGCTGCTCGCGGTGATGCTGGGCGCCGCCGCGGCGTCCGCGCTCGGCCGTCCCGTCGCCGGTCGTTCGGCGGCCACCGCCGCCACGGCGCGCGCCGGCTTCGGCCGCGCGCTGGTGTCGGTGCTCGACGCGGCCCGCACGGTCAAGCTGGCCGCCGCGACCGACGACGTCCGCGCCCACCTGCGCCGCGTCGACGCGGGGCGGGTGGACGCGGCGGTGCGCGAGCACCGGGTGCAGGCCGCGCTCGACGGCGTGCCGCTCGTGATCGTGCAGCTCGGCGTCGTGACGGCGTGGGGCGTCTACCTGGCCGGGGGCTGGGACCTCGCGACGGCGCTGCTCGTCGCTGCCGCCGTCACGGGGTTCGACTACTTCGGTCTCGTGGTCGGCTGGGTCATCACCGAGGCGCCCGGCACCCGTGCGTGGCAGCGGGCCACGGCCACCTTCGCCGGCGGGCGCGACCTGACGCGGCTGCCGCGCGGCGTCGACCTGGTCGCGGGTACCGCTCCGACCCCGGTGCTCCCGGAGCGGGCCGAGCCGCTCGAGGCACTGCACCTGCGCGGCCTCACCGCCGTCCACGACGACGGCACCATCGGCGTCGAGGGCGTGGACCTCGACGTACGCCGCGGTGAGCTCGTGCTGCTCCTCGGGCAGGTCGGGTCGGGCAAGTCGAGCCTGCTCGGCGCCGTCGCCGGCCTGGTGTCCCACCGGGGCGAGCTCCGGTGGAACGAGCGGCCCGTCGACGACGCGGAGACCTTCCTGCGGCCGTCGCGGGTGGCCTACGTGGCGCAGGTGCCCCGGGTGCTGTCCGGAACCTTCGCCGACAACCTGCGCCTCGACCATCCGCGGGAGATCGAGGTCGCGGCGCGCACGGCCCGCCTCGAGCGCGACCTCGCGGCCGCCGGTGGCCTCGACGCGCTCGTCGGGCACCGGGGCGTGCGCCTGTCCGGGGGACAGGTGCAGCGCGTCGCCCTCGCCCGGGCGCTGGCCACCGAGGCCGACCTGCTCGTGGCCGACGACGTGTCCAGCGCGCTCGACGCGACGACGGAGCTGGAGCTGTGGCAGGCGCTGCGCGAGCGCGGCACCACGGTGCTGGGCGCCACCTCGAAGCGGGCGGCCCTCGCCCGGGCCGACCAGGTGGTCGTGCTCGTCGACGGCCGCGTCGCCGCCGCGGGGCCGTGGAGCGACCTCGCGCCGTCGTGGGGGCACCTCGCGGGCTGACCCGTTCGAGGCTCGACCCGCGACTGTGCGGCTGCGGCCGGTCCGAGCGCGTCGGCGGCGCACCAGGCGCACGGTTCCGGGCCCGGGGCCGGGTCCCTCCTCCGGACGTCATGCGCCCCGGCGGCCGGGGCCCGCGCCTCGCATGACGTCCCGACCGGCCCCGTCCCGACCGGCCCCGTCCCGACCGGCCCCGTCCCGACCGGCCCCGTCCCGACCGGCCCGCGAGGCCGCGCCGTGTTGCCCGGGTCACGCCGGGCGCGAGGAATGCGTCCGACGCGGAGCGCCGTTGCAGGATGAGTGGCGATGACGACCTCGACCTCCGTACCCCCGACCGACGGCGCCGTGCCGCCCCCCGTCGACCCGACCGGCCCGCACGTGTCGGGTGCGCGGGTGGCGCTGGCGATCGTCGCGCTCGCGCTCGGCAGCTTCGCGATCGGCACCACCGAGTTCGTGACGATGGGTCTGCTGCCCGACATCGCGCGCGGCATCGACGAGTCGATCCCGACGACGGGGCACATCATCACGGCGTACGCCGTCGGCGTCGTCGTCGGCGCCCCGCTCATCGTGTCGCTGGGAGCGCGCCTGCCGCGGCGCGAGCTGGCGGTGGCGCTCATGCTCGCGGTCGCCCTCGGCAGCGCGGCCACGGCGCTCGCGAGCGGCTACCTGCCCGTGATGCTCGCCCGCTTCGTCGCCGGTCTGCCCCACGGCGCGTACTTCGGCGTCGCGTCGCTCATCGCCGCCTCGCTCGTGCGCCCGGAGGCCCAGGGCCGCGCGATCAGCGGCGTGATGGTGGGCCTGTCGGTGGGCACCGTCGCCGGCGTCCCCGCCTCCACGTGGCTGGGGCAGGAGGTGGGCTGGCGCTCGGCGTACTGGATGGTCGTCGGCGTGGGCGTGCTCGCCGCCCTCCTGGTCCTGCTCGCCGTGCCCCACACCCCGGGCGACCGCACGGCGACGGTACGGCGCGAGCTCGCCGCCCTGCGTCGCCCTCCGGTGCTGTTCGCGTTCGGCACCGGCATGATCGGGTTCGGCGGCATCTTCGCGATGTACAGCTACGTGGCCCCGCTGCTCACCGACGAGACGGGCCTGGCGAAGAGCGTCGTGCCGTGGTTCCTCTTCGTGTTCGGGGTGGGCTCGGTGCTGGGCTCGTGGCTGGCGGGGATGCTGGCCGACTGGAACATCGAGCGCTCCGTGGTGGGCGGCTTCCTGGTGTCGATGGCGGCCCTCGCCCTCGTGGTGCCGCTGGCGGGGAGCCCGGTGGCGGTCGGCGCCATCGTCTTCACGGTCGGGATGCTCGGCTCGGTCCTGGCCATCACGCTGCAGGTGCGGCTCATGCAGTCGGCCGGCGACGCGCAGATGCTGGGTGCCGCGCTCAACCACTCGGCGCTCAACATCGCGAACGGCCTCGGGGCGTTCCTCGGGGCGATCGTCATCGACGCGGGCTACGGCTACCGGGCACCGAGCGTCGTCGGCGCCGGCCTGGCCACCGCGGGCCTCGTGCTGTTCCTCGTCTCGCTGGTCGCCCAGCGCCGCGCCGCGGCCGCCGGCCCCGCCACGCTCTGACCTCCACCCGCAGGCCGGACCCGTCGGCCGGGACGGGTGGGGAGCCTGGAACAATCCGGGACATGTCCGAGCAGGCTTCCTCCGCACCGACGGGTGCGCCGCGGCAGCGGGTCCTCTCCGGGATCCAACCCACGGCCGACTCGTTCCACTTCGGCAACTACCTCGGTGCGCTGCGGCAGTGGGTGAGCCTCCAGGACGAGCACGAGCCGTTCTACATGGTCGTCGACCAGCACGCGATCACCCTGGAGCACGACCCCAAGCTGCTCCGGGAGCGCACCTACCGCTCGGCGGCCCAGCTCCTGGCGATGGGCGTCGACCCCGAGCGCTCGGCGATCTTCGTGCAGTCCCACGTGCCCGCCCACGCGCAGCTGGCCTGGGTGCTGAACTGCATCACCGCGTTCGGCGAGGCGCGCCGCATGACGCAGTTCAAGGACAAGTCGGCCAAGGGCGGCGAGGGCGCGGCGAGCGTCGGCCTCTTCACCTACCCGATCCTCCAGGCGGCGGACATCCTGCTCTACCGCCCCGCCTACGTGCCGGTGGGCGAGGACCAGCGCCAGCACCTCGAGCTGACCCGCGACCTGGCGCACCGCTTCAACACGCGCTACAAGAAGACCTTCCGCCTCCCGGAGCCCTACATCCTCAAGGAGACGGCGAAGATCTACGACCTGCAGAACCCGACGGCGAAGATGTCGAAGTCGGCGTCCTCGCCCGCCGGGATCATCGACCTCCTCGACGACCCCCGGGCCAGCGCGAAGAAGATCCGCTCCGCGGTCACGGACTCCGAGGCCGTCGTGGCGTTCGACCCCGTGGGCAAGCCGGGCGTGTCCAACCTGCTGTCCATCTACGCCGCGCTGACCGGTCGTCCGGCCGAGGACATCGCGGCGGACTACGCGGGGCGCGGCTACGGCGACCTCAAGGGCGACCTCGCCGAGGTCGTGGTGGAGTTCGTGACGCCGCTGCGGGACCGCGCCCTGGCGCTGCTCGAGGACCGCGCGGCCCTCGACGAGGTGCTCGCCTCCGGTGCCGACCGCGCGCGGGCCGTCGCCGACCGCACCCTCGCGGACGTCTACGACCGGGTCGGCTTCGTTCGACCGCTCCGCTAGGGTCGAGCGCGTGCCCACGATCGGAGTCGCCCTGGCCCTCCCCGAGCCCTGGGCGGAGCAGCTGCAGAGCTACCGGCGCTCGCTCGGCGACGCCACGGCCGACCTGATCCCGACGCACATCACGTTGATCCCGCCGACGGAGGTCCCGGAGCCCGAGCTGCACGCCGTGCGCGAGCACCTCGACCTCGTGGCGGGCAAGCACACGTCCTTCCGCATGCACCTGCGCGGCACGGGCACGTTCCGCCCGATCTCGCCGGTGGTGTTCGTGACCGTCGCGCAGGGCATCGGGGAGTCGGAGCAGCTGGCCGAGGACCTCCGCAAGGGGCCGCTCGAGGTGGAGCTCGACTTCCCGTACCACCCGCACGTGACCGTGGCGCACCACCTCGGCGACGACCTGCTCGACCGTGCCTTCGCGGAGCTCGCCGAGTTCGACTGCGCCTTCGAGGTCGACCGGTTCCACCTCTACGTCCACGACGAGGTCGCGGGCTGGCGCCGTACCGACGACTTCCCCCTGCAGCCCGCTGCCGGCTGACCCGAGCACGAGGAGGGCACGACGTGGCTGGTGTGGCGGAACGCGCGAAGGTCTGGTTCGCGGAGCAGCGGACGGCACGGCCCTGGCTCGACCACACGGTGCGCATGCAGCAGCACTACGGCGCGGTGAAGGGCAACACGCAGGCCGGGGCGGTGACGTTCTTCGGCTTCTTGTCCTTCTTCCCCCTGCTGGCGCTCGCGTTCTTCGCGATCGGCTGGATCGCGCGGGTCTACCCCGACGCCCAGCAGCAGCTGGTGGATGCCATCACCAGCATCTTCCCCGGCATGATCGGCTCCGGGGAGGGCGAGATCTCGATCGACGACCTCGAGGGCGCCGCGAGCACCGCCGGGATCATCGGTCTCGTCGGCGTGCTCTACTCCGGGCTCGGGTGGCTGTCGGGCATGCGGGAGTCGCTCCTCGTCGTCTTCGACGAGCCCGCCAGCGAGCAGCCGAGCTTCGTCAAGGGCAAGCTCCGCGACCTCACCGCGCTCGTCGCGATCGGTGCCGTGCTGTTCACGAGCGTCGGCATCTCCGCCGTGCTCAACGCCTTCTCGGCGGACGTGCTGGGACTGGTGGGTCTCGGCGACGAGCTCGCCTGGCTGCTGCGGATCCTGACGATCGTCGTGGGCATCCTGGCCAGCTCGGTGCTGTTCACCGTCATGTTCCGCCTGCTCGCCGCGCCCGACATCCCCCGTGTCGACCTGTGGAAGGGCGCGCTGCTCGGTGCGGTCGGCTTCGAGGTGCTCAAGCAGGTGGCCGGGCTGCTGCTGGCCTCGACGAAGGGCCAGCCGGCGTTCCAGGCGTTCGGCATCGCGCTGATCCTGCTGGTCTGGATCAACTACTTCTCGCGCGTCGTCATGTACGCCGCGGCCTGGGCCCACACGTCCACCTCGGCCCGTCTGCGGCGCGAGCAGGCGGCCGCCGAGGAGGAGGCGCGTCTCGCTGCACTGCGGGTCGACCTCGACAAGCCCGAGGAGCAGGACATCTCGGTGAACCAGGCGGCGGCGCGGTCGTTCGCGCTCGGCGCGGCCACCGTCGTGGGCTTCGGCTGGCTCTTCCGGCGGGGCTGACCCGCCGTACGCCGCGGGGCCGCGCCGTGGGAGCATGGCGCCCGTGAAGCTCGAGCGCAAGCACGCCGTCCTCCTGCTCGCGGTGGCGGTCTGGAACGTGGTGACCTTCGGCAACTTCGCGAAGAACCTCTACCAGACGTACGAGGCGGGGGAGGAGCGTGCGACGGGCTACTGGGTGGCCCACGTCGTGCTGATCGTCGTCAACTTCGTCATCGCCGGCGTGCTCGGCCGGCTGGGCTGGAAGGCGTTCCGCGCGACGCGTCCGGAGTGACGCCCTTCGGAGGCCACCCGGCACCGTGACCGTTTCGTGACCTCGTCGTGATCCACCGTGACCATGTGCCACCGGCCGCCACCCCGAGGGGGTGGCGGCCGGTGGCGTCAGCGGCAGGTGCCGCTCATGAACCTGCTCAGAAGCCCTTGAACATCGCGGTCCGCAGGTCCTTGTTGAGCTGGCTGATCACGTCGAGCGGGATCTCCTTGGGGCACGCGGCGGCGCACTCGCCGATGTTGGTGCACCCGCCGAAGCCCTCGTGGTCGTGCTGGGCCACCATCGAGGTCACCCGGCCGTAGCGCTCCGGCTGCCCCTGCGGCAGCTCGCCGAGGTGCGTGATCTTCGCGCCGAGGAACAGCGAGGCGGACCCGTTGGGGCACGCCGCCACGCAGGCACCGCAACCGATGCAGGTGGCCACGTTGAAGGCCCGCTGTGCCTTGTCGCGGGGAGCCGGCACCGAGTTGGCCTCGGGCGCCGAGCCCGTGTTGGCGGAGATGAAGCCGCCGGACTGGATGATGCGGTCGAAGGCCGAGCGGTCGACGATGAGGTCCTTGACCACGGGGAACGAGTCCGCGCGCCAGGGCTCGATCGTGATCGTGTCGCCGTCCTTGAACGAGCGCATGTGCAGCTGGCAGGTCGTGGTGACCTCCGGGCCGTGCGCCTGGCCGTTGATCATCAGCGAGCAGGTGCCGCAGATGCCCTCACGACAGTCGGAGTCGAACGCGACCGGCTCCTCGCCCGAGGTGAGCAGCTGCTCGTTGAGCAGGTCGAGCATCTCGAGGAACGACATGTCCTGCGAGACGCCGTCGAGCTCGTAGGTGTGCACCGCGCCCTCGGCCGAGGCGTTGGCCTGGCGCCAGATCTTGAGGGTGAGCTTCACTTGTACGACCTCTGCTTCATCTCGATGGCGGTGTAGATCAGGTCCTCCTTGTGGAGCACGGGGGAGCCGTCCTCGCCGCCCCACTCCCAGGCCGCGACGTACGCGAACTCGTCGTCGTGGCGCAGCGCCTCGCCGTCCTCGGTCTGCGACTCGGCGCGGAAGTGTCCACCGCACGACTCGCGCCGGTTGAGGGCGTCGATGCACATGAGCTCGCCCAGCTCGATGAAGTCGGCGACGCGGCCGGCCTTCTCGAGGTCCTGGTTGAGGGACTCGGCGGAGCCGAGCACCTTGACGTTGCTCCAGAACTCCTTCTTGAGGTCCCGGATGAGGCCGATGGCCTTGATGAGGCCCTCCTTCGAGCGCTCCATCCCGCAGTACTCCCACATGATGTGGCCGAGCTCGCGGTGGAAGGACTCGACGGAGCGGGTGCCGTTCACCGACATGAACTGCTGGATCCGGGCCTCGACCTCGGCGCGCGCCTCGAGCACGGCCGGGTGGTCCTCGGCGATCTTCTCGAACGGCCCGTCCGCCAGGTAGTCGCGGATGGTGTTCGGAAGGACGAAGTAGCCGTCGGCGAGACCCTGCATGAGGGCGGAGGCGCCGAGGCGGTTCGCGCCGTGGTCCGAGAAGTTGGCCTCGCCCGTACAGAACAGGCCGGGGATCGACGTCTGCAGCTCGTAGTCGACCCAGAGGCCGCCCATCACGTAGTGGACCGCGGGGTAGATCCGCATCGGCGTCTCGTACGGGTCCTCGCCGGTGATCCGCGCGTACATGTCGAGGAGGTTGTCGTACTTCTCCTCGATCTTGTCGCGGCCGAGGCGCTGGATGGCGTCGCCCAGGTCGAGGTACACGCCGCGGCTCACGAGACGCTCCTCGCCGTCGGGGCCGATCTCCTTGACCTTGGGTCCGACGCCGCGGCCCTCGTCGCACATGTACTTCGCGGCGCGGGAGGCGATGTCGCGGGGGACCAGGTTGCCGAAGGCCGGGTAGATCCGCTCGAGGAAGTAGTCGCGGTCCTCCTCCGGGATGTCCCGCGGGTCCTTCTCGCAGTCGGCGGCGTTCTTGGGCACCCAGATCCGGCCGTCGTTGCGGAGCGACTCCGACATGAGGGTCAGCTTGGACTGGTGGCTCCCCGTCACGGGGATGCACGTCGGGTGGATCTGCGTGTAGCAGGGGTTGGCTATGTAGGCGCCCTTGCGGTGCGCGCGCCACGCGGCCGTGACGTTCGAGCCCATGGCGTTCGTCGACAGGTAGAAGACGTTGCCGTAGCCACCGGTCGCCAGCACGACGACGTCGGCGAGGTGCGTCTCGATCGCACCGGTCACCATGTCGCGCGCGATGATGCCGCGGGCGCGACCGTCGGCGACGACGACCTCGAGCATCTCGTGGCGGGTGAACTGCTCCACCGTGCCGGCCGCGACCTGGCGCTCCATGGCCTGGTAGGCGCCGAGCAGCAGCTGCTGGCCCGTCTGGCCACGGGCGTAGAACGTGCGGGACACCTGCACGCCGCCGAAGGAGCGGTTGTCGAGCAGACCGCCGTACTCGCGGGCGAACGGGACGCCCTGCGCGACGCACTGGTCGATGATGTTCGCGCTGACCTCGGCGAGGCGGTAGACGTTCGACTCGCGGGCGCGGTAGTCGCCGCCCTTGACCGTGTCGTAGAAGAGGCGGAACGTCGAGTCGCCGTCCTCCTTGTAGTTCTTGGCCGCGTTGATGCCGCCCTGGGCCGCGATCGAGTGGGCGCGGCGCGGGGAGTCCTGGTAGCAGAACGACTTGACGTTGTAGCCCGCCTCGCCCAGCGTCGCGGCCGCGGCGCCGCCGGCGAGGCCGGTGCCCACGATGATGATGTCGAGCTTGCGGCGGTTGGCCGGGTTGACGAGCCGGTTCTCGAACTTGCGGGTCGTCCAGCGGTCCTTGATCGGACCGGTGGGGGCCTTGGCGTCGACGAGCTTCTCGCCGAGCGTGTAGTAGCCGGCCGCGTCGTCCGAGCGCTGCTCGGGCGCGGCGTTCAGCGGGGTGAGACCGTCGTGGAGGGTGCTGCCAGCCATGGTGTCGTGGCTCCCTTACTTCTCGATGATTCCGGTGAGCACGGCCAGGGGCACGAGCGAGTAGCCGCCCGCGATCACGATGGCGAGCAGCCAGCCGGCCTGCTTCGCACGGGCCCGCGACGAGGCGGTGTTCGTGTACCCGAGCGTCTGGATGGAGCTCCAGGTGCCGTGGTGGAGGTGGAAGGCGAGGGCGAGCATCGCCACGAGGTAGATGATCGTCATCCACCAGACGCTGAACGTGTCCACCAGGAGCGAGTACGGGTCGCCGGCGGCGTCGCCCGTCTCACCGGTCTGCGGGTTGACCTTGCCGGCCGTGAAGTTGATCAGGTGCCAGATGATGAAGATCAGCAGCGTGGCGCCGCCCCAGCGCATCGTGCGCGAGGAGAGCGACGAGGCGACGTTGCGCTTCACCTGGTACTTGTCCCGGCGGGCTGCACCGGCACGCCGCGCGAGGATCACCGCGGCGGTCACGTGGGCCACGAGCGCGACCAGCAGGCCCACGCGCGTGATCCAGAGGAAGCCCTCGTAGGGGAGGATCGGCTCACCGAGCTCGCGCAGGTGGTGCGCGTAGTCGTTGAACTTCTCCTGGCCTGAGAACGCCTTCAGGTTCCCGTACATGTGCACGAGCGTGAAGGCGATGAACAGCAGGCCGCTGACGGCCATGACCAGCTTCAGTGCAATGGTCGAGCGTGTCGACCGGGGCGTCTTGACGAGAGTCGGGGTTGCCACGGGCGGCACGGTACCCCTCCGACTGTCCAGGTCGTAATGAAGGTGAACCTCAGCCCGTGTGACATATCCCCGGTTACCGGCGGGTTACAGGTCCTCAGGAATCCGGCTGCACGGGCGCTGGGGGTCTCAGCGCGGTTTCAGCGCCCCCTCAGCCCGCGGCCGCGTAGGGGGTGACGAGCGGGGTGGCGGAAGCGGCGGTCGCCACGAGGCCGCCGTAGTGCACCGCGAGCAGCTCGTCGACGGCGTCCCGCCACGTCCGCTGCTCGGCGAGCCGGCGACCGTGCGCACCGAGCAGGCCGCGCTGGCGGTCGGCGACGACGGCGCCCACGGCGTCGGCCAGGGCGCGCGGGTCGGTCACGTCGACGAGCAGTCCCGACTCGAGGTGGTGGACGACGTCCCGGGCGCCGCCGGTGCGGGCCGCCACGACCGGGACGCCGGACGCCCCGGCCTCGCGCAGGGCGTGGGCGCAGGTGAGCTGTCCGCCGGGGTGGACGAGCACGTCGAGCGAGGCCATCGCCGTGGCGAGGTCCCCGGCCGCCAGGGGGCCGGCCAGCTTCGCGGACCCGGCGACGCCGGTGGTGCGGTGCGCCAGCCAGTCGTGCTGCGATCCCTGGCCGACGACCACGAGGCGCACGCCCGGGAGCGCGGCCAGCGCGGGCAGGCGGCGTACGCCGTGGTCCTTCTCCAGCGCGCCGACGTAGCCGACGACCACCCGCGGACCGCCTCGCGCGCGGGCGCGCGCCCACGAGGAGTGCAGCCACGTGTCGCGGAGGGCGGGGGAGAAGGCGGCGGTGTCGACGCCCGGTGACCAGAGGCCGGCCTCGACGCCGAGGGCCGCGAGACGGTCCTGCATCCACCGGGCGGTGACGAGCACGCGGTCCGCACGCTCGGCCACCTTCGCCTGCCACAGGGGAGCGGCCAGGTCGCTCACCGGGGTCTGCTGCACGACGAGCGTCGGCACGCCGAGGCGCCGCGCGTGCTTGAGCGCCTTGCGGCCGATCGTCGGGCCGAGCTCGACCGAGGAGGTCACGTGCACCAGGTCGGGCGCGAAGCCCTCGAGCGCGGCGCGCACCTGGCGGCCCGGCTTGTCCAGCGCCCGCACCCGCACGATCTCGACGCCCCGGTAGGACGTCAGCCCCGGCGCTGGCGCCACGAGGCGGACGGTGTGCCCGCGGTCGACGAGACGGTCGACGAGGTTGCGGACCGTCGTGGTGGTGCCGTCGGTCGCGGGGTAGAAGGACTCGGTCACGACTGCGATGCGCACGGACGCCACGGTGCGCCGACCGGTCGTCCGCGGCGTGGCCACGAGGTGGCCGGTGCGTGAAGGGCGCGGGGCGACGGTCGCGGACGCCGGTGTGAGATATGTCGCCGACCGATCGTTCGGTTCTCGGCGGGGGTCGGGGTCCCTGCGCAGGAACCCTCCCCTATATTGCGGCCCATGAGCGAAGTCGAAGGCGGGCTCGACGAGCCGACCGAGCTGCAACCCGACCAGGGTGCGCTGGCCCTCGCCGACCCGGAGACCGACGCCTGGGGCCAGGCGGACTGGGAGGCCGAGACGGCGCGCGTGCTGCGCAAGAGCCGTCGGCTGACCGACGAGGACCCCGACGCGGCGGTCTGGGACAAGCTGACCCGGACCACCCTCGACGGGATCGCGGTGCCGCCGATCGGTCGCCCCGAGGACGTCGAGCACCTGCGGGCGGGCGTCCTGCGCCCGTCGCGCACCGGCGGCTGGGACATCCGGGCCCACCTGGGCGCCCGGTCCGTGCCGGCGAAGGACGCGAACGAGACGCTGCTCCTCGACCTCGAGGGCGGCGTCACCTCGCTGTGGCTGCGCGTCGACGCCGACACCGACCTCGACGCCCTCCTGAAGGGCGTCTACCTCGACCTCGCCCCCGTCGTGCTCGAGGCCCCGCGGGAGCCCGGCGCCGGAGTCGCCGTCGCGCGGGCGTTCCTGGCGCACCTCGAGGCGACCACGCCCGCTCCCGGCACCAACCTGGGCGTCGACGCGCTGGCGCCAGCCGAGGACCTCGTCGCCGTGGCCCGCCTGGCGGTCGACGCCGGCGTGCTCGGCCTCGTCGTCGACGCCACCACGGTGCACGACCGGGGTGCCTCGGACGCGCAGGACCTCGCCTACGCCCTGGCCGTCGGCGTGCGCGCGCTCCGCGTGCTCACCGCCGCCGAGGCGGAGGGCGGGGCCGGGCTCGACGTGGCGACGGCCGCGGGGCTGATGGAGTTCCGCATCGCCGTGACCGACGAGCAGTTCGCCTCGATCGCCAAGCTCCGGGCCGCGCGCCGGCTCTGGGCGCGGGTGCTCGAGCTGAGCGGCCTCGACCAGGCCGGCGTCGATGGTGCGGCTGGCGTGGAGCAGCGCCAGCACGCCGTGACGAGCCGCCCGATGACGAGCCGGTTCGACCCCTACGTCAACATGCTGCGCACGACGGTCGCCGCGTTCGCGGCCGGGGTGGGCGGGGCCGACGCCGTCACCGTCCTGCCCTTCGACGCGCCCCTGGGGCGTCCGGAGACGCTCGGTCGCCGCGTGGCCCGCAACATCTCGCACCTCCTCATCGACGAGGCCCACCTGGGCAAGGTCGGCGACATCGCCGGCGGTGCCTACGCCGTCGAGCGCCTCACCGACGACCTCGCCGTCGCGGCGTGGGCGGTGTTCCCCGACCTCGACGGAGCCGACGACCTCGACGCCGCCGTCGCGCCGCTCGTCGACGCGACCGTGGCCGCGCGCGAGAAGCAGGTGGCGACGCGCAAGCGCCCGCTGACCGGGCTGTCGGAGTTCCCGAACCTCGCCGAGGAGCTGCCCGAGCGGGTGCGCGACGCCGACTGGCACGCCGAGTGGGACGCGGTACGGCCCTACGGCGCGAGCTTCGAGGCGCTGCGGGACGCACCCGCCGAGCGGCCCGTGTTCCTCGCGACGCTGGGCACGGTGGCCACCCACACGGCGCGGGCGACGTTCGCGACCAACCTCCTCGCGGCGGGCGGCGTGGCGGTCGAGCCCGCCGGCGCCACCGCGGACGCGGAGGCCGTGACCGCGGCGTACGAGGCGGCCGTCGGGACGCACGGGCCGCTGCCCGTCGTGGTCCTCGCGGGCGCGGACGCGACGTACGGCGCGTGGGGAGCCGAGGCGGCGGCGGCGCTGCGTGCGGCCGGTGCGCGGCACGTGGTGATCGCGGGGAAGCAGACGGACTACGCCGACGACGCGTGCGCGATGGGGGTCGACGCGCTCGCGTTCCTCGGTCGCACGCGGGCGGCGCTGGGACAGGAGAGCCAGGCATGAGCGTTCCGAAGAGCTTCCGCGGGGCGGAGCTGCGGGGTCCGGACTGGACCATGGGCTGGGACGACGACGCCCCGGAGCCGTGGCAGTCGCCCGAGGGCATCCCGATCAAGCCGCGCTACGACGAGTCCGACGTCGCGGGCCTCGACGCGTTGGGCACGTGGCCGGGGCTGAGCCCGTTCCTGCGCGGGCCCTACCCGACGATGTACACGACCCAGCCGTGGACGATCCGGCAGTACGCCGGGTTCTCGACCGCCGAGGAGTCGAACGCGTTCTACCGGCGCAACCTGGCGGCCGGCCAGAAGGGCCTCTCGGTGGCCTTCGACCTGGCGACGCACCGCGGCTACGACTCCGACCACCCGCGCGTGCGCGGCGACGTCGGCATGGCGGGCGTGGCCATCGACTCCATCTACGACACGCGCACCCTGTTCGACGGCATCCCGCTCGACGAGATGTCGGTGTCGATGACGATGAACGGCGCCGTGCTGCCCGTGCTCGCGCTCTACATCGTCGCGGCGGAGGAGCAGGGGGTGAAGCCGGAGCAGCTCGCGGGGACGATCCAGAACGACATCCTCAAGGAGTTCATGGTCCGCAACACCTACATCTACCCGCCGTCGCCGTCGATGCGGATCATCTCCGACATCTTCAGCTACACGTCGGCGCGGATGCCGCGGTTCAACTCCATCTCGATCTCCGGCTACCACATCCAGGAGGCCGGGGCGACGCAGGACCTCGAGCTGGCCTACACGCTGGCCGACGGCGTCGAGTACATCCGGGCCGGCCTCGAGGCCGGCATCGACATCGACAAGTTCGCGCCGCGCCTGTCGTTCTTCTGGGCGATCGGCATGAACTTCTCGATGGAGGTCGCGAAGATGCGCGCGGCCCGCGCCCTGTGGGCGCGACTGGTGCGGCAGTTCGACCCGACGAACCCCAAGTCACTTTCGCTGCGCACGCACTCGCAGACCTCGGGCTGGTCGCTGACGGCGCAGGACGTCTTCAACAACGTCGGGCGCACGGCGATCGAGGCCATGGCCGCGACCCAGGGCCACACGCAGTCGCTCCACACCAACGCGCTCGACGAGGCGATCGCGCTGCCGACCGACTTCTCGGCGCGCATCGCCCGCAACACGCAGCTGCTGCTGCAGCAGGAGTCGGGCACGACCGGCACGATCGACCCCTGGGCGGGCTCGTACTACATCGAGCGCCTCACCCACGACCTCGCCGAGCGGGCGTGGGCCCACATCACCGAGGCCGAGCAGGCCGGCGGCATGGCGGCGGCGATCGAGCAGGGCATCCCCAAGATGCGCATCGAGGAGGCGGCGGCCCGCACGCAGGCCCGCATCGACTCCGGCGCGCAGAAGGTCATCGGCGTCAACACCTTCCGCCTCGCGGCGGAGGACAAGCTCGACGTGCTCAAGGTCGACAACGACGACGTCTACCGCCGCCAGGTCGCCAAGCTCGAGCGCCTGCGCGCCGAGCGCGACGACGACGCCGTACGGCGCGCGCTGGAGGCGCTGACCAACTCGGCCGAGCGTGGTCCCGCGAAGGGCTCGCTCGACGGCAACCTCCTCGCGCTCGCCGTGGACGCCGCCCGGGCGAAGGCGACGGTCGGCGAGATCTCCGACGCGCTGGAGAAGGTGTACGGGCGGCACCAGGCCGTCATCCGTACCATCTCCGGCGTGTACCGCGACGAGTCCGGCCAGAGCGGCGACGGGGGGTCCCTCGTGCAGCAGGTCGTCGACGCGACCGCGGAGTTCGAGGAGGCGGAGGGTCGGCGGCCCCGCATCCTCGTCGCGAAGATGGGCCAGGACGGTCACGACCGCGGCCAGAAGGTGATCGTCTCGGCGTTCGCCGACATGGGCTTCGACGTCGACGTGGGGCCGCTGTTCTCCACCCCGGAGGAGGTCGCCCAGCAGGCGGTCGACGCCGACGTCCACCTCGTGGGTGTCAGCTCGCTCGCGGCCGGCCACCTCACCCTGCTCCCGGCGCTCAAGCGGGCGCTCGCGGAGCAGGGGCGTGACGACATCATGGTCGTCATCGGAGGCGTCATCCCGCCGGACGACGTCCCCACGCTCCTCGAGATGGGTGCCGCCTCGGTGTTCCTGCCGGGCACCGTGATCGCGGAGTCCGCGCTCGACCTGCTGGCCAAGCTGCGGGAGCAGCTGGGTCACTGATGGCGGCTCCCTCCGTCGAGGACCTCGTCGAGGGCGTCCGGGCCGGGCGGCGCGCCGCCGTGGCCCGGGCGATCACCCTCGTCGAGTCCTCGCGTCCGCAGCACCGGGCGCAGGCCCGCGAGCTGCTCACCGTGCTCGCGGGGCTGCCCGACGCAGGCGTGCAGTCCCGTGCCGTGCGCGTCGGCATCTCGGGCGTGCCCGGCGTCGGCAAGTCGACCTTCATCGAGGCGCTCGGCTCGCGGCTCACCGCCGCGGGCCACCGCGTCGGTGTGCTCGCCGTCGACCCGTCGTCGGTGCGCACGGGCGGGTCCGTGCTGGGCGACAAGACCCGCATGGGGCGGCTCTCGGCCGACCCGGGTGCCTACATCCGGCCGTCGCCGTCGGCCGGCACGCTCGGTGGTGTCGCCCGCGCGACCGTGCAGGCGATGGCCGTGCTCGAGGCGGCCGGGTACGACGTCGTGCTCGTCGAGACCGTCGGCGTCGGCCAGTCGGAGATCACCGTCGCGGGCATGGTCGACACCTTCCTGTTCCTCACGCTGGCCCGCACGGGCGACCAGCTCCAGGGCATCAAGAAGGGCATCCTCGAGATCGCGGACGTCGTCGCGGTCAACAAGGCCGACGGCGACCGCGAGCTGGAGGCCCGCTCCGCCGCGCGCGAGCTCGCCGGGGCGTTGCGCCTGGTGCGGGGGAGCGCCGCGTCGGGGGAGTGGGCCCCGCCGGTCGTGACCTGCTCGGCGCTCACCGACGTCGGCGTCGACGACCTGTGGGAGCGCATCCTCGGCCACCGGGACCACCTCGGGCCCGAGGGCCTCGGCGCGAAGCGCGCCGAGCAGCAGCTGGAGTTCACCTGGGCGCTCGTGCGCGACGAGCTGGAGCAGCGCCTGCGGCACTCCGCCGGCGTGCGCGCCGTCCGCGACGAGATCCGCGCCTCGGTGCTCGCGGGCGACCTGCCCGCCACCGTGGCCGCCGACCGCGTGCTCGAGGCGTACGACGCGGGCTGAGCCGCGCCGTACCGCTCGTGAGGTGGTGGCCGGGGTCACCGGGCCGCAGCACCCGGTCACCCCTTCGCTAGGGTCAGCCTTCGTGCACGCCACCTCCGAGATCCTCACCGCGCTCGCCGACGAGCTGGTGGCCGTGCGCCGCGACCTCCACGCCCACCCCGAGCTGGCCTGGACGGAGACCCGCACCACCCGGCTGCTCGCGGACCGGCTGGGTGCGGCGGGCATCCGGGTGCGCACGCTGACGACCACGGGGCTCGTGGCCGAGGTCGGCACCGAGGGCGAGGGCCCGGTCGTGGCGCTGCGCGGCGACATCGACGCGCTCCCGCTCGACGACCGCACCGGGCTCGCCTGGGCGAGCACCGTGCCGGGGGTCGCCCACGCCTGCGGGCACGACGTGCACGCCAGTGCGCTGCTGGGAGCCGCGCTCACCCTGCAGCAGCTGCACGAGCGGGGGGCGCTGCCGGGCCGCGTGCGCCTGCTCTTCCAACCGGCCGAGGAGGTCATGCCCGGCGGGGCGCTCGAGCTGGTCGCCGCCGGTGCGCTGGCCGACGTCTCGTCCGTGTTCGCCCTCCACTGCGACCCCTCGCTCGACGTCGGCGAGGTCGGGCTCCTCGAGGGTCCGATCACCGGTGCCGCCGACCACCTCGTCATCCACCTCTCGGGCCGTGGCGGCCACACGTCGCGACCGCACCTGACCGAGGACCTGACCTTCGCGCTCGGCAAGCTGCTCACCGAGCTGCCCGCGGTGCTCTCGCGCCGCATCGATCCGCGCGCCGGGGTCAGCGTCGTCTGGGGCCAGGTCGAGGCGGGCGTCGCGCCCAACGTCATCCCCGCCGAGGGCCGCATGTCCGGCACGGTCCGCATGCTCGACGCCGACGCCTGGGCCGTCGCGGAGGACGTCGTGCGCCGCGCCGTCCAGCTGCTCGCCGAGCCCTACGGCGTCGAGGCCCTCGTGCACTACACGCGCGGCGTACCGCCCGTCGTCAACGCCGCCGCCGCGACCGCCGCGCTGCGGCGGGCCGCCCTGACGGTGCTCGGCCCGACGGGGGTCGCGACCACGCGGCAGAGCCTCGGTGGCGAGGACTTCGGGTGGTACCTGCAGCAGGTGCCCGGGGCCCTCGCCCGGCTCGGCACGCGCACCCCGGGCGGGCGCACCTACGACCTCCACCAAGGCGACCTGGTGGTCGACGAGCGCGCCGTCACCATCGGCGCCGCGCTGCTCGTGGAGACCGCGCTCGAGGCCCTCGCGGGGCCCGCCGTCAACGCTAGGTAACAGTTCGATGGAGAACGACCGGATCGACGTGACGCCCCGATCCGCGCCGTTAGTGTGAGCGCGTTGCGCCCGACCAGCGGCGCTCCCGAGCACGATATTTCTTTGAGGAGGCTTCGTGAGGCGCACGAAGTTCGCCGCGGTCCTTGCCGCGGGTGTCCTGGCCCTGGCCGGCTGCGGTGACAGCGGTAGCAACAACGACGACAGCTCGAACGGCGGTGGCGGCGACGGCGCCGGCTCCGACGTGAAGGTCGGCCTGGCGTACGACGTCGGCGGCCGTGGCGACCAGTCCTTCAACGACTCGGCGGCCGCGGGCCTCGACAAGGCGATCGACGAGTTCGGCGTCGAGTCGCAGGAGTCGGAGGCCGAGGACGGCGAGGCCGAGTCGGCCCGCGAGGAGCGCCTGCGCACCTTCGCCGACGCCGGTTACAACCCGATCGTCGCGGTCGGCTTCGCCTACGGCCAGGCCGTCGCGAAGGTGTCGGCGGAGTACCCCGACGTCGAGTTCGCGATCATCGACGACGCGAGCAACGACCTCGACAACGTCACCAACCTCGTGTTCGCCGAGGAGCAGGGCTCGTTCCTGGTTGGCGCCGCGGCGGCGCTCAAGACGGAGACCGACCACATCGGCTTCATCGGTGGTGTCGAGACCCCGCTGATCCAGAAGTTCCAGGCGGGCTACGAGGCGGGCGCCGAGGCGGTCAACCCGGACATCCGGATCGACGTCACCTACCTGACGCAGCCGCCGGACTTCTCCGGCTTCGCCGACCCGGCGCGCGGCAAGACCGCCGCCCAGGGCATGTACGACGCGGGTGCCGACATCGTCTACCACGCGGCCGGCGGCTCGGGTGGCGGCGTCTTCGAGGCGGCGGCCGAGTCCGACAACCGCGCGATCGGTGTCGACTCCGACCAGTACAACACCGCCGACCCGTCGGTGCAGGACGCGATCATGACGTCGATGCTGAAGAACGTCGACGTGGCGGTCTACGAGTACCTGTCCGACATCGTCAACGGTGAGGACGTGGGTGGCACGGTCACCTACGACCTCGCGGCCGACGGCGTGGGCTACTCGACCAGCGGCGGCTTCGTCGACGACATCGTCGACCAGCTGGACGAGTACAAGCAGCAGATCATCGACGGCGACATCACGGTCCCCACGACCCCGTGACGTCCCGGGACCGAGCGGGCGGGGGTGACCCCGCCCGCTCGGGCCAGGTCGTGTGCCCGGTCAGGACCGGGCAGCTCGGGCGTCTCCTACAGTGACGCCAGTGACACACCATCCAGTGCAGCGGGCCCGAGGACGACGCGTCGTCGTCCCCGGGTCCGTCGCCCGTTCGGGAGGTCCCCGCTCGTGACCACGCACCCCCAGGAGGCCCCCGCCGAGGGCGGGCCCCTGGCCGTCCGCCTCCGCGGCATCGGCAAGCGCTTCCCCGGCGTCATCGCCAACGACGACATCAACATCGACGTCCGCCGCGGCACCATCCACGCGCTCGTGGGCGAGAACGGCGCCGGCAAGTCGACGCTGATGAAGATCCTGTACGGCGTGCAGCCGCCCGACTCGGGCACCATCGAGGTCGACGGCCGCCAGCTGCGGCTCTCGTCGCCCGCGGACGCCATCCAGGCCGGCATCGGCATGGTCTTCCAGCACTTCATGCTGGCCGACAACCTGACGGTGCTGGAGAACGTCGTGCTCGGCGCCGAGAAGCTGCACGGCATCGGCGGCGGGGCGCGCGCCAAGATCCGCGAGATCTCCGACGCCTACGGGCTGGGCATCGACCCCGACCGGCGCGTGGAGGACCTGGGCGTGGGTGCGCGTCAGCGCGTCGAGATCCTCAAGGTGCTCTACCGCGGTGCGCGCACGATCATCCTCGACGAGCCGACGGCCGTGCTGGTGCCGCAGGAGGTCGAGGAGCTCTTCGACAACCTCCGTGAGCTCAAGCGCGAGGGCCTCAGCGTCATCTTCATCTCGCACAAGCTCGACGAGGTGCTCTCCGTCGCCGACGACATCACCGTCATCCGCCGCGGCACGACGGTGGCGACCGTCGATCCCGCGTCGGTGACCTCGCGCCAGCTGGCCGAGCTCATGGTGGGTAGCGAGCTGCCGACGCCGCAGACCGAGGCCTCGACGGTGACCGACCACGTGCTGCTGGAGGTCCGCGACCTGCACCTGGCCGACCCGGCCGGTGGCCGCGCCGTGCTCTCCGACGTCAGCTTCCGCATCCACCGCGGCGAGGTGCTCGGCATCGCGGGTGTCGAGGGCAACGGCCAGTCCGAGCTCGTCGAGGCCGTCATGGGCATGCGCCCGGGCCTCACGGGCCGCATCCTGCTCGACGGGCAGCCGATCGGCCGCCTCAGCACCCGTGCGCGTCGCGAGGCGGGGATCGGCTACATCCCCGAGGACCGCCACCGCCACGGCCTGCTGCTCGACGCCCCGCTGTGGGAGAACCGCGTGCTCGGCCACCAGACCCGCCGACCGAGCGCGCGCGGCGGCCTCATCGACGCCCGTGCCGCGCGTGCCGACACGCGGCGGATCGTCGAGAACTACGACGTGCGCACCCCGGGCATCGAGGTGCACGCGCGCGCCCTCTCCGGCGGCAACCAGCAGAAGCTGATCGTCGGTCGCGAGATGAGCGGCGACCCGGTGCTGCTCATCGCCTCCCACCCCACCCGCGGTGTCGACGTGGGCGCGCAGGGTGCCATCTGGGACCACATCAAGACCGCACGACGGGCCGGGCTCGCCGTGCTGCTGATCTCCGCCGACCTCGACGAGCTCATCGGGCTGTCCGACCGCATCGAGGTGATCCTGCGGGGCCGGCTCGTCGGTGAGTTCGATCCTGCGGCCGTGACGCCGCAGCAGCTCGGCTCGGCGATGACGGGCGCGGGCCAGGACTCCGCCGGGAAGGAGACGGACGCGTGAACGTCCGAGTGACCAAGCTGCTCCTGGGGCTCGCCGCTCCGCTGCTCGCCCTGGGGCTGGCGTTCCTCATCACGAGCCTCGTGCTCGTGCTGGCCGGCGACCCGGTCGGGGCGGTCTGGAGCCAGCTGCTGCAGTGGCCCGAGCCCCGCAACCAGATCAACATCCTCAACAACGCGATGGTGCTGTTCCTCTCCGGGCTCGCGGTCTCCATCGGGTTCCGGATGAACCTCTTCAACATCGGCGTCGACGGCCAGTACCGCGTCGCGGTGTTCGTGGCCGCGGTCGTCGCGGGCGAGGCGTGGCTCCCGGGCTACGCCAACACGGCTCTCGCGATCGTCTGCGCCATGCTCGCCGGCGCCCTCTGGGCCGGCATCGCCGGCGTGCTCAAGGCGACCCGCGGCGTCAGCGAGGTCATCGCGACGATCATGCTCAACTTCATCGCGACCTCGCTCGTGGCGTACCTGCTGGCCAAGGCGGCGGTCCGCGAGGAGGGCAGCAACGTCATCGGCACGAAGGTGATCCCGGAGTCCTCGTGGATCCCGGGCATCCAGGTGTGGAGCGACGTGGCGACCGAGCTCTACGGCTTCATCGTCATCACCGTGCTGGCCGGCGTCGGCTACTGGTTCGTGCTCAACAAGACCCGCTTCGGCTTCGAGCTGCGCGCGACCGGGCAGTCGTCGTCGGCCGCCGTGGCGAGCGGCGTGTCCGCCAAGCGCATGACGGTGGCGACCATGATGCTGTCGGGCGCCGTCGCCGGTCTCGTGGGTCTCCCGATCCTCTTCGGTGACTCCCACTCCTACGGCTCGACCTTCCAGTCCGGTCTCGGCTTCGCGGGCATCGCGATCGCCCTGCTCGGCCGCAACCACCCGATCGGCATCGCGCTGGGCGCGCTGCTCTTCGCGTTCCTCGACGAGCAGTCCAACCCGTTGCAGATCCTCGTCGGCGTCTCGCCCGACATCGTGGCGATCACGCAGGGCGTCATCGTGCTGACCGTGGTGGTGTCCTACGAGCTGGTCCGCCGCTACGGCGCGCGCCTCGAGCAGCGGCGCGTGGCCGCCGAGCTCGCGGCCGGGGTGACCGTGGCGTCCGACGGCGACCGGCGGGACCCCGACCCCGACTCCTCCGCACCCGGCGGGTCCGACCGGCCCGGCGACGGTGACATCGACCTCTCGAAGGAGACGACGCGATGACCATGCCCTCGCTCGGTACGGCCAAGACCGGTCGTGCCCCGGCGTCGTCGAGGACGCGCCGCTGGCGCTGGATCCTCATCGGCTTCCTGCTCGTCATGCTCGCGCTCTCGCTGCTGCAGCTGGTCACGGGGGCCAGCGACCTGACCTCGTCGGGTGCGCTCGCCGCGACGCTCGTCGCGATCATGCCGATCCTGCTCGCCGGTCTCGGCGGTCTGTGGTCGGAGCGCGCCGGCATCGTCAACATCGGTCTCGAGGGCATGATGATCCTCGGCACCTACGGCGCCGGTTTCTTCGGCTACCACTACGGAGCGCTCGCCGGCATCCTCGGCGCGATCCTCATGGGCATGATCGGCGGCCTCATCCACGCCGTCGCCACCGTGGTGTTCGGCGTGGACCACATCATCTCGGGCGTCGCGATCAACATCATCGCCCTCGGTGCGGTGCAGTACCTGGCGTCGCTGACCTTCGTCGGCCTCCCCGGCGGCGGCCAGACCCAGTCGCCCAAGATCGCGGACGTCCCGTCCATCACCATCGGTCCGTTGAGCGACGCCTTCGGCACGGTGGAGGGCAAGGACATCTTCTTCGTCTCCCAGGTCGCGGCCCTGCTGCGTGCGCTCACGACGAACCTCTCGGTGCTCGTGATCGTCGGGTTCCTGCTCGTGCTGCTCACGTGGTGGCTGCTGTGGCGCACGTCCTTCGGCCTGCGTCTGCGCTCCTGCGGCGAGAGCCCGGCGGCAGCGGAGACGCTCGGCGTCGCCGTGCTGCGCTACAAGTTCGTCGCCGTCCTCGTGTCCGGCGGCCTCGCCGGCCTCGCCGGTGGCTTCCTCGCCATCGTCGCCTCGAGCAACTACCGCGACGGCCAGACCGGTGGGCGCGGCTACATCGGCCTCGCCGCCATGATCTTCGGCAACTGGCGCCCGGGCGGCCTGCTCGCCGGCTCCGGCCTCTTCGGCTACACCGAGACGCTCGGCCTGCGCCAGGGCGGCTCGTCCGTCCACGCGCTCCTGCTCCTCGTCGCGGTGGCGGCGATCGCCTTCGCGGTCTGGCAGGCCCGTCGGGGCGCCTCGTGGCAGCTGGTCGGCGGGCTCGTCGTGGCCGGTCTGCTCGTCGGCGCGCTGTACTTCTCGATCGACGAGGTGCCCGGGGACTTCACCCGCATGACGCCGTACGTCATCACCCTCGTGGTGCTGACCGCCGCGGCACAACGGTTGCGGGCCCCCGCGGCGGTGGGCCTGATCTACCGCAAGGGCTCAGCAGGGTGACGGCGACGTCGTCCCCCGAGGCACGGGAGCCCCGGGAGCCCTGGGAGGGCTGGGCGGACCTGCAGGCCGCCGCGGCGACGGCGGCGGGGCGGGCGTACGCGCCGTACTCCGGGTACGCCGTCGGTGCCGCGGCGATCGTCGACGACGGTCGCCTGGTGACGGGCTGCAACGTGGAGAACGCGTCGTACGGCGTCGGGCTCTGCGCCGAGTGCGGCCTGGTCTCCCAGCTCCACCTGACCGGCGGCGGCCGGCTGACCCACTTCGTCTGCGTCGACGGCGCGGGCGAGGTGATCATGCCGTGCGGCCGGTGCCGACAGCTGCTCTTCGAGAACGGCGGCAGGGACCTGCTGCTGATGACGGTCGCCGGTGTGCGACGGATGGACGAGGTGCTCCCTGATGCGTTCGGTCCCGACGACCTCGCTCGACCTCACGGCGCCTGAGCTCGTCGCCGACCCGTACCCGCTGCTCGCGGCGGAGCGGGAGCGGCACGCGGTCGCCTGGCACCCCGGCCGGGAGACGTGGTTGACGTTCGACCACGCCGCGACGAGCGCCGTGCTGCGCAACCGTCGCCTGGGCCGGATCTGGCGCGACCGCGAGCCGGCGGACTACCTGGAGCCGTTCAACCTGCTCCACCGCAACCAGATGATGGAGAACGAGCCGCCCGACCACACGCGGCTGCGGCGGCTGGTGGCGGGTGCGTTCGCCCGCGGTCACGTCGAGCGGCTGCGGCCGCGGGTGCAGGAGCTCGCGGCCGACCTGCTGGGCGAGGCGGACCCGGACGGGTTCGACGTCATCGGCGCCTATGCCGAGCCCCTGCCCGTGCTCGTCATCGCCGAGCTGCTGGGCGCGCCCACGAGCCTGGCGCCCGAGCTGCGGGACTGGTCGCAGGCGATCGTCCGGATGTACGAGCCGTCGCCGTCCGCCGAGGTCGTGGAGGCCGCCGTGCGGGCCGCCGAGGCGTTCGCCGGCACCGTGCGCGAGCTGGCGCGCGACCGCGCCGCGCGCCCGGCCGACGACCTGCTGAGCGACCTGGTCGCGGCCCGCGAGGGTGACCAGCGGCTGAGCGAGGACGAGGTCGTGGCCTCGGCGGTGCTGCTCCTCAACGCGGGCCACGAGGCCTCCGTCAACGTCTTCGGCAACGGCCTGGTGGCGCTCCTGCGCTCGCCCGCGGCCGACGACGTGCGGCGCGCCGCGGCCTCCGGTGACGTGAGCGTGGTGCCGACGCTCGTCGAGGAGATGCTGCGCTTCGACTCGGCGCTGCACCTGTTCGAGCGGACGGCGACGGCCGACGTGGAGCTCCCGTCCGGCGACGGGACCGTCGTGGTGCGGGAGGGCGAGCGCATCGCCGCCCTGCTGGGCGCCGCGAACCGCGACCCCGCGGTGTTCGCCGACGCCGACACGTTCGTGCCGACCCGTGACCCCAACGCCCACGTCGCCTTCGGCGCGGGCCTCCACTTCTGCCTCGGGGCGCCGCTCGCGCGCATGGAGCTCACGGAGTCGCTCGGGCTCCTGCTGACCCGGATGCCCGGGCTCGAGCTCGCCGCGCAGCCCGTGTCGCGCGGCACCTTCGTGCTGCGAGGCTACGAGTCGGTCACGGTCGCCGCCGGAGCGGGCGTCCCGACCCCCTGAGGGCCACCGCCGTGCGTACGCTGCTCCGGTGAGCGCACACGACGTCATCGAGGTCATCACCACCAAGCGGGACTGGGGCACCCTGAGCGACAGCCAGATCGACTGGGTGGTCGACGCCTACACGCAGGGGCAGGTGGCCGACGAGCAGATGTCGGCGCTCGCCATGGCCATCCTGCTCAACGGGATGGAGCGCGCGGAGATCGCGCGGTGGACCGCCGCCATGATCGCCTCGGGGGAGCGGATGGACTTCTCGTCCCTCTCGCGGCCCACGAGCGACAAGCACTCGACCGGCGGGGTCGGGGACAAGATCACGTTGCCGCTCGCGCCGCTCGTGGCCGCCTGCGGCGTCGCCGTACCGCAGCTGTCGGGCCGGGGTCTCGGCCACACCGGCGGCACGCTGGACAAGCTGGAGTCGATCCCGGGGTGGCGCGCCGCGCTGAGCAACGCGGAGATGCTCGCGCAGCTGGAGTCGGTCGGCGCGGTCATCTGCGCCGCAGGCGACGGGCTGGCGCCGGCGGACAAGAAGCTCTACGCGCTGCGCGACGTCACCGGCACGGTGGAGGCGATCCCGCTCATCGCGAGCTCGATCATGAGCAAGAAGATCGCCGAGGGCACGGGCGCGCTCGTGCTCGACGTGAAGGTCGGCTCCGGCGCGTTCATGAAGACCGCCGAGCGGGCCCGCGAGCTCGCCGAGACCATGGTGGCCCTCGGCACCGACGCCGGCGTGCGGACGGTGGCGCTGCTCACCGACATGGCGACGCCGCTGGGCCTGACCGCGGGCAACGCCATCGAGGTGCAGGAGTCCGTCGACGTGCTGGCCGGCGGTGGCCCGGCCGACGTCGTGGAGCTGACCCTGGCCCTGGCCCGCGAGATGCTGCAGGCGGCCGGCCGCGACGACGTCGACCCGGCCGACAAGCTGGCCGACGGCTCCGCGATGGACGTGTGGCGCGCCATGATCTCCGCGCAGGACGGTGACCCCGACGCGGCGCTGCCCGTGGCTCGCGAGCGCCACGTGGTGACCGCGTCGACCTCGGGCGTGCTGACGCGCCTCGACGCCATGGCCGTCGGACTCGCGGCCTGGCGCCTCGGCGCCGGTCGGGCCCGCAAGGAGGACCCGGTGCAGGCCGGCGCGGGCGTCGTCTGGCACGCCCGCCCGGGCGACCGGGTCGAGGCCGGGGCGCCGCTGTTCACGCTGCTCACCGACACGCCGGAGCGCTTCGACCGGGCCCTCGCGGCGCTCGAGGGCGGGTACGACGTGGGCGACGGCGCGGCGTACACCCCGGCGCCGCTCATCATCGACCGGATCGCCTGAGAGTCCCGACCCCGCCCGGGTCGTGGTGGGAGCCCTGCGGAAACCGGGGGCCTCGCACCACGACCCGGGGAGCGGGCGAGCCGGGCTCAGGGCAGCAGCAGGACGACCGTCTCCGCGACGCAGGCGGGCTTCGCCTCGTCCTCGATCTCGATCGTGTAGCGGATGTGCACCTGCTTGCCGGCCGGCAGGTCGGCGACGTCGCCCAGCGCCACGTGGGCGCGCACGCGACGTCCCACGAGCAGCGGCTGCGGGAAGCGGACCTTGTTGACGCCGTAGTTCAGCTTGGCGCCAGGGGTGTCGAAGCCGAAGACCAGGCTGCCGAGCCACGGGACGAGGGACAGGGTCAGGTAGCCGTGCGCGATCGTGCCGCCGAACGGACCCTCCGCCGCGCGCTCGACGTCGACGTGGATCCACTGGTGGTCGCCGGTGGCGTCGGCGAACGTGTTGACCCGGTCCTGGTCGATCTCCACCCAGTCCGAGACCCCCAGGTCCTCGCCGGCGGCTGCGGCGACCTCGTCGAGGGACGTGAACGTGCGCATGGCTGCTCCTTCTCCCGGCGCGGAGCCGGTGCGTCGATTACCGCTGCGGACCCTACCGACTGCGAAGATGGACCATGGCCGAGACCACCCCTTCCGCCGCTCCCGCAGACCTCTCCCGCGAGCTCATCCGCCGCGTGCCCAAGGTGCTGCTCCACGACCACCTCGACGGCGGGCTGCGCCCGCAGACGATCGTCGAGCTCGCCGCCGAGATCGGGCACCCGCTGCCCGCGGACGACGCCGCCGGTCTCGCCGACTGGTTCGCCGCGTCGGCAGACTCGGGCTCCCTGGTGCGCTACCTGGAGACGTTCTCCCACACCGTCGCGGTGATGCAGACCGTCCCGGCGATCACGCGGATCGCCCGGGAGTGCATCGAGGACCTCGCCGCCGACGGCGTGGTCTACGCCGAGGTGCGGTACGCGCCCGAGCTCATGACCGACCAGGGCCTCACGCCCGACGCCGTGGTGGCCGCGGTGCAGGCCGGCTTCGAGGAGGGCATGGCGCTGGCCCGCGAGGCCGGCACCCCGATCGTCGCCCGTCAGCTGCTCACCGCCATGCGGCACCAGGCGATGTCGCGCGAGATCGCCGAGCTCGCCGTCTCCTGGCGCGACCGCGGCGTCACCGGCTTCGACATCGCGGGCGCCGAGGCCGGGTTCCCGCCCACCCGCCACCTCGACGCGTTCGAGTACCTGCGTCGCGAGAACGCGCACTTCACCATCCACGCCGGCGAGGCGTTCGGGCTGCCGTCGATCTGGGAGGCCCTCCAGTGGTGCGGCGCCGACCGGCTCGGTCACGGCGTGCGGATCATCGACGACGTCGAGGTCGGTCCCGACGGCCAGGTCCGGCTCGGCCGGCTGGCGAACTACGTGCGCGACAAGCGCATCCCCCTGGAGATGTGCCCCAGCTCGAACGTGCAGACCGGCGCGGCGCCGTCGATCGCGGAGCACCCCATCGGTCTGCTGGCCGACCTCCGGTTCCGGGTCACGGTCAACACCGACAACCGGCTGATGAGCCGCACGTCGATGTCGCAGGAGATGTGGCTGCTCCACACGGAGCTGGGCTTCGGCCTCGACCGCCTCGAGTGGCTGACGACGAACGCGATGAAGTCGGCCTTCACCCACTACGACAAGCGTTACGCGCTCATCACCGAGGTCATCAAGCCCGGTTACGCGGCGTTGCGCTGAGCCCCGGCGCGAGCGCCCGCCGACCGCGGGGCGCGCGCTCGCGCCGTGGCGTGCAGCGCGTCGGCACGGCGGTTTCGGCCGGCAGCACCCCGCCCCAGACGCGGGGCCAGCCGAGCGCGCGGGCCTCGTGGCGCGTGACCTCGCCGCGGGTGACGCGCACCGTGCCGCCGCGGCCCGGCTGGTAGGCGACGAGGTGGTCGTCGCCCGCCTCCAGCACCAGCACGACGTGGCGGGGGAGGAGCCGCGTGCCGACGTACAGCGGCACCGGGTGGCCCCCCGCGACCGCCGCCACGAGCTGCTCCCAGAAGTCGTCGCGGCGGCGCACCCAGACGTACCCGGTGCCAGGCCGCCCCGAGACCAGCCGCAGGTGGCGGGCCAGCGCCCAGGGCGCCGTCCCCAGCCGCTTCGGCCACGGCGCCTGCGTCTCGCCCGCGAGGCGCAGGCCGTTGGTGGCGGTGTGCACCGCGAGGGCCTCGTGACGCAGGCGCGCGGGCACGTCGGGGTCGCCGAGCACGGCGGCGGCGTACGACGCGGAGTGGTGCAGGTGCGCCACCACGAGGCAGCACGAGCCGCAGGTCGTGGGGTCGGGCTGGCGGAAGCCCTCGATCGCGGCGGCCAGCGACGAGGGCGTCCTGCGGGGCCGGGACTCGACCTCGGCGGCGAGGTCGCGCAGCGCGGCGAACGCGTCGTGCGTCGACGCGGGCACGCAGCCCACCGCGACCGCCCGCTCGACGATGCCCCGCTGGGCGCGGGCGAGCGCCGCACCGCGGCGCACGAGCACGAGCGGAGGCTTGCGGTGCTCCCGCAGGTCGCGGGTCAGGCGCCGCCAGAAGGTGACGCCCGCGGGCTGGGTGAGGCAGTACGCCGCGGCCAGCAGCCCCCGCGCGGCGAGCTCCTCGACGACGTCGGTGGCGAAGATGCCCTCGGTGACGACGAGCGGCGACCCGCCGAGATCGAGCACCTGGGTGCCGGTGCGGCCGTTGGCGGCGATCTCGTAGGTCGGCACCTCGACCCGTCCGGAGCGGCAGACCTCCTCGAGCGCCGCCAGGGCCTCGTCGCGCAGCCACGAGCCCGGGTGGTCCCAGTCCACGATCCCGGCGTTGGGACCGGAGGTGATGCGCGGCAGCGCCGGGTCGTCACCGTCGCGGTAGAAGTCGTCGAGCCGCAGCACGGGCAGGCCGAGGCGCTGCGCGAGGCGGGACTTGCCCGAACCGGACGGACCGGCGAGGACGATGACGCGAGCGGCGAGCGGGGTCGTCATGGGACCGGCAGCGGGCGTGGGGCTCAGTAGCCGCCCGCGGCCGGACCGCCGCCCAGCAGGGCGCGCGAGCCCGAGACGCCGAGCCGGGTGGCGCCGGCCGCGATCATCGTGCGCGCCTGCTCGAGGGTGCGGACGCCGCCCGAGGCCTTGACGCCCAGCGCGGGCGCCACGGTCTCCGCCATGAGGCGGACGGCGTGCTCGGAGGCGCCCCCGGCCGGGTGGAAGCCGGTGGAGGTCTTGACGAAGTCCGCTCCGGCCGCGGCGGAGGCGCGGCTCACGGCCACGATCGCCTCGTCGGACAGGGCCGCGGACTCGATGATCACCTTGAGCACGGTGGGCGCCGGGACCGCGGCCCGGACGGCGGCGACGTCGGCCTGCACGTCGGCGTACCGGCCCTCGACGGCCGCGCCCACGTCGATGACCATGTCGATCTCGTCGGCGCCGTTCGCGACGGCCTCCGCGGCCTCGGCCGCCTTGACGGTCGAGGTGTGCTTGCCGCTCGGGAAGCCGCAGACGACGGCGACCTTCAGGCCCGCGGGCACGGTCAGCGGCAGCATGTTCGGCGAGACGCACACGGAGTAGACGCCCAGCTCGGCGGCCTCGGCGACGAGCGCCTCGACGTCGGCCCGCGTCGCCTCGGGCTTGAGCAGGGTGTGGTCGATGAGACGGGCGACCTCGGCCGCCGTCGGCTCGTCGGCGGGCGTGGGCTCGGGGGTCTGCGCGTCGGTCACCGCGCCAGCATAGGAGGCGTCGGCCGGGACGGGGCGCCCAGGCTCTTGCGCCTCAGAGGCCGGCCGCGGCCTTCACCCCGAGCTTGAGGGCGTCGAGGCGCTGGGCGGCGACGATGCGTGCGGCGGCGACGCCCCCGGCCTCCCCGGAGTCCCCGTCCTCGACCGGCACGACGACCTCGAGATAGCACTTGATCTTCGGCTCCGTGCCGCTCGGTCGCACGATCACGCGCGCGCCGTCGGCGAGGCGGTAGCGCAGCCCGTCGGTGGGCGGCAGGTCCGCGGTGCCCTGCGTGAGGTCCTCGGCGCTGAGCACCTCGAGACCGCCGAGCTCGGTCGGCGGCGTCGCCCGCAGGCGGGCCATCGCGTCGCGGATGACCTGCAGGTCCTCGACCCGCACCGACAGCTGGTCGGTGGCGTGGAGCCCGTGCGTGCGCGCGATGTCGTCGAGCGCGTCGAGGAGCGTGCGGCCCTCGGCCTTGAGGGCCGCGGCCTGCTCGCAGAGCATCAACAGCGCCGAGACGCCGTCCTTGTCGCGCACCGACCCCGGGTCGACGCAGTAGCCCAGCGCCTCCTCGTAGCCGAACGCCAGGCCCTCCACGCGCCCGATCCACTTGAAGCCGGTCAGGGTCTCGAGGTGCGGCTGCCCCGCGGCCCGGGCGATCCGGCCGAGCAGGGACGACGAGACGATCGAGCAGGCGAAGATCCCCTGGGCGCCGCGCTCGAGGAGGTGGGTCGCGAGCAGCGCACCGACCTCGTCGCCGCGCAGCATCCGCCACCCGCTCGGGTCGCCCGCGTCGGCGCCCGGCACGGGCACGGCGGCCGCGCACCGGTCCGCGTCCGGGTCGTTGGCCACGACGAGGTCCGCGCCGGTGCGGGCCGCGAGCGCGATCGCCGCGTCCATGGCGCCCGGCTCCTCCGGGTTGGGGAACGCGACGGTCGGGAACGTGCCGTCGGGCTCCTCCTGCTCCGGCACGACCGAGGGCTCGTCGAAGCCGGCCGTCTCCAGCACCTGGCGCACCGGCACACCACCGACGCCGTGGAGCGGCGTGTAGACGATCCGCAGGTCGCGCGGGCCGTCACCGGCGAGCCCGGCGACCGTGTCGAGGTAGCGGTCGACGATCTCGTCGTCGAGGACGGTGCCGCCGTCGCCGCGCGGCACGTCGGCGAACGCGCCGACGGCCGCGATCCGGGCCGAGATCTCGGCGTCCGCCGGCGGCACGATCTGGCAGCCGTCGCCGAGGTAGACCTTGTAGCCGTTGTCCTCCGGCGGGTTGTGGCTGGCCGTCACCATCACGCCGGCGACGGCCCCGAGCTCGCGCACGGCGTAGGCCAGCAGCGGCGTCGGCAGCGGCCGGGGGAGCACGTAGGCCCGCAGCCCCGCGCCCGTCACGATCTCGGCGGTGTCCCGCGCGAACACGTCGGAGTCGCGGCGCGCGTCGTACCCGACCACGACCGCGTCGCCCGCCCCGGCGCCGTTGTCCCGCAGGTACGCCGCGAGCCCGGCCGCCGCGCGGGAGACGACGACCCGGTTCATGCGGTTCGGGCCGGGCCCGAGTGCGCCGCGGAGGCCCGCCGTGCCGAACTCCAGCGTGCCGTCGAAGCGGTCGGCCAGGTCGGCCAGCGCGGCGGCGTCGCCGGCCTCGACGGCGGTGAGGACGTCGGCGAGCTCCGCACGCGTGCGCGGATCGGGGTCCTCGGCCATCCAGTCCCGTGCCGACGCGATCAGGGCGCTGGTGTCCGCGGTGCTCATGGCGCTCACGGTAGTGGGTGCAGGATGGGACCGTGCCCTCCCCGACCCCTGTCGACGACCGCGCGGGCGACTCCCTGGACACCGCCGACCGGCTGGCCCGGCTCCACGACGCCCACGCTGCGCGCCTCGCCGCCGTGGACCCGCTGGTGCGGCCCGCGCCGCCGAGCGCGGGGGAGGGCGACCGTCTCCTCGTCAGCGGCGCCGTGGGGGCACTGGCGTCCGTCCGCGCGAGCGACCTCCTCTGGGTCGCCCGACGGGCGCACGTGCTCACGGTGCGGGCCGCCGAACCCGACGCCGACGCCTGGGCGGCGGTGCTCGACCGCTGGCTCGCGCAGGTCGCGGCCGACCCCGCGGCGACCGACGCCGAGACCTCCGCGACGGTGGTGGTCGCCAGTCGTGACGTCGACCTCGTCGCGCCCCTGGTCGCCCGCCACTTCGGGCCGGCGTCGGTCCTGGCGATCCGCGGCCTCGACCGGGAGGACCCCGACGACTGGCGGCGCCCGCCCCCCGGCGTACGCATCCGCCCGGCCGCGCCGGCGGACCTGCCGTGGCTGCTCGACCGGTCCGTCGACCTCCACGCCTGGGAGAGCCGGTTCGGCTACGTGCCCCCGCGGCCCGACGCCCGCACCTCCCTCGCGGGTGAGCTGGGGGAGGCACTGGCGCGTGACGAGGGATGGACCTGGATCGCCGAGGTCGACGGCGCGCCCGTCGCGTTCGTGCAGGTGAACCCGCCGGAGGCCGCCGCCTGGGTCAACGGGGCCACGTGGCTGGCGCCCACCGGCTACCTCGTGCAGGCCTTCGTCGAGCCGGCCCTGCGCTCCAGCGGGCTCGGTCGCGTCCTCGCCGCCGCGGCGCACGCGCGCGCCGCCGAGGAGGGCTGGGCGGCGATGCTGCTCCACCACGCCGGGGCGAGCGGCTGGTCGACGCCGTTCTGGGCCTCGATGGGGTACCGCCCGCTCGTCACCTCGTGGATGCGCCGCCCGGCGTTCCGCGCCGCGGCCGGCTGAGGCCCGCGTGGCGGCGTACGTCTTCACCGAGCGCTGGGCGCTGCCCCACCCGCCCGACGCCGTCGCGGCGGTGCTGCTCGATCTCGCGGCGTACGTCGACTGGTGGCCCCAGGTCGTCGCCGTCGGCCGGCTGGGCGACGACGACGCCGTGGTGCTCTGCCGCTCGACGCTGCCCTACGACCTCGAGCTCCACCTGCGCGCCGCCGGGCGCGACCTCCCGACGCTGGAGGTGGCGATCGACGGCGACCTGGTGGGTACGGCGCGCTTCACCGTGGTCGCGACCGACGGCGGGTCCCGGCTCGACTACCGGCAGGAGGTCGACCTGGGCGGCTGGTTCGGCCGGGTGCCCGGCGTGCTCCTGCGGCTCCTCGACCCGCTCCTGCGGTGGAACCACGCGCGCATGATGGCCGGCTGCGTCGCCGGTCTGCGGGCGCGCCTGGTCGAGCTGTCCGACTGACGCCGGACGTCATGCGCCCCGGCGGTCGGGGGCGCCGCAGCGCATGACGTCCGCGAGGGGGTGTCAGGCGTCGATGCTCGACATGTCGCCGTACCGGCTGCCGACGACCGCGTCCCGCGGGACCGCCGCCTCGAGCTCGGCCAGCACGTCGTCGTCGAGGGTGAGGGCGCCCGCGCCGACGTTCTCCTCGAGGTAGGGGATGCGCTTCGTGCCGGGGATGGGGGCGACCCCGACGCCGTCGCGGCCCGACCGGGCGAGCACCCAGGCGAGGGCCAGCTGGCCGGGCGTGGCCCCGAGCCGGTCGGCGATCGCGCGCACCCGGGCCACGAGGGCGAGGTTGGCGTCGAGGGCGTCGCCCTGGAAGCGGGGGAAGTAGGCCGTGCGGCGCGAGTCGCCCTCGGCGAGGTCGGACTCGGTCGTGATGGCGCCGGTGAGCAGGCCGCGGCCCAGCGGGGAGTAGGGCACGAGCCCGATCCCCAGCTCCGCGAGGACCGGCCAGATCTCGTCCTCGAGGTCGCGGCTGAAGAGGGAGTACTCGGTCTGCAGCGCCGTGATCGGGTGCACCGCGTGCGCGCGCCGCACGGTCTCGGCAGCGGCCTCGGACAGGCCGAGGTACCGCACCTTGCCCGCGGCAACGAGCTCCGCCATGGCCCCCACGGTCTCCTCGATGGGGACGTCGGGGTCGACCCGGTGCTGGTAGTAGAGGTCGATGACGTCGACGCCGAGCCGCTCCAGCGAGGCATCGCAGGCACGGTGCACGTAGTCGGGACGGCCGTTGATGCCGACGCGGGTGCCGTCGGGCAGCCGCTCGTTGCCGAATTTCGTGGCGAGCTGCACGCCGTCGCGCCCCTGGGCGCTCGAGGCGATGGCGGCGCCGACGAGACGCTCGTTGGTGAAGGGGCCGTACATGTCGGCCGTGTCGAGGAACGTGACGCCGAGGTCGAGCGCGCGGTGGATGACGCGCGTCGCCTCGGCCTCGTCGCCGGTGCCGTAGAACTCGCTCATGCCCATGCAGCCCAGGCCCTGGGCGGAGACGGTCAGGGGCGCGGCGGTGCCGAGGGTGGTGCGGGGGATCGTCATGTCCCCAGTGAAGCGCGGCGACCCGAACCGCCGCACGATCGAGCGCCGGCGGCTCAGAACGCCGGGCGCCAGAACTCCTCGGCCGCGAACGGCCCGCCCACCCGCGCGGCCTCGACCTCGTCCTCCGCACGCGGGGCGATGCCCGCGGCGTACGCCTCCGCGTCGTCGACCGGCTCGTAGCCGAGGGCCCGGCCGGGGGCGAGGTCCCACCAGCCGCGGGTGTTGGCGGAGACGCCGTAGAGGGTCGCGAAACCGGGGGCGGGCACGGTGAGCGCCGCCAGCACCATCCGCACGCAGTCGCCGGGGGAGAGCCACGTGGCGAGGTGGCGCTCGGTCGTCGGCTCGTCGAGGAACGACCCGATCCGGCAGGCGACGGCGTGCACCCCGTGGCGGTCGGCGAAGAGCTGCAGGAGCGCCTCGGCGGCGACCTTCGCGACGCCGTAGTAGGTGTCGGGCCGCGGCGGCGTGGTCACCGGCAGCGGCGCGGCGGGCGAGCACGAGCCGTGCGGCGTGCCCCCGACCGCGTGGTTGGACGAGGCGTAGACGATGCGGTCCACGCGGTGGACGAGCATCGCCTCGAGCAGGGCGGCCGTGGTGACCGTGTGGGACGTCAGGGAGTCCGACAGGCTGCCCTCGCCGGGGTTGCCGGCCAGGTGCACGACGGCCTCGAGCGGCGCGCTGCCGGCGGTCTGCTCGGCGAAGACGGCGGCCACGTCGTCGGGGTCGGCGCAGTCCGCGGTGTGCCACGGCACGGTCCAGCCGGTGGGGGCAGGGGCCCGGTCGAGGCCCACGACCTCGTGGCCCGCGTCGAGCAGCCCCGCGACGACGACCTGCCCGAGGGAACCGGCGGCGCCGGTGACGAGTACGCGCATGCCCCGACCCTAGTGCGGCGCCGACCCCGGGGGCGGGGCACGCCGCCGGGCGTCAGCGGCGGTACCGGTCCAGGTCGGCGCTCAGCTCGGCGAACAGCGCCTGGTTGAGGGTGAAGGCCACCTTCACCTCGTCGACGACCCGCGCCTTCTCGGCGGCGGTCAGGTCGAGAGCGTCGAGGCGTGCGCGGTAGCCGTCCTTGTAGGGCTTCGGCTTGGGGATCTCGGCGAAGTCGTAGAACGCCACGCCGACGCCGTCGACGAGGCCGAACTCGCGGCCGAGGATGCGGCCGATGGCCTGGCCGCCCGAGAGGTCGCCCAGGTAGCGCGTGTAGTGGTGGGCGACGAACAGCGGCGCCCAGACGGTCGCGGAGGCGATGCGCTCGGCGTACGCCGCGGCCGCGGGGCTCTCGACGCTCGTCGCCCCCGGGGCCCAGTGCGCGAGGTCGGCGTCGATCGCGTCGAGGCGCTCCAGGGCGGGGTCCGACACGGCGGCCACGGCCGGCTCGGCGCTGAGGGCCCGCGCGGTGGCCTCCAGCGCGGCGTACACCTGCCGCAGGCGCAGCAGGTACGCCGCGTAGCCGGCTTCGCTGATCCGCCCGGCCAGCAGCTCCGTCATGAAGGAGGAGCCCTCGGCGGCGGTGTGCTCGGCCTGGGAGCCCTCGCGCATGACGGTGGAGAGCGGAGCGTCGAGATCGTGGGCGAGGACGGTCATGGCGGGGCTCCCGGGGTGGGGTCGGGTGGTGCGGGCGGTCGTGGCGGGCGGTGCGGCTTCTCGACAAAGTGTCGACATCTTCTCGACAGTCTGTCAAGATGCGGTCCGACCCAGGTAAGCCTAGCCTGAGTTTGATTAGGCTAACCTAAGCACGCACCGCCGGTCCCCGAACCGGTGCGGCCCCCGACGAGAACGAGAGAACCCGCGCATGTTCCGCTCTGCTCCCCGACGTCCGCTGCGGCGGCGCGCCTCCGTGCTCGCCGCCGGCGCCCTTGCCCTCGTGCTCGCCGGCTGCGGCCTCGACGGCGTCGGAGGGTCGGCCCAGGGGGGCCACGGGGGGAGCGACGGCGAGGTGGCGCCGCCCCTGGCGGACGTGACGACCCTCGAGGACGTGCGCGACTGGCAGGGCGAGGTCTCCGCCGTGCTGCCCCCCACGCCGGTGGAGCCCGTCGCCGACCCGACGCCGGACCTGCCCGTCACCGTGACCGACGCCCAGGGCACCGAGGTCACGATCACGGACGTCGACCGGGTGCTCGCGCTCGACGTCTACGGCACGCTGTCGCGCACCGTCTTCGAGCTCGGTCTCGGTGACACCCTCATCGGCCGCGACGTCAGCACGCAGCTCGCCGAGGCCGAGGACCTGCCGCTCGTCACGCAGAACGGCCACGACCTCAACGCCGAGGCCATCCTCGAGCTCGACCCGACGCTCATCCTCACCGACACCTCGCTCGGTCCGTGGGACGTCATGCTCCAGATGCGCGACTCCGGCATCCCCGTCGTCGTCGTCGACTCCCACCGCGGGCTCGACAACCTGTCGTCCCTGACCGCCGAGGTCGCCGCGGCCCTCGGCGTCCCCGACGCCGGTGAGGCGCTGGCGGAGCGCACCGAGGCCGAGGTCGCCGAGGTGGCCGACGCCATCGCCGAGGTCGCGCCGGCGGATGAGGGGGAGCGGCTGCGCACGGTGTTCCTCTACGTGCGGGGCACGTCGGGCATCTACTACATGTTCGGCGAGGGCTCGGGCGCCGACGCCCTGGTGCGGGCCATCGGCGGCTACGACGTGGCCGGCGAGATCGGCTGGTCCGGCATGCGCCCCGTGACCGACGAGGGCCTCATCGCGGCCCAGCCGGAGCTGGTGCTGATGATGACCGACGGCCTCGCCTCCGCCGGCGGGGTCGACGGCCTGCTCGAGCGCCTGCCCGCCCTCGCGGCCACCCCGGCGGGGGAGAACCGCCGGTTCGTCGACATGGCCGACGCCCAGATCCTCGGCTACGGCCCCCTCACCGCCTCGGTGCTCAACGCACTCGCGGTCGCCGTCTACGCCCCGGGATCCGTCGCGTGAGCGCCGCCGCGGACGCCCCGACCGCCGCGACCGCCCCGACCGCGCCAGCCCCGCCGCGGCGCCGGTTCGCCGCGTGGGCGGTCGGCCCCGGCCTGCTCCTCCTGCTCACGCTCGCGCTGGTCGTCGCCCTCGTGGCCTCCGCGGCCACCGGCCAGTTCCCCATCCCGCCGAGCGAGGTGCTCGGCTCGGTGCTCCATCGCACGGGCCTCGACATCGGGCCGCTGCCGTCGCACCCGCGGGCCGAGGACAGCCTGTGGAACGTCCGGTTCCCCCGGGCCACCATGACGCTCCTCGTCGGGGCGGCACTGGCGACCGCGGGTGCCCTCATGCAGGGGGTCTTCGGCAACCCGCTCGCGGAGCCGGGGGTCGTCGGCGTCTCGTCGGGCGCCGCCGTCGCCGCGGCGGCCGTCATCGTCTTCTCGCTCGACTTCGCAGGCTCGTGGACCATCGCGGTCTGCGCCTTCGTCGGCGGGCTCCTGACGACGATGCTCGTCTACGTCATGTCCCGCGACAACGGGCGCACCGAGGTGGTCACGCTCGTGCTCACGGGCATCGCGGTCAACGCGGTCGCCAGCGCCGGCCTGTCGTTCCTGCTGTTCCTCGCCACCACGTCGTCCCGCGAGGAGATCGTCTTCTGGACCCTCGGCAGCTTCAACGGCAGCCGCTGGCCCGAGGTGCAGGTCGTGCTCCCGCTCGTCGTGGTCGGGATCGTCGCCGCGCTCGTGCTCGCGCGTCAGCTCGACCTCCTCGCCCTCGGCGACCGCGCCGCGCGGCACGTGGGCGTGGACGTCGAGCGGCTCCGCCTCGTCTGCATCGTCCTGGTCGCACTGCTCACCGCCGCCGGTGTCGCCTTCTGCGGGGTCATCGCCTTCGTCGGTCTCGTCGTTCCCCACCTCGTGCGGCTCGTCGCCGGTCCCGGTCACCGGCTGCTCGTGCCGGCGAGCGCCCTCGGCGGTGCCGTCCTCCTCGTGCTCGCCGACCTCTGGGCGCGCACGGCCATCGCCAACGCCGACCTGCCGATCGGCATGCTCACCTCGCTCGTCGGCGGACCGTTCTTCTTCTGGCTGCTGCGGCGCGCGCGGCGCACCGCGGGAGGCTGGGCATGAGCGCCCGACACGTCGCGCCGGCACTCGTCGCCCGTGCCGTCGGCGTCACGATCGAGGGCCGCGCCATCCTCGACGGCGTCGACCTCGACGTCCGCCCCGGCGAGGTGCTCGTGCTCGTCGGCCCCAACGGCGCCGGGAAGTCCACCCTGCTCGGGGTGCTCACCGGGGACCTCGAGCCGTCCTCCGGCGCGGTCGAGATCGATGGCCGCCCGGTCGCGGCCGTCCGGGCGCGCGAGCTGGCCCGGGCGCGGGCCGTGCTCCAGCAGCAGCAGCGCCTCGCGTTCGGCTTCCGGGCCCGCGAGGTCGTCGAGATGGGCCGTGCGCCGTGGCACCGCACCCCGGCCGCGGCCGACGACCTCGCGGTCATCGCGGCGGCCGAGGAGCGGGCCGACGTCACCCACCTCGCGACGCGGCTCTTCCCGACCCTCTCGGGCGGCGAGCAGGCCCGGGTCTCCTTCGCCCGCGTGCTCGCCCAGGCCACGCCCGTCCTGCTGCTCGACGAGCCCACCGCGGCCCTCGACCTCCAGCACCAGGAGGCCGTGCTCCGGGTCGCCCGCGACGAGGCCGCTGCCGGCGCCGCCGTCGTGGTCGTGCTCCACGACCTGTCGCTGGCCGCGGCGTACGCCGACCGCGTCTGCGTGCTCAGCGGCGGTCGCGTGCGCGCCGTCGGGGCGCCGCGCGAGGTGCTGACCGCCGCCCTGCTCACCGAGGTCTACGAGCACGCCGTCGACGTGATCGAGCACGCCGGCCACCTCGTCGTCGTCCCCGTGCGCGCGCCGCGCGCCCTCCCGCTCGATCCCACGCCCCGCCCCCGTCCCGAGGAGGACCCGTGCCCGGCCGCCTGAACGCATCCCGCGCCGTACCCCGCGCCGCGCTGCTCGCCCTCCTCGCGGGCCTGCTCGTGCCCGTCGGCCTCGTCGCCACGGCCCCGGCCGCCCAGGCCGCCGCGCGGGTCAGCGTGGCCAACCCCGACGGGGACGCCGTCGTCGACCCGACCTACGCCACGACGCTCACCGTCCGCGGCTCCGGCTTCCAGTCCGTCCAGGGCGGTCACGGCGGGGTCTACGTGTTCTTCGGGACCGTGTCGTCGGGCTGGCAGCCCAGCAGCGGCGGGCGCACGGGGGTCGACTACTTCTACGTCCCCGACTCCGAGGCGGCCGACAACCAGGGCTTCCAGAAGTACGTCGCGTTCCCCGGATCCGACACCGCCTCCTCGGCCAACGGCGGCCTCATGGGGGCCGACGGCTCGTGGTCGACGACGGTCACGGTGCCCGGCGCCGTGTTCACCGCCTACGACCGCTCCAGCAACGAGCGCACCGTCGACTGCCGCGAGGTGACCTGCGGGATCATCACCGTCGGGGCCCACGGCGTCGCCAACAGCAGCAACGAGACCTTCACCCCGGTGCGCGTCGCCGACCTGTACGACGAGGGCGACGCCCCCGCCGAGCCGGCGGCCGGCACCGGGGGCGGTGCCGCGCCGTCCGCCGCCGCTCCCGGCGCCACCGCCACGGCACCGACCGCGGCGGCACCCGTCGCGGCCGGCCCGGCGACGCTCGAGGTCGACCGGGCGGGAGCGGTCGCCGGTCGGGCGCTCCCGTTCCGCGCGACCGGGCTGCCGGCCGGGCAGCAGCTGAGCGTCACCTTCGACGACGGCGCGGCGGCGGCGGGGCCGTTCCAGGTGGCCGCCGACGGCACCATGGCGGGCGTCGTCACCCTCCCGGCCGACACGAGCGCCGGCACCCACGAGCTGCGCGTCTTCGGGCTCGAGGAGGAGCTCGCCGTGCGGTTCGCGGTGCAGGTCGACGGGTCCGGCGCGTCCGGCGAAACGGACGCGACCGAGACGGTCGCCGCCTCCGCGGGGGAGCCGAGCCGGTACGCCGTCGCGTTCGTCGTCGCGGCCGGCCTGGTGCTCCTCGCCGCGGTGGCGCGGCTGCTGCTGGCGCGCCGACGGGCGGTCGTCCGGTGACGCGCGCGTCCCGCGCCGCGCTGCTCGCGGTGCTCGGCGTCAGCGTCGTGTGCCTGCTCGCCGTCTCCACGGTGCTCGGCGTGCCCGGCGCGCGATCGGCCGGAGCGGCCGAGGTGGTGACGACCGGCGCCACCGCGACCACCTCGGCGGCGACGTCGACCGACCCGACGCCGGCTCCCTCCGACCCGCCGAGCGCACCGACGACGGCCGAGCCGACCACCGAGCCGACGACCGAGCCAACGACCGAGCCGACGAGCGGGCCGACGAGCGGGCCGACGAGCGAGCCCACCGCCGAGCCGACCGACGGCGCCGTCGCGGTCGACGACGCGGTGCTGCGCTGGGGGCTCTCGAACGAGTCCAACAACGCGGCCCACGAGCCCGGCTCCTTCAACTTCTTCTCCGCCGGCAAGGTGCTCCCCGGGCTCGGGGCGCTGCTCCGCCAGGACCAGTGGCGGGCCTCCGCCGGCGACGTGAGCGTGGAGAAGTGGGACGGCTCGGCCTGGCGCACGACGGTCTGGAACGGCTGGCGCACGACCAGCGACGGCACCCCCATCACCAACCCCGGTGCCGGGACGTTCAGCAACCACCAGGTCGTCGTCCGCGGCGGCACGGGCACCGTCGACCGGGCGGCGGGCACGGCCCGCATCACCTGGTCCGGCACCTTCACGGTCCTCTACTACTCCGGCCGGTCCTTCTTCCACGTGACCGACCCCCGCTTGGACGTCGCCGCCGACGGCACCGGCACGCTCGCGGGCTCGGTCAGCGGCTACGCCTCGTCACGGGACGACCCGACGCAGCGCACCGAGGTGCCGGCCCGGGAGGTCGTGCTCGCGAACCTCCCGTCCGTCGACCTGGACGACCCGAGCGGGTTCACCGCGACCCCGGCCTACCGGGGCGTGCGGGTGACCGGCACGAGCCAGCGCACGGACGTGCCCGATGCCGGGTCCTTCCCGCAGAGCTTCGTCACGATGATGGAGGAGCTCGGGACCGGTCCGTTCTGGTACTCCAGCGGTGCCTCCACCGACCCCTTCAAGGTGGCCCTGCCGCTCACCGTGGCGTACGACGCGTCCGTCCCCGCCCCGGTGCCGACGCCCGCGCCCGTGCCCGGCGCCGTGCCGACGGTCCCCGAGAACACGGCGCTCGCACCGCCGGCCCGGTCGTCCGCCCCCCGCGGTGGCTCCCCGGTCCCGGCCCGCTCGACGCCGAGGTCCGTCGCGCCCGCCGCCCTCGGCGTACCGGTGGCGGAGGCGGCCGTCGCGGCCCAGCCGCTACCGACCAGCCACGACCTCACGGCCGTGTCCGCGTCGTCCGGTGGCGACGCCCCGGCCGGTCCGGGTGACGCCCTGTGGTGGCTCGGCGGCGGGCTGCTGCTCGCGGCCGCCGCCCTGCTCTCCGTCCCGCAGGACCGCCTGCTCCTCCGCCGCTCGGGCGGCGCTCCCACGGCACCCGCGGGTGCCGACCCCCTGGTCTGACGCACCCGGCGTCCGTCCCCGAGAAAGGAACCACCATGTCCACCCTGACCCGTTCGGGTGCCCGCCGCGGCGTCCGCACGAGCGCGGCCGTGACGATCGCCGCGCTCGTGACCGCTCCGCTCGCCCTGGCCGCCGCACCCGCGCAGGCGGCTCCCGCGGCTCCCGCCGCGGCCGCCGAGTCGGCCGTGCCGCTCTCCCTGCAGTGGGAGATCTCGGAGCGGTTCGACAGCCACCTGTCCACCCACGTGCTGGGCGACGGCGCGACCGAGGACGCCAGCACGGGCGTCATCACCTTCCCGGGCGGCGTCGGCACCTACGACCCGTTCACCGACGAGGCGTCGGTGGCCTACGACGGGTCCGTCGCGGGGTCGTTCGCGTTCGGTGGGACGACGTACTACACCGTCACCCTCGCCGACCCGGTCGTCACCGTCGCTGCGGACGGCACGGGCGAGATCAGCGCGGTGGTCTCCGCGTGGAACGCCAGCACCGGCCCCAGCAGCCCCGAGGCCAGCACGGACCCGACCCGGGTCGTCGTCACCACGTTCGACGCCGGCGACGGCTGGACGGACGGCGACGGCGTGGGCACGCTCACGGCCACGCCCGACTGGGCCGGCGTCCTGCCCGCCGGGTCCGCGGAGGCCACCGCGCTCGGCATCCCGTCCGGGCAGCCGGTCGACGGTCAGTCGTTCAGCCCGGACTTCCTCGGCGCGCTGACCCCGGGCGTCCGGGCCCACTTCTACGCCTCGGGCGCCGGCAGCGACAGCCAGAAGGACCCCTCGTCGTTCGTCGCGCAGGCGGCCCCGGTCGCCCCGCCGACGGTGACCTACTCGACCATCGGCGCGAACCCCACCGAGGGGCTCACGCTCTCGGTGAAGGGCCAGGGCTTCCGCGCCGTCACGCAGCCGGGGGACAACGGCGTCTACGTCGGTCTCGCCGAGGCGGGCGGGTTGCCGCCCGTCGAGGACCGTGAGGGCCAGGACGCCTTCGCCGCCGTCGACTGGATCACCCCCAGCCGCATCACCGAGGGTGCGTTCTCGTCGGTGCTGAACGCGCCGACGGACGAGCTCGACCCGACGAAGCAGTACGCGATCTACACGTGGCAGGCCCACACGCACTCGAACGAGAGCCAGGACACCGAGACCGCGGTCGAGATCGACTGGTCGCAGCTCGAGGCCCCGGCCCCCGCGACCCTCACCTTCGCCGGTGCGGTCGCCCAGCGGTACGCCACCACCAGCTGGGTCGGCGTGTCGGTGGACGGCGTCGAGGACGGTGCCGGCACCGTCACGCTCACCGGCGTGGGCGCCGCGCAGACCGCGACCATCGAGTTCGGCCGTGCCGCGTTCCGCGTGCCCGCCGGCCTCAAGCCCGGCGCGTACACGGCACGGTTCTCCCTCGCCAGCGACGGCGCCGACCCGGTGGTCCTCACGCAGGCCTTCACCGTCTACAAGGGCCAGCCGGTCCTCGGTCACTCGCTGAGCACCACCCCGACCCCCTCGCGCACCGGCAACCTGCTCGTCGGCGTGGCCCACGCGGGCAACGGCGCCGGCCAGGTTGCCCGTCCGGCCGGTCAGGCCGTCGTCCGGCTCTACACCTCCGCCGGCCGCGGTGTCTGGTACTCCGGCGTCAAGGTGCTGTCCAACGGCACCGTTCGCCTGCAGCTGCCGAAGCTCGCGAAGGGCAGCTACCGCCTCGACATCTCCTACGGCGGCAGCAGCCTCACCCTCGGCGCCTCCCAGCAGCGCACCTTCACGGTGCGCTGACGCGGGTCCGCCCCGCGCGCCTGCAGCGCCCCGTCGCCCGGCCTCGGTGCCGGGCGGCGGGGCGCTTCGCGTGCCGGGGGCGTCGAAATGTGCGGTGGGTACGGCGCGGGCCGGGCTGGCGCCGTACCAACGTCCCCGTCCCGGGGTCGCCCGCATCGTGACCGTCTCGTGGTGTCGCTGCCGTCCCGAGCGGGCTTAGGGTCGGCGGACGCGGTTCACCGACCTGATTCTCGGAAAGGTTCAGCCATGACCGACGCTCCCGTCACCCCTGCGCGTCCCGTCCGCCCGACCCGGAGGCGTCTCGCGCTCGCACCGGTGCTCGCCCTCGCGCTCGGCGGCCCGGCGCTCGTCGCACCGGTCGCGGCGCACGCCGCCCTGGCGAGCGCACCGGTGGTGACGGCGGTCGAGGCGTCGGCCACGGAGCTCGGGTCGCTGGACCACCGCATCCTGCGGCAGAGCAACGCCGAGGGCCTCGAGGTGCTCGCCACCGTCCGCGGGATCACCCTCCCCGCGGAGACGTCCGTCCAGCTCGCGGTCGCACCGGCGGGCACGGACGTGCTCACGGTCGACCCGGCGACCCTGCCGGGCCACACCGTCGTCCCCGCCGAGGACGTCGCGCCCGACGGCGCCAGCGAGACCGGCGTGGCGACCGACACCGTGCGGGCCGAGGCGGCGAGCCTGCGGCGGGGCACGGCGTACGCCGTCTTCGCCTGGACGGCCGACGGCTCCGTGCTCGAGTCGCCGCTCGAGCTCGACTTCGACGCCCTCGAGCCGGGGGCCTCGATCGGCGTCGAGGGGTCGACGACGCAGCGCTACGCGACGACGTCGCGCATCTGGGTCGCGGTCCGCGGCAGCGAGGGCGCGTCCGTGACGCTCTCCGGGCTCGGCGCGCCCCAGACGAAGCGCGTCGTGGACGAGCTGGCCCGCTTCGACGTGCCGCCGGGGGTGCCGGTGGGGCGCTACGTCGCCGAGCTCTCCGTCAGCGCCGAGGGCCCCGGTGACGGTCTCGTGGCCTCCTGGGACTTCCAGGTGACGCAGGGGCTCACGCAGACGGGTGCCTCGGTGCAGCTGACCCCCACGCCCACGCGCGCGGGCCGGATCAAGATCGGCGCGTGGACGAACAGCTCCGCCGTCGCGCCGCCGCAGGGTCGGGCGACGGTGAGCATCTACACGTCGGCCGGCCGGGGGGTCTGGTACTCCGGCCAGGTGCAGCTCGCCGCCGACGGCACCCGGGTCACCGGGCTGCCGGCGCTGCCGCGGGGCAGCTACCGGGTCGACGTGCGCTACAGCGGGTCGCCGCTGTTCCACGCCTCCAGCCTCACGCGCACCCTCACGGTGCGCTGAGCGGAACGCCGACGCCGCCGAGCACGAAGGCGACGACCGACTCCGCGGGGACCTGGCGGGGGTTGAGGCAGGCGTGGACCAGCGGCAGCACCGCGTCCACGTCGGTGACGGCGAACTCGCCGTCGGCCACACCGTCCTCCAGGATCCCGCGGAGCACCGCCTCGACGGCGACGACGTGCTCCCTGATCTCGCGGAGGGAGGCGTCGGAGAGCAGGCCGTAGACCTGGGGGCCGAGGCCGAGGTGGAACTGCTCGCCCTCGGCCAGGTGGTGACGCACGTAGCGACGCAGCCGCTCGGTGGCGGAGCCGGCGTCGTCGAGGACCTCGTGCAGGTTCTCGAGGTAGCGGTTGGTCTCGTGGGACGCGAACGCCACGACCACCGCGTCCTTGTCGGGGAAGTGGTGGTAGATCGTCGTGCGGCCGACCCCGGCGCGCGACGCCAGCTGCGCCATGGTCACGGCGTCGAAGCTGCGCTCGCCGATCAGCTCGACGAAGGCCGCGAAGACCCGCTCGCGGATGTGCTCGCGATGGGCCGACAGGGACTCCCCGGTGATCTTCGGCAAGGCCCGGCTCCTCGAGGCTCAGAGGCGCGGGACGACCGCGCCCAGCAAGGATCCCATCCGGGTGGCTGCGGAGCGACCCGCCTCCAGCACCTCGGCGTGGTCGAGCGGCTCACCGCTGATGCCGGCGGCGAGGTTGGTGACGAGCGAGATGCCGAGGATCTCCATGCCCGCCTGGCGGGCGGCGATCGCCTCGAGGGTGGTGCTCATGCCGACGAGGTGGCCGCCGATGGCCCGCACCATGCCGATCTCGGCCGGCGTCTCGTAGTGGGGCCCGGGGAACTGCACGTAGACGCCCTCGTCGAGGTGGGGCTCGACCTCGCGGCACAGCGCCCGCAGGCGCGAGGAGTAGAGGTCGGTGAGGTCGACGAACTCGGCACCCTCGATGGGGGAGCGCGCCGTCAGGTTGATGTGGTCGCTGATGAGCACGGGCGTGCCGGGGGACCACGTCTCCTTGAGACCGCCGCACCCGTTGGTGAGGACGATGGTGCGGCAGCCCGCGGCCGCGGCGGTGCGCACGCCGTGCACGACCGCCCGGACGCCCTTGCCCTCGTAGAAGTGCGTGCGGCTGAGGAAGACGAGCACGCGTCGGTCGCCGGCGCGCACGGAGCGGATCTTCCCGGAGTGGCCGGCCACGGCGGCCGCGCTGAAGCCGGGGAGGTCCGTGGTGGCGATCTCCGCGACCGTCTCGCCGAGCATGTCGACGGCCGGCAGCCAGCCCGATCCCAGGACGACGGCGACGTCGTGCTGCTCGACGCCCGTCAGCTCGGCGAGGCGCGCGGCGGCGGCCTGGGCGTCCTCGGCGGCGGTGGAGGCGGGGGCGGCGTGCTGGGCGGCGTTCACCCGGCGGACTCTAGGGCAGCGACCCGCGCGGGAGCGCGGGAAAAGTGGCCTGGCCGGCCGGTCGTAGCCCATTCGTGACCTCCGGCACGCCGGTGTCGGCGACGTCACCCGGCTCCTACCACCGGGTACGACCCGGGCGGTCGGAAGCGCCCGTCCGAGTGGCTAGGCTGGGTCCGTGACCCACTTCGATGTCCTTGTCCTTGGTGCCGGCCCCGGTGGTTACGTCGCGGCGATCCGAGCTGCTCAGCTCGGCAAGTCCGTCGCCGTCGTGGAGGAGAAGTACTGGGGAGGTGTCTGCCTCAACGTCGGGTGCATCCCCTCGAAGGCGCTGCTGAAGAACGCGGAGCTCGCGCACACGCTGACCCACGAGAAGGCGAAGTTCGGCATCGAGGGCGACGCCACGATGTCCTACGGCCCGACGCACAAGCGCTCGCGCCAGGTGAGCGCCGGCATCGTCAAGGGCGTCCACTACCTGATGAAGAAGAACAAGATCACCGAGATCGACGGCTGGGGCACCTTCACGGGCCCGAAGACGATCGACGTGAAGGGCAAGGACGGCGAGGTCGCCACCCACACGGCCGACAACATCATCATCGCCGCGGGTGCCCAGGTCCGCACCGTGCCGGGCGTCGAGATCAGCGAGAACGTGGTGACCTACGAGGAGCAGATCCTCGACGAGAACCTGCCCTCCTCGATCATCATCGGCGGCTCGGGCGCGATCGGCGTCGAGTTCGCCTACGTGATGAAGAACTTCGGTGTGGACGTCACCATCGTCGAGTACCTCGACCGGATCGTGCCGACCGAGGACGCGGACGTGTCCAAGGAGCTGCTGAAGCACTACAAGAAGCTCGGCGTGAAGATCCTGACCTCGACGGCCGTCAAGGGCGTCGAGGACACGGGCTCCGGCGTCAAGGTCACGGTCGCCCCGGCGGCCGGCGGCGACGAGCAGGTGCTCGAGGCGGACAAGATGCTCGCGGCGTTCGGCTTCGCCCCCCGCACCGAGGGCTACGGCCTCGAGGCCACGGGCGTCGAGCTGACGGAGCGCGGCGCGATCGCGATCGACGAGTACGGCCGCACCAACGTCGACGGCGTCTACGCGATCGGCGACGTCACCGGCAAGTTCATGCTCGCGCACGTCGCGGAGGCCATGGGCATCGTGGCGGCCGAGGTCATCGCCGGCGAGGAGACCATGCCGGTCGAGTTCGACTTCGTCCCGCGCGCGACGTACTGCCACCCGCAGATCGGCTCGTTCGGCTACTCCGAGCAGCAGGCGAAGGACAAGGGGTACGACGTCAAGACGGCCACCTTCCCCTTCAGCGCCAACGGCAAGGCCCAGGGCCTCGGCGAGGCCGTCGGCTTCGTCAAGGTCGTCGCCGACGCGGAGCACAACGAGATCCTCGGCGCCCACATGATCGGGCCCGACGTCACCGAGCTCCTGCCGGTGCTGACGCTCGCGCAGAAGTGGGACCTGACCGCGGACGAGGTCGGGCGCAACGTCTTCGCGCACCCGACGCTCACCGAGTCGGTCAAGGAGGCCATCCACGGCATCTCCGGCCACATGATCAACCTGTGAGCCCCGCCACCATGGCCGATCGCTCCGACCGCGTCGTCATCGTCGGCGGCGGTCCCGGCGGCTACGAGGCGGCCCACGTGGCCGCCAACGCCGGGGCCGACGTCACGATCGTCGACACGGACGGCCCGGGTGGCTCCGCGGTGCTCACCGACTGCGTGCCCAGCAAGACGCTGATCGCGACGAGCGAGCTGATGAGCGAGCTGGCCGGGTCGGCCGAGCTCGGCGTCAGCTTCCGCGACCACGAGGGCGACGCCGCCACGGCCATCCGCGTCGACCTCGGGCGCGTCAACGCCCGGGTGAAGCAGCTCGCGGCCGACCAGTCGGCCGACATCGAGCGCCGCCTGGAGCGGGACGGTGTGCGCATCGTGCGCGGCCGGGGCCGCCTCGACGGTCCCCAGCGCGTCGTGGCCGAGCTCGGTGACGGTGGCACGGAGAGGCTCGACGCCGACGCCGTGCTCATCGCGACCGGCGCGGCACCGCGCGTGCTCGACAGCGCGCTGCCCGACGGCGAGCGCATCCTGACCTGGGAGCAGGTCTACGACATCACGGACGTGCCCGAGAAGGTCGTCGTGGTGGGCTCCGGTGTCACCGGTGCGGAGTTCGCCTCGGCGTACCTGTCCCTCGGCATTGACGTCACCCTCGTCTCCTCGCGCGACCGGGTGCTCCCCGGCGAGGACGCCGACGCGGCGGCCGTGCTCGAGGAGGTGCTGACGCGGCGGGGCATGAACGTGCTGAGCCGCTCCCGCATGGAGTCGGTGACCCGCGACGGCGACGTGGTGACGGTGCGGCTCACCGACGGCACCGAGGTCGAGTGCTCGCACTGCGTGCTCGCGCTGGGCTCCGTGCCCAACACGGCCGACCTGGGTCTCCAGGAGGCCGGCGTGCTGGTCGACGACGGCGGCTTCGTGCGGGTCGACCGCGTCTCGCGCACGACCGCGCGGGGCGTGTACGCCGCGGGCGACTGCACCGGCGTTCTGATGCTGGCCTCGGTCGCCGCGATGCAGGGCCGGATCGCCATGTCCCACCACCTCGGTGACGCCGTGGCGCCGCTGGACCTCAAAAAGGTGTCGTCCAACGTCTTCACGTCCCCCGAGATCGCGACGGTGGGCTGGACCCAGAAGGCGGTCGACGCCGGGGAGATCCAGGCCGAGACCGTGCTCCTGCCCCTTTCGGGCAACCCGCGGGCGAAGATGCAGGGCGTGCGCGACGGCTTCGTGAAGCTCCTGTGCCGGCCGGGCACGGGCATCGTCGTCGGTGGCGTCGTCGTCGGGCCCCGGGCCTCGGAGCTCATCCACCCCGTCGCGGTCGCGGTGGGGGAGTCGCTGACGGCGGACCAGCTGGCGAGCGTCTTCACCGTCTACCCGTCGATGTCGGGGTCGATCGCGGAGGCCGCCCGTCGCCTCCACCGGTCCGACCCGGCCGCCCGACGGCTCCCGTGACCCGCCCCGCTGCCGGCACGACCGCGGTCGTCGTCGGCAGCGGGCCGGGCGGGCTCGCCGCCGCGCTCACTCTCGCGACGGCGGGCTGCGACGTCACGGTCGTCGAGGCGGCCGCGACGACCGGGGGTGGGCTCCGCTCCGCGGAGTTGACGCTGCCCGGCCTCGTCCACGACCACTGCGCGGGGTTCCACCCGCTGGCGGTGGACAACGCCTTCACCGGACGCCACGACCTCGCGGGCCACGGCCTTGCCTGGGCTCGGGCGCCGATCGAGATGGCGCACCCCCTCACCGACGGGACGGGCGCCGTCGTCGAGCGGGACCTGGAGACCACCGTCGCGGGCCTCGCGGCGCTGTCGCCGCGGGACGCCCGCACGTGGCGACGTCTCTTCGGCCCGGCCGCGGCGCGCTGGGACGCGGTGCGCGCCGAGATCGGTCGACCCGTCGTCCACCTCCCGCGCCACCCGCTGGCGCTCGCGAGCTTCGGCGCCCGCGCGGCGGCACCGGCCGCCGTCGTGGCGCGTGCCTTCGAGGATCCCCGGGTCGCCGCCCTCTGGCTCGGCATCGCCGCGCACGGGTTCCGGCCGCCCTCGGAGCCCTTCACGTCCGCGGCCGGGCTGGCACTGGGCACGGCCGCCCACGTCACGGGGTGGCCGGTGGCGGTCGGTGGGTCGCAGCGCTACGCCGACGCCCTCGTCGGGGTGCTGCGCGCCCACGGCGGACGCCTCGAGACCGGGCACCGGGTCACCTCGCTCGCGGAGCTCCGCGCCGCGACCGGGGCGGACGTCGTCATGCTCGACACCTCGCCGCGCGACGCGGCACGCATCCTCGGCGACGCGCAGCCCGACCGGCTGCGCCGGCGCTACGCCGGGTGGCGCCACCTCGTCGGGGCGTTCGGCGTCAGCCTCGCCGTCGAGGGCGGCATCCCCTGGGCGCACGAGCCCAGCCGACGCGCCGCGGTGGTCCACGTCGGTGGCGCGCCCGACGTCCTGGCGGCGTCGGCGCGCGCCGTACGGGCCGGGCGGGTGCCCGCGCACCCGTTCGTGCTGGTGGGGCAGCAGGCCGTCGCGGACCCCGCCCGGGGCCGGGACGGCGTCGTGCCCGTGGACGCCTACGCCCACGTGCCGGCGGGCTTCGAGGGCGACCTGACGGCGCTCGTGCTGGCCGAGCTGGAGGCGCACGCGCCGGGGCTGCGCGACCGCGTCCGGGCGGTCGTGACCCGCACCCCGGCGGAGACCGAGCGCGACGGCATCAACTTCGTCGACGGTGACATCTCGACGGGTGCGGTCGACGCGCGGCAGCTGCTCCTCGGTCCGCGACCGGGCCGCTCGCCGTACCCGACCGGCGTCCCGGGGGTCTACCTCTGCTCGGCAGCCACCGCGCCGGGGCCGGGTGCCCACGGCCTCACGGGGTACGGCGCCGCCCGGCGCGCGCTGGCGGACCTCGCGGGCGGCCGAGGATAACTACTCATCTGTAGTTCGCGAGAACCGATTGCACCCGCAACGGCCGTGTGTTCCGATCACACGAACCCCACGCGTCCCCGCACCACCTCGCGTGACCAGCAGCACCAACCGTCACACCCCTCTCGGCCCAGGAGTTCCCCCATGTCCCCCCGCTCCACCCGCGCCCGTCTCCTCGCCGTGCTCGCCGCCGTCGTCACCGGACTCGGGGTGACGTCGGTCGTCACGAGCACCCCGGCGACCGCCGTGCAGGTGAACCAGACGTGGACCGTGCCCGCCAACGCGGCGATCACCGTCGACGGCCGGGGTTTCGGCCACGGCACCGGCATGTCGCAGTACGGCGCGCTCGGTGCCGCCCGCCAGGGCCTCACCTACAGCGAGATCCTGCGCTTCTACTACCCCGGCGTGTGGGCCGGCACGGCCACCGGCACCATCTCCGTGCGCATCACGGCCGACGACGACGGCGACGTGATCGTGCAGCGGCGCGGAGGCCTGACGCTCATCGACCGGGGCACGGGCAAGAAGACCCCGATCCCGCAGGACCTGGGCACCGGCGGGTGGCGGCTGAGCTACGGCGGCAGCGACACGACGATCGTGAGCTACTACGCGAACAAGAAGTGGAACTACTGGACCCGCACGCAGGGGGAGGCGGTCTTCTACGCCAACGGCGGCGAGATGACGCTGCACCGCAAGGGCGGCACCGCGAAGTACCGCGGCACGCTCCGCGCCACCATCCCGACGCCGGGGTCGACGCGCCGCGACACCGTCAACGCCGTGACGCTCGAGCACTACCTCCGGGGTGTGGTGCCGAAGGAGATGCCGTCGAGCTGGAGCCCGGCCGCCGTGCAGGCCCAGTCCGTCGCGGCGCGCACCTACGCCGCGCAGGCCCGCACCACCCCGCAGGCGCGCACCTACGACATCTGCGACACGACCAGCTGCCAGGTCTACGGCGGCTTCTCCGCCGAGGAGAGCGGCTCCAACGCCGCGATCGACCGCACCAAGGGCCAGATCCTCACCAACCGGGGCCAGGAGATCGCGTTCACGCAGTTCTCCTCCTCCAACGGCGGGTGGACCAACGCGGGCAGCAAGCCCTACCTCGTGGCCAAGCAGGACCCGTACGACGGGAACTCCTCGAACCGCAACCACACGTGGAGCGTCGCGATCACCGACCGCACCATCGAGGCCGCCTGGCCGCAGATCGGCAACCTGACCTCGATCGCCGTCACCGATCGCACCGGCAACGGGGAGTGGAGCGGGCGCGTCAACAGCGTCACCTTCCGCGGCTCCAAGGGCAGCGTGACGGTGACGGGGGCGACGGTGCGCTCGAAGCTCGGTCTCAAGTCGAGCTGGTTCAATTTCCGCGTCGCGGCTCGCTGATCCCCGGGACGGGCGGCTCGCCGCGCGCGGCCCGGTGCGGGCGCTCCGTCAGGCCGGCAGCGCGCGGAACGCGAGGTGCGCGCCGTGGCCGAGGTCGAGCACGTCGCCCGGCGCCAGCTCGCGCGGGGTCTCCGTGAGCCGCTCGGGCGGACGTCCCGGGCGGTGCAGGTAGGTGCCGTTCGTGGACCGCCGGTCCACGGCCAGCACGGACCAGTCGCGGAGACGGAGCTCGAGGTGCACCGCGGAGACGTGCGCCTCGGGCAGCACGACGAGACGCCCGGCCGGACCGGCGTCGGGTCGTTCCGCGCGCGGGGCGCGACCGACGACCGTGTCCTCCGTCAGGTCGACCACCTCTCCGGTGCTGACGACGAGCTGACCGAGCGCCGGCCGGGCCACGGCGGTGAGGGGACCGGCCAGCGGCGCGCCGCACCGCGCGCAGCGCGGGGAGCCCGGTGGGTTCGCGTGCCCGGCGTCGCACACGAGGCCGGACACCACCGGCCGCGGCCCGCGCGCGACGGCTCGGGCGGTCACCGCGCGCGGCTGCGCGAGGCTGCCCACGGGGCCGGCGGGACGCAGCAGCGTGTCGGTCACGGCGAGGTCGGGGGCGTCGACGACGTGCGGCTCGGGGCGGTGCGCCTCGGGCCGTGCCCGCAGCCACCCGGCCGTCTGCAGCCGCTGGGCGGGCAGCACGCCTCCGACGAGGGGCAGGGCGGCCGTGGGCGGGGCAGGGTCGACGGCGCGGTCCGGCGCCGGGTCACCGACGGCCCGCACCGTGAAGCGCGTGGCGGCGACGACGGCGCGCTCGTTCCAGCGGGCCGCCCCGGCACCCGCGACGGACTGGTCGGTCGCGGCGCTGGCGCTCGCGACGTACCGGCCGCGCGCAGCGAGGTGCACGTCCACCGCGGCACCGGCGGCGGGGTCGTCCGCCGCGAGAGCGAGGGCGAACCCCGGCAGGCGGTCCGCCGGACGACCGGCCCCGAGGTGCTGCGCGAACGTCGTCACGTCGGCGCCCTCCGCCATGAGGTGCCACAGGCGCACGGCGAGGTCCGGGTCGACGTCGGCGTCGAGGAGCGCGAGTCCCCGCGGCCAGGCGAGGCCGAGACCGGCACCCGGCACGCAGACGTACGGCGCGAGCCCGCGCCCGTCGGAGCCGTTCGTCCCACGCACCGCAGCCTCCGCTCCTCGGTCCTCAGCCGATCACGACCACGAGGTCCCCGCCCTCGACGGCGCGGGTCCCGGTGACGGCCAGGCGCTGCACGGTGCCGGCGCGGGGGGCGGTGATGGAGGCTTCCATCTTCATGGCCTCGATGGTGGCGAGGGTGGCGCCGGCCTCGACGGTGTCGCCCTCGGCGACGACGACGGTGAGGACGCCCTGGAAGGGCGCGGCGACGTGGCCGGAGTCGGTGGGGTCGGCCTTCTCACCGGCCTGCTCGTCGGCCTCGATCGAGCGGTCGCGGACGGCGATGGGGCGGAGCTGGCCGTTGATGGTCGCCATCACGGTGCGGTAGCCGCGCTCGTCGGCGTCGCTGACGGCCTCGAGCCCGAGGATGAGCGTCTTGCCCTCGGCGAGGTCGACCAGGTGCTCCTCACCCTGGCGCAGGCCGTGGAGGTAGTCGCTGGTCGCGAGGCGCGAGACGTCGCCGTACTGCTCGCGGGCGGCCTCGTAATCGCGGGTCGGGCCGGGGAAGAGGAGCCGGTTGAGCGCAGTGCGGCGGGTGGGTCCGGCCTCGGTGAGGAGGGCGGCGTCGGCGGGGGAGAGGTCGGCGTCGGGTGCGGTCCAGGCGCGGCCGGCGGGGGAGGAGAGCGCCTTGGTGCGGAAGGGCTCGGGCCAGCCGCCGGGCGGGTCGCCGAGCTCGCCGTGGAGGAAGCCGATGACGGAGGCGGGCAGGTCGTAGGACGCGGGGTCGTCGGCGAACTCCTGCATCTTGGTGGGGGTGTCGATGCCCTGGCCCACCAGCGAGAGGGCGAGGTCGCCGATGACCTTGCTCGACGGCGTGACCTTCGGGACGTTGCCGAGGATGTCGTTGGCGGCGGCGTAGGCGTCCTCGACGGCCTCGAACCGGTCGGCGAGGCCGAGGGCGATGGCCTGCTGGCGCAGGTTGGAGAGCTGTCCGCCGGGGATCTCGTGGCGGTAGACGCGTCCGGTGGGGGAGGCCAGGCCCGACTCGAAGGGGGCGTAGACGCGGCGTACGGCCTCCCAGTAGGGCTCGAGCGAGGACACTGCGGCGAGCGACAGGCCGGTCTCCCGGGTGCTGTGGTCGGTGGCCGCGACGAGGGCGGTCAGCGAGGGCTGGCTGGTGGTGCCGGCCATCGTCGCCGTCGCAGCGTCGACGGCGTCGACGCCGGCGTCGATCGCGGCGAGGAGGGTGGCGAGCTGGCCGCCGGCGGTGTCGTGGGTGTGGAGGTGGACGGGGAGGTCGAAGCGCTCGCGGAGCGCGGTGACGAGGGTGCGGGCGGCGGGGGCGCGGAGGAGCCCGGCCATGTCCTTGATCGCGAGCACGTGGGCGCCGGCGGTGACGATCTCCTCGGCCAGTCGCAGGTAGTAGTCGAGGGTGTAGAGCCGCTCGGCGGGGTTCGAGAGGTCGCCGGTGTAGCACAGCGCCACCTCGGCGACGGTCGAGCCGGTCGCGCGGACGGCGTCGATCGCGGGGCGCATCTGGGAGACGTCGTTGAGGGCGTCGAAGATGCGGAAGACGTCGATGCCGGCCGCGGCGGCCTCGGCGACGAACGCGTCGGTCACGGCCGTGGGGTACGGCGTGTAGCCGACGGTGTTGCGGCCGCGCAGCAGCATCTGGAGGTTGATGTTGGGGACGGCGTCGCGGAGCTGGGCGAGGCGGTCCCAGGGGTCCTCGGAGAGGAAGCGGAGCGCGACGTCGTAGGTCGCGCCGCCCCAGGCCTCGATCGACCACAGCTGCGGCAGGAGCCGGGCGGTCGGGGCGGCGGCGGCCACGAGGTCCCGGGTGCGGACCCGGGTGGCGAGCAGGGACTGGTGGGCGTCGCGGAACGTGGTGTCGGTGACCGCGACCTGCGTCTGGGCACGCACCTGCCGGGCGAACCCCTCGGGGCCGAGATCGGCCAGCAGCTGCCGGCTCCCGTCGGGCACCGGGGCGTCGAGGTCGACCTCGGGGAGCTTGATCGCCGGGTCGAGCACGGCCCCCGTCGTACCCCCGGGGGAGCCGTGCGGCTTGTTGACCGTGACGTCGGCGAGGAAGTTGAGCAGCTTGGTGCCACGGTCGCTGGACGACTTCGCGGTCAGCAGCTCCGGGTGGGTCTCGATGAAGCTGGTCGTGATGGCGCCGCCCGCGAAGTCGGGGTCGGCGAGCACGGCCTGCAGGAACCCGATGTTGGTCTGCACACCGCGGATGCGGAACTCGGCGACCGCGCGACGGGCCTTCTCCACCGCGAGCTCGAAGGTGCGGCCGCGGCAGGTGAGCTTGGAGAGCATCGAGTCGAAGTGCGGGCTGATCTCGGCGCCGGCGTAGGTCGTGCCGCCGTCGACGCGCACGCCCGGGCCGCCGGGGGAGCGGTAGGTCGTGATCTTGCCCGTGTCGGGACGGAACCCGTTGGCGGGGTCCTCGGTCGTGATCCGGCACTGCAGCGCCGCGCCCCGCAGCCGGATCGAGTCCTGCGACAGCCCCAGGTCCTCCAGGGTCTCCCCGGCCGCGATCCGCAGCTGCGACTGCACGAGGTCGACGTCGGTGACCTCCTCGGTCACCGTGTGCTCGACCTGGATGCGGGGGTTCATCTCGATGAAGACGTACTCACCGTCGGGGTTCAGGAGGAACTCCACCGTGCCCGCGTTGCGGTAGCCGATCGCGCGCGCGAACTTCACCGCGTCCGCGCAGATCCGGTCCCGCAGCTCGGGATCGAGGTGCGGCGCCGGCGCGATCTCGACGACCTTCTGGTGGCGCCGCTGCACCGAGCAGTCCCGCTCGAACAGGTGGATCACGTTCCCCGCGCCGTCGGCCAGGATCTGCACCTCGATGTGCCGCGGCTCGACCACCGCCTGCTCGACGAACACCGTCGGGTCACCGAAGGCCGCCTCGCCCTCGCGCATGCAGGTCTCGACCGCCTCGCGCAGGTGAGCCGGGTCATCCACACGGCGCATGCCGCGCCCGCCGCCGCCGGCCACGGCCTTCACGAACAAGGGGAACGGCAACGCCGCGGCGGCCTCGACGATCGCGTCGACGTCGGTCGAGGGATCGACCGAGGCCAGCGTGGGGACGCCCGCGGCCTTCGCCGCCGCGATGGCCCGGGCCTTGTTGCCCGTCAGCTCCAAGATGTCGGACGAGGGACCGATGAACGTGATCCCCGCCGCCGCGCACGCCTCGGCCAACGCCGGGTTCTCGCTCAGGAACCCGTAACCCGGGTAGATCGCGTCCGCACCCGCCCGCACCGCCGTGTCCACGACCAGCTGCGCATCGAGGTAGTTCCGCACCGGGTGCCCCGGCTCGCCGATCTCGTAGGCCTCGTCCGCCTTCAGCCGGTGCTCCGAGCCCCGGTCCTCGTGGGGGAACACGGCGACGGTCTTCACACCCAGCTCGTACGCCGCACGGAACGCCCGGATCGCGATCTCGCCCCGGTTGGCCACCAGCACCTTGGAGAACATGGCCAGACCCTAGCGATCGATCGGGGTGCGTGGCGGGGAGGGCGTGAGGTGTGGACGGAGAATCACGTCAACGGCGCTTGGTCACCGTCGCCGGACGCGCCCGGAACCCGCGACCGGCCCACAGGCGCACGAGCCCGGCGACCAGCGCGATGCCCCCCACGATGGGGAGACCCACGAGCAGGCCGAACGCGATGCCGCCCCCCGTGCCGCCGTAGTAGTCCGACCCGGTGCTCTCCTCGAGGACGTCGGAGGGGATCGACGAGAGCCAGTTCTGCAGGTCGGCCCGGGTGTCGCCGAGGAAGGTCGGCTCCTGCTCCCACGTCTCCTCGTAGTCGGGGTAACGGGTCTTCCAGCCGTCGGGAGTGTCGACGAGGCTGTCGTCCGGGCCCTGCCACAGCACGAGGAGGACCGGCTCGTCGAGGTAGGTGACGATCTGCTGGGCAGGCGCGAGAGCCGCGTTGTAGTAGCCCGCCTTCCTCGACGGCTGCCACACCACCACCCGTACGGGCAGGTCGCGCTCGGCGATGAGCGCCTCGAGGGCGGTCTCGTCGTCCCGGTCCAGCCACGCGCGGCCGTCGGCGCTGACGTAGACGGGGTCGTCCTCGAGCGAGGCGATGGCGGCCGCGACCCGGTCGCCCGGCTCGGGCACCGTCCAGTCGTCGTCGCCCATCCGGCTGACCGTCACGGCTGCAGCCCCGGCGCCCACGGCGAGGGCGGCGACGGCGTGGGTGACGCGGGAGCGCAGGAGCCTCATCGCGTCTCCCTCAGCTCGTCGAGCACCTGGAAGGGCAGGTCGTCGACGAAGGCGCCGTACCCCGTCCGCGCCCACACGGTGTCGCGTTCGTAGTAGGGGCGCCGTCGGTCGCGCAACGGCTGTAGCTCGGCGGGTCGCCGTCGAGCGCACAGCGAGCAGCAGGCGACGTCGAGGGACACGTCACCAACGGGAACGTCCCGCCGCTTGACCCCGCGGCCGTGGCGCGGGTCGAAGAAGCAGGGCCGGTACGGCGCCTGTCGACCCCGCCCGTCCTCGAGCGCGAACGCGGCGGTGCGGGCGAGCACGAGGGCGCCCACGAGGTCCGGCACGTCGCGCTCCCGCTCCCCGGCGCGGGCGAGGACCAGCCGCGCGGCCTCGACGGCGGTGTCGATCCGCGTCCACCGTGCTGCGTCGAGCGAAGCGCGGTCGCGCGCGGCGCGGGCCTCGGCGACCTCGGTCAGCTCGGACTCCACACGGGCGCGGAGCTCGCGGGGGGTGAGGGTCGCGGACACCGCGGCGGGATCCGTCCGGAGCTCGGGCCAGGCTTTCTTCTGGCGAGCCGAGGAGCGGCCCCCCACCTGCTGCGGCGCCGGTCCCCACGTCGCCAGGTGCCGGAGCAGGATCCAGGCGGCACCGGCGCCGACGACGAGCGCCGTCGTGCCGAACGCCCAGTAGGCGCCGGGATCGGGCGCCTGGTGGTCGTAGCTGCTCTCCCAGTTCGGGGGCGACGCCCAGGGACTGCTCTGGGCGTAGTGGTCGTAGTCGTCCTGGCCGAAGCCCTCGCCCTGGCGGAGCATGATGTCGAGATCCATGGCGAGTCGGCCGGTGTCCGAGGGAAGGACGCTCCCGTCGTAGGTGCCGCTGGCGTAGGTGTCGGGGGCCATCCCGTCCGTGACGGCCGAGGGCGACACGTCGTCGGGTACGCCGATCGCCTCGACGTCGCCCGCGCTGTGGCCCGCGTCGGTGTCGATGACGTAGTAGCCGGGTCCCAGACCACCCGTACCGGACAGGTAGAGCGCCAGGTCGCGCTCGGGATCACTGCCCTCGGCGTCGCCGCCCTCCATCGGCACGAGCACGACGTAGACGGCATGGTCGGTCTGCGCCGCGAGGTCGGCGAAGCCGTCGCGGACCGCCTCGGTCGCGCCGTTGCCGAACATCGGGTCCACGAGGATCGGGTCGGACTTCAGGGCAGCGGCGACGGCCTCGGGGCTCGTCGGATACATGAGCCCGGTCCCGGGGATGCCACCGTCCTCCGCCGTCACCGGCGGGTCCTCAGGCGGCGCAGCAGGTCGGGCTCGAGCGCGCCGTACCCCGTCGACGCCCACGGCTCGTGGCGTGTCTCGAAGTAGTGCTCCGGCCTGCCGTTCTCGATCACGTCGAGGATGTCCGGGCGTCGGCCCGCGTTGAGGTCGGCGCGGCAGCGGTCGCAGACCGGTGCATCGACGCGGAAGTCGCCGTGGGCGAGGCTCTCCCCGCGGCGGCCGGTGCCGTGGAGCGGGTTGAGGAAGCAGGGGGTCGTGAAGGCGAGCTTCCTCCGGCGTCGCGTCGCCGCCAGGGCCTGCTCGCCACGGTCCGCGAGCACGATCGCGCCGACGGCGTCGAGCACGGACGGCTCGCTGCCGTCGTCAGGAAGCAGCCGTCCGGCGGCCTCGTAGTGGTCGAGGGCCGCCTGCCAGGTCGCGGTGTCATCCCGTGGGCCGAGCTGGGCGCCCTCGATCTTCTCGCCGAGGGTCACGAGGGCGGCGCGGGCCCGCCGGCGGAGCTCGTCGGCCTCGGCCTCCCGCACGCGGGCCAGGACGGAGTCCGGGAGCGCGAAGGTACGGCGGTCGCGGGACGCCGACGTGCGACGGCGGCTCGCGGTCACCACCGCCACCACCAGCACGACCAGCGCGACCACCCCGCTGACGACGGGAACGGTCGGGAAGCCGTCGTCCCCGGGGAGGCCCGACGTTCCCGACTCACCCGAACCGGAGGAGGAGCCCGTCCCCGACTCGGCGCGATCCCCGATCCTGGCGTCGAGACCGGCCGACCCGTCGGCGCGGATGGAGTCGACGTCGCCCGGGGTGAGGCGCTCGGCCAGCTCGACGAGGCCAGGCCCCAGCTCGTACGGCGCGCCGTCACCAGCGCCGTAGTCGAGGAAGGTGCTCACGCCGAACTCCAGGCTGTCCGGCCGCGCGACGCCGACCAGGTCGGGTGAGATGTCGCCGAACTGCAGGGCGATCACGCGGAGCTCGGTGTCTGCTGCGAACACCGCTTGCGGGTCCTCGCCACCGAGGGCGGACGCGTAGTCGATGCCGATGTAGAGGCCCTCTGCCGGTAGATCGGCCTCCTCGCGAGCCTGCTTCACCCGGCTCACGAGGTCGCCCCCGCTGTTGCTCGTGCCGTCGGGCGGGCGGACGAGGACGACGTACAAGGCGAGGTCGTTCGCCTCGATGGCCGCCGTCAGGGCCTCGACGTCGGACGCGGTCATCCAGCTCTCGGTGTTGGGGCCGAAGTAGACCGGACTGTTCTCGAGCGCCTGCGCGATCGCTTCCGCCTGCTCCTCCGCCACCTGCATCTCTCCCGCCGCCGTCACCCCCGGCGTACCCGCCGCCCCGGACCGCGCACCCTCCTGCCCGGGCCAGGCGCGCGCGACACCCATTCTCGACCACCGGTCTGGACCAGGACGCGACCGGGTCCGGCCCCCCGAAGGAGACCGGACCCGGAGGGACGGTGCCGTGCGCTCAGGCCGACGCGGCCCGCAGCTTCTCGAGCAGCGGCTCGGCGGCCTCCGCGAGGAACCGGTCGACGGAGTCGCCGCCGACCTGCACGAGCGCGACGTCGGTGAAGCCCGCCTCCCAGAACGGCTTCACGGCCTCGACGATGGCGTCGAGGTCGGGGCCGCACGGGATGTTCTCGGCGACGTCCTCCGGGCGCACGAACTGCGTGGCGCCCGCGAACCCAGCCGTCGTCGGCAGGTCGGCGTTGACCGCCCAGCCGCCGGCGAACCACCGGAACTGGTCGTGCGCCCGCTCCACCGCGGCGTCGCGGTCGGGGGTCCCAGCAGATGGGGATCTGGCCGATGGCGCGGGCGGAGGAGCCGATGCTGGGCGCCCCGTCGGTCGAGCCCCACGCGGACAGCAGGTCGGCGTCCGGCTCGGTGGCGACGAGGTGGTCGGCGAGGGGTCCGAAGCGGCGTACCGCCTTCTCCCCGCCCACGGCCACACCGATCTCGACGGGCTCGTCGGGGAGGTCCCACACACGGGCGGAGTCGACGCGGAAGTAGTCGCCCTCCCACGTCGTCAGCTCGCCCGTGTGCAGGGCGCGGATGATCTCGATCGCCTCGACGAGCATGTCCTGCCGCGCGTCCACGCTCGGCCAGCCCTCGCCGACGACGTGCTCGTTGAGGTTCTCGCCCGCGCCCAGGCCGAGCGTGAAGCGCCCGTCCGACAGCACCCCGAGCGTCGCGGCCTTCTGCGCGACGACCGCGGGGTGGTACCGGATCGTCGGACACGTCACGTAGGTCATGAGGTCGACCCGCTCGGTCGCGTGGGCGACGGCGCCGAGCACGGACCAGGCGTACGGCGCGTGCCCCTGCGCCGCGAGCCAGGGGAAGTAGTGGTCGCTGGCGACCTCGAAGTCGAACCCGACCCGCTCGGCGGCGACGGCGTGCCGCACGAGGTCCTTAGGGCCGGACTGCTCGGTCATGAGGGTGTAGCCGAATCGCGTCATGCCGTCAGCCGACCACCTCGCCCCAAAGGGCGAGGGTGCGTGGGGTCCTCGGCCGGGCTGCGAACGGTGCGGTTGGGGCGTGCTGCGGGCGCCGGGGCCCGTACCAGCGTCCCCGTTCGGTGCCTGCCGCGCGTCCCGGGCTTGCGCGTCCGGGGGAGGAGCACGCCGGGGTGCGTCCGGGCGGAGCCTGGTCCCGGTTGCGAAATGTGCGGCTGGGACGGGCTGCGGGCGCTGGGGCCTGTACCAACGTCCCAGTTCAGTCCCCGGGCGCCGCCGCCCCCGAAAGCCACGAGGCCGGACCCCCGTCGGGATCCGGCCTCGCGTCGAGCGTGCTGCTGGGTTCAGTCCTTGAGCTCGCAGACGACGGCGCCGTTGGCGACCGTCGCGCCGACCTCGGCGGCGAGCCCGGTGACGGTGCCGGCCTTGTGGGCCTTGAGCGGCTGCTCCATCTTCATCGCCTCGAGGACGACGATGGTGTCGCCCTCGGCGACCGTCTGGCCCTCCTCGACGACGACCTTGACGATGGTGCCCTGCATCGGCGAGGCGACCGCGTCGCCGGACGCCGCGGCACCGGCCTTCTTGCCGCCCGACCGCTTCGGCTTCTTGGCGCCCCCCGCGGCGGGACCGGCGGCGATGCCGCCCAGGCCGGCCGGGATGACGACCTCGAGACGACGGCCGCCGACCTCGACGACGACCTTCTGGCGCTCACCCTCGTCGTCGGCCTCGCCCGGCGTGCCGCCGAACGGCTCGATCTGGTTGTCGAACTCGGTCTCGATCCACTGCGTGAACACGGTGAACTCGCCCTCGCCGGACGGGGTCGACGCGCCGACGTACGCCGGGTCGTTGAGCACCGCGCGGTGGAAGGGGATGACCGTGGGCATGCCGTCGACGAGGAACTCGTCGAGCGCGCGGCGCGAGCGCTCGATCGCCTGCGTGCGGTCGCGACCCGTGACGATGAGCTTAGCGATGAGGGAGTCGAACGAGCCCGGGATGGTCTCGCCGTTCTCGTAGCCGCCGTCGACGCGGACGCCGGGGCCCTGCGGCGGGTTCCACGCCGTGAGGGTGCCGGGGGCCGGCATGAAGTTGCGGCCGCCGTCCTCCGCGTTGATGCGGAACTCGATGGAGTGCCCGCGGATCTCGGGGTCGCCGTAGCCGAGCTCCTCGCCCGCCGCGATGCGGAACATCTCGCGCACGAGGTCGATGCCCGTGACCTCCTCGGAGACGCAGTGCTCGACCTGGAGACGGGTGTTGACCTCGAGGAACGAGATCGTGCCGTCCTGCGCGACGAGGAACTCGCAGGTGCCCGCGCCGTAGTAGCCGGCCTCCTTGAGGATGCGCTTCGACGACTCGTAGAGCTCCGTGAGCTGGGCGTCGGTGAGGAACGGCGCGGGGGCCTCCTCGACGAGCTTCTGGTTGCGGCGCTGGAGCGAGCAGTCGCGGGTCGAGACGACGACCACGTTGCCGTGCTGGTCGGCGAGGCACTGCGTCTCGACGTGGCGCGGCTTGTCGAGGAACTTCTCGACGAGGCACTCGCCGCGGCCGAAGGCGGTGACCGCCTCGCGCACCGCGGAGTCGTAGGCGTCGGGGATCTCCTCGAGCGTGCGGGCGACCTTGAGGCCGCGGCCGCCGCCGCCGAAGACCGCCTTGATGGCGACCGGGAGGCCGTTGGCCTTGGCGAACTCCACGACCTCGTCGGCGTCCGCGACGGGGTCCTTCGTGCCGGGGGCGAGGGGGGCGTTCGCGCGGGCGGCGATGTGCTTCGCCTTCGCCTTGTCGCCCAGGGCCTCGATGGCCGCCGGCGGCGGGCCGATCCAGGTCAGGCCCGCGTCGATGACGGCCTGCGCGAAGTCGGCGTTCTCGGCGAGGAAGCCGTAGCCGGGGTGCACGGAGTCGGCGCCCGACTTCTCGGCCACGGCGAGGATCTTCGCGATGTCGAGGTAGGAGTCGGCCGGCGTCGCGCCCTCGAGGGAGTGGGCCTCGTCGGCCAGTCGCACGAAGAGGGCGTCGCGGTCGGGCTCGGCGTAGACGGCCACGCTGCCGATGCCGGCGTCCTTGCAGGCGCGGATGACGCGCACCGCGATCTCACCGCGGTTGGCGATGAGCACGCGACGCAAGGGCTTGATCTCGGGCACGGTCACTCCTCGAGGGTCTCGGTCGCGGTGCCCACCCGGGCACCGCCGGAGGGGAGTCTAGGGGCAACCGAGCGAACGATCGCCACCGGATCCGGTCCGTGGTACCTACTCTCCGGTACGGCGTACCACCTGCGTCGGCGGCGGCGACACGGTGGGCGACCTGCGAGTGCGGGGCGGCACGCGGATAACCTCCTGCCCATGGGGAGACGCTGGCGCCGCCTGGCTGCCGAGGTGGGCAAGTTCAGCCTCGTCGGTCTCCTCGCCACGTCGGTCGCCGTCGTCATCTTCAACTGGCTGCTCCACGGCTTCCTCCAGGGCGAGGCGCTGCTGGAGGACCGCCCCCTGTCGGCGTACGTGCTCGCCAACACCATCGGCATGCTCATCAGCTACGGCGGCACGCGCCGCTGGGTGTTCAAGCACCGCGCCGCGGCGACGGCGGACGGCGGGTTCACGGCGTACGTCGTCATCAACGTCGCGACGATGAGCCTCCCCGTCGCGTGCCTCTGGTTCAGCCGCAACGTGCTCGGCCTGACGGACCCGGTCGCCGACAACGTCTCCGCGAACGTCATCGGCCTGACGGCCGGCTTCGTGGCGCGGTTCTACCTGTTCCGCCGGTTCGTGTTCAGCACCCCGGCGCAGCCGCTGGCGGTCACCGCGACCACAGGTCCGTCCAGCGGTGCCCCAGGTCGGCGAGCAGCTCCCTGAGCAGCGGCACGCTCACGCCCACCACGTTGTGGGGGTCGCCGTCGACACCGCGCACGAACGCCGCGCCGAGACCCTCGAGGGTGAACGCCCCCGCCACGTGCAGCGGCTCCCCGGTCGCGACGTAGGCCCGCACCTCCGCCTCGTCCACCTCCGCGAAGTGCACGGCGGTGGTGGCGACGACGGTACGGCGCCGGCCGGTGGCCGTGTCGACGAGCGCGTGGCCCGTGCGGAGGAGACCGGTGCGTCCGCTCATGCGCGCCCAGCGCGCGATCGCGTCCTCGGCGTCCCGGGGCTTGCCGTGCGCGACACCGTCGAGCTCGAGCACCGAGTCGCAGCCCAGCACGAGGGCGTCCGGGGGCACGTCGTCGCGCGCGGCGACCGCGTCCCGCTTCAGCTCGGCGAGCCGGCCGGCCAGGTCCGTCGGCGCCAGGTGCTCGAGCCCCGACTCGTCGACGCCCGAGACGATCACGACGGGTTCGACGCCCGCCGTGCGGAGCGTGCGCAGGCGGGCGGGGGACGCGGATCCGAGCACGAGGACGGGCACGGGCGCCAGCATGGCAGGGATGCCAGGAATGTCGGAGGGCCCGCCTAGGTTGGTCAGTCGCCGCGGTCTCGGGTCCGTGTCGCGGCCGCCTCCACCCGTGCACGGACCAGGAGGAGTCGCGCGCGTGCGATCAGGTGGCACCGGACGACCGTCGGCGACACGGGCGGGCCTGCGGGTCCTCGGGGTGGCGATCCGGCGCGAGCCGTGGGTCTTCACCCTCGCGACCCTGGGCAGCGTGCTGTTCGGTGCGCTGACGGTGGCCGACGCCTGGGTGCTCGGGTGGTCGACGGACCACGTCGTGCTGCCTGCCTTCCGTGACGGTGAGATCGGCGCCGGCGTGCTCGTCGTGGTGGTCGCCCTGTTCGTCGGCGTCGCCATCCTCCGCGCGGTCGGCATCGTCGCCCGGCGCCTCGGCGCGGGCATCATGCAGTACCGCATGGAGGCGCACGACCGGCGCGCCGTGACGCGGCAGTACCTGGCGCTCCCCATGTCGTGGCACCACCGCCACCCCACCGGGGTGCTGCTCTCCAACGCGAACGCCGACGTGCAGGCCGCCTGGGGTCCGGTCGCGCCGCTGCCGATGGCCGTGGGCACCGTGGCGATGATGGTGATCGCCGTCGTGCAGATGGTGGCCACCGACCTGGTGCTGGCCCTCGTCGGCCTGCTCGTGTTCCCGGCGGTCATCGTCGTCAACCTCTGGTTCCAGCGCGTCACCTCCCCGCTGATGACGCGGGTGCAGGAGCTGCGGGGCGTGGTCAGCGAGATCGCCCACGAGTCGTTCGACGGCGCCCTCGTGGTGAAGACCCTCGGGCGCGAGTCGGAGGAGACCGAGCGCTTCCGGCAGCGCAGCGAGGAGCTGCGCGACGTCGCGATCCGCGCCGGCCGGCTCCGGGCGGCGTTCGACCCGATCCTCAACGCGATCCCCAACATCGGGGTGCTCCTCGTGCTCGTGGTGGGCGTGGCGCGGGTGCTCGACGGATCCAGCGAGCCGGGTGCGGTGGTCACGGTGGCCTACCTGCTGACCGTCGTGGCGTTCCCGATCCGCTCCATCGGCTGGCTCCTGGGCGACCTGCCGCGCAGCGTCGTCGGCTACGACCGGGTGCGCAGCGTGCTCCACGCCGAGGGGGGCCTGGACTTCGGCGACGACCGTCTCGCCAGCCCCGGTCCCGGTGCGCGGCTGGAGGTCGAGGGCGTCCGCTTCGGGTACGTCGCGGACGCGCCCGTGCTCCGCGACGTCAGCTTCACGGTCGAGCCGGGCCGCACCGTCGCGGTCGTCGGGCCGACGGCCGCGGGCAAGAGCACGCTGACGTCGTTGCTGACCCGGCTGGTGGACCCGCAGGCGGGGGCGCTGCGGGTCGACGGGACCGACCTGCGCGACCTGGCCTACGGCGCGCTGGCCGATGCCGTCGCGGTCGTGCCGCAGACGGCCTTCCTCTTCGACGACACCGTGCGCGGCAACGTCGCGCTCGGTCTCGACGTCGACGACGCCGAGGTGTGGGCGGCGCTCGAGACCGCGCAGGCCGCCGACTTCGTGCGCCGCCTGCCCGCGGGTCTCGACACCGAGCTGGGGGAGCGGGGCACCACCCTGTCCGGTGGTCAGCGCCAGCGTCTCTCCCTCGCCAGGGCGCTCGTGCGGCGCCCTCGGCTGCTCGTGCTCGACGACGCGACGTCGGCCGTCGACCCGGAGGTGGAGGCGCGGATCCTCGCGGCCCTCCGCCGCGACGACGCGGACCGCGGGCCGAGCCCCGACGAGGAGGGGGACGGCGCCGGCACCACGCTCGTCGTGGTGGCCTACCGCAAGGCGACCATCGGCCTCGCCGACGAGGTCGTGTTCCTCGACGAGGGACGCGTCGTCGACCAGGGCCCGCACGACGAGCTCCTGCGGCGCAACGCCGCCTACGCGCGGATCGTGACCGCCTACGACCACGACCCGGACGGGGCGGACGGGCCGGGCGGGCCCGACCGGCTCGCGTCGAGCCCCACCGAGGAGGCGCTCCGATGAGCACGCCGACCACCGAACCGGGCCGCGCCCGGGCCGCGACCGCCGTCGTCTCCGGCGACGAGATCGGGGCGATCGAGACGATCCGGCGCGGGGTGCGGCACTCGCCGGAGCTCGCCCACGGCATCCGCGGGACGCTCCTGCTGGCCGTCCTGTCCACGGCCGGGCAGGTCGTCGTGCCCGTGGCCGTGCAGCAGACGCTCGACCGCGGCATCAACGCCCCCGGCGGCACCGACGTCCGGTTCACGGTCGTGATGGCCCTCCTCGCCGCCGTCGCGGTGATCGCGACGGGGGTCGCGTCGTACCTGATGACCTACCGCCTCTTCCGCGCCGCCGAGACCGGCCTGTCGTCGCTGCGCGTCAAGGCGTTCCGCCACGTGCACGACCTGCCGCTGGGCACGCAGGACACCGAGCGGCGCGGGTCGCTCGTGTCGCGCGTGACGAGCGACATCGACCAGGTCAGCCAGTTCATCGTGTTCGGCGGTGTGCTCCTCGTGGTGAGCGTCGGGCAGGTGCTCGTCGCGACGGTCGTCATGGCGATCTACAGCTGGGAGCTCACCCTGGTGGTCTGGGTGTGCTTCGCGCCGCTCTTCCTGTCGTTGCGCTACTTCCAGCGTCGGCTCTCGGAGGCGTACGGCGTGGTCCGCCGCCAGGTGGGCCTCATGCTCTCCGCGATCGCCGAGCCGGTGGTCGGCGCGGCCGTCGTGCGGTCCTACGCGGTGGAGGGCCGCACCCAGGCGCGGATCGACACCGCCATCGACACCTACCGGGCGGCCGCCGTGCGGGCGCAGGGCTTCACCGCCGTGTCGTTCTCCCTGGGCGGCATCTCGGCCGGCCTGGCCAACGCCGGCGTCATCGTCATCGGGGTGCTGCTCGGCATCGCCGGCCGGATGACCGCCGGTGAGATCCTCGCGTTCGCGTTCCTCGTCACCCTGTTCGTCGGGCCCGTGCAGATGGGCACGCAGATCCTCACCGACGCCCAGAACGCGATCGCGGGCTGGCGCCGCGTCATCGGCCTCCTCGACACCCCGGCCGAGCTCGTCGACCCCGGGCCGGACGGGGCGGACCTGCCCGACCAGGCCGTCGACGTCGAGCTCGACGACGTCTGGTTCGCGTACCCGGGCGGTGAGCCGGTGCTGCGGGACGTGTCGCTGCGGATCGCCGCCGGGCGCCGCGTGGCCGTCGTGGGGGAGACCGGCTCCGGCAAGTCCACGATCGCCAAGCTGCTCACCCGGCTCGTCGACCCGACCTCGGGCGCCGTGCGCCTCGACGGCCTCGACCTGCGCGAGGTGCGCGGCGCGTCGCTGCGCCGGCGGGTCGTGCTCGTGCCGCAGGAGGGGTTCCTGTTCGACGACACGGTGCTCGCCAACGCGCGCTACGGCGACCTCGACGCCGACGAGGCCCGGGTGCTCGCGGCCGCCGCCGAGATCGGGCTCGACGACTGGATCGCCGGCCTGCCCGAGGGCGTCCACACCCGGGTGGGCCAGCGGGGCGAGTCGCTGTCCGCGGGGGAGCGTCAGCTCGTCGCGCTGCTCCGCGCCCACCTGGCCGACCCCGACCTCCTCGTGCTCGACGAGGCGACGAGCGCGGTCGACCCGGCTCTCGAGATGCGCATCAACCGCGCGCTCGAGCGGCTGATGGCGGGGCGCACCGCGATCACCATCGCCCACCGGCTCTCCACCGCGGAGAAGGCCGACGAGGTCGTCGTGGTCGACGCGGGCCGGATCGTCCAGCACGGGCCCCACGCGGAGCTCGTGGCCGCGGAGGGGTCGGTCTACGCCCGGCTCCACGCGTCGTGGGTGGCGCAGCGGGCGGTGGCCACGTGAGCGGGGTCGGTAGCGCGACCGGCAGCGGGGATACTGGACCGGTGAGCAGCCTGGCCCCCGAGATCGCCGCCCGCCTCAAGCGCACCCCCGACGGGCTCGTCCCCGCCGTCGTGCAGCAGCACGACACCGGCGAGGTGCTCATGCTCGGCTGGATGGACGACGAGGCCCTCGCCCGCACCCTCGGCACCGGCCGCGCGACGTACTGGTCGCGCTCGCGCCAGGAGTACTGGGTGAAGGGCGAGACCTCCGGCCACCGCCAGTGGGTGAAGGACGTGCGGCTCGACTGCGACGGCGACACCCTGCTCGTCAAGGTCGACCAGGAGGGGGCGGCCTGCCACACCGGCGACCGCACCTGCTTCGACGCCGTGCGCCTGGGGCCGGCGTGACCGGCGAGCCCGGCGTGACCGGCGTGACCGGCGAGCCCGGTGCCGGGCCGCACAGCGCGCGACGCACCTTCGGCCCGGTCGTGCTGCTCGGCCTCGCGGCGAGCGGCGTGGTCGCCTTCGGCGGCACCCGGGCCTGGGTCGACACGGGCGGGGCGACCGGCGGGGTGAACGGCCTCGGCCAGAGCGGCATGGCCACCACCGCCGACCTCGGCACGTCGCCGCTGGCCGGTGCGCTCGGTCTCGTGCTGCTCGCGTGCTGGGGCGTCGTGCTGGTGACCCGTCGCTGGTTCCGGCGCGGCGTCGCCGTCCTGGCGGCCGTCACGGCCCTCGGGGTCGTGGCCACCGTCGTGACGGGGGCGCGCACCCTCCCCGACGACGTCGCCGCCGAGCTGGCCGGCACGGGCCAGTCGGTCGAGCCGACGCTGGCGCCCTGGCTGTTCGTGACGGGGGCCGCCGCCGTCGTCGCCCTGCTGGCCGCGGTCGCGGCGGTGCGCCTCGCCCCGTCGTGGCCGGAGATGGGGGCGCGCTACGACGCGCCCGCCGACGCCACCGAGGCGGCCGCCGTCGAGCAGCCCCGCACGTCGCTCGACCTCTGGAAGGCGCTCGACGAGGGGCACGACCCCACGCGCTGAGCCGCCCGCCGCCGCCCTAGAATGGCCGGCAGGGCCGCACGGCCCGCACGAACCCGATCGACCCGGATCGACCCGGATCGACCCCGACCAACCCGAGGAGCACACGATGGCCAACAACCACGGCAACACCCCCGCGGCCTGGACCGGGGTGTCGGTGGCGATGGTCGGCTTCGTCGTGGGCGCCGTGGGCCTCATGCTCGACCCGATCAGCCTGCCGGTCTTCTACGTGGGCCTCGCGCTCGCCGTCGGCTCGTTCTTCCTCTTCCTCGTGATGGCCAAGATGGGCCTGCACGAGGAGAAGCACTGACCCTCGTGACCGTCCTCGACGACATCGTCGCGGGGGTCCGCGAGGACCTCGCCCGGCGCGAGGCCGCACTGCCGCTGCCGGAGCTGCGCGCCCGTCTGGCGGACGTGGCCCCGGCGCTCGACCCGATGCCGGCCCTGGCCGCGCCCGGCTCCAGCGTCATCGCCGAGGTCAAGCGGCGCAGCCCCAGCAAGGGCCACCTGGCGGACATCCCCGACCCCGTCGTCCTCGCCTCGGCGTACGCCGCCGGAGGCGCCGCCGCGATCAGCGTGCTGACGGAGGAGCGCCGGTTCGGCGGCTCCCTGGCCGACCTGGCGGCCGTCCGCGCGGCGGTCGACGTGCCCCTGCTGCGCAAGGACTTCACCGTCACCGACTACCAGGTCGTCGAGGCCCGGGCGTGGGGTGCCGACCTGGTGCTGCTCATCGTCGCCGCTCTCGACGACGACACGCTGCGCCGTCTGCACGACCTGGCGCGCGAGCTCGGGATGACGGTGCTCGTCGAGGTGCACGACGCCGCCGAGACGGAGCGGGCCGTCGGCCTGGGGGCGCCGCTCGTCGGCGTCAACGCCCGCAACCTCAAGACCCTGGCCGTCGACCCCGACGTCTTCGGTCGCCTCGCTCCGCTCGTCCCCTCCGACCGCGTGCTCGTCGCCGAGTCCGGTGTGGGCGGGGTGGCGGACGTGGAGCGCTACGTCGCCGAGGGCGCCCGTGCGGTGCTCGTCGGCGAGACCCTGGTGAAGGACGGCGACCCCACGGCCGCCGTCCGCGCGATGAGCGGCCTCGTGGCCGCCGGAGGAGCAGCCCGATGACCTCGACGAGCCGGTACGACGCGGACGAGCGCGGCTACTTCGGCGAGGGCGGGCAGTGGGGTGGCCGGTTCATGCCGGAGGCCCTCGTTGCCGCCCTCGACGAGCTGACGGACGCGTGGACCGAGGCGATGGCCGACCCGTCATTCATCGGCGAGTTCGAGGCCATCCTGCGCGACTACGCGAACGTGCCGAGCGCCCTCTACGAGGCGACGCGCCTGAGCGAGCAGGTCGGCTGCCGCGTGCTCCTCAAGCGGGAGGACCTCAACCACACGGGCGCCCACAAGATCCGCAACGTGCTCGGCCAGGCGCTGCTCACGAAGCGCATGGGCAAGAAGCGCGTCATCGCCGAGACCGGCGCCGGCCAGCACGGCGTGGCCAGCGCGACGGCCGCGGCGTACCTGGGGCTCGACTGCACCGTCTACATGGGTGCGGTCGACACGCAGCGCCAGGCGCTCAACGTGGCCCGCATGCAGCTGCTCGGCGCAGAGGTCGTCGCGGTCGACACGGGCAGCGGAACGCTGAAGGACGCGATCAACGAGGCGTTCCGCGACTGGGTCTCGAGCGTCGACCACACGGCGTACCTCTTCGGCACGGCCGCGGGCCCGCACCCGTTCCCGACGATGGTGCGCGAGTTCTGCCGCGGCATCGGCGACGAGGCGCGCGCGCAGGTGCTCGAGCGCTACGGCCGCCTGCCCGACGCGGTCGCGGCCTGCGTCGGCGGCGGTTCCAACGCCATCGGCCTCTTCGCGGGCTTCCTCGACGACGAGGAGGTCGCCATCTGGGGCTTCGAGCCCGGCGGCGACGGCGTCGAGACGGGGCGCCACGCGGCGACCATCACGGCCGGCGGCTCGGGCGTGCTCCACGGGGCGCGCACCTACCTGCTCCAGGACGAGGACGGCCAGACCGTCGAGTCCCACTCGATCTCCGCGGGTCTCGACTACCCGGGCGTCGGGCCGCAGCACTCGCACCTGGCGCACATCGGCCGGGCGCAGTACGTGCCGGTGACCGACGCCGCCGCGATGGAGGCCATGGCCCTCCTGGCCCGCACCGAGGGCATCATCTGCGCGATCGAGTCGGCCCACGCCGTCTCGGGCGCCCTCGACGTGGCCCGCGAGCTGGCCGCGACCAAGGGCCCGGAGGCGATCGTGCTCATCAACCTCTCGGGGCGCGGCGACAAGGACATGGGCACGGCCATCGAGTGGTTCGGCCTCGGCGACGCGCAGAAGGACGTGGAGGCGTGAGCACCACCCCCGCCTTCGAACGCGGACGCTCGGAGGGCCGCGCCGCCCTCATCGGCTACCTGCCCGCCGGCTTCCCCGACGTGCCCGGCGCCGTCGACGCCCTGCAGGTCATGGTCGACGCCGGCTGCGACGTCATCGAGATCGGCCTGCCCTACAGCGACCCCGTGATGGACGGCCCCACCATCCAGGCCGCCGCGCAGCAGGCCCTCGACGCCGGCTGCCGCACCACCGACGTGCTCCGCACCGTCGAGGCGGTGGCGGCGACCGGCACGCCGACGCTCGTCATGACCTACTGGAACCCGGTGGAGCGCTACGGGGTCGAGCGGTTCGCCGCCGACCTGGCCTCGGCGGGCGGCGCCGGTCTCATCACGCCCGACATCACGCCCGACGCGGGTGACGCGTGGATCGCGGCGGCCGACGCCCACGACCTCGACAAGGTCTTCCTCGTGGCCCCGTCGTCCACCGACGAGCGGGTCGCGATGACGACCGCCGCCTCGCGCGGGTTCGTCTACGCGACGGCGGTCATGGGCGTCACCGGGGCGCGCACCACCACGAGCGACCTCGCGGGTCCGCTCGTCACCCGGGCCCGGGCGCTGCAGCCGAAGGACGCCCACCTCCCCGTGGGTGTCGGCCTCGGTGTCTCGAACGGCGACCAGGCGGCGGTCGTGGCGGCCTACGCCGACGGCGTCATCGTGGGCTCCGCCTTCGTGCGCACGCTGCTCGACGCGGGCACGGACCGCGCCGCCGGGCTCGCCGCGCTGCGCACGCTCACGGAGGACCTCGCCGCCGGCGTGCGTCGGGGGGACGCCGGCGGTGCCTGACCTGCGCACCTCCGTGCGACTGCGCCGCCGCTGTGCCGCGGTGGCGGGATCGCTCGTGCTCGCCGTGCTCGCCGCGTGCGGGGGCCAGTCGGAGCCGCTCAACCCGATGGTGGGCGCCGACCTCACCGACGACTCCATGTACGGCGTCGTGCTCGACCAGCCGTACACCGTCGCCGGGCCCCCGCTGGTCTCGACCCAGGGGAGCGCGCCGGAGGGCACGCCGTACTCGCTGACCGAGGACACCGACGCCGACCTCACGCTGGTGTTCTTCGGCTACAGCAACTGCCCGGACATCTGCCAGATGGTGCTCGCCAACATCGCCAACGCGCTGGCGCGGCTCGACGAGGCGGACCGCGAGCGGGTGCAGGTGCTGTTCGTGACGACCGACCCCGCGCGGGACGACGTGGCGACCCTGCGCACCTACCTCGAGCGCTTCGACCCCGGCTTCGTCGGCATCACCGGCGACCTGGCCTCCCTGCAGACGGCGGCGCAGAGCTTCCACGTCTACTTCGAGGAGGGCGTCCGGCTCGCCAGCGGCGGCTACGACGTCACCCACAACGACCAGGTCAACGCCGTCGACGCCGACGACACCGTGCCGATGCTGTGGATGCGCGACACGTCGCCGCACGACCTCGCCGTGGACCTCGCCACCCTGCTGAGCCGTCCGGCCTCCTGACCCGCCATGATGGGCGCCATGCTGAACGCCGCCCTCGGCTCGCTCCTGGCCGTGCCGCTGTCGATCCCCAGCCCGTCCGAAGGGGTCTGGCACCTCGGGCCGGTGCCGCTGCGCGGGTACGCGCTGTGCATCATCCTCGGCGTCGCCGCCGCCATCTGGATCGGCGAGAAGCGGTGGGTCGCGCGCGGCGGCACGGCCGGCGAGGTCATGGACATCGCGATCTGGGCGGTGCCGTTCGGCATCGTCGGCGGCCGGCTCTACCACGTGGCCACCGACTGGGAGCTCTACTTCGGCGAGGGCCGACGCCCGATCGAGGCGCTCTACGTCTGGAACGGCGGCCTCGGCATCTGGGGCGCGATCGCCCTCGGCGGCGTCGGCGCCTGGATCGGCGCCCGCAGCCGCGGCATCCGGTTCCTCCCGATGGCCGACGCGCTCGCCCCCGGCCTGCTCGTCGCCCAGGCCATCGGACGCTGGGGCAACTGGTTCAACCAGGAGCTCTTCGGCAAGCCGACCGACCTGCCGTGGGGCCTCGAGGTGAGTGACTCCGTCGCCCGCGCGGCCGGGTTCGCGCCCGGCACGACGTTCCACCCCACGTTCCTCTACGAGTGCCTGTGGAACCTCGCCGCGTTCGCGGTGCTCGTGGTCCTCGACCGGCGTCTCCGTCTGGGGCACGGACGGGTGCTCGCCCTCTACGTCGTCGCCTACACGACGGGTCGGGTGTGGAACGAGATGCTCCGCATCGACGACGTGCAGCTCGAGAACGTGCTCGGCCTGCGCTGGAACGTCTGGACCTCGATCATCCTCTTCGTCGGCGCCGTGGCCTACCTCGTGCTCACCCGCGGCGAGGGACGCGAGGAGGAGGTGTACGTCGAGGGGTTCGAGCGGCCCGTCGTCGAGGAGCAGAGCGGTTCCGCGAGGGCCGACGCGAAGGCCGACACGAAGGCCGACACGAAGGCCGACACGAAGGCCGACGTCGAGGGGGAGGCCCCGACCGAGCGGGAGTGACCCGCGCCCTACCCCCGTCGCGTGCCCGGAACGCGACCGAACTGTTTCACGGTGGTAACCTCAGCGCGCGCAGGGCCAACGTCGTCCCTCCCGCGGACCCCGGAGGTCATGCAGCTCCGCGCGAACGAGGTCGTTCGCCGAGCCTTCCCCCGCGGCCCGCTCCAGCTCCACTGATCGTCCGGCCCGCTCTCCTCGCGTGTCGGACCCCGACGACGGGAGACGCATCCGTGCCCATCTCGCACGCGATCCCCGAGGCCCAAGGGCTCTACGACCCCAGGTTCGAGCACGACGCCTGCGGCGTCGCCTTCGTGGCCACGATGACCGGTGAGGCCAGCCACGACATCGTGGCGAAGGCTCTCCAGGCGCTCCGCAACCTCGACCACCGCGGCGCCGCGGGCGCCGAGGTCAACTCCGGCGACGGCGCCGGCATCCTCCTGCAGGTGCCCGACGCGTTCCTGCGCGCCGTGACCGACTTCGAGCTGCCGGCCGTGGGTTCCTACGCCGTGGGCATGGGCTTCCTGCCGACCGACGCCGACGACCTGGCGAAGACGCGCACGACGATCGAGGAGATCGCGGCCGCCGAGGGCGCCCGCGTTCTCGGCTGGCGCGACGTCCCGGTGGAGCCGAGCGTGCTGGGCTCGATGGCGCTCGGCGTCATGCCGACGTTCAGCCAGCTGTTCATCGAGGCGGCCGACCCGTCCGTGACGGGCCTGGCCCTCGAGCGCCTCGCCTTCTGCGTCCGCAAGCGCGCGGAGCGCCAGACCGAGGCGTACTTCGCGTCGCTGTCGAGCCGCACCACGGTCTACAAGGGCATGCTCACCACGGACCAGCTCGACCACTTCTTCCCCGACCTGCGCGACGAGCGCATGGCGTCGGCGATCGGTGTCGTGCACTCGCGCTTCTCGACGAACACCTTCCCGAGCTGGCCGCTGGCCCACCCGTTCCGGTTCATCGCCCACAACGGCGAGATCAACACCGTGATGGGCAACCGCAACTGGATGCGGGCCCGCGAGGCGCTCCTGGCCTCCGACGTCATCGACGGCGACCTCGACCGGCTGTTCCCGATCTGCACCCCGGGTGCGTCGGACTCCGCGTCGTTCGACGAGGTGCTCGAGCTGCTCCACCTGGGTGGCCGCAGCCTGCCGCACTCCGTGCTGATGATGATCCCCGAGGCGTGGGAGAACCACGGCGAGATGGACGACGCCAAGCGCGCGTTCTACGAGTTCCACGCGTCGATGATGGAGCCGTGGGACGGCCCCGCCTGCGTGGTCTTCACCGACGGCACCCAGATCGGTGCCACGCTCGACCGCAACGGCCTGCGCCCGTCCCGCTTCTGGGTCACCGACGACGGTCTCGTCGTGCTGGCCTCCGAGGTCGGCGTGCTCGACATCGACCCCGCCACGATCGTGCGCAAGGGCCGGCTCCAGCCCGGCAAGATGTTCCTCGTCGACACCGCCGAGCACCGCATCGTCGAGGACGAGGAGATCAAGTCCACCCTCGCGGCGGAGCAGCCCTACGCCGAGTGGCTCGCCGACGGCCTCCTCCACCTGAAGGACGTGCCCGAGCGCGAGCACGTCGTGCACACGCACGCCTCCGTGACGCGTCGCCAGCAGGTCTTCGGCTACACCGAGGAGGAGCTCCGCGTCCTCCTCACCCCCATGGCGAACACCGGCGCCGAGCCGATCGGCTCGATGGGCACCGACACGCCGATCGCCGCGCTCAGCGAGAAGCCGCGGATGCTGTTCGACTACTTCTCGCAGCTGTTCGCGCAGGTCACGAACCCGCCGCTCGACGCCATCCGCGAGGAGCTCGTCACCTCGCTGAACGGCTCGATCGGCCCCGAGGCGAACCTGCTCGCGCCCGGCCCGGAGTCGTGCCGCCAGATCGTGCTGCCGTTCCCGGTGATCGACAACGACGAGCTCGCCAAGATCCGCCACATCAACCGTGACGGCGACCAGCCGGGCTTCGTCACCCACGTCGCCCGCGGCCTCTACGAGGTCGAGGGGGGCGGCGCGGCCATGGCGGCCCGCATCGCGGAGATCTGCGCCGAGGTCAGCACCGCCATCGCCGAGGGCGCCCGCATCATCGTGCTCTCCGACCGGCACTCCACCAGCGAGCTCGCGCCGATCCCGTCGCTGCTGCTGACCGGTGCGGTCCACCACCACCTGGTGCGCGAGAAGACGCGCACCCAGGTGGGTCTCCTCGTCGAGGCCGGCGACGTCCGCGAGGTGCACCACGTCGCGCTGCTCGTCGGGTACGGCGCGGCGGCGGTCAACCCGTACCTCGCCATGGAGTCGGTCGAGGACCTGGCCCGGGCGGGCTACTACGTCACCGCCGACCCGCAGGTCGCGGTGAAGAACCTCGTCAAGGCGCTCGGCAAGGGCGTCCTCAAGGTCATGAGCAAGATCGGCGTCTCGACGGTCGCGTCCTACACGGGTGCGCAGATCTTCGAGGCCGTGGGCCTGTCCCAGGAGTTCGTGGAGCAGTACTTCGCCGGGACCACCTCGAAGCTGGGCGGCGTCGGCATCGACACGATCGCCCAGGAGGTCGCGCTGCGTCACGCCGCGGCGTACCCGCGCACCGGTGTCGCCCCCTCGCACCGCGAGCTGGCGATCGGTGGCGAGTACCAGTGGCGTCGCGAGGGCGAGCCCCACCTGTTCGACCCCGAGACGGTGTTCCGCCTGCAGCACGCCACGCGGGCGGGGCGCTACGACGTGTTCAAGCAGTACACGTCGCGCGTCGACGAGCAGTCCGAGCGCCTCATGACGCTGCGCGGCCTGTTCCGCTTCAAGAGCGCCGAGCAGGGCGGTCGTGCGCCCGTCCCCCTCGAGGAGGTGGAGCCGGTCGAGGCGATCGTCAAGCGCTTCTCCACGGGCGCGATGTCGTACGGCTCGATCTCGCAGGAGGCGCACGAGACCCTCGCGATCGCCATGAACCGGCTCGGCGCGAAGTCGAACACGGGCGAGGGCGGCGAGGACCCGGACCGGCTCTACGACCCCGAGCGCCGCAGCTCGATCAAGCAGGTCGCCTCGGGGCGCTTCGGCGTCACGAGCGAGTACCTGACCAACGCCGACGACATCCAGATCAAGATGGCGCAGGGCGCGAAGCCCGGCGAGGGTGGTCAGCTGCCCGGTCACAAGGTGTACCCGTGGGTGGCGAAGACCCGGCACTCGACGCCCGGCGTGGGCCTCATCAGCCCCCCGCCGCACCACGACATCTACTCCATCGAGGACCTGGCGCAGCTGATCCACGACCTCAAGAACGCCAACCCGAGCGCGCGCGTGCACGTCAAGCTCGTCTCCGAGGTCGGCGTCGGCACGGTCGCGACGGGTGTGTCGAAGGCGCACGCGGACGTCGTGCTCATCTCCGGCAACGACGGCGGCACCGGTGCGTCCCCGCTGACGTCGCTCAAGCACGCCGGCGGTCCCTGGGAGCTCGGCCTCGCCGAGGCCCAGCAGACGCTGCTCCTCAACGGGCTGCGCGACCGGATCGTCGTGCAGGCCGACGGCCAGCTCAAGACCGGTCGTGACGTCGTCATCGCCGCGCTCCTCGGCGCCGAGGAGTTCGGCTTCGCCACCGCCCCGCTGGTCGTCTCGGGCTGCATCATGATGCGGGTCTGCCACCTCGACACCTGCCCCGTGGGCGTCGCGACGCAGAACCCGGTGCTCCGCGAGCGCTACAGCGGCAAGGCCGAGTACGTCGTCAACTTCTTCACCTACATCGCCGAGGAGGTGCGGGAGCTGCTCGCCGAGCTGGGCTTCCGCAGCATCGACGAGGCCGTCGGCCAGGTCGGGGCGCTCGACGTCGAGCGTGCCGTCGACCACTGGAAGGCCGCCGGGCTCGACCTGGCGCCGATCCTGCACGTGCCGGACAACGCGATGTTCCCCGACCAGGACCTGCGCCGCACGAAGACGCAGGACCACGGCCTGGAGAAGGCGCTCGACAACGAGCTCATCGCCATCGCCGCTCCCGCGCTGGAGAGCGGCGAGCCCGTGCGTGCCCAGCTCGAGGTGCGCAACGTCAACCGCACGGTCGGCACGATGCTCGGCCACGAGGTGACGAAGCGCTACCGCGGCGAGGGCCTGCCCGAGGGCACGATCGACATCACGCTCACCGGTTCCGCCGGGCAGTCGTTCGGTGCGTTCGTGCCGCGGGGCATCACCCTGCGCCTCGAGGGCGACGGCAACGACTACGTCGGCAAGGGCCTCTCGGGCGGTCGCATCGTGATCCGGCCGGACCGCTCGGCGACGTTCCGCTCCGAGGAGCAGATCATCGCGGGCAACACGATCGCGTACGGCGCGACGTCCGGCGAGATCTTCATCCGCGGCGGCGTCGGCGAGCGGTGCTGCGTGCGCAACTCGGGCGCCCTGGTCGTGACCGAGGGCGTGGGCGACCACGCGCTGGAGTACATGACCGGCGGTCGCGTCGTCGTGCTCGGCAAGACCGGCCGCAACCTCGCGGCGGGCATGTCGGGCGGCATCGCGTGGGTGCTCGACCTCAAGCAGCAGCGGGTCAACGGCGAGCTCGTCGACCTGCGCGCCGTCGAGGGCGACGCCGTCGAGGAGCTGCACGGCTACGTCCGCGCCTTCTTCGAGGAGACCGGGTCGGAGGTCGCCGAGCAGCTGCTCGCCGACTGGCCGGCCGCCGTGGCTCGCTTCACCGAGGTGATGCCGCGTGACTACAAGCGGGTGCTGGACGCCCGCGCAGAGGCTGAGGCCGAGGGACTCGACGAGGACCAGACGGCCGCCCGGATCATGGAGGTGCTGCATGGCTGACCCGAAGGGCTTCCTCAAGGAGGGCCGCAAGGTCGCGACGCGTCGGCCGGTCGAGGAGCGGGTGAACGACTGGAACGAGGTCTACCCCGACGGCATCGGCCGCGCGCTCCTGCCGATCATCACGCCCCAGGCGGGTCGCTGCATGGACTGCGGCATCCCGTTCTGCCACCAGGGTTGTCCGCTGGGCAACATCATCCCGGAGTGGAACGACCTGGTCTGGCGCGACGACTGGAGCAACGCCATCGAGCGGCTCCACGCGACGAACAACTTCCCCGAGTTCACCGGCCGGCTCTGCCCGGCGCCCTGCGAGACCGCCTGCGTGCTGGGCATCAACCAGGACCCGGTGACCATCAAGAACGTCGAGGTCTCGATCATCGACCGCGCGTGGGAGTCCGGCACGGTGACGCCCCAGCCGCCGGAGTGGCTCTCGGGCAAGACCGTCGCCGTCATCGGCTCGGGCCCGGCGGGTCTCGCCGCCGCCCAGCAGCTCACCCGCGCCGGTCACACGGTCGCCGTCTACGAGCGGGCCGACAAGATCGGCGGCCTGCTCCGCTACGGCATCCCCGAGTTCAAGATGGAGAAGCGGCACATCGACCGCCGCCTCGACCAGATGCGTCGCGAGGGCACCATCTTCCGGGCGGGCGTCGAGGTGGGCGTGGACGTCACGGGCGAGCAGCTCAAGGCGCGGTACGACGCGGTCGTCGTCGCCACCGGCGCGACGGTCGCCCGCGACCTGCAGGTGCCCGGCCGCGAGCTCGCCGGCATCCACCAGGCCATGGAGTTCCTGCCGCAGGCGAACCGCGTGGCGCTGGGGGAGACCGTCGAGGGCCAGATCCGGGCCGACGACAAGCACGTCGTCATCATCGGTGGCGGTGACACCGGCGCCGACTGCCTCGGTACGTCGATCCGCCAGGGCGCGGCGTCGATCACGCAGCTCGAGATCATGCCGCAGCCCGGCGAGAGCCGTCCGGCCGGCCAGCCCTGGCCGACGTACCCGATGCTGTTCCGCGTCTCCTCGGCCCACGAGGAGGGCGGCGACCGCGTCTACGGCGTCTCCACCCAGGAGTTCATCGGCGACGAGGACGGGAACGTGCGCGCGCTGCGCCTCGTGGACGTGGCGTTCGAGGGCGGCAGGCTCACGGAGATCGAGGGCACCGAGCGGGAGATCCCGGCCGACCTGGTCCTGTTCGCGATGGGCTTCACGGGCCCGGAGACGAACACGGTCGTCCAGCAGCTCGAGCTCGAGCTGGACGAGCGGGGCAACGTGCGCCGCACCCCGACGTACCAGACGTCGGTGCCCGGCGTGTTCGCCGCGGGTGACGCGGGTCGCGGTCAGTCGCTCATCGTCTGGGCGATCGCCGAGGGCCGCGCGGCGGCCGCCGCGGTGGACGAGTACCTCACGGGCTCGACCTCCCTGCCGGCACCCATCAAGTCGACCGAGCGTCCCCTGGTCGTCTGAGCACAGCTCCGTCACGACGGGCCGGCACCCCTCGGGGTGCCGGCCCGTCGGCGTCCTCGGGAAAGATTGTTGGAACGTTCAAGGTCCAGTGGCACGGCGGCGAGCCGGGAGCAGTAGGGTCGTCCTGTGCGCCGAGCGAAGATCGTCTGTACGTTGGGGCCGGCAACGGCCGGAGCCCGCCGCATCCAGGAGCTGGTGTACGCCGGCATGGATGTCGCGCGGTTGAACATGAGCCACGGCACCCACGCCGACCACGAGGAGAACTACCGGCTCGTCCGGCAGGCCTCCGACTCCAGCGGTCGCGGCGTGGGCATCCTGGCCGACCTCCAGGGGCCCAAGATCCGGCTGGAGACCTTCTCGGAGGGTCCGGTCGTGCTGCGTCGCGGGCAGAGCTGGTGCATCACCACGCGCGACGTCGACGGCGACGCGTCCATCTGCGGCACCACCTACAAGGGCCTGCCCGGCGACGTGAAGCCCGGCGACCCGCTCCTCATCGACGACGGCAAGATCAAGCTGCGCGTCGTGTCGAAGACGGACACCGACGTCGAGGTCGAGGTGCTCGTCGGCGGCAAGGTCTCCGACCACAAGGGGATCAACCTGCCGGGCGTCGCGGTCTCCGTGCCCGCCCTGTCCGAGAAGGACATCGAGGACCTCCGCTGGGCGCTCCGCATCGGCGTCGACTTCGTGGCGCTGAGCTTCGTGCGCAACGCCGCCGACGCCGACGACGTGCGGGCGATCATGGCGGAGGAGGGGCGCACCGTCCCGATCATCGCGAAGATCGAGAAGCCGCAGGCGCTCGAGAACCTCGAGGACATCGTCCAGGCGTTCGACGCGTTCATGGTCGCCCGCGGCGACCTCGGCGTGGAATGCCCGCTCGAGGACGTGCCCTTCCACCAGAAGCGCATCGTCGACCTGGCCCGCACCAACGCGAAGCCGGTGATCGTCGCGACCCAGATGCTGGAGTCGATGATCACGGCACCCGCACCGACGCGCGCGGAGACGTCCGACGTCGCGAACGCCGTGCTCGACGGCGCCGACGCCGTCATGCTGTCGGGGGAGACGAGCGTCGGCGACTACCCCGTGACGGCCGTCGAGACGATGGCGCGCATCATCGAGAGCGCCGACCGCCACGCCGCGAACGACATCCGCACCCTCGAGTGGGACCCGCACACCAAGGGCGGCATCATCGCGCTCGCCGCGGCTCAGGTCGCCGAGCGCGTCGGGGCGAAGTACCTCGTCGCCTTCACCCAGAGCGGCGACTCCGCGCGGCGCGTGGCGCGCTACCGCGGCCCCATCCCGATCCTCGCCTTCACGCCGCTCGCGTCGACCCGGTCGCAGCTGGCGGCGGTGTGGGGCGTCGAGACCTTCAAGACCGCGCCGGTCGAGCACACCGACGAGATGGTGCGCCAGGTCGACGAGGCCCTGCTGCGCATCCAGCGCGTGAAGGAGGGCGACCTCGTCGTCATCATCGCGGGCGCGCCCCCGGGCATCCCGGGCTCCACCAACGCCCTGCGCGTGCACAAGATGGGCGACGCGATCAACGAGGTGGCGCCCGCCTACCGGCGCGGCTGAGCCCACCCACGTCACCGCTTCACGCCGATGAGCGTGTCGAGACGAGCCACCGCGGCCCGTCGCGACACGCTCATCGTCGTCCGGGACGACCGCCGCCAGGGCACCTCGACCAGGTCGAGCGCCCAGCCGCAGAGGCCGAGGATGTCCTCCGAGCGGTTGGTGAACTGCCACCGGGCGTAGTCGTGGCGACGTACCTCGCCGGTGGCGGCCACGCGACGGCTGGCCCAGTTGCGCACCCGCGCTCCGTCCGAGTGGAAGAGGCCGCGCAGGAAGTCGGCCGGGTGCTGCTCCACCAGCGACCGCTGCCAGGGCTCGAGCACGATCCGGCGGTCGTGCTTGCGCCCCGGGCCGTGCTGGGGGAAGAGGCAGGTCCAGTGCTTCCAGCCCATCGCGGTAACGACCGCGCCGGGGCGCTCGCGGACGTGGGGTCGCCCCCCGGGTTTCACGGCCCGCAGGAGGAGGAGCAGCCGAGCATTGGCCTCGGCGTACCTCCGGTCGTTCACGATGCTGAGCAGCATGACCTCACGCCGGGCTTCCACGAGATGTCCGTCGCCGAGGTACCAGCCGAGCAGCTCGGCGTAGGCGCGAGCGTCCAGCTCGCTGCCGTCACAACGGGGACACGGCGCGCTGGTGTGGGTCTGGCCGCGCGGCAGCCCGCGCCTCCCGTAGTCGCGGCGCCAGCGTCGCACGGTCTTGACCGCGACCCCGTGGCGTCGAGCGTTCTCCGCGTCGGGAACGCCGTCGTCGGACGCGCGCAGCGCCGACTCGACGGTGCTCCATGGGCGGACGTGCATGAGTGGGATCGTCGCTGCCGGCACCGACGGTTCTGACGAGACAGGGGTGCCGGGTGTGGGATTCGAACCCACAAGTCCTCTCGGACAGTGGTGTTTGAGACCACCGCGTATGCCGATTCCGCCAACCCGGCGAGGGTGCGGCCGCCACCGTAGCCGATCCCGTGACGAACGTGACGCACCGCCCGGCGCCGGGGCCGCACGCCGGGGCCGCGCCGACGGGGCGCGCGGGCTAGCCTTCCCCCTGTGAACGAGCGCGCGCAGGCCCCCCGACGTGTCGTCATCGCCGAGGACGAGGCGCTGATCCGCATGGACTTGGCCGAGATGCTGGCCGACGAGGGGTACGACGTCGTGGGGGAGGCCGGCGACGGGCAGCGTGCCATCGAGCTCGCCGAGGAGCTGCGTCCCGACCTCGTCGTGCTCGACGTGAAGATGCCGGTGCTCGACGGCATCGCGGCCGCGGAGCGGATCGCCGCCCAGCGCATCGCCCCCGTCGTCATCCTGACGGCCTTCTCCCAGCGGGAGCTGGTCGAGCGGGCCCGCGACGCGGGCGCGATGGCCTACCTGGTGAAGCCGTTCTCGGCGAGCGACCTCGTGCCGGCGATCGAGATGGCCGTCAGCCGCTTCGCGGAGCTGAGCCAGCTCGAGGCCGAGGTCGGCGACCTCACGGAGCGGCTCGAGACGCGCAAGCTGGTCGACCGCGCCAAGGGCGTGCTGCAGAAGGACCTCGGGCTCACGGAGCCGGACGCCTTCCGCTGGATCCAGAAGACCGCCATGGACCTGCGCCTGTCGATGAAGCAGGTCGCGGAGGGGGTCATCACGCACGGCCCGGGCGGCAGCGGCGCCTGAGCGCCCGGCTCGCAGGGCATCCGGATCACGGGAGCGGCGGCCCAGGTCACAAGTTGGCAACGGCCGCCCAAGCCGGTCTCGCGGGGCTCCGTCGAGGACTACGTTGACGCAAACGTCGGCGAGGTGCCGACGTGGGAATCCGATTGACGGAGGCTTGATGAAGCGTTCCAGCACCCTGGTCCGACTGGGGGTCGCGATGCTCGCGACGTCCCTCGTCGCCGCTGGTTGTGGCGGCGGAGACGGTGACGGCGACAACGATGGCGACGGTGGCAACAACGACAACGCGTCGTCGGCCCCGTCGTGGTACTTCGTCGACGGCAACACCGCCGACTACAGCGCCGACTTCGACGAGGGCACCCTCGAGGGCGTCCGCGCGACGTACCCCGGCTCCGAGCTCGGCGACGAGTTCCGTGAGCGCCTCCTCGGCGTGAACCCGGACCTCGCCGACTTCACCTACGGCGCGGAGTCCTACGACGCCGTCGTCGTCGCGGCCCTTGCCGCGATCGCGGCCGGCAACGACTCCGGCACGGCGATCGCCAGCAAGCTGCAGGAGGTGTCCGCCGAGGGCGAGAAGTGCACCGACTTCGCCGCGTGCGCCGAGCTGCTCGCCGCCGGCACCGACATCGACTACGACGGTGTCTCTGGCCCGATCGACTTCAGCTCGACCGGCAGCCCGACGTCCGCGACGATCGGCATCTTCGAGTACGGCGCGGACAACACCTACACGCCGGACGAGTTCATCACCGGTGAGATCCCCGACTCCGACCCGGTCGAGGGCCAGGAGCTCCCGGCCATCGAGGACGGCGACGGCGTCTTCACCGTGGGCGGCCTGCTGCCGACCTCCGGTGACCTCGCGTTCCTCGGCCCCCCGGAGATCGCGGGCGTCGCGCTCGCCGTGCAGGAGATCAACGAGGCCGGCGGCGTGAACGGTGCCGACGCCGTCGCCCTGCCGACCGCCGACTCCGGTGACGGCACGCCGGACATCGCCGGTGCGTCCGTCGACCAGCTCCTCGCGGGCAACGTCGACGTCATCGTCGGTGCGGCCTCCTCGTCGGTGTCGCTCAGCGTCATCGACAAGATCACCAGCGCCGGTGTCGCGCAGATCTCGCCGGCCAACACGTCGACCGCGTTCGACACCTACGCCGACCAGGGCCTGTACTTCCGCACGGCTCCCTCGGACGTGCTGCAGGGCCAGGTCATGGCGTCGACGCTGAGCGGTGACGGCAAGCAGAACATCGCCATCCTGGCGCGCCAGGACTCCTACGGTGAGGCTCTCGCGGAGAACGTGCGGGACTTCTTCGAGCAGTCGGGCGGCTCCGTCGTCTCCTACCAGCTCTACTCGCCGGAGGCGGCGACGTACACCGCCGAGGTCGAGGCCATCAAGGCCGAGGACCCCGACGCGATCGTCCTGATCGCGTTCGACGAGACGAAGAAGATCGTCCCCGAGCTCGTCGAGGCGGGGCTCAACGGCAACAACTGATGCCGTGACACCGCCGGGCACCCGCCCGGTCGCACGTCCCCCAGGCCCCCGGAGAGCTGCGCTCCGGGGGCCTGGGGCTTTTCCATGCCCGTCACCCTCCCCGCCCGCTCCCGCCTCCCGGTCGTGCGTGGGAGGCCTGCGGAACGTGGTGGCGTGGCACCACCACCACGACCCGGTGGGCTCACCAGCGGGTACGGCGCGACGCGCGCCCGCGACGTACGGGGCCGCGGCGCTCGGGACCGCTCCGTACGCCCCGCGGTCGTGGTGGGAGGCCCGCGGGAAACAGTGGCCGGGCACCACGACCCGGGTGGGGGTGGGGGGGCGAGGAGGGCGAACGACGAAGGGCCCGCCGGCTGTCAGCCGGCGGGCCCCTCGTGCTGGGTGGAGCGGTCGAGCGGGTGGCTCAGGTGTTCTGCTTGGCCAGGGTGCCGAGGTAGAGCTCGATGACCTTGGGGTCGTTGGCGAGCTCGCGGCCGGTGGCCGTGTAGGCGTTGCGGCCGTGGTCGAGCACGTAGCCGCGGTCGCAGATCTGCAGGCAGCGGGCCGCGTTCTGCTCCACCATGACGACCGAGACGCCCGCCTTGTTGATGTTGCGGGTCTGCACGAACACCTCGTCCTGCATGGCGGGGGAGAGGCCCGCCGAGGGCTCGTCGAGCAGCAGGACCGACGGCTCCATCATGAGCGCGCGGCCCATGGCGACCATCTGCCGCTCGCCGCCGGACAGCGAGCCCGCACGCTGGTTCCGGCGGGTGCCGAGGGCCGGGAAGATCCCCGTGACGAAGTCGAACCGCTCGGCGAACTTCTTGGGGGCCTGGTAGCAGCCCATCTGGAGGTTCTCCGCGATGGACAGGCTCGGGAACACGTTGTTGGTCTGCGGCACGAAACCGATGCCCTTGGTGACCAGGCTGTCCGCCCGCTGGTTGGTGACCTCCTCACCACGCAGGGTGACGGAGCCGGTGTGGATCTTCACCAGGCCGAACAGGGCCTTGAGCAGCGTGGACTTGCCGGCACCGTTCGGGCCGATGATGCCCACGAGCTCGCCCGGCTGGCAGTAGAGGTCGGCGCCGTTGAGGATGTTGACCCCGGGCAGGTAGCCCGCGATCAGGTTGTCCGCCCGCAGGACGGCTCCGTCGGCCGCGGCGAGGTGCGCCCGACGGGCGGCCTCGGCACGCTCGTCGGCGCCCGCGGCGGCCTTGCTCAGGTCGGCGTTCACGCGTTGCCCTCCTTCTCGGCCGCGATCTCGGCCTCCGCCTCGGCGAGGATCTCCTCGGGGTCGAGGTCGCTGATGTCGGTGTCGTGGTGGGCGCCCAGGTAGGCGTCGATCACGCGCTGGTCGCTCATGATGCTGTGGGGCGGGCCCTCCGCGATGACCGCGCCCGCCGCCATGACGACGACCCAGTCCGAGATGTCGCGGACCATGTCCATGTCGTGCTCGACGAAGAGGACGGTCATGCCCTCGTCGCGCAGCGACTTCACGTGCCCCAGCAGCGACTGCTTGAGGGCCGGGTTCACGCCGGCCATCGGCTCGTCGAGCATGACGAGCTCCGGCTCCACCATGAGCGCCCGGGCCATCTCGAGCAGCTTCCGCTGACCACCCGAGAGGGAGCCGGCGAAGTCGTTCTCCTTGGCGTCCAGCTTGAACCGCCGGAGCAGCTCGCGGGCGCGCTCGGTGTTGGCCTTCTCCTGGCTGCTCCACAGGAACGCCAGGGGACCCGCCCAGAACCGCTCGCCGCGCTGGCCCGTCGCGCCGAGGCGCATGTTCTCCAGCACGGTGAGCTTGGACAGCACCTTGGTCAGCTGGAAGGTGCGGACCATGCCGAGCTTCGCGACCTTGTACGCCGCGACGCGCTTCAGCGACTTGCCGTTGAGGTACCGCTCGCCCGTGTCCGGGGTGTCGAACCCGGTCAGCAGGTTGAAGAACGTCGTCTTGCCGGCGCCGTTGGGGCCGATCAGCGCGGTGATGACGCCACGCTGGATCTCCAGGTGGCCCACGTCGACGGCCTTGAGGCCGCCGAACTGCCGCGTGATGTTGTCGACGACGACGATGGGGTCGGGCTTCGCCGCGCCCGGCTCGTGGGCGACGTCGGCCAGGGCGGCCGCGGCCGCGCCGCGGGACTTCTCGAGGTCAGCGGGCATCGATCGCGAGCTCCTTCTTGTCGCCGAAGATCCCTTGCGGGCGGAAGATCATGAGCAGCATCAGCACGAGGCCCACGATCATGAAGCGCACGTTGCCGGTCTGGTCCGGGTTGAGCAGCCACCCGGGCACGAAGCCGCCGTCGCCGGTGATGCGCTTGAGCAGCACGTCCATGAAGGTCAGCAGGAACCAGAAGAGCACGGCACCCACGACCGGCGACATCACGCGCGCCGCACCGCCGAGGATCAGCATGGTGAAGGCGATGAACGTGAAGTCCGTGTTGAAGCTGTCCGGCTGCACGGAGCCCTTGCCGAGCGCGCCCACGAAGCCACCGAGGGCGCCGATGACGCCACCGAGGATGAGGGCCTGCAGCTTGTAGCTGTAGACGTTCTTGCCGAGCGACCGCACGGCGTCCTCGTCCTCGCGGATGCTCTTCAGCACGCGACCCCAGGGGCTGCGCATGAGCAGGAACACGAAGACGAGCACGAGCGCGACGAGGACCCAGCCGACGGTGATGACCCAGAGGTCGTTGCGGCTGAAGCCGAGGGCGCCGTCGCCGTACGGGTTGAGCTCGCGGAAGTCGGCGGTGAAGCCCTGCACGCCGTCACGGGCGTTGAAGTACTGCTTGAACGACGTCGAGAAGATCAGGCGGGCGATCTCCGCGACGGCGATCGTGACGATCGCGAGGTAGTCGGCACGGAGCCGCAGTGTCGGCAGACCCATGACCAGGGCGAGCAGGACGGCGCCGACCAGGGCCAGCAGCAGCGCCGGCACGAGGGGCACGTCGAACGACACGATGAGCACGGCCATGCCGTAGGCGCCGACCGCGGCGAACGCGGCCTGGCCGAAGTTCAGCAGGCCCGTGTAGCCGAAGTGGATGTTGAGGCCGATGGCGGCCAGCACGTACGAGATCGCGATGGGCGCGAACGCGTCGTGGAGCGCGTTGGTGAGGATGTCCATGAGATCCCTTTCAGCCGATCCGCTCGCGGCGGCCCAGGAGGCCCTGCGGTCGGACGAGAAGGATGATGACGAGGAGCAGCAGCGCACCGGCGTTCTTGAGGTCCGGCGGGATCACCAGCGCGGACAGCTCGATGAGGACACCGATGATGAGGCTGCCGACGAGCGCGCCCCAGACCGACCCGAGCCCGCCGACGCAGCAGGCCGCGAAGAGCAGCAGCAGCATGAGCTGGCCGATCTGGTAGGTCACACCGAGCTGGAACGCGAGGAACGTGCCCGCGAGCGCGGCGAGGGCGGTGCCCACCATCCACACGGTGGAGACGACCCGGTCGACGTTGATGCCGGTGGCCGCGGCCAGCGCCGGGTTGTCGGCGACGGCGCGGGTGGCCCGACCGAGACGCGTGTAGGACAGGCCCGCGATGACCAGGCCGAGCACCACGATGCAGATGCCGGCGATGACGATGTCGCGCGTCGTGTAGGTGAAGAGCCCGGCGAAGTCCGAGCCGGCGCCGGTCGCGTACTCGTCGTACACCTCCGTGCGCGAGCCGGTGATGTAGGCGAAGAAGTTGCGCAGGAAGAACTGCAGACCGATGGAGACGATCATCATCGCGATCAGTCCGATGCCGCGGTGGCGGAGCGGGCCCCACAGGAACCGGTCCTGGAGCCATCCGACGCCGACGGCCGCCACCACCGTGATGGGGACGGCCAGCAGGAACGGCACCCCCAGGGAGGTGTTGAGCAGCATCGTGCAGACCGCGCCGAAGGTGACGAGCTCGCCGTGCGAGAAGTTCGTGAGGCCCGTGGTGCCGAACACCATGGAGAGTCCCAGCGCCGCCATCGCCATGATCAGGCCGAAGAGCAGGCCGTTGTAGATGCTGGCGGGGACGCGGTCCCACTTCGTCATGACGTTGCGGTTGTCCTCGCCGATGAGGAACGTGACGCCGACCGTCGAGATGTTGAGGGTGACGGTCTGCTCGGCCGGAGCGCCCTCGCGCATCGCGGCGCCGTCCGGGAGCGTGTCCTCGTCGAGCTCGACGAGGACCGTGGCGCCTTGGAACTCCGCGGGGATCTCGAGCACCGCGCGTCCCTCGGCGTCGGTGGTGGCCTGGACGGCCTCACCGCCCGTCGGGGTCGCGGTGATGTCGACGCCCTCGACCGGGGCGTTGTCGTTGCTGGTGTCGCGGAGGTTCACGGTGACGCGGAAACCGTCCTCGGCCGCGGAGGCGGCCTGGGCGGACGGCGCGACGCCGAGGATGACCAGCGCGAGCAGCAGGGGGGCGAGGAACCGGAGCACCGAGCGGTGGCTCGGGATGCCTCCGCGTCCCCGGGTCTGTGGCCGCGGCGGGGTGTCCGCGGCTCGGGTGCCGATCTGCATGGGGCTCCTGTTCGAGCTCGGCGCGTCAGGGCATGACGCATGTGGGGTGGAACGCTATGACGCCCGGGGCGGTCGCGTCGCCGCTTGAGGTAACGAAGCGGGAACAATCGGTGTTCGGTGGCAGCGCGCTGAGGCGGCTCAGCGCAGCCGCACGACCGCCTCGACGAGGAGCGGCGCGACCACCAGTGCGGGCAGGAGCGAGGCGACGGCCACCTGGGCGACGTCGAGGAGCCGCAGCGCGACGCCGACCAGCAGCACGCCGCCCACCGCGCTCAGGGCGGCGACGTGGGCCGCCGGCAGCACGTCGCCCACGACGAGCCCGACGAGGGTGAGCCCGCCCTGCACCACGACGACGGTGAGCGCGGACGCGGCGACGCCCCAGCCGAACGTCGCGGCGAAGGCGATCGCGGCGAACCCGTCGAGCGTGGCCTTGAGGTAGAGCTGCTCGGCGCCGTTGCCCAGCCCGTCGTTGAGGGAGCCGAGGACGGTGAGCGGCCCGGTGCAGAAGACCAGGGACGCGGCGACGAAACCGGCGGTGAAGCGGTCGGTGCGCGCCTGGTCGACCGCGCCGTCGGCGCCTCTTCCCCGCGGTCGGCGCGTCAGGCGTCGCTCCGCCCACCCGCCGAGCGCGACGAGGCGCCCGTCGAGGTCGAGCGCGGCGCCGACGATCCCGCCCAGCAGCACGGCCCCCAGCACGATGAGCATCGGCGCCCCGGTGCCGGTGGCCGCGGCCAGCGCGGGGTCGAGCACGTCGGCCGCGGCGACCGCCGCCACGAGCAGCGTGACGAGCCCCAGGCCGTCGGTGACCACGCGCCGTACCCGCTCGGGGAGCCGGCCCCCCAGCGCCACTCCCACTCCGGAGCCCATCAGCACGGTGACGACGTTGAGGAGGGTGCCGGACCCGACGAACATCAGCGCTCCCTCAACTTTTGCCCGGCTCCCGTGCCAGCGCGGCTGCGGCGAGCGTAGGGTGACGACCGGCGCACCGTGGGGGCGGGTGCCGCAACGGTGATCGAAGTGCGTGGGCCCCCTGGTCCGCGCGTGGCCCGAGGCGGAGGACACATGGCGACGGCAATGACGCGGGCGGTGTCCTCCTGATGGGAGCCCCTCTCACCCTGCGCGCGGCGGCGCTCTCCGACATCCCGGCGCTCACCGCGCTGTGGGCCGAGTCGCTGCGGTCCCCCGAGGAGGGCGCGTCCGACGTCGCCCGCCTCGTCGAGGCCTCGCTGACGGGGGAGGCCCACCAGATCGTGGTCGCCGAGTACGGCGGCGCGTTCGCCGGTGCCGTGCTCCTGCGGATGATCACGGTGTCGCCGCTGGACCCGACGCCGATGGTGCACCTGGCCTCGCCGACCGTGCTGCCGGACTTCCGCCGCCGCGGGGTGGGGCGGGCGCTGGTCGAGGCCGGCGTGGCCTACGCCGAGGAGCACGACGTGCCGCACCTGTCGACGGCCTCCGCGAGCACCTCGCGCGACGCCAACCGCTTCATGGCCCGCCTCGGTCTCGCGACGCGCGCGTCCTTCCGGGTCGCGCCGACGGCGACGGTGCGGGCACGCATCACGGCGATGCGCCCGACGATGGCGCGGCCGCAGCGTCAGCAGCTCACCAGCGTGCTCGCCGCCCGCCGCTCCATGCGGCGGACGACGACGCAGCGCGCCGGCTGAGCCCGCGCGACCCACGAGGCCCGCGCGCGCCCGCTCCCGGGTCAGCCGGCGGACGGGACCCGGTCGACCGGGATCAGCGAGCAGGTGATCCGGGCGGTGCAGACCCGCTTGCCGGCCTCGTTCGTGATGACGACCTCGAAGCTGGTCGAGCTGCGGCCCAGGTGCACCGGCGTGGCGACGCCGGTGACGGTGCCGGACGTGGCCGAGCGGTGGTGGGTGGCGTTGATGTCCACCCCGACCGCCGCGCGGTCGGGGTGCGCGTGCAGCGCCGACCCGACGGAGCCGAGGGTCTCGGCGAGCACGACGGAGGCGCCCCCGTGGAGCAGGCCGTAGGGCTGCGTGTTGCCCTCGACCGGCATCGTGGCCACGATCCGCTCGCGGGAGACCTCGACGATCTCGATGCCCATCTTCTCGTTGAGCGCACCGGGGTTCGCCGACATGTGCGCGACGAGCTCGTCGAGACCGGGCACGGTGGTGGTGTCGTCATCCATGACGGTCATTCTGCTCCCGGCCGCGCCCGGTGTCGTCGGTGGTCACGGTTAGGGTCGGCACGTGCCTCAGTCGACGACCTCCGCCACCGTCACGCCCGCCGCCGAGGGGCGGCGGCGCCTGCTGCTGCTCGACGGCCACTCGCTGGCCTACCGGGCGTTCTTCGCGCTCCCGGTCGAGAACTTCTCGACGACGACGGGGCAGCACACCAACGCCGTCTACGGCTTCACGTCGATGCTCGTCAACGTGCTCCGCGACGAGCAGCCGACCCACGTGGGCGTCGCCTTCGACGTCTCCCGCCAGACGTTCCGGCTGGAGCAGTACGCGGAGTACAAGGCGAAGCGCAACAAGACGCCCGGCGAGTTCGGCAGCCAGCTGCCGATCATCGAGCAGGTCCTCTCCGCCTTCGGGATCACCTTCCTCAAGAAGGAGGGCTTCGAGGCCGACGACATCATCGCGACGCTGACGACGCAGGCGCTCGCGGACGGCATGGAGGTGCTGATCCTCACGGGTGACCGCGACTCGCTCCAGCTCGTGACCGAGCACTCGACGGTGCTCTACCCGATGCGGGGCGTCTCCGACCTGGCGCGGATGACACCGGCGGCGGTCGAGGCGAAGTACGGCGTGCCGCCGCACCGCTACCCCGAGCTGGCGGCCATCGTGGGGGAGACCTCCGACAACCTGCCGGGCGTGCCGGGCGTGGGCCAGGGCTTCGCGGCGAAGTGGATCAACCAGTACGACGGGCTCGACAACGTCATCACCCACGCCGACAAGATCACCGGCAAGAAGGGCGAGGCGCTGCGCGAGCACCTCGGCGACGTGATCCGCAACCGGCAGCTCAACGCCCTCGTGCGGGACCTCGAGCTCGAGACGCTGCCCGAGGACCTCGTCCTGGCGCCCTGGGACCGGGCGACGGCGCTGACGCTCTTCGACGAGCTCGAGTTCCGCGGCGAGCTGCGGCAGCGCACGATCGACACCCTCAGCGCCGAGGAGGAGCAGGTCGTCGAGGAGGGCGGGTTCGAGCTCGCCGGCCGCCAGCTGGAGCCCGGCGAGGTGGCCGCGTTCCTCGACGGTCTCGGCGGGCAGCACGTCGGGGTCCACGTGCGCGGCACGTGGGGCTCGGGCACCGGGACGGTCGAGGGCGTCGCCCTCGCCGACGCGACCGGGCTGGCGGCGTACGTCGACGTCGCGACCCTGACGCCGGAGGACGAGGCCGCGCTGGCCGGGTGGCTGGCCGACCCCGCGCGGCCGAAGGTGCTCCACGACGCGAAGGGTCCGCAGCACGCGCTCAGTGCCCACGGCTGGACGCTGGCGGGGCTGGTGAGCGACACGGCGCTGGCGGCGTACCTGGTGCAGCCGGACCAGCGGTCGTACGCGCTGGCCGACCTGACCCTGCGCTACCTGCGCCGCGAGCTGCGCACCGAGACCAGCGGCGAGCAGGAGGCCCTGTTCGACCACGGCGACGAGGTGGCGGACACGGCGATGCTCCACGCCCGCGCCGTCATCGACCTGGCGGAGACGCTCGACGGCGAGGTGGAGGCCGTGGGCGGTGCCCGTCTGCTCGCCGAGGTGGAGCTGCCGCTCATCCAGCTGCTCGGCCGGCTCGAGCGCACGGGCGTCGCGGTGGACACGGGACGGCTCGAGGACCTCGAGGCCCACTTCGCCGAGGAGGTCCGCCGGGCCGCCGAGGACGCGTTCGCGGTGATCGGCAAGGAGATCAACCTGGGCTCGCCCAAGCAGCTGCAGGTGGTGCTCTTCGACGAGCTCGGCATGCCGAAGACGAAGCGCACGAAGACCGGCTACACCACCGACGCCGACGCGCTGCAGTCGCTCTACGTGAAGACCGAGCACCCGTTCCTGCTGCACCTGCTGCGCCACCGCGACGTCGCCCGCCTCCGGCAGACGATCGAGGGCCTGCTCAAGACGGTCCAGCCCGACGGCCGCATCCACACGACGTTCAACCAGATGATCGCGGCGACGGGCCGGCTCTCCAGCACCGACCCCAACCTGCAGAACATCCCGATCCGCACCGAGGAGGGGCGCCGGATCCGCGAGGCGTTCGTGGTCGGCCCGTCCTTCGAGTCGTTGATGACGGCCGACTACAGCCAGATCGAGATGCGGATCATGGCGCACCTCTCGGAGGACGCCCTCCTCATCGAGGCGTTCCGCTCGGGCCGCGACTTCCACTCCATCACCGCGGCGCGCGTCTTCGACGTGGCGCCCGACGCGGTGACCGTCGAGATGCGCGCCAAGATCAAGGCGATGAACTACGGGCTGGCCTACGGGCTGTCCGCGTTCGGCCTGGGGCAGCAGCTCGGCATCGAGCCCTCCGAGGCCCGCGGGCTGATGGACGAGTACTTCGAGACGTTCGGCGGCATCCGGGACTACCTCGCCGGTGTCGTCGTGGAGGCCCGCAAGTCCGGGTTCACGGAGACGATCATGGGGCGTCGGCGCCAGCTGCCCGACCTCACCAGCGACAACCGGATGCGGCGCGAGTCCGCCGAGCGGATGGCGCTCAACGCGCCCATCCAGGGCTCGGCCGCGGACCTCATCAAGGTCGCCATGCTCAACGTGCAGCGCGCCATCGAGGAGCAGGGCCTGACGTCGCGGCTGCTGCTGCAGGTGCACGACGAGCTCGTGCTCGAGGTGGCGCCGGGGGAGAGCGACCGGCTGGAGGCGCTGGTGCGGGAGCAGATGGCCTCCGCGGCCGACCTACGGGTGCCGCTCGACGTCTCCGTCGGCACGGGCGTCAGCTGGCACGCCGCCGCGCACTGAGGTCGGGGCGGGCCCGGCCTCCGGGCCGGGCGCCGTCGCGGCGGACGCACCCGGCTCGCCGGGCGTGCCGACCCCGGGCACGGCCGGCGGTCGGTGGCCGCGGCCCTGGAGGACGGCGACGAGCAGCAGCGCGACCAGCACGGCGGCGTTGACGGTGATGACGACGGAGATGAGGCCGGTCGCGGTCGCCGCGACGGGCACGACGACGCCGAGCACGGCGAGGCCCGCCCACACGGCGTACACGGCGCCGCGGTGCTGGCGGGCGACGACCTCGTAGACCATCACCTGGGTCATCGCGAACAGCGTCCCGAGCAGCGCGAAGAGCCACAGCTGGTGCTCGATCTCGGCGTACTCGGCGCCGCCGACGAACTCGACGACGAGGGAGCGGCGGGCGTCGCCGGAGCCGACCACCACGAGCTCGCCGACGGCCCAGGCGCCGGCGGTCGCGACGACGCCGATGCCGCCCACGAGGGCGACGCCCTTGAGGTACATCCGCTGCGCGCCCTCCGAGGCCATGGCCGGGAAGGCGATGACGACGACGAACTGGGGCAGGAAGAGCACGGCCTTCGCGAGGATCAGGCCGCCCGCGTAGAGACCGGCGTCGTGGGCGTCGAGCGTGATGCGCGCGAGCACGACGTCGGCGTTGGTGAGCGCGAAGAACGCCAGCAGCGCGTGGGAGTTGTGGGCGACCTCCCGCAGCACCGTGCGCATGGGGGCGGGCCCGGGGCCCTCGCCGCCGCGCCGGCGCCGCAGCGCCCAGCCGCCGATGAGCACGGGCACGACGGCGCCGAGCAGCACGCCGGCCATGGCGCCCGTCGCGTCGGGCCGCAGGTAGACACCGAGCGCGCCGAACCCGAGCCGCCCGAGGCCCATGCCCAGGTAGACCGCGGCGAGCGGTGTCCACTTCTTCTCGCCCTGGAAGATGCCGGCCTGGCCGCCCATGACGGTGAGGGGCACGGCGATCGCGGCGACGAGGAGGGCGGGCACGAAGGAGCCCAGGTCGAGCGCGATGGTCACGAGGGGGCTGAGCACGAGGCAGAGCAGGCCGAGCGCCCAGGCGGAGCGCCGGGCGGTCACGAGGATGCGGTTCTCGATGCGCTCGCGGTGGCTCGGGTCGGCCGCGACCTGGCGCGCGCCGGTGGCCTGGAGGCCGAGCGACAGCACGTTGACGACCAGCAGCAGGCCCATGAGCGCGGCGACCGCGCCGTACTCCTTCGGGCCGAGCATGCGCGCCGCCACCAGCGTGAAGCCGTAGGTGCCGACGTTCATCACCGCCATGGCGATCGCCACGCCTGCTCCTCCGCGGAGCATCTCCCGCAGCGTGCCCTTCGATCCACTCACCCGCGGGAGCCTAGAGGACGCCTCGGCAGGAACCGCATCGAGCGCCCTGACACAATCCCGGCATGTCGGTGCTCACCCAGCTGCGTCTCTTCGCCGAGCGGCGGCTCTCCTTCCCCGTCGACGACGACGCCCTCGTGCTCGACGTCGGGAGCGGCGACAAGCCGTCGTGGCGTGCGGACGTGCTGCTCGACCGGTACGTCGACGCCCGCTTCGGCGGGCAGCGCTCGGGTCGGGAGGAGGCACGGGTGACCCGGCCGCTCTTCGAGGCGGACGCCGCGGACATGCCGTTCGCCGACGGCGCGTTCGACTACACGATCTGCTCCAACCTGCTGGAGCACGTCCCGGACCCGGGCGGCGTGATCGACGAGCTGGTGCGGGTCTCGCGGGCGGGGTACGTCGAGGTGCCCGACGCCCCGAGCGCCAAGATCGTCGACTTCCCGAGCCACGTGTGGTGGTGCCGCCTGGAGCCACCCGTCGACGGTGCCGGCGAGGGCAGCCCCGGCACCCTCGTGCTGACCGCCAAGACGACGCCGCACGCCGACCCGGAGGTGGCGGCGTACCTGGACCGCACGGGACTGCGGCGCGACGTCGAGAAGGTGCTGGACGCGCAGTTCGAGTCGCGCGTGCTGATGCTGCACTGGCGCGACCGGCTGGACTACCGGGTCGAGGGCGAGGTCGATCCCGCCCTCATGGCCTGGGCCCTCGAGCAGCCCGGGCACCCGCGCACGGCGGTCGCCGGGGCGATCGCCGCCGCGACCGACGTCGTCACGTGGCGGCGGCAGCGCCGGATGGCGCGTCGACCGATCCGCTTCGACGACATCGTGAAGCCCGAGCTGCGCCGCGGCGACGGGGCGCTGCTCGAGAAGCGGGTCTACCGCCTGGACGACGGGCCGGCGGCCCCGGCGGCCCCGGCTCAGTAGGGGTCGTACGGCGAGTCGTGCCCGACGAGCCGGGCCACGGGGCGCAGCCGCAGGCGCAGCAGCACCTTGATGCCGACGTTGCGGATCCACCACGGCATCTCCGCCAGGATCCGGGCGCGGTCGGCGAGGCCGGGCCGGCCGACCCGGAAGAGGGCGAGCGACCCGGCACGCCGCTCGTAGCGGAGCGTGCGGGAGAACAGCACGTGGCGCAGGATCGCGAGCGTCACGCCGATCGAGGAGTAGCAGTCGTGGACCAGCACGGCGCCGCCCTCGGGCAGGTGGACGGCCCACTTGAGGTCGTCGCCGGCCGTCCAGTAGTCGTGCTTGCCATCGACGTAGAGCAGGCTCAGCGGCGTCGTCCACGAGCCCCGCTCCTTCGTGGAGTAGGCCACCTTCAGGTCGATGACGTCGCGCACGCCGGCGGTGGCCATGTTGCGCTCGAAGACGGCGCGCGTCGCCGCCCCGCCGAACAGCCGCCCGTCCACGAACGGGTCGAGGGCGACCAGCCGGCCCCCGCGGGCCCGACGGGCGTGGGCCAGCACCGCGGTGGACCGGCCCTGGTGGGAACCGATCTCGAGGGCGTCCGCGGTGCCGGGCGCGGCGAGCGCCTCGGCGTGGAGGAGACGCGCCTGCGCCTCGGTGAGCCAGCCGGTGAACTCCTGGGCCGTGGCCCAGACGTCGTCGAAGGACGCGTCGGCGTGCGTCTCCGCGTCGGCGGGCTGGTCGGGTCGCGATGACGACAAGCGGGGGCACCTCTCACGGTCGGTCGGGGACTCGTGGCACATTACTCGACGTGAGGTGCGGCACGCGGCGGACGGGAGGTGTTCCTTGGGCGCTCGCGCGTTGACCGTGCGAGCCGCGACGTGGGCCTTCTTCGGGGTGCTCTCCTTCGTCCAGCTCCCCGGGCGCACCACCTTCGACACGAAGCTCGACCTCACCGACGACCCCCTGGCCTTCCTCGGCCGGGCGCTCCACCTGTGGAACCCGGACGGCTCCTTCGGCGAGCTGCAGAACCAGGCCTACGGCTACCTCTTCCCGCAGGGCGCGTGGTTCGCGGCCGCGGACGTCCTCGGCGTACCCGACTGGGTCGCGCAGCGCCTGTGGACGGCGCTGCTCCTCGTGCTCGCCTACGAGGGCGCCCGCGGTCTGGCGCGCGCCCTCTCCCTCTCGTCGACGGCAGCCGTGCTGGCGGGGCTCTCCTACGCGCTGGCCCCGCGGCTGTTCGGTGCCGTCGGGGTGCTGACGGGCGAGCTCCTGCCGTCCGCCTTCCTGCCGTGGATGTGCTGGCCGCTCGTGGCGTGCCTGCGCGGCCGGGTCCCCCCGGTCACGGCGGGCCTGCTGTCGGGCGTCGCCGTGCTCTGCATGAGCGGCGTGAACGCCACCGGCACGATCGCGGTGCTCCCGGCGGCCCTCGTGCTCCTGGCCTCCGGGCTGCGGCACCGCACGGGTCGGCTGCTCGCCGGGTGGTGGGCGGTCGGCTGTCTCGCCGCGAGCCTGTGGTGGCTCGGCCCGCTCCTGCTGCTGGGCCGCTACAGCCCGCCGTTCCTCGACTACATCGAGACCGCGGCCGCCACGACGTCGACGACGTCGTGGGCCAACAGCGTCCGCGGCGCCGACCACTGGGTCGCCTACTACTCCGTCGACGGCCAGCCCTGGTGGCCCGCCGCCCACACCCTCGTGACGACCGGCCCGCTCGTCGTCTTCGCCGGCGTGGTGGCCGCGCTCGGCTGCTACGGACTGACGCGACGCGACATGCCGGCCGGCCGGCTGCTCGGTGCGATCGCCCTCGTCGGCCTGCTCTGCCTCGTCGCCGGCAGCGCCGCGCGGGCGGGGTCGCTCGTCGACCCGTTCGTGCGGGAGCTGCTCGACGGCCCGCTCGCGCCGCTGCGCAACGTGCACAAGGTCGACCCGCTCGTCCGGCTGCCCCTGGCCCTCGGCGTCGGGCACGGGGCCGTGTCCCTGGCCGCGGCGTTCCGTCGGCGCTTCGCCGACCGCCCGGACGTCGCCGGCCCGGTCGCCCGCGGCATCGTCGTGCTGGCCGCCACCTTCGTTCTCGTCGGTGCCTCGCCGGCGGTGGGGGCCGGCATGCGCACCCCGGGCTGGGAGGCGAAGCCGGCGGCGTGGACCGAGACCGCGGCGTACCTGCAGGAGCGGCCCGGCTCCCGCGCGCTCGTCGTGCCCGGCGCGGGCTTCGGCCTGCAGACCTGGGGCTGGACGATCGACGAGCCGCTCCAGGGGGAGGGCGCCTCGTGGGTCTCGCGCAGCCAGGTGCCGCTCACCCCCGGGCCGACCGCCCGGGTGCTCGACGGGCTGGAGCAGCGCTTCGCCTCCGGCATCGGGCTGCCCGGGCTCGGCGACTACCTCGCGCGCATCGGCGTCACCCACGTGGTCCTGCGCCGCGACCTCGACCCGGCCCTCGCGGGGGGTGCGGACCCCGACCGCACCGAGCACACGCTCGCCACGAGCGACGGCATCGAGCGGGTGGCGCGGTTCGGGGACAGCGGCGTGCCGGGCCGCGCGCTCGTGGACGTCTGGGAGGTGGAGGGTGCCGCGGGGGCTGCGACCGCCGTGCACCTGACCGAGGGCGGGACGACGGACCTGAGCGGGGCGCCCGAGGACGCGCTCGGCCTCGTCGACGCGGGCCTCGTCGGCACGGACGACCCGCTCGCGCTGACCGGCGACCCGGGGGAGCCCGGCATCGTCACCGACGGCTACGTGCGTCGCGAGCGCCAGTTCGGACGCGTGCACCGCGCCGTGGGCCAGACGATGGCCGCCGACGAGGCCGAGCGCGACGGACGCCGCGAGACGGACTACGCGGGCGCGCCCGGGGTCCCGCAGGCGACCACGGAGTACGTCGGGGGCGCCGCGGTCACCGCCTCGAGCTCGCGGGGGTACGTCGACGTGCTGGGGCCCGTCGACCCGCGGCGCGGACCGGCGGCCGCCGTCGACGCCGACGAGTCGACGTGGTGGGAGTCCGACCCCCTGCGTCCGGCCGAGGGGCAGTGGCTCGACGTCGCCCTCGACGAGCCGTCCCGCGGCGGGGTCGTCGACGTCGCCTTCCTGACCGGGCCGGGCGACGGGCTGCGCGAGGTGGAGCGGGCCCGTCTCGTCGTCGACGGCAGCGCCGAGGTCTACGGCGTGCCCGCCGACGGCCGGCTGGAGGTGGTCCTGCCCGCCTTCCGGACGTTGCGGGTCGAGGTCGTGCAGGCGAGCGCCAGCACCGCGGAGACGGGCAGCGTCGGCGTGCGCGAGGTGTCGCTGCCGGGGATCGAGCGGGGGCGCACCCGCGTGCTCCCGACCCCGGTCGGCGCCGACACCACCGTGCTGCTCCAGCAACCGCCGGTCACCCGGGCCTGCGTCCGGCTCGACTGGGGACTGACCTGCGACGAGGACGCCGTCGTGCTCCCGGAGTCCGAGACCATGGACCGCACCTTCACGACCACGGAGCCCGGGGCGTGGGACCTGCGGGGCACGGTGTCCACCCGCCCCGGGGCAGCGGCCGCGCGGCTGCTCGACCCCGTCGGCGGCGCCGCGACGGTCGTCGCCGACTCGGTGTACGCCGACGACCCGCTCGCCGCGGGGGTCTTCGCCCACGACGGCGACCCCGACACGGCCTGGCGGAGCGAGCCCGGCGCGGAGGAGGCGACGCTGACGTTCACCTGGCCGGGCCGTCGCACGCTCACCAGCGTGACCGCGCTGGGCACGGCCACCGGCGGGCTGCCGGACGTGATCACCCTGCGCACCGCGGAGGAGGAGCGCCGCGTCCCCCTGGGGCTCGGCGCCACCGACATCGAGCCGCTCGTCGCCGACGGCGGGGTCGTCGTCGAGCTCGAGCGGAGCGGCGGACTCGGTCCGATGACCCTGGCCGAGCTCGGCCTCGGCGGCGTGGGCGACCTGCGCCACGCCCCGGACGTCGAGGCGGCGACCGGCGCGACCTGCGGCCTCGGGCCCGACGTGGTCGTCGACGGGGTGCGGGTGCCGACGCGCGTCGACGGCACGGTCGGCGACGTCCTCGCCGGCACCCCCCTGACCTGGGAGGCGTGCGGCGACGCCGTCGACCTCGCGCCCGGCACCCACCGGGTGGTCGTCGCACCCACCGCGCAGTTCCTGGCCACCACCCTCGCGTGGACACCGGCCGAGGCGCCACGGGCCGCCGGCGCGGGGGACGCCGAGCGACCCGTCACGGTCGACGCCCGCGACCGCACCTCGTGGGACCTCGCGGTCGGTGCCGGCGACGAGGCCGTGCTCGCGCTGCCCATGAACGCCAACCCCGGCTGGACCGCCACGCTGGACGGACGCGACCTCGAGCGGGTCGCGGTCGACGGGTGGCGCCAGGGCTTCGTCGTGCCGGCGGGCGTCGAGGGCCGCGTGCTCGTGGAGTTCGCGCCGGACCGCGCCTACCGCCTGTTCCTCGTCGGCGGTGGCCTCGCCGCGGTCGTGCTCCTGCTGGCGGCCGTGGCCGCGGTCGGACGACGCTGGCCGGGCTCGGGCCGGGACCTCCTCCTGGCCGCCGACGGCCCGACCCCGCCGACCCCCGTGTCCGCCCCCGCCCACCTGCGCGCCCGGCGGACGCCTCCGCCGCTCGCGGCGGTCGTGGTGCTGGCGGTGGCCGTCGCCGGCGGCCTCGTCGCCGCCGCGGGTCTCGTCCTCGGCTACCGGTGGTCGGCGGAGCGTTGGCGCGGGGCCGCCGTGGCCCTGGTCGCGGCGTCGGGCGTCGCGTCGGCGCTGGCCGAGCGCGCGGCGTACCCGGGTCTCGTGGCCGACGGGCTGGCCGCGCTCGGCGTGGGCTGGCTCGTCGGCATCGTGCTGGTGCGCGGGCGGGGAGGTGCGCGATGAGCAGACCGATCGACCGCGTCCGGGAGCTGGCCGCCGCGCTCGGTGCCCGCCTGCCGCAGGTGACCGTCTGGCACGTCGGGCTCGTGCTGGTGGGCCTGCAGACCCTCCTCCGCGCCCTGACCGTGCCGGGGTCCTACTTCTGGCAGGACGACTTCCGCCACCTCGAGCTGGCCCGCACCCTCGGTCTCAGCCGCGAGTTCCTGGTGCGGGACTACAACGGGCACCTGGAGCCGGGGCAGTACGCCGTCTACTGGCTCGTCAGCCACCTCGCCGAGACGTCGTTCCTGCCCGCCGCGATCTCGCTGGTGGTGCTGCAGCTGCTCGCCTCGCTCCTCCTGCTGGCGGTGCTGCGCGCGTTGTTCCCGCCCAGTCCCTGGCTGCTGGTGCCGTTCGCTGCCTACCTGTTCACGCCCCTCGGCCTGGCCACGTCCCTGTGGTGGGCGGCCGGGCTGCAGGCCCTCCCGCTGCAGGTCGCGATGCTCGCCGCCCTCCTCGGCCTGGTGCTCCACGTGCGCACCGGCCGACGCCGCTGGGCCGTGCTCTCGGTGCTCGCCCAGGTGGTCGGCCTGGTCTTCTGGGAGAAGGCGGCGCTCGTGCTGCCGCTGCTCCTGGCGGTGCACGTGCTCGTGCTCGGCGCTCGGCTCGGCTGGCGGGCCCGGGTCGCCGCGGTGCTGCGGGTGCGGTGGCTGTGGCTCGCGCACGGGCTCGTGTGGGTCGCCTACGTCGCGGCCTACCTCACCCTCACCGACGGCGACGCCCTCGGCGCGGAGGCGGACGACCAGAACCGGTGGCTGGCGGCGGCCCGGGTGCTCTTCCAGGTGCTCCTGCCCGGCGTCGTCGGCGCGCCGTGGAGCAGCGACGGCGCGATCAACACGGTGTACGCCGTGGTCCCCGTCCCGCTCGCCGTGGTGGTCGGCGCCGGGCTGCTCGCGCTCGTCGTGCTGAGCCTGCGCCGCCGCCGGGGCGCCTGGCAGGCGTGGCTGGTGGCCGTGGGGTACGTCGCGGCCGACGTGCTCCTGCTCGTCGTCGGCCGCGCGGACGCGCTGGGCCTGGTCGCGCGCGACCCCCGCTACATCACCGACGCCCTGCCGGTGCTCGTCGTCGCCGTGTGCGCGGCCTTCGCGCCCGTGCGGTCGGCGGGCGCCGACGAGCCCCGACCCGGGCCGCCCGCGGAGCCCGTCCCGCAGAGCCCGGGGGCACGCGCGCCGTTCGCCTGGTCGAGCCCCGCCCTGCTCGTGACGACGGTGGTGGCGGCGAGCTGCGTGCTGACGACCCTGCTCCTCGTCCCGGTGGTGCAGCGGGAGTACTCCGAGAACTACGTCGCCGGTGCCCTCCGGGCGCTCGACGAGGACCCCGCCGCCCCGTTGCTGAACCTGTCGCCGCCGCAGGACATCGCGGTCAGCACCGACCTGGAGGGGATCCTCACCGCCGTCGGTCGCGCGCAGGCCCTCGACCGGCCGGGGACGGAGCTGCTCGCGCTCGACGGACTCGCCCGTCTCCGCCCCGTGGGGCTGACGGCCGTGACCGACCAGGCGACGGGTCCCGAGCCCGGCTGTGGCTGGGCGGTCTCCGGGCCCCGTGTCCACGTCCTCGACCGCGGCCCGGACGACGGCATCATCCTGCGTCTCGGCGTCGTCGCGGGAGCGGAGTCGTCGCTCGTGGTGCGGGTCGGCAGCGCCCTGGGCCAGGTCGTCACGGTGCCGGAGGGCGTCGGGTACGTCTGGTTCGTCGTCCGCGACGAGGGCTCGGTGCTCGTGCAACCGGGGCCGGACGCCGCGCCCGTCTGCGTCACCGACGCCGCGCTGGGCTCGCCCGACCTGACCGGCGAACCGCTGTCGTGACCATGTCCACCGGGTCCACCGGGTCCACCGGGTCCACCGGGTCCACCGGGTCCACCGGCCCCGCTGCAGCACCGGAGGAGTCGCGCGGCGCGGCGACGGAGGCCCACCCGCGCCGTACCGCCCTGCTCCTCGACGCGCTGGCCGTCGCGGTTTCCGTGCTCCTCCTGGGGCCGGCCCTGCTGCCGGGCCTCGTGCTGTCCTACGACATGGTCTGGCTGCCCGACCTCGCGGTGACGCAGGCGGGCTGGGGTCTCGTGCAGGGGGCGCCGCGGGCGGTGCCCTCCGACCAGGTGGTCGCGCTGCTCGACGTGCTCGTCGGCGGCGTCCTGCTCCAGAAGATCGTGCTGCTCGGCTCCCTCGTCGGCGTCGCGACCGGCGCCCACCGGGTCGTGCGCGCCGCGCCGGCCGGGGTGCGGGCGGGGGCGGTCGTGCTGGCGGTCTGGAACCCGTACGTCGTCGAGCGCCTCCTGCTCGGGCACTGGACCATGCTGCTGGCCTACGCGGTGCTCCCGTGGCTGTACGTCGTCGGACGGGACGCCGCCCGGGGACGTCGCGCCTCCGGGGCCTGGCTCCTGCTGCTCCCGCTCGGCTCGCTCAGCGGTTCGGCGGGTGTCGCGACCGCCCTCGCCGTCGTGCTGCTCGTCGGGGTCGTGGGCCGCGCCGGACCCCGTCGCTGGGTCCTCCTCGTGGGGGCGCTCGCGGCGGCGAACGCCCCGTGGGTCGTCGCCGGGCTCGCGGCGCCGGGGAGCGAACCGCCCACGGCCGCCGCGGCGCGCACCGCGGCCGAGGTCTTCGCCGCGCGCGGCCCCGACGGCGTGCCCGCGCCCGTCGCCGTCCTCGGGCTCGGCGGGATCTGGAACACCGACGTCGTCCCCGCCTCGTTGGCGGGTCCGTGGGCATGGGGATGGGCCGCGGCCGTCGTCGGGCTGCTCGGCGTCGCCGCGCTCGGGGCGGCGGGGCGTCCGGCGGTCCGCGAGCGGGCCGCCGTGCTCGGGCTCGCGGCGGCGGGCCTCGGGCTCGGGCTGGTGACGTGGTGCTGGCCTGCGGCCTCCGCGGCGGTCGCCGTCGCCGTGCCTGGCGGGGGACTGCTGCGCGACGGCTCCCGCCTCGCCGGTCTGGCGCTGCCGGCGCTGCTCCTGGGCCTCGGGACCGCGGCGGCGCGGGCCACCGCGGCGGCCCGGTCGCGTCGTTCGTCCCGGTCGAGCGGCGCCCGGGGCGTGGTGCTGGCGCCGGCCCTCGTGTGGGTGCTGCCGCTGCTGCCCGTGGCCGCCCTGCCCGACGCCGCCCTGGGCGTCCAGCAGCGGCTCGAGGCGGTCGCGGTGCCGGGCGACCTGGCCCGCGTGGCCGCGGCGCTCGCCGACGACGACGCGCCCGGCTCGGTCGTCGTGCTGCCGTTCGCGACCTACCGGGCGCCCGACTGGAACGGGGGCCGGCCCGTCCTCGACCCGACACCGCGTGCCCTCGGTGCCTCCGGCCGGGAGGTCGTGGCCGCCGACGACCTCTACGTCGACGGCCGCCGGCTGCCGGGGGAGGACGTGCGGGGCCGCGCGGTGCTCGCGGCCCTGGCCCTCCCGGACGCCGACGCCCGCACCGACACGCTGCTGCGCCTGGGGGTCGGCTACGTCGTCCTCGACCGCGGGCCGGACGTCGCCGACGCCCCGGCCGAGCTCGTCCCCGACCTCCGCTCCGAGGCGCTGCTCACGACCGACGGCTGGGAGGTACGGCGCCTCGACGGCACCGCGGCCGCCGCACCGCCGGCGTCGACCGGGCGCGTGGTGGTGCTCGCCGGTGCGTGGGCGGCGTTCGCCCTGCTCGTGGCCGCGGGGTGCGGCGGAGCGCTCCACGCGGCAGTGGTCGGCGCCCGGCGGCGCAGCCCGCGGACACGTCCCTGACGTGTCGTGGAGATCCACGTCACGAAACGTCGTCCGCGCTGCTACAGTCGCCCCCGGAAAGGGGTGGTCATGGGCACCGGTCTCATCGGAACGCTGGTCTCGCTGGTCGTGGGTGGCACTGTCGCTGCCGTGTCGGTGGTGGGTGTGGTGAGCTCGCAGACGAGCGCACCGTCGACCTCCCCCGGCGACTCGCAGGCGCCGGCGGCGTCCGTCATCGACTACGGGTCGAACTGATCCTCGGCGGGCTCGCCCGCCGCAGACAGCTCCCCGGCACGCCCCGTCGGACCTCCGGTCCGGCGGGGCGTTCGTCTGCCCGGGTGCGGGCGGCTCGGGGTCAGCGACCCTCGATGGTCTCGCGGAGCACGTCGGCGAAGGCCTTCTCGGTCGCGATCCAGTCGAGCTCGGCGCTGACCGCCCGGGCCCCGTCGGAGAGGCGGCGCCGCTCGACCGGGTCGGTGAGCACCCGACGCAGGGCCTCCACGAAGGCCGCACGGTCGTCGGCGAGGATCCCGGACTCGCCGTCGTGCACCGACTCGGTGGTGCCGCCGGCGTCGGCGTAGGCGACGGTGGGCACCCCGTGGGCGCCCGCCTCGCTGACCACGATGCCCCAGCCCTCCTTGAGCGACGGCAGGGCCATCACCCAGCTGGCGGCGTAGACCTCGTGCTTGGTCCGCTCGTCGACGTACCCCAGGAAGTCCACGGCGTCGCTGATGCCCCGCTGCTCGGCGAGGTCCACGAGCTCGTCGCTCCACCAGCCGTCGCCGACGACGACGAGCCGGAGGTCCGGGAGGTCGGGACGCAGGGCGGCGACCGCCTCGATGGCGTGCTCCACCTGCTTGTGCGGCACGAGACGGCCCACGACGCAGACCAGCGGCGTGGGCGACCGGGGGGTGGCGACGGCCAGCGGCGGCTCGCAGCCGTTGCGGACGATGCTGACCCGGGAGGCATCGACGCCCAGGCGCACCAGCTCGTCGCGCGTCGCGCGGGAGACGGTGACGTAGCGGTCCCGTCGGTAGATCCACGGGGAGAGCCGGCTCTCGATCCACCAGCCCAGGCGCCAGGCGAGCCCCGGGAAGATGACCGGCCACTGCTCGCGGTGCACGTGGTGGACGAGCACGACGACGGGGCGGCGGGTGACGAGGCGCGCGAGGAACGGGATCCCGTTCTGCACGTCGACGACGACGTCCGGGCGACCGAGACGCCCGCGCAGCAGGGCCCAGAGGCCGTGGAGGTAGACGGTCGTGCGGCTCCCGGCGCGCACGAGGCGCACGCCGTCGACGGTCTCCGACGTCGGCCGCCCCTCCGTCGCGGCGCTGAAGACCGTCACGTCCGCGCCGCGCTCGGCGAGGCCCGCCGCGACCTGCCTGAGGTAGCGCTCGGCGCCCCCCGCCTCGGGGTGCGTCGCGTCGCGCCAGCTCAGGAAGACGACCTTCGTGCCGTGCACCCGGACCCTCCCGCCCACCCTGCGGCGACATCCCTCCCGATGCCGCTGCGGCGCGAGGTTACCGCAGAGTCACCTGTCGACTAGCCTGCGCAGGTGCACCGACCGACCGCGCCTTCCGGCTACCGTCCCGGGCTCCGCCGTTCCGTGCGCCTGGTGAGGGCGTTCCGCAAGGAGCAGACCGAGCCCGACGTCTTCTACGGCGCGCTCGCCGCGGACTCCGCGGAGCAGCTGCGCACGATGACCGACCTCGACGGGGCGCTGCTCCTCGACGTCGGCGGCGGCCCGGGCTACTTCCGCGAGGCCTTCGAGGCACGGGGCGCGACCTACGTCGCGCTGGACGCGGACGTCGGCGAGCTCGCCGGGCGCGGCGACCCCGACGCGCGCACGATCATCGGGAGCGGTACGGCGCTGCCGGTCGCCGACGGCGTGCTGGACGTCTGCTACTCGTCCAACGTGCTCGAGCACGTCGACCGGCCGTGGGTGATGGCCGAGGAGATGCTGCGGGCGACGCGGCCGGGCGGGACCGTGTTCCTGTCCTGGACGGTGTGGTGGGGGCCGTGGGGAGGACACGAGACCGCGCCGTGGCACTACCTGGGCGGCGCGTACGCCCGACGGCGCTACGCCCGGCGTCAGGGGCGGGAGCCCAAGAACCGCTTCGGGGAGTCGCTCTACGCGGTGACGGTGGCCGACGGGCTGCGCTGGCTGGAGCGCCAGCAGGGCGGGGAGGTGGTCGCGGTCTTCCCGCGCTACCTGCCGCGCTGGGCGTGGTGGGTGCTGCGGGTCCCGGTGCTGCGGGAGGTCGTCACGTGGAACCTGGTGATCGTGCTGCGGCGACGCGCCGACAAGCTGTGAGTTGGCGCACAGCAAGGGGCTGTGTGCTGCTACGTTGAGCCGCCGCGACGGGGAGCGTCGCGTCGGAGGGATCGAGGGAGTTGGTCGTGCGCAGGGTGGCAACGTGGGCGTTGTTGTTCGTCGGGTCGTTCTTGGTGGTGGCGGCGTTGGTCGCCCGGCTGTGGGGTCTGCCGAACGCGGAGAAGACGCCGCTGGACACCGACTCGGACACGCGTCTCTCCGGTGAGGCCAGCGGGCTCGTCGTGGCCGGTGGCTCGGACACGCCCCAGCCGGTGAAGGTGCAGAACATCACCAAGGCCGACTCGGAGCGCTCCGACGACGACGTGATCGTCTTCGTCGCCTACACCTGTGTCGCGGTCGACGAGGACCTCGCGCCGGACGAGTACTGCCTCGAGGGCGACGACGAGCGGATCGTGACGATCTCCGAGCCCGACGTGTTCGCGACGGACCGGCACACCGCGGAGGCCGTCGAGAACGGCGACTACGTGCCGGCCGGCTCCGACCAGAAGGTCGGCCTCGTCAACAAGTGGCCCTTCGGCGTGGAGCAGAAGGACTACGAGGTCTGGGACGGCGTGCTCGGTGACACCGTCACGGCCACCTACGAGGGTCGCGAGAGCATCGACGGCCTCTCCACCTACAAGTTCGCGTACACGGTCACCGACCAGCCCGCCGAGATCGCCTCCGGCGTCCAGGGCACGTACTCGACGTCGAAGGTCTACTGGATCGACCCCACCACGGGCGCGATCATCAAGCAGACGCAGGACGAGCAGCGCGCCACCGAGGACGGCACCGTCGCGCTCGACCTGGACGTCGCCTACACGGACGAGACCGTGCAGGCCAACGTGGACGCCGCGAAGTCGAACGGCCGCACGCTCGCGCTGCTGGGCACCTGGGTGCCGCTCGTCGGCGGCATCCTCGGCGTGGTGGCGCTCCTGGCCGGGGTGCTGCTGCTCGTCGGTGGCGGCGGGCGCCGCCGGGCCGACACGGCCTGACGCCACGACCTCCGCCTGACCCGTCGCACCCCGTGGGTGCGGCGGGTCAGCCGTTTCCGGGGTCAGCGGGCCCGACGGGCCAGGCGCATCGCGGGTGCCTCGACCAGGCGGTACGCCGCCTCCGCCGCGACCAGCGTGATCGCCAGCACCACGGGCAGGAGCACGTGCAGCGGGGCCTCCCCGTGCTCCCAGCCGGCGGCCTGCAGGACGAGGTGGAGCACCATGAGGTGGAGGCAGAACACGCCGTACGACAGGGTGCCGAGCCGCCGCAGCGCGGGGTGCGCGAGCACTCGGGTGTAGAGGCCGGGCCGGGTGAAGACGCCGGTGAGCACGACGAGCGTCGCCGCCACGACGTAGACGACCGTCTTCAGCGCGTGCTCGTCCGGGGTCACGCGCGACAGCGTGGGCAGGCCGAGGACCGGTGAGGCGCTCCACCACATGAGCGCGGCCGCCGCGGCCAGGCAGACGGCGGGCCGCAGGGCGAGGGCCTGCGTCCAGGCGAGCGCGCGGCTGCGGCTGCCCGCGCGGGCCAGCTCGTACGCCGCGGCGAGCGCCACGCCGCCCGCGAACCACGCCAGGTAGCCGGGGAGCCACAGCTCGGGCTCGCCGTGGGCGAGCACCGACGTGATCGTGTCGCCGACGGGGATCACGCCGCCGCCGGGGGAGTCCTGGCTCGGCAGCGCGAAGAACCAGACGACGCTGACGGCGACCATGCCCGCCACCAGCGCGGCGATGCGGGCCGGGCGCAGGCCCGCGCGGCCGCCGCGCCCCACCGCCAGCACCATCACGGCGGGCAGCAGCGCGTAGAAGGCGACCTCCGTGGTCAGGCTCCACAGGTGGGTGAGGCCGCCGGGGAAACCGGTCTCCACGACGTACGTGCTGGTCAGGGTGAGGGCTGCCACCCGCTCGACGACGGTCAGGTCGCGGTTGCCCTCGAGCAGCACGAACGCGAGGAGCACGGTCACCACGGCGAGGGGAGCGATGCGCCAGATCCGGTGGCGCACGTAGGTCCCGAGCGCGGGCGCCGGCGCGCCGGTCCGTGCCGCGGCGAAGTGGGGGCGGGCGAGGAGGAAGCCCGAGAGCACGAAGAAGAGGGCGACGCCCACGTCGAGGCGGGCCAGCAGCCAACCCGTGCGAGTGTCCTCGTACGCGCCGGCCCAGTAGGCGCAGTGGGTGGTGACGATGGCGACGGCGCCGACGCCGCGCAGGGTGTCGAGCACGGGGAACCACGGGGCGCGGGAAGCACGTGCGGCCGACGGCGTGGGCGACGTGGGCGACGTGGTCGACGTGGTCGACGCGGACGCCGCCGGCGTCGTCGTGCGCACCGCCGCGGGCGCGGGCGTCGCCGTGGCGACGCCGGTCAGGGACTCCTCGTTCACTCGCTCGACCTCCGTCCGGGGACCGCTGTGTGCCGACCCCCCGGTCGAGGCCGGCAACGACCCGGCCATCGAATGTACGGAAGGGGTGGTGACGGGCTCCCCGATCGGGGGACTTCGGTCGGGATCCGCCGCGCGGCGCGGCCGGGCTCAGCCCAGGTCGGCGACGAAGATCGCCGTGCCCGGCAGGATGCGTCCGCGGGTGGGGGACCAGCCGGCCCATGCGTGCTCGGCGTCGGCGGGCCACTCCGGCTCCACCAGGTCCGTCAGCCGGAAGCCGTGGGCGTGCAGCAGGCGCACCCACTCGCCGAGCGTGCGGTGGTGCTCGACGTAGCGGACGGCCGCGTCGGCGGACGGGTCGTCCGCGTCGGGGTCGACCTCGACGTACGGGCGGGTGTCCCAGTAGCTCGACGACGCGACGAGGCCCTCCGGCCCGGGGTCGTCGGGGAAGCACCAGCGCACGGGGTGGGTCACCGAGAAGACGAGGCGACCGGGGCGGCGCAGCACCCGGGCGCTCTCGGCGAGCACGGCACCCGCGTCCGCGACGAACTGGAAGGCCCCGTACGACGCGAAGACCACGTCGAAGGTCCCGTCGGCGACGGGCAGTGCCGTGGCGGTGGCCTGCAGGAGGGGGACCGGGGTGCCGGAGTCGTCGTCGATCCGGCGCGCGTGCTGCAGCTGTCGGCCCGAGAGCTCGAGCGCGACCGCCCAGGCGCCCTGCCGGGTGAGCCAGCGGGAGCACTGCGCGGCCCCCGCCCCGAGCTCGAGGAACCGCCGGCCGGCCAGGGAGGCGGCGTCGCCGAGCAGCCGGGCGTCCTCCTCGCGCAGGCCCTCGGGGCCCCACACGAGGTCCGCGTCGCCGAGGAAGGCGCCGTGCTCGGACTGGTAGTCGTCGGCGTGCTCGTCCCAGTCGGCGCGGTTCGCGGCCCGCACGACCGCGTCGTCGACGTGGCGGCGCGCGGGCTCGGTGCTCTCGACGTCCTGCTCCATGCCGCGGACCCTAGTGGCCCCGGTGTTGGACGCCCGCGGGGCAGCGGCGTAGGGTACTCGGAGCGCCAGAGGTCTGCCTGCGTCCCGGACGGAGTGGACCCGTGCTCGCTATCCGCCCTCCAGCGGCTCGTCCGCGGTGAGGGGCTCCACCCTCGGTAGTGAACCAGGACCCTGGCGTGCCCGCACGACTTCTGCCCACCGCAAAGGTTCCTCCTTCCACATGACGAGCACCATCCCCACCATGTACGACGCGCCCCAGGTCGCCATCAACGACATCGGCTCCGAGGAGGACTTCCTCGCCGCTATCGACGCGACCATCAAGTACTTCAACGACGGTGACATCGTCGAGGGCACGATCGTCAAGGTCGACCGCGACGAGGTCCTCCTCGACATCGGCTACAAGACCGAGGGCGTCATCCCCTCGCGCGAGCTGTCGATCAAGCACGACATCGACCCCTCCGAGGTCGTCGAGGTCGGCGACAAGGTCGAGGCCCTCGTCCTCCAGAAGGAGGACAAGGAAGGCCGTCTGATCCTGTCCAAGAAGCGCGCGCAGTACGAGCGCGCGTGGGGCACGATCGAGAAGGTCAAGGACGAGGACGGCGTCGTCGAGGGCACGGTCATCGAGGTCGTCAAGGGCGGCCTCATCCTCGACATCGGCCTCCGTGGCTTCCTGCCCGCCTCGCTGGTGGAGATGCGCCGCGTGCGCGACCTGCAGCCCTACGTGGGCCAGACGCTCGAGGCGAAGATCATCGAGCTCGACAAGAACCGCAACAACGTGGTCCTGTCGCGCCGCGCCTGGCTCGAGCAGACGCAGTCGGAGGTCCGACAGGGCTTCCTCACGCAGCTGCAGAAGGGCCAGATCCGCAAGGGTGTCGTGTCCTCCATCGTCAACTTCGGTGCGTTCGTGGACCTCGGCGGCGTCGACGGTCTCGTCCACGTCTCCGAGCTGTCGTGGAAGCACATCGACCACCCGTCCGAGGTCGTCACCGTCGGCGACGAGGTCACCGTCGAGGTGCTCGACGTGGACATGGACCGCGAGCGTGTCTCCCTGTCGCTGAAGGCGACGCAGGAGGACCCGTGGCAGCACTTCGCCCGCACCCACCAGATCGGCCAGATCGTGCCGGGCAAGGTCACCAAGCTGGTGCCCTTCGGCTCGTTCGTCCGGGTCGAGGAGGGCATCGAGGGCCTGGTGCACATCTCCGAGCTCGCCGAGCGTCACGTCGAGATCCCGGAGCAGGTCGTCCAGGTCAACGACGACGTCATGGTCAAGATCATCGACATCGACCTCGAGCGTCGCCGCATCTCGCTCTCGCTGAAGCAGGCGAACGAGACGGCTGCCGCGGCCGACGCCGACGACTTCGACCCGACCCTGTACGGCATGACCGCGTCGTACGACGCCGAGGGCAACTACATCTACCCCGAGGGCTTCGACCCCGAGACGGGTGAGTGGCTCGAGGGCTTCGACGAGCAGCGCGCGGCCTGGGAGGAGCAGTACGCCAAGGCGCACGCTCGCTGGGAGGCGCACGTCAAGCAGCAGGCCGAGGCCAAGCAGGCCGACGCCGAGGCCGGCGAGGCCACGTCGTACTCCAGCGGTGGCGACGAGGTCGCCGGCGAGGAGGAGGGCGGCTCGCTCGCCTCCGACGAGGCGCTGCAGGCGCTCCGCGAGAAGCTGACCGGCGGCGCGTGAGCCGCTGAGGTCGGCCGCTCCGGCTGAACGCACGAAGGGCGCCCATCCCCGCGAGGGGGTGGGCGCCCTTCGTCGTCCCCGGCCCGACACGGTTCGGGACCAGGTCGGGTCGGGGGTGGTGCCGAAGTGTGCGGCCGCGACGGGCTCGGCACGGTCGGGGCTGGACCAGGCGCACAGTCCCGGCGCATCGCGCATCGCGCATCGCGCATCGCGCGCCCGACGTGCCGGACGTCAGGCGCTGCGGTGGCCGGGGGCGCCGGACCGCAGGACGTCCCGGTACGGCGCAGGGTCGGCCGCGGCGTACCCGAGCCCGCCCCGCCCGCCCCAGCCCCCCGCCCCGAACAAAGAAAACGCGGACCGGGGGGCTCGAGGGGTCCGCGTTTTCCTCGCTCAGCCCGGGACCGGTCCGCGTTTTCTTCCTACGGAGGCGGGCGCCCCCGCGGAAGGGGGCGACCTCAGCGCAGCTCGCGACGGGGGGCGAAGGAGTCGTCGGGGTGGGACCGGGGCGGGGTGCCGCGGTCGTCGAGGAGGGTGCGGTACGTCGCGGCGAACCAGGCGACGCCGAGGAGGGCCAGGGGCAGGAGCAAGAGGAGGTAGGTCATGGCAGTAATCCTGCCGTCGCCGTATTCCTGCCACGAGTGGCGCGGATGCCGGGGTGCATCGATTTCCTGCCACTCTTGTGGCACGCTGTCCGGGTGCTGACCAACGTGGTGTGCCTGGCCGTCGACGGGCTGGCGCCGTTCGAGCTGGGTGTCGTGTGCGAGGCCTTCGCACTCGACCGCACCGACGACGGGGTGCCCCCGCTCGAGTTCGCCATCTGCACGCCGCGGCCCGGACCGATGCGCACGTCGATCCCCGGCTTCACCATCGCTGTCGACGCCGGCCTCGAGCGGATGGAGGAGGCGGACCTCGTCGTGGTCCCGTCGGTCCCGCGCGGAACGGTGACGGAGCCGGCCGTGGTCGATGCCCTGCGCGCGGCCCACGAGCGCGGCGCGCGCATCCTGTCGGTCTGCACCGGGGCGTTCGCCCTCGGCGAGGCGGGCCTGCTCGACGGGCGGGAGTGCACGACCCACTGGATGCACACCGACGAGCTGGCGCAGCGGTTCCCCACGGCCCGGGTCGTGCCGGAGGTGCTCTACGTCGACACCGGACAGATCGTGACGAGCGCAGGCACGGCCGCCGGCATCGACGCCTGCCTCCACCTCTGGCGACAGGAGCACGGTGCCGCGATCGCGGGCCTCATCGCACGACGCATGGTGGTGCCGCCGCAGCGCGAGGGTGGCCAGGCGCAGTTCATCTCCCGGGCGGTGCCCGAGTGCACGGGGGAGACGCTGGGCCCCCTGCTGGCGTGGGTGCTGGAGAACCTGGCGGCCGACCACTCCGTCGAGCAGCTGGCGCGGCGCGCGGTGATGTCGCCGCGCACATTCGCGCGGCGCTTCCGCGACGAGACGGGCACGACGCCCCACGCCTGGGTCACCGCCCACCGGGTCCGCGCCGCGGAGGAGCTGCTGGAGCGCACCGACCTGTCCGTCGACCGCATCGCGGCCGAGGTGGGCTTCGTCAACGCCGCCACCCTGCGCCTGCACTTCAGCCGGGCCCGCGGCGTCAGCCCGCAGCAGTACCGCCGCACCTTCACCCTCGCGCCCGAGCCGCAGCAGTTCGCGGGCTGAGCCCTCGGCGCCGGGAGCGACGGTAGGGTCACGGCGGCAGACGGGCGGTCCGCCCGCGTCCCCCACCGCACCCCCAGCCGGAGGAGTCCTGACATGCGCATCGGCCTGACCGGAGGCATCGCCTCGGGCAAGAGCACCGTGGCGGCCATCCTGCGTGACCTCGGCGCTGTCGTCATCGACGCCGACCAGCTGGCCCGCGAGGTCGTCGAGCCGGGCACGCCCGGCCTGGCCGGCGTCGTGGAGGAGTTCGGCCCGGAGGTGCTGGGCGAGGACGGCGCGCTCGACCGTCCGGCGCTCGGCGCCATCGTCTTCGCGGACCCTGCCCGTCGTGCCGCGCTGGAGCGGATCCTGCACCCCCTCATCCGGGCCCGGAGCGCGGAGCTCGAGGCCGCCGCCGGTCCGGACGCGATGGTCGTGCACGACATCCCGCTGCTGGTCGAGACCGGTCAGCAGGACCGCTTCGACGCGGTCGTGGTCGTCGACGTGCCCGAGGACGAGCAGGTGCGGCGCATGGTCACCGACCGCGGCTGGACCGAGGAGGACGCCCGGTCCCGCATCGCCGCCCAGGCCACGCGGGACGAGCGGCGGGCGGCCGCGACGTACGTCGTCGAGAACACCGGGACGCGCGACGACCTCCGTCACCGGGTGACGGAGGTCGTCGCGGAACTGCGGGCGGGCGCTCGCTGAGGGTCAGGCAGCGAGGTCCGGGTCGGCGAAGCCGCGGAGCTTCTGGAGGGCCTCCCGCTCCAGCTGCCGCACGCGCTCGGCCGAGATGCCGTGCTTGGTGCCGATGTCGGCGAGCTTGTGCTGTCGGCCGTCGGAGAGGCCGTAGCGGGAGCGGATGATGTCGGCCGAACGGGTGTCGAGCAGGCTGACCAGGCTGTTGAGGCGGTCGCGCGACTCGGAGTCGAGGACCGTGAGGTCGGGGCCCGGGGCCGTCTCCTGCGCCATGAGGTCGCCCAGCGAGGTGTCACCGTCCTCGTCGACGGGGGAGTCGAGGCTGACGTGCTCACGACCCCACGACATGAGGTCGGCGACGCGCTCGACGGTCATGCCGAGCTCCACGGCGATCTCCTCCGGCTCCGGGTCGCGGCCGAGCTGACGCTCGAGCGTGCGCCGGGCGCCGCTGACCTGGTTGAGCTCCTCCACCACGTGGACGGGGAGCCGGACGACCCGCGCCTGCTGCGCGATGCCGCGGGTGATGGCCTGGCGCACCCACCAGGTGGCGTACGTCGAGAACTTGAACCCCTTGGCGTAGTCGAACTTCTCGACCGCGCGGATCAGCCCGGTGTTGCCCTCCTGGATGAGGTCGAGCATCGGCATCTGCGACCGGCCGTACTTGCGGGCGATCGAGACGACGAGGCGCAGGTTGGCCTGGATGAAGGTGTCGACCGCGCGCTCACCCTCCTCCACCAGCCACTCGAGCTCCTCGCGGGTGGCCGACTTCGGGGCGCCGCCCTTGCGACGGCCGATGCGGCCCGTCTCCAGCAGGTGCTGCGCGTAGAGACCGGCCTCGATCGTCTTCGCCAGCTCCACCTCGGTCACCGCGTCCAGCAGCGGCGTGCGGGCGATCTCGTCCAGGTAGAGACCGACGCTGTCGCGACCCTCGATGTCGCGGTCGCCGGTGGCTCGTGCGGTCATGGTGCGTGTGGACATGTGACCCGCCCTCCTCGTCGGTGCAGCGCCGGGGTGGCGCGCCGCACGTGTGATGTAACTGCTTCGGCACCGCGGGGATTCCCGATGGGTCCCGGTCACGACCGGTTCCCCGTGGTGCCTCTCGTCAGACCCTGACGTGCGGGAGCTCCCCAGAGTTGCCGCCGGAGGCGAATCTCAGGGACTTCTCAGTCCCCGGGGACAGGTCTCAGGAGCGGGCTTCCGCCGGGGTGTCTCCGACCCCGGTACGCCGCGGCTCGACCTCGGCCAGACCCATGCGGTCGAGGATCCACGCGAGGCTGAACGCCCGGTCCTTCCACGCCTGGTAGCGACCCGACACACCGCCGTGTCCGGCGGCCATCTCGGTGCGCAGGAGCACGTCGCGCCGACCCACCGCGCGGGCCCGGAGGCGGGCCACCCACTTGGCGGGCTCGACGTAGAGCACCCGGGTGTCGTTGAGCGACGTCTCGGCGAGCACCGGCGGGTAGTCGATCGCCGCGACGTTGTCGTACGGCGCGTACGCGGCCATCCGCTCGTACGCCGTGGGGTCGGCCTCGGGGTTGCCCCACTCCTCGTACTCGCCCACGGTGAGCGGGAGGGAGGAGTCCAGCATCGAGGTGAGCGCGTCGACGAACGGCACGTTGGCGACGACCCCGCCCCAGAGCTCGGGCGCCTGGTTGAGCACGGCCCCGACGAGCAGCCCGCCCGCGCTGCCGCCCTCCGCGATCATGCGCTCCGGGGTGGTCCACCCGGTGGCGACGAGGTGGCGGCCGCACGCTATGAAGTCGGAGAAGGTGTTCTGCTTGTGCTCCATCTTCCCCTGGTCGTACCACCGCCGGCCCATCTCGCCGCCGCCGCGCACGTGGGCGATCGCGAAGACGGCGCCGCGGTCGAGCTCGGAGAGGCGGGCGATCGAGAAGTACGGGTCCATCGACGCCTCGTAGGAGCCGTAGCCGTAGAGGTGGAGCGGCGCGGGCGTGCCGGCCGCGACGGCGTCGGCGACCTCACGACGCGCGACCAACGAGATCGGCACCCGCTCGCCGTCCTCCGCCTCCGCCCACAGGCGCTGCTCGACGTAGTCCGACGGCTCGTAGCCGCCGAGCACCGGCGTGCGGCGGAGGAGGTGCAGCGAGCGGTCGCGCACGTCGTAGTCGTAGACCGACGAGGGGACCGCGAGCGTGGTGTAGCCGACGCGGACGGTCGGCTGGTCGAACGCCGGGTTGCCCCCGGACTCGATCGTGTAGAGCTCGTCGTCGAACGAGACCAGGTAGTCGTCACCGAGCCCGGTGGCCGAGGTGGGCTCGGCCGGCAGTTCGATGATCCGCAGCTGGGTGAGGCCCTCGCTCCGCTGGTGGACGACGAGGTGGCCGGCGAAGGCGTCGACGGCCTCGAGCCGCACGGCCGGGTCGTGCGGGACCAGCGGTTCCCAGTCGTCGGAGCCGGTGGGCGCGACGGGCGCCACCCCGATCTCGAAGTCCGGGCCGGTGACGTTGTGCAGGACCAGGAACACGTCGCGCCCGGCGATGCGGGCGTGCTCGATCCCGTACTCCACCCCGTCGACGCGCTCGGCGAAGACGCGGAAGCCGGCGTCCGGGTCGTCGAAGTCGAGGAAGCGGCACTCGGTGGTGGTCTTCGAGCCGCTCACGACCATGAGGAAGCGGTCGCTGCGCGAGCGGCCGATGCCGGTCCAGTAGCGCGCGTCGGACTCGTGGTAGACCAGCTCGTCGTCGGCCTGGGGGGTGCCGAGCACGTGGCGCCACACCTTGTCGGGGCGCCACGTGTCGTCGACGGTCGTGTAGTAGCAGCTCGCCGAGTCGCGGCTCCACGTCACGCCCCCGAGCACGCCGGTCAGCTCGTCGTCGAGCAGGCCGCCGGTCGTGAGGTCCTTGAACCGCACCGTGTAGCGCTCGTCGCCGACGGTGTCGGTCGCGTAGGCCAGCAGCGTGGTCGTCGGGCTGATGGACGACCCCCCGAGGGAGAAGAAGTCGTGGCCCTCGGCGAGGGCGTTGAGGTCGAGGAGCAGCTCCTCCCCGGGGAGGGCCGGCTCGTCGGGGGAGCAGTCCGCGGCAGGCCGCGGCGGCGTCCAGTCGGACGGGTCGGTCACCGGGACGCGGCAGGACGCGCCGTACTCCCGGCCCTCGAAGGAGCGCGAGTAGTACCAGTACCCCCGGTTGCGGGTGGGCACGGAGAGGTCGGTCTCCTGCGTGCGGGCCCGGATCTCGTCGAAGATGGCGGAGCGCAGGTCGGCGAGGTGGGCGGTGCGCGCCTCGGTCCACGCGTTCTCCGCCTCGAGGTAGGCGATCACCTCGGGGTCGTCCTTGTCGCGCAGCCAGTCGTACTCGTCCGTGCGCTCGTGGCCGTGGTGGACCGTCGTCACGGGGCGGGCTGCGGCGACGGGGGGCTGAGCGGGAGCGCCTTCGTTCTCGACCATGCCGCGAGGCTAGGCCATGCCCCCCGACAGTTCTCCGGGCTCCTCCACAGGCAGCACGGCCCCGACGGCCCCGACGGTCCCGACGGCCCCGACGGCTCCGGCGTCCTCGAGCGGGTCCACGACGGGCGCCGGCCGCACCCAGGCGTGGAGGGCCGGGTCGTCGGCGCGGAAGGACCGCACGGGGCCGGGCGGTGTCGTCGCCGTCTCGAAGCGGACGGTCACGACACCGCGACCGGCGCCCCAGACCCAGCCGCGCCCGTGCTCGTCGTGCTCGACGTCGGCGCCGGCGGCCCACTCCCGCGGGGGCTCCGGGGGAGACGCGCCGGGCGGTGCCGCTGCTGGCTCCTCCACGGGCGTGTCGCCGACGTCCGTCCCCGTAGCGGCGGGTGCCTCGGGCTCCAGCACGCTGAAGAGGTCGTCCTGCACCCAGTCGGCGAGGCCGGAGACGCCGACGCCGAGGAGGCGTACGCCGCTGCGCACGTCACGCTCCGCGGCGCCGACGAGGTCACCCAGGAGCGCGCGGGCGACGCGCGCGATGGGGCCGGCCGCGTCGACGGGAGCCGGGAGGGTGGCCGACCGGTTGAGGGTGGTGAAGTCCGAGAAGCGCACCTTGATGGTGACGGTGCGTCCGGACAGCCCCGCCGCGGCCAGCCGGGTGGCGACACCGGTCGCCTGCCGGATCAGCACGTCTGCCATGACGGCCGGGTCGGTGATGTCGTGCTCGTACGTGCTCTCGACGCTCACTGACTTGGCCTCGCGCTCCGCCACCACGGGGCGCAGGTCGTGGGCGCGGGCCAGCTCGTGCAGCGACCGCCCGTGGGCGGTGCCGAGCTGCCGGACGAGCTCGTCCACGCTCAGCGACTCGAGGTCGGCGACCGTCCGCACCCCGGCCCGACGCAGGCGCTCGGCCGTGGCGGGTCCGACGCCGGGGATGACCGTGACCGTCATCGGACGCAGCAGCTCCTGCTCGCCGCCGGGCGGCACGAGGACCAGACCGTCCGGCTTGTCGAGGTCGCTGGCGATCTTGGCGACGAGCTTCGACGTGCCGATCCCGACCGACGCGGTCAGCCCGCCCGTGGCCTCGTGCACGCGGGCGCGGAGCGTCTCGGCGAACGCCCGCACCGTCGGCGGCTCGAGGTCGGGCAGCAGCGGGTCGTCGGCCGCGGCGAGGTCCACGAAGGCCTCGTCGAGCGAGAGGGGCTCCACCAGCGGGGAGACGGAGCGCAGGATCCCCATGACGACGCCGCTCGCCTCGCGGTAGGCGTCGAACCGGCCCCGCAGGTAGGCCGCGTGGGGACACCGCGCCCGCGCCTCGCGGGTCGACATGGCGGAGCGCACGCCGAAGGCGCGCGCCTCGTAGGAGGCCGTCGCCACCACGCCCCGCCCGCTGGTGCCGCCGACCACGACCGGCTTGCCGCGCAGCGACGGTTTGTCGCGCTGCTCCACGGCCGCGAAGAAGGCGTCGAGGTCGAGGTGGAGGATCGACGCGTGCGCCCGACGACCCGCCGCGCCCGCCCCGGAGGACGGGGGGATCGCGGGCGTCGGGGGTGGCACCCGACCACGGTAGTCGGCCCCCTGGTCGTCCACAGGACACCGGTACGACGCGGTCGTCCCCAGGCGGCGGATCCGCCGGGAGCGGGCGTCGCCGCCGGGGGAGAGCACCGTGCATGACCACCGACGACCCCACGCCCGGCCCCGACTCCTCGGCACCGCTGACCCTGCGCCTGCGGACGCCCGACGACCTGCTCGCCACCGTCCCCGTGGTGCTCGGCTTCGAGCCGCAGCACTCCCTCGTGCTGCTGAGCTTCGGGGCGGGGGGACGTTCGCGGCCCGACGCCTCCGGGGGTCGGGGCGCGACCGGACCCCACCTGAGGATCGGGCTGCCCGGTCCCGACGACCCGCCGACGGCGCTCGCCGAGGTCGTCGACGCCGCGGTCGCGCCGTGCCGGCGTCACGGGGTCGCGTCCGTCGCGGCCGTGGTCTACACGCGGGACGCCCGCCTCGGCGCGGCCACGGCCGACCGGCTCGAGGCGTCGTGCGCCGCGGCGGGGATCACCGTCATCGCGCTGCTGCGGGCCGACGGGGAGCGCTGGTACGCCGCGGGTGACGCCAACGGCGCTGCCGACGGGTCCGCGCCGTACCGGAACGAGAGCCATCCGGTGCGGGCCGCGGCGGTGCTGCACGGCCGGGTCGTCCTCGGCAGCCGCGAGGAGCTGGCCGAGCTCCTGGCCCCGGCGGGGGAAGACGTGCGAGGTCCGCTCGCCGCCGCCGTCGAGCGCCGTGGCGCGCCACGGCCCGGTCCAGCCGAGTCCCGGTGGGTGGGGGAGACCGTCGCCCGGGCGGCGCGCTCGGGGAGCCCGCTGGACGTGGAGGACGCCGCGCGGCTCCTCGTCGCGCTGCGGCTCGGCCGGCACCGCGACGCGGCGTGGGCCGGCGTCGGCCGTCCGGAGGCCGCGCGCCACGTCGAGGTCTGGCTGGACCTCGTCCGCCGCGCGCCCGACGGGTGGCGCTCGGGGCCCGCCGCGCTCGCGGGCCTGACCGCGTGGCTGGACGGGTCGGGCGCCCTCGCGTGGTGTGCCGTCGACGCGTGCCTCGCGGAGGAGCCGGAGCACCCCCTCGGCCGGCTGGTGCGGGACTTCCTGGAGGCGGCGGCACCGCCGTCGTGGTGGGCGGAGGTGACCGCAGCGCTCGGCGACCCGGCGTGAGCCCCGGGACGAGGGCCGGAGCGAGACCCGGGATGAGACGCCGTCGCGTGCGGGGCCGCCGTGCGGACCGGACCACTACGCTGCCGACATGGGCGAGGAGGTCGATCACCAGGAGTTCTCGCGGGCCGATCGCACGCGGCACCGCGAGAAGGTCCGTCGTTCGCTGGACGTGCTCGCCACCATGCTGCGCGAGCCGGCGTTCGCGGCGGAGGACCCGATGACGGGTCTCGAGGTCGAGCTCAACCTCGTCGACGCGCACGAGGAGCCGTCGCTGTCGAGCGCGGAGGTGCTCGACGCGGTCGCCGACCCCGACTTCCAGACCGAGCTGGGGCAGTTCAACGTCGAGATCAACGTGGCGCCGGCCCGGCTCCGTCCCGCCGGTCCCGGTGCCCCCGGCGGGCTCACCGTGTTCGAGGAGTCGCTGCGGCGCAGCCTCAACGACGCCGAGACCGCCAGCGCGCCGCTGGGCGCGCACCTCGTCATGATCGGCGTCCTCCCGACGCTGGGCCACGGCCACATGACCCCCGCGTCGCTGAGCCCCAACCCGCGCTACGCGCTGCTGAGCGAGCAGATCCTCGCGGCGCGGGGCGAGGACATCGTCATCGACGTCAAGGGCGTCGAGCGGTTGGAGACCGCCACCGACTCGATCGTCCCCGAGGCGGCGTGCACGAGCACGCAGCTCCACGTGCAGACCTCCCCGGAGGACTTCGCGGCCTACTGGAACGCGTCCCAGGCCATCTCGGGCATCCAGCTGGCGCTCGGGGCGAACTCGCCGTTCCTGCTCGGGCGCGAGCTGTGGCGGGAGACCCGGATCCCGCTCTTCGAGCAGGCGACCGACACGCGCAGCGAGGAGCTGAAGGCGCAGGGCGTGCGCCCTCGGGTGTGGTTCGGCGAGCGCTGGGTGACCTCGGTCTTCGACCTGTTCGAGGAGAACGTCCGCTACTTCCCGGCGCTGCTGCCCGTCGTCGAGGACGAGGACCCCGCGGCCGTGCTCGCCGACGGCGGTGTGCCGTCGCTCGCCGAGCTGCGGCTCCACAACGGCACGATCTACCGCTGGAACCGGCCCGTCTACGACATCGCCGACGGGGTGCCGCACCTGCGCGTCGAGAACCGGGTGCTGCCCGCCGGTCCGACGGTGGTCGACACCATGGCGAACGCCGCCTTCTACTTCGGGCTGGTGCGCGCCCTCGTCGAGGAGGACCGGCCCGTCTGGTCGCGCATGTCCTTCAGCGCCGCCGAGGAGAACTTCCACCTCGGTGCGCGCCACGGGATCGAGGCCGAGGTCTACTGGCCGGGCGTGGGCCAGGCCGCCGCGACGGAGCTCGTGCTGCGTCGACTGCTGCCCCTCGCCCACGACGGCCTGCTGGCCTGGGGCGCCGAGTCCGCCGAGGCCGACCGGCTGCTCGGTGTCATCGAGCAGCGGTGCCTCCAGGGCACCAACGGCGCGGAGTGGTTCGTGCGCCGCGTGCACGCCGAGGGCTCGGTCGAGCGCCCCGAGGCGTTGCGCCGCGCCCTGCGGGACTACCGCGAACACATGCACTCGAACGAGCCCGTCCACACGTGGGACGTGCCGGCCACGCGCTGAGCAGCCTCAACGCGGCCGACGGTCGCGCAGGCGTCGCCAGGTGCGTCCGTGACCGTGCGCCGGGTCGACCCAGCCGCGTCGCGTGACGACGACGAAGGGGGTCGACCGCCCGACCTCGGCGGCCGCCGCCCGCACGGCGCGCGACCAGGCCTGGTCGTCGTCCTCGACCGCGGGCTCGCCCGGCCGGGTCAGCCACACCAGCGGCGCCTCGTCCGCCGACCCGATGAGCGCCGCGAGCACGTCGGTGCGGAGCGCGTGGTCGTCGATGTCCGCGACCACGAGCGACCGGTGCCGGCCCGGACGCCCCACGTGCACCAACGCGGGGAAGGTGCGGTGGCGGCCCTGCGCGATGAGGTCCAGCACCAGGCGGCGCAGCTCGTCGGAGGAGGTGCCCGGCGGCACCTCCGCGGCTCCGGCCCCCGTCGCGGTTCCCACCCGCCCAGCCTGCCTTCGCGCCGCGCCCGGCGCGAGCCGTTCTCCACAGCGGTGCGATCGGCTAGCGTGCGAGCAGGTGCGCGGCGATCCGCGCTCGCCGCCGTCGAACCGAGGAGGTCGCCGTGACGACGATCGTGGTGGGGTACGTCCCCAAGCCGGAGGGGGAGGCCGCGCTCGGCCGGGCGCTGGAGGAGGCCGCCCTGCGCGACGCCCGCATCGTGCTCGTCAGCTCGACCCGGGGCGACCACGTCGAGACCGACGTCGACGCCGCCCGCGCGCGCCTGGAGGCCGCCGGGGTCGACCACGAGGTGCGGGTCAGCACGAGCGCGTTCGACCCGGCCGAGGACCTGCTCGCCATCGCCGAGGAGGTCGGTGCCGACCTCATCGTCATCGGGCTGCGCCGCCGCACGCCGGTGGGCAAGCTGCTGCTGGGCAGCAACGCCCAGCGCATCCTGCTCGACGCCCACGCGCCCGTGCTCGCGGTCAAGGTCGGTTCCTGAGCCCTGGGCAGGGTCGAGGGGGTGCGCCGCGCGACGTGGCAGCATGCCCCCATGGCCATCCAGATCACCGGTGACGCCGAGGCCGACCAGGTCCTCGACTCCGACCCGTTCGCCCTGCTCGTCGGGATGATGCTCGACCAGCAGTACCCGATGGAGCACGCCTTCCGCGGCCCCGCGAAGGTGCTCGACCGGTTCGGCACCCTCGAACCGGCGCGGATCGCGGCGGCCGATCCCGACGAGTTCGCCGCCCTGTGCGCGACGACCCCGGCGATCCACCGGTTCCCCGGCTCGATGGCCGCACGGCTCCAGGAGCTCGCCCGCATCGTCGAGGACGAGCACGGCGGGGACGCGTCCCGCATCTGGACCGAGGCGACCTCCGGCAAGGACCTGCTCAAGCGCGTCATGGCCCTGCCCGGCTTCGGCAAGCAGAAGGCGCAGATCTTCGTCGCGCTGCTGGCCAAGCAGCGCGGCGTGCGCCCGGACGGCTGGGAGACGGCCGTGGGGGACTACGCGCTCGACGGGCACCGCTCCGTCGCCGACGTCGTCGACGCCGACTCGCTGCAGAAGGTGCGGGACTACAAGAAGTCGAAGAAGGCGGCGGCCAAGGCCTGACCCTGCGCCGCGCGACCGCCACGCGACACCGCCCACCCCTGCGGGAGCAGAGGTGGGCGGTGGCGGTCCGTGCGGACGGCGCGGCAACGTCAGGCGGCCACGCCGACGGCCTCCCGCAGCTGCTGCAGGATGCCGGAGAGCAGCCGCGACACCTGCGTCTGGGTCACGCCGAGCTCGTCGGCGATCTCCTGCTGGGTGCGGTCCTGGAAGAACCGCATCACGAGGATGCGACGCTCCCGGGCGTCCAGACGCCGCAGGGCGGGCTGCAGCGTCGTACGCATCTCGACCACCTCGTGGTCGCGCTCGTGGTCGATCGCGGTCTCCGCGGGCCCGGCCTGCCCGATGGGCAGGGGAGCGTCGAGGGACACGGGCCGGAAGCAGCCCTCGGCCCGCAGCGCCTGCTGCACGACCGCGACCGGGATGTCGAGCTCCCGGGCGATCGCCTCGTCGGGCACCCGGTCGCCGTGGTCGCCCGCGAGCCGGTCACGGGCCCGGATGACGGCGGACTGGTTCTCCTGCACGTCCCGCGGCGGGCGCACCATCCAGCCCAGGTCGCGGAAGTGGCGCCGCAGCTCCCCGCGGATGCAGGGCACGGCATAGGTCAGGAAGTCCTTGCCCTGTCCGGGGTCGAAGTGGCTGGCGGCCCGCACGAGCGCGAGGTAGGCCACCTGCTCGAGGTCCTCGAGCGGGATGCCGCGGTTGCGTTGGCGGGCGGCGAGGGCGCGGGCGACGCCCATGTTGGCCACGACCACCTCACGCAGCGCCTCGTCGCGGGCCGCCTCGTCAGGGGCGACCTCGGCGGCGTGGAGGTGGGTGGTGGTGGCGGCCCGTCGCGCTTCTCGTTCGTCGCGCCGGGGGGTGGCGGGACGGGGGACGGTCGACGCCGGGGTGCTGCCGGTGCCGATGGACGGAAGGAACGAAACGGTCGAGCTGTCCTGCGAGAGCATCCTGAGTCCCGGTTCACTCGGGTGCTGTCCAGCCGCTGGCTTGAGCTGGTGTGTGTGACGGAGCCGAGGCGCCGCTCATCTGAACGTAGCGGTCCCCGGTGGTCCAGACCAGGAATATCAACAAACAATTTTCGCCGTGTTGAGGATGGCCGCCTGGGCCGGTCCGTCAGCGCGCCTTTCGGCCCGCCAGCAGCGGTGCCAGCGTCCAGGTGCCGACCAGCACGGCGAGCACGGCGAGCGCCAGCGCCAGCCCCGGTCCGCGACCGAGCACCAGGTCCCCGACGAAGTGGACGACGCCGGCGCAGACCAGCGCCAGCAGGAGCAGCCCGGCGCGGGCGAGGGTGTTGGCGGCGGCGACGAGCCAGGGCCGACGGCGCTGCCGGAACAGGATGCGGTGGTAGGCGACGGGCGCCACGAGCAGGCCCGTCGTCAGCACCGATCCGACGAGGAGCACGACGTAGAGCCCGCGCTGGTAGGCGTCGAGCTCCGTGAACCGCTGCGTGAACGGGATCGTCACGAGGAAGCCGGTGAGGAGCTGCACGCCGGTCTGCACGACCCGCAGCTCCTGCATGAGCTCGCTCCAGTTGCGGTCGAGCATCGCGTCCGTCACCGGGTGCCCGGCGTCCTCCTGCTGCACCACGTGCGACCTCCTCGACCCGCTGCGGACCGGTACCCGGCCCCGTGGTCGACCCCGTGGTCGCCCACCGTCTCGCACCGTACGACGCGACCGCGGCCGGAGGGAGGTCTGGACCGACGGTTGGGGGGTACCGGCGCCGCGCCCGGCGAGCCCGTCCGACACCAGGAGTGCGCATGCAGCTGCCTCGTCCCCGTGGACCCGTGAGCGCCGCCGTGGTCGGCGCCCTCCGCGGCGGCCCGTTCGACGCGACGGCCGCCGTCGCCGCGACGACCGCCGCGAACCTCCGGGAGGCGGACGTCCAGCTGGCGCTGTGGACGGCGTACGAGGTGGGCTACCGCGGCTTCGACGACGCCGATCCCGACGCCGAGCGCGACCTGCGGGTGCTGACGTGGCGCAAGGCCGCCGAGGACCTCCTCGAGCAGGACCTCCGCGCCCGCACCGCCCCGATGGTCGACGAGGCACGCGCAGCGGGCCGCTCGGTCCCGGACCGCATCGCCGCCCTCGTGCGCGAGGCCCCGGGCGCGCCCCTGACCCGCCACCTCCAGAAGCACGCGACACGGGAGCAGTTCCAGACCTACCTGGCCGACCGCAGCATCTACCACCTGAAGGAGACCGACCCCCAGGTGCGGGTGCTCGGCTGGATCGACGGGCCGGCGAAGGTCGCGCACGCCGAGCTGCTCTACGACGAGTACGGCGGGGGTCGGCCCGAGCGGCTGCACTCCCACCTCTTCGCCGAGGCGATGCGCGCGGCCGGGCTGGACGCGACGTACGGCGCCCACGTCGACACCGTCGACGCCCCCACCCTGCTGTCCAACAACGTGATGGCGCTCTTCGGGTCGCAGCGACGCCTGCGCGGGGCGGCGCTCGGGCACCTGGCGGCCTTCGAGGCGACGAGCACCGACCCGTGCCGACGCATCGCGGCAGGGGCCGAGCGGGTCGGGTTCCCCGAGGCCGTGGCGGCCTACTTCCATGAGCACGTGGAGGCCGACGCCGTCCACGAGCAGGTCGTGCTGGGGGACATCTGCGGCACGGCGGTGGCGGCGGACCCGGCCATCGAGGACGACGTGCTCCTCGGCGCCGCGACCTGCCTCCTCGTCGACGCCGAGGCGGCGCAGGCACTCCACGACCGGCTGGTGACCGAGCAACGTCCGGCGCCCGTGCTCTGCGTCGTCGACACCGAGCGGGCAGCGTCGTGACCGGCCCGCGCTCGACGGACCCGGTGCGGGTGCGCCTGTGCCCGGGCGGTCCGCTGCTCGTCCGTGGCGCCCAGGAGGTGCTCGACGCGGACGGCGTCGCGCACCCCGTGGAGCGTCCCGTGGTGGCGGTCTGCGCGTGCGGTGCGACCGGGCGGGCGCCGTGGTGCGACGGCACCCACGCCCGGATCAAGCCGCGGGGATGAGGCTCAGTCCGCCGCGGTGAGATGGGCGAGGAGCCCTCGCTCGAACTCGCGGGCCTCCGCGAAGACGAGCCGGCCGTCGAGCACCGCCGGGTGCTGGTTCAGGCCCGGCAGGTGGTGGACGCCGCCGACCTGGATCACGACGCTGCCGCCCGGGAGGAGCACGTCGGCCGCGACGTCGAGGCAGGCCAGCGCGAGGTCGATGCCCTCGGGGCCGCCGTCGATGGCGGTGACGGGGTCGAGCGGGAAGGTGCCGACGTCGTGGCTGGGCACCCACGGCGGGTCGGCGACGACGACGGGGTACCGCTCCCCGCGCACCGCCTCCCGCAGGTCGCCGCAGCGCACCTCGGTGGTGATGCCGGCCGCCGCGGCGTTGTGCCGCGCGTAGTCGCAGGCGACCGGGTCGGCGTCCACCTGCACCAGGTCCCGTCGCGCCAGCCGTGCGGCGAGGAGCCCGATGTGACCGGCGCCGGCGCACAGCTCGAGCAGCGGACCGAGCGGCGCCTGGCCGGCGATCTTCGCCGCCCACGTCGACTGCGCCGCCGTCCACGGGCGCGGCTCCAGCACGCGGGGGTCCCACCGGATGGCCAGGCCCTCGAAGTCCGTCGTCCGGACGCCGTCCGCGTCGGGCTCCTCACGGGGGACCTGGGGGAGCAGCGGCACGCTGCCGCCGGGGCGGGTGGTGGGCAGGCCGACAGGGCGGCCGAGGTCGTCGGTCACGTGCCGCCGGTACCCCGACCGCCCCACGGCAGCCGCACTTCCCGTCGCTCAGAAGACCGGCTTGCCCCCGGTCACGCCCAGCACCGTCCCGGACACGTACGACGCGTCGCGGGGCGAGGCGAGGAAGACGAAGGCCGGTGCGACCTCGGCGGGCTGGCCCGCGCGTCCCAGGGGCGTGTCGGAGCCGAGCTGCTCGATCTTCTCGGCCGGCTGGGTGGCGGGCTGCAGCGGCGTCCAGATCGGCCCCGGCGCGACCGCGTTGACGCGGATCCCGTCGGGACCGAGCTCGGCCGCCAGGTTGACGGTCGCGTTGTTGATGGCCGCCTTGGTCGCTGCGTAGTCCACCAGGCTGGTCGACGGCTCGTAGGCCTGGATGGACGCGTTGTTGATGACGCAACCGCGGCTCGCCCTGAGGTGCGGCACGGCCGCCCGCACCGTCCAGAAGAGGGCGTAGAGGTTGGTCTTCAGGGTGCGGTCGAGGTGCTCGTCGTCGAGCTCGGCGATGCCGCCGCCCCGGGCCATCTGGTAGCCGGCGTTGTTGACCAGCACGTCGAGACGGGCGAGCTCCTCGACCGTCCGCTCGACGACGGCCCGGCAGGTCTCCGAGTCGCGCAGGTCCACCGCCAGGGGCAGCACCCGCCGGCCTGCCTCCTCCACCAGCCGCGCGGTCTCGTCGGCGTCGGGCTGCTCCTCGGGGAGGTGGGTGAAGGCGACGTCGGCCCCCTCCCGGGCGTAGGCCAGCGCGACCGCGCGGCCGATGCCGGAGTCGCCGCCGGTGATGAGGGCGACGCGCCCCTCCAACCGTCCGTGGCCCACGTAGGTGTCCTCGCCGTGGTCGGGGACCGGGTCCATCGCGGCGGTCAGCCCGGGCGGGTCCTGGCGCTGCGCCGGGAAGGTCTCGGGTAGGGCGTCGGCCATCGTCGTCTCCTCTGCTCGGGGTTCGTGCGGACGGCGGCCGGTACCCCCGTCCCTCCGGGTGACACCCGCCCCGCGACGTACGCCGCGGATCATGCGCCGCGACGGCGGCGGGTACCGGACGGGCATGGCCGACACCACGACGGCCCTCCTGGTCATCGACCTGCAGGAGGGCTACTTCTCCGCTCCCGAGCTCGCCGCCATCCGCGACCGCGTGGTCGCGGGCAGCCTCGCGGCGGTGACCGCCGCCCGCGCGGCCGGGGCGCTCGTGGTCGAGGTCCGCACCGTGCACTCCGAGGACCCCACCACGTGGGCGCTCAACATGCGTGAGGACGAGTGCCCGTTCATGATCCGCGGCACCGACGACGTGCACCCGGTCGGCGAGCTCGCCACGGTGCGTCCCGACGCTCCCGACGGCGACTGGGTCGTCGTCGAGAAGACGCGGGACAGCGCCTTCCACGGCACGGACCTGCTCGACCTGCTCCGGTCCCGGGGCGTCGAGCGCGTCGCGCTGGTGGGCATCTCGACCGAGTCGTGCGTGGCGGCGACCGCGGCGGACGCCTACGCGCACGACCTCCGGGTGGTGCTCGTGGAGGATGCCGTGCTGACCCCGGACGAGGACCGCCACCGCACCAGCCTCGAGCACCTCGAGGACCTCTACCGGCAGCCCGCGCTGCCGTTGTCGGCGATCACCTTCGGCGCCCCGCGCGGCGGAGACGGGTCGCCGTGAGAGCGGCGGACGGTCCGCTCGAGATCGCGGACTTCCTCGCCCGGGTCGCCGCCGAGCTGGCGGCCGCCCCCGACGAGGTCGAGCTGACGCGGTGCGCCGCGCGCCGCGCGACCGAGCTCGTGCACGGCGACGGCTCGGCCGTCGTCGCGCGTCGTCGTCGGGGCCGGCTCGAGACGATCGCCGCCACCGACGGGGTCGCCCGCCGCGACGAGGCGCTCCAGCGCGAGCTGGGCGCCGGTCCCACGCTGACGGCCGTGCAGGACCCCGACGGCCTCCTCGTCGAGGACGCCGCCCACGACCGGCGTTGGCCCGGCTGGGGCGGGCGTCCCGAGGCGGGCGGACCGCGGTCGCTGGTGTGCGTCCAGCTGATGCCGACGGGCCTCCACGACCGGCACGAACCGCTCGGGGTGCTGGCGGTCCACGCCCTGCGGCCGGGCGCGTTCGGGCGCGAGGACCTGGAGGTCCTGCTCCTCCTCGCCGTGCACGTGTCGGCGGCGTGGGCCGCGCTGCGCCGCACGGTCACGCTCGCCGAGGCTGCGGAGTCGCGCCACCTGATCGGGGTGGCGCAGGGGATGCTCGCCGCGTCGGGACGCGTGCCGCTGGATGCGTCGTTCGCGCTGCTCCAGCGCTGGGCGCGCGGGGGCAACGTGCGGGTGCGCGACCTGGCCGAGCGGATCGTGGCCGCCGGGGGAGTGCCCCACGACGTGGACCTGCCCGACGGCCCCTGACGCTCTTGCCGGTCAGGGATCGGTCGGCGTCGCGGGCTCCTGGGTGAAGAACGAGATCCTGCCGTCCGCCTCGAGCACGGCGACCTCGACGTCGGCGAGGTGGCGGACACCGTTCTGCCGGGCGGCGGCGACGAGGTCGGGCACGGAGAGCCGGTGGTGCCGCAGCGCGGCGGCGACGGGCTCGCCGTCGCGCACGACGACGACCGGCGCGCCGCGGAACCAGACGAGGCGCTGCGGCCAGCGGTAGGTGAGCCAGGAGAGCAGCACCGTCAGCGACGCGAACGTGCCGATGGCCAGCACCACGCCGGTCATCGAGTAGTCCTGCTGTGTGACGCCCTGCTGGGCGAGGTCGCCCATGGTCACGAACAGCACGAGCTGGAAGGTGGAGAGCTCGCCCAGCGTGGTGCGCCCGACGGCGCGGGTGACGAGCCAGAGGAACACGAAGACGACGGCGGCGCGCAGCACGATGTCCATGGGTCACTCCCGGGGGCGAGGGGTCACGGGGCGATGAGCAGCGGCGCGTCCACGACCACGGTCCGCCCGTCCGGCACCGTGGCCGTGACCCGGGCGTCCGTGCCGCGCAGGGCGCTGGGCTGCACGTAGTGGTCGAGCTCGACGACCAGCGTCGTGGTGCCCGGCACGGTCTCGAAGGTGAGCACCACCTGGTCCCCGCGGCGCACCTGCGACGCGGGCTCCGGCTGGATCGCCTGCGCCTCGAAGAGGTGCAGGTACGCCGCGTCGATCCCCACGTCCACCGTGGCGGGCAGGCCGGCCGGGTCCTCGACCGTCACGGCGAACGTGACGTCGAGGCCCGGCCGGGCCACGCGGGGGAAGTCGACCTCGAGCCGGAGGCCGTCCGTCGTCGCCGTGGCCGTCGCGGTGCGGACCCCCCACGTGCCGCACGCGCCGGCCACGACGACCGCGGCGAGCACGCCCATGCCCACGCGGCGCACCCGGGCGCCCGCCCGCCCCGTACGGCGCGGGTCGATCCCGTCCCACGTGCGGGCGCGGGCCGTGCTCACGGCTGGAAGACCACCTTCACCATCCCGGGCGCCTTGTCGCGGAACGCCCGGTAGGCCTCCGGGGCCTCCGACAGCGGCAGGTGGTGCGTGGCGAACTCGTCGGTGCCGAGCGGGTCGTCGTCCTGCTCGAGCAGCGGCAGGATCTCGTCGGTCCAGGAGCGCACGTTGGCCTGGCCCATCCGCAGCTGGAGCTGCTTGTCGAACAGGGTGACCATCGGCAGCGGGTCGGCGGCGCCGCCGTACACCCCCGAGATCGAGATGGTGCCGCCGCGGCGTACCAGGTCGATCGCCGAGGTCAGCGCCCCCAGCCGGTCGACGCCCGCCTTCTTCATGAGGGGCTGGGCGAGGACGTCGGGCAGGAGACCGGCGGCCTTCTGGGCCAGTCCGGCGGCCGGGGTGTCGTGCGACTCCATGCCGACGGCGTCGAGGACGGCGTCGGGCCCGCGCCCGCCCGTTAGGTCGCGCACGAGGTCGCCGAGCTCGTCGCGCGGCTCGGAGGACAGCACCTCGATGCCGCGCGCCGCGACGCGGTCCCGACGGTCCTGCTCGGGGTCGACGACGATGACGCGTACGCCGCGGTGGTGCGCGATCCGGGCGGCCATGGCGCCGATGGGTCCGGCGCCCAGGACGACGAGGGAGTCGCCCTCGCCGACGCCGGCGTACTCCACGCCCTGCCAGGCCGTGGGGAGCACGTCGCTGAGGAAGAGGAAGCGGTCGTCGGACGGGCCGTGCGGGACCTTCACCGGCAGCGTGTCGCCGAAGGGCACGCGGAGCAGCTCGGCCTGCCCGCCGGGCACACTGCCGTAGAGCTGGCTGTAGCCGAAGAGGCTCGCCCCGGTGCCCTGGTCGCGGTTCTGCGTCGTCTCGCACTGGCTGTTCAGGCCCTGGCGGCAGGTCCAGCACTCCTGGCAGCTGACGTTGAACGGCACGACGACGCGGTCGCCGACGGCGAGCGACGACACCGCGGAGCCGACCTCCTCGACCACCCCCATGGGCTCGTGGCCCACGATGTCGCCCGCGGTCATGAACGGGGACAGCGGGCCGTAGAGGTGGAGGTCGGAACCGCACAGGCCGGTAGAGGTGATCCGCACGAGCACGTCGGTGGGTTCCTCGATGCGCGCGTCGGGGACCTCCTCGTAGCGCATGTCCTGCGGGCCGTGCCAGGTGACTGCCTTCATCGTGGTCTCCTCGGGGAGGGAAGCAGGGACGCGGACCGGTACCCGCGCGGACCCGCGCGGACCCGTCCCGACCCCGGCTCGGCCCCGGCTCGGCCCCGGGACGTCGGCGCGCAGGGGGCCGCGGAGTCCCGTCGCACCCTGCCGGGGGTGGGGACGCTTCGGCGGCGTGGCATCATTGCCGGAGCGGCGCTTGACAAGATCCTGGCTCTGCCGCGCCCGGAAGTAGTTGACGAGAGGTGTTCGTGGCTTCGATCACGCGCAAGAAGCTCCCCGCAGAGGTGCTCGCCCACCCCGCCGTGACCGCACTGGTCGAGCAGGGGTCCGCCGCGGGGGTGGTCTCCCCCGAGGCCGTCCGACAGGCGAGCGAGGACGCGGCGATCGAGCCGGCGCACCTCAAGGCGCTGCTGGCCCACCTGAGCAGCCACGGGATCACCGTGGAGCTCTCGGCCGCCGGCACCCGTGCCGTCGCGGCGTCGACCGCCCGCAAGACCACGAGCGCCGCGGCGAAGAAGGCGGCGGCCAAGAAGCCGGCCGCCACGAAGGCCGCGCCGGCGAAGACGGCCGCGAAGGCGGCACCCGCCGCCGACGAGCCCGAGGACGCCGTGGACGAGGCGGAGCTCGAGGAGGTCGACCTCGGCGACCTCGACACGGGCGACGACGCGGCGCAGGCGCCGGTGGAGATCGGCCCCGACGGCAAGAAGGTCCTGCCCGACATCCCGGACGACCAGTTCGAGAAGGACGTCGCGGCGGACCCCACGATCAAGCAGGACGAGAAGGAGGCGTCGTTCGTCGTCTCCGCGGCCGACGACACCGACGAGCCCGAGCAGCAGGTCATGGTCGCGGGCGCCACGGCGGACCCGGTCAAGGACTACCTGAAGCAGATCGGCAAGGTCCCCCTCCTCAACGCGGAGATGGAGGTCGAGCTCGCCAAGCGCATCGAGGCCGGCCTCTTCGCGGAGGAGAAGCTCGCCAAGGGCGGCAAGATCACGCCCAAGGTGCTCGAGGAGCTCGAGTGGATCTCCGACGACGGTCGTCGCGCGAAGAACCACCTGCTGGAGGCCAACCTGCGCCTCGTCGTCTCGCTCGCGAAGCGCTACACGGGTCGCGGCATGCTCTTCCTCGACCTCATCCAGGAGGGCAACCTCGGTCTGATCCGTGCGGTCGAGAAGTTCGACTACACGAAGGGCTACAAGTTCTCGACGTACGCGACGTGGTGGATCCGCCAGGCCATCACCCGCGCGATGGCCGACCAGGCGCGCACCATCCGCATCCCGGTCCACATGGTCGAGGTCATCAACAAGCTCGCCCGCGTCCAGCGCCAGATGCTGCAGGACCTCGGCCGGGAGCCGACGCCCGAGGAGCTCGCCAAGGAGCTCGACATGACGCCCGAGAAGGTCGTCGAGGTGCAGAAGTACGGCCGCGAGCCCATCTCGCTGCACACGCCCCTCGGCGAGGACGGCGACTCCGAGTTCGGTGACCTCATCGAGGACTCCGAGGCGATCGTCCCGGCCGACGCGGTGTCGTTCACGCTCCTGCAGGAGCAGCTCCACGCAGTGCTCGACACCCTGTCGGAGCGCGAGGCCGGCGTCGTGTCGATGCGGTTCGGCCTCACCGACGGCCAGCCGAAGACGCTCGACGAGATCGGCAAGGTCTACGGCGTGACGCGTGAGCGCATCCGCCAGATCGAGTCGAAGACGATGAGCAAGCTGCGGCACCCGTCGCGCTCGCAGGTGCTGCGGGACTACTTGGACTGACGCACCCCGTCGTACGCCGCGGCGCCGTTCCCCCTCGGGGGAGCGGCGCCGCGGTGCGTGCGGGGGCAGGAGGTCAGAGCCGGAAGGCGGCGACGACCCAGATGCTGCTCGCGACGACGGCGGCGGTGGCCTCGATGGCCATGCTGAGGCCGACGGCCTTGAGGGCGTGGACCGTGGAGGGCCAGGCCTCCTCGCGACCGACCCGGGCGGTCTCCGCGAGGTAGACGCCGAGCACGAAGCCGATCACGAGACCGACCACCGGCACCACGAAGAAGCCGACCACGCCCAGCACGCCGCCGAGGAGCAGCGTGCGGGTGGGGATGCCGGCGGCCTTGAGGCGCTTGCCGGGCACGGCGTACTGCACCACCGTGCCGACGAGCAGCACCACCACGATGGCCGCGAACCACCACCAGGCGGCACCACCGGTCAGGATCGCCCACACCAGGAGCGTGCTGCCGATGAGGAGGGTGCCGGGCAGGATCGGCACGACGATGCCGAAGATCCCGACGAGGAGCAGCAGGGCCACGATGGCGTCGGTCGAGGTCACGGATCCATCCTCCCGGACGCACGACGACCCCGGACCTGTGGGTCCGGGGTCGCCGTGGTGGTCGTCGGGGTCAGCTGCGGCTCGGGCAGCTGCGGGGGCTGGTCAGCGCTCGTCTGCCGGCGCGTTGCCAGGGGTCGACGCCAGCTTGTGCGTCTCGTCCTGGACGTTCGCGGCCACCGAACGCAGCGCGTCGCCGTGCTGACGAGCGTGGTGGGCGCAGAACAGGAGCTCGCCGCCGCTGGCGAGCTCGACACGCAGGTAGGCCTGGGCGCCGCAACGGTCGCAGCGGTCCGACGCCGTCAGTGCCGGGGTGTTGGGGGCAACTGCAGTGGTCACATCGGCCTCTTTTCTCTCGGTGCCTGGCCCAACCTAGCCGTCGGGGAAAACATTCCCGTGGTGCTGTGGCGGGGATGACATGTCGAATCCCATCATGTGCTGCTGTACCCGTTCGCGACCGGCCCCACTCCTGGATTGGTCGGGGGTGGACCGGCTGCACTGCCATCCTTGTCCTCCCACCCGCTCCAACGGTGCATTTCGGGAGAAGTTCCGCCCGTGGGTCGAGATCACCCGGCCCCACGCGCGCCCGATCCCCGGAACCGTCCGTGCCCGCCGGTAGATTGCGGGCCACGGCGCCGTCGACCGATGCGCCGCGTCGCACGAGGAGATCGCCACCATCGACACGACCTACAACGCCGCGAACCTCCTGGTCCTCGAGGGCCTCGAGGCCGTGCGCAAACGGCCGGGGATGTACATCGGGTCGACCGACACGCGCGGCCTCATGCACTGCCTGTGGGAGATCATCGACAACGGCGTGGACGAGGCCCTCGGTGGCCACGCGAGCGCCATCGAGGTGGTGCTGCACCCCGACGGGTCCGTCGAGGTCCACGACGACGGCCGCGGCATCCCGGTCGACGTCGAGCCGCGCACCGGCCTGCCGGGCGTCGAGGTCGTCTACACCAAGCTCCACGCGGGCGGGAAGTTCGGCGGCGGTTCCTACGCGGCGTCGGGCGGCCTCCACGGGGTCGGCGCCTCCGTCGTCAACGCGCTGTCGACCCGGCTCGACGTCGACATCGACCGCCCCCCGGCCCGCCAGGGGATGTCGTTCCGCCGCGGTGTCCCCGGCGTCTTCGACGGCGACGGTCCGGGTGTCGAGTTCGAGCCGCGCTCCGGACTGACCCGCAAGGGCCCCCGCGTCACGGCCACGTCGGGCACGGGCACCCGCGTGCGGTTCTGGCCCGACCGGCAGATCTTCACCAGCGACGCCACCTTCGTCTTCGACGACCTCGTCACGCGGGCCCGGCAGACGGCCTACATCGTGCCGGGCCTCGAGATCAGCGTCCGCGACCTCCGGGGGGAGGAGCCGCGCGAGGAGGTCTTCCGCTACGACGGGGGCATCGCGGAGTACGTCGCGTTCCTCGCCCACGACGAGCCGGTGACCGACGTGCTGCGCCTCCAGGGGTCGGGCCGGTTCACGGAGACGGTGCCGGTGCTGGACGAGCGGGGGCACATGACGCCCCAGGAGGTCGAGCGCGAGCTCGTCGTCGACGTCGCCGCCCGGTGGGGTCACGGCTACGAGACCGAGCTGCGGTCCTACGTCAACGTCATCGCCACGCCCAAGGGCGGCACCCACGTGCAGGGCTTCGAGCGCGCCGCGGTCGACGTCTTCAAGGACGTCATGCGCTCCAGCAAGGTGCTGAAGAACAACGACGACGACCCGATCAAGGACGACGTGCTGGAGGGCCTGACCGCCGTCGTGACGGTCGGTCTCGCCGAGCCCCAGTTCGAGGGGCAGACGAAGGAGATCCTCGGCACGCCGGCGGCCCGTTCGGTGGTCAACAAGGTCGTGGCCGGCGAGCTCCGCGCGTTCCTCACGAGCACCAAGCGCGAGGAGAAGGCACAGGCCCGCCTGGTCATGGAGAAGGTGGCCGGGGCGACGAAGACGCGGCTCGCGGCCCGCCAGCACAAGGAGACCCAGCGCCGCAAGAACGCCCTCGAGTCGTCCGCGCTGCCCGCCAAGCTGGCCGACTGCCGCTCGGGCGACACCGAGCGCAGCGAGCTGTTCATCGTGGAGGGTGACTCCGCGCTCGGCACGGCCAAGCTCGCCCGCAACTCGGAGTTCCAGGCGCTGCTGCCCATCCGGGGCAAGATCCTCAACGTGCAGAAGGCCTCGGTGGCCGACATGCTGAAGAACGCCGAGTGCGCCTCGATCATCCAGGTCGTCGGCGCCGGCAGCGGACGCACGTTCGACCTCGACGCGGTGCGGTACGGCCGGATCATCTTCATGGCCGACGCCGACTCCGACGGTGCGCACATCCGGTGCCTGCTCGCGACGCTGTTCTTCCGGTACATGCCGGGGCTCATCGAGTCCGGCCGGGTGTTCTCCGCCGTGCCGCCGCTGCACCGCATCGAGCTCTCCAACCCCCGCAAGGGCCAGGACAAGTACGTCTACACGTACTCCGACGCCGAGCTGCAGCGGAGGCTCGCCGAGCTGAAGAAGCGCAACCAGAAGTGGCGCGACCCCGTGCAGCGCTACAAGGGCCTCGGCGAGATGGATGCCGACCAACTGGCGGAGACGACGATGGATCCCCGGCGCCGTACGCTCCGGCGGCTCACCGTCGACGACGCCGCGATGGCCGGTGAGGTGTTCGAGCTGCTCATGGGCTCCGACGTCGCGCCCCGCAAGGAGTTCATCGTGGCGGGCAGCTACAGCATCGACCGCGAGGCCATCGACGCGTAGGCGCCCGACGGGGGCCGCACGGATCGTGTGGCATCCGTCGCCGTGTCGCGGGCGTGGCCCGACCGCGGCGTTGTGTGATGCTGGAGCAATGGTGGAGCGAGACGACACGTCGTTGTTCGAGGACATCCTCGACGACGACCGCGACCCCAGGAACCCCGGCGACCTCGATGACGGCGACGACCTCGACGACGGCCACGACCACCGCTTCGGTGCGTCGCGGCGTCAGTGGTTGGTGCTCCTCGGCGGTTTCGTGGTCTTCCTCGTCTGCGTGATCGCCGCTCTGCTGCTCGTGCGCAACGCCTTCGCCGGGGACGACGAGGGCAACGCCGTGCCGTGGCGCGACCCCGTCGTGGAGGGCAGCACCGTCACCGTGACGTTCGACCGCAGCCCCTGCGCCCGCACGGGGGAGACCACGGTCGAGGAGAACGCCGACGAGGTGGTCGTGACCGTGCGCGAGGTGCCCCGTCCGACGCTGTGCTCGTCGCCGGGCGACGTCGCCGAGGAGACCGTCGAGCTCGACGCCCCGCTGGGCGACCGGGCGCTGGTGGACGGGTCCTACTGATCCGACTCGGCCCGAGCCCGGCCTGAGGTCGGCAACGCGCGCCACCGGCCGGGGGGTCGGCGCCCCCGACCGGCGTGCACGATCAGACGACCTGCTCGAGCAGGCCGGTGTCGACGTCGTAGACGAAGCCGCCGACCTTGACCGAGGCCGGCACGAGCGGGTGCGACGTGACCTTGTGGACGTCCTCGGTCAGCGTCGCCCGCTGGTCGGTGACGACGGGGAAGCCCTGCCACGCGGCGTCGACCCCGGCGGACTCGGTCACCTTCGCGCGCAGCTCGGCCTCGGTGTTGGAGGCCACGGCGCAGCGGGTGTGGGGGACGACCAGCACGCGGTCGACGTTGAGCAGGTGCACGGCCAGCACGAGGGCCTCGAGGGCCTGGGGCGTGACCCGGCCGCCCGGGTTGCGGAAGATCTTCGCGTCACCCGCCTTGAGGCCGAGCATGGCGAGGGGGTCGATCCGGCTGTCCATGCAGGTCACGATGGCGACGCCCGCGTGGGCGATGCCGTCGAACCCGCTCAGGCTGAAGTCATCGGCGAATACACGGTTGGCGTCGAGGAGGTCGTCGAAATCGCTCACAACCTCGCAACTTAGCCGATGAGCAGCCCGCGGTTGCCGACCTCCCGGGTTTCGGACCCCCGCAGCAGCACCAGCGCGAGGACGGCGGCCACGAGCGCGCACACCGCGGCTCCCGCGAAGATGAACTGCTCCTGGGTGAGGGCGGCGTCGAGCTGCAGCCGGATGTACGCCGAGCAGCGGGAGCCCTCGTCCCCGCAGACCTCGGCGGGAGCGGGGATGTCGCGCTGCGCGGCGTAGAACGCCCGGAGGCCCAGGGCGGTGAGGGCCGAGATGCCGACGAGCATCCCGACCATGCGGGCCACGACGGTCATCGCCGACGCCAGCCCGTGCACGTCGTCGCCGGTCGCGGCCAGCACGGCCGCGTTGACGGGGGCGAGCGCCAGGCCGAAGCCCAGTCCGGTGACGAGCAGCGGCACGGTGGAGACCAGGTGCTCCAGGCTCTCGGCGTCCCAGCTCGCCATCCAGACGAAGCCCCCCGCCGCCAGCAGCATGCCGCCGCCCGCGATGACGCCCGCGGGCAGGCGCCGCAGCAGCCAGCCGCCGAGCACGGCGCCGACCGGCAGCGCGACGAGCAGCCGCACCAGCACGAGGGACGCCGCCACCTGGGAGTCCTTGTGCACGGTGAGGGCCGCGAAGATCGGGATCGACACCACGGCCGCGATGAGCGCGGAGCCGACGAAGAAGCTCACCAGCAGCCCGCCCCAGGCGTTCCGGTGCGCCAGGGCCCCGCGGGGCACGACGGGGTTCGCCGCTCGCCGCAGGTGCACGACGAAGAGCACGGCGGCGACGGCGGAGCCGAGGAGGTACCAGGGGCCGGCGGGGGAGAACACCTGGATGGCGGGGTCACCGGTGCCGAACGCGAGGACGATGCCGCCGAGCGCCGCCGCCAGCAGCAGGGCGCCCGGCAGGTCGGCGGCCGAGAAGGCGCGCCACCAGCGACGGAGGTCGAGCAGCGGGTGCGGGGTGACGAGCGACCACACCAGGAGGGCGACGAGCGCCAGCACGGCGACGAGGCCGACGGGGGTCAGCCAGCGGTGGGTGCCGACGTAGGACACGAAGAACTGGCCCCAGAACAGGTCGCGCACGATGCCCGGCGGGCGGAGCGCGTTGAGCGCGCCCGCCACGACGAGCACGACCAGGAGCAGCCACGACACCACGTCGCGTCCGGCTGCCCGTCGGGCCGAGGCCGTCGCGTCCACCACCTCGGACCGCCGGGCCGCACGCCCCACGGCGACGAGGAGGACCGCCGCGGCCGCCAGGTTGAGGGCGAAGATGCCGCGCCACGTCGCGACGGCGAGCACGAGCGCGCCGGCGACCGGTCCGAGCACGCTGCCGAACTCCTGCACCGCCGAGACCAGGCCGAGCGGCAGCCCCCGCCGCTCCTTCGGGTAGAGGTCGGCGACGAGCGCCATGGTCGCGGGCACGAGCCCCCCGCCGCCGACGCCCTGCAGGAAGCGGCCGACGACCATCCCGGGGAGGTCGTAGGCGAGCATCGTGACCGCGGACCCGGCGGCGAACACCGCCAGGGCGAGGAGCAGCACGGGCACCCGGCCCTCGAGGTCGGCGACGCGGCCGATCAGGGGGAGCATCGCGACGTACCCCAGGAGGAAGCCCGAGATGATGGGCGCGGAGCGCTGCAGCTCGAGCGCGTCCAGACCCGCGGCCGCGCTCATGTCGGGCAGGGCGAGCACGACGACGTACGTGTCGGCGGCTGCGATGGCGATGGCGACCGCGGCGAGCGCGAGGAGGGTGCGGTCGGCCGGGCGGAGCGTCACGGCGCGGTGATCTCGATCGTCTCGCCGTAGTCGGAGAAGGAGATGACGTAGGTCATGGCGTCGCTGCCCGGGTAGAAGACGCCGGTCAGGCGCGCGGAGAGCAGGTTCTCCTCGTCGTCCACCTGGTAGGTCACGTCGAAGTCGCCGTCGTCCGCGCCGGGGATGATCCGGCGCACGACGGACGCGTCGAGCGTGCCCGTGTAGGTGGTGGCGGTGCCCTCGTTGTTGGGTCCGACGCGCTCGGTGTCGCCCTGCTCGAGGTCCTGCGTCGCCGTCAGCAGGCCGGAGACGCCGTCATCGGGGTCGATGAGGGCACCGGGGTCGGGGGCGTTGAAGTCCTCGGGGTCGACCTCCGCCCAGCTCGGGAAGATGACGAAGCCCTGCGCGTAGGACTGGCCGTCGACCGAGAGGATGTCGCCCGAGGCGTCGCGCCCCAGCACGCGCACGATCATCTCGCCGGAGAACCCGTCGGGGCGCACGGCGGTGCCGTCGAGGCTCACCAGCGCCGCGTCGGCGTCGGCCAGGTCCTCGCTCGTCACCGCGATCCGCACGCCCTCGGCCGCGTCGAAGTTCTCCTTGACCTCCTTGAGCACGTCCTCGGGCGCCGCGTCGGGGCGGTCGAGGCCGGGCTCCTTGTTGTTCAGGAAGAACGTGGGGACCAGTGCGGCGGCGATGAGCGCCACCACGATGATCGCGCCGATCACCCAGCCGCGTCGGCTCGGCCGGCGGGTGGCGTCGTCACCGCCGGGCTCGTCGCCGGGCTTCTGACCGGGCTCGTCGCCGGGCTGGTCGCTGGGGAGGGGGGCGTCCATGGGCGGTCAGCCTTCCACATCGGAGGTCGGACGTGGCCCGTTCGAGCCGGGCTGCAGCGCGAGCACGGGGGAGCCGATGCCCGCGACGGGCTGGGCCAGCGGCGTACCGGAGCCGTCGCGGCGGCCCTGGGCCGCCGGCAGCGGCACGGGGCTGCCGGACGCGGCGGACGCGCGGGCGGGGCCCGGGCCGGCCCAGGCGAGGAGCAGGGCGTCCTCGCCCTTGAGGAAGCGGTGGCAGCGGACGCCGCCGGTGGCGCGGCCCTTGCCCGGGTACTCGGAGAAGAGCGTCACCTTCGCCGTGCCCGTCTCGGTGCCGGGCAGGGCGGTCGAGGAGCCGCCGACGGTCACGACCACGGGGGCGTGGGGATCGGCCGCACCGCCCGACGGGCCGTCCGGGTCGAAGGCCGAGAAGTGCACGACGCGGGCACCGGGCGCGAGCTTGATGCCCGCGACGCCGCCGCCGGCGCGTCCCTGCGGCCGCACGCCGCTCGCGGGGAACCGCAGGAGCTGGGCGTCGGACGTGATGAAGCAGAGCTCCTCCTCCCCGGTGCGCAGCTCCACCGCGCCGACGACCTCGTCGCCGTCGCCGAGACGCACGACCTCCCAGTCGTCGCGGTTGGGCACCTCCGGATTGACGCGCTTCACCACGCCCTCCCGGGTGCCGAGGGCCAGCCCGGGGCCGTCGGTGCGCAGCGACGTCAGGCACAGCACGCGCTCCGTTCCCTCCAGCGCCACGAACTCCGCCACGGGGTGCCCGCCCGCCAGGTGGGGGTCGGCGGCCGTGTCGGGCAGCGCGGGCAGGTCGAGCACGCTGAGCCGCAGCACGCGTCCCGCGGTCGTCACGACGCCGACCTCGTCCCGCGCCGTGGTGCGGACCGCGGAGACGACGACGTCGTGCTGCACCCGCGCCGCGTCGTCCGCCTCACTCGTGCCGGCCAGCTCGGCCGTGCGGGTGCGTGCCAGGAGCCCGGTCGAGGAGAGCAGCACCCAGCACGGGTCGTCCGCGACCTCGAGCGGCACCGCGGCGGTGGCCGGGAGGTTGGCCGACTCCAGCAGGACCGTACGGCGCGGGGTGCCGTGCTCACGGGCCACCTCGGCCAGCTCGTCGGAGACCACGGCGCGCAGCCGGGCGTCGTCGCCGAGGATCGCGTCGAGGTCCTCGATGGTGCGGCGGAGGTCCTCCTGCTCCTTCTCCAGCTCGAGACGGCTGAAGCGCGTCAGGCGGCGCAGGGGCATGTCGAGGATGTACTGCGTCTGCACCTCGGACAGGTCGAAGACCGTCATGAGGCGGTCGCGGGCGGCGGCCGAGTCGTCGCTCGTGCGGATGACCTGGATGACCTCGTCGATGTCGAGCAGCGCCAGGAGGAGGCCGTCGACCAGGTGGAGCCGGTCGGCGGCCTTGCCGCGGCGGAAGGCCGAGCGGCGCCGCACGACGTCGTAGCGGTGGGCGAGGAAGACCTCCAGCATCTCCTTGAGGCCCAGCGTGCGGGGCTGGCCGTCCACGAGGGCGACGGCGTTGATGCTGAAGGAGTCCTCGAGGGGCGTCAGCTTGAAGAGCTGCTCGAGCAGCGCTTCGGGGTGGAAGCCGTTCTTGACCTCGATGACGAGGTGCAGGCCCTTCTCGCGGTCGGTCAGGTCCTTGATGTCGGCGATGCCCAGCAGCTTCTTCGCCTGCACCAGGTCCTTGATGCGGGTCATCACCTTCTCGGTACCCACGCCGTAGGGCAGCTCGGTGACGACGATGCCCTTGCGGCGCCCCATCGTCTCGATGCGCGTCGTGGCGCGCATCTTGAAGGAGCCGCGTCCCGTCTCGTAGGCGTCGCGGATGCCGTCGAGGCCGATGATGCGGCCGCCGGTCGGCAGGTCGGGGCCGGGGACGAAGCGCATGAGCGCCTCGAGGTCGGCCGACGGGTCGCTGATGAGGTGCCGCAGCGCGGCGACGGTCTCGCCGAGGTTGTGGGGCGCGCAGTTCGTCGCCATGCCGACCGCGATGCCGGTCGCGCCGTTGACGACGAGGCTCGGGATCGCCGCGGGGAGCACGCTCGGCTCGAGCTCGCGGGAGTCGTAGTTGGGTCGGAAGTCGACCGTGTCCTCGTCGATGGACGCCGTCATGGCGATGGCGCCGGGCGCCATCCGGCACTCGGTGTAGCGCATCGCGGCCGGCGGGTCGTCGGGGGATCCGAAGTTGCCGTGACCGTCGATCATCGGCAGCCGCATCGACCAGGACTGCGCCTGGCGGACGAGGGCGTCGTAGATCGCCCCGTCGCCGTGCGGGTGCAGGCGACCCATCACCTCGCCGACGACGCGGGCCGACTTCACGTGGCCGCGGTCGGGCCGCAGGCCCATGTCGTTCATCGTGTGCAGGATGCGGCGCTGCACCGGCTTGAGACCGTCGCGGGCGTCCGGCAGGGCGCGGGAGTAGATGACCGAGTAGGCGTACTCCAGGAACGAGGTGCGCATCTCGTCCGAGACGTCGATGTCGAGGATGTGCTCCTCGATGTCGTCGGGCGGCGGGGTGGTGGTGCGACGGGCCATGGGGCGCATTCTTTCCTGCCGCCCTGCCGCGTCGGACGGGGCACGCCGTGAGCGACCCCCGCGCGATAGGTTGGGGCCCGTGAGCTCCGCCCCCGAGACCCCCGCCTCCGAGGATCCCGAGGTGCCCGAGGCGCCCCGGCACTGGGAGGCGGACGTGCTGCTGCGCGACGGGCGCACCGCGCACATCCGGCCGATCGGTCCGGAGGACGCCGAGCTGCTCGTCGACTTCTACGCCCGGGTCTCCGACCAGTCGAAGTACTACCGGTTCTTCACCCCCATGCCGCGGCTCTCGCCGCGGGACGTGCTGCGCTTCACCAACGTCGACCACGACCGCCGGGTGGCGTTCGTGCTGACCGTCGGCGAGGACATGATCGCGGTGGGCCGGTACGACGCGTACGACGACCGCCGCGCCGAGGTGGCCTTCCTCGTGGAGGACGAGCACCAGGGCCGCGGGATCGCCCAGGTGCTGCTCGAGCACCTCGCGCAGGCCGGCCGCGAGCGCGGGATCGAGGTCTTCTCCGCCGACGTGCTCCCCGACAACCAGCGGATGATCCAGACCTTCCGCGACGCGGGCTACAAGGTCGCCTCGGGCTTCGAGGACGGCGTCGTGACGCTGGAGTTCGAGATCGACCCCACCGAGACCGCCATCGGCGTCATGCAGCAGCGCGAGCACCGGGCGGAGTCGGCGTCGATCGAGGCGTTCTTCAACGCACGGTCGGTCGCCATCATCGGCGCCAGCCGGCGCCAGGACACCGTCGGGCGCACCCTGGTGCGCAACCTCGTCACCGGCGACTACACCGGGCGGGTCTACGTCGTGAACCCGTCGACGGAGGCGGTGGCCGGGCTCCCGTCGTACGCGTCCGTCGGCGACATCCCAGGTGACGTGGACGTCGCGGTGGTCGCGGTGCCGGCCGAGTCGGTGCAGGACGTGGTGCTCGACTGCGCCGCCAAGGGGGTGCACGGCCTCATCGTCATCTCCTCCGGCTTCGCGGAGACGGGCGAGGAGGGGCGGCAGCGGCAGCGGCGTCTCGTGGGGCTAGCCCGCAGCTACGGGCTGCGCCTCATCGGGCCCAACTGCCTGGGCATCATCAACACCGACCCGTCGCACCAGCTGAACGCCTCGCTGTCGACGGTCATGCCGCCCCGCGGCCGCGCCGGGTTCTTCTGCCAGTCGGGTGCGCTCGGCTCGGCGATCCTCGAGAAGGTCAACAACCGCGGCCTCGGGCTCTCGACCTTCGTCTCGGCGGGCAACCGCGCGGACGTGTCGGGCAACGACCTGCTGCAGTACTGGGAGGAGGACGCCTCGACCGAGGTCGTCCTGCTCTACCTGGAGTCCATCGGCAACCCGCGCAAGTTCTCCCGGATCACCCGCCGTGTCTCGCGCCGCAAGCCGATCGTCGCCGTGCGCTCGGGGCGGAACACCCAGGGCGTGCCCATGGGCCACGCGGTGCGCACGATCGGGGCGCCGCCGGAGGCGGTCGACGCGATGTTCGCGCAGTCCGGCGTGATCCAGGTGGACACCCTCGACGAGATGTTCGACGTCGCCCAGCTGCTCGCCCACCAGCCGCTGCCGCGCGGCCGTCGCGTCGCGGTCGTCGGCAACTCCGACGCGCTGGGCCTGCTCGCCACCGACGCCGCGGTGTCGGTGGGCCTCGTCGTCAACAAGTCGGTGCAGCTCGGCGCCGACGCAGGCGCGGAGGACTTCGAGGACGCCCTCGACGCCGCCATTGACGACCCCGACGTCGACGCCGTCGTCGCGGTCTACATCCCGCCGCTCGACGTCTCGGGCGAGGACGTCGCGAACGTGCTGGCCGCGGTGGGGGAGCAGTCCGACAAGCCGCTCGTCTCCACCTTCCTCGGCGCCGAGGGCGTCCCCGAGCTGCTGCGCGTCCCCGACGTCGCCGGCTCGACCGCCGGCCGGGGCTCCGTGCCGTCGTACCCCGCCGTCGAGGCGGCCGTGCGCGCGCTCGCGCGGGTGGTCTCGTACGCCGTGTGGGTGGGCAAGCAGGGCGCCGACGAGGACGACGACGAGATCGACCCGACGCCGGCCAAGCGGTTCGTCAACGAGGTGCTGCTGCGCCACCCGGACGGCAAGGTGCTGGCGACCGAGGAGCTCGTCGAGCTGCTCCGCTGCTACGGGATCGACCTGTGGGCGGCGGTGCCCGTGACGTCCCGCGAGGAGGCGGTCGCGGCCGGCGAGCGCCTCGGCTGGCAGGTCGTGCTCAAGGCGACGGCGGAGCGGCTGCGGGAGCGGCCCGACCAGGCCCACGTCTGGCGCAACATCGACGACGCCCGCGAGATGGAGGACGCCTGGGACTTCCTCACCGGCGTCATCTCCGACCCCGAGTCGGCCGGCTTCGTGGTGCAGCGCGTCGCGCCCCCCGGGGTGCCCGTCTCCATCGGCTCGGTGGAGGACCCGCTGTTCGGACCCGTGATCTCGTTCGGAATCTCGGGACCGCTCACGGAGCTGCTCGGCGACCGGGTCTACCGCATCCCGCCGCTGAGCCGGGTCGACGCCGCCGAGATGGTGCGGGAGATCAAGGCCGCGCCCCTGCTGTTCGGCTACCGCGGCGGCGATGTCGCCGACGTCGAGGACATCGAGCGGCTCGTCCGCCGCGTCGCCCAGCTGCAGAACGACATCCCGCAGGTGCGCACCCTCGACCTCGCGCTCGTGCTCGCCGGCCCGGGCGGGGCCACCGTGCTCAACGCCTCGGCCAAGGTGGAGCCCGTCGCCGACGCCCGGTCGGACTGGTTCGTGCGCCGGCTCACCGCGATGGTGGGGGACACGCTCCCGGAGTGACGACGGTCTCCGCATTTTCGTCACATATCGGCTCAGCGGATCCCGCCGTTCGCCTGCGGCGACGCCTTCCGCGCTGTTACGGTCGCGGCGCCCTGACGTGGCGCGGTAGCCCGTCGTGACGAAGAAACGAGAAATCCTTGCGTCGTACCCTGCTCTTCTCCGCCCTCGCGCTGGCGGCGCCCCTCCTGGTCGCCTCGCCCGCGAGCGCCGCCACCGTCGACGACTTCACCATCGGCGGCTCCAGCGACGACCTCGAGGCGAACCCGGGCGCGACGCTCACGGTCGCCTGGGACGTCACCCCGCAGGACCCGGCCGCTGCGGTCGTCGTGGCCCCGGCCGGCTCCGCCGTCGGCGTCGTGACCGGCTGGGACGCCCCCACGGTCGCCGCGGCCACCGGCTCCACCGTCGACGTCACCATCCCGGCGGCGGCCGAGGAGGGTGACGACTACACCTTCCAGCTCGTCGTCACCGAGAACAACGTGCCGGCCGTGTCCGACACCATCACCGTGTCCGTCGTGGAGGAGCCCGTCGAGGTCACCCCGGTGCCGGTCGCCGCGGTCGACTGCGTCCTCGAGATCCCCGACGTCCCGGGCGTGCTCTACGACCTCGTCTACGACTACGCGGAGGACGGCGCGGGCGGCTGGACCGGCGAGCTCGAGCCGCTGGAGCCCGACACCTACCCGCTCCTCCTGCTGAGCGAGGGCGAGGACCTGGTCGTCGCCGCCACCCCCGACGAGGGCTACGCCTTCCCGGCCGGTGCCGCGGACGTCTTCTTCGTGACGGTCGACGAGGAGTGCGTCACGACGCCCGTCTTCGTGGCGATCGAGTCGAGCTGCCAGGCCTTCACGCTGACCAACGTCGTCGACGTGGACGTCACCGCGTTCTACGGCGGCGAGGACGACGACGAGCCGGCCGGCGAGGTCACCCTCGCGCCGGGCGAGTCGGCCGAGATCGGCACCGACGAGGAGTTCGTCTACGTCGTGGCCGGTGACGACATCTCCTTCGCCGACCTCGAGGACGGGGACCTCCTCGACTTCCTCGACATCCAGTTCGACGGGCTCGAGGTCGACCAGGACTGCACCGTCGCGGGCACGGGCACGCGTCCGACGCACCCGACGGTCGCGCCCGCCGCCGGTCGCTGATCCTGCGGTGAGCAAGAGGCTTCTCGGGGCCGTCGCCGCGGTCGTCGCGCTCGTGCTGGGCGCCGGGGCCCTGTTCCTGCTCCTCCCGGAGCGGGGGCAGGGCCCCGCGGCTGCGCCGGCACCCACCTCCTCGGCGCCCTCGTCGCCGACGTCGTCCACGACGGCCCCCCGGGTCCTCGTGGACGGCCCCGTCGGCGTACCCACGCGCATCGAGATCGCGGACCTGGACGTCGACGCGCCGGTGACGGCCGTCGGCACCACGCCCGAGAACGCGCAGGAGGTGCCCTCCTCGCTCGACGAGACCGGGTGGTGGCGCGACGGCTCCGTCCCCGGCGCCCCGGGCAACGCCGTCATCGTCGGCCACACGGCCTCGGTCGACGACGCCGTCTTCGACCCGCTGGTCGAGGCGGAGGTCGGCGACGAGGTCCTCGTGACCGGCAGCGAGGGCACCATCGCGTTCACCGTCGAGCGCACCGAGACCGTGCCGGTCGCCGACTTCGGCGACGTCGCCGCCGACGTCTACCGCAGCGAGGGCGACAGCGGCCTGGTGCTCATGACCTGCGGGGACTGGAACGGCAACAGCTTCGAGTCGACCGTCATCGTGCACGCGGCGCCGGTCGGGGCGTGAGCCACCGGCACGACCGGGACGGCGGCGACGGCGGCGACGGCGGGGACGCCGCCCGCCGGCCGGTTCCCTCGACACCCGTGCCGCGCGCTTCTCGTGCCACACTTCGAGGCATGCACAGCCGCTTCACACGTCCGGCAGATCCTGCCGCTGCCCTCCGCACCGCCATCGAGCGGACCGGTTACTACCCCGAGGTCGTCGTCGACGGCGTCGAGGGCGCGATCGGCGGCGAGGAGGTCGTCGCGTTCTACGTGCACCACGAGCCGACGATCGAGCGCGACGAGGTGCGGCGCCACATCACCGTGGCCGTGCTGACGACCAGCCGCCTCATCCAGGTGCACACCGACGAGCACGCCGGTGACCAGATGCTGCCGCAGCCCTACACGTCGACGTCCTCGGAGGCGGTGGCGCTGTCGGCCGTGAAGTCGGTCGTCGTCACCCGCATGACCACCAACCCCACGAAGGGCGCCAGCTTCCCCGCGGAGGCCGTCCTCACCATCGGCTGGGGCGGCGTGAGCCGCATCGAGCTGATGCCCGCGAGCTGCGACGACCCCGAGTGCGACGCCGACCACGGCTACACGGGGGACCTCCTCAGCGAGGACTTCTCGCTCCGCGTCTCGGCCGCGGCCGACGGCAAGGAGGCCGTCGTCGACCTGCTGGCCTTCGCCGACGCCCTCTCCGCCCGCACCCGCCCCTGATGCCCGCCCTGCCGGGTGGGGCCGGGGAGTTCGTCGCACCCGCGTACGGCGCCCGCTCGCTCGGCGACGTCGTGCCCGCGGTCGCCCGCGCGCTCGGCCACGGCCACGCGCTCCACGACGACGGGCCCAGCGACCTGGTGCTGCCGGACGCGCCGGCGTACGTCGTCTTCCTCGTCGACGGCCTCGGCGCCCGCCTGCTCGAGCGGCACGCCGAGGCGGCGCCCTTCCTGTCCGCGCTGGCCGCCGGGGCGGCCCACGGCACGGCCGGGGTGCCGTCCACGACGGCCACCAGCCTGACCTCGCTCGGCACCGGCCTGTCGCCCGGCACCCACGGGCTCGTCGGGTTCACCAGCCGCATCCCCGGCACCGACCGGCTCCTGCAGGCCCTGCAGTGGGACAAGCGGATCGACCCGGTGGAGTGGCAGCCCCACCCGACGCTCTTCGAGCGCCTCGCGACCAGCGGGGTGCACGTGACGAGCGTGAACAAGCGGGAGTACGCCGGGTCGGGGCTCACGCTCGCCGCGCACCGGGGGGCGGCGTACGTGGGCGCGGACCGCGCCGGCGAGCGGATCGCGGCCGTGCAGGCGGCGACGTCGCGGCGGCCGTCGCTGACCTACGTGTACGACGCCGACCTCGACTGGACCGGGCACCGCCACGGCGTCGCCTCGGCGGCGTGGGTGCAGCAGCTGGCGATGATCGACGCGGAGGCCGAGCAGCTGCGCGACGCGTTGACGCCGGGCGCCCGGCTGGTCGTGGTCGCGGACCACGGGATGGTCGACACGGGACCGGCGCACCGGATCGACGTCGACGACCACCCCGAGCTCACCGACGGCGTGTGGCTGCTCGGCGGGGAGGCCCGCCTGCGGCACCTCTACTGCGCGACGCGCGCCGTGCCCGACGTCGTCGCCACCTGGCGCGAGACGCTCGGCGACCGTGGCGTGGTGCTCACCCGCGAGGAGGCCCTGGAGCGCGGCTGGTTCGGCGAGACGACGGACGCCGTGCGTCCCCGCCTCGGCGACGTGGTGGTCGCGGCGACGGGGAGCACGGCGGTGGTGTCGCGGAGCAGGTTCTCCTACGAGACGGGCCTGATCGGCCTGCACGGGTCGCTCACCCCCGACGAGATGGACATCCCGATCCTCGTTGGTTGAGGCTTCAAGCGGTCGGTTCCCCGGCTGACCGGGGAACCGACCGCTTTGACCATCAAATTTGATGGTCAAAGCGACACTTTCCCCGGCTGACCGGGGAAAGTGTCGCCCCGTCCGTCAGTCGCGGACGGCGCTGATGACGGTCAGGTCGGGGGCGAGGGTGACGTCCCACTCGACGCCGTCGGCCCCGCGCACCTCGACCTCGTAGCCCTCGCCCGAGTCGTCGCTGCGGTCGACGTCGGCCGCGGTGCCGCCGCCCTCGACCGCCGCCTCCGCGGCCGTCACGACCTGCGCACGCTCGTCCTCGGTCAGCGGCGCGTCCTCGTCGACGGTCTGGCCGTAGACGTCCGTCGTGGTGTCGCGGCCCGTCGCCGCGGAGCCCTCCGGGGCACCAGCGGCGTCGGAGCCGTCGGCGCTCGGCACCGCGCGGTCGTCCCGGTCGTCCCGGTCGTCCCGGTCGTCGCTGCCGTCGCGCTCGCTCACCAGGACGGCGTAGCCGTCGTCGAGCGTCACGTCCCAGCGCTGGCCCTCGCCGTCGACGACCTCGACCTCGTAGACCCGCTGCCCGCCCTCGTCGGTGTCGTCGTCGACGTCCACCTCGAGCACGCGGCCGCCGCCGACCTCGTCGAGAGCGGCCTCCTCGGCGCTGGAGCGCTGGTCGCCGCTGAGGCGCTCGTCGCGGTCGTCCATGACGGCCCACGCGGTGCCTCCGACGCCGACGAGGGCGATCGCGGCGACGGTGGGGATGATGATGCGCTTGCTGCGGACGCGGTCACGGATGCTCATGGGGTGCTCCTCGGTGTCGGGTTCCGGGCTCCTCGCCCGGCGGTGGCACCACCGTGCCGGATCGTCGCTGAACCCAGCCTGAAGCCGTCTGAAAGCGCGTTCAGGAAGCGGTGACCGGGAGCCGCACGACGAAGCGCGCGCCCCCGAGCCCAGCCGCGTCGACCCGCGCGTCGCCCCCGTGGGCGCGGGCCACCTCGCGCACGATCGCGAGACCGAGCCCGCTGCCGCCGTCGTCGCGGGCCCGCGCCTCGTCGAGCCGCACGAAGCGCTCGAAGACCCGTTCGCGGTCGTCGTCGGGCACGCCGGACCCGTCGTCCTCCACCACGACGTCGACGTGGCCCGGCGCGACGGCCTCCAGGGAGAGGCGTACCGCCCCCGTCGCGTGCCGCGCCGCGTTGTCCGCGAGGTTCCGCACCACCTGCGCGAGCGCGGGGCCGTCGCCGTGCGCCCGGGCCGGTACGACGCGGGAGGAGTCCACCGCGAGGTCCGGTCGCAGCCGGCGCAGTCGCGTGGCCTCGGCGAGGAGCAGGTCGTCGAGATCGACGTCGGTGCGGCGACGCCCTCCGCCGCCCTCGGCGGTGCGGGTCAGCACGAGCATCTGCTCGACGAGGTGCTGCATGCGCGCCGTCTCCTCGAGCACGGCCTCCGTCAGCTCGGCCTGGTCGATCGCGTCGGGGTGGGAGCGCGCCACCTCGGCGGTCTGCCGCAGCCCGGCGAGGGGGGAGCGGAGCTCGTGGGAGGTGTCGGAGACGAACCGGCGTTGCTGGTCGGCGGAGCGCTCGAGGCGCTCGAGCATCCCGTTCATCGTCGTGGCGAGGCGCGCGACCTCGTCCCGCGACGGCGGCACGGGCACGCGGGCGCAGAGGTCGTCGCCGCCGATGGAGGCCACCTGCGCGCGGATGGCCTCGACGGGACGCAGCGCCCGCCCGGTCACGACCCACGTCGTGGCCCCGACGAGCAGCACCGCGACGGGCAGCCCCACCGCCAGGAGCGGCACGAGGGCGGTCACCGAGTCGCCGGCCTCGTCGAGGGAGACGGCGACCGCGACGTCGTACGTCGTGTCCTCGTGCTCCACGTCCTCGACGGCCACGGTGTAGCGGTCACCGTCGAGGCGGGTCGTGCCGTCGCTGCGGGGCAGGGACCGGCCCCCGGTCCCGGCGGACGCCACCAGGCTGTCGCCCGTCGTGACCTGCCAGGCCACGTCCCCGACGTCGTCGTCCTCCCCCTCGTCCTCGGCGGCGGACCCGCCGGAGGGGGCGGTGCCCGGTTCGAGGCCCTCCGGGCCGGAGCGCTCGACCTGGGCGGCGATCTCCTCCGCGCGTTGCTCCGCCGTGGACGTGGCCTGGTCGGTCAGGGACCGCCCGAGCGCGAGTGCGAGCAGCAGGCCGCCGAGTGCGAACGCGACGGCGACCACGACCGTCGCCGCGACGGTGGTGCGGACCCGGACGCCGGCGCGCCCGCGCCGTACGGGGGGAGTGGACGCCACGTCAGCCCCCGTCGCTCGCGAGGCGGTAGCCGGCGCCCCGCACCGTCTGGATCGCGGCCCGGTCGTAGGGCCGGTCGATCTTGTTGCGGAGGTGGCGCACGTAGACCTCGACGATATTCGGGTCGCCGTCGAAGTCGTCGTCCCACACGGAGTCGAGCACCTGGCGCTTGGAGACGACGTCCCCGGCGTGGCGCATCAGGAACCCGAGCAGCGACAGCTCCCGCGAGGTCAGCGACAGCTCGTCGTCGCCGCGCCAGGCACGGCGCGCGGCCGGATCGAGACGCAGGTCGCCGGCCTCGAGCACCGTGGGCCGCTCCCGGGTGCCGCGGCGCGCGACGGCGCGCAGCCGGGCCACGAGCACGGGGAAGGAGAACGGCTTGGTGAGGTAGTCGTCCGCGCCCGTGTCGAGCCCCTCGACCTGATCCCACTCGCCGTCCTTCGCGGTCAGCATGAGGATGGGGGTCCAGTTGCGCTCCTCGCGCAGGGTCGAGCAGACCCGGTAGCCGTTGATGCCCGGCAGCATGAGGTCGAGCACGATCGCGTCGTAGGTGTTCTCCCGCGCGAGCCAGAGCCCGTCGGTGCCGTCGTGGGCGACGTCGACGGCAAACCCCTCCGCCTCGAGCCCCAGCTTGAGCGAGCGCGCCAGGCGCACCTCGTCGTCGACCACCAGCACGCGCATGGGCGCCATCGTGCCGCAGGCCCGCTGAACGCACGCTGAACGCCGCGCGGTCGGCGGGTGGTCGGTGGTCGGTCGTCAGGCGTGGGAGGATGCCTCCTCGTGGCTGAACTGCACTTCTTCACCGGCACCATGGACTCGGGCAAGAGCACCCTCGCCCTGCAGACCAACCACAACCACGCGTCCCGCGGGCGGATCGGGCGGATCTACACCAGCCACGACCGCGCCGGCTCGGCGACGATCTCCTCGCGGCTCGGGCTCTCCCACGGCGCGACCGAGGTGACCGACGAGCTCGACTTCTGGCAGACCGTCGTCAGCGCGCTCACGCAGGGCGCGCGGATCGACTACCTGATCTGCGACGAGGCCCAGTTCTACACCTCCGAGCAGGTCGAGCAGCTCGCCAAGATCGTGGACGAGCTGCAGATCGATGTCTTCTGCTTCGGCATCCTCACCGACTTCCGCACCCGCCTGTTCCCGGGTGCCGCCCGGCTCGTCGAGCTGGCGGACCGCATGCAGGTGCTCCAGGTCGAGGCCCTCTGCTGGTGCGGCCAGCGCGCCACCCACAACGCCCGCACGGAGGACGGCGTCATGGTCACCGAGGGCGACCAGGTCGTCGTCGGGGACGTCGAGCAGACCGGTCAGCCCCCGGCCGAGGTGGCCTACGAGGTGCTCTGCCGCCAGCACCACCGGCGCCGTCTCACCGCCGCCCGCGCCCAGGCCGTCTCGCTCGTCCCGGAGCCGCTGCCCTTCGGCGAGTGAGCGTTCCCCTGCGACGGGTCCACCGTCGTGGGAACCTCGGGGCACCCCCGCCGCGTCTCCTCGCGAGAGCGATCGAGCGGCTGCCGAGGGGCAGGGCAGCACACGGGGGGGTGGGATGGAGCGGTACGACGAGTTCAGCGACTTCGTCGCGTCCCGCTGGGCCCGCCTGGTGCGGTCGGCCGTGCTGCTCGGCTGCTCGCCCGCGGAGGCGGAGGACGTCGTGCAGACGGCGCTCGAGCTCTGCCTGCGCAAGTGGTCGCTCGTGCGCGGGGCCGACGACCGCGACGCCTACGTCCACCGCGTGCTCATCAACACCTTCACCTCCTCCCGGCGCCGCCGCTGGGTGGGGGAGCGACCCACCGCCGTGCTGCCCGAGGAGCACGGTCCCGACCGCGCCGACGAGGTCGACCTCGCCGACGCCGTGCTGCGCGCGCTGCGCACCCTGTCCACCGAGCAACGGGCGGTCGTCGTGCTGCGCTACTACGCCCACCTCTCCGAGAAGCAGACCGCCGAGGCCCTCGGCGTCGCTCCCGGCACCGTCAAGAGCCGCCTGTCCCGCGCGTTGCGGGCCCTGGCCGGCGATCCCGATCTCGTCGAGCTGCGAGGTGCACCATGACCCACCCCGACCGTCCCGACCGCCCCGACCGTCCCCTGCTCCCGGGGGACGTCCACGACGAGGACCACCTCCGACGGCTCCTCGCGACGGCCGCCGACACCACGCCCGTCGGGCCGCCGCCGGTGGCGACGATGCTGCGGCACCACCGCGTACGTCGCCGGTCGCGCCTGCTCGTCGCCGCCGCCGTCGTCGTGGCGGGCGCCGGGGTGGGGCTGGCGACGTCGGTGCCGTTCGGTGGCGATCCCGGCCCCGGGGTGACGGCGGCATCGGAGGCATCGGAGGACCCCGACGAGCTCCGGCAGCAGGAGTCGGCGGTCCCCCTCGACGACTCCGGCACGGAGTACGACCTGGACGAGGCTGCCGACAGCGTGGGCGAATCCGCGACGAACAGCTTCTCTGGTCGCGGCGGCGTCATCCCCCGATCGGCGTCGCTCTCCGACGAGGCCACCCTGACGGAGGCCCTCGGCGGCACGTGGGCGATCGTTCCGCTCACGGAGATGTCCGCCAGCGACTTCCTGTCCTCCGGCCCGATCCCCGCGACCGCCGATGCCGAGGGGCTGGCGGACCGCCTCTCCACCACCCCCACCGCCGCCACGCTCTACTTCGGCGACGGCGGCACCGTGACGGCCTGGACCGGCTGCGAGGCCGGCGCCGGCACCTGGTCCATCGCGGGCGGCACGGTCAGCGTCGAGCTGAGCCGCGGCGTACCGCTGTGCGACGACGACACCGGCCTGCTCGCCCTGCTCGCCGACGACCTGCGGTCGGTGCGGGCGGTGGGCGGGGACGACGGCGCCCGTACCCTCCTCGACGAGGACGGCCGCGTCCTCGCCGTGCTGCGCCGTCCCTGACCCCATCATCGACCCGATCATCGACCCGATCATCGACTCGATCGTCGATGACGGGCATATCCGGACCGTGGTCCGGGTTGAGTCCGGCATGAGGAGCGGTGTGCGCGACGCGATCGTCGTGGGAGCGGGCCGGGCCGGGCTGTCGGCCTCCCACCACCTGCGTCGTCTCGGCATCGACCACGTCGTGCTCGACGCGAACCCCACGCCCGGGGGAGCCTGGCAGCACCGGGCCCACTCGCTGACGATGACCGACGTCCACGGCGTCGCCGCGCTGCCCGAGGAGCCCCTCCCCGACGTCGATCCCGCGGCCCCGGCCCGCGACGTGGTGGCGGCCTACTTCGCGGACTACGAGAGGCGCCACCGGCTCCCCGTCGTGCGGCCCGTCGAGGTGGTCGCCGTCCGGGACGACGACGGGGTTCTCGTCGTCGAGGCGGCCGACGGCCGCACCTGGCGCGGGCGGACGCTCGTCAACGCGACCGGCACCTGGCGTCGCCCCTTCGTGCCGCACGTCGCCGGGATCGAGGAGTTCGCCGGCGAGCAGCTGCACTCGGCGGCGTACGACGGTCCGGAACCGTTCGCCGGCCGGACCGTGCTGGTCGTCGGGGGCGGGCACTCCGCCGTCCAGGTGCTCGGGGAGATCGCGCCCACCGCCCGCACGCTGTGGGCGACCCGCCGCGAGCCGCTGTGGCGCGATCCCGAGACCGAGCCGTTCGACGGCCGGGCGGCGGTCGCGCTCGTGGAGGAGCGGGTACGCCGCGGGCTGCCCCCCGCGAGCGTCGTCAGCGTCACCGGGCTGCAGCTGCGGCCCCAGGAGCGCGAGGCGGCGCGGCTCGGCGCCTATGAGCGGCTGCCCGTGCCGGAGCGCTTCGACGCGGACGGCGCGACCTGGCCCGACGGCACCCACCGCGCGTTCGACGTCGTGCTGTGGGCCACCGGGTTCCGCCCCGACGTCGCGCACCTGGCACCGCTCCACCTCCGCGGCCGCGGCGGCGGGATCGAGCTGGCCGGCACGACCGCCGTCGCCGACCCGCGGGTGCAGCTCGTGGGCTACGGCCCGTCCGCGAGCACCATCGGCGCGAACCGCGCCGGTCGCACGGCCGCCGTGGCGGTGCGCGACCTCCTGCGGAGCGCCGCGGCCTGACGTCGGCTGCTCACCCTCGCCTCACCAGTGCACGCCGCGGAAGAGGCGCGCAAGCATGAGCTGCTCGCTCTGCGTCCCGCCCGCCTCGACCCCCGCGGGCGCCGGGGCGCCGGGCGCGGCCGTGCCCTTGGCCGCGGCCGAGTCCGGGAACACGTGGTAGGCCATGTTGAGCACGCGGAAGGCCAGCTTCGGCGCCACGGTGTGGGCGATGGCGCCTGCGTTGCCGAGCGGCGTGTTGATCTCGTGCGGCCGCTCCACGAGGGCCTTCACCACGAGGTCCGCGGCCTGCGCCGGCGAGATGGTGGGGAAGCGGTCGTAGAGCTTCGTCGGCGCGATCATCGGCGTGCGCACGAGCGGCATGTGGATGCTGGTGAACGTGATGCCCTCGCCCACGAGCTCGGAGGCCACGACGTTGCTCCAGGAGTCCAGCGCGGCCTTGGACGCGACGTACGCCGAGAAGCGCGGCGGGTTGGTCTGCACGCCGATCGAGGACACGTTGACCACGTGGCCCCCGGACCCCGTCCGCATGATGGGGATGAGCCCGATGACGAGGCGGATCGCGCCGAAGTAGTTGAGCTGCATCGTGCGCTCGAAGTCGTGGAAGCGCTCCTGCGAGAGCCGCAGCGAGCGTCGGATGGACCGTCCGGCGTTGTTGACGACCCCGTCCACGCTCGGCAGCTCCCGGATGAGTGCCCCGCAGAGGTCGTCGATGGCCGACAGGTCGGAGAGGTCGCAGGGGAAGACGTGGGCCTGTCCGCCGGCGCGCTCGATGTCGCGGCGCAGGGCGTCGAGCTTCTCCTTGCCGCGGGCCACGAGCACGGGGATGCCACCCGCCTGCGCCACCTTGAGGGCGGTCACGCGGCCGATGCCCGAGGACGCGCCGGTGATGACGACGTGCTTGCCCTCGAGGGCCGCGCGGTTGGCCGGGTTGCGGCCCGTGCTGGTGTCGAGGTGCTCCTCCCAGTAGCTCCACAGCGTCGCCGCGTAGGACTCCAGGCGCGGAACGGTGATGCCCGACCCCGCGAGCGCCTTCGTCGTGCGGCGGGCGTCGAAGACGGTGGGGAAGGACGTGTGGGCGAGCACCGAGGCCGGTATGCCGAGCCGGCCCACGGTCAGGTCGAGCAGCGCCTGGGCCGGGGCGGAGCCGAGGACCGTCGCGGTGAGGTCGGCCGGGCGCAGACCTCGGGGGAGCAGGCGGCGCTCGAGCGGCAGCCGACCGTGGGCACCGGAGCCGACGAGCTGCGGCGCGCCCGCCGCCCCGCAGAAGGCGTTGATCATCTCCAGCACGGGCTGCGGCTCGGGGTCGACGAGGTGGAACGTCTCGCCGTCCCGCCCCGGCAGGTGCGCGAGGTGGTCGAGGGCGCCGGCCACGAAGTCGACCGGCACGACGTTGGTGTCCCCGAGGTCGACGCCCACCAGCGGCGTCCACGCCGGCAGGGTGTCGCGCACCTTCTTGATGAGCGGGAAGAAGTAGTAGGGCCCGTCGACCTTGTCCATCTCGCCGGTCACCGAGTCGCCGACGACGATCGCCGGCCGGTAGATGCGCCACGGCACGGCCGCCTCCGTGCGCACGATCTGCTCGGACTCGAACTTCGTGCGGTGGTACGGCGAGGTGAAGCGCTGCCCGACGTCGGCGTCGGTCTCGGCGAACGTGCCGTGGTGGTCGCCGGCCGCCGCGACCGACGACACCTGGTGGAAGCACCCGGCGTCGAGCGCGGCCGCGAGCTGGAGCGCGTGGCGGGTGCCGCCCAGGTTGAGCCGCTGGTTGGTGGCGTCGTCCGCGGCCATGTCGTAGCTCGCGGCGAGGTGGAAGAAGTGGTCGATGGTGCTCGCGTGCTCCGCGATCCACCCGGCCTCGACGCCCAGGCCCTCGGCGTCCAGGGCACCGATCACGGGCCGCACGCGGTCGGTGCTCCACTCCTCGATGAGCTGCTCGAGCCGGGGCAGCGACGAGCCGCGCACCAGCACGTGGATCTCGCCCTCGCGCTTGCGGAGGAGCTCGGCGACGAGGAACCGCCCGATGAACCCGGTCGCGCCGGTGACGAAGTAGGCCATGCGCGGCAGCGTAGTGGTCTGGGTCACGTCCGGGGAGGGGTCACTCCGCCTTGCCGCCGCCGAACATGATCTCGTCCCAGCTCGGCACCGAGGCACGGCCCCTGCCCTTGCGGGCCGGGCGCCGCGGCGTGCGGGTGGGGGCCGGGGCGGGCTCGGGCGTCTCGTCAGGGGCATCGCTCGCCACCTCGGCCGCGGGAGCGTCGTCCGCCGGGCCACCAGGGGCGTCGGGGGCGTCAGGGGCGTCGGGGCCGTCAGGGGTGGGCGCTCCCTCCGCGGTCGGGGAGCTCGCGGGGTCGTCCCGGCCGTCGGTGCTCTCGGGGACGTCCGTCGCCCGCAGGGCCTCGTGCACCTCGCCGAGGTCGGCCGTCGGCTCGTCGCCCGTCGGGGTCGGCGCGGAGACGAGGTCGATCGCCTGGTCGATCGCGTCGGCCGTGCCGTCCGGACCGGCCCCCGTGTCGGTCTCGAAGGGCAGGTCGAGCAGCACGTCGGCGATGCGCTCGCGGGCGGCCCCCGCCCGGCGCCGGCGCGCCTGCTGGAGGTCGTCGCGCACGGCGGCGGGGGCCGGGGCGTCGCCCACCAGCCACCGGGCGTCGTCGTCGTCCGCCACCACGTAGCTGCCACGCATGTCGTAGGTGAAGTGACCCCGGCCCGTGCGGGCGTCGCTGACGAACGACGCGGCGAGGGTCCAGCGCCCGTCGTCGCGTCGCCACGAGTCCCACTCGACCGTGTCGGCCCGCAGGGGACCGGTCGAGAGATGGGCGGCCACCGCCTCGCCCAGGGTGCGGGCGCCGGCACCGCCGCTCTCGCGCCGCAGCGACGCGCCCTGCGCGCGCTCGGCGACGTGCGCGCGCTCGGCGAGCACGGGAGCGACGAACGACATGATGCGGTCGAGGGTGGTCTGCGCGGCGTCGGCGACCTCGTCGGGGCTCGCCCCCGCCCGGATCCTCGCCTGGATGTCGCGGGGACGGAGGGTCGATTCCATGGTGATCTCCAACTGACCGAGTCGATCTGTGTCGCCGCGCAGGGCGGCCTGGAGCCGTCGGTCGATGTCGAGCGTGAACTCGACACCGGCGTCGCTGACCAGCAGGAGGCGGCGCTTGTCCTGGCTCACACCGGCGAGCGTCAGGTGCACCATCGAGCGGTCGGCTCCTGCCTGGTCGTCGTTCGCGGGACGGGGTTCCCGTGAGGACCGAGCCTACGCTCCCCGGCGTCGGGTCCGGGGGAGGACCGACGCGAGCCCGGCGACGACCACGCCGCAGCCCAGAACGAGCGTCCAGGCACCCGGGACGACGTCGGCGGTGGTGACGCTGCTCCCGGTCCCCGCCCGGGCCAGCACCGACCCCGCCACCGCGATGCCGAGCGCCGCGCCGACCTGGCGCGCGGCGAAGGTGATGCCGCCGGCCACGCCGGCGCGCTCCGGCGCGAGGCTGCTCACCGAGGTCGTCGTGATCGGGGCGTTGGCCAGCCCGAAGCCGATGCCCAGCACGAGGAGCCCGACCGCCAGGCGCCCGGGGGTGACGTCGTCCGGACCGAGCCGGAGGAACGCCCCGGCCACGCCGAGCAGCCCGCCGGCGGCGAGGAGCGGCACGCGGGGCCCGAGCCGTCCGACCAGCCCGCCGGAGAGGGGCGCGACGAGCGTCGCCGCCAGGGCCAGCGGCAGTGTCGCCCAGCCCACGGCGGTCGGCGACAGGCCGCGCCCGTCCTGCAGGTGCAGGCTGGTGGCCAGGAGGGCGGCGTTCAGCGCCACGAACACCGCGACGGCCGCCACCACCGCCCCGGCGAACGCGGGCACCCGGAAGAGACGCGGGTCGACGAGCGGGTCGGCACGCCGCAGCTCCACCCCGACGAGCAGCAGCACCACCACGAGCAGCGCACCGGCACCGAGCAGGGCCGCAGGGGACGTCCATCCCCGGTGGGGGGCCTCGATGAGCAGGCCCACCGCACCGCCGACCGCCGCGGTGAGCAGCGCCTGCCCCGGGAGGTCCAGCCGTCGGGGCCGCGCCGCCCGGGACTCCGGCACGTAGCGCGCGGTCAGGCCGAGCGTGAGGAGGGCGACCGGGACGACGAGGCCGAACACCCAGCGCCAGCCGGCGAGGTCGACGACCAGCCCGCCGACCAGCGGACCGACCGCCATGCTCGCCCCGAACACGCCGGCCCACACGCCGATCGCCTGCGCGCGCTCGCGGGGGTCCGGGAACGCGCCGACGACGATCGCGAGGCCCACCGGGCTGAGCATGGAGGCGCCGGCGCCCTGGGCGGCGCGGGCGGCGACGAGCAGCTCCGGCGTCGGGGCGAGGGCACAGAGCGCGGACGCTGCCGCGAACACGACGAGCCCGGTGCGGAGCAGGCGGCGCCGCCCGAACCGGTCGGCGAGCGCGCCGGAGGAGATGAGGAGGCTCGCGAGCACGAGGGTGTAGGCGTCGACCACCCACGGCAGGGCGGCCGGCGTCACCCCGAGGTCGTCCCCGATCGTCGGCAGGGCGACGTTGACGACGGTCGTGTCGAGCCCGACGAGGAAGAGCGCGAGGGTGCACGTGGCCAGCGTTGCCCAGCGGTGCGGTTCGAGCCGCCGGTCGTCGGGTCGGGTGGGGGCGAGCTGCTCGGTCACGCGGAGGCCTTCCGATGGGGTGGGCGGATCGGTGACGAGGGTGCGTGTGCCGGCGACGTACGCCCCAGCGAACTTGCGGGAACTGCAAAGATGCCCTGTGACCACCGCCGACGACGCCGCGCTGATCGAGGCCGTCGGCCCGCGGCTGCGCGCGCTGAGGCGTGCCCGCGCCTGGACCCTCGAGCACGTCGCGGATGCGTCCGGCATCTCCGTGAGCACGCTGTCGCGCCTCGAGACGGGCAAGCGCAGCCCGTCGCTCGACCTGCTGCTGCCGCTCGCCCGCACCTTCCGGGTCGCGCTCGACGACCTCGTCGGGGCTCCGGCGACCGGTGACCCGCGGGTGCACCTCCGCCCGTTCCGCCACCGCACAGGCTCGGTGCTGGTGCCGCTGACCGACTACCCGGGCCGCCTGCACGTGTTCAAGCAGGTGCTGCACCCCCGCCCCCAGCGCCTCACGACCCACGACGGGCGGGCCTGGTTCTGCGTCCTCGCCGGCACCGTGCGGCTGGTGGTGGACGACGACGAGAGCCTCCTGCGCCCGGGGGACGTGGCCGCCTTCGAGGCCACGCGGCCGCACTGGTTCGGGCCGGCCGCCGACGAACCCGTCGAGCTGCTCCACCTCTTCGGTCCGCACGGCGACCGGCCACGGCTGCCCGGGGTGGACCGGGACTGACCGGGCCGGGCGGGGCGGTTAGGCTCCCGCGGTGCCGCACTGGGACCTGGAAGCGACGACCCTGCTGGTCGTCCTCGACCTCGTCGGCATCTTCGTCTTCGCGATCTCCGGCGCGCTCGTCGCGGTGCGCAAGGAGCTGGACCTCTTCGCCGTCCTCGTGCTCGCGGGCACGACCGGCCTCGGTGGCGGCTTCCTCCGAGACGTGCTCATCGGCGCCACACCGCCGGCGGCGCTCGCGGACTGGCGCTACCTCCTCGCGCCCATCGGCGCCGGGCTCCTCACGTTCTTCTTCCACCCCACCCTCGGCCGACTCGAGCGCCGCGTCACGGTGTTCGACGCGTTCGGCCTCGCCGTCTTCTGCGTGGCGGGGGCGGTCAAGGCCCTGGAGTACGGCCTCGGACCGGTCCCGGCCGCCCTGCTCGGCATGGTCACCGGCATCGGTGGCGGCATGCTCCGGGACGTGCTCGCCGGCCGCGTCCCCGTCGTCTTCCGCGGGGAGCTCTACGCGACCCCGGCCCTCGCGGGCGGGGGCGTGGCCGTCGTGGGCCTCGAGCTGGGCGCACCCCTCCTGCCGGTCGCGGTCGCCGGTGCGGCCGTGTGCCTCGTGTGGCGCCTGCTCGCGCTGTGGCGCGGCTGGCAGGCGCCCATGCCCACCGGCCCGGCCAGCGTCTGAGGCCTCGAGCACCGCGTTCGCCGGGCCGTGCGGGGCGCGCGGAACTGTGCGGTTGGTGCTGCCTCGAGTGCGTGGGACCGGTCCCGTCCGCACATTTCGCCGGTGCCCGGCGAGCCCGCCGGGCCCCGGCTCAGCGCCCTCCGACGCCGCCCCTCAGCTCCCCAGCACCCGCCGCAGGTAGTCGTTGGTCAGCACCCGCTCGGGGTCGAGCCGGTCGCGCAGGGCGAGGAAATCCTCGAACCGGGGGTACGCCGGGGCGAGGTCGGCCGCCGTCCGCGTGTGCAGCTTGCCCCAGTGCGGCCGCCCGTCGTGGGCGCGGAGGATCGGCTCGACGCCGGCGAAGTACGCCGTGTGGTCGACCGCCGCCGGCACGTGGAAGGCCAGGTAGAGCGAGTCGCGACCGTAGCCCGTCGACAGCGCCACGTCGTCCGCGCGGGCCGAGCGGATCTCCACGGGGAAGCTGAGGTTCCAGCCGGACGCGTCGATCACGCGGCGTACCTCGGTGAGCACCTGCACGCCGACCTCGCGGGGCACGGCGTACTCCATCTCGCGGAACCGCACCCGCCGCGGGGAGGTGAGCACGCGGTGCGCGACGTCGGAGAACGTGCGGGCCGAGAGCACGCGCGAGGTGAGCTGGTTCATCCGCGGGACGACGGCCGGTCGCCGGTTGCTGGCGGCCACCAGCGCCCCGAAGGCGCCGTTGGCCAACAGCTCGTCGTCCACGAAGCCACGCACCCGGCCGAGCGGGCGGGCGTCGGCGAGCGGCGCGTCGAGCCGGTTGTTGCGCTTGGTGAGCAGTCGGTCGGTGTGGGGGAACCAGTGCAGGTCGACGTGGTGGTTCTCGTCGAGCAGCGCGTCGAGCGACCCGATGGCCTCGTCCCACGTCATCGGCTGCTCGACCGCCTCGAGGAGGAACAGCGGCTCGACGGCGAAGGTCAGCGCCGTGACGACGCCGAGGGCGCCGAGACCGACGCGACCGAGCGCGAGCACGTCAGGGTTCTCCTCGGCGGTGGCCCGCAGGACCTCCCCGGTGCCGGTGACGAGCTCGATGCCGACGACCTGCGGGGCCAGCCCCGCGAACGTGCCGCCGCTGCCGTGGGTGCCCGTCGCGGTCGCGCCCGCCAGGGTCTGCTCGGCGATGTCGCCCATGTTGTGGAGGCTCAGGCCGAACCGCTCCAGCGTGGCGTTGAGCTCCTTGAGCGGGGTGCCCGCCAGCGCGGTCACCGTGAGGGCGTCGTGGTCGACGTCCACGACACCGGTCAGGCCGTGCGGCAGGAGCAGCTCGCCGTCGGTGACCGCGATGTCGGTGAAGCTGTGGCCGGTGCCGACCATGCGGGTGGTCGACCGCTCGGCACGGGCGCGCTCGACGGCCGCGACGACGTCGGCGACCGAGGCCGGGGTGCTCGTGCGCCGCGGCCGCGCCGTCGCCGTGCCCGCCCAGTTGCGCCAGGTGGTGTCGGCCTGCGTGCGTCCCATGGCGGGGGAGCCTACGGTGCCGGGACGTCCACCGGCACCGGCTCGGAGCGGGTGTCGCCGGCCGGCGCGAGCCAGGCCGCGGTGACCGCGATGACGCCCGAGACCACCGGCACGACGTACGCCGCGTGCGCACCCCAGGTGTCGATGCACAGGCCCGCGAGGGCCGCGCCCGGGGCGATGCCCGCCGCCATGCCGGTGTGCAGCACGGCCATCGCCTCGGTGACCCGCTCGCGGGGCGCCGCCTGCTCGATGAGGCTCATCGTGCTGATGAGGGTGGGGGAGATGGCCGCGCCCGCGACGAGGAGGACCAGGCCGAGCACCCAGACGGACGGGGCCACGATGAGGGGCGCCATGGCGAGCGTCAGGGCGGCCGCGGACCACCGCATGCGCACGGCGGGGCCGACCCGCCACGCCACGGCGCCGACGACGACGCCCGCCGCGAGGCTGCCCAGTGCCCAGAGGGCGAGCAGCACGCCGGCCCAGGCCTTGGCGTCCTGCTCCTCCGCGAAGGCGACGGTCGCGACCTCGGCCGAGCCGAAGATGCTGCCGAGGCCGAAGCAGAGCGCGGTCAGCGCCACCATGGTGGCCACGGGCAGCGGCGGACGCGCGCCCGCGCTGGCGTCGTGCGGGGCCGCCGGCGGCTGGGTGCGGCGCTGGGCGGTCAGCGCCAGCGTGCCGACGAGGCCGGTGACGACGGCGGCGAGGATGCCGGCCGCGGGGTGCCACAGCGTCGCGAGGAACGTGACGATGATCGGCCCGGTGATGAAGACCGCCTCGTCGACCACGGCCTCCAGCGCGAAGGCCGTCTGCACGCCGGGTGCGTCGCCCCGCAGCACGTGGGCCCAGCGCGCCCGGACGCAGGACCCGACCTGCGGCAGCGCGCCGCCGGCGACCGCGGCCGCGGCGTACGTCGTCCACGTCGGCGCACCGGAGGTCACCGTCAGGACGACGGCGATGCCGGCGACGCCGAAGACGACGATGGCGGGGCCGAGGGCGCGGGCCTGGCCGAGGCGGTCGGCCAGGCGGCCGTGGACGACCGCGAGCAGGGCGTTGGCGAGCACGTACACGGCCGAGATCGCTCCGGCCAGGCCGTAGGAGCCGGTCTGCTGGGAGACGAGGAGCACGATGCCGAGGGACATGGTGGAGATCGGGATCCGGGCCACGAGCCCGGTCGCGGAGAACGCCAGCGCGCCGGGGGTGGCCAGGATCCGCGCGTAGGGCGAGAGCGCGGAGGACAGCACCGCAGGAGCCTAGGACGCGGGGGCCGTCCGGGCCGCATCCGCCGCCCATCGGGGCGTCCCTACGATGGGCGCATGCCCGCTGACGTGACCCCCGATCTGGCTCCCGGAGCCGCCCCCGACGTCTCGCCCTACGACGCGCTGCTGCTCGTCGGCTTCGGCGGTCCGGAGGGCCCGGACGACGTGGTCCCGTTCCTGGAGAACGTCACACGAGGCCGCGGCATCCCGCGGGAGCGTCTCGTCGAGGTGGGCCAGCACTACCAGCTCTTCGGCGGTCGCTCCCCGATCAACGACCAGAACCGCGCGCTGCTCGCGGCCATCCGCGAGGACCTCGCCGCGGCGGGCATCGACCTGCCGGTCTACTGGGGCAACCGGAACTGGGACCCCTACCTCGACGACGTGGTCACCCAGATGGCGCGTGACGGGGTGCGCCGGGCGGCGGCCTTCGTGACGTCCGCGTACTCGTCGTACTCCTCCTGCCGGCAGTACCGCGAGAACCTCGCCGGCGCCCGGATCGCCGCGGAGGAGGCGGGGCTCGAGGCGCCCGTGCTGGACCGCTTCCGGGTCTACTTCAACCACCCCGGCTTCGTCGGCCCCAACGTCGAGGCCGTGCTGACCGCGCTCGAGGGACTGCCCGCCGAGGTGCGCGACGCGGCGCGGCTGGTCTTCGTCACCCACTCCATCCCGACCACGATGAACGACAGCAGCGGCCCCGACGGCGACGCCTACCGCACGCAGCACCTCGACCTCGCCGAGGTGATCGTGGCCGAGGTCGCCGCCCGCACGGGCGTCGAGCACGGCTGGGACCTCGTCTACTGCTCGCGCTCCGGCCCGCCGCAGGTGCCGTGGCTGGAGCCTGACGTCAACGACCACCTCGAGGCCCTCCACGCCGACGGGGTGCCGGGCGTCGTCATGGCCCCCATCGGCTTCGTCTCCGACCACATGGAGGTCATCTACGACCTCGACACCGAGGCCATGGAGACGGCCCGCGAGCTGGGCCTGCCCGCGACGCGGGCCGGCACGGCGGGCGTCCACCCCGACTTCGTCGCCCTCGTGCGGGACCTCCTGCTCGAGCGCGCCGCGGTGGAGCGGGGCGGCTCGCCGGAGCGCGCGGTGTGCGGGTCGCTGGGCCCGCGCTGGGACCGCTGCCAGCCGGACTGCTGCGCCAACGCGCGCCGCGACCTGCCGGTCGTCGGCTCGGCCGCCCCGCGTCCGGGGTTCGACAAGTGAGCGCCCCGCGTCCCGGGCTGGCGCCCGACGGCACGTCCTTCGCCGACCTGCGCGACCTGGCCTCGGGCATCGCCCTGCAGGCGGCCGGGCTCGTGCGCCGCGAGCGCGCGGTGGGCGTCGAGGTGACCTCCACCAAGACGAGCTCCATCGACATCGTCACCGCGACCGACGCGGCCAGCGAGGCCCTCGTGCGCGACCTCCTCGCCCGCCTCCGACCCGACGACGGCGTCGTGGGGGAGGAGGACGACCCGCGGGAGGGCACGAGCGGCGTGCGCTGGGTCGTCGACCCCATCGACGGCACGGTCAACTTCCTCTACGGCATCCCGGAGTACGCGGTCTCCCTGGCCGCGCAGGTGCCCGACGCCGACAGCCCGCTCGGCGACGGCTGGCGCACCGTGGCCGGCGTCGTCGTCAACGTCGCCACCGGCGACCTGTTCGAGGCCGTCGAGGGCGGCGGCGCCCGCCGGGGCGGGGTGCCGCTGCAGGTGCGCCGCACGGTCCCGCTCGCGCAGCGCCTGGTGCTCACCGGCTTCTCGTACGACGCGGAGCAGCGCCGCCGGCAGGCCGAGGCCCTCGTCGGGCTGCTGCCCCAGGTGCGCGACGTGCGGCGCATGGGATCCGCGGCGCTCGACCTCTGTGCCGTCGCTGCGGGCCGGGCCGACGCCTACCTCGAGGAGGGCACGCGGCTGTGGGACCACGCCGCCGGCGTGCTCGTCGCCAGCGAGGCCGGCGCCCGTTGGGAGCTGCTGCCGGGGGTCGGCGGCCGCCCGCTGCTGCTGTGCGCCCCGGCCGGCGGCTGGGACGAGCTGCACCGGGCCGTCGTCGGCGCGGGCTTCACGGCGAGCGAGCCGGCGACGGAATAGCCCGACCTCCCGCGCTGTTCTCGCGGCCGGTGGCCCTCCGAGGGGACACCGGTGTTCGGCGGACGGGAGCGATGGTGCACAATCTGCCGCGCCCGGCACGGGCCAGCAACACCGCACGCAGCGACTTTTCCGGGGATGGGGACTGATGGCAACCGACTACGACGCACCTCGCAAGAACGAAGAGGACCAGAGCGAGGAGAGCATCGAGGAGCTCAAGGCGCGTCGGCACGACAAGAACTCGGGCAAGGTCGACGAGGACGAGACGGAGGCCGCGGAGTCGTTCGAGCTCCCCGGCGCCGACCTCTCGCACGAGGAGCTCGCGGTGGAGGTGAAGCCGCGCCAGGAGGACGAGTTCACCTGCATGAGCTGCTTCCTGGTCCACCACCGCAGCCAGCTCGCCGACTCCACGCGGCTCATCTGCCGCGACTGCGTCTGAGCGCAGCAGCAGCAGCACCGCCGCCCCGTCCGGGGCGGCGGACACGACAGGCGCCGATCACCCGCGGGTGACCGGCGCCTGTGTCGTTCTCGGTGTGGTCCTGGGGTCGTACCCGGTGGTGGGTCGACGGTGGCCCTCAGTGGGCCGGGGCGGACGCCTTGCTCGCGTCCTGGCCGTCCTTCTGCAGCTCGGGCGGCAGGTGGCCGGTCGAGCGCGCGTAGTACTCCGCCGTCTTCCGCGCCGCCAGCATGCGGGCCAGGGCCATGACGGTGCCGGACGCCACGGCCCACGCCACGGCCTCCCACAGCTCCACGTCGGGGTCGGCGGGGTTGGCAGGAGGGTTCTTCCCGGTCGAGGCACGCCACGCGGTGGTGAGCGCGGTCTTGGCGGCCATGCCCGCCACGATCGTCGCGACCGCGGTGCCGGCGGAGAAGACCTTCGGGTTCTTGGCCTTCTTCTTCTTGGACATCGTGCGCCTCCTCGGCGGTGGTTCGTCCGGTGGTCCGCCCCACCTTAGAGTCGTGGCCCCAGCGCGCCGTTCTCCGGGGCGCCGGGCCACGACGCGGATCGGTCGATCAGTGCTGGCGGGCGGCGGCGAGCGCCGCGGCGACCTTCTCGGGGTGCCGGCAGCTGACGAGCCAGTACGGCGTGGGGTCGGCCGGGTCGGTGATGCTCACCTTCACGCTGCGCCGCAGGTAGGGGCGCAGCAGGAGGAACGCGCGGGCGTCCGCGTCGCGTCCGGCGACCAGGCGGGTCTGCTCCGCGTCGAGCGCCACGACGTCGCCGACGTGCTCGAGCCCGACCTCGGCGGGACCGGCCACCAGCGTGCGTCGCTCCGTCACGGCCACCTGCACCCGGCCGTACGAGGTGAGCGCGAGGGCCAGCAGGGCCAGCACCACGGCGGTCACGAGGGTGGGGACCCACCAGAGGTGGGCGGGGAAGGCGACGATCGCCGCCAGCCAGAACGTCGCGACCAGCATCGTGCCCTGGGCCCACCACCGCAGGGGGACGGTGAGACGTTCGGCGTACACGCGGACGAGTTTCCCATCCGGCGCGACGTGGACGGCCACCGCCCCACCGGGGCCGCGTAGATTGCGCGGACGTGACCACCCCACCCGTCCCGTCGACCGTCGACGTCGAGATCCACCTCCTCGACCGCGGCCTCGAGCCGCCCGCCTACGCGCACCCCGGCGACGCCGGCGCGGACCTGCGCACCACGGAGGACGTCGAGCTCGCCCCCGGCGAGCGGCGCCTCGTGCCCACCGGCGTGGCGATCGCGCTCCCGGAGGGGTACGTCGCGCTCGTCCACCCCCGCTCCGGGCTCGCCCACCGGCACGGGCTCTCCATCGTCAACACGCCGGGGACGGTCGACGCGGGCTACCGTGGCGAGATCAAGGTGCTCCTGGTGAACCTCGACCCGGCGACCCCGGTGCGTCTGCAGCGTGGCGACCGGATCGCGCAGCTGGTGGTGCAGCGCGTCGAGCGGGTGCGGTTCGTGGCCGTCGACGACCTGGCGCCGTCGGCGCGGGGCGTCGGGGGCTACGGTTCTACGGGTGGATTCGCCGGGGCCTCCGGGGCCGACCGGCCGGAAGAGGAGAAGTTGAGTTGAAGTTCCGTCGCAAGCGCCCTGCGGGCGGCCCGGCGAGCGCCGACCAGGGAGTGGCCGGTCCGACCGCGCTGACCCCGTCGTTCGGTGACCCCGAGCGCGTCGAGCAGGTGACGACCGGTCCGTTCGACGTCAAGGACGTCGACCTGGAGGACGGCGTCGAGCGGGTCGACCTCGGCTCCCTGCTCATCACCCCCGGCGCGGGTCGGGACGTGCGGCTCCAGGTGGACCAGAAGACCAACCGCGTGCAGGCGGTGCTCATCGCGAGCCCCGAGGGCGCGATCGAGCTGCGTGCCTTCGCCGCCCCCCGCAACGGCGACCTCTGGGGCGAGACGCGGCCGCGGATCGCGGCGGAGACGACCCGTCGCGGTGGCACGGCCGAGGAGCAGGAGGGGCCGTTCGGCACGGAGCTGCGCGTGCAGACGACCGTCAAGAAGCCCGACGGCACCACGGCCGTCCAGCACTCGCGCGTCGTCGGCGTCAACGGACCCCGGTGGCTCCTGCGGGCGACGTTCCTCGGCACGCCCGTCGTGGACGAGGCCGCCGGTGCTGCCTGGGCGGCGGTGCTCGAGCAGGTCGTCGTACGCCGCGGCGACGCCGCCATGGCGGTCGGGGACGCGCTCCCCATCACGGTGCCCGAGACCGCCCGCCGGGTGCAGTGACCCGCGGATGACCACCGGGGCGGACGCACGATGAGCACGGGGCACGGCGAGCGGCGACGCTCGCTCTTCCGGGGCCGCGGGCGCGAGGGACAGCTGGTGGACCAGCACACCTCCGACCTGCGGCGCGACCACGGCGCGATCGGGCGGGTGACGATCGCCGAGGCGCCCGACCGGGAGCCCGTCGAGCTGTTCGGCACCCTGCGTGCGGTGACGCTCGCGCCGCGCGGCGGCGTGCCCGCCCTCGAGGCGGAGCTCAGCGACGGCACCGGCGTGCTGACCCTCATCTGGCTGGGCCGCCGGTCCATCCGCGGGATCGCGGCCGGACGCAGCATCTCCGTGTCGGGACGCACGGGACTGCAGGACGGCGTGCGGGTCATGTTCAACCCGCGCTACGAGCTGAGGCCCTGATGTCGTCCGCCCAGCCCGAGCCCGTCGAGCAGGGGGAGCCGGGGAAGCCGTCGCGGCCGCCGGTCAGCGTCGACACCGTCGAGGCGCTGGTGCGCCAGCAGCTCTCGGACGCGTTCGGCGGGGTGCGCGGCTTCGCGGAGGCCGCCGTCCCGACCCTCCTCTTCACCATCCTCTGGCTGTCCACGCGCGACCTGCAGCTCGGCCTGGTCGTGAGCGTGGCCGCGACGGTCGTGCTCCTGGTGGCCCGCATCGTGCAGCGGTCGACGGTGCAGTACGTCATGAACGCCCTCGTCGGCATCGGCGTCGGCTGGCTGTTCGTGCACCTGTCCGCCCGCTCGGGCGGCTCCGTCGACGACCAGGCGCTGGCCTACTTCCTGCCGGGCATCCTCTACAGCGCGGGCTACACGGTCGTGGTCGGCCTGAGCTGCCTCGTCCGGTGGCCCCTCATGGGCTTCCTCATCGGCACGGTGACCGGCGACCTCACGGGCTGGCGGGACAACGACCAGGTGGTGCGCCTCTGCACCCGCCTGACGTGGCTGCTGGTGCTGCCGGGCGCGATCGGCGTCCTGCTGCAGGGGCCGGTGTGGCTCGCCGGGCACTCCGGGGCGATGGGCGCGGGCACGGCCGTGGCGCTGCTCGCCGGCCTCCGGCTCGGGCTGGGCTGGCCGTTGCGCATCGCCTCCTTCGCCGCCATGATCTGGCTCCTCTCCCGCGACCGCACGCCGCTGGCCGCCGACGGTGAGCCGCCGGCGTCCTCGGCCGCCCCGAGCACCCCGACCGCGACGTGAGCGACGGGCTCTTCGACCTCCCGGGCGGCCCCGGCGCGCCGGCCACCGGCGGCGGTGGCTCGCTCAGCGCCGCCCAGCACGCGGCCGCGCCCCTCGCCGTGCGGATGCGGCCCCGCACCCTCGACGAGCTGGCGGGCCAGGACCAGCTCCGTGCCCCGGGCTCGCCGTTGCGGCAGCTGATCGAGGGCGACAAGTCCCTCAGCCTCCTGCTGTGGGGCCCTCCGGGCACCGGGAAGACGACCATCGCCTCGATCGTGTCCCAGCAGACGCAGCGCCGGTTCGTCGAGGTGTCGGCCGTGTCGGCGGGCGTGAAGGAGGTGCGGGCCGCGATCGAGGCCGCCCGCTCCGACCTGGTGCGCACGGGCACGGAGACGGTGCTGTTCGTCGACGAGGTCCACCGCTTCTCCAAGGCCCAGCAGGACGCGCTGCTCCCCGGCGTCGAGAACCGCTGGGTGACCCTGGTGGCCGCGACGACGGAGAACCCCTACTTCTCGGTGATCTCGCCGCTGCTGTCGCGCTCGCTGCTGCTGCGGCTCGAGTCGCTGACCGACGCCGACGTCGCCGGCGTCATCGACCGCGCGCTGGCGGACGAGCGCGGACTCGCTGGCGCGCTCACGATCGACGACGACGCGAGGGCCCACCTGGTCCGGATGGCGGGGGGCGACGCCCGGCGGTCGCTGACCTACCTGGAGGCCGCGGCCGGCGCCGCGCTCGCCCGCGAGGCCACGGTCATCGACCTGTCGACGACGGAGACGGCAGTCGACCAGGCCGCGGTGCGCTACGACCGGCAGGGCGACCAGCACTACGACGTCATCAGCGCCTTCATCAAGTCGGTGCGCGGCTCCGACGCCGACGCCGCGCTGCACTACCTCGCGCGCATGGTCGAGGCGGGGGAGGACCCCCGCTTCATCGCCCGCCGTCTCGTCATCCTCGCGAGCGAGGACATCGGGCTCGCCGACCCGACCGCGCTCACGACCGCGGTGGCCGCGGCCCAGGCCGTGCAGCTGATCGGCATGCCCGAGGCCCGGCTCAACCTGGCCCAGGCGACGGTCGCCCTCGCGGTCGCGCCGAAGTCCAACGCCGTGTACGCCGCGATCAACGCGGCCCAGGCCGACGTGCGCGCCGGGAAGATCGGCACGGTGCCGCCGCACCTGCGCGACGCCCACTACGCGGGGGCGTCGAAGATCGGGCACGGCGAGACCTACGTCTACGCGCACGACGCGCCGTACGGGATCGCGACGCAGGTGTACGCACCCGAGGTGGTGGCGGACCGCGCCTACTACGTGCCGACGGCCAACGGCGCGGAGGCCGGGGTGGGGGAGCGGTGGGCCCGCATCCGCCGGATCGTGCGCGGCGAGCCGCGATAGGGTCGGGGCCCATGACCGACGAACTGACGACGCCCGTCGTGCTGCTGGGCGTCGTGCTCGCAGCGCTCGTCGCCGTCGCGCTCGTCGTCGGTCTGCTGGCACTGCGCCGGCAGCGGCGCACCTCTGCCGCGCTCGACCGGGCCCACGCGGAGGCCGCGGCGTTGCGCACCGAGATCGAGGCCGTCCGTCGCACGGTCGCCGCCGGCGTCGCGCCCGGCTCCGGCGAGGCAGGCGAGCAGGGCGGACCCACGGGCGCCGACGAGCCGCGCGACGCGGCTCGCGCGGCCCGGTCGCGGCACGCCCCGGCGCCACCGAGCTACGTCATCACCCGCCTCGGGGGCGGCCTCCCCGAGACGGCGGGCGCGCAGGGCGACGACGCGACGGCGACCGGGCCGCGCCGCACGGTCGAGGTCGCGGGGCGCGTCGACGGCAAGCTCTTCGCCGACCTCCTGCTCCGGGAGACCCTGGTGCGGGTGGGCGCGGTCGCCCACGGCGCTCGCCGCGCGCTGGCCCCCGAGACCCGCAACCGCATCCGCTTCGAGATGCGCCGCGAGGTGAAGCGCTCCCGCAAGGAGCGCCGCGCCGAGGTGCGTCAGGCACGCCGCGAGCTGCACGCACGTCAGCGGCGTGAGGCCCAGGGGGTCGGCGAGGGCGCCGGCGACGTCGCGAAGGGCGCCGCGTGAACCGGGCGGTGTGGTTCGCGGCCGGCACCGGGGTCGGCGTGTACGCCGTCGTCCGCGCCCGTCGGGTCGCCGAGGCCTTCACGCCCGACGGCGTCCGTGACCGCCTGGCCGGCCTGCGTCTCGGCGCGCGCCTCATGGCGGAGGAGTTCACGTCGGGCGCGGCGGAACGCGACGCCGAGCTCCGGGACCGGCTCGGGCTCGTGCCCCACGGCGTCCCCGAGCTGGCCCCCGGTGCGACCCCGGATGTCACCCCGGATGTCACCCCGGATGTCACCCCGGATGTCACCCCGGATGTCACCCCGGATGTCACCCCGGATGTCACCGGCGCCGGGGTGCCTGGCACGATCGCCGCTCCTGAGCACCCTGATCAGCATTCCCACCACCGAAGCCCCGGTGCGGACGACCGCGCCACCGAGGAAGGCACGAGCTGATGGACACCGCGGAGATCCGCCGCCGGTTCACGAACCACTTCGCCCAGAACACCACGGTGGGCGAGCACACCGTCGTCCCCTCGGCGTCGCTGCTGCTCGACGACCCCAACCTGCTGTTCGTCAACGCGGGCATGGTGCCGTTCAAGCCCTACTTCCTCGGCCAGGAGACCGCGGGCTTCCCGCGGGCGACGAGCATCCAGAAGTGCGTGCGCACCCTCGACATCGAGGAGGTCGGCAAGACGACCCGCCACGGCACGTTCTTCGAGATGTGCGGCAACTTCTCCTTCGGCGACTACTTCAAGGAGGGCGCGATCACGCTCGCCTGGGAGCTGGTCACGAAGTCGGTCGCCGACGGCGGCTTCGGCTTCGACGAGTCGCTGCTCTACCCGAGCGTCTACGAGGACGACCCGGAGGCGGTGGCGCTCTGGAAGCGCATCACCGGCCTGCCCGACGACCGCATCGTCCGTCTCGGCAAGTCCGAGAACTACTGGTCGATGGGCGTTCCCGGCCCCGGCGGTCCGTGCTCGGAGATCCTCATCGACCGCGGCCCGGAGTTCGGCGCCGACCGCGACTGGGACGCGGGCGACCGCTACCTCGAGTTCTGGAACCTGGTCTTCATGCAGGACGAGCTGTCCGCCGTGCGCAGCAAGTCGGACTTCGACATCGCGGGCTCGCTGCCGAACAAGAACATCGACACGGGCCTCGGCCTGGAGCGGGTGGCCTACCTGCTCCAGGGCAAGGACAACATGTACGAGATCGACGTGGTCTTCCCCGTCATCGAGCGGGCCCAGGAGCTCACGGGCCGCCGGTACGGCGCGGACCCGGTCGACGACGTGCGCTTCCGCGTGGTCGCCGACCACGTGCGCTCCTCGATGATGCTCATCAACGACGGCGTCACGCCGGGCAACGAGGGCCGCGGCTACGTGCTGCGCCGCCTGCTGCGCCGCGCCGTGCGGTCCATGCGCCTGCTGGGCTACGGCGACCCGGCGCTGCCGGAGCTGCTGCCGGTGAGCCGCGACAAGATGGCGGAGGGCTACCCGGAGCTCCGCACCAGCTGGGACCGCATCAGCCGCGTCGCCTTCGCCGAGGAGGAGGCGTTCCGCAAGACGCTCCAGGCGGGCACGCAGATCTTCGACCTCGCCGCTGGCGAGGTGAAGCAGTCGGGGGGCACGCAGCTGTCCGGCGCCAAGGCGTTCGCGCTGCACGACACCTACGGGTTCCCGATCGACCTCACGCTCGAGATGGCCTCCGAGGCCGGCATCGACGTCGACGAGCAGGGTTTCCGCGGCCTGATGGCCGAGGCCCGCGAGAAGTCGAAGGAGGACGCCCGCCGCAAGAAGGGGCAGCACGCCGACACCACGGCGTACCGCGGCATCCTCGACGCCAACGGCCCCACGGAGTGGCTGGCCTACGAGACGCTGGAGACCGAGTCGCGGCCCGTCGCCCTGCTGAGCGGGGGCGCTCCGGCCGCGGTGCTCGGCGCCGGCGAGGTGGGCGAGCTGGTCCTCGACCGCACACCGTTCTACGCCGAGTCCGGTGGCCAGGCCGCCGACGCCGGCACCATCGAGTTCGACGGCGGACGCCTCGAGGTGCTCGACGTGCAGCGCCCGGTCAAGGGTCTCGTCGTGCACCAGGTGCGGGTCGTCGACGGCGAGTTCGCCCTGGACGCCGCCGCCTCGCGCGCGCTGCAGGCGCGGGTCGACCCCGAGTGGCGGATCGGCGCCCGGCAGGCCCACTCGGGCACCCACGTCGTGCACGCCGCGCTCCGCGAGGTGCTCGGTCCCTCCGCGCTGCAGTCGGGCTCCTACAACCGCCCGGGCTACCTGCGCCTCGACTTCGGCTGGACGCAGGGACTGACCCCGGCCCAGGTGCACGACGTCGAGCAGGTCTCCAACCAGGCGCTGCGTGCGGACCTGCCCGTCGGCTGGCAGTACATGACGCTCGAGGAGGCCCGCGCCTGGGGCGCGGTCGCGCTCTTCGGGGAGACGTACGACGAGACGAAGGTGCGCGTCGTGGAGATCGGCGGCCCCTGGTCGCGCGAGCTGTGCGGTGGCACCCACGTCGACCACTCGTCGCAGATCGGCACCATCGTCGTCACCGGCGAGGCCTCCATCGGCTCCGGCAACCGCCGGATCGAGGCGTACACGGGCGTCGAGGGCTTCGCCTACCTGGCGCGCGAGCGCGACGTGGTCGGGCAGCTCACCGGGCTCCTCAAGACCAAGCCGGACGACCTGGTCGGCCGGGTGAGCGACCTGGTCGAGCGGCTGCGTGCGGCCGAGAAGGAGATCGAGCGCGCCCGCGTGGCGCAGCTCCTCGCCGCGGCCGGCGAGGTCGCCGCGGCCGCGACGCGGGTCGGCTCGGCCAACGTCGTGGCCCACCGGGTCGACGGGGCCGGCGGCGGGGACGTGCGCACGCTCGCCCTCGACGTCCGCGCGCGGCTCGCGGCGGCCGACCCGGGCGTCGTCGTCGTGCTCGGCGTCGCCGACGGCAAGGTGGCGGTCGTCGCGGCGGTCAACGAGGCCGGCCAGGCCGCCGGCCTCTCGGCCGGTGCGCTCGTGAAGGCCGTCGGCCCGCTCGTGGGCGGCAAGGGCGGCGGCAAGGCCGACGTCGCGCAGGGCGGCGGCACCGACGTCGCCGGCGTCGACGCGGCGCTGGCTGCGGTCAGCGCCGAGGTCGCCCGCGTGGTGGGGGCCTGATCCCCCGATGACTGGAGTGCGGCTCGGCATCGACCCGGGCGACGCCCGGATCGGGGTCGCGCGCTGCGACGCCGCCGGGATCCTCGCGACACCGGTGGAGACGGTCCGCCGGGGTCGGGGTGACCTCGACCGGATCGCGGAGCTCCGCGCGGAACACGAGGCCGTCGAGGTCGTCGTCGGTCTGCCGCGCTCGCTCTCCGGCAAGGAGGGGCCGGCGGCGGCGAAGGTGCGCACCTTCGCCCGCAAGCTGGCCCGCCGGCTCGGCGACGTGCCCGTGCGGCTCGTCGACGAGCGGCTCACCACCGTGTCGGCGGAGTCGATGCTCCGCGCGAGCGGTCGCACGGCGAAGAACCAGCGGTCGGTCGTCGATCAGGCGGCCGCCGTGCTCATCCTGCAGCACGTCCTGGACACCGAGCGCCGTACGGGGGCTGCGCCTGGCCAACTCCTCGAGGAGACCGATGTCTGACCTCCACCCATCGTCCGGCCCTGCGGGCCACGACGACGACTCGCTCCTGCCGGGGGATCCCGATCCCTACGTGACGGGTGAGCAGCCCGCCGTCGACGGGCGGCGGGCGGCGGGCGGCTCGCGCCGGGCCCCGAAGAAGAAGCGCGGCAAGGGCCTCGGGTGCCTGCTGGTCGCCCTCGTGCTGATCGCAGGCGTCGTGGGTGGTCTCTACGCCGGGGTCAGCTGGGTCGCCGACCGCATCAACGGCAGCGGCGAGCCCGACGACTTCGAGGGCGTCGCGTCCGTCGAGGAGTGCGCCACCGGCGGCGACGTGGAGATCACCGTGCCGGCGGGCTACAGCGCCGGCCAGATCGGCAGCCTCCTCGCCGAGAAGGGCGTCGTGGCCTCCTCGGGCGCCTTCACCGCCGCCGTCGCCAACGACAGCGTCCGCGACGGCACGCGCTCGATGTGCGAGGGCATGACGGGTGCCCAGGCAGCCGAGCTGATGACCAACGCCGACTACATCGGCGGTGGCGGCATCACCATCACCGCGGGCTACACGAAGGGCCAGACCTTCGACCTGCTGGCGGGCGCGACGGGCATCCCCGTCGCCGACTTCGAGGCCGCGGCCGAGGACCCGTCGCTGCCGCTCCCCGCGGAGGCCGGCGGCGACGTGGAGGGCTACCTCTACCCCGACAGCTACGACTTCGGCTCCGACCCGACGGCGGTCTCGATCCTCACCCAGATGGTCGAGCGCTGGAGCGAGGCGGCCACCGGGGCGGGCCTCGTCGACGACGCCGTGCCGGGCTTCACGCAGCACGAGCTGCTGACGCTGGCGAGCATCATCCAGAAGGAGGTGCTGCTGCCGGAGGAGCGTCCCCAGGTCGCCGAGGTCATCTACGACCGCCTGGCCGGGGAGTGCGCCGGCGTGCCCGCCGGGATGCTGCAGATGGACTCGACGGTGAACTTCATCAAGGGCGCGAACACGGGGACGCCGTTCACCACCGAGGAGGATCGGCAGATCGACGACCCCTACAACACCTACAAGTACCCCGGCCTCCCGCCCGGCCCCATCGGCGCGCCGAGCGAGGCCACCATGGAGGCGGCGGTCAACCCCAGCTCCGAGGGCTACTGCTACTTCGTCGCGGCCGGCGACGGCTCGAACTCGTCCTACTTCGCGTCGGAGTACGCCGACCACCTCGAGAATGTCGACCGCGCCAACAGCAACCGCAACGGCTGAGCCGGTGCGCCGCTGCGCCGTCGTCGGCGACCCGGTCGAGCACTCGCTCTCGCCGGTGCTGCACCGCGCGGCGTACGCGGCCCTCGGCCTCACCGACGTCACGTACGACGCCGTGCGCGTCCCCGCCGGCGGCCTGACCGCCCACGTGGCGGCCCTCGGGCCGGCGTGGCGCGGGCTGTCGGTGACGATGCCGCACAAGCGCGAGGCCCTGGCGCTCGCCGACCGACGTACGCCCCTCGCGGTGGCGGCCGGGGGAGCGAACACGCTCGTGCTCGGCCCCGACGGGGTGCAGGCCGACAACACCGACGTGCCCGGCGCCGTCGCGGCGCTGCGCGAGCGTGGCGTCACCGCCGTGGACCGTGCGACGGTGCTCGGCGGCGGGGCCACGGCCGCCTCCACGGCGCTCGCCCTCACCGAGCTGGGCGCGCGCCACCTCACGGTGCTGGTCCGCTCGCCGGAGCGGGCCGCCGAGGCCGTCGCCGCGGTGCGGGCGCACCCGACGGCCCCGCACGTGGAGGTCGTCGCGACCGGCGACGTCCCGGCCGGGCTGGTCGTCGGTGACGTGGTCGTCGCGACCGTGCCGGTCGCGGGCCAGACGCCGGACCTCGTGGAGCTCCTGGCCCCCGCCCCGGTGGTGTTCGAGGTGGTCTACGACCCCTGGCCCACCCCGCTCGCCGCCGCGGCCGCCGTGGCGGGCGCGACCGTCGTCGACGGCCTCGACCTCCTCGCCCACCAGGCGCTGCTGCAGCTCGAGCAGTTCACGGGGGAGACCGTCGGTGTGGCCGTCATGCGCGACGCCGGTCGCGCCGCCCTCGCCGCCCGCACGGCGGGCGCTGGAACCGGGGCCTGACGTGGCCGTCGAGCTCGGCGCCGTCCTCGTCGCCGCCACCCTCGGTGCAGCCGCGAGCGCGGTGATGCCGGCGGTGCTGGCGCGCGTGCCCGACCCCCCGACGTACGAGGACGATGACGGACCCGCGTCGGAGCCGGACCCGGGCCGACCGACGTACCCCACCTTCGGCGAGCTCGCCCGCCGGCCCGGTCTGCCGCTCGGGTTCAGCGTCGCGGGCGCAGTCGTCGGTGCGCTGGTCGGCGCCTACGCCGGCTGGAGCTGGCCGCTGGCGTGGCTGCTCGTGCTCGTGCCGGTGGGGGTGCTGCTGAGCTACGTGGACTGGCGCACGCTCCTGCTGCCGACGCGGGTGATCTACCCGGCGTACGCCGCGGTGGCGGCCCTCATGGTGACGGCGGCGCTGGCCACGGGGGCGACCGACGACCTGCGCCGCGCGGGGATCGCGGCGCTCGTCGGCCTCGTCTGCTACTGGCTGCCATGGCGCATCAGTGCGAGCTGGATGGGGTTCGGCGACGTGCGGCTCTCGGGCCTGCTCGCCGGCGTGCTCGGTTGGGCCGGGTGGGCCGAGGTGGCGCTCGGGCTCTACCTGCCGTTCCTGCTCGGCGGCGTGGTGGCCGGCCTCCTCATGCTGCTGCGGCTGGTCGCGCGCGGCGCCTACCCGCTGGGGCCGTTCATGTTCGTCGGCACGCTGGTGGGGCTGTGGGCCGGCCCGCTGCTGCTGCCCGGCCTGGCGGGGTGAGCCTGTGCTTCACGGCACGCGTGACGTGAGCGCCGCGCGAGTGGCGGCGTCGGCGGGATAGAGCGCCTCGATCGCCAGTTCGGCCACGGTGACGTCGCCGGGCGTGCCGAACACGGTCGTGGTCGTGACGAACGCGAGCTCGTCCGCACCGACCTGCAGGCGCAGCGTGAGGACGATGTCCGCCGACGCGGACGTCGCCGACACGACGGGTGCGTCGAGCTCGGCGAGCAGGGCCGCGAGCCGCGGGTCGGCGGACACGTCGTGCTCGTGGCGGATCCGGGCGAGGATCGCGGTCCGCCAGGCGTCGAGGTTCGTGATCCGTGGTGCGAGGCCGCGGGGGTCGAGGCTCAGCCGGACGAGGTTGACCGGGGGCTCCAGCAGGTCGGCGGGCACCCCCTCGAGCAGGGCGTACGCCGCGTCGTTGGCCGTCACCAGGTCCCAGCCGCCGTCGATCACGAGCGCGGGGTAGGGCTCGTGGCCCGCCAGGATGAGCTCGAGCGCATGGTTCACCTGGTCCAGGCCGGGCGTCCCGAGCGGCAGCTCCGTGGTGTCAGGCACGAACCCGGCGGAGGCGAAGAGGCGGCGACGTTCCCGCAGGGGCACGGACAGCGCCTCGCTGAGCCGGGCGACCATGGTCGCGCTCGGGCGCGCCCGCCCGGTCTCGACGGAGGACAGGTGCCGGGTGGACACGCCGCACCGGTCCGAGAGCGCCTGCTGGGACAGTCGCCGCCGGAGCCGCCAGTGCCGCACGAGCGTCCCGACGGCGGGAGCAGCATCCTGTCCGACGTCGCGGGGGACCGGGTCGAGGCTCATGAGCGCCACTCTGTCACCCCCGCCGCGCCAGGCGGAGCTGCTCGGCGGCGAAAGCGGCGACGACCGCGGCCTGGACGACGGTCCAGGCCACGCCCGGAGCGTCGAGCCCGCCCACGACGGCGTAGTCGAGGCTCGCGACGACCCACACGCCGTTGAAGCCGGCGAGCGCGACGAGCCACCGCCGGGGGACGGGGCGCCGGGTGGCGAGCACCGCGACCGCGGCGGCGACCAGGAGCAGGAAGGCGCCGAGCCCGTGGACGAGCACGGCAGGCGCACCGCTCCACCCGGCGATCCAGTCGCCGCCGGCGGCGTACAGGAGCCCGTTGGCGCCGGTGAGCCAGGCGTCGAGGAGGAGGAAGCGGCGTGCCCGGGGGGCTGTCACGCCGGGGGATCGGGGCGAGGTGGCGGTCGCGGCGGGGGTGGCAGCGGGGGTGGCGGCGGGGGTCGTGGTCATGACCCGAGCGTGGGCCCGGGGGCGCCGGATGACCATGACCTCCGAGGTCATGGTCATCGGCCACGGCTGTCCAGGTGGTGCGACCGGCCACGGACCTGCAGTCGGTGCGTGGAACAATCCGCCCCATGCTCCGATGGCTCACCGCCGGCGAGTCGCACGGCCCCAGTCTGGTCGCGATCCTCGAAGGTCTCCCCGCCCACGTCCGTGTCACCTCCGGTGACGTCGCCGACGCCCTCGCCCGTCGCCGCCTCGGCTACGGCCGCGGGGCGCGCATGAAGTTCGAGCAGGACGAGGTGCGCTTCATCGGCGGCGTCCGTCACGGCGAGACGCAGGGCGGCCCCGTGGCCATCGAGGTGGGCAACACCGAGTGGCCGAAGTGGGAGAAGGTCATGGCGGCCGACCCGGTCGACCCGGCCGAGCTGGAGAGCAGCGCGCGCAACGCTCCGCTCACGCGCCCCCGTCCGGGCCACGCGGACCTGGTGGGCATGCAGAAGTACGACTTCGACGAGGCCCGGCCCATCCTCGAGCGGGCGTCGGCCCGGGAGACGGCCGCGCGCGTCGCGCTCGGCACCGTCGCCGCGGCGTTCCTCGAGCAGACCACCGGCGCACGGATCGTCTCCCACGTGGTGGAGCTCGGCGGGGTGCCCGCGCCGAAGGGCAGCGTGCCGTCGGCCGACGACGTCGAGCGTCTCGACGCGGACCCGGTGCGCTGCCTCGACCCCGAGGCCAGCGCGCAGATGGTCGCGCGGATCGACCAGGCCCACAAGGACGGCGACACCCTCGGTGGCGTCGTCGAGGTCGTCGTGCACGGCCTGCCGCCGGGCCTCGGCTCGCACGTGCACTGGGACCGTCGCCTCGACGCACGGCTGGCCGGTGCCCTCATGGGCATCCAGGCCATCAAGGGCGTCGAGGTGGGCGACGGTTTCGACCTGGCGGCCACCCCCGGCTCGCTGGCGCACGACGAGATCGTCGCCGACGCGCCGGGCTCGGCCGGCGACGCGCTCGGCCTGCGCCGCGCGTCGGGCCGCGCCGGTGGCACCGAGGGCGGCATGTCGACGGGTGAGGCGCTCCGCGTGCGGGCCGCCATGAAGCCCATCGCGACCGTGCCGCGGGCGCTGCGCACCGTGGACGTCGCCACCGGTGAGCCCACCGCCGCCCACCACCAGCGCTCCGACGTGTGCGCCGTGCCGGCCGCCGGCATCGTCGCGGAGGCGATGGTGGCCCTCGTGCTCGCCGACGCCGTCACGGAGAAGTTCGGCGGCGACTCGGTGGGGGAGACCGCCCGCAACGTCGAGAGCTACCTGGCTGCGCTGAGGTTCCGGTGACCCCCACCCGCCCGCGGGTCGTCCTGATCGGCTCCATGGGGGCCGGCAAGACGACCGTCGGCGAGCTGCTGGCCCAGCGATGGGACGTGGGCTTTCGCGACACGGACGCCGACGTGGTCGCGGCCGAGGGGCGCGCGATCGCCGACATCTTCGTCGAGGACGGCGAGGCCCACTTCCGCGCGCTCGAGCGGGAGGCCGTGCGCACCGCACTCGCCGAGCACGCGGGCGTGCTCGCGCTCGGTGGCGGCGCCGTGCTGGACCCCGGCACGCGGGCGCTGCTGGCCGACCACACGGTCGTCTTCCTCCAGGTCGGGCTGGCGGACGCCGTGCAGCGGGTCGGCCTCGGCACGTCGCGGCCGCTGCTGCTCGGCGGTGTGCGCGCCCGCATCAAGGCGCTGCTCGACGAGCGCACCCCGGTCTACACGGAGCTCGCCACGCTCGTCGTCCCGACCGACGGCCGCGAGCCGGCGGAGGTCGCGGCCACGATCGGGGCCCGTCTCGAGGAGGAAGCCCGTGCCTGAGCGCGAGGGACCGGTCGCGATCCACGTCGGGGGAGCCGCGCCGTACGACGTCGTCATCGGCCACGGGATCGGCGACCGGGTGCTCCCGATGCTGGGGGACGCCGTGCGGCGCGTGGCCGTGCTCTTCCCCGACGGGCTGCGCCACCTGGCCGAGCCCGTCATCACCGACCTTGAGGCCGCCGGCCTCGCCGTGCTGGAGCTGCCCCTGCCCGAGGGCGAGGGCGCGAAGACCGCGGCCGTGGCGGTCGCCGCCTGGGACGCCCTGGGCGAGGCGGGCTTCACCCGCTCCGACGCGGTCGTCACCGTCGGAGGCGGTGCGACCACCGACATGGGCGGCTTCGTCGCCGCGACCTGGCTGCGCGGCGTGCCCGTCGTGCACGTGCCCACCACGCTCCTCGGGATGGTCGACGCGGCCGTCGGCGGCAAGACCGGCATGAACACCGCGGCCGGCAAGAACCTCGTCGGCTCGTTCCACGAGCCCGCGGGCGTGGTCTGCGACCTCGCGACCCTGGCGACCCTGCCGCACGACGAGCTCGTCAGCGGCCTCGGCGAGGTCGTCAAGTGCGGCTTCATCGCCGACCCCGAGATCCTGCGGCTCGTCGAGGAGGACCCGGCGGGTGCGGCCGACCCGGCCAGCCCGGTGCTCGCCGAGCTCGTGCGGCGCTCGGTGCAGGTGAAGGTCGACGTCGTCGTCGGGGACCTCAAGGAGACGGCCGGGTTCGCCGGCGGCGGGGGACACCCCGGTCGCGAGGCGCTCAACTACGGCCACACGATGGCGCACGCGATCGAGCGGGCGGAGGACTACACGATGCGCCACGGCGAGGCCGTCGCCATCGGCATGGTCTTCATCGCCGAGCTCGCCCGCCGCACCGGCCACCTCGACGACGCGACGGCGGCCCGCCACGTGTCCACGCTCGCGGCGGTCGGGCTGCCGACCCGGTACGACGGGGCGCCCTACGAGGAGCTGCACGCGGCGATGAAGGTGGACAAGAAGTCGCGCGGCGACCAGCTCCGGTTCGTCGTGCTCGACGGCCTCGCCCGGCCACGCGTGCTGGCCGGACCGGCCGAGGAGCACCTGCGCGCGGCGTACGAGAGGATGCGCGGCGCCTGACGGCGCCGCGGAGGAGAGCAGCGATGACGGTGACGACGGTGCTCGTGCTCAACGGGCCGAACCTCGGTCGGCTCGGTCGGCGGCAGCCGGAGATCTACGGCACGACGACCTACGCGGACCTCGTCGAGCGGTGCCGGTCGTGGGGCGCCGACCTGGGTCTCGACGTCGAGACGCGGCAGACCAACCACGAGGGGGAGCTCGTCGACTGGCTCAACGCCGCGGCCGACGAGCGGGTGCCGGTCGTGCTCAACGCGGCGGCGTGGACCCACTACTCCTACGCGGTGTACGACGCGTGCGCCCAGCTCGAGGCGACCCTGGTCGAGGTGCACCTCTCCGACCCGGAGGCCCGTCCGGAGGAGTGGCGGCACACCTCGGTGGTGCGGCCCCACGCCGCGGCGGTGGTGAAGGGCAAGGGCGTCGACGGCTACCGCGAGGCACTGGAGTTCGTCGCCGCGCAGCTGGCTGGATAGACTCCTCCGTCGGCGCGCGCCCCAGCGGCTGCGCCCGCACCTTCTCGATCCCGCTCCATCCACGACTCTGTGAGGCTGACGCGCGCATGGCATCCACGAACGACCTGAAGAACGGCATGGTTCTCAACCTGGAGGGCCAGCTCTGGTCCGTGGTCGAGTTCCAGCACGTCAAGCCCGGCAAGGGCCCGGCGTTCGTGCGCACCAAGCTGAAGAACGTCGAGTCCAACAAGGTCGTCGACAAGACGTTCAACGCCGGCACCAAGGTCGAGACCGCGACGGTCGACCGCCGCACGATGCAGTACCTCTACAACGACGGCTCGAACTACGTCTTCATGGACACGGGAACCTACGACCAGCTCGAGATCGCCCCCGAGATCGTCGGCAGCGCCAAGAACTTCCTCCTGGAGAACCAGGAGGCCATCGTGGCCACCAACGAGGGCCGCGTGCTCTTCGTCGAGCTCCCCGCCTCGGTCGAGCTCCTCATCACCCACACCGACCCGGGCCTGCAGGGCGACCGCTCGACGGGCGGCACGAAGCCGGCCACCCTCGAGACCGGCCACGAGATCCAGGTGCCGCTGTTCCTGAGCTCCGGCGAGAAGGTCAAGGTCGACACGCGCGACTCGTCCTACCTGGGCCGCGTCAAGTCCTGATGGGAGCCCGCACCAAGGCCCGCAAGCGGGCCCTCGACGTGCTGTTCGCCTCCGAGATGCGGGGGCAGAGCGCGGTCGAGCAGCTCGAGGCGGACATCGCCGGGGGCGAGGGGCCCACCAACCCCTACTCCGCCGTGATCGTGCGCGGCGTGGTCGAGCACCAGGCCGAGATCGACCAGCTCCTCCGCGACAGCGCTGACGGGTGGAGCCTCGAGCGCATGCCCGCGGTCGACCGCAACGTGCTGCGCATCGCGGTCTGGGAGATCCTCCACGCGGACGACGTCGACGCGGCCGTCGCGGTCAGCGAGGCCCTCGTGCTCGTCGGCGACCTGTCGACCGACGACTCGCCGGGCTTCGTCAACGGGGTCCTCGGCGCCATCGTGCGCGGACAGCGGGCCTGACGGGTCACAGCAGGGTTTGTCACGCTCGCGGGCGGGGTAACGGCGCAGGCCGTGCCCCGCCCGCGGTCGTCCCGGTCGGGGTCGGTCCTGTCCCCGTCCCGTCTCGGAGGCCTCTCGGTGAACGTGCCCCCCGACCACCCCGGTGTCGGCCCGCTGCCCGACTCGACCAGTGAGCGGCTCTACACGACGGACGAGCTCGAGGCCTACGCGGCGCAGCAGGACCAGCGCCGCGCCGCGGCCCCCGGATGGGCGGGCGACGACGACACGCGGGTCGTCCCGCCCGTGCCCGCTGTGCCGCCGGTCCCGTCCGCCGGCGGCGGCCGCCGCCGGGCCGACGTGGCGCTGCCGGCCCAGCCCGCGGCGTACGGCGCCCTCCCGCCCCGCCCGGAGACCGGGCCGCCCGCGGTGCGTCCGGCCGGCGCGCCGGTCGGTCCCGGTGCTCCCGGTGCTCCTGCGGAGCCGAGCGTGCCGCGGTTCATGACCGCCACCGACTTCCTCGACCGCCGCGTGGGCGAGGAGCCGTTCGGGCCCGCGTCGTGGGGCTGGCGCGGTCGGCTCAACCGCTGGAGCGGGGGAGCGATGAAGGTGGCGATGGGGCGCGCGGAGCACGAGCACGAGCTGCAGCGACGCGCGGTCCAGCGCGACCTCGACGGGCCGCGCACCATCGTCTTCCTCAACCCGAAAGGCGGCGCGGCGAAGACGACGGGCGTGCTGATGGCGGGCTACACCTTCGGCACCGTCCGCGGAGGCGGCGTCGTCGCTTGGGACAACAACGAGACCCGCGGCACGCTCGGCATCCGCGGCGTGCGAGGCGAGCACCGCAACACGACGCGGGAGCTGCTCGAGGACCTGGAGAAGTTCAACGACGTCTACCAGTCGCGCATCGGCGACCTCGGCGCCTTCGTGCGCTCGCAGGGCGACGCCCACTTCGACGTGCTCGCCTCCGACGAGCGGCCCGACGTCAGCGGCACGATCCGCGCCGACGACTTCCGTTCGGTGCACGCGCTGCTGCAGCGGTTCTACCGGCTCGTCATCGTCGACACCGGCAACAACCTGCGCGCCGAGAACTGGCTGGCCGCGGCCCACGCGGCGGACCTGCTCGTCGTCACGAGCACGGTCCGCGAGGACACGGGCTACAGCGGCCTGTGGATGCTCGACGCGCTGGCCGACGCGGGGTACGCCGACCTCCAGCGCCGCACCGTCACCGTGCTCTCCGACCCGTCCCCGAAGGTCGACGAGCAGCTGGCGTCCGACCTGGTGGGGGTCTACGAGCAGCGCACCCGCGCCGTCTACCGGGTGCCCTACGACCCGGTGCTCGTGTCGGGGTCGGTGGTGCCCTACGCGCGGCTGTCCGTCGCGACCCAGCGGGCCTGGCTGCGCGCCTGCGCGGGGATGGCGGAGGCGCTCTGAGGCGCAGGCCGGCCCACGGAAGGTGCAGCTGGTGCGGGTCGGGCGCGATCCGGGGTGCCCCAGCCGCACAGTCGTGGGGCTCTGTCGGGGCTTCGTCGGGGCTCGGCTGGGAGCTCGGCTCGGGGCTCGGGCTCGGGGAGGCCGGTTCCGGAGGAACAGAACGCGGACCGGACTCTCCTGCGCCTCGGCGTGTCGCGCACGCCGGTCCGCGTTCTCCTTGCCCAGGGGCGATCCGGGGCGACCGAGACCACCTCGATCCACAGCCTCGCGGACCCACCGACCAGCCCAGCGGAGCACAGTTCGTCCGTCGTCTGCACCGAACCGACCGCTTTGACCATCAACGTTGATGGTCGAAGCGGAGTGTTCCCCGGTCAGCCGGGGAACCGACCGCCCCGGGAACACCACCCCCGCCCGCCGGGTTGCCCCACCATGCGAGCAGTCGTCTACACCGAGACCGGTCCCTCCTCCGTCCTGCGCGTCGTCGAGCGCGACGCCCCCGAGCCCGGTCCGGGCGAGGTGCGCGTCCGCGTCGTGACCGCGGGCGTCAACCCCACCGACTGGAAGTTCCGCGCGGTCATGGGGCCGACGCACCCCGAGGTCGCCCCCGGCCAGGACGGCGCCGGGGTCGTCGACGCGGTCGGGGAGGGTGTCGACCACCTGGCGGTCGGCGACCGGGTCTGGCTCTACCTGGCGCAGCACGAGAAGGGCATCGGCGCGGCGGCCGAGCTGACCGTGCAGGCGGCGGACCGCGTCGTGCCGCTGCCCGACGGCGCGTCCTTCGACCTGGGCGCGAGCCTCGGGGTCCCCGCCCTCACCGCGCACCGTGCCCTGACCTCCGGCGACGTTCCCCGCCTCGCCCCCGGCACCCTCGCGGGCACGACGGTCCTCGTCGCCGGCGGCGCCGGTGCGGTGGGCAACGCCGCGATCCAGCTCGCCGTCTGGTCGGGCGCGACGGTGGTCACGACCGTGAGCAGCCCGGCGAAGGCCGCCCTGGCGCGCGCGGCCGGCGCCCACCACGTCGTCGACTACCGCACGGAGGACGTCGTCGCCGCGGTCCGCGCGATCGCCCCCGACGGCGTCGACCTCGTCGTCGAGGTCGCCCCGGCCACCAACATCGGCATCGACCTCGCCGTCGTGCGCAACCACGGCACGGTGGCCTACTACGCCAACGACGGCGGCGACGAGGTCACCCTGCCCGTGCGCCAGGCGTTCGCGAAGAACCTCCGCCTGCAGGGCGTCTTCCTCTACCAGGTCGCGCCGGTGCTCCTGCGGGCCGGCGCGGAGGACGTCACCGCCGCGGTCGCCGCCGGCGCCCTCCGGGTGGGCGAGGACGCGGGCCTCCCGCTGCACCACTTCCGGCTCGAGGAGCTCGCCGCGGCCCACGACGCCGTCGAGGACAGGACCGTCGGCAAGGTGCTCGTGCAGGTCACGACGGCCTGAGCCCGGGAGACCCGGGAAGGTACGCCGCGGGCGGGCGTCCACGTGACGAGCACCGCCCGCGGCACACGTCGCAGGAGGGTCGGGCTGCTGCTAGAGTCCCGCCCGTTCGACATCCTTTAACGAGCCGTCCCGTGAGGCGGAGAAGGAGGTCTCTGCAGGCATGCCTGCGACGACTGAGCCCGCAGTCGGCCCACCCGGCCGCACCGTCCTCGACGCCCGTGACATCGCCCGGGCGCTGACCCGCATCTCCCACGAGATCCTCGAGCGGAACAAGGGCCACGAGGGCCTCGTCCTCCTCGGCGTCCCGACCCGCGGCGTGGGCCTCGCCCAGCGCATCGCGGCCCGGATCGCCGAGACGGAGGGTGTGTCGATCCCCGTCGGAGCCCTCGACATCACGCTCTACCGCGACGACCTGCGCCGGCACCCGGCCCGCGCACCGCAGCCCACGGCGATCCCCGCGGGTGGCATCGACGGCAAGACCGTCGTGCTCGTCGACGACGTCCTCTACTCGGGTCGCACCGTGCGGGCGGCGCTCGACGCGCTCGCCGACATCGGCCGGCCCGCTGTCGTGCGCCTCGCGGTGCTGGTCGACCGCGGCCACCGCGAGCTGCCGATCCGCGCCGACCACGTGGGCAAGAACCTGCCGAGCGCCCGCAGCGAGCGCGTCATGGTGCGCCTCGAGGAGACCGACGGCCTCGACGTCGTGCGCATCGCGGACAGCCCGGACGCCGCCCGCCCGGCCGAGGAGGTGGCCCGGTGAAGAAGCACCTGCTCTCGTCGGACGACCTGACGGCCGACGACATGGCCACCCTCTTCGCCACCGCCGCCGAGATGCACGACGTGCAGCGGCGCGAGGTGAAGAAGCTGCCGGCCCTCCGCGGCCGCACGATCATCAACCTGTTCTTCGAGGACTCCACCCGCACGCGGTCGAGCTTCGAGATCGCCGGCAAGTGGCTCTCCGCGGACACCATCAACATCACGGGCAAGGGCTCGTCCGCCTCGAAGGGCGAGAGCCTGCGCGACACCGTCCTCACCATCGCCTCGATGGGCGTCGACGCGGTCGTCATGCGCCACGGCGCGAGCGGTGCGGCCCAGCAGGTCTCCCAGTGGATCGACGCCGCCGTGGTCAACGCCGGGGACGGCACCCACGAGCACCCGACGCAGGCCCTGCTCGACGCCTACGCGCTGTCCCGCCACTTCGGCGAGGGCGACCGGCTCGGCAGCCTGGAGGGCCGCCACGTCGTGCTCGTCGGCGACCTCACCCACAGCCGGGTCTTTCGCAGCAACGTCATCACGCTGACCCGGCTCGGCGCCCGGGTGACCGTGGTGGCGCCGCCGACGCTCATGCCCGCGGGCATCGCGAGCTGGAGCTCGAGCGCGGGGTTCGCCACGTCGTACGACCTCGACGAGGTGCTCCCCACGGCCGACGCCGTGATGATGCTGCGCGTCCAGAAGGAGCGGATGAGCGGCGGGTTCTTCCCGACGAGCCGGGAGTACACGGTCGGCTACGGCCTCACCCGCGACCGCCTGCGCGTGCTCGGGCCCGAGGTGCCGATCTGTCACCCCGGCCCGATGAACCGCGGCCTCGAGATCGCCGCCGACGCCGCCGACGCGGCGCAGTCGCTCATCCTCGAGCAGGTCTCCGCGGGCGTCGCGGTCCGCATGTCCGTGCTCTACCACCTGCTCGCCGGGGAGGGAACCGCATGACCCACCAGCCAGTCCTCGTCAGGGGCGCGTCGCTCCTGGGCGAGCAGACCGCCGACGTCCTGCTGGTCGACGGCGTCATCGCCGAGCTCGGTACGGCGCGCGTCGACGCCCCCTCCGACGCGCGGGTGGTCGAGGCCGACGGCCTCGTGCTGCTCCCGGGCCTCGTCGACCTCCACACCCACCTTCGGGAGCCGGGCCGCGAGGACGCGGAGACGGTGCGCACCGGTTCCGCGGCCGCGGCACGCGGCGGCTACACGGCCGTGCTCGCCATGGCCAACACCAGCCCCGTGACCGACACGGCCGAGGCCGCCGAGCGCGTCCACTCGCTGGGTCGCGCTGCCGGGATCGTCGACGTGCAGCCGGTCGGGGCCGTCACCAAGGGCCTGCGCGGCGAGGAGCTCGCCGAGCTGGGGCTCATGGCCCGCAGCCGCGCCGGGGTCCGGGTCTTCTCCGACGACGGGAAGTGCGTCGCCGACGCGCGGGTCATGCGCCGGGCGCTGGAGTATGTCAAGGCCTTCGGCGGCGTCGTCTCCCAGCACGCCCAGGAGCCCACGCTCGCCGGCGCGACCGCCTGCTGCCACGAGGGGGAGCTGTCGGGCCGCCTCGGGCTGCCGGGCTGGCCGGGCGTCGCGGAGGAGGTCATCGTCGCCCGCGACGTCATGCTCGCCCGCCACACGGGCAGCCGGGTGCACGTCGCCCACGCCTCGACGGCCGGCACCGTCGAGGTGCTGCGCTGGGCGAAGAGCCTGGGCATCCAGGTCACGGCCGAGGTCACGCCGCACCACCTGCTGCTGACCACCGACCTGCTCGGAGGCTACGACCCGACCTTCAAGGTCAACCCGCCGCTGCGCCCCGCGGAGGACGTCGAGGCGCTGCGCGACGCGCTCGCCGACGGCACGATCGACGCGGTCGCCACCGACCACGCGCCCCACGCGCGGCACGACAAGGAGCACGCATTCGTCGACGCCGCCTTCGGCATGCTCGGCCTGGAGACCGCCCTCGGGGTCGTCGCCACGGTGATGGTCGAGTCGGGTCGGATGGGCTGGGGCGACGTCGCCCGGGTCATGTCGACGCGTCCGGCGGAGATCGCCGGGCTCGCCGGCCGCGGCGACCAGGGCCACGGCCGCCCCGTCGCCGTGGGCGAGCCCGCCAACCTCACCCTCGTCGACCCGGCCGCCTCGGTCGTGGTCGACCGCGACGACTCGGCGTCGCTCTCCCGCAACAACCCCTGGCACGGCCGCACGCTCTCCGCGGCGGTCCGCGCGACGTTCCTGCGCGGCACCCCCACCGTGCTGGACGGACAGCTCGTCGAGATCGGCGCCACCACGGAAGGAAGCCTCACATGAGCACCCCCGCCCTGCTCGTCCTCGAGGACGGACGCACGTTCCACGGCGAGGCCTACGGCGCGACCGGGGAGACCTTCGGCGAGGCGGTCTTCTCCACCGGCATGACCGGCTACCAGGAGACCCTCACCGACCCCTCCTACCACCGCCAGGTCGTCGTCATGACCGCCCCGCACGTCGGCAACACGGGCATGAACGACGAGGACCGGGAGTCGGCCCGCATCTGGGTCGCCGGCTACGTCGTGCGCGACCCCGCCCGCGTGTCGTCGAGCTGGCGCAGCACGCGCACGCTCGACGACGAGCTGCGCGACCAGGGCGTCGTCGGGATCTCCGGCGTCGACACGCGCGCCCTCACCCGGCACCTGCGCGAGCGCGGCGCCATGCGCGTCGGCATCTCGACGACGGAGACCGACCCGGCCCGCCTCCTCGAGCGCGTCCGCGCGTCGGGCGAGATGGCGGGCACCGAGCTCTCCGACGAGGTCACGACCACGGCGGCGTACGTCGTGCCCGCGGTCGGCGAGAAGCGGTTCACCGTCGCGGCGGTCGACCTCGGCATCAAGGCCAACACGCCGCGCATGATGAGCGAGCGCGGCATCGAGGTGCACGTGCTGCCGGCGACCGCGTCCATCGACGACGTGCTGGCGGTGGGTGAGGACGGGCCCGACGGGCTGTTCTTCTCCAACGGCCCCGGCGACCCGGCGGCCACCACCGACCAGGTGGCGCTGCTGCAGGAGGCGCTCGGCCGCGACCTGCCGTACTTCGGGATCTGCTTCGGCAACCAGCTGTTCGGGCGGGCGCTCGGCTTCGGCACCTACAAGCTGAAGTACGGCCACCGCGGCATCAACCAGCCCGTCATGGACCGCACGACCGGCAAGGTCGAGGTGACGGCGCACAACCACGGCTTCGCCGTCGACGCCCCGCTCGAGGGCACGACCGCGACCCCGTACGGCGCGGCGAGCGTCAGCCACGTCTGCCTCAACGACGACGTGGTCGAGGGCCTCGAGCTGCGCGACGGCGAGGGCGGGGCGCTCAAGAGCTTCTCGGTGCAGTACCACCCGGAGGCCGCCGCCGGGCCGCACGACGCGGCGTACCTGTTCGACCGTTTCCTCGACCTCATGAACGACCGGAGGGCCTGAACCATGCCGAAGCGCGACGACATCACGAGCGTCATGGTGATCGGGTCCGGCCCGATCGTGATCGGCCAGGCGTGCGAGTTCGACTACTCCGGCACCCAGGCGTGCCGGGTGCTCAAGGCCGAGGGCCTGCGGGTCGTGCTGGTGAACTCCAACCCGGCGACGATCATGACCGACCCGGAGTTCGCCGACGCGACCTACGTCGAGCCCATCACCCCCGAGTTCGTCGAGCGCGTCATCGCCAAGGAGCGCCCCGACGCGCTGCTGCCGACCCTGGGTGGCCAGACGGCGCTCAACGCCGCCATCGCCCTGCACGAGCGGGGCGTGCTGGAGAAGTACGGCGTCGAGATGATCGGCGCCAGCTTCGAGGCCATCCACCGCGGCGAGAACCGCGAGCAGTTCAACGCGATCGTGCACAAGGTGGGCGGCGAGGTCGCCCGCAGCATCGTCTGCAACGGCGAGGCGCTGGGCCCGGACGCCCCGAAGTCCGCCAAGGAGAAGCACGCCCTCGAGCGGGCCTTCGAGGCCGCCGACCAGCTCGGCTACCCGGTCGTGATCCGGCCGTCGTTCACGATGGGCGGCACGGGCTCGGGCATCGCCTACGACGCCGACGACCTGGTGCGCATCGCCGGCTCCGGCTTCTCCGCCAGCCCGACGACCGAGGTCCTCATCGAGGAGTCGATCATCGGCTGGAAGGAGTACGAGCTGGAGGTGATGCGCGACAAGGCCGACAACGTCGTCATCATCTGCTCGATCGAGAACCTCGACCCGATGGGCGTCCACACGGGTGACTCCATCACCGTCGCGCCCGCCATGACGCTGACGGACCGGGAGTACCAGCACCTCCGCGACCTCGCCATCGAGATCATCCGCGAGGTCGGCGTCGACACGGGCGGCTGCAACATCCAGTACGCCGTGAACCCGGCCGACGGCCGCGTCATCGTCATCGAGATGAACCCGCGCGTCTCGCGCTCGAGCGCGCTGGCGTCGAAGGCGACGGGATTCCCGATCGCGAAGATCGCGGCGAAGGTGGCGATCGGCTACACCCTCGACGAGATCCCCAACGACATCACGGCCGAGACGCCGGCGAGCTTCGAGCCCGCGCTCGACTACGTCGTCGTCAAGGTGCCGCGGTTCGCGTTCGAGAAGTTCCCCGGCGCCGACCCGCGCCTCACCACGCACATGAAGTCGGTGGGCGAGGCGATGGCGATCGGTCGCAACTTCACGGAGGCGCTGCAGAAGGCGCTGCGCTCGCTCGAGAGCAAGGACGCCGCCTTCGACTGGAGCCACCAGTGGGTGGACCTCGACAAGGACGCCCTCCTCGCGGAGATCGCGGTGCCCCACGACGGCCGGCTCAAGAAGGTCATGGACGCCCTGCGGGCCGGTGCGACGCCCCAGGAGGTGTTCGAGGCGACGGGCATCGACCCGTGGTACGTCGACCAGCTCGTCCTCATCAACGAGGTCGCCGGCGAGATCGCGGCGGCGCCCGAGCTGACCGAGGCCGTGCTGCGCCGCGCGAAGCGCCACGGCTTCTCCGACGTGCAGATCGGGCGGATCCGCAACCTGGCGCCCGCCGTGGTGCGCGGGGTGCGGCACGCGCTGGGCGTGCGCCCGGTCTACAAGACGGTGGACACCTGCGCGGCCGAGTTCGCGGCCCGCACGCCCTACCACTACTCGTCCTACGACGAGGAGACCGAGATCGGCCCGCGCGAGCGGCCGGCCGTGATCATCCTGGGCTCCGGGCCGAACCGGATCGGCCAGGGCATCGAGTTCGACTACTCGTGCGTGCACGCCTCCCTGGCGCTCAGCGCGGCCAAGGACGGCGCGGGCCTGCCCGACGGCGGCTACGACACGATCATGGTCAACTGCAACCCCGAGACGGTCTCGACGGACTACGACACCTCGGACCGGCTCTACTTCGAGCCGCTGACGCTCGAGGACGTCCTCGAGATCGTCCACGCCGAGCAGCAGGCCGGGCCCGTCGTCGGCGTCATCTGCCAGCTCGGTGGCCAGACGCCGCTCGGCCTGGCCCGGGGCCTCGAGGAGGCCGGCGTCCCGATCGTCGGCACGCAGCCGGCGGCCATCGACCTCGCCGAGGAGCGGGGCGCGTTCGGTCGCGTGCTCGCCGCCGCGGGGCTCACGGCGCCCAAGCACGGCACCGCGACGTCGTACGCCGAGGCGGAGGCCATCGCCGCCGAGATCGGCTACCCGGTGCTGGTGCGCCCGTCCTACGTGCTGGGCGGCCGCGGCATGGAGATCGTGTACGACGACGCGTCGCTGGAGGCCTACCTCGAGAAGTACGTCGCGGCGGGGCTCATCAGCCACGCGGCGCCCGTGCTCGTGGACCGGTTCCTCGACGACGCCATCGAGATCGACGTCGACGCGCTCTTCGACGGCGAGGAGCTCTTCCTCGGCGGCGTGATGGAGCACATCGAGGAAGCCGGCATCCACTCCGGCGACTCCTCGTGCGCGCTGCCGCCGATCACCCTCGGCGCCCGCGAGATTGGCCGGATCCGTCGGGCCACCGAGGCCATCGCCCGCGGCGTCGGGGTGCGCGGCCTCATCAACATCCAGTTCGCGCACGCCTCCGACATCCTCTACGTCCTCGAGGCGAACCCGCGGGCGTCCCGCACGGTCCCGTTCGTGTCCAAGGCGACGGCGACGCCGCTGGCGAAGGCCGCGGCGCGCGTGATGCTCGGCGAGTCGATCGCCGACCTGCGCGCGGCGGGGGTCCTCCCGGCGAGCGGCGACGGCGGCACCCTGCCCGACGGCTGCCCGATCGCCGTCAAGGAGGCGGTCATGCCGTTCAACCGGTTCAAGACCCCCGACGGCCAGTTCGTCGACACGGTCCTCGGCCCCGAGATGAAGTCGACCGGCGAGGTGATGGGCTTCGACGCCGACTTCGGCACGGCGTTCGCGAAGTCGCAGGCGGCGGCGTTCGGCTCCCTGCCGAGCGGCGGCAAGGTCTTCGTGTCGATGGCCAACCGCGACAAGCGGGCGATGGTGTTCCCCATCAAGGTGCTCGCCGACCTCGGCTTCGAGATCGTCGCCACCCAGGGCACCGCCGAGGTGCTGCGCCGCAACGGCGTCGCCGCCACCGTCGTGCGCAAGCAGCACGAGGGCCCCGGCCCGAACGGCGAGCGCACGACCGTGCAGCTCATCGACGACGGCGAGATCCAGCTCATCGTGAACACCCCGTACGGCGCGGCCGGAGCCGAGCCGTCCCCCGCGGGTGGCGGCGAGCCGGCCCTCGGCACGGGTGGGCAGGTGCGCCTCGACGGCTACGACATCCGCACCGCCGCCATCAAGGCCAACGTCCCGTGCATCACGACCGTGCAGGGCCTCGGCGCCGCGGTCCAGGGCATCGAGGCGATGCGCCGCGGCGACATCGGCGTGCGGAGCCTGCAGGAGTGGGCCGCGGTGCTGCAGCCGCCGGTCGGCGCGGTCGACCCGGTCGGCTCGGCGGGCTGAGGGCGCGCCGTGGGCACCTACGACCTGCTCTTCGACAAGGTCCTGACCCGCACCGACCCGGAGCGCGTGCACCACGCGTCGTTCCGGGCGATCCGGGCTGCCGGTCCCGCCCTGCGCGCGGCCCACGTCGCGCCGCGCGCGGGGGCGGGCGCCGTCGAGGTGATGGGGCTGCGCTTCCCGCACCGCTTCGGCCTCGCCGCCGGCTTCGACAAGAACGCCGTCGGCATCGACGCCCTCGGTGCGCTGGGCTTCGGCCACGTGGAGATCGGGACGGTCACGGCGCTCGCCCAGCCGGGCAACCCCACCCCGCGGCTGTTCCGGCTGACCGAGGACCGCGCGATCCTCAACCGGATGGGCTTCAACAACGACGGTGCCGCGGCGGTGGCGCAGCGGCTGGCCGTGCGGGCCGAGAAGCTCGACCGGGCGGGCCGGCGGCCCGAGCTGGTCCTGGGCGTCAACGTCGGCAAGTCGAAGATCGTCCCGGAGGACGACGAGGCGGCGGTGCTGGCCGACTACGGATCCTCGACGCGCCTCCTCGCGCCGTACGCCGACTACCTGGTCGTCAACGTCTCCTCCCCGAACACGCCGGGACTGCGCAGCCTCCAGGCCGTCGAGCGGCTCGCGCCCCTGCTGGAGCACGTGCGGCGCACGGCGGACACCGCGAGCCCGGACCGTCGGGTGCCGCTCGTCGTGAAGATCGCGCCCGACCTCGCCGACGAGGACGTGCTCGCGGTCGCCGACCTCGCCATGGCCCAGGGGCTCGACGGGGTCATCGCGACCAACACGACCGTCCGCCGTGACGGCCTGCGCACGCCCGCGGCCGAGGTCGAGGCACTCGGGGCCGGCGGGATCTCCGGGGTGCCGGTGGCCGCCCGTTCCCGCGAGGTGCTGCGGCTGCTCCGCGAGCGGCTCGACGGTCCGGCGCTCATCTCCGTCGGGGGCGTCGACACCCCCGCGGAGGCCCTCGCGCGGGTGCAGGCCGGCGCCGACCTCGTGCAGCTCTACACGGCGTTCGTCTACGGCGGGCCGCTGCTGCCGCGGCGCATCGCCCGACGGCTCGCCGCGTTCGACGCCGCACGCTGAGCGCGACCCGACCCCTCGCCGTACCCCGGCCACCGAGATCCTCCGCCGAACCCCAGGAGCGCCCGTGACGACCTCTGCCCCTCCCTTCGGGACCCGTCTCGCCGCCGCGGTCGCCGACCGCGGTCCGCTGTGCGCGGGCATCGACCCGCACCCCCGCCTGCTGGAGTCGTGGGGGCTGGACGTCACCCCGGCGGGCCTGGAGCGGTTCGCGCGGACGGCGGCCGAGGCGCTCGGCGGGACGTGCGCCGTCGTGAAGCCGCAGTCGGCGTTCTTCGAGCGGTTCGGCAGCGCGGGCGTCGCCACGCTCGAGCGCACGGTCGCCGACCTGCGGGCCGGGGGAGCGCTGGTGCTGCTCGACGTGAAGCGGGGCGACATCGGCTCGACGTCGCAGGCGTACGCCGACGCCTACCTCGACCCGTCGTCGCCCCTGGCGTGCGACGCGATCACGGCGAGCCCGTTCCTCGGGTTCGGGTCGCTGCGCCCCATGGTCGAGACCGCCGAGCGGTTCGGGGCGGGGCTCTTCGTGCTGGCGCTCACCTCCAACCCCGAGGCCGCGACGGTGCAGGCCGCGCAGCGCCGGGGTCGCTCGGTCGCCGCGGAGGTGCTGGACGAGCTCCGGGTGCTCAACGTGGGTTCCGAGCCGCTCGGCTCGTTCGGCGCGGTCGTGGGCGCCACGATCGCCGGCGTCGACGCCGCGGCGGGGGAGTCGCTCGCCATCAACGGTCCGCTGCTCGCCCCCGGCGTGGGCGCCCAGGGCGGCACGGCGGCGGACGTGCAGCGCATCTTCGGCGACCAGGTCGGGAACGTCCTGCCGAGCTCCTCGCGCGAGGTGCTCGCCGCCGGCCCCGACCCGCGGGCGCTGGCCGACGCGGCGCGTCGGTTCAACGACACCTTCCGCGCAGCCTGGTCCTGAGCCTGGTCCGGGCGCCGGTCCCGCGCCGATTGCCACCCGCGCGGGCGCGTGGCTAGATTGGCGCTTCGTTCCACGACCCATCTCGACGCGAGGATCCGCCCGTGGCCCTGCCCCCTCTCACCCCCGAACAGCGCCAGGCTGCCCTGGCCAAGGCCGCGGCGTCGCGCCGCGAACGGGCCGAGGTGAAGAACCGCCTGAAGACCGCGGGGGCGACGATCTCCGAGGTGCTGCGGGACCGCGAGGGCAACGAGGTCATCGCCAAGATGCGGGTGTTCGACCTGCTGCAGTCGATGCCGGGCGTCGGCAAGGTGCGCGCGAAGCAGATCATGGAGCGCCTCCAGATCGCGGAGAGCCGCCGGGTGCGCGGGCTCGGGGCCAAGCAGGTCGCGGCGCTCGAGGCCGAGTTCGCCCCGGGCGACTGATCCGGTGGTCCATCCTCTCGACGGCCCGGCCGACGGCTCCGCCGGCCGCTCCCGCCTCGTCGTGCTCGCCGGTCCCACCGCGGTCGGCAAGGGCACGGTCGCGGCCCACGTGCGCGCCCACCACCCCGAGGTCTGGATCTCGGTGTCGGCGACGACGCGCAAGCCCCGCCCCGGCGAGGTGCACGGGGTGCACTACCTCTTCGTGAGCGACGAGGAGTTCGACCGCATGATCGCCGAGGACGAGCTGCTCGAGTGGGCGGTCGTCCACAAGGCGGCGCGCTACGGCACCCCCCGCGGCCCGGTCGAGGCCGCGCTCGCGGCGGGCCGTCCGGCCATGCTCGAGATCGACCTGCAGGGCGCGCGCCAGGTGCGCCGCACCGCGCCCGACGCCTTCTTCGTGTTCCTCAAGCCGCCGAGCTGGGAGGAGCTGGTGCGTCGCCTGGTCGGCCGGGGCACCGAGACGCCGGAGGAGCGGGAGCGTCGGCTGGAGACCGCCCGCACCGAGCTCGCGGCGGAGGCGGAGTTCGACCACACCATCGTGAACACGGAAGTTCCGGCCGCCGCCGAAGAGTTGGTACGATGCATGACTGCGCCTGCTCAGGCGCGCTGATCCAACCCCGACCGACTTGTGAGGCTGTTGCGTGTCTGCCCCTGAAATCGCCGCCGTGGGCGTGACGAACCCGCCGATCGACGACCTGCTGACGAAGACCGACAGCAAGTACCAGCTGGTGCTCTACGGAGCCAAGCGCGCGCGGCAGATCAACGCGTACTACTCCCAGCTGGGCGAGGGCCTGCTGGAGTACGTGGGTCCGCTCGTCGACACCCACGTGCAGGAGAAGCCGCTGTCGATCGCGCTCCGCGAGATCAACGCCGACCTCCTGACCTGCGAGGACGTCGACCCGGCCGAGCTCGCCGCGGAGGAGGCCGCCAAGAAGGCCGCCGCCGTCGAGTCGCCCTTCGGCTCCGAGTGACCTCCGGTCACCCCCCCCTGCTGAAAACGATGCCGCCGTCCGACCCGAGCCCGTCCGTGCCCAAGCCGCGCGTGGTGCTCGGCGTCGGGGGCGGCATCGCGGCGTACAAGGCCTGTGAGGTCCTGCGCCGCTTCTCCGAGTCCGGTCACGACGTGACCCCGGTGCCGACCGCCAGTGCGCTGGAGTTCGTGGGCGCGCCGACGTGGGCCGCCCTGTCCGGCAAGCCCGTCGCGAGCGACGTGTGGAGCCAGGTGCACGAGGTGCCCCACGTGCGCATCGGCCAGACCGCCGACCTCGTCGTGGTCGCGCCGGCCACCGCGGACCTGCTGGCCAAGGCCGCGCACGGCCTGGCCGACGACCTGCTCACCAACACGCTCCTCACCGCGCGGTGTCCCGTCGTCATGGCCCCCGCGATGCACACCGAGATGTGGGAGCACCCCGCGACGCAGGCCAACGTCGCGACGCTGCGCTCGCGCGGCATCGTCGTCATCGAGCCCGCCGAGGGCCGGCTGACCGGCAAGGACACGGGCAAGGGCCGGTTGCCCGAGCCCGTGGAGATCTTCGAGGTCGCCGCCGACGTGCTGGCCCGGTCGCGCGCCGGAGCCACCCCCGGTGACCTGGCCGGACGGCGGGTGCTCGTCTCCGCCGGCGGCACGCGGGAGTACCTGGACCCGGTCCGCTTCCTCGGCAACCGCTCGTCGGGCCGGCAGGGCTACGCGCTCGCGCGGGCCGCCGTGGCCCGCGGGGCGGAGGTCACCCTCGTGGCGGCCAACGTCGACCTGCCCGACCCGGCCGGCGTGACCGTGGTGCGCGTCGAGACCACGGAGCAGCTGCGCGACGCCGTCGTGGCGGGCGCGAAGGACGCGGACGCGGTCGTCATGGCCGCGGCGCCGGCCGACTTCCGGCCCGCGTCGTTCAGCGACGCCAAGATCAAGAAGCTCGCGGACGGGAGTGCCGCTCCGCTCGAGCTCGTCCAGAACCCCGACATCCTCGCGGCGATCTCCCACGACCGGGCCCGTCCGGGTGCGGTCGTGGTGGGCTTCGCCGCCGAGACCGGCGACGCGACCGGCTCGGTCCTCGAGCTCGCGCGGGCCAAGCTCGCTCGCAAGGGCTGCGACCTGCTCGTCGTCAACGACGTCAGCGGGGGAGCGGTCTTCGGCAGCACGGAGAACGAGGCGGTCATCCTGGGCGCCGACGGTGCCAGTGTCGAGGTGCCGCGGGCGGCGAAGGGCGTGCTGGCCCACGCCATCTGGGACCAGGTCGCCACCCGGCTCTGACCACCGCGCGGGGACACCGGCAGCGATGTCCACGCGTCGGGACGTCTGCCCGGATGCTGGCGCTCGCCCGGGCCGCGACTATGGTTTCGGCGGGCGCGACCGCGCGCCCGGACAGCCTCGTCGAGTGGGAGTGAGTGACCGTGCCTGGACGTCTCTTCACGTCGGAGTCGGTGACCGAGGGTCACCCGGACAAGATCGCTGACCAGATCAGCGACACCGTCCTCGACTACCTCCTGGCGAACGACGAGGACAAGCGCAACCTCCGGGTGGCGGTCGAGACGCTGCTGACGACGGGTCTCGTCGTCGTGGCCGGCGAGGTGCGCACCAACGCGTACGCCCCTGTCGCCGACCTCGTGCGCCGCAAGATCCTGGAGATCGGCTACGACTCGTCCGAGAAGGGCTTCGACGGCGCGTCCTGCGGCGTGCAGGTGGCGATCGGCGGCCAGTCGGCCGACATCGCCCAGGGCGTCGACGACGGCCACGAGTCCCGCGTGGGCTCGTCGACCGACGAGCTCGACAAGCAGGGCGCGGGCGACCAGGGCCTCATGTTCGGCTACGCGAGCGACGACACCCCCGAGCTCATGCCGCTGCCCATCACCATCGCGCACCGGCTCTCCGAGCGTCTCTCCGAGGTGCGGAAGAACGGCACGCTGGCCTACCTGCGTCCCGACGGCAAGACCCAGGTGACGATCGAGTACGACGAGCAGGACCGCCCGGTGCGGATCGACACCGTCGTGCTGTCCACGCAGCACGCCCCCGACGTCGACCTGGCGCAGCTCGAGTCCGACATCAAGGCCAACGTGATCGAGCCCGTGCTGGGCTCCTTCGACATCCCGTCCGACGGCTACCGCCTGCTGGTGAACCCGACCGGCGTCTTCGTCGTCGGCGGCCCCATGGGCGACGCAGGTCTGACCGGCCGCAAGATCATCGTCGACACCTACGGCGGCATGGCCCGCCACGGCGGCGGCGCCTTCTCGGGCAAGGACCCGTCGAAGGTGGACCGCTCCGCGGCGTACGCGATGCGCTGGGTCGCCAAGAACGTCGTCGCCGCGGGCCTGGCCCGTCGCGCCGAGGTGCAGGTGGCCTACGCGATCGGCAAGGCGCAGCCCGTCGGCGTGTTCGTGCAGACCTTCGGCACCGGCGTCGTCTCCGACGAGGTCATCCAGAAGGCCGTCCTCGAGGTGTTCGACCTGCGTCCCGCCGCGATCATCCGCGACCTCGACCTGCTCCGTCCGATCTACTCGCTCACCTCGGCGTACGGCCACTTCGGCCGCGAGCTGCCCGAGTTCACCTGGGAGCGCACCGACCGCGCCGACGCGCTGCGCGCGGCGGCGGGCATCTGAGCACCCGGGGCTCGTCGTGAGCGACGGGGGCGGGCACGACGCGTACGGCGACGGCCCGCCCCCGTCGCGCGTCACGAGCCCGGTGCCGGCCGCCACCGCCGGCGAGCTGCGGGAGGCGGCGCCGCGGTCCGCGCGTGAGCTCGCGCGCTGGCTGCCGGAGGGCGCGGACGTGCCGTGGCTGGGGCTCGAGGTCGCGGCGTGGGCCCGGCACCCCGCCGTCCAGGACGCCCTCGACCCCCGGCGGCGTTGGCGGCGACGCGCGGACGCGCTGTCCCCCGCCGCGTTGTGGGCGCTGACGGTGCTCGCGGTGCTGGGGGCGGTCGTCGCGGTGACGCTGCTGGGCGGGGAGGCCGGGTACGGCGCGCCCTCGGCCGCCAGCGCCGACCGGTGGGCCGCGGTCGCGGCCACGGCGGGCGGGCTGGCGCTGCTGGCGCGGACGGCGAGCTGGACGGTCACGCGGGCCGCCGGGCGACGCCCGCACTCCCACGACCTCGTCGTGGCGGTCGTGAGTGTCGTCGCCCTGCACGGGCTGGCGTCGCTCGGGTGGATGGTGAGCACGCAGCGGTGGACGCCGGCGGTGGTGGTGCCGGTGGCGCTGTCGCTGGTGCTGGCGGTGGTCGCCGGGGTGCTCCTGGGCACGCGGCGGGAGCCGGCGGATCCGGTAGCGGCGCCGGGTGATCCGCGGCGTCTCGCCGCCGCCCTCCCCGAGCGGGAGCGGGCGCGTGTGCGGCGCGACCTGGCCCGGGCGCTCGACGAGCTGGAGCGTCGGGGGCTGGCCAGCGCCGCGACGATCGCGCGGGCGCGCACGGCGGAGCTCGGCGACCTGGCCGACACGGCATCCCGGCGGGTTCGTCGATGAGCGCCGACAGCGCGGGGGCGGTCTCCGCCGCGCCGTCCGCCGTCGAGGCGGTCCGTCGGCTGCCCGCGGACGGGCCGGTGCCGTGGCGGGCGCTCGAGATCGCGGCCTTCGCGCAGCATCCCGCGGTGCAGGACGGGCTCGACCCGCGAGGGCGCTGGCCACGGGCGGGGCGCGGTCCGTGGGCGGCGCGCCGCGGGGCGACCGCCCTGGTCGTGCTCGGCGCGCTGGTGCTGCCGCTCGTCGGCCTGCTGGCGATGGCCGTCCGCACCCGGTACTGGCGCGGCCCGGGCGACGACCCGTTCGCCGTCGACGTCGTGAGCTGGACCTACGGTGCGACGGCCCTCGTGCTCGCGGTGCTGCTTGGCCGGGTCGTGCCGGTGGCCCGACGGCGTCGTGGTGTCCCCGGCCCCACCGTGCCGGTGTTCGCAGTGCCGGGAGCGCTCGCCCTGCTCACGGCGCTCGCCGCACCCCTGCGGGACGTCGCCCCGGTCGACCCGCAGGTCCTGCCGGTCTGGGCCGTCGCCGCGCTCGGCGCGATCGGCTGCGGCGTCGGTGTTGTCGGCCGTGGTCCCCGCGCAGCGCGCGTGCCGCCCGGGCCGCTCGTGGTGGCACGAACCGCCGTGACCCGGCTCACCGACGCGGAACGTGCGGCGGTCGCGGCCGACCTGACCGCGGCGGTCGACATCCTCGAGGAGCGCGGCCTGGTGCGCCCGAGGCTCGCCGAGCGCGCCCTGGCGGCTCCGCTGGCGATGCTCGCCCACGACCTCTCGCACGGACCCGGGTGACGTTCTCCCCAGGGCGTGGGCCCTGTGGTGCGTCCTGTCGGCGGCGCACGGTAGACCTGTGCCCGTGACCGCCGACGCCCACGAGCAGCCCGAGCAGGGATCCCTCCTGCCCGAGCTGCGGGAGACCGTGCGCGAGGCACGGTCGGCGACGCAGCGGGCGGCGGCCAAGCGGCGCACGGAGGTGGAGCCGGCCGAGGTCGACCCGGTCGCCCAGGTGCTCGTCGACGTCCCGCTGGCCCACCTCGACCGGCCGTTCGACTACCTGGTGCCCGCCGGGATGGCGGAGACGGCGCAGCCGGGGGTCCGGGTGAAGGTGCGGTTCGCGGGTCAGGACGTCGACGGCTTCGTCGTGGCCCGCCGTCCGGAGTCGGACCACCCCCGGCTGTTGCCGCTGCGCCGGCTCGTCAGTCCCGAGCGCGTGCTGCTCCCGGAGGTCGCGGCGCTGACGGCGGCGGTGGCGGAGCGGTACGCCGGGGCGCGGGCCGACGTGCTCCGCCTGGCGGTCCCGCCCCGGCACGCCACGACGGAGAAGGCGGCGCCGGGTGTGGTGCCCCCGGCGCTGACGGTCGCCGACGGCGACCGACGTCTCACCGCCGCGGCCGAGGCCTGGGGCGAGCACGAGCACGGGGCGGTCTTCTGCGACCACCTGGCACGGGGCGGATCGCCGCGGGCCGTGTGGACCGCGGGACCCGCGGTCGACTGGCCGCGTCTGGTGGCGCACGCCGCGTCCGTCGTGGAGGCCTCGGGTCGCGGGGTCGTCGTGTGCGTCCCGGACGGGCGCGACCTCGACCGGGTGGACGCCTCGCTCACGGAGGTTCTCGGCGAGGGGCGTCACGTGGCGCTGCGCGCCGACGCCGGCCCGGCTGCCCGGTATCGCGACTTCCTCGCCGTGAGCCGGGGCCAGCGCCGCGTCGTGGTCGGCACGCGGGCGGCGATCTGGGCCCCCGTGCACGACCTCGGCCTCGTCGTCGTGTGGGACGACGGTGACGACCTCCACGCGGAGCCGCGTGCGCCGTACCCCCACGTCCGCGAGGTCGCGGCCCTGCGGGCGGAACGCGCCGGGGCGGCGGCGCTCGTCGGGGCGCACGCGTGCTCGGTGGAGGCGCTCGGCCTGCTGCGCAGCGGCTGGGCGCGGCCGATCGCGATGACCCGCGCGACCCTCCGGGAGCGGGTCCGCGTGAGCATCGCGGGAGCGACCGACCGCGAGCTGGAGCGCGACCCCTTCGCGCGCAGCGTGCGTGTGCCGACCGCCGCCCGCGACCTCGTGAGGCGGGGCATCACCGCCGGGCCGGTGCTGGTGCAGACGCCGCGGTCGGGCTACGCGGCGGGCCTGGCCTGCGAGCGCTGCCGCACGCCGGCGCGGTGTGCGGCCTGCACGGGTCCCCTGCAGCAGACCTCGCCGACCGCGCCCCCCTCGTGCCGCTGGTGCGGCACGCCGGAGCCGCGGTGGGCGTGCGGCGTCTGCGGCCACCGTGGGCTCCGCGCCCCGGCGGTCGGCCAGGAGCGCACGGCCGAGGAGCTCGGACGCGCGTTCCCCGGCGTCACGGTGCGCACGTCGGCGGCCGACCACGTGCTGGCGGAGGTCGACGACAGCCCCGCGATCGTCGTCGCGACCCCGGGGGCGGAGCCGGTGGCCGAGGGCGGTTATGCGGGTGTCCTGCTGCTCGACACGTGGCTCGCCCTGGCGCGCGTGGACCTGCGCACGGGGGAGGAGGCCCTGCGTCGTTGGCTCAACGCGGCCGCGCTGGTGCGACCCGGCGCCGAGGTGGTCGTCGTCGGTGACGCCGCGCAGCCGGCGCTGCAGGCCCTCGTGCGGTGGGACCCGCTCGGCTTCGCCGAGCGGGAGGCGGCCGAACGGGCCGCGGCCCACCTGCCGCCGGCCGCGCGGCTGGCGACGGTCACGGGGGAGGAGGCCGCGGTGGCGGCCTACCTGGAGCACCTCGCCGTCCCCCCGCCCGTCGAGGTGCTCGGCCCCGTCCCCGTCCCGCCCCGCCCGGGCGCGCCCGTCAGCGCCGACCCACCTGAGGTGCGCGCGGTCGTGCGCGTGCCCGCGCGCGAGGGTGCGGCCCTCGCCGCGGGGCTGGGCGCCGCGTCGCGTGAGCGATCCGCGCGCAAGCTCGACGCCGTCCGCGTCCAGGTCGACCCCCCGTCGCTCTGAGGTCCTGCGTCGAGCTTGGTCGTACGCGGCAGGCGCGTCGAGTTTGGGGTGTACGGCGCGGCAGGGGCGTCGAGTTGGGGTGTACGGCGCGGCAGGAGCGTCGAGTTTGGTCGGACCGTCTCACCAAACTCGACGCGAGAACCGGTCATCCACAGATCACCACCGGGAGGTGGTGATCGCACGTCTGTTCGACTAAACTCGGGGGCATGGATCGGGGGACCCAGACGACGGCGACTGCGTTGATCGACGCGGTCCGCGAGCGCACGCGAGCGGCTCGTGTGGCGGAGGCGGCCGCGTTCGTCGCGGTGGGCGACTGGGCTGCCGCTCACACCTCCGATGCGGTGGTCGGGGATCCGATCACGGTGCTGGGTGAGTGGCACGAGGCCGAGTACGCCGAGGCTCTGGCTGGGGATCAGTTCCTCGAGCTGGGTGGTCCTGGTGCGCCGGTGGTGGCGGAGTTCTGCATCGGTGAGGTCGCGGCCGCCCGGGGATGTTCGTTCGATGCGGCGCGGCGGTTGGTGGGGGATGCGGTCGAGCTGCGCTGGCGGCTGCCGCGGGTGCATGCGCGTGTTGCTGCGGGTGAGGTCGATGTGTGGCGGGGGCGGCGGATCGCGCAGGCGACGCGGGCGTTGACGTTCGAGGGGGCGGGGTTCGTGGATCGGCACGTCGCGTACGTCGCGGGCAAGGCGACCGGTGCTGAAGTCGACCGGCTGGTGGCCGAGGCCGCAGCCCGGTTCGACCCCGAGACCACCGAAGCAGAGCGGCACGCCGCTGACGGGAACAGGTATCTCGCGATCGAGCTGGGCGACGTCGCCTATTCGGACCCGCTCACCGGGACCCTTCGGGGCACCGTGAACGTCCACGGCTCCCTCGACCTGGCCGATGCGCTCGACCTCGAACGGACCGTCGCTCACGTGGCCCGGCAGCTGGGCGACCTGGGCTGCGGCACGGATCTCGACGTCCGCCGGTCCATGGCGCTGGGTGAGATCGCGCGACGGTGCGACGGGGTGACCATGCTGGAGTACGACGCTGGTGAAGCGCCGAACGGAGACCAGCCGCCGACGGTGCAGCGGGCCCGGCGCGAGGTGGTGCTGTTCGTCCACCTCGACCAGGCCGCGATCACCAACAACCTGGACGGGTTCGGGCCGGGCATCGATGCCTGCACCGGCATGACGGGCATCGACCTCGCGCGGCTCGACACTCCGGGCGCGCCTCGTGGCGCAGTGACGGCTGAGCAGGTCCAGGCCTGGTGCGCGAGCCCGGACACGACCGTGACCGTCAAGCCGATCATCGACCTCAACCGCGACGACGCCGTGAACGGCTACAGCCCGCCCGATCGGATCGCCGACCACGTCCGTGCCCGCTGGCCGAGGTGCGTCTTCCCGTACTGCACGCGTTCATCGGGAACCGCCGACCTCGACCACTGCGACCCCTACCAGCAGAGCGGCCCACCCGGGCAGACCTCCACTCGCAACCTGTTCCCGCTCTGCCGACGCCACCACCGCATGAAGACCCACCGCGAGATGACCACCGGCAACAGATGGACCTACCGGCCCACCGACCCCACCCAGAACGAACCACCCAACGCCGTCATCTGGACCAGTCCCCTGGGACTGCGTTACCTCGTCGACCGCGACGGCACCCGCCCCTGGCCCGACGACCCGGAACCCGGCTGACAACAGGCATGAACCATCCCGCCGCCCGCCCACACCCCTGTGGCCGGGCGGCGCAGCATGCCCGGAGAGCGCTCGACCGCCGTCCGGCGCCCATCAAGGGCGCTGCGGCAGCTCCCGTGCCCGCCACACCACAGCGAGCTCCGAGCGCCCGCTGGCGCTGGGCTCGACCCGCTCCACCGCGAACCCCTCGCGCTCGTAGAACGCTCCCGCCCGGGCGTTGCCGGCGAAGTGCTCGATGCAGAGACGGGTCAGGTCCGCCGGCAGCGACCGGGTGACGGCCGCGATCAGCCGCGGTCCGAGTCCGTGACCCCGGAACCCGGGGTCGAGGTACAGCTTGTAGATCACGGCCTCGGAGGCGTCGACCGCGTACTGGGCCACCCCGACGACACCGCCCGACGGCGCGTCGGCGACGAGCAACCGCCCCGCTGCGACCGCAGCGCGGATCTGCTCCGGCCGCCACCAGTCGGTGACCTGCTGTCGAGCGGCCTCCGCGCCGATGAGCGGGGTGTAGTGCGGCGGCACGTGCGCCGCGCCGAAGGCGCAGACGGCGTCGACGTCCTCGACCCGTGCTGGCCGGATGACCACGCCGTCGTCCGACTGCGCCGACCGCTGACCGTCGAGGGTGCTCACCGCGTCGATGATGGCGAAGCGGCGAGGACGCGGCAACCGGGACGGTCGACCCGCCCGCGTACGATCGCCGGGTGGCGATCCAACCCATCCGGCTCTTCGGCGACCCCGTCCTGCGCAAGCGCGCGACGGAGGTGGTCGACTTCGACCGCGAGCTGCGGCAGCTCGTCGCCGACCTCACCGACACCATGCTCGACGCGCCTGGCGCCGGCCTGGCCGCGCCCCAGATCGGTGTCGGCCTGCGGGTCTTCACCTGGAACGTCGACGGCGAGCTGGGCCACCTGGTCAACCCCACGCTGGAGCTCTCCGAGGAGGAGCAGCTCGACCTCGAGGGGTGCCTCTCGCTGCCCGAGCTGACCTACGAGTGCCGCCGTGCCCACTCCGTCGTGGCCCGCGGGTTCGACATGCACGGCGAGCCGGTCACGATCAACGGCTCGGAGCTGCTGGCCCGCGCGATCCAGCACGAGACGGACCACCTCGACGGCGTGCTCTTCATCGACCGCCTCGACGAGGCGGCCCGCAAGGCGGCCATGCGCGAGATCCGCGAGTCCGAGTGGTTCGGCCTGGAGAAGCCGACGGTCAAGGTGTCGCCCCACCCGACGGGGCCGTTCGGGCGCTGAGCGGCGTAGGCTCTCCCGGTCCCGCTGCCGTCCCGACCAGGAGCAACCACCCCCTCATGCGCGTCGTCTTCGCCGGCACCCCCGAGGTCGCCGTACCCGCCCTCAACGCGATCGCCGACTCCGACCACGAGCTCGTGGGCGTCGTCACCCGACCGGACGCCCCGGCCGGTCGAGGTCGCAAGCTGGTCGCGAGCCCCGTCGCGCAGCGTGCCGAGGAGCTCGGCGTCCCGGTGCTCAAGCCCGAGCACCCGCGCGACCCGGAGTTCCAGGAGGCGCTGAAGGCGCTGCGCCCGGACTGCTGCCCCGTGGTGGCGTACGGCGCGCTCCTGCCCCAGTCGGCCCTCGACATCCCCGAGCACGGCTGGGTCAACCTGCACTTCTCGGTGCTGCCCGCCTGGCGGGGCGCGGCGCCGGTGCAGCACTCGGTGTGGGCCGGCGACGAGGTCACGGGCGCGACGACCTTCCGCATCGTGAAGGCCCTCGACGCGGGCCCGACGTTCGGCGTGATGACCGAGCGGATCCGCGAGACCGACACCTCGGGCGACCTGCTGGCCCGCCTGGCCGAGGGTGGCGCCGGTCTCCTCGTGGCGACTCTGGACGGCATCGCCGACGGGTCCCTCGAGGCCCGGGAGCAGCCCGAGGATGGCGTCTCGTTCGCCCCGAAGATCCTGGTCGAGGACGCGGAGATCGACTGGAGCGAGCCCGCGGTCGCGGTGGACCGGCGCGTGCGGGCCTGCACCCCCGCGCCCGGCGCCTGGTCGACACAGGTCGTCGACGGCGAGACGCAGCGCATCAAGATCGGTCCCGTGACCATCGCCGACGACCGCGAGCGCCTCGCCCCGGGCGAGCTCGAGGTCACCAAGAACGCGGTCTTCGTCGGCACCGGCACGTCCCCCGTGCGGCTCGGCGACGTCAAGGCCTTCGGCAAGAAGCAGATGCCGGCGGCCGACTGGGCGCGCGGCGTGCGGCTCGAGTCGGGCACCCGGTTCGGCGCCTGAGGGTGCGGGGACCGGCATGAGTGGCACGGCGGACGACCGCCCGGCCCGGGCCGAGGACGTCGACGCGATCTGCGCGGCGCTCCCGCACACCGAGCTCGGGGTGACGTGGGGCGACATGCCGACGTGGCTGGTCTCCGACCCGGCGACGAAGGCAAAGCCGCGCGGGTTCGTCGGCTACCGACGGCCCCACGGCACCGCGGTGGACCCCGCCACCGGGGAGCCCTACGACGACCTGCTCGTGCTCCACGCTGCCGACCAGGGCGCCAAGCTCGCCGTCATCGAGGGCGACGGGCCGTTCTTCTCGGTGCCGCACTTCGACGGTCACGACGGCTACCTGGTGCAGACCTCCCGCCTCGGCGAGGTCACGTTCGCCGAGCTGCGGGAGCTGATCACCGAGTCGTGGCTCCGCTGCGCCCCGCCGAAGCTCGTCCGCGCGTACCTCGCCGCCCGTGACGACCGAGCCGACCAGCACGGGGCCCACGATGGCTGACCCCCGCCGCCGAGGCGGCCGCCCGACGGGTGCCCGCGCGGGCGGCCGTCCGCCCGCGGCCCGCCGCTCTGCGGACCCGGCTCGGCTCGCGGCGTACGACGTCCTGCGCGCCGTCCGCGTCGACGACGCCTACGCGAACCTCGTGCTCCCCGACGTGCTCCGCAAGCACGGGCTGAGCGGTCGCGACGCCGGCTTCGCGACCGAGCTCGCGGCGGGCACGATCCGCCGCCAGGGCACGTACGACGCGATCCTCGCCACCTGCGTCGACCGTCCGCTCGCGAAGGTCGAGGCCAAGGTGCTCGACGCGCTGCGCCTCGGTGCCCACCAGCTGCTCTCCATGCGGGTGCCCGCCCACGCCGCGATCAGCACGACCGTCGACCTCGTGCGCGCCCGGATCGGTCAGGGACCGGCCGGGTTCGCCAACGCCGTCCTCCGCAAGGTGGGTGCGCACGACCTGCCGGGCTGGGTACGCCGCGTCGCTCCCGACCCGGGCACCGACCCGGTCGGATTCGGCTCGGTGGCGCACAGCCACCCTCGCTGGGTGGTCGCGGCGCTGACCGACGCGCTGGTCGCGTCCGGACGACCCGACGAGCTCGACGCCCTGCTGGCGGCCGACAACGACGCTCCCGGCGTCACGCTGGTGGCGCGCCCCGGGCGCATCGATCGCGCCGCGCTCGCCGCCCAGGCCGAGGGCGAGCCGACGGCGTACTCGCCCGTGGGCGTCAGCCTGCCCGGCGGCGACCCCGGGGCCCTGCCGGCTGTCGCGGCCGGCGACGCTGGCGTGCAGGACGAGGGCTCGCAGCTGGTCGCGCTCGCCCTCGCGGACGCCGCGGACGGGGGTGCGGGGGAGCGCTGGCTCGACCTGTGCGCCGGACCCGGCGGCAAGGCGGCATTGCTCGCCGCCCTGGCCGCCCAGCGGGGAGCCCGGCTGACCGCCAACGAGGCGCAGGAGCACCGCACCGCCCTCGTGCGGCGTGCCCTCAGCCTGCCCGACGGCTCGCTCGCGCCGGGGGTCGAGGACGTCGTGACCGGCGACGGCACCGCTCCCCGCTGGGAGCCGGGCACCTTCGACCGGGTGCTGGTGGACGCCCCGTGCTCGGGGCTCGGTGCGCTCCGTCGGCGGCCCGAGTCGCGCTGGCGGCGGCAGCCGTCGGACCTGCGCACGCTCGTCCCGCTGCAGGAGCGCCTGCTGGGCTCGGCCCTCGACCTCGTGCGTCCGGGAGGGACCGTCGTCTACGCGACGTGCTCGCCGGTGCCCGCGGAGACCGTCGCCGTGGTCGACGCGGTGCTGGGCGGCCGGGACGACGTGGAGACCCTCGACGCGACCGCCGTGCTCCCCGGGGTCGCGGACGCCGCCGGACCGGTGCTCGCGACCGGCGCAGCGACCGTGCAGCTGTGGCCCCACGTGCACCGCACCGACGCGATGTTCGTCGCCGTGCTGCGCAAGCGTTGAGCCCAGGCGCCGGCGCCGGCGCGGGGCTGCTCAGTCGCCGACCACGTGCCGGAGGTAGCGCCCCGGCGCGTCCATGAACCGGCGCCAGTGCTGCACCAGGTCGAGCTCCTCCCACGTCGTCTCCCGCAGTCCCCAGTCGCCGACCTCGAGGATCCGGGCGCCGGGCAAGGACGCCAGCACGGGGGAGTGGGTCGCGCAGAGCACCTGCGCCTTCTGCTCCACGAGGTCGGCGAGGTGGCCGAGCAGGGTGAGCGTCGACGAGAACGACAACGCCGCCTCGGGCTCGTCGAGGCAGTAGAAGCCGCCCGAGTCGAGGCGGGCCCGGGCGACCGCGAGGAAGGACTCGCCGTGGCTCATCTCGTGGAACCGCGGAGGACGCCGCGGGTCGTCGTCGGACATCTCCGCCGCGCTCTCCTCGGAGAACGTGTACCACCCGTGCATCGCCTCCGCCCGTAGGAAGAAGCCCCACCGGCTCGCCAGCAGGCCTCGTTCGACGCGCAGCTGCTGCCCCAGCGGTGACTCGCTGCGGAAGGTCGAGCGACCGCCCTGCGTCGACCCGCCCTCGGGTGGCAGGCCGTAGGCCTCGGCCACCGCCTCGACGATCGTCGACTTGCCCGAGCCGTTCTCGCCGACCAGGAAGGTCACGCCCGGCTGGAGCCGGAGGCCCTCGCGGACGAGCTGCTCCACGGCGGGCACGGTCAGGGGCCAGGAACCGGGCGCGAGCCCTCCGGGGGCGGCCGTCACCCGGACCACGGGAGGTTCGTCGAAGCGCACGTGGCGAACCTATGCCGAGCCACCGACAGCGCTGAGCGGCTGGTCGCGTCGCGCCGGGTTACCGGACCCCCATGAGCGAGCATCCCGAGGACCAGGTCCCCACCGAGCCCAACGAGGTCGTGTCCGACGCCGCCCGCGACCCCGACGACCCCGCGACGCCGGGCCGCGCCGACGACGCGGTGCCCTCCGACGACGGGGACGACGTCGAGGACGTAGCCCACGGCCGCACGGGGCGCGGAGGGCCCGGAGCGGACGACGGCGCCTCCCCGGGGAGCAACCGCACCGCCTGACGCTGCCGCCCGCGGAAAATGCGGACGCGAGGGCCCTCGACCCTGGCAGGATCGGGCGGGTGCTCCTGACCGTCTCGACCACGCACCGGCCCGCGACCGACCTGGGATACCTGCTGTTCAAGCACCCCGACCGCGTGCAGGAGTTCGAGCAGTCCTTCGGGTCGGCCACCGTGTTCTACCCCGAGGCGACCGAGGAGCGGTGCACGGCCGCACTCGTGCTCGACGTGGACCCGGTGCGCCTCGTGCGCTCCCGACCGCAGGGCACACCCGACTTCTCCCTGGCGCAGTACGTCAACGACCGCCCCTACGCGGCGTCGTCCCTGCTGGCCGTGGCGATCCGCAAGGTGTTCAGCACGGCCCGCAGCGGTCGGTGCGACGCGCGCCCCGAGCTCGCGGCCACGCCGATCCCGCTGGAGCTGCACCTCCCCGCGGTGCCCTGCCGCCCCGGCGGCGTGGCGGGACGCGACCTGCTGCGCCGCATCTTCGAGCCCCTGGGGTGGGAGGTGGACGCCCGCGACGTACCGCTCGACGAGACGATCGACGGCTGGGGACCGTCGCGGTACCTCGACCTCACCCTGCGTGGCGAGGTCGTGCTCGCCGACGCCCTCAACCAGCTCCACGTGCTGCTGCCGGCTCTCGACCAGGCGAAGCACTACTGGCAGGCGCCGGACGAGGTCGACAAGCTCCTCCGCTCGGGCGGCGACTGGCTCGCCACGCACCCCGAGCGGGACCTCATCACGCGGCGCTACCTCGGCCGCCGACGCGCCCTCGCGCGCGAGGCCCTGACCCGGCTCGACGAGCTGGACGGGCGCCCCGAGGGCGAGACCACCGACAGCGAGCAGCAGGAGGAGCAGGCGCCGGCGCGGCGTCCCCTCCACCAGCTCCGCCGCGAGGCGGTCCTGGGTGTGCTCGACGAGCTGGCCGCGGCGGGCGCCACGAGCGTGATCGACCTCGGCTGCGGCGGCGGGCAGCTGCTCGCCGACGTGCTCGCGCGCCCGGCGTACGCGGTCGTGGCCGGCACCGACGTCTCCGCCGTCGGCGTGCTCGCCACCCAGCGGCGGCTGCGGGTCGACGAGCGCTCGCTGCGCCGCACCCCGGACCGCCAGGCCGACGCCCTCCGCGCGCGGATCAGCGTGTTCCAGGCCTCGGTCACCTACACCGACGAGCGGTTCTCCGGGTACGACGCGGCCGTGCTCATGGAGGTCGTCGAGCACCTCGACCCGGAGCGGCTGCCCGCCCTGGAACGCGTCGTCTTCGGCGAGGCGCGTCCCGGCGCGGTGGTGGTGACCACCCCCAACGCCGACCACAACGTCCGGTACCCCGACCTCACGGGCTTCCGGCACCCCGACCACCGGTTCGAGTGGACGCGGGCCGAGTTCGCCGCGTGGTGCGACGGCGTCGCCGCACGCACCGGCTACACGGTCGAGCGCCGGGATGTCGGCGAGGTCGACCCCCAGGTCGGCCCGCCGACGCAGCTGGGGGTGTTCCGTCGTGCCTGAGCCCCGTTCCCTCGGTGTTCCCGCCGCCGGTCTCGTGCTGCTCGTCGGCGCGTCGGGCAGCGGCAAGTCGACCTTCGCCGCGCGTCACTTCGCGCCCACCGAGGTCGTCTCCTCCGACACCTGCCGCGCGCTCGTGGCCGACGACCCCGAGGACCAGTCGGCGACGCCGGACGCCTTCGACCTGCTGCAGCACCTCGTCGGCATCCGGCTGCGACGCGGTCTGCTGACGGTCGTCGACGCCACCAACGTGCAGCCCGACGCCCGTGCACAGCTGGTGTCGCTCGCGCGCAGCCACGACCTGCTGGTCGACGCGATCGTGCTCAAGGTCCCGGCCCGCGTCGCCGTCGACCGCCACCGCGCGAGCGGCCGCACCTTCGGGCGCACCCCGGTCGAGCGGATCGTCGAGCGGCACGACCGCGACCTGCGCCGGTCCCTGCGCGGGCTGCGCCGCGAGGGCTTCCGCCGCGTCCACGTGCTCGACGGCGTGGAGGAGGTCGACGCGGCCGCGGTCGTGCGCGAGCGCTCCTGGAACGACCGGCGCGAGCTCACCGGCCCGTTCGACCTGATCGGGGACGTGCACGGCTGCGTCTCCGAGCTGCGTACCCTGCTCGAGCGCCTCGGCTGGCAGCTCGAGCGCGACGACACCGGTCGCGCCGTCGGCGCCCGCCACCCGGAGGGCCGCACCGCGGTCTTCGTCGGCGACCTCGTCGACCGCGGCCCTGACACCCCGGGCGTGCTCCGCCTCGTGTCCGGAATGGTCGCGGCGGGCACGGCCCTGTGCGTCGCGGGCAACCACGAGGACAAGCTGGTCCGAGCGCTCCGCGGCCGTCAGGTGAAGGTGGCGCACGGCCTCGAGGAGTCGCTCGCCCAGCTGGCCGAGGAGCCCGACGAGTTCCGGGAGCGGATGACGGCGTTCATGGACGGGCTCGTGGCGCACTACGTGCTCGACGAGGGGCGTCTCGTGGTGGCCCACGCGGGCCTCAAGGAGGCCTACCACGGACGGTCCTCCCGCCGGGTCCGCGCGTTCGCGCTGTACGGCGACACCACCGGCGAGACCGACGAGTTCGGCCTGCCGGTGCGCTACCCGTGGGCGCAGGACTACCGCGGGGCCGCGACCGTCGTCTACGGCCACACGCCGGTCCCGACCGCCGAGTGGGTCAACGGCACGATCTGCCTCGACACCGGCGTCGTGTTCGGCGGTGCCCTGACGGCGTTGCGGTACCCCGAGCGCGAGCTCGTCGACGTACCGGCCGAGCGGGAGTGGTACGCCCCGGCCCGCCCCCTCGCTCCCACCGTCCCCGAGCGGGAGCCGGGCGCGCTGGCCGCGGCCGACGTGCTCGGCACCCGGTGGCTCGACACCACGATCGGGCCGCGCGTGAAGGTGCCGGAGGAGAACGCGGCCGCCGCGCTCGAGGTGATGAGCCGGTTCGCGGTGGACCCGCGGTGGCTCGTGCACCTGCCGCCGACGATGGCGCCCGTCGCCACGTCGAGCCGGGACGGCTTCCTCGAGCACCCCGACGAGGCGTTCGAGGAGTACGCCCGCGCCGGTGTCACGACCGTCGTGTGCGAGGAGAAGCACATGGGGTCGCGGGCCGTGGCCGTGCTCGCCCGCGACGCGGCGACGGCGGAGCGCCGCTTCGGCGTCACCGACGGGTCGACCGGACAGGTGGTGACGCGCACGGGACGCGCCTTCTTCCCCGGCGAGCTCGGCCGACGTCTCGTCGCCTCCCTCGCCGAGGCCGCCGCACCGCTCCTCGACCGGCTCGGCACCGACTGGCTCGTCCTCGACGCCGAGCTCCTGCCGTGGTCGGCGAAGGCCGGCGAGCTGATCCGCGAGCAGTACGCCGCGGTCGGCGCCGCTGCGTCCGTCGCCCTCCCGGCTGCGCAGGAGGCGCTCGATGCCGCCCTGGCCCGGGGCCTGGACGCGCCGGCGCTCCGGGCCCTCGCGGACCGGACGCGTCGCCGTACCCACGCCGCCGCGGCCTTCCGTGACGCCTACCGCAGCTACGTGCGACCCACCGACGGGCTCGACGGGGTCACGGTGGCGCCGTTCGCGGTGCTGGCGGGCGAGGGAGAGGCGTACGCCGCCACCCGGTCCCACCGCTGGCACCTCGAGCAGGTCGCGACCCTGCACGACCACCCGCTCGTGACGCCGACCCGGCACCGGTTCGTCGACCTCGCGGACGCCGACGCGCGCGCTGCCGCGGCGCAGTGGTGGCTCGACCTCACGGCGGCGGGCGGCGAGGGCATGGTCGTCAAGCCGGCCGACGACGTGCCCGTGCCGGGCGACGGTCGACGCGTGCAGCCGGGCGTCAAGGTGCGCGGGCGGGAGTACCTCCGCATCATCTACGGCCCCGACTACCTCGACGCGCTCGACGTGCTCCGCAAGCGGCACCTGGGACGCAAGCGCGACCTCGCGCTGAAGGAGCACGGTCTCGGGCTCGACGCCCTCGTGCGCTTCGTCGGCGGCGACCCGCTGTGGGAGGTGCACCAGCGGGTGTTCGCCGTGCTGGCGCTGGAGTCGGAGCCGATCGACCCGCGGCTCTGAGGGCAGGCGCGGCCCCTGTCGGCAGGTCGGATCTGTCCAAGCCTCCGGAGGCCTACGGGGACAGGGGCGGGAGCGGCGCGCTCATGCCGCGGCCTCCTCGGCCGCCCGCAGGTGCACCGTCCGCAGCCGGGTGAGCACGACGGGCACCATCACGAGGTACGCCGCCGCCCCCAGCAGGTACGGCGCGCGCAACGCCGTCTCGCGACCGAGCCCGGGCTCGAGGAGGTGGATGACGAGGGCACCGAGCGGCGCGCCGAGCGCCATCATCCCCCAGCCGAAGAACCGGTAGGCGGCGTTCACGCGGCCCAGCAGGTGGTCGGGGATGATGCGCTGCCGCAGCGAGACGGTGACCACGTTCCACAGCACGACCGTGAGGCCGGTGGCCAGCTCGATGCTCCAGAAGAGCCACGGCGAAGAGGACAGCCCGGCGGCCGCGAGGCCGACGCCCATGCCGGCCACGGCGACGAGGAGCGTCGGCCCGGGGGAGAGGCGCCGCACGATGCGCTCGCTGACGAGACCGGCCAGCACCGACCCGATCGCGGAGCCGGTGAGCACGAGGCCGAAGGCCCAGCCGTCGAGCACGCCGAGCACCTCCTGCACGAACAGCACGACCGTGGTGAAGGCGGCGGCGCCCATCAGGTTCATCACGCCGAGCATCAGGGCGAGCGTCCGGAGCAGGCGGTGGCGCCACAGCCAGGTGATGCCCTCGACGAGGTCGGCCCGCCAGGACCGCGCGACGGGGAGCGAGCCGGCCACGGTCGTCCCCTCCGGGGTCGCCGAGGCGCGGGGTCCGTCGCCCGCCGCCGGCCGGGCCCGGTAGAGCCCGCTCATCCCGAGCAGCAGCACGGCACTCAGCCCGAGCAGCCCGGCGTTGAGCAGGAACGGCAGGGCCACGGCGACCCCGACGAGCACGCCGCCGAGCGGTGGGCCGACGAACTGGTTCGCGCTGATCTCGGCGCTCCACAGGCGGGCGTTGGCCTTCTCGAGCTGCGGACGCTCGACGAGCGCAGGCAAGAGCGTCTGCGCCGCGTTGTCGCGCAGCACCTCGGCGCAGCCGAGCACCAGCGAGCTGAGCGCGAGCAGCCCGACGAGCAGACCCGCGGCGGCAGGAGCGTCGGCGCCGGCGGCGAGCTCCGCGGGCGTCGGCAGGTCGGACTGCACCGCGACCACCACGAGCCCGAGCACCAGCACCGTGGCGCACCGCACGACGTCCATCGCGACGACGAGCCGACGGCGGTCGACCCGGTCGACGATGACGCCGGCGGGCAGGCTCAGCAGCAGCCAGGGCAGCCGGTTGGCCAGGCCGATGAGGGCGATCGCGGCCGGCTCGCGCGTGATCGACGACGCCAACCACATGAGCGCGACCGTCATGAGGCCGTCGCCGAGGTTCGCCGCCGCAGCGGAGACGAGGAACCGACGGAACCGCGGCCCCAGCGCGGCTGTCGCGGTCGCCGGCGGCGCGAGCACGTCGTCGCTCACGCCGACTGCTCCGGCGACGACTCGGGCCGCAGGCCCGGCGCGGGGTGGAGACCGACGACGAGCGCGTAGGTCACGTCACCCTCCGCAGGCTCCTCGATGAACTCGTCGATGAGCGCCGCGAGCCGGTCGTGCCAGGCGTGGGCGCGCTCGGCGGGGATACGGGCCTGCCGCAGGTAGGCGAAGGGCGGCTGCATGCCCGCCTCGCGGGCGGCCACCTCGTCGGTCCCGGCGGCCTGCTGCGCCGCCCGCGTCAGGGTGCGGGCCGCCTCGCCGCGGGCCTCGGCGACGTGGTCGTACCAGAACACGCGCGCCGTGCGCCCGTAGTAGCGCGCCTCCAGCGCCCGGACCCGCTCCGTGCGCACGACGCGGACCAGGCCGGCGTCCTCGAGGACCTTGAGGTGGTGCCCGATGGTGCCCTTCGGCTTGCCCAGCACCTCCGCGAGCTCCGTCGTCGTCGCCGCGCGGTCGAGCAGCAGGGTGACGATGCGCGCGCGGGTGTCCTCGAACAGCGCGCGGTACTGCTCCGGCCGCTCGACGGCGAGCTCGTCGGCGAGGTCGTAGTCCGGGGAGCGGGGCGACGAACGGTCGGTCATGACCATATGGTCGGCGAAAGCCGTACGTTCGGCAAGTGCCGACCATGGGCGTCTCGCAGCCACCCCTCACTAGGGTGGACGCGTGCCGTCGAAGCCGCCCGCCGTGGAGATCGAGGTCGAGGACCGCCTCGTGCGGATCTCCAACCCCGACCGCGTCTACTTCCCGGAGTCGGGCGCCACGAAGCTGGACGTCGTCGAGTACTACCTCGCGGTCGCCGACGGGATCACCGGCGCGCTCCACGAGCGGCCCTGCATGCTGCACCGCTTCCCGAAGGGCCTCGCCGGCGAGAAGGTCCACCAGAAGCGTCTCCCCGCCGGCGCGCCCGACTGGGTCGAGACCGTCGAGCTGTTCTTCCCGCGCTGGGGGCGCACGGCCGACGAGCTCTGCGTGACCGAGCCGGCCGCCGTCATCTGGGCCGTCCAGATGTCGACGGTGGAGTTCCACCCCTGGAACAGCCGCCGCGGCGCCGTCGAGCAGCCCGACGAGTGGCGCATCGACCTCGACCCGGGCCCGGACTGCGACTACGCGACGATCCGGCGTGTGGCCCACGTGGCGCACGAGGTCCTCGACGAGCTCGGGGCCGTCGGCTACCCGAAGACCAGCGGCAGCAAGGGCCTCCACGTCTACGTCCGGATCGCCGCCGAGCACGGCCACGGCGACGTACGCCGCGCGGCCCGCGCCTTCGCCCGCGAGGTCGAGCGCCGGGCACCCGACCTGGTGACCACGGCCTGGTGGCGCAAGGACCGCGACCCCGCCGCGGTCTTCGTCGACTTCAACCAGAACGCCCGCGACCACACGATCGCGAGCGCCTACTCCCTCCGCGGCCTGCCCGACGCCCGCGTCTCCACCCCGATCCGCTGGGACGAGGTCGACGACGCCGACCCGCGGGACCTGACGATGTTCACGGTCCCGGCGCGGTACGCCGAGCTCGGCGACCTGCACGCCGGCCTCCACGCCGACGAGCACGTCTTCGACATCGCGCCGCTGCTGGCGTGGGCGGAGCGCGACGAGCGGGACGAGCCGGACGAGCCGGACGAGCCGGACGAGCCGGACGAGCCCAGCGCCGACCCCACCACCTAGGATCGCCGCCCGTGGGCATCCAGATCACGCCGAGCATCCTCAACGCCGACTTCGCGAACCTCGGGGCGGAGGTGGCGCGCATCCCGAGCGCGGACATGGTCCACGTCGACGTCATGGACAACCACTTCGTCCCCAACCTGACGTTCGGGCCGACGATGGTGGAGGCGCTCGCGCGCTCCACCGACCTCCCGCTCGACGCGCACCTCATGATCGAGGACCCCGACCGCCACGCACCGACGTACGTCGAGGCGGGGTGCGCCTCGGTGACCTTCCACGTGGAGGCGGCCCGCGCCCCGGTGCGGCTCGCGCGGGAGATCCGCGCGGCCGGCGGCCGGGCGAGCATGGCGCTGCGTCCGGCGACGCCGGTGGAGCCCTACGAGGACCTGCTGCCCGAGCTCGACATGCTGCTCCTCATGACCGTGGAGCCCGGGTTCGGCGGCCAGAAGTTCCTCGACCTCGTGCTGCCCAAGCTGCGCCGTGCCCGCGCGATGGTCGAGCGGCACGGCCTGCAGACGCTGCTGCAGGTCGACGGCGGCGTGTCCCTGGAGACCATCGAGCGGTGCGCCGAGGCGGGTGCCGACGTGTTCGTCGCCGGCAGCGCGGTCTACTCCGCGGACGACCCCGACGCGATGATCGCCGCCCTGCGCGCGAAGGGCGACGCCGCCCGCGCCTGAACCGGTCGGGTGGACACGGAGAGTCCACGGACCGGGACCCCGGCCCACCGCCGGACCCGTGTGCTTCAATTCCCGCCAGACGAGTTGACCAACTCGCGTGCACTGGGGTCGGTGAAATTCCGAGCCGGCGGTGAGAGTCCGCGACCCGTCCGCAGCCAGCGGACGGTTGACCAGGTGGAATTCCTGGACCGACGGTCAGAGTCCGGAAGGGAAGCGCACGCAGGACGGTCGTCCTCGTGCCGCCCCTCGTGACGGCACGTCGCGACCCGCCCCGCCCGAGCATCCCGCAGCGCCCCGGCGCCCGCGACGTAGCCGGGAAGCAGGGCATGACGAACACCGACAGCACGAGCAGCGCCGAGCGCGACGCCATGGAGCGCGCGCTGCTGCTGGCGCGCGTGCACGGCGTCCCGGGCCCGAACCCCCGCGTCGGCTGCGTCCTGCTCGCGCCCGACGGCACGGTGCTGGCGGAGGGCTACCACCGGGGCGCCGGTACGCCGCACGCCGAGGTGGACGCGCTGGCCGCGGCCGCCGCGGCGGGGGCCGACGTGCGCGGGGCGACCGCCGTCGTGACCCTCGAGCCCTGCAACCACACGGGGCGGACCGGTCCGTGCGCCCAGGCGCTCCTGGCCGCCGGCGTCGCCCGGGTCGTCGTGGGCCAGCCGGACCCCAACCCCGTCGCGGCCGGTGGTGCGGCCCGGCTCCGGGAGGCGGGCGTCGAGGTCGTCGTGGGCGTGCTCGCCGCCGAGGCCGCACAGCTCAACCGCGCGTGGACGTTCGCGGTGACCCACGGGCGCCCCTTCGTGACGTGGAAGTTCGCCACGACGCTCGACGGTCGCAGCGCCGCCGCCGACGGCACGAGCCGGTGGATCAGCTCGCCGGCCGCGCGTCGTGACACCCACCGCCTCCGTGGCGAGTGCGACGTCATGCTCGTCGGCACCGGGACGATCGCGGTCGACGACCCGCTGCTCACCGTGCGCGACGCCGACGACCAGCCGCTCCCCGGGCAACCGCTCCGCGTGGTCATGGGGGAGCGCGACCTGCCCGCCGACGCCCGCGTGCTCGGCCCCGAGGCGGAGACGCTGCACCTGCGGACCCGGTCGCCCCGCGAGGCCCTCGAGGCGCTCCACGCCCGCGAGGCCCGCCACGTCTTCCTCGAGGGCGGCCCCACGCTCGCGGCCGCGTTCGTGGCGGACGGGTACGTCGACGAGGTCGTCGTCTACGTCGCGCCCCTCCTGCTGGGGGCCGGACGCAACGCGGTCGCCGACCTGGGCATCACGACGATCGCCGATGCGTTGCACCTGCGCGTCGTCGACGCCGGCGTCGTCGGCGAGGGCGACGAGACCAACGTGCGGCTGGTGCTCCGGCCGCCCACCCGCGAAGGAGAGGCCTGAGATGTTCACCGGCATCGTGGAGGAGCTCGGCTCGATCGCCGCGATCGAGGACCAGGGCGACGCCGTCCGGCTCGTCGTGGAGACGGCGGTCGTGCTCGAGGACGCCCACCTCGGCGACTCGATCGCGGTCGACGGCTGCTGCCTGACGATCACGGAGCACGACGGCAACCGCTGGACCGCCGACGTCATGGCCGAGTCGCTGCGCCGCACCACCCTCGGGGAGCGCAGGCCGGGGGACCGGGTCAACCTGGAGCGCGCCGTGCGCGCCGACCAGCGCCTCGGCGGCCACGTCGTGCAGGGCCACGTCGACGGCGTCGGTCGGGTGCTCGACCGTCGCCCCAGCGAGCACTGGACCGTGGTGGAGATCGGGTACCCGTCCGACCTCGCCCGCTTCCTCGTCGAGAAGGGCTCGATCACCGTCGACGGCATCAGCCTGACCCTGGTCGAGGTGGGGGAGTCCAGCTTCACCGTCAGCCTCATCCCGGAGACCCTGGCGCGCACGACGCTGGGCTTCCGCGCGGTGGGCGAGCCGGTCAACCTCGAGGTCGACGTGATCGCGAAGCACGTCGAGCGGCTCGTCGTGGGCGGCTACGCCGACGAGGCCCTCGCCCGCATCGCGGCGCGTCGTGACGCGGGCGCCGACGAGGGCGCCGACGAGGACGGAGCGGCATGAGCCCCCTCGAGTGGCTGCTGCACGGCCACGTCGCCGTCGGCGGCGGCTACCTCTCGGTCCCCGAGGTCGTCGGCAACCTCTTCGGCCTCGCCAGCGCCCTGCTCGGTATGCGCCGCGTCGTCTGGGCGTGGCCCGTCGGCCTCGTCGGCAACGTCCTCCTGTTCGGCGTCTTCGCGTGGGGCGAGCTCAGCAACGTGGTCGCCGACCCGCTGTGGGGCCAGGCCGGCCGCCAGGTCTTCTTCGCCGCCGTGGGCGTCTACGGGTGGTGGCGCTGGCGCTCCGCCCGCCGCGCCGGCGGCGCCCCGGACGGCGGGGCCGTCGTGCCGCGCTGGGCCGGGCTCAGCGGCTGGGTCCAGCTGGTGCTCCTCGGTGTCGTGGGGTACGCCGCGGCGTACGTCGTGCTGCAGCGGCTCGGCTCCTGGGGCCCCGCCACCGAGGCGTGGATCCTCGCGGGGTCGATGCTGGCGACCTACGGCATGGCGCGCGGCTGGGTGGAGTTCTGGCTCGTGTGGCTGGCCGTCGACGTGGTCGGCGTGACGACGCTGCTCGAGGCGGGCTACTACCCGACGGCCGTCATGTACCTCGTCTACGCCGGCTTCGTCGTGCTCGGCTTCGTCACGTGGCTGCGCGCCGAGCGCCGCCTCCGACCCCTCGGGCAGTCCCTCGGGCAGCCCACCGGACCGCCCCCGGTCCACCCCGCCACCCCCGATCCCACCGGCACGGCGCCCGAGCCGGCCGCACGTTGAGGAGAAGCACCATGAGCGAGAGAGTCCGTCTCGACTCCGTCGAGCGCGCCGTCGCCGACATCGCCGCCGGCAAGGCCGTCGTCGTCGTCGACGACGAGGACCGCGAGAACGAGGGCGACATCATCTTCGCCGCCGCGAAGGCGACGCCGGAGCTGATGGCCTTCACCATCCGGCACTCCTCGGGCGTCATCTGCGCGCCGATGCCCGGCCACATGCTCGACCGGCTCGAGATCCCGCTCATGACGCCGCACAACCGCGACCCGCTGCGCACGGCGTACACGATCTCCGTCGACGCCCGCGACGGCACGACCACGGGCATCTCGGCGGCCGACCGCGCCCGCACGGTGAAGGTGCTCGCCGACTCCGCCACGGAGCCGTGGGAGCTGACGCGACCCGGTCACGTGTTCCCGCTGCGCTACCGCGAGGGCGGCGTGCTCGTGCGCCGCGGCCACACCGAGGCCGCGGTCGACCTGGCGCGGATGGCCGGGCTCACGCCCGCCGGCGTGCTCGTCGAGATCGTCAACGACGACGGCACGATGAAGCGGGCGCCCGAGCTGCGCGCGTTCGCCGACGAGCACGACCTCGCGATGATCTCCATCGAGGACCTCGTGCGCTACCGCCGCCGCACCGAGCAGCACGCGGTGCGGGTCGCCGAGACGCGGCTCCCCACCGCGCACGGCGACTTCACCGCGGTCGGCTACCGCATCACCATCGACGGCAGCGAGCACGTCGCGCTGGTGCACGGCGACATCTCCGACGCCAGCGACGAGGCTCCGGTGCTCGTGCGCGTGCACTCGGAGTGCCTCACCGGCGACGTGTTCGGCTCGCAGCGCTGCGACTGCGGTCCGCAGCTCGACGAGTCGCTCGCCCGCATCGTCGCGGAGGGACGCGGCGTCGTCGTCTACCTCCGCGGCCACGAGGGCCGGGGCATCGGCCTCGTCGCGAAGCTGCAGGCCTACCAGCTGCAGGACGGCGGCCGCGACACCGTGGACGCCAACCTCGACCTCGGCCTGCCCGCCGACGCGCGGCACTACGGCACGGCGACGCAGATCCTCCGCGACCTCGGCATCTCCTCGGTGCGGCTGCTCACCAACAACCCGGAGAAGACGTCGAACCTGGAGGAGTACGGCGTGCGCGTCACCGAGCGCGTGCCCCTCGCCCCCCGGCCGAACGACCACAACATCGCCTACCTCCGCACGAAGCGCGACCGCATGGGCCACCAGCTCGACGGCCTCGACGCGTACGTCGCGAGCCTCGCCGACCCGCACCTGCGGGAGGCGGCCCTCGCCGACGAGGCCGACCTCGTGGTCGACCCGCCCCGGGTGGACGCGGTGACCCACGACCCGAGCGGCAACGCGACCATCCCCGACGTGCACGCCGACCGCCCCGCCCACGACCTCGAAGGAGACCGCCGATGAGCGGCCACGGAGCCCCCGACCAGCGTCCCGGCGACGCGTCCGACCTGTCCGTCGCGGTCGTCGCCGCCAGCTGGCACGACGTCGTCATGGACGGCCTGCTCGCCGGCACCCACCGCGCACTGGCCGACGCGTCGGTGACCGCGCCCACCGTCGTACGCGTGCCGGGGACGTTCGAGCTCCCCGTCGTCGCCGCGGCCCTCGCGGCGACCCACGACGCCGTGGTGGCGCTCGGCGTGGTGATCCGGGGCGGGACGCCGCACTTCGAGTACGTCTGCTCCGCGGCGACCGACGGACTCACGCGCGTCGCCCTCGACAGCGGCACGCCCGTCGGCTTCGGCGTGCTCACGTGCGACACCGAGGCCCAGGCCCTCGACCGCGCCGGGCTCGAGGGCTCGGCGGAGGACAAGGGCTACGAGGCGACGTCCGCGGCCCTGGCGACCGCGCGCCTGCTGAAGGACCTCGCGGTCGGGAGCGCCGCGACGACGCCGTAGGCTGAGCGCCCGTGAAGACGTTCGAGGAGCTCTGGGTCGAGCTCGAGGACAAGGCCCGCACGCGTCCCGACGGCTCCGGCACGGTGGCCGAGCTGGACGCGGGCGTGCACGCCATCGGCAAGAAGCTGGTCGAGGAGGCCGCCGAGGTCTGGATGGCCGCGCGCTTCGAGTCGAAGGAGCAGGTGGCGCTCGAGGTCAGCCAGCTGCTCTACCACGCGCAGGTCATGCTGCTGGCGAGCGGCGTGACGCTCGACGACGTCTACTCCCATCTGTGAGCGCCCCGGTCCCGTCCGCCCGCTCACCCAGGAAAGACCCCCGATGACGATCCCCAGCACGACCGACCTGCTCCGCGTCGCGGTGCCCAACAAGGGCGCCCTGTCCGTGGCGTCGGCCGAGATCCTCTCCGAGGCCGGCTACAAGCAGCGTTCGGACTCGAAGAAGCTGACGCTCGTCGACGCCGAGAACGGCGTCGAGTTCTTCTACCTCCGCCCCCGCGACATCGCGCTGTACGTCGCGGACGGCACGCTCGACATCGGCATCACCGGCCGCGACCTGCTGCGCGACTCGGGCGCCAACGCCACCGAGCTGCGCCCGCTCGGCTTCGGCCGCTCGCGGTTCTTCTTCGCCGGTCCCGCCGGTCGGTACTCGAGCCTCGCCGACCTGGCGGGCCTGCGGATCGCGACGTCGTACGTCGGCGTCGTGCAGGCCTACCTCGACGAGCACGGCATCGACGCCACGGTGACCCGGCTCGACGGCGCGGTGGAGACCAGCATCCAGCTGGGGGTCGCCGACGTCATCGCCGACGTCGTGGAGACCGGCTCGACGCTGCGCCAGGCGGGTCTCGCCACCTTCGGCGAGTCGCTGCTCGAGTCGGAGGCGGTGCTCATCGGTCGCCCCGACGACGAGCGCACGGCCGAGCAGGCGAGCGCGCTCCGCGTCTTCCGTCGCCGCGTCGAGGGCGTCCTCGTGGCGCGCAGCTACGTGATGATGGACTACGACATCGCCGAGAAGGACGTCGCCGCGGCGACGGCGGCGGCGCCCGGCATCGAGTCGCCGACGATCTCGCCGCTGCAGCGCGAGGGCTGGGTGGCGGTGCGGGTCATGGTGCCCCGCGCCGGTGCGCAGCGGCTCATGGACGAGCTCTACGACCTGGGCGCCCGCGGCATCCTCATGACGGAGATCCATGCCTGCCGCCTCTGATCCGGTGCCGGTCCCGCTGCCGCGCACCTGGCGCCCCCTGGGCACGGCCATCGCCGCCGCGTTCTCCAGCGCGACGGTGCTGGTCGCGATGCTGGCCGCCTGGTTCCTGCTGGACGCCGAGGTGCGGGCCAACTTCTCGTGGTTCCAGCGCATCACCATGCTGCTCCTCCTCGCGGGTGCCGGCGCGGTGCTCTGGGGCGTGGTCCGCTGCCGCGTGACCGCGACGGTCGACGGCCTGGTCGTGGTGAACGGCTACCGGCGCTACTCCTACGACTGGGCGCAGGTCGTCGCGGTGCGGATGCCCGACGGCGCCCCCTGGGCCACGATCGACCTCTCGGACGGCACGGCCCGCCCGGCGATCGGCATCCAGGCCTCCGACGGTTCCCGCGCCCGCACCGCCGTCCGCGAGCTGCGCGAGGTCATCGACGCCGCCTGACCCCGCGTCGAGTTGTCACGTACGCCGCGTTCTCGCGCCGAGTTGTCACGAATCGTTCGAGACAACTCGGCGCAGACCCCTCAGCGCACCACCCGACCGTGGGCGTCGAGGCGGACGTCGGCGGCGGTGCGGGTGCCGTGGGCGCCGAAGTGCACGGTCTCGGCGCGCGCCCACGCCCGCAGGTGGTCGGCCGCCGCCTCGCCGTCGCGCTCGATCCCGCGCCGCAGGCGCAGGGCCGCCGGGGCCTCGACCCACACCAGCACGCTCCGGTACGGCGCGAGCGGCGCCGCCCCCGACCCGACGCCCTCGAGGAGCACGACGCCGCGGGGACCGACGGGTGGCACGACGTGCTCCTCGGCGAACCGCCCGGCGTGCCAGTCGTAGCGCCGGTACGACCCAGGGCGCCCCGCGGCCAGCGGCTCCACGACGTCCCGCGCGACCCGACCGGGGGCGGCACCGAGGCCGTCCCACCCGTCGTACTGGTCGTCCATGTGCAGCTCGACCACCTCGTGGCCGGCGGCCGTCAGCGCGTGCGCGAGGGCGGCGGCGGCCGTGGTCTTGCCGGAGCCCGACGGCCCGTCGACGCAGACGAGTCGCCCGGCGGCGAGCCGCGCGGGGGCGGTGCCGACGAGCCGGGTGAGGACCTCGAGCGTCCCGACCGGCAGGCCCGCCGCCCGGGCCTCAGCCGAAGGCCTGGCCCGCGCCACGGTAGGTGGGGACGGTCGCGGTGATGCGGTCGCCCGCGAGGAGGTGCGCGACGTCGGTGTGCTCGAACGGCTCGCCCGACTTCGCGTGCCGGAACCACACGAGGTCGCCGATGCGGAGCAGGTCGGCACCGGGGCCGACGAGCGGTGTCTGCACCTCGCCGGCCGCCTCCAGCGCGGTCAGCTCGAGCCCGGGCGGTGCCCACGGGAGCACCTGGCGGTCGGGACCGGCGGGGCCGGACGCCGTGTACCCGCCCCCGTGCACCGTCGCGACGCCCGGCCCGGGCCGGCGCGTCACGGGGACCCCCAGGAACGCAGCGGGTCGCGGCGTGAAGGAGCGGTAGTGGTCGAACAGGCCGGGGACGAGCAGGCCCGAGCCGGCCGTGACCTCGGTGACCGACGGGTCGGCGGCGGACTCGGCGATCGAGCCCGAGCCGCCGGCGTTGAAGAACGAGAGCTCGGCCAGCTCGGCGATCCCGGCCGCGACGGCGGCGCGCCGCTCGCGGAGCTGGGCCAGCGACGCCTGCTTGATCCGACGCACGACGGCCATCCGGGGCCCCTGGCCCGGCACGCGGTCGGGCACGCCGGCCACCTGGCCCTCGTAGGTCATCACCCCGGTGAGCACGAAGCCCGGGCGCTCGACGACGGCACGGGCCAGGGCCAGCGTCGCCTCCGGGGTGCGCAGCGGCGAGCGCTTCGGGCCGACGTGCACGCCGCCCGGTGCCTGGAGGCCGGCGTCCACGTCGATCGCGACGCGCACCGGCACGGCCTTCGAGGACCGCACGCTGTCGACCACGTCGAGGTGGGCGACGTCGTCGACCATGATCGTCACCGCGCTGGCGGCCGACGGCGACGAGGTGAGGCGCCGCAGCGCGGGGCGGTCGACGGTGGGGTAGGCGACCACCACGTCGTCGCTGATGCCCTCGTCGACCAGCCACAGGGCCTCGCGCAACGTGTAGCCCAGCACCCCGGCGAAGCCGTCCCGGGCGAGCGCCCGCTGCACGAGCGCGGGCACGCGGAGCGACTTCGAGGCCACCCGGATCGGCGTGCCGCCGGCGCGGGCGACCAGGTCGTCCGCGTTGGCGTCGAAGGCGTCGAGGTCGACGACGGCGCAGGGCGTCGCCGGAGCGGGGTCGAGCGCGGCGACGGCCGCCCCGAGGCGGGCGGCGAGACGGTGGCGCTCGACGAGCGCGGGGACGGACCGGCGGCCCGCCACGTCAGCTGATCCCCCGACGGCGGAGGATCGCCTCGATGTCGTCGAGGTCATCGTCCCCGCCCGCACGACCACCTCCGCCGGCCGTGGCCGGCGGCGCGGCCCGGCGTCCGGCCGGTGGTACGGCCCGGCGCTCGGCGCCCTCGCCGACCTCCCGGGGCGTGGCGGTGCGGGGCGTCGTGCCGACGCCCTTCGCGGCGAGCGCGCCACCGAGCAGCACGAGCAGGACGCCCGCGCCGGCGAGCGCGATGCCCGTCCACACGACGGGGGAGAAGACGAGCCCGCGGGCCCAGTCGCCGACGTCGACGGCGATCTCCCCGGCGAGCTCCAGCGTGCCGGTGAGGTACGCCGCGGGCGCCAGCAGCGTCAGTCCGGCGCCCCGCACGGCGGCGGCCACGCCCCGCGTGCGCCAGGCCACGACGGTCCAGATGGCTCCGATGGCGGTGAGCACGACGGCGAGGGCGAGCCAGGTTGCGTCCACCCCTCCACCCTAGGCCGTCCGCGGGTGGGGGAGCGGGTGCACCGGTTCGGTCCGGGGCGGCGCGGCTGGCATCATGGCGCGGGTGAGTGGACCCCTCGCCCCGCAGGACCGCTTCGCCGGCCGCGTCATCCCGACGTCGGCCTTCGGCGACGACACCGGCGAGGCCCCGGAGGCCCTGGTGGCCGTGCTGGCGGCGTACGCCGCGGGGGAGGCCGACGACGCCGACGTGCTCGCGGTGCTGGGCGACTCCCGCCTGCTGGTGCCCGTGGTCGCCGTGCTCGGCGAGGTCGAGGTCGACGAGAACGGCCTGGCCCACGACAAGAGCAGCGACATGGCCACGGTGCTGGTCACCGGCCGTGACGGTCGCCGGGCGCTCCTCGCCTTCACCGGCCAGGAGGCGCTGACCCGCTGGCGGGCCGACGCCCGGCCGGTGCCCGTCGCCACGCAGCTGGCGGCCGCGTCGGCGCTGCAGGACGGGGCGGCGGCGGTCGTCGTCGACATCGCGGGCCCGGTGCGCTTCGTCGTGCCCGGCGAGGACCTCGGCGCCCTCGCGCGCGGGTGGGAGCTGCGCCGCGTGGCCGGCGGCCACGCGTGGATTGGCGTCGAGGCGGAATAGTCCCGTACTGTCTCCCGTTGACCGATCAGTGGTGAGCTGCGCCTGCAGCGATCCGCCGATCTCCAAGCGGAGACCAGCAGCAATCCCGTCTCCCACCCGCACCGACCGCGAGGTCGTCGGGTCCGGTCGAGGCGACGCCCCGCCTGCGGGGTCCGTCGGCTCACGCGTCGTCCGACGCCCTCCCCCGGGAGGCGCGGCGTGCGACGTGGCGACGTGGTCGCGACTGGCTTCCGCTAGGACACCTTTGTCAAGCGGGAGCCTTTTTTCGTTCTCCGGCCCGGTCGCTCCGGGCGGGTGCACGCGGGGCGGTTCCCGTCCGCCGTACCCCCAGGAGGACACATCAGCACCGAGCTGCGCATCAACGATCGGATCCGGGTCTCCGAGGTCCGACTTGTCGGTCCCAACGGCGAGACCGTCGGCATCGTCCCCACGGGCGACGCACTTCGACTCGCGCAGGAAGCCGGCCTCGACCTCGTCGAGGTCGCGCCGATGGCGCGTCCGCCGGTCTGCAAGCTCATGGACTACGGCAAGTTCCGCTACGAGGCCGCCCAGAAGGCTCGCGAGGCCCGACGGAACCAGTCGAACGTGATCATCAAGGAGATGAAGCTCCGGCCCAAGATCGACTCGCACGACTACGAGACCAAGAAGGGTCACGTCGTGCGGTTCCTCAAGGGCGGGGACAAGGTCAAGATCACGATCATGTTCCGCGGTCGCGAGCAGCACCGCCCCGAGCTCGGGTTCCGGCTGCTGCAGCGCCTCGCCGACGACGTCGAGGAGCTGGGCTTCGTCGAGTCGTCGCCGAAGCAGGACGGCCGCAACATGATCATGGTGCTCGGGCCCCACAAGAAGAAGGCCGACGCTCGCGTCGAGGTCGAGGCCGAGAAGGCATCGCGGGCCGCGGAGCGGGCCGAGGCCGTGGCGGACGAGCGCGCCGAGCGCGACGCCGCCCACGCCGCCGGTCCCGTGGCGCAGAAGAAGGCGCGCGGCCGCTCGGAGAACCTCGACCCCGAGATCGAGGCCTGAGCAGCACCACCGACGTCCCACGGCGGCGGGCGACTCGTCCGCCGCCGGTTGTCGAACGCGCCACCCGTCCGCCGGCGGGTGGCACCGAAGAAGAGAGTTGAGTCAACGATGCCGAAGAACAAGAGCCACTCGGGCGCCGGCAAGCGGTTCCGGGTGACGGGCAGCGGCAAGATCCTGCGGGAGAAGGCCGGCAAGCGCCACAACCTCGAGAAGAAGCCCTCGAAGGTCACCCGCCGCATGACGGGCACCGTCGAGGTCGCCGCGGCCGACGTGCCGCGCGCCAAGAAGCTGCTGGGTCGCTGACCCTCCCACCCCCCTCGGGAGTCGAGCACGACCCCGCACCATCCTCGATCTAGGAGATTCACGTGGCACGCGTCAAGCGGGCGGTCAACGCCCAGAAGAAGCGCCGGACGACCCTCGAGCGCGCCAGCGGCTACCGCGGCCAGCGCTCGCGCCTCTACCGCAAGGCGAAGGAGCAGGTCACCCACTCGCTCGTCTACAGCTACAACGACCGCCGCAAGAACAAGGGCAACTTCCGTCGTCTGTGGATCCAGCGCATCAACGCCGCCGCGCGGGCGCAGGGCATGACCTACAACCGCTTCATCCAGGGCCTCGGCCTCGCGGGTGTCGAGGTGGACCGCAAGATCCTCGCGGAGCTCGCGGTCAACGACACGGCCGCGTTCAACGCGCTCGTGGAGACGGCCCGGGCCGCGCTGCCCGAGGACGTCAACGCGGAGAAGGCCTCGGCCTGACCAGCAGCACCCCCGCCGCGCCGGACCCGGCGCTCCTCACCACGAGGAGCGCCCGGGTCAAGGAAGCGCGGAAGCTCAGCCGCCGCTCGGTGCGAACCGAGCGGCGGCTGTTCGTCGTGGACGGCCCGAAGGGCCTCGAGGCGGCCCTCGAGACGCCCGGGCGGGTGCGGGAGGTCTTCGTGACCCCCGCTGCCGCGGAGCGGTACGCCGCGCTCCTGGCCACCCTCGACCGCACCGCCCCCGACGTGCCCGTGCACCGGGTCGACGGCCCGGCGATGGACGCCCTCAGCGACGCGGTGACCCCTGCCGGTGTGGTCGCGGTGTGCACGCCGCTCGACGTCCCGCTGGCCGACCTGCTGGCGCCCGGCCCGCGCCTCCTGGCGCTGTGCGCCGACGTGCGCGACCCGGGCAACGCCGGCACCGTCGTCCGCTGCGCCGACGCCGCCGGCGCCGACGGCGTGGCCCTCCTCGGCAACGCCGTCGACCTGCACAACCCGAAGACCGTCCGGGCGAGCGTGGGCAGCGTGTTCCACCTGCCGATCGCCGCCGACACCGACGTCGCGGGCGCGGTGGCCGCCGTGCGCGCCGCCGGCGTGCGGGTGCTCGCCGCCGACGGAGGCGGGCGTCTCGACCTGTTCGAGGCGGAGGCGTCCGGCCTGCTCGCCGAGCCCACCGCCTGGCTGCTCGGCAACGAGGCCTGGGGCCTGCCCGAGGAGGTCGCGGCCCTGGCGGACGACGTCGTCAGCATCCCCATCCACGGCCGCGCGGAGAGCCTCAACCTGGCGACCGCCGCCGCGCTCTGCCTCTACGCCTCGGCGCGGGCCCAGCGCGCACCCGGCGCCTAGGATCCCCGCATGGACGCGACGGGGCCCCGCACCGACGACCTGACCGTCTGCGACCTCGTCGACGCGCTGCCCGACGGCGTCGTGATCGCGGACGCCGACGGGATCGTCACCCACGTCAACGCCGCGGCGGCCCGCTGGCTGCACGTCCCGGCGGCCGAGGCGCACGGGCGGCCGTTGGCCGACGTGCTGGTGCTCCTCAACACCGAGGGCTGCGACTGGGTGCGCTACAACGCGCCGTACGGGAGCCTGCGCACGCGCGTCGGCGTGCCCGAGCAGTCGTGGCTGCTGCCCGACGGGCACGAGGTGCTGACCGCGGCCCGCATCGTGCGCGACGCCGAGGGAGCCGTCGTGCGGGTGGCGGTGACGCTCCGCTCGGGACGGGGGCGGGAGCGGCTCGACCGCGAGCGCTCCGACCTGGTGGCCACCGTCGCCCACGAGCTGCGGTCCCCGCTGACCGGGGTCAAGGGCTTCGTGCAGGCGATGCTCAACCGCTGGGACGTCCTCAACGACGAGCAGAAGCGGCTGATGCTCACCACCGTCAACGCGGACGCCGACCGCCTCAGCCGCCTCATCACCGAGCTGCTCGACGTGGCGCGCATCGACACGGGCCGGCTGTCGCTGCACCGCCGCCCGTGCGACGCCGCCGAGCTGGCCGGACGCGTGGTCTGCTCCGTGGGGGCCGGTACGTCGCGCACCGTCTCCCTCGAGGTCGACGGCGAGCTGGAGCCCGTGCTGGCCGACCCCGACAAGTTCACCCAGGTGCTCACCAACCTGGTCGAGAACGGGGTGCGGCACGGGGAGGGCACGGTGCTCGTGCGGCTGGCGCCCACGAGCGACGGCGCCGCCGTGCGCATCACGGTGGACGACGAGGGCCGGGGGATCCCGGAGGAGATCCGGCGCCGCGTGTTCACGAAGTTCTGGCACTTCGGACAGGCGGGCGGGTCGGGGCTCGGGATGTACCTCGTCGGCGGTCTCGTCGGCGCCCACGGGGGCACCACCGAGATCGGCGAGACCGCGGACGGCGGGGCGCGGGTGGCCGTGACCTGGCCGGTTGTCCGCGACGACGACTGAGGTGACGACCGAGGCGACGACCGAGGCGACGACTGATCGGACCGGGGAGCCGGGGAGGGCCGGTCCCGCCTCAGGCGTCGAGCGACGCCGCCCAGCGGCGCAGCAGGTGCTCGAGCTGCGCGCGCTCGTCGGCGTCGAGCCCGGCGACGAGGCGGTGCTCGTTCTCCATGTGCTCCGTGTAGGCCTGGTCGATGAGCCGACGCCCCGCCTCGGTCAGGCCGACGACGCGGCCCCGGCCGTCCAGGTCGCTCGGCTGGCGGCGCACCAGGCCCGCGGCCTCGAGCCGGTCGAGCCGCTTGGTCACCGCGCCGCTCGTCACCATGGTGGTCTGCGCGAGCGCGCTCGGCGTGAGCTCGAACGGGTCCCCGGCCCGGCGCAGCGTCGCGAGCACGTCGAACTCGCCCTGGCCGAGCCCGTGCCGGCGGTAGACGACCAGCAGCTCGTCCATCAGCCGGTCCGCGAGCCGGTGCGTGCGACCGATGAGGCCCTGGGGGGAGGTGTCCAGGTCGGGGCGCTCGCGCGCCCACTGCTCCTGGATCCGGTCGACGTGATCGGGCTCTCGTTCCACGACCGGGAATATACCTTTCCTGGAAGGCATTATCCCTTCCGTGGAAGCGAAACTCCGTTGGACCCTGATCACCGCGATCGCCCCGATCGCGTGGGGGAGCACCTACTTCGTCACCAAGCACGCCCTGCCGGCCGACGCCGCCGTCTGGGGTGCCGCCCTCCGTGCCGCTCCGGCGGGACTCCTGCTCCTGCTGCTCGCGCGGCGTCTGCCGCGGGGCGCGTGGTGGGGGCGCGCCATGCTGCTGGGCACGACGAACGTGGGTCTCTTCTTCTGGCTCGTGTACGTCGCGGCGCAGCGCCTGCCGTCCAGCGTCGCCTCGGTGGTCATGGCCGGCGCGCCGCTGGTGATGCTCGCGATGGCCTGGGCGATCGAGGGCGACCGTCCCCGGCTCCAGGGCGTCGTCGCCTCGGTCGTGGGCCTCGGCGGCGTCGTGCTCGTCGTCGGGGGAGCGGTCGGTGCGCCCGACGGCTGGGGGCTCGCCGCGTCGGGCGCCGCGCTCCTCTCCTCCAGCGTGGGCTTCCTGCTCGCCCGCCGCTGGAACCGCATCGACCCCGTCCCGGTCGTCGCGTCCACCGCGTGGCAGCTCGTCGCAGGCGGCGCCGGTCTGCTCGTCGCGGCCCCGCTCCTCGAGGGCGCGCCGCCGGCGGTGGACGCCCCCGCGGTCGCGGGCTACGCCTACCTCTCGCTGGTCACCACGGCGCTGGCGTTCGTCTGCTGGTTCAACGGGCTGAGCCGTCTCGGCGTCGTGGAGGTCGGGGTCATCGGCCTGCTCAATCCGGTCACGGGGGTGCTGCTCGGCACGCTCCTCGGTGGCGAGCACCTGGGTCTGGTCCAGGCCCTCGGGATCATGGTGGTCCTCGCCGCCGTCGTCGCCGCCAACCTCCCGGCGCGACCCGCGGCGCGACCCGTGGCGCCACCCGCGGCGCGTCCCGCGACCCCCGCCCCGGTGGCGCGCCGGTCCGCGGAGGACCTCGTGCGCGCCGTACCCGTAACCGGTTCGCCCCGCACCCGCGCCACTTCCTAGACTGACCCGCGGCCCGTCGGCCGCGAGCTCGCGACGACGGCGCCCTCCTGCAGCTCGCCCACCGCGGAAAGGCCCCGATGTCCGGCCCCAACAACGAGTTCGATCCCGTCGAGGTGACCCCGCTGAAGGCCGAGGAGGTCGAGGCGATGACCGAGGCGGCCCTCGCCGCCGTCGCCGCCGCGACCGACCTCGACGCGTTGAAGCAGGTGCGCATCGAGCACACCGGTGACCGCTCCCCGCTCGCCCTCGCCAACCGCGAGATCGGCGCCCTGCCGCCCCAGGCCCGCAAGGACGCCGGCCAGCGGGTCGGCAAGGCCCGCGGCGCGGTCAACCAGGCGCTCGCCGCCCGGCAGGCCGTGCTCGAGGTCGAGCACGAGGAGCGGATGCTCGCGGAGGAGACCGTCGACGTGACGGTCGCCGTCGACCGCCGCCCGCGCGGCGCGCGGCACCCCCTGACCACGGGCGCCGAGCGCATCGCCGACGTGTTCGTCGCCATGGGCTGGGAGATCGCCGAGGGGCCGGTGCTCGAGGCGGAGTGGCTGAACTTCGACGCGCTCAACCTGGGGCCCGACCACCCGGCGCGCACGATGCAGGACACGTTCTGGACCGACCCGGCCGAGAACCACGTCGTGCTGCGCACGCACACGTCGCCGGTGCAGGCGCGCACGATGCTGACGCGCACGCCGCCGATCTACGTCGCCTGCCCGGGCCGCGTCTTCCGCACGGACGAGTACGACGCGACCCACTCCCCGATGTTCCACCAGGTGGAGGGCATCGCCATCGACGAGGGCATCACGATGGCCCACCTCAAGGGCACGCTCGACCACTTCGCCGCCGCCATGTTCGGCGAGGGCATCTCGACGCGCTTCCGCCCGTCGTTCTTCCCCTTCACCGAGCCGAGCGCCGAGGTCGACCTCGTCTGCTTCGTGTGCCGCGGGACGACGGTGGACGCCGACGGCGCCACCTGCCGCACGTGCCGGGGCGAGGGCTGGATCGAGTGGGGCGGCTGCGGCGTCATGAACCCGCGCGTGCTCGTCGCGTGCGGCGTCGACCCGGAGCGCTACACCGGTTTCGCCTTCGGCATGGGCATCGACCGCACCCTGATGTTCCGCCACGGCGTGGAGGACCTGCGCGCCTTCTTCGAGGGCGACGTCCGCTTCGCCACGGCCTTCGGAACGGAGATCTGAGATGAAGGCACCCGTCTCCTGGATCCGCGAGCATGTCGACCTGCCGGCCGACGTGACGACGGAGGAGCTCGCCCGCCGGCTCACCGACCTCGGGCTCAAGCTCGAGGCCATCGAGCGGCCGGGCCACGACATCACCGGTCCGCTCGTGGTCGGGCGCGTCCTCACCAAGTCGCCCGAGCCGCAGAAGAACGGCAAGACGATCAACTGGTGCACCGTCGACGTCGGCGACGCCAACGGCACCGGCGAGCCGCAGGGCATCGTCTGTGGCGCGCACAACTTCGAGCCCGGCGACCTCGTCGTCGTCGTGCTGCCCGGCGGCGTCCTCCCGGGCGACTTCGCGATCTCCGCGCGCAAGACCTACGGGCACCTCTCGGCCGGCATGATCTGCTCCGCGGCCGAGCTCGGCCTGCCCGCGGGCTTCGGCGGCGCGAGCGACGGGATCATCGTGCTCCCGGCCGACGCGGGCGCGCCCGGCGACGACGCGTTCGCGCTGCTCCCGCTGCGCGACGAGGTCATCGAGTTCGAGATCAACCCCGACCGGGCCTACGCGCTGTCCCTGCGCGGCGTGGCGCGGGAGGCGGCGCTGGCGTTCGACGCGCCGTACTCCGACCCCGTCGACCGCCCCGTCCCCGCCGCCGACGGCGAGGGCCACCCGGTGGTCGTCGACGACCCCGACGGCTGCCCGGTGTTCGTGGCCCGCACCGTCTCGGGCTTCGACCCGACGGCGCCGACGCCCGACTGGATGGCCCGTCGCATCCAGCTCGCCGGCATGCGGCCGATCTCGCTCGCGGTCGACGTGACGAACTACGTGATGCTGGAGACGGGTCGCCCGATCCACGGGTACGACGCGGACAAGGTCCGCGGCACCGTCCGCGTCCGTCGCGCGACGGCGGGGGAGCGGCTCACGACCCTCGACGGCACCGACCGTGCGCTGAGCCCCGAGGACCTCGTCGTGACGGACGACTCGGGGATCATCGGGCTCGGTGGCGTCATGGGCGGCGAGACGACCGAGATGTCGTCGACGACGACCCGGGTGCTCGTGGAGGCCGCCCACTGGGACGCGGTCTCCATGTTCCGCACCGGGCGCCGCCACAAGATCACCTCCGAGGCCGGCAAGCGCAACGAGCGTGGCGTCGACCCCACCATCTGCGAGGCCGCGGCCGACCGGGTGGTCGAGCTCCTCGTCGCCCACGGCGGCGGCACGGCCGAGCCGGGCGTGACCGTCGTCGGCACCCCGCCGGCGCCGACCACGGTCACCGTGGCCGCCGACCTGCCGGCCCGGGTGTCGGGCATCGCCATCGACGCCGCCACCACGCGCCGCCACCTGGAGGCGGTCGGCTGTCGGGTCGAGGGCGACGACGCGGCGCTGACGGTCACGGTGCCGCCGTGGCGTCCCGACCTCACCGACCCCTTCGACATGGTCGAGGAGGTCGTCCGCATCGTCGGGTACGGCGCGGTCCCGTCGGTCCTGCCGACCCCGACCGCCGGACGCGGCCTGACCCGGGAGCAGCGACTGCGGCGCCGGGTCGGGCGTGCGCTCGCCGGCGCGGGCCTCGTCGAGGTGGTGAGCTTCCCGTTCACGGGCGAGGCGGCGCTCGAGGCGCTCGAGGTGCCGGCGGACGACGAGCGGCGCCGCACCGTGCGGCTCGCCAACCCGCTCTCCACGGAGGAGCCGGTCTACACGACCACGCTGCTCACCGGCACGCTCGCCGCCGCCGCGCGCAACACGGGCCGCGGCCTCCCGGGTGTCGCGCTGTTCGAGACGGGCACGGTCGCGTTCGCCTCGGACGTCGCCGCGCCGCTGCTCGGCGTCGACTGGCGCCCGACCGACGACGAGCTGGCCGCCCTGCTCGCGGCCCTGCCGCGCCAGCCGCTGCACCTGGCCGTCGTCATCGGGGGCCAGCGGGAGAACGCCGGCTGGTGGGGTGCGGGCCGCGACGCCGACTGGGTCGACGTCGTCGGCGTCGTCCGCGACCTGGCGGGCGAGCTCGGCGTGGAGGTGCGGGTCGAGAACGACCAGCTCGCGCCCTGGCACCCGGGGCGCTGCGCCAAGGTCGTGCTGGTCGGCGCGGACGGCACCTCCACGACGCTGGGCCACGCGGGCGAGCTGCACCCCCGCGTGGTGACGCGTCTCGGCCTGCCGCCGCGCACGTCCGCGGCGGAGCTCGACCTCGACCTGCTGCTGGCCGCCGTGCCGGAGGCGGTGCGGGGACCGGTGTTCTCGACGTACCCCGTCGCCAAGGAGGACGTCGCCCTCCTCGTCGACGCGGCGGTGCCGGCGGGCGACGTCGAGGCGGCGCTGCGCGAGGGCGCGGGCGCGCTGCTCGAGTCGCTGCGCCTGTTCGACGTCTACACCGGTGCCGGCGTGCCCGAGGGCAAGAAGTCGCTCGCGTTCGCGCTGCGGTTCCGCGCCCTCGACCGCACCCTGGCCGAGGGCGAGGCGGCCGCCGCGCGCGACGCCGCCGTCGCCCTCGCCACCGAGCGCACCGGAGCCGCGCTCCGCGCCTGACCGTCGATGGTCATGCAGGTGGTCGGTTCCCCGGCTGACCGGGGAACCGACCGCTTTGACCATCAAAATTGATGGTCGAAGTGGCGTGTTCCCCGGTCAGCCGGGGAAAGTGTCGGGCCGCGCCACGCCCGCGAAGCGAAAGAATTCGCGTGCTCATGCATGGCCATGTATGTTCATGCACATGACGTCTCCCTTCTCCGTCGCTGTCGCCGGGGCGAGCGGGTACGCCGGCGGCGAGGTCCTCCGGCTGCTCCTCGGCCACCCGGACGTCCGCATCGGTGCCCTCACCGGCGGCTCCAACGCCGGCCAGTCGCTCGGCGCCCTGCAGCCGCACCTGGTGCCCCTCGCCGACCGGGTCCTCGAGGAGACGACCCCCGAGACGCTGGCGGGCCACGACGTGGTCTTCCTCGGCCTGCCGCACGGGCAGTCCGCCCCGATCGCGGAGGCACTGGGCGACGACACGATCGTCATCGACTGCGGCGCCGACTTCCGGCTCGTCGACGGCGCCGACTGGGAGAGGTTCTACGGCTCGGCGCACGCCGGCACGTGGCCGTACGGCCTCCCGGAGCTCGCGGGTCAGCGGGAGCAGCTGCGCGGCGCGCGGCGCATCGCGGTCCCCGGCTGCTACCCGATGGTCTCGACGCTGACGTTCGCGCCCGCCGTGGCCGCGGGCCTCGTCACCGGCGACCTCACCGTCGTCGCCGCCTCGGGCACGTCCGGGGCGGGCAAGGCCCCGAAGCCGCACCTCCTCGGCAGCGAGGTGATGGGCAACGCGAGCGCCTACGGCGTGGGCGGCGTCCACCGCCACACCCCCGAGATCCGGCAGAACCTGGGTCGGCTGACCGACGCCGACCTCAAGGTCGGCTTCACCCCGCTCCTGGTGCCGATGGCGCGCGGCATCCTCGCCACCTGCACGGCCCCCCTGACCGGCGACCTCACGGCCGACGAGGCCCACGAGGTCTACGCGAAGGCGTACGCCGACGAGCCCTTCGTCCACGTGCTGCCGTCCGGGATGTGGCCCGCGACCCAGTCGGTCCTCGGGTCCAACGCGGTGCACCTGCAGGTCACCGTCGACGAGGCCGCCCACCGACTCGTCGCCGTGGGTGCGGTCGACAACCTCGCGAAGGGCACCGGCGGCGCCGCCGTGCAGTGCATGAACCTCGCCCTCGGTCTCGACGAGACGACCGGCCTGTCGACCGTGGGGCTGGCCCCGTGAGCGCCCCGCAGGACGAGACCCGGCCCGCGACGTACGAGCTCGCCCGCTTCCCCGAGACCCTCGCGATCGTGCGCCTCGGACCCGGCTCCACCATCCCCGCGTGGGCGGAGTCCTCGTCGGTCTTCCAGGTGACGGCCACGGCGACGGAGACGACGGTGCTCTGCGCGGCGCGCAACGTGCCGACGAAGGCCCGCAGCGTGCGCCCGTTCACCGCGTTCCAGCTGGGCGGCGAGCGGACCGTGGCGGAGAGCGCCGCGCTCCTGCCGGACGTGCTCGCCCCGCTCGCGGACGAGGGCATCGCCGCGACCCCGCTGACGACGTACGACGCGCTCTGGGTGCTCGTCCCGGGTGACGAGGCCGACGCGGCCGAGGCGGCGTGGCGACGACGAGGGCACGCGGTCGGCGCCGCCGTCCCGGCGAGCTGAACCGCACCGCCCCGCGCCCCGTCCCGCCCGGCCCCGCGCCGGGCTCCCCGCCGCACCCGAGTGCGGCCGTGCCCCAGGAGCACCCATGACCGTCACCACCCCCGCCGGCTTCCGCGCCGCCGGCGTCCCCGCCGGGCTCAAGTCGACCGGCGCCAAGGACGTCGCGCTCGTCGTCAACGACGGCCCGCGCTTCGACTCGGCCTCCGTCTTCACGTCGAACCGGTGCAAGGCCAACCCGATCCTCTGGAGCCAGGAGGTCGTCAAGGACGGCGTCGTGCGCGCCGTCGTCCTCAACTCCGGCGGCGCCAACTGCTACACGGGCGCCCAGGGCTTCCAGACCACCCACGCGGTCGCCGAGCGCGTCGCCGACCGGCTGGGCATCGGCGCGATCGACGTCGTCGTCTGCTCGACCGGTCTCATCGGTCTCGCCAACCCGCGCCAGAACCTCCTCGACGGCGTCGACGCGGCGTACGACGCGCTGAGCGCCACCGGCGGCGAGGAGGCCGCGCAGGCGATCATGACGACCGACTCGGTGCACAAGCAGGTCGTCGTCGAGGGCGCCGGCTGGAGCATCGGCGGGATGGCCAAGGGGGCCGGCATGCTGGCCCCGCAGCTCGCCACCATGCTGGTCGTGCTCACGACCGACGCGGTCGTCGAGGCGGCCGACCTCGACCGCGCCCTGCGCGCGGCGACGCGGGTCAGCTTCGACCGCCTCGACTCCGACGGCTGCATGTCGACCAACGACACGGTGACCGTCATGGCGAGCGGGGCCAGCGGCATCACCCCGACGCTCGACGACTTCACCGACGCGCTCACCCAGGCGTGCACCGACCTGGCGATGCAGCTGCTCAAGGACGCGGAGGGCGCCGACCACGAGATCGCCATCACGGTGGTCAACGCGGCGAGCGAAGACGACGCGGTCGAGGTGGGCCGCAGCGTGGCCCGCTCCAACCTGTTCAAGGCCGCGGTCTTCGGCAAGGACCCCAACTGGGGTCGCGTGCTGGCCAGCATGGGCACGACGCAGGCGGCGTTCGACCCCGCCGACCTCGACGTCGCGATGAACGGCGTCTGGGTGTGCCGTGCGTCCACGCCGGCGGAGGACCCGGCGGGCGTGGACCTCACCCCGCGTGAGGTCAGCGTGACGATCGACCTGAAGTCCGGCGACGAGCGGGCGACGGTGTGGACCAACGACCTCACCCACGCCTACGTCCACGAGAACAGCGCGTACTCGTCGTGACGAGCCCCAGCGAGGAGACGACCGGCATGAGCACCGACGAGGTCCACTACAAGCCGAAGGTCGACACGGCCAAGGCCGCGACGCTCGCGGCCGCGCTGCCGTGGCTGAAGGCCTACAACGGCAAGATCCTGGTCATCAAGTACGGCGGCAACGCCATGACCGACGACACCCTCAAGCAGGCGTTCGCCGAGGACATCGCGTTCCTCCGCTACGCCGGCTTCCACCCGGTCGTGGTCCACGGCGGCGGTCCGCAGATCAGCACCATGCTCAAGCGGCTCGACATCTCCTCGGAGTTCCGCGGCGGCCTGCGCGTCACCACGCCCGAGGCGATGGACGTCGTGCGGATGGTGCTCGTGGGCCAGGTCCAGCGCGAGCTGGTCGGCCTGCTCAACACCCACGGCCCGATCGCGGTCGGCCTGTCGGGCGAGGACGCCGGCCTCTTCACGGCCGTGCCCGCGACGACGGTCGTCGACGGCGAGGAGGTCGACCTCGGCCTCGTCGGCGAGGTCGGCTCGGTGCGTCCGGAGGCGGTCCTCGACCTCGTCCACGCCGGCCGCGTGCCGGTGATCTCGAGCGTCGCTCCCGACGCCGACGGCGTCGTGCACAACGTCAACGCCGACACCGCCGCCGCGGCGCTGGCGGCAGCGCTGGGCGCGGAGAAGCTGCTCGTGCTCACCGACGTCGAGGGCCTCTACCGCGACTGGCCCAACAGCCCCGACCTCATCGGCGAGATCAGCCCGGAGAGCCTCGAGGAGCTGATGCCGACGCTGGCCAGCGGCATGGTCCCGAAGATGACGGCCTGCCTCAACGCCGTGCGCGACGGCGTGCCCCGCGCCACCGTCGTCGACGGCCGCGAGCCGCACGCGGTGCTGCTCGAGATCTTCACCGACGAGGGGATCGGCACGCAGGTGCTGCCGGGCGTCCCCACCAAGATCCGCACCGCGAAGGTGCCCCCGAAGCCGAAGGACGAGATCTGATGACGACGAGCGGGTGGGGCGAGCGCTACTCCGACGCCCTGATGAACACGTTCGGTCCCCCGAAGACGACCCTGGTCTCCGGCTCCGGCGCGCGGGTCACCGACGCCGACGGCAAGGAGTACGTCGACTTCCTCGGCGGCATCGCCGTCAACACGCTGGGCCACGGCCACCCCGCGCTGGTGCGGGCGGTGAGCGAGCAGGCCGCGCGGCTCGTGCACGTCTCGAACTTCTTCGCGACGCCCCCGCAGGTCGAGTTGGCGGAGCGCCTCCTCGGCCTGCTCGGCACCGAGGGCCGCGTGTTCTTCGCGAACTCGGGCACCGAGGCCAATGAGGCGGCGTTCAAGCTGACGCGCCGCACGGGTCGCACCCGGATCGTCGCCGCCGCCGGCGGCTTCCACGGCCGCACCATGGGCGCCCTCGCGCTCACCTCCAAGGAGGCCTACCGCACGCCGTTCGCGCCGCTCCCCGGCGACGTCACCTTCGTCGAGTACGGCGACGCCGCGGCCCTCGAGGCCGCCGTCGACGAGTCGGTGGCCGCGGTCCTGCTCGAGCCCGTCCAGGGCGAGGCCGGCGTCGTCGTGCCGCCCGCCGACTACCTGGTGCGCGCCCAGCAGGTGGCCCGCGACGCCGGCGCCCTGCTGTGGCTCGACGAGGTGCAGTCCGGCATCGGGCGCACCGGCACGTGGTTCGCCCACCAGAACCCCGCGCTCGTCGACGGCACGGTCGCGCCCGACGTGGTCACGCTCGCCAAGGGCCTCGCCGGGGGTGTGCCGATCGGTGCCTGCATCGCGACGGGCGGCAGCGGCAAGCTGTTCGACCCGGGCAACCACGGCACGACCTTCGGCGGCAACCCGCTCGCGACCGCGGCCGCGCTGGCCGTGCTCGACACCGTGGAGTCCGACGGCCTGCTCGAGCGCTCGCGCACGGCGGGCGCCCGTCTCGCGGAGGTGCTCGCCGCCGACGCGCGCGTCACCGAGGTGCGCGGCGCGGGGCTGATGGTCGGCATCGACCTGTCGGAGCCGTACGCCGCGGAGACCGTGGCCGCCGGCCAGGACGCGGGCTTCGTGCTCAACGCCCCCAGCCCGACGCGGATGCGCTTCGTGCCGCCGCTCGTCGTCACCGACGCCGACCTCGACGCGCTGGCCGCCGCGTGGAGCGGCATCCTCGACACGGCGTACGCCGCGGGCGGTGCCGCATGAGCGCCGACGGGACCGTGACGGTCCGCCACCTGCTCCGCGACGACGACCTCACCCCGGCCGAGCAGGCCGAGGTGCTGGCGCTCGCCGCGGCGTACAAGAAGGCGCCCTATGAGGCGAAGCCGCTCGTCGGTCCCCGCACCGTCGCGATGATCTTCGACAAGCAGACGCTGCGCACGCAGGCGTCGTTCGCCGCGGGCATCGCCGAGCTCGGTGGCCACCCCCTCGCGATCGACGGCAAGCTCGCCGCCATCGGCGAGCGCGAGTCGGTCGCCGACGTCGCGCGGGTGCTCGGCCGCCAGGCCAGCGCGATCGTGTGGCGCACCTACGAGCAGGCGAAGCTCGCCGAGATGGCGCAGTGGAGCGGTGTGCCCGTCGTCAACGCCCTGACCGACGACTTCCACCCCTGCCAGCTGCTCGCGGACCTGCTGACCATCCAGGAGGCGAAGGGGCGGCTCGCGGGCCTGACCGTCGCGTTCCTCGGCGACGCCGCCTGCAACATGGGCAACTCGTGGGCCATCGCGGGCGCCATGGCGGGGATGGACGTCGTCTTCGGGGCTCCCGAGGAGTTCTGGCCGGCGGCCGAGGTCCGGGAGCTCGTCGACGCCGCGCCGTGGGAGGGCCGCATCCGCACCCTCCCCGACCCGGAGGACGCGGTGCGCGACGCCGACGTCGTCGTCACCGACACCTGGGTGTCGATGGGCAAGGAGAGCGAGGCCGCGGAGCGGCTGGAGATCTTCGGACGGTTCGCCGTCACCGAGGAGCTGCTGACCCACGCGAAGCCCGACGCGGTCGTCCTGCACTGCCTGCCGGCCTACCGGGGCAAGGAGATCAGCGCCGAGGTCCTCGAGGGTCCGCGCTCGCTGGTCTGGGACGAGGCGGAGAACCGCCGCCACGTCCAGAAGGCCCTGCTCGCGTTCCTCATGCAGCGCTCCGGCGTCCTCGAGCCGGACGCCGCCGTCTGAGACCCGCACCCCGGCACCAGACCCGAGCACCGAGCACCAGCACCAGCACCAGCACGACGGAGAGGAGGGAACGATGAGCGAGACCGCGATGACACCGCTGACGAAGAACGCCCGCCAGCGCCGTATCACCGAGCTGCTCGAGCAGCACGAGGTGCGGTCGCAGACCGAGCTCGCCGAGCTGCTCGCGGCGCGCGGCGTCCACGTCACCCAGGCGACGCTCAGCCGCGACCTCGTCGAGATCGACGCCGTCAAGGTGCGGGCGCTGTCGGGGGCGATGGTCTACGCGGTGCCCGCCGAGGGGGGCGACCGCACCCCGACCCACCTGCGGGAGTCGGTGTCGGCGAGCGCCCGGCTCTCCAAGCTGTGCGCCGAGCTGCTCGTCAGCTCCGAGGCGGCCGGCAACCTCGTGGTGCTGCGCACGCCGCCCGGTGCGGCGCAGTACCTCGCGAACGCGATCGACAAGGCCGACCCCGCCGACGTGCTCGGCACCATCGCGGGCGACGACACCGTGCTCGTGATCGGGCGCGACCCCGCCCGGGGCGACGACCTCGCCCGACGATTCACGGCGCTGGCCGACGGTCACACCGGGGGCTGACCCCCGGCGGCCGCCGGCCCGCGCCGTACCCCAGACTCAGCTGCGACGACCCACGACGAAGGAAGACAACACACGTGAGCAAGGTCCTGACCACCCTTCCCGCCGGCGAGCGCGTCGGCATCGCCTTCTCCGGCGGCCTGGACACCTCGGTGGCCGTCGCCTGGATGCGCGAGAAGGGCGCGGTCCCGTGCACCTACACCGCCGACATCGGGCAGTACGACGAGCCCGACATCGACGGGGTGCCGGGACGCGCACTGGCGTACGGCGCGGAGCTGTCCCGCCTCGTCGACTGCAAGACCCAGCTGGTGGAGGAGGGGCTCGCGGCACTCGCGTGCGGCGCGTTCCACATCCGCTCCGCGGGCCGCACCTACTTCAACACGACGCCGCTCGGCCGAGCCGTCACGGGCACGCAGCTCGTGCGGGCCATGCACGAGGACGGCGTGGACATCTGGGGTGACGGGTCGACCTTCAAGGGCAACGACATCGAGCGGTTCTACCGCTACGGCCTGCTGGCCAACCCGGAGCTGCGGATCTACAAGCCCTGGCTCGACGCGGAGTTCGTCACCGAGCTCGGCGGCCGCGCGGAGATGAGCCAGTGGCTGTCCGAGCGCGACCTGCCCTACCGCGACAGCAAGGAGAAGGCGTACTCCACCGACGCCAACATCTGGGGCGCCACCCACGAGGCGAAGACGCTCGAGCACCTCGACGTCTCGCTCGAGACCGTGGAGCCGATCATGGGCGTCCGGTTCTGGGACCCCGCCGTCGACATCGCCACGGAGGACGTCACCATCGCCTTCGAGGGCGGCCGTCCGGTCGCGATCAACGGACGGCGGTACGACGACGCCGTCGCCCTCGTCCACGAGGCGAACCTCATCGGTGGTCGCCACGGCCTCGGCATGTCCGACCAGATCGAGAACCGCATCATCGAGGCGAAGTCCCGGGGCATCTACGAGGCCCCGGCGCTGGCGCTGCTGTGGATCGCCTACGAGCGCCTGCTCAACGCGATCCACAACGAGGACACGGTCGCGCAGTACCACAACGAGGGCCGCAAGCTCGGCCGGCTGCTCTACGAGGGCCGCTGGCTCGACCCGCAGGCGCTCATGGTGCGGGAGTCCATCCAGCGCTGGATCGCCTCGCTCGTCACCGGCGAGGTCACCCTCCGCCTGCGCCGCGGCGAGGACTACTCGATCCTCCGCACCGACGGCCCCGCGTTCTCCTACCACCCGGACAAGCTGTCGATGGAGCGCACGGAGAACGCCGCGTTCGGTCCCCACGACCGCATCGGCCAGCTGACGATGCGCAACCTCGACATCGCGGACTCGCGCTGGAAGCTCGAGGCCTACGCGGCGCAGCCCCTCGACCAGGGCCAGGTGCTCGTCGAGAACGGCACGCTCTTCGGCGAGATCGAGACGGGCGGGGCGGAGCGCATCGCCGACAACCCGTCGGTCGAGGGCGCCGAGGGCGAGGCGCTGGACGCCGCCGCCATGGAGTTCGGGACGGACTGACGATGGCGGAGCAGCGGTCCGAGGGGCCGAAGGACGAGGCGACCAACACGGGCAAGCTCTGGGGCGGCCGGTTCGCCGGCGGCCCGAGCCCGGAGCTCGAGGCGTTGTCGCGGTCGACGCACTTCGACTGGCGCCTGACCCCCTACGACCTCGCCGGGTCGCGGGCCCACGCCGGTGCGCTGCACCGCGCGGGTCTCCTCACCGACGCCGACCACGCCGAGCTGGTGCGCGGCCTGGACGTGCTGGGGGAGCGGTACGCCGCGGGGGACCTCCGTCCCGACCCCTCCGACGAGGACGTGCACGGTGCCCTCGAGCGGCTGCTGCTCGAGGAGGTCGGTCCCGACGTCGGTGGCCGCCTGCGGGCGGGTCGCTCGCGCAACGACCAGATCGCGACGCTGTTCAAGATGTTCCTGCGCGACCACGCGCGGGTCGTCGCGGGGCAGGTGCTCGACCTGGTCGACGCCATCGCGGGCCAGGCCGAGCAGCACCTCGGCGCGATCATGCCGGGGCGCACGCACCTGCAGCACGCGCAGCCCGTGCTGCTGAGCCACCACCTGCTCGCCCACGCCTGGGCCCTGCTGCGCGACGTGGACCGCCTCGCCGACTGGGACGCCCGGGTGGCCGCGGACTCGCCGTACGGCTCCGGCGCCCTGGCGGGCTCGAGCCTCGGCCTCGACCCCGCCGGGGTCGCCGCCGAGCTGGGGTTCACGGGCTCCACGGCGAACTCCATCGACGGTACGGCGGCCCGCGACTTCGTCGCCGAGCTCGCCTTCGTGGGAGCGATGGTGGGCGTGGACGTGAGCCGGTTGGCGGAGGAGGTCATCCTCTGGTCGACCGCGGAGTTCCGCTTCGTGCGGCTCCACGACTCGTGGTCGACCGGGTCGAGCATCATGCCCCAGAAGAAGAACCCCGACATCGCCGAGCTGGCACGCGGCAAGGCGGGGCGGTTGATCGGTGACCTGGCCGGCCTGCTCGCCACGCTGAAGGCGTTGCCGCTGGCCTACAACCGGGACCTCCAGGAGGACAAGGAGCCGGTGTTCGACACGGTCGACACCCTCGAGGTGCTGCTGCCCGCCTTCACGGGGATGGTCGCCACCCTCGGGTTCGATACCGAGCGGATGGCCGAGCTCGCTCCCCAGGGGTTCTCGCTCGCGACCGACGTCGCGGAGTGGCTGGTGCGGGAGGGCGTCCCCTTCCGGGTGGCGCACGAGGTGGCCGGCGAGTGCGTGCGCCGCTGCGAGGCGGCGGGCATCGACCTGCCCGACCTCAGCGACGCCGACCTCGCCGACATCCACCCGGCGTTGCACGCCGGCGTGCGGGAGGTGCTGACCATCGACGGCTCGGTCGCATCGAGGGACGGCATCGGGGGTACCGCGCCCGTGCGGGTCACCGAGCAGCTGGGCCAGGTGCGTGACCGCGCGACCCACCTGCGGGAGCGGTTGGCCTGACCGCCCCGCGGCCGACCGACGCGAGGAGCGACGACGTGAGCGACCTGTTCGACCGCCTGACCGGGCCGGTGGAGCAGGTCGCTCCGTCGTTGCTGGGGTGTGTGCTCGTGACGCCCGAGGTGCGGATCCGCATCACGGAGGTCGAGGCGTACGACGGGGAGCACGACCCCGCGTCCCACGCGTGGCGAGGCAAGACGGCGCGGAACGCCGCGATGTTCGGGCCGGCCGGGCACGCCTACGTGTACTTCACCTACGGCATGCACCACTGCCTCAACGTGGTGACCGGCGTGGAGGGGGTCGCGAGCGGGACGCTCGTGCGGGCCGGTGAGGTGGTCGGGGGAGTGGAGACCGCCCGGGTACGCCGCGGGGGAGCCCCCGATCGCGACCTCGCCCGGGGGCCGGCGCGCCTGTGCCAGGCCCTTGCCGTGGACCGATCGTTCGACGGCACCCCGCTGTTCGAGGAGGGGAGCCGGATCCGGCTCGAGGAGGGCGACACGCCCGATCCCGAAATGATTCTCA